>JAFRQX010000020.1 GCA_017428385.1 Clostridia bacterium | reverse complement strand
ATGGCGAGGTACATTGACTACTACAACAATGAGCGCATCCAGGCAAAAACAAAATGGATGCCACCCGTAAAATACAGGTTGGCATCCATGGATTGAGCCTCGATCATAATTCAATGTGTCCAGGAAACTGGGTACATATCATAAAGCACCATTCTTTTTTATGTAATGAATACTGAAAAATGAAAACTTAAGACTTAAAAATGGTGGAGAGAACAGCTTCCGGAGCGGAAGCTGTTCTTTTGAATTGAAAAAGCCTGCCGAAGGCAGGCAAGTGATGAGTTAAGAGTGATGAGTGAAAAGTGAAGAGTGTAGAGTGAACAGTTGAAGAGCCACCCCGAAGGGTGGCTCTTAATGTTCAACTGTTCTGCCAAGCCTGAACCTTGTCAGCGGCGAGACGCTTGATGGTCTCTTCCGGATAGGGGGATTCAGTTCCGCCGTAACCATACAGGAAGAACTTGCCGCCCTGGGTCTTGTACAGGGACTCTTCATAGCCCTTGGGATCGCCGAATACGCCGAAAACTTTCTTCTGGATCAGTTCGGAAGCGTCGGTATCGTACTCGATCTTGCAGATAACCTTCTTCATATGTCTCTTCCTTTCGCGCTGTGCGCCTGATACTGAAAATGTGTTCTGCGGATCGTTCCGCCAAAAGATACTATATCACATAAGGGCTTCAGCAACAATGGACTGCAAATGGCAAAAGAAAACCAAATGAGGCAAATTCCCATGAAATGGGAGTTTGTACGGCGAAAACAATGCAAAAATCGTAAAGAATGAAAGCAGATTTCAGATTTTCAGGCTTTCATCGGAAAGAGTCCGGATGCCGTTGGCATTCAGCAGCTCTTCCGCGGTTTTTACATCATTGACCCGGATGACCACATAGGCTTCTTCCGGGCCGGAACCGGTGAAAGCGTACATATATTCAATATTGATGTTTGCCTCGTTGAGAGCCGTAAGGATGGGGTAGAGGGCGCCGCTGCGGTCGCTCATGAGTGCGGCAACCACTTCTGTTTTGGAGAAGAGATACTTATCACCCAGGACCTTGCAGGCGGTGTCAGTATCGGAAACGATGATGCGGAGAATACCAAAGTCATTGGCTTCGGCAATACTCATGGCACGGATATTGATGCCTGCGTCGGAAAGGGCCTGGATGGCTTCGATCAGCGCGCCGGGCTGGTTCATCAGAAAGACGGACAATTGCGTAATAGCCATAGGAACCTCCTTTGTTTAATGCACAATGCACAATGCATAATGCACAATGTGAATTGGTTGCCTGATGGGAAAATGCTGCTTGAACGGAATAGTTTCTTTGTTATTTATTATATCAGTGAAGTTTGCGTTTGTCGATGACGCGGACAGCTTTGCCTTCGCTGCGGGTGATGGTCTTGGGGGCTACCAGGTGGATCTTGGGCCCGATACCAAGCATTGTGCGCATGGCGGACTCAAGCCCCTTCTCCATCTTCTGGATCTGGCCCATCAAGTCGGAGAACTGGTCCGGGCTGACTTCAACATAGACGTCGAAGGTATCGGTGTTCCGTTCGCGATCCAGGACGATCTGATAATTGGGCGTATAGCCTTCATTGAGCAGGACGGTTTCGATCTGGCTCGGGAAGACGTTGACGCCGCGGATGATCAGCATATCGTCGCTGCGGCCCATGGGCTTGGCCATGCGGACATGAGTGCGGCCGCAGGAGCAGGGAGTACGGTTCAGCACGCAAAGGTCGCGGGTGCGGTAGCGAAGAAGCGGGAAAGCCTCTTTATCCAGGGCGGTGAAGACCAGTTCGCCGACAGAGCCTTCCGGCAGGACTTCACCTGTATCCGGATCGATAATCTCAGCATAGAAGTGGTCCTCATTGATGTGCATGCCCTTCTGCTCTTCGCATTCGAAGGCAACCCCGGGGCCGCTGGTTTCCGTCAGGCCATAGATATCATAGGCTTTGATACCCAGGCTTTTTTCGATTTCATGGCGCATCTCTTCAGTCCAGGGTTCCGCACCGAAGATGCCGGCCTTCAGTTTGTTGTCTTCAGGTTTGAATCCCTGCTCTTTCAGGGATTCGCCGATGTAGGCAGCATAAGAAGGTGTGCAGCAGATGATGGTGGATTCCAGGTCCATCATGAACTGAATCTGGCGTTCTGTGTTGCCGGAAGACATCGGCAGGGTCAGGCAGCCCACTTTATGTGAACCGCCGTGCAGACCGGAACCGCCGGTGAACAGCCCGTAGCCGTAGCAGACCTGGACCACATCCTCTTCCGTACCGCCGGCGGCTACGATGGCGCGGGCACAGCAGTCTTCCCACAGGTCGATATCGTGCTGGGTATAGAAGGCGACAACCCGTTTGCCTGTGGTGCCGGAAGTGGAATGGATGCGAACGCAGTCCTTCAGATCCGTGCCCAGCAAACCATAGGGATAAGTATCCCGCAGGTCAGCCTTGCTGAGGAAGGGGAGTTTATGAATGTCATCCACAGTCTTGATGTCATCCGGTGTGAGGCCCTTTTCCTCCATCAGATGACGGTAATAAGGAACATTATCCCAGACATGGTGGATTTGTTTGACAAGTTTCTCATTCTGGATTTCCAGGATTTTCTCTCTGGGTGCCGTTTCAATTTCCGGCTGATAATATCGCTTCATGAGCGTTCACTCCTTTGTGATGATAAATGATTGTTTTGAGCGCCTTAAGGTATCAGTCAGCGATGGGCGGATCGGCGTTGCCAATGGATGGCTCAGCGTTACCAATGGATTGCTCGGTGCTGCCAGTGATGAAGCACTGACAGATCAATCAAAAAACCACCGCCTTTTTTCATCTCAAAAGGCGGTGGATTCAAAGCGCTCTGTGCGTCTGATTAATCCATCGCTGACTTGCTAAAGAAGAAGATGGCTTCGAATGATTTCATTGCTGAAATGTCCTTTCAAATTTATACGCAGTTACCATCAAAGTGACTATATGCCCTGAAGAGAAGGTTGTCAACAGGCACTTTTGTATTGTTGATGTTTTTACAACGGGTTAGTTGACATAAAATGGCGCGAATGATATATTCTCACTGTCGTCGGCGTATCCGCCGACAGTGCGTGGCAGGAGGAAAAAAATGGCTGAGAATTATGTATTGTTTACAGACTCCGCTTGCGATATTCATCCGGATAAACTGGCGGAATGGAATGTAAAGATGCTCCCGCTGGCGTTCCTGTTTACAGATACGGGCAGGGAACAGAAAGATCACGAAGAACCTATCGACGAGTTTTATAAATCCATGCGCGCGGGACGGGTTGCCAAGACATCCTGCGTCAATGAAGACGCGTTTGAAAACGCGTTCACGGAGATCCTTGAAGCAGGTCAGGATATCCTGTACCTGGGATTGTCCGGCGGACTGAGCGTAACCCCTGACAATGCCAAGAAGGTTGCTGAAAGACTGGCAAAGAAATATCCCGACCGGAAGATCAAAGCGATCGATTCTCTTTCCGCTTCCGCCGGTGAGGGCCTGTTTGTGTATCTGGCGGTGAAAAACCGGGATGCCGGTATGACGCTGGAAGAGAATGCCGAAGCGCTGGAAAAAGAAATCCAGTATGTGTGCCATTGGTTCACGGTGGAAGACCTGGTATACCTGAAGCGCGGCGGACGGGTCAGCGCCGCCACAGCCCTGCTGGGTACGGCTCTGAACGTGAAGCCGGTGCTGCATGTGGATAACGAAGGCCACCTGATCAAGATGACCCAGGTGCACGGACGGAAAAAGTCCATCAAGAAGCTGGCGGAAAAACTGGGCGAGACGATCCGGCCGGATTCCCCGATCTTCATTTCCAATGCTGACTGTGCTGAAGACGCAGAGATGCTGAAGGATATCCTGAAGAACGAATACGGCAAAGAAGTCACCCTGATTACCAGTATCGGCTCTGTAATCGGCGCTCATGCCGGTCCCGGAACCCTGGCGCTGTTCTTTATGGGAAGCGAGAGGTGAGTAAAAAGCCTTCGGAAATAATCCGAAGGCTTTTTTAATGAATAATGAAAACTGAAGACTGAAAAATATAAAAGTAATTCTTCTGCTTAAAGGAAAATAACCCCTGTTATATGTCGAATTACGATATTTACCCGGGAATTATTTGATGCTAATCTATACCCGTGATCAGATGATGCATCTGATTGAAGAATCCCGAAGGTAAGGGAAAAGGAAAGGAACGAGATACGATGAAAAAGGGACTGATTATTCTGATTGCCGCCATTGTGCTGGTGCTGCTGGTGGCGACAACCTGCACCGCGACGGTGCAGACGGGGTATACCGGCATTGTGACGACCTTCGGCAAGGTTGAAGATGTGACGCTGGAGGCGGGACTGCACTTCAAGAGCCCCTTCCAGAGAATTATTCCCATGGATAACCGTGAGCAGAAAAGCACCTTCAACACGGAAGCATTCTCCAGTGATATCCAGCAGGTTCAGATTACCGGCTCCATCAACTACGCGATCAACAAGAGCACCGCGATGAACCTGTTTAAGGAAGTCGGTACGGACTACTTCAACAAGCTGGTTTATCCCCGGATGCTGGAGATTACCAAGGGCGTGTTCAGCAAGTACACAGCCGAAAACCTGGTGGCGAATCGCCAGAAGCTGAGCGAATCCATCCGTGAAGGACTGGACAATGAACTGGATGAATACGGCATTAACGTCATCAGCGTGAGCATTGAAAACCTGGACTTCACTGACGCGTTCACCGATGCTGTTGAAGCCAAGCAGGTCGCTGCCCAGAAGAAACTGCAGGCTGAAATTGAGCAGAACCAGATGACCATGGAAACACAGCAGCAGGCTGAACGGAAACGCATCAACGCAGAGGCGGAAGCCAATGTGGCAAAGATCAATGCGGACGCGGATGCTTACGCACTGCAGGTGCGCAGCGAAGCCGAAGCTGAAGCAAACAAGAAGATTGCTGAATCCCTGACGGAAAACCTGATCCGCTTCAACGAGATCAAGAGCTGGGACGGCAAACTGCCCACCTATATGGCCGGACAGGGCGGAACCACAGTGCCGATCCTGAACATGGGCGGAACAGAAACTGCTCAGTAATATACCCCAAAGAAACAGCGGGGAGCCGGAAGGCTCCCCGCTTTGTTTGCAATCAGGCGTTATCAGTCAGTCAGGTGAGTGAAGCCATCGCCGATGGCCTCGTGGGCTTCCACAATGATGACAAAGGCTTTCTCGTCTTCTTCCCGCAGGATCCGCTTGAGGGCCATGATCTCACTGCGGCCGATGACACACAGGAGGGTGGGACGCTCGGCACCGGTATAGGCGCCGCGGGCTGTCAGCTGGGTAACGCCGCGATCCATATCCCGCATGATCCGGTCGGAGATTTCCTGCCAGCGGGAGGAAATGATGAAGCAGGCTTTGTTGGAAGAGAAGCCGATGATGATGGTATCCATAATCCTTGCGGACAGGAAAATGCAGATCAGGGAATAAAGCGCTTCCGTTGCGCCGATCAGGAAACCGGCAGAGACGACAACGGCGAAATCTATTGCGAAAAGGAAAGAACCGGTGGAGATAAACTGGAAGCGTTTATTGACCATCCGGGCTACCATATCCGATCCGCCGGTGGTGGCACCGCCGCGCATGATCAGGCCCAGGCCGGCACCCAGCATGACGCCGCCGTAAAGCGCGCCAAGCAGCGGATCGGTCGTCATGGGCTGCAGGGGAAGGACGTCGATGAACAGCGTGAAGAACAGGGTGGCGACCAGGCTGCGGAAGGCAAAGATCCGGCCCATGGCCCTGTAGCTGATCAGGAAGAGCGGAACGTTCAGGATTAAGGTTACGGTACCGACCGGCCATTGAAACAGGTGATTCAGGATGGTGGCGATACCGGTGATGCCGCCGGGAGCGATTTTGTTGGGCGTCATGAACAGGGGATAAGCCGCACCGCCGATCAGCGCACCAAGAATAATCTGTGCATAAGAAAAGAAACGCTCCGCGGCGGCAGGTCTTTTACTGATAGCGGAACGCAGAGATTTAATCATGAGAGAACACCCCTTCCGGGCCATTGAGGCTGCCTGAAATACAAAATAAATACAAAGCAACTTTATCATATCAGGTAGCTGCAGGCAAGAGCTTGTGTATATGTTCCGTGAAGAATATAATTCAAATAAGAATGCGCAAGCTCTTGCACAATTCACAATTCATAATTCATAATCAAGATGGCTGTTGAGTGAATGAGTTTAGAGTTTAGAGTGAACTGCGATCGCCGTTACCAAAGTACTGATGGTACTTTGACGGCTGTAGCATGGCAGCTGTTACCCAAATCAAAGATTTGGACAGCTGCTCAACTGAAGAGTGAAGAGTTGCCCCCCAAGGGGCTGGGAGGAAGATCATGAGCAGGGTAAAGATCATCGGAGACAGAAACGGGCGAGTCTGGCCGCTGGTGCTCCGTGACGCGGCGGAAAACAGAAAAGCCGGACGAAGGCTGATTCTGTATGTGCCCGAGCAGTATACCCTGCAGGCGGAGAGGGATATCATTACCGGACTGAAACTGCCGGGACTGCTGGATATCCAGGTAATCAGTCCGCGAAAACTGAAGCAGCAGGTCAAAGAACAGACGGGCACGGGAACAAGACGCCCGCTGAATGAAATGGGCCGGGCAATGGCGGTTCACCGGGTGATGACAGAGCAGGAAGAAAACCTGGCATATTACCGGAACATGACGGAGTTGTCCGGCGCGGTGAGCCGCGTCAGCGGGGCGCTGGATGAATTGCGGGAAAGCGACATTACGCCGGAGGAACTGGAAGATTATGCAGCAGGCACGGGAACCGGCGCGGAACGGGCCAAACTCAATGACCTGAAAATCCTCTGGGATGGATATGAGACACTGATCTCAGAACAGTTTGATGAAGAAAAAGCCATCTGGACCGATGCTGTAAGCCGGCTGGAAAACAGCGGATTATGGAACGGCGCAGACGTGGCAGTATATGGTTTTGACGCGATCCGGCCGGACCTGAGGGAGCTGATTGCCCACCTGTGCAACAAGGTGAACAGCCTGTCGGTTTACCTGATCATGGATGAAAAGCAGGCTCCGGACGGGCGGATCTTTACACAGCAGCATGAAAGCACAGACCAGCTGATCAAAGCCCTGGAGGAAGTCAGGACCCTTACCGAGGAAGTTTATCCGCACAGCATACGGGAAGGCTGCGCACCGGCCCTGCAGTTCCTGGACCGGAATCTGTTTGCACTGAATCCGGAAACCTGGACGGGAGATACGGAAGGCGTGCTGAAATTGTATGCCGGAAGCTCTCCGTGGGATGAGGCGGAAGCTGTCGCGGCTACATTGCGGGAATGGCATGAGGAAGGTATCCCCTGGAACCGGATGGCGATTGCCCTTCCACCTGGAGCTGGCTCGGAAGGCATCCTGAGAGCGAACCTGAAGATCAGCGGTATACCCTTTGTATGGCAGCAAAAGGATAAAGCAGTGAACCATCCCGTATGCCGTATGTTGCTCAGCACGCTGTCCATCCTGAGCGACGGCTACCGCACAGACAAGGTTATTACAGTGGCACGGAGCGGCTTCTGCACGCTGACGGAAGCGGAAGGCCTGTGCCTGGAAGATTATGCCCGGGCGCACGGCATTGAAGGACGAAGATGGCAGCGGCCCTTTACAGGCGGGGAGAACGCGGAGGAAGCAGAACAGCTCCGGCAGCGACTGCTGCAGCCTGTGGAGGAACTGCGCACGAACCTGAAGGAGGCCAGGAACGCGGCGGCGTCCGCGGAGGCGCTGGTCGGGTTCCTGGAAGCGGAAAACGTATGGAACAGGCTGCAGGAAGAGGAAGAGATGCTCCTGCAGCATGAAATGTACAGGGAAGCGATTATCAACCGGCAGATCTGGAAGCTGCTGATGGAGCTGCTGGATCAGCTTGGTACGCTTCTGGGCGCGCGGCGCGCGGCGATCCGGGACCTGCGGTATATGCTGGAAAGCGCGCTGAATCCGGTGTCGCTTGCGGCACTGCCTGAACAGGAAGATGGTGTAATCATCGGCGAGACAGGACATCTGCTGGCCGGAGATATCCAGGCACTGATCCTTCCACAGGCGCAGGACGGCATGCTGACAGCGCCGGAGAGCGGCTGGCTGACGGATGCCGAACGGAAAAAGATGGAGGAAGCCACCGGAAAAACGATCGGTATCAGCCGGGAAGCCGGGTGCCTGATCCGGAAATATGACTTTTACCGTACCCTGACGCTGCCGCGGGAAAAGCTGATGATCAGCTGGAGCCTGCGCTCAGAGGAAGGCGGCGCGCTGCAGCCGGACGGACTGATTGCCCAGATCAGGGAACTGTATCCGAATATCCATGAAGAAGGCGGAATGCTGGGCCAGGAGAACCGGAAAGATCCCGCGACGCCACGGGAAGCGTTGGAGGGCGTGGGGGACTGGCTGACAGAACTGAAGGACGGCATGATACCGGAAATACCGCCGGCATGGAGAACCGCGCTGGTTCAGCTGCTGCACAACGGAACATACGGAAAGGCGGCACGCCGGCTCCTGGAGGAAATGCTGCCACAGGAAGAAGAACAAAAGCTGGAGAAGGATACGGCCAGGAAGCTGTTCATGACAGACAGGCTGTCCATCAGCCGGTTGGAGCAGTTTGCTTCCTGTCCGTACAGGCATTTTATCGATTACGGCCTGCGACCGGTGAAACAGGAAGAATTCACCTACGAGAGCAACGACGCGGGAACTTTCTTTCACGAGGCGCTGGACCGGTATATGAAGCAGGCCGGCGCTGAGAAGGATTGGCCGTATTTCACGGCGGAACGGGTCGACAACGTCATGGACACTATCCTGATGGAGCTCACAGAGGAGTGGAAGGAGACGCCGCTTCGGGAAGACGCCATGGGAGAGTGGACGGGCGAGGGCTACCTGCGCCGTGTCCGCCGGGCGGCGCAGGTACTGACCCGGTTTGCCGCCAACAGCGAATTCCGGACGATTGCGACGGAGCAGCCCTTCGGTGAAGGTGAGGGTCTTCCGCCGGTGATCATCACGCTGGCGGACGGAAGCAAAACGGCGATCCGGGGACAGATTGACCGGATTGACACCTATGAGAACGGCGAAGGCGTCTGGCTGCGGGTGGTGGACAACAAGAGCAGGGGAAAGAAGCCGGATCCCGCAAAAATGGAAGCCGGAGAACAGCTGCAGCTGATGATTTACCTGAAGGCTGCGGCGGACAGCATGCCGGGCACCCGGCCGGCCGGCGCTATGTTCTTCCCCATTGAGGATAAAGAAGTATCGACGGAAGATGACAATCCGGAAAAGATTGAGAACGACAGGATCAGCGAAGTCCGTATGAAGGGCCTGATTACGGCGGAGGAAGACCTGATCCGGGCGATGGACCGGGACGTGCATCCGTTCTCTGTGGACAAGGTGTTTAACAAGGACGGAACCATCAGCAAATCCGCATCCTGGGCTGTGGAAGAAAAGACGCTCAGCGGACTGATGGACGCGGCGGTTGAAAAAGCGGGAGAACTCTGTGGGCGGATGCGCGACGGAGACATCGCCGCAATGCCCGGTGAAGATTCCCTTGGCCCGGTGTGCCGGTACTGTGATTACAAAGCAATCTGCCGCAACGGCGGCAGGGAAACACGCAAGCTGAACACCGGGATAACTTATCAGGATATCGCCGGGAAAAACACGTTGCGCTAAACCCAAAAGTAGCGTATAATGCTCTCAGAGAAAACCCCATAAAAGGAGGCTGGTTCCCATGATACAGGTAATTGCAGGCAAAAAGGGCTCCGGAAAAACGAAGCGGCTGATTGACCTGACCAATACCACTGCCCGCGACGCGGTACACGACGTCATTTTCCTGGATGATGACAATCGCTACATGTTCGACGTGGACCACAAGGTTCGTTTCATCAACGCCGAAGATTATCATATTCACAGCACCGATATGTTTATCGGCTTCCTGTGCGGAATCCTTTCATCCAACTTCGACGTCGGCACCATCTTTATTGACGCTTTCCTGAAGCTGAGCCATACTGAGCTGGCTGATACGGAGCCGATTGTGAAGGTGCTGGTTGAACTGGGTGCAAAGCATGATGTTGATTTTGTGCTGAGTCTGAGCGCCGATCCGGAAGATATCCCGGTGTTCTTCAGACAGTATCTGATCTGATTTCACAAGCGAACACGGAAGAGGCGGCGGCATTTCCCGGCGCCTCTTTTTTCCAGAACGGAAACATATTAAAGAACCGGAGTGTGATTCATTCGTGTCTTTCTTCTCCACCCGCGGTGAAAGCTGTGTTACGGCCAGCCAGGCGATCCTGCATGGTCTGGCACCGGACGGAGGCCTGTACGTCCCCGCTATGTTCCCGTCTGTTCCGATGAACAGAATCTCCTCCTTCTGCGAAATGGATTATGCCGCACGCGCGGTTGCCATCCTGAAGCGGTACCTGGAGGACTTCAATATTCCGGAAATTGAGGAAGCGGTGCGCGCGGCCTATAACACGGAACGCTTTGATACACCGGAAATTGCCCCGGTGAAACAGATTGATGACGCCACCTGGGTGCTGGAACTTTTCCACGGACCGACGCTGGCATTCAAGGACATGGCGCTCCAGCTGCTTCCGCACCTGACCCGCCTTGCCGCTGTGAAGAACGGTGAAACGCGGGAAATCAGCATTCTGGTTGCCACCAGCGGCGACACAGGTAAAGCGGCGCTTGAAGGTTTCCGTGACGTGCCCGGTACAAGCTGTACTGTGTTCTATCCGCAGGAAGGCGTGAGCGACGTACAGAAGCTGCAGATGGTTACTACCGGAGGAAACAACACGCATGTTATCGCGGTCAAGGGCAACTTCGACGATGCCCAGACCGGTGTGAAGGAACTTTTCTCCTCTCCTGAGTTTGTTAAACAGATGGAAGAGCGGGGCAAGATCCTGTCTTCCGCCAACTCCATCAACTTTGGACGTCTTGCTCCGCAGATTGTGTATTACTTCTCCGCTTACGCGGACCTGGTCAACAAACATGCCATCGCGCCGGGAGATTCCGTGAATTTCTGCGTTCCGACCGGAAACTTCGGCGACATCCTGGCTGGCTACTATGCCCGGAATATGGGACTGCCGGTGAACAAGCTGATCTGCGCCAGCAACCGGAACAACGTGCTGACGGACTTCTTCAACAGCGGCATCTATTCCACACACCGTACGTTCTTCAAGACATTGAGCCCCAGCATGGACATTCTCGTTTCCTCAAACCTGGAACGGCTGCTGTATGAAGCCGCCGACCGGGACGGCACGCTGATCAGAAGGTGGATGGAGCAGCTGAAGGAAAGCGGAAGCTATTCCATTGGCGAGCAGCGCAGGGACTGGATGGCAGACGTGTTCTGGGGAGACTGCGCGGACAACAAGGATACGCTGATCGAGATCGGAAAGCGGTTCCTTGAGGATCATTACCTGATGGATCCGCATACGGCTGTGGGCGGCCATGTGCTCCGCCAGTACCGGCTGAAGACAAATGACGCCACACCGACCGTGCTCCTGTCTACGGCAAGCCCCTACAAGTTCGCGGCGGACGTGCTGCGCGGAATTGCCGGAGCGGATGCCGTGGAAGGCAAGGACGCCTTTGCCTGCAGCGAAGAGCTGGAAAAGCTGACAGGCGTTCCGATGCCTGCACAGGTGAAAGCGCTGAAGGATCTGCCTGTACGCCATACGGCAGAGTGCGAACGCGACGCCATGGGAGAAGCGGTGCTTAAAGCGTTTACGCTTTAATAAAAGATGGTGCAGTATCTGCACCATCTTTTTAATGAAAACTTTGCGATCGCCGTATTCCATTTCTGCATCGCCTATGGTTCGCAGAAATGGACGGCTGTAGCATGGCAGTTGTTACCCAAATCAAAGATTTAGACAACTGCTCAATAACTTAAAACTTAAAAATGGTGGAGAGAGCAGCTTCCGAATGGGAGCTGTTCTTTTGACTTGACAGAGCAATCCTGCGGATGGCCCTTCGGGATGACAAAAAAGGCTGTATAAAAATGAATACAGCCTTTTTTGTCAGTTTTTTCTTTTCAAACGGCTTTGTATATGATAAAATGTCCTGTGGATGTGCCCACATAAGGGGTGCGTCCGGAAAGGCGTGATTGGTTTGACCGCATCGGAGCGGCTGATTAATCATCTCCGCCTCAGCGCAAAAACAGCTGTCGCGGTGCATGATCCATCCAATATGTTTTATCTGACCGAAGGGTATACGGGCGAAGGCCTGGTATATATCTCCGAGGCAAGCAGAGTAATCATTACAGACTTCCGCTATACAGAACAGGCGGAAAGACAGGCACCGGACTTCCGGGTGGAAATGATCGGGAAGGGCCGGAACCACGACAAGATCCTCGCGGAACTGGTCAAGGCGGAAGAAATTACCGAACTGCGGGTGGAAACGAATTACCTGTCTGTTGACGACTTTGAGGCGCTGCGCGGCGCGGTGGGAGAAGAAGTCTCCTGTGTGCCGCTGAATAAAGCACCCCAGCTGCTGAGACAGGTGAAAACTCCGGCCGAAATCGTGGCGATCCGCAAGGCCTGCGATATCACATCCGAAGCATTTAACGCGATCCTTCCGAAGATCCAGCCCGGCATGACCGAAAAGGAACTTCAGATTGAACTGGACTTCACGATGCTCCGTCTGGGAGCGGACGAATTCGCTTTCGACACCATCATCGCCTTCGGGGAGAATGGCAGTCTCTGCCACGCAATCCCGGGAAGCCGGACGCTGAAGAATGGTGATATGATCACCATGGACTTCGGCGCGAAGGTGGGCGGCTACTGCAGCGATATGACCCGTACGGTGGCGCTTGGACAGCCGTCAGACGAGATGCGTAAGGTCTACGAGACCGTGTTGAGGGCCCAGTCAATGTGCGAAGACGCGCTTATGGCCGGAAAGACCTGCTCGGATATCGACAAGCTGGCCCGCGATTACATCGATGCCCGCGGATACGCGGGGCGGTTCGGACACGGATTGGGACATTCCGTTGGCATCGACATCCATGAGGATCCCCGGTTAAGTGCGAACTGTAACGACATCCTGAAAGCCGGAATCGTGATCACCGTGGAACCCGGCATTTACCTGCCCGGTGTGGGCGGCGTAAGGATTGAGAACACCTGCCTGGTGAAGGAAAACGGCTGTGCACCGCTGACAACGGCGGATAAGCAGCTTATCATCCTGTAAATACAGAGTCCATCCCAGAACGAATGAACGGAGGAATGAAAAAATGATTACCGCTGGCGATTTCAAAAAGGGCATTACGATTGAATGGGACGGTGGCGTCTGGAATATCGTTGATTTCCAGCACGTGAAGCCCGGCAAGGGAGCGGCTTTCGTCCGCACCAAGATCAAGAACGTGATGACCGGCGCTGTGGTTGAGCGCAGCTTCAACCCGACGGACAAAATGCCCAAGGCCATCATCGAAACCAAGGAAATGCAGTACGTCTACAATGACGGCGATCTGTACTACTTCATGGACGTGGAAACCTATGAACAGCTGCCGCTGAGCAAGGACCAGGTCGAAGACGCGATCCCCTTCGTGAAGGAAGGCACCAATGTGACCGTTCGCTTCTTCAAGGGCAGCGCCTTCTCCGTGGAAGCGCCGAACTTTGTTGTGCTGGAAGTAACCGATACCGAACCCGGCTTCGCCGGCGATACCGCCTCCAACACCTACAAGCCCGCTACGCTGGAGACCGGCTTCAGCCTGCAGGTGCCGCTGTTCATCAACACCGGCGACAAGATCCAGATCGACACCCGCAGCGGCGAGTACCTCAAGCGCGCCTGATCGGCGAACTGTGACGACCGCATACGGACCGGGAGGAACGGAAATGAGCAGACTGACTGACAGGATCAGTTATCTTCAGGGACTGGCGGAAGGCATGAAGCTGAATCCGGATAAGGATTCCCACAAGCTGATTCTCGGCATTCTGGAAGTGCTGGGTGAAGTTGGAGAATCCTTTGAAGCCCTGGCAGAATCCCACGGAGAACTGAGTGACTACGTGGAGAGCATCGACGAGGATCTGGCTGATCTGGAAGCGGATCTTTATGACGATGAGGACGAAGAACTGGCAGAAGAGGACGAGGATCAGGCTTTTGAGGGCGTGATCGAGTATGAATGCCCTCACTGCGGTGCTTCTGTCGAGATTGATCCGGACGAAGTGGACTTTGACGAGGACGCCCTTTGCCCCCAGTGCGGCAAGGAGCTTTTCCCCGAACTGCCGGAGGAAGAGACCGACGGAGAAACGGAAGAGGAATAATCCCGCTTCTGTGATCCGGAATCAGCACGGGCGAAGGGAGACCCTGCACAGAGCCTCCTGCGATGATTTACCGGAATTGTTTTTATGGGCTGCCTGAAGGCAGCCCTTCTTTTATAGGAGAAGACAGATGAACGGAGACGAGATCAGGATCGCGGTGATTTCCGATACACACGGACTGCTGCGCAGATGCGTGACGGCTGAAGTGCAGGACTGCGACTGCATCCTGCATGCCGGGGATATCATCCGGGAAAGTGACCTGGACGAGCTGGCAGTATACGGAAACCTGTATGCTGTCCGGGGCAACAACGATATATGGATGCCGGGAGTCTGCGACCTAGCCGGCGTTCTCCGCTTTCAGATCGGCGGGGTTGTTTTCTGCATGGTTCATGACCGCAGGGACGTTCCGCGGGATCTGCAAGGCGTGAACGCGGTAATCTACGGGCATTCCCACCGCTACAGTGAAGAATGGACTGACGGCCGGCTGTGGCTGAATCCGGGCAGCTGCGGCAGGGCGCGCTTCGGCAGCGACGTGACCATGGCTAAGATTATCCTGCGGGGCGGAAAGATCCACAGCGTGAAAAAAATAGAGTTTACAAACGCGGATGAGTAAGGCCGGAACAGGCAGGATATTGATCCTGTGCAGGAGAATGGTGTATACTTTTTGCCGAAAGAAGGGAAACAGATGACCAGAGGAAAACCGGCCTGGCGGCCGAAGAAGAAACGGCAGTCCGTCAGTATCGGCCGGATTATGGCTTTTACATTTCTGGGGATTATCCTGATCGGCACAATACTGCTGACCCTGTCGGTATCATCCCGGGACGGACAGAGCGCAGGCATTATGACCGCGCTGTTTACCGCCACATCAGCCACCTGTGTTACAGGCCTGGTACTGGCGGATACCTGGACCCAGTGGAGCAATTTCGGCCAGGTAGTCATCCTGATGATGATCGAAGTCGGCGGACTCGGATTCATGTCCGCGGCTTCGCTGGCTTATTTCAGCCTGAGACGGAAGATCTCCATCCAGCAGCAGCTGGTGATGGCTGAAGCGATCGGATCGAACATGAACGACGTTGTGGAGCATCAGAAGCGGCTGCTGATCCGTGCCTTTACGGTTGAAGGCATCGGTGCTGTGATTCTCACCGCGCGTTTTCTGACAGAATATTCTTTCCCGCTGGCGCTGAAGCTGGGTATATTCCATTCCGTTTCGGCATTCTGCAACGCGGGATTCGACGTACTGGGCTTTATTAAACCCGGGGCGAGCCTGATTGTTTACCAGACGGATCCGGTGATTTGCCTGACGTTGAGCGCGCTGGTTATCCTCGGCGGACTTGGTTTCCTGGTGTGGGATGAGATCCTGCGGGAAAGAAGTCCGAAAAGGTGGAGCGTATATACCAAACTGGTGATGATTACCACCGGCATCCTGCTCCTTAGCGGCATGGTGCTTTTCTGCCTGATTGAATGGCGTAATCCTTCCACACTGGGACCGCTTTCAGCACCGAAAAAGATCCTGGCTGCCTTCTTCCAGTCAATGACCCTGCGTACCGCGGGCTTTGCGGGAGTGGACCAGGGAATGCTGACATCCGCGGGCAAAGCAGTTTCAATTTTCCTGATGCTGATCGGCGGTTCCTCCGGATCCACGGCAGGCGGTCTGAAGACGGTAACGTTTGTGGTGCTGCTGATGTTCCTGTGGAACCGGATGCGCGGACGTCATACGGTGAGCGTCTTCAGCCGGACCATTTCCGACGATCACGTGCTCAACGCCATTACCATCTTCATGCTGATGGTGCTCCTGGCGTTTGCCGGCGCGACGGTGATCTGCGCCACCTCTCCGGTGGGCTTTGCAGACAGCCTGTACGAAACGGTATCAGCGATCGGCACAGTAGGCCTGACAGCCGGAGCAACGCCGAGGCTGAGCACGGTCTCCAAATGCATGATTATCGTGTTTATGTACTTCGGAAGGGTGGGCCTGCTGACCCTCAGCTTCGGTTTCCTGAAGAAGAAACCTTCCGGAGAAAAGTATAAGTATGCAAATACCGATCTGCTGATCGGATAACAGGAGGTTGCGTCCTATGAAATCCTATGTTGTGATCGGCCTGGGCCGCTTCGGAACGGAGCTGGCGACCCGTCTTTATGCCCGAGGCGAAGAAGTGATGGTTATTGATACAAACGATCAGCTGATCGACAAGATTGCCGACAAGGTAACGCGGGCGGTTGCAGCGGATGCGCGCGACCTGGACGTGCTGACGAAGCTGGGCGTTGAGAACTTTGAACACGCGGTGGTAGCCGTAGGTTCCGACCTGGCGTCCTCGGCTCTGATTACCATGAACCTGAAGAGCCTGAACGTGCCCTACATCCTGTGCAAGGCGCATGATGATACTTACCGGGAAATCCTGGAAAGACTGGGTGCTGACAAGGTAATCATTCCGGAACGGGAAGTAGCGGACAAACTGGCGCTGGGTATGACCCGGGCCGGTGTTATGGAATACATTGAGCTGTCCCAGGAGTTCGGCATTGTGGAAATGGAGCCGATTGCCGAATGGGTAGGGAAGACCATCCGGGAGCTGGAGCTGCGTACCCGGTACGGAGTGAACGTGATTGCCGTCCGGGGCGAAGGAGACGCGATCAAGATCCCGCCGGACATTGACACCCCCATCCCCGAGGATGTGGTCATGGTAATGCTCGGCAAATATGAAATGTTTGAAAGCCTGAAGAAGAAATAATGAAGGCTGCAACCAAGGAGGAAACAATGGCGAAACCGGTCTTGTGGATTGTGATACCCTGCTACAACGAGGAACAGGTATTACCCATTACCGCCCCTATGTTCCTGAAGAAGATTCAGGAGCTGACGGAGGCCGGGAAAATCAGCGAAAACAGCCGTATCCTGTTTGTAAACGACGGATCAGCGGATAAAACCTGGGAAATTATCGGGGACCTGGCTGCACAGGATGAACACTATATCGGTATCTGCCAGAGCCGGAACCGGGGACACCAGAACGCGGTGCTTGCCGGATTGATGGAGGCAAAGGACAGGTGTGATATCACCATTTCCATCGATTGTGACGGACAGGATGATATCAACGCCATGGACCGCATGGTAGATGAATACCTGAACGGCGCGGAGATCGTCTACGGCGTACGCGCAAAACGGGACAAGGATTCCTTTTTCAAACGGTTTACGGCAGAAGGCTTCTATAAGTTCATGAAATTCCTGGGAGCCGAGGTGGTGTTCAATCACGCGGATTACCGGCTGATTTCCGCCCGGGTGCTGCAACACCTGGCCGACTTTGAAGAAGTCAATATCTTCCTGAGGGGTATGGTGCCGCTGGTGGGCTTCAAGAGCGCTACAGTTACCTATGACCGCGCGGAGCGCCTGGCGGGAAAGAGCCATTATCCGTTGCGGAAAATGCTGGCGCTTGCCTTTAACGGCATCACCAGCCTGTCTGTAAAACCCATCAGCCTGATCACTTCTTTCGGGATCGGATTCAGCCTGGTAGGCCTGGTACTGATGATCTGGGCCGTGGTGCGGGCAATCATGGGTCAGACAGTCGTCGGCTGGGCTTCCACCATCTGTATCATCTGCCTGCTGGGCGGTATCCAGCTGATCAGCATCGGAATCCTGGGCCAGTATATCGGCAAGACGTATCTGGAGACCAAACACCGTCCCCGGTATATCATCTCCGCCAGGACCTGGGAAAAAGAGGAAAGAAAATACCTGGAAGACAATAACTCCTGACCGGAAAGACAAAAGTTGCAAACCGCTGAAAACGTTGATTTTATTGGAATCGTTACCATTTTTTGCACTATTTAAAAACAAGATAAATACAATTTAAGCCGGATAAAGTCATAAGCAGACTTTCCGGTTTCTTTTTTTTCATCCCGGTGCAAAAAGTCGGTTTCCGACTTGCTTTTTTGATGTGAGAGACCTATAATCAAATCTGTAGAAGTATGTACATGTAAGGGGATTCAGTTCACTTTGCATGGAAATAATTGGATGAATCGTTTATAAACAGAAAACCGAAGGTATAACCAGAGGGGAGAATCACTCATGAAAAAGCACCTTCAGCGACTCTTGTCTTTGCTGTGTGTTCTTGCGCTCGTATTGAGCTGTGTTTACGCTCTGGCGGAAGACGTGCAGTATGAAGACCGTGTCATTACAGCCAAATGGATGGACGGAGATAATTATGATGGCATTCGTCCTGCTTCTGTTGATGCGTTCCTGGACGGACAGAAGGCAACGCTGAACGAAGAGAACGGCTGGACCGGAGTGGTTTCCGTACCCGTTGGTACCGGTAATGACTGGACCTGCGATGAGGTTGACGGGTATACCGCAACCCTGAGCAAGGACGCTGTTTCCGTGCTGACCTTCAACCGCCCTGTGGCTCCCACCATTTCTGTGTCCGGTACAGTGGCATGGGATGATTCCGAAAACGCCGGCAAGATCCGGCCTGAATCCGTACAGCTGATGCTGCTGGCTGACGGAGAAACCTACGGCGAACCGCTGACCGCGAAGAACCCCAGCTGGAAAGTGACCTGGAATGATCTTCCGGCCTTCAAACCCAATGCCGATACCAGAATTGAATATACGGTGAAACAGCTTCAGACGCCCGACGGATATACTGCCACTGCCTCCGGACTGGAAGTCACCAATACGCTCCAGACCGGCGCGCTGAATCTGACAGCTGCCGTTTCCGGCGCACCGGAAGGCGCGGATCTTTCGGCACTGACCCTGACAGTGGACGGCCCGGATCCTTCCATGCCCAAGACGCTTACCTGGGCGCAGATCTCCGGCGGTTCCTTTAGCTTCGGCAATGTGCTGCCCGGCGCCTACCTGGTCCGCGGTACCAACGCCGACACACTGGTGGAAGGCTATACCATGGATACGGCAAACAGCAAGGTATCCGACGCCGTGATGGTCAAGGCCGGAGAAACCGCAATCCTGACATACAAATACGCCTATAAGCTTCCCGAAGCGATTGAAGCCGAGGAAGATTATGATCCGATGGCCAACATCGGCGCCCTGAGTTTTGAAATCCTGGGACCGGATGACCGGATGCCCATGACAATCACATACAGCCAGTTTACGAACGGCCAGTATGAACTGGGCGACCTGGTTCCCGGTGTCTATACAGTGGTGGAACGGAACGCGGAAACACTGGTGAAGTACTACACCCTGACCGGTGCCAGCGTGACCGGCATGAAGCTGGAGGTTACCCCGGACGGAACGGCAACCGCCAAACTGTTCAACCAGTATGTACCCGCGCCGACGCCTGAACCCGACGCCGAGTTTGTGGATATTCCGGTTACCAAGACCTGGAATGACAACAACAATAAGGACGGTAACCGTCCTTCCGCCATTACCGTACGCCTGTACGCAGACGGCGTTGAAGTGGACAGCCACATCCTGACCGCTGGTGAAAACTGGGCCTACACCTTTGTTGAAAAGCCCCGTTACCAGGAAGACAACAAGACCGAGATCGTCTATACGATCAACGAAGACGCGGTGCCCATGTATGCCGCGGAGATCAACGGCTACAACATCGTCAACCAGTACCGCCCCGAAGTGACAAGCGTTTCCGTCACCAAGATCTGGGTGGACAAGGATAATGCTGAAGGGATCCGGCCGAGCAGCATCGCGATGACCCTCTCTGACGGCCAGAAGGTGGTCAAGGTGGTTGTCCTGGATGCGACGAACGGATGGACCGCGACAGTCAATGACCTTCCCACAGTTGTGAACGGCCAGCCTGCCAAGTACGGCTGGAAGGAACAGGAGGTCATCGGATACACCCTGACCGGTGTGAAGGAAGAGGGCAACGCCATGACCTTTACCAACACCATCTGGGAGAGACCGGAAAAGCCGACTGAAGGCAAGACCCCGAAGACCACAGGTGAAACCTGGTATTTCTTTGAAGAGTATGATACGCCTCTGGGTGTGGAAGTTATCATCAACCACGTCGGAGACTGTTTCGATTAAAGAAGGAAGGATCTGATCACCGTGAACAAATTGCAACGAATCCTGTGCCTGCTTCTGACCGTGCTCCTGATGGCCCAGGCACCCCTGCTGTCACTGGCTGAAGGAGAACAGGCAGAGTTTGAAGCTCCTGAGGAACTGATTGTAGGACATCCCACAATTACCAAGGGCGACTTCTTTACCGAGCTGTTCGGCAATGATACCGCGGATATCGACGTCCGTGCCCTGATCCACGGATACAACCTGGTGAACTGGGACCAGAACCAGGGTACCTACGTGTTCGATCCCAGCGTTGTGGAAACGATCGGACCGGTGGAAGTCGACGAAGTAGGCAACCATACCTACAAGATGATTCTCTGTGATGATCTGTATTATTCCGACGGAACGCCCATCACGGCCTGGGACTATGCATTCTCCCTGCTGCTGATGATGAGTCCTGAAATCGAAGCAATCGGCGGTAAGATTTACCGCGCCGAGCATCTGCTGGGTTATGATGACTATATTGCCACCCGGAAAAAGATCATGGCCGGTGAAGAGCTGACGGACGATGACGTCCGGAGCCTGAGCGGTGTGGAAGTCCACAGCGACCATGAGATCTGGTTCCACCTGGACGGTGAATTCCTGCCTTACTTCTTTGAAACCGGTCTGCTGCTGACCGTGCCTTATCCGATCAGCGTGATCGCTCCCGGGTGCAAAGTCTATGACGATGGCTTCGGCGTATATCTCGGCAACGAAGACCTGTACGTGAGCGAACCTGTGTTCACTCCCGAACTGCTGCAGAAGACCATCCTGGATCCGGAAACCGGATACAATTCCCATCCGTCCGTGGTGTCCGGTCCCTACAAGATGGTTTCCTGGGATGCCGCGACAGGCGAAGGCCATTACGAAATCAACCCCTACTTCAAGGGCGCGTGGATGCACAACAACCTGCCCGGCCCCGATTACTCCGGTCCGGCAAACTATATCCAGGTCATGGATATCGACAATGAGACGCCCAAACTGGACGCCAACGGCGAAGAGATCTGGCTGGTGAAACCCACCATTGAAAAGATCAAGTTTGTTGTGGCGGACAATGACACCCTGATCCAGCAGCTTGCTGACGGCGAGCTCCATCTGGTCAACAAGGTGACTTACGGCCAGACGATTCTGGAAGGCCTGCAGAATGGCGGAGAACTCGGCATCCGCAGCCAGCCCTATCCCCGGATTGGTCTTTCTTTCCTGACCTTTACCTATGACTGGCCCACCGTCCATGACAAGGAAGTCCGTCAGGCGATTGCCTGGTGTATGGACCGTGACCTGCTGGGAGCCCTGTACTGCGGAAGCGCCGATGGCGGTCAGTCCTTCTCCACCCGCGTGGACGGCTACTACGGTATTGAACAGTGGGAATACAAACTGCTGAAGGGTGAAATCAGCTATCCTGTCAATTTCCTGGATCAGGTGACCCTGCCGCAGGTTCTGACTAAGGACGGCGAGGAAGAAGACCTGACCAAGAAGTATAAGAACCGCTACGTGGAAACCCAGGAAGATTATGAGAAGGCGATTGCTGCCTGGCAGGCTCTTGCCGATGAATGGAAGGACAAACTGGTAAAGTATACCGTTGACCTGTCCAAGGCGAAGAAGCTGCTGGAGAAGGCCGGCTGGACCCTGAACCGTAACGGCGATGCTTTCACCGAAGGTGTGGATGACGTCCGCTGCAAGAAGATGGACGACGGCACCCTGGTTGCCCTGGACCTGAAGATGATGTATCCGGAAGGCAACCATATGGCGGAACTCATGCAGACCGCGGTACGTACAGACAGTATCGCAACACCTGAAGACGTACAGCCGGATGCCGGTGTCGGAAGCTTTGTGGATAATCTGGCTTCTGTTGGCATCAAGCTGGAACTGGTGCCCGAACCGATGGAAGAACTGCTGAAGTCCTACTATCGGCAGAAGGAACGCACCACCGATATGATCTACCTCGCGACGAATTTCCACGTGATCGTGGACCCGTCCATCACCTATTCCACCGATACCACGAAGAACCACGAAATCTGGAACAATACCTATTCAGATGACGAAGAACTGTGGTATGATGCAAAGGCGATGCGCAGGACTGAACCGGGTGACGTCTTCGAGTACGTATCCAAGTGGGTTACCTTCCAGGAACGGTACAATGAAGTACTGCCCACCATCCCGATCTATTCGAACATCTACTTTGACTTCTTCAACCAGTATCTCCAGAACTACTACATCACCGGACAGGTGACCTGGTCCCAGGCAATTCTTCCCGCGTACTTTGCGCTGGAGAATATGGAGACACCCGCTGCGGCAACAGAAGAGGAAGGCGACTTCGAAACCTTCGAATGATCCAAAGATCCAGACCGGGCGCTGTACACAGCGCCCGGTTTTTTGACAGGAGAAAAAGCTCATGCACCAGATCCTTTGCTCCACAGGAGCACTGATCGGAAGACCCAACGGCAGGGACTACCGCCTACTGAAACAATTCTGTCCCCGGCTTGAATGCGACGGATTCGAGTTTATGCTGTACAGCACCTGGTATGATCAGATTGACACGCTGACAGCCTTTCTGGGATCGATTCAGCTGAATATCCCGGTTATGCACTGCGAGAAATCCCTTTCAGAGCATATTTCCATCGGCGGAGACGAGGAATTGCGCGAGGCTTTCCGGCTGTTTGAAATCAACTGCGGCGTTGCGGAGACACTGGGAGCGGAAAAGATGGTTTTCCATCTATGGAACGGACTGATTTCCGATTCCCATTTTGAGAATAATCTTCGTGCTTACCCGGAACTGCGGGAAAGAGCAGAGAAACATGGATTAACGCTGCTGGTTGAGAACGTGGTCTGTCACGGGGATCCGATGGAGCACTGGGGAGAACTGTATCAGCATTATCCGGAAATCCGGTTTGTATTTGATACCAAGATGGCGGATTTTCACCGACAGCTGGACCTGCTTTACAAGCCGGAGTATGACTGGCTCTGGAAAGAAAACCATATCCTGCACTATCATGTGAATGATTACGGCGGCGGATTCAAGGAATGGAGCAATCTGAAAGTCATGCCGATGGGTAAAGGCCATATAGATTTTGAACGCTTTTTCCGGTTTGTCAGCAAAACAGGTTATACAGGAGACTTTACATTTGAAGCCACTGGATTTGATATGACGGGCACAGTGAACATCCGGAACCTGAACGAACAGTTTGCTCTGGCCAGAAAGTACCTGAATCGGGTATAATGGTCACACAGGCAGACAAATCAATAAGCATGGAAAGCGAGGAAGAAAACATGCTCTTTGGAACACTGGAAGCCGGCGGAACCAAAATGGTTCTGTCTGTAGGAAATGAGCAGAATGAACTTCTGGAGCAGATCAGCATTCCGACAGAGGCACCGGAAAAGACTATTCCCGCGATGACTGACTGGTTCAGGGGAAAAGGGATTGTTTCCCTGGGCATCGGTACTTTCGGACCGGTTGATCTGAAGAGGGAGTCTTACACATACGGCTGGATCACCAAGACACCGAAACCCGGCTGGAGCGACAAACCGTTGCTGCCTCCCATGCGGGATGAGCTGGGAATTCCGGCACTGATTGATACAGACGTGAACGCCGCTGCCCTGGCAGAGTGGAAGCTGGGGGCGGCCAAAGGGCTGAACAGCTGCGTATATGTCACGGTAGGCACGGGGATCGGCGCGGGCCTGGTGATTGAAGGGAAGCTGGTGCACGGGCTTGTACATCCTGAACTGGGACATATGCTGCTTCGCCAGGAGCCACAGGATCCGACTCCGGTCGGGTTTTGCCCGTATCACGCTGGATGCCTGGAGGGACTGGCGGCAGGTCCGGCCATTGAGAAGCGGTGGGGAAGGAAAGGGTATGAGCTTCCGGAAGATCATCCGGCATGGGATCTGGAAGCGGCCTATCTAGCCCAGATGTGCGTAAACATGATTTGTGCGTTCTCTCCGGAGAAGATTATCCTGGGCGGCGGGGTTATGCAGCAGAAACATCTGTTCCCGCTGATCCGTCAAAAGACCCTGGCCCTGCTGAACGGATATGTACAGGCTAAAGAGATTCTGGAAGATATAGAACACTTTATCGTTGAACCGGGCTTAGGGACAAAAAGTGGAGCGACAGGAGCGCTGCTTCTGGCACAGCAAGCTTATGAAGAGCCCAAAATGAACGTATAAAACAGTACAAATCAGGAACAGAAAAAATGCAGAACACGTTGAAAGAACAGGCGTTTCAAAAAATGTCTGTTCTTTCTATATTTTTGTCTTTTGCGAATATTTGAGATGTGAAGTCGACGGATAAGGATGCAACAAAATGTGTAATTTCTGACCGGTTTACAAGTAAAAAAGCAAAAAAACAGTTATGAAACCGATACCATGCCAATGATTTCAAGGCTTACAGCAAAATTACATGGGTTACATAGCAATGTTACATGTCAATAAAAAGTAAAATATGGGTAAAGTACGAACCAAATTATCAAGCTTTTACAGAAAAAAGATGTAATTTTATGGATAAAACTGGTAAAAAAACGAAAAAAAACGGGTTACTTTATGCAAAGATGCAAAAACAAGCGAGTAATTATGAAAATGCAACCAAAAACAGATTGTATCCAAGGATGTATCATCAGGAATGTCCATATTTATTAGCACTTACAGAAAATGGATATAAAAGGGTTGAAAACAATTTTCTTGTGTGGTATGATTTGTGTGGTTAACTATGCCCATTTTGACCATATATTACACTTCCGAAAATGATTCGATGTAACTTTTATGTAACGCAAATCGGAAGTTAACCTAAAAAAGATATCAATCACCCAGTTATATGGGAGGGGTAAAGATATGATGAAGCAGCTCAAAAAGGTTTTCTCCATCCTGTGCGCTATCGCCTTGCTGGTTTCCGGCACGGCTATGGTGTATGCAGAAGATGAAGGGACCGAAGTGGCGGTCGCTCCGGTTGAAGCGCCGACGGAGGCTCCTACAGCAGCTCCGACGGAAGCTCCGACTCCCGCACCGACCGAGGCTCCCACGCCGGCTCCGACCGAGGCGCCTACTCCGGCACCTACGGAAGCTCCGACTGAGGCGCCTACGCCCGCACCGACCGAGGCGCCCACGGCTGCTCCTACGGAAGCTCCGACTCCCGCTCCGACGGAAGCGCCTACGGCGGCTCCGACCGAGGCACCTACCGCTGCCTCGACCGAAGCGCCTACCGCTGCTCCGAACGAAGCTCCGACCGAAGCTCCGATCGAAGCCCCGGTTGAAGCTCCGACCGCAGCGCCCACTGCCGCTCCGACAGAAGCGCCTGTTGTTGTGGAAGAAGACGACGGTCTGGTTGAGATCGATGATGACTGGGGTTACGTTGATCCTGAAGTTATCAGTGAGAACGTACCTGACATTACAGACGAACTGAAGGGTATCCGGAATGTTGAGCTGAACCTGGGACAGACCCTGTCCGACTCTATCGGCCTGAACGATGAACTGATTATCGCCCTGAAAGGATGCGGAAAGAATCCTGTTGAACTGAAACTCTATGCTTCCAATAGCGCGTCTATCCGTACAGTGCTGGATGGAAAGAATGTCAACTTTACCCCTGTTGACAGTGACATCCCGAACATGAAGCTGTATGTATATGAAATGTCCAACCCCGCCGGCCGCAAACATGAAATTATTCTTTCTTCTATAGATAGTGTTTCCTTCAGACTGGTTGCCACTGAAAAACAGAACGAAGTCGCCGAAGCTCCGGCTGCCCAGGAAGCGGCACCCGCGGCCGAGACAGTGAATGATAACGCAGTTCCGGCTCAGAATGAAGCTGCTCCCGCACCTGTCAGTGAAGAACAACCCGCGGCTCCGCAGCCGATTCCGGTTGAAGCTTCTGTACCGGCTCCTCAGCCGATTCCTGTTGAGGAAGTTGTTCCGGTTCCGCAACCCATTCCTGTTGAAGAAATCGTGCCGGTTCCCCAGCCGATTCCTGCAGAAGAAAGCATTCCTGTTGTGAATGAAGCTGAAACCGCTGCTCCGGCTGAAGTACCTGCGGAAGAGACTGCACCTGCAGAGTCTGCCGCGGAAGTTCCTGCTGAAGTACCCGCTGAAGTACCCGCCGAGGTTCCGGCTGAAGTTCCGGCAGAGATTCCTGCTGAAGAAGCCACCGAAGTACCTGCTGAAGAACCCGCCGTCGAGGAAGTGACCGAAGCAACGGCTGCTCCCGTTGTAACTCCTGCCCCCACCGTACAGCCTTCCGACAAGCACTATGATGCACTGAAGGTTGGCTACCAGATCAGCGACAGCCTGGTTGCGGGACAGAAGGGCAAGATCCAGATCAAGTGCGGCAAGAATGAAAATGTCACATTGAAGCTGGCTGTCAACCCGGATGCGGTGAGTGTATCTATTGAAGGAAGCGATGTCCAGTTCACCTCCATCGGCAACGGTACCTATATCTGCGAACTGAAGAACATTGCATTCCGCAAGTTCAACATCACAATCTCTGCAAAACAGAATCTGTCCTTCACGCTGAGCTCCTTCGCGGTCAAGACAGAAGCACCCGCGACAGAAGCACCCGCGACCGAAGTGCCCGTGACCGAGGCTCCTGTTACCGAAGCGCCCGTGACTGAAGCGCCTGTTACCGAAGCGCCCGTGACTGAAGCGCCTGTCACTGAAGTGCCCGTGACTGAAGCACCTGTCACCGAAGCGCCTGTGACCGAGGCTCCTGTGACTGAAGTGCCTGTGACCGAGGCTCCTGTAACAGAAGCTCCGGTTGTAGAAACCGAAGTACCCGCTGAAGAGACTGAAGAACCCGCTGCAGAGACCGAAGCTCCTGCTGAAGAGACTGAAGAACCTGCTGCCGAAACCGAAGCTCCAGCAGAGGAGACTGTAGAACCTGCAGTTGAGACTGAAGCGCCTGTTGAAGAAACCGAAGCTCCCGTTGAAGATACCGAAGCTCCCGCTGAAGAGACTGAAGAACCCGCTACAGAAACCGAGGCTCCTGCAGAACAGACAGAAGAGCTTGCGGAAGATGAAGAATATAATAAGGAAGAAAATGGAAATGAATCTTCCGAGGAAGTAACACCTGAGGAAGAGGAAAAAGAAGAGGAATCCGAAGAAGAGACCGAAGTCCAAAACGAGGAAAACGAAGACGAAGAAAACGCTGAAACCGTTACAGATGAAGAGTCTGAAGCTTCTGAAGGAGTGAACGAAGAGGAAGAAAACGGCGAAGAAAACGCTGAAGAAGGCGAAGAATCCGAAGTAGAAGCTGAAGACGAAGAAAACGGCGAAGAAGAGACTGAAGAAGAGACTGAAGAAGTCGAAGAAGAATCTGAAGAGGAAATTGAAGAAGAAACCGAACCCATCACAGAGGAACAGCTGATCGAACTTGGCTACCGCAAGGTACGGATCCAGAACCGGAACGGCGCTGACGTGTATGTCGTTACTGCCACTTCTGTTGACGTAATCGGACATCTCGATTACGAAGCAGAAATCTGGATCATGGATATCGCAGCGGAAGGCTGGGCTCAGATCTATACCGATGAAGACGAAGCACATCATTTCATTAAGCTTGCTGAGATCGAAAAGCAGGAACTCACCGAAGATGACCTGATCGAGATGGGTTATCGCAAGGTTCAGATCCAGAACAAGAACGGCACGAACGTATATGCTTCTGCTGAAGATGATGCGGCCGTGACTGGTACCATCGACTTTGAGAGCGAGATCTGGATCAAGGATGCTGAAGCCGAAGGATGGGCTCAGATCTTCACTGAAGATGAAGAAGCTGAGAAGTTCATCAAGCTTACTGAGATCGAAGCTCAGGAGATCACAGAGGAAGAACTGATCGAGCTTGGCTATCGTAAGATCCAGATTATGAATGCCAACGGTACAGATGTTTATGAAGCGGCGAAGGAAGACGCAGCTGTGATCGAGCATCTTGATCCGGATACCGAAATCTGGGTGAAGGATATCGAAGCCGAAGGCTGGGCGCAGATCTATACAGCCGCAGATGAAGCTGAGAAGTTCATCCTGCTGGCCGAGACCGAAAAACAGCCATATACCGATGAAGAATTGCTTGAAATGGGTTATCTGAAGGTATATGTTTGCTATAACATTGGTGCAAACATTTATGCCGGACTGGGCGAGGAAGAGATACCAATTGACCATTTGGATGCTAGCACAGAACTGTGGGTGAAACTGGTTGACGATGCTACACGCGCAGCAATCATTAACACAGAAAATATGGATGAGGAAGAAATCCTAGGATATATCAGTCTGGTTGATATCATCGTCACAAAGAAACCGGAAGGTATCGGTGATCTGCCTACGAGGGAGATTGTGATCCATTCACCGTTGGATGATACAGAATTGCTGGTTGTCTATGTTGGAGTTGATATTACTCTGACGATCGAAATGATCAATTTCAACGAAGATGATCATTATATTGTCAGATGGCAGTATAGTGCTGATGGTGAAGAGTTTGTTGATATCCCTGATGCCAATGAACTTGAGTATACATACATAACGGATAAAGAAAACGGTAATTATATCTGGAAAGCTATTGTTGAACTTGTAGCAGCTGAAGAATAAACCTACTCAAATATATAATGATTTTTGGCAATCTGTGATTATACCTACCAAGAGAGGGGTTTCATTATGAAACGGACATTTAAAAGGATAATCTCATTTTGGGCAGCAGTGTTAATGATATTTAATGTCATTTTACCTGCTGGTGCGCTAGCGGATGGCGAAGGAGCGTCCGCTACATATCAAAATGGATTGCCTATAGACTTTTCCGATGGAGCATTACGTCCGGAAACGATTCTGGGCCCCGGAGTAGAGTATGGCGTGATAGCTGACAAGTATGATCAAACTGGTCATACTGAAACGAATTTTGCTGTGAAGCAGTTCAAGCACAATGAATCCCAAAGTATAGAAATCATTGGTAGCGGTAATGCAGCTATGCCGTTTTATATTGGGGAACTGATTGATGGTACGAAGTTTTGGAATGGCCAGGCTACAAATATAGTTTTTGACATATTCATAAATAAAAATCAGGCTGATCATGGGAAACCACATGAAAATAAGCATATCATGTACTCCAATGATTATCCTAAAACAAATGTATATGCTCGTGAGAAGGACGAAATAAACAAATATGTTGATTCGTTGAAGAATTACGCGAAAAGTTCATCGACAGCACTGTACAATAAAACGGCTACTACTAAACCTAAAGGTGAAAGCAAAATTATAGATCTGACAAAACAGGGTTATGCTAAGGATGCTACCATATATGTTGATTGCTCCAACCTGAAGGGGATTATGAATCAAGATGGTTGGGAGATTATCAAGTATGAAGGACAGACTGTTGTCTTCAATATTCCAGAAACCGGTAATTATGAAGTCAAGAAGTTCAAAGTTACAGTAAAAGACAACAACGGAAATGTAGTAGTTAATCAGCTGGAAAGTAGTACAAAAGAAAAAGACGGAGATGTCAATCACAATAAAGCTGTTGATAAGTACATTCTTAATCATATTGTCTTCAACGCAAATAAGTTAACTGGCACTTTTACTATTGATACAGCAGCTGGTATGTTCCTCGTACCCAACGGTAAAGTGAAACAGAGTAACGGCGCTGGTGCAGGATGGATTGTTGCTAAAGAATTTACATCTACCGCTGAATGGCATTTCTATTTCCATGATCGTCATTATCAGGCTTATGCTGAAAAGGGTGTCAATATTTCCAAGACGTTCACGTATCAGGATGGCACCGCCCTGCCGTCTGATGTTGCCAACAAGCAGTTTACCTTCCGTATGGATGAGGTGTCTGAAAACACCTTCCAGGTTATTAACGGAAACAAAAGCTATCATGAGACCGTTAACGGCAAAGCGGGGAATAAGATTGAATTCCCGAGCTTTGGTATCAGCAGTACGGATTTCAGATGCAAACAGAACGGTGAAATTGACGGCGATCAGAGAATCTACAGGTACTATGTGATCCAGGAAGTACCTGACAGCGATGATACAATCATTACTGATTCCAAAAAGATTTATCTGAAACTGGAAGCCCATGGCCACGGCAAGGACAAGATCGATCTCAAGATCTGGTCTTGCGAAGACCATCAGAGTTGGGCTCATGAAGTCGGCGAACACGGCAACGTTGGCACCTTCAATAACTACAAGAAGCAGTATACGGAAGTCGAAGTCGAGAAGAAGTGGCAGAAGGCCGTATACAATGGTGATCAGATCACCTATGTTGATACTACCGGCGAACATACTGCTGACAGCGTTGAAGTCAAGCTGATCGCAGTCAAGTCTTTCTATCAGCAGGGTGCTGTTCCGACGAGTGCACCTACCACTAAGCCGACCAGTCAGCCGACGGGCGCACCAACTGCAACAGCCAAGCCTACCGCGACACCGACGCCTACGGCTACTCCTAAACCCACTGCTACGCCGACACCCACTCCTGTTCCTGTATATACTCTCCGCTTTGAAAGCTCTGACGATAGTTTGTCAGTCGAGTATAAATATAAGGGCGGTACAACTGTACAATTCTGGTTTGATAACGGTAATCAATGGTGGCATCCGTATGAAGGAATAAGATTAACCGGTGATGTCAATGGAACCATTGGAAATAATGGTAACAAGTTTACTATCACCATGAATTCCAATAAAACCATTAAATTGACACAGACCGGCAATAGCAACTGGGGCAATGTTGTTACTAATTCATTGCATTTATCACCTGCTGCAAACGGAAGCGCTTACACAACAGATGGTATAGAGGCGAAACAACTCAGAGCGTTTGATATTCGTTATCATATTGCAGCCAATGGCGTAAGTGACGTCAGCTTCAAGCCCGCCTCTACCATCGGTTCTGTACAGAACGGACTGAAGTCTGTTTCTGAAATCATCGGCAACCAGGACTACACGGTTGTCGACACCCAGACCTTGAGCAAGGCCAACAACTGGAAGTATAAGTGGGAGAATCTGCCGAAGCATCTGTATGACACAGACGGATCGATCTATAACCTTACCTATTATATAGTAGAAACTTCCGCGGCCGGCGCTGCGAGCAATTCCTACAGCGGAAACGGCTCTGGTAAGGTGATCATTACCAATACCGAGGAAGAAACCTCCGTTACCGTGACCAAGGAATGGTTCGACGCGGACAACCAGGACGGTGTCCGTCCCGACAGCCTGTCCGTCGACCTGATGAACGGTACGACCAAGGTGGATACCGTTACGCTGACCGCGGCAAATAACTGGACTGCGACGATTGATCATCTGCCGAAGTATGATAACGGCCAGCTAATCAACTACACCTGGAATGAAACGAACCTGCCGAGCGGATACACCTTCAGCGGAGACGCAAAGAACGGTACTATCACAACCCTGACCAATACCCACACGACCGATAAGGTCAAAGTGTCTGTTGAAAAGAAATGGCTCGACAAGGGCAACCAGGATGACATCCGTCCCGGCAGCGTAAGCGTACAGCTGAAGGCTGACGGCGTCGACCTGGGTGATCCTGTAACGCTGAATGCTGCTAACAACTGGCACTATGAGTGGACCGGACTTGAAAAGAACAAGAACGGCCAGCCCATCGCTTACAGCGTGGATGAAACCACAGTGCCCGGCGGCTACACGAAGAACGTCACATTCACTCAGGACGAAGCGGGCAACTACAGTTACACCATCAACAACAGCCATGAGACCGAAAAGGTTAAGGTGTCTGTTGAAAAGGTCTGGGCAGACAAGGATAATCAGGATGGCAAGCGGGCCAGCAGTGTTATCGTACAACTCAAAAAAGATAATGCTGACTTCGGCGAGCCTGTAACCCTGAATGAGTCCAATGGCTGGAAACATGACTGGACGGGTCTGGACAAGTACAGTAACGGCACATTGATCAACTACAGTGTTGATGAAACGGATGTTCCGGCCGGCTATGAGAAGAAGGTTGAATTTGTCCAGGATGGCCAGGGCAATTACACCTATACCGTTACCAACACGCATGAAACCGAAAAGATCAGGGTTTCTGTTGAAAAGATCTGGGATGACAGTGAGAACCAGGACGGCCTGAAGCCTGAAAGCGTGAGTGTACAGCTCAAGGCTGGCGGCGTTAATGTCGGTGTGGCTGTAACACTCAATGAGGGGAACGGCTGGAGCTATGAGTGGACAGGGCTGGACAAGTACAAGGACGGCCAGCCGATTGAGTACACTGTGGATGAAGTCGTTGTGCCGGCTGGATACACGCAGAGCATTACGCTTTCGAAGGACGATGCCGGTAACTACGGCTATACCGTAAAGAACAGCCATGAGACGGATAAGGTTGATATCTCTGTCCTGAAGGTCTGGGAGGATGCGGGCGATCAGGACGGCATCCGTCCCGATGAACTTGCCGTACAGCTGAAAGCTGACGGTAAGGACGTCGGCGCGCCTGTGACACTTAATGAGGGCAACGGCTGGAAGTATCAGTGGAACAAGCTCGACAAGTACAAGAAGGGTAAACTGATCGAGTACACTGTCGATGAAGTCACGGTACCGGAAGGCTATGAGAAGACCGTTGACTTCACGAAGGACGGTGCTGGCAACTTCAGCTATACCCTGACAAATACGCATACAACAGAAGAAACTGAAGTCAGTGTTACGAAGATCTGGGAGGACAGCAATAACCAGGATGGCTATCGTCCTGCCAAGGTCACGGTGAACCTGCTGGCCGATGGAACAAAGATTGAATCTGTCGATCTGGATGCATCCAACAACTGGTCCTACAGCTGGACCGGTCTGGCCAAGAACGCCAACGGAACAGAAATCGACTACACCGTCACCGAAGAAGCGGTAGCGAACTACACTACCAAGATCACAAAGGCAGAAGACGGTACCTTCACCTATACTGTTACCAATGCTCATACAACTGAAAAGACCCAGGTCGATGTGACGAAGGTCTGGAAGGACAGCGACAACAAGGATGGCTGCCGTCCTGAAAGCGTGACTGTCAACCTGCTGGCTAACGGAACAAAGATTGACTCCGTCGAGCTGAATGCTGAGGACAGCTGGTCCTACAGCTGGAAGAACCTGGCGAAGAAGACCGGCGGCAAGAATATCGACTACACGGTCACTGAAGACGCGGTTACGAACTATACAACCGTAATCACGAAGGCTGCTGACGGAAGCTTCACCTATACAGTGGAGAATACGCTGAAGACCACGAATGTCAGCGGTGAGAAGACCTGGGATATGCAGGGTTATGACGCAAGTCTCATGCCCGCAAGTATCACGGTCTACATCAAGAAGGGCAGCGTAACTGTTGATACGCTGACTGTGAAGGCCGGCGAAGACAACAAGTGGATCTTCACCTCCAGGGATCTGCCGAAGTACGAAGCAGACGGTACGACCGAAATCACTTATACAGTGGATGAAGAAGTACCTGCCGGCTTCCGCAAGGTAGTGACCGGAAACGACATTACGAACATCTACATTCCGAAGACGACAACCGTCAGCGGCGAGAAGGTCTGGAACCTGAAGGGCAACAGCACCGAACTGCTGCCGGAAAGCATCACGGTCTACATCAAGGACGGCAACGACGTCGTCGAAACCCTGACCGTGAAGGCCGGTGACGACGGCAAGTGGAGCTTTACCTCCAAGGAACTGCCGAAATACCGCGCAGACGGCAAGACCGAAATTGTCTACACGGCTGATGAAGAAGAAGTTCCGGGCTTCGAGAAGGTGACCGAGGGCACCCGTATCACCAACACGCTGGAAACTGTAAAGATCAGCGGCGAAAAGACCTGGGATATGCAGGGCTATGATGAAACCCTGATGCCTGAAAGCATCACGGTCTACATCAAGAATGGCAGCGACATTGTTGAAACGCTGACCGTTACCGCCGGTGAAGACAACAAGTGGGCGTTCTCTTCCAGCGAACTGCCGAAGTACGAGAAGGGCACGAAGGACGCCATCAACTACACGGTGGATGAAGTTGTGCCTGCCGACTTCCGCAAGGTAGTGACAGGAAACAACATTACAAACACCTACATTCCGAAGACGACAACTGTCAGCGGCGAGAAGGTCTGGAACCTGAAGGGCAACAGCACCGAACTGCTGCCGGAGAGCATCACGGTTTACATCAAGGACGGTACCACAACAGTTGAAACCCTGACCGTGAAGGCCGGTACAGACGGTAAGTGGAGCTTCACCTCCAAGGTGCTGCCGATGTACCGCAAAGACGGTGTGACAGAGATCAACTACACCGTGGATGAAGAAGCGGTTCCGGGCTTCGAAAAGGTCGTAAGCGGCACCCGCATCACCAACACGCTGGACACTGTGAACGTCAGCGGTGAGAAGACCTGGGATATGCAGGGCTATGATGAAACCCTGATGCCTGAAAGCATCACGGTCTACATCAAGAATGGCAGCGAAACTGTTGATACGCTGACTGTGAAGGCCGGCAAAGACAACAAGTGGACCTTCACCTCCAGGGATCTGCCGAAGTACGAGAAGGACGGCACAACCGAAATCACCTATACGGTGGATGAAGAAGTGCCCGCGGGCTTCAGCAAGGTAGTCACCGGAAATAACATTAAGAATACCTACAATCCTAAGACAACGACCGTAAGCGGCGAGAAGGTCTGGAACCTGAAGGGCAACAGCAATGAACTGCTGCCTGAGCAGATCACGGTCTACATCAAGGATGGCGACAAGACTGTCGATACCCTGACTGTGAAGGCAGGAGCGGACGGCACATGGAAGTTCACTTCCAAGGAACTGCCGAAGTATCGCGCGGACGGCACGACAGAAATTGTTTACAGTGTGGATGAAGAGGCGATTCCGGGCTTCGAAAAGGTGACCGAGGGCACCCGTATCACCAATACGCTGAAGACAACAGACGTAACTGTTGAAAAGATCTGGGACGACAACGACAATCAGAGCGGTATCCGGCCTGAGAGTGTCAAGGTTCAGCTGAAAGCGAATGGCAGCAACCTTGGCGAAGCTGTTGAATTGAATGAAGAGAACGGCTGGAAGTATACCTGGACTAACCTGGTCAAGCTGGATAACAATACCGAGATTCAGTATACCGTATCTGAAGCACAGGTTACCGGCTATAAGGCTCCGGTCATCACCAAAGTGTCCGGCAATGCCTGGGCGTATACCATTACCAACAGCATCACTGACGTGAAGGTCAGCAAGGTGGATATTGCCAACGGTGAAGAACTGGAAGGCGCACATATCCAGATCATCGACAAGGACGGCAACGTCGTTGAAGAGTGGACCTCCACGAAGGAAGTCCATGAAGTGAAGGGCCTGCATACCGGCGAGACCTACACCCTGAAGGAGACCGTGGCGCCTCTGGGCTACACGATCGCCACCGAGACCACCTTCGTGATCGATGAAACCGGTAAGGTAACGACCACCGGCAGCATCACCGAAGGCGGAGTGCTCCTGGTCGAAGACGCGCTGACTGAAGTGAAGGTCAGCAAGGTGGATATTGCCAACGGTGAAGAACTGGAAGGCGCCCATATCCAGATCCTCGACAAGGACGGCAATGTGGTTGAAGAGTGGACCTCCACAAAGGACGTCCATGAAGTGAAGGGTCTGCACACCGGCGAGACCTACACCCTGAAGGAGACCGTGGCGCCTTTGGGCTACACGATCGCCACCGAGACCACCTTCGTGATCGACGAGACCGGTAAGGTAACGACCACCGGCAGCATCACCGAAGGCGGCGTGATCCTGGTTGAGGACAGCATCACCAAGGTGAAGATCAGCAAGATCGATATCACCAACGGCGACGAAGAACTGCCTGGCGCAACCCTGAAGATTCTGGACGCTGAAGGCAATGAGGTTGAGACCTGGGTCTCCGGTACCGAACCGTACTATGTGGAAGGCCTGAAGACGGGCGTACAGTACAAGCTGGTT
>JAFRQX010000019.1 GCA_017428385.1 Clostridia bacterium | reverse complement strand
GGAACCCTACACCGAGCCGCAGCCCGAACCGGAACCCTACACCGAGCCGCAGCCCGAACCGGAACCCTACACCGAGCCGCAGCCCGAACCGGAACCCTACACCGAGCCGCAGCCCGAACCGGAACCCTACACCGAGCCGCAGCCCGAACCGGAATCTGAAGTGCCGGCAACGGTGCCCACGGAAGCACCTGTGATGCCGATCGGTGAAATCATCAACCGTTACGGCAAGACGACTGCCAAGGTCAATTACCGCCAGGAACCGAGCAAGAACGCCGGCAAGTACGGAGAACTGGCTCCTAACACGATGGTTTACCTGATCTATACCGACGTCAACAGCGCCGGTGAAGTATGGACACTGGTTGAAGCAGAAGGTCATACCGGATATCTGATGAGCGAATTTATCACTGTGCTGACAACTGAGGACAGTGACGCATATAACAACGCCCAGCCGATTCCGGCACACATCTATACATACGAAGAAGTATTCCCCACGCCGGCAGCTGAACCGGAACCGGCTACGGAGCCCGCTCCTGCCGCAGAATCGGAACCTGCTGCTGAGCCTGCGCCTGCCGCAGAACCGGAACCTGCCGCTGAGCCTGCGCCGGCAGCTGAACCGGCACCCGCCGCGGAGCCTGCACCTGCCGCAGAACCTGAACCCGCCGCGGAGCCTGCGCCTGCTGTCGAACCGGAACCGGCCGCAGAACCCGCTCCTGCCGCAGAACCGGAAACTGCTGCGGAGCCTGCGCCTGCAGCTGAACCTGTTACGGTTACAGAGGCTCCGGTGATTGTTGACGGAGAAATGATGAACCGTTACGGTCTTACGAACGCCGGTAAGCTTGCACTTCGCGAACAGCCGGACAAAAAAGGCAAGGAGCTTGCACGGCTTGACAAGGGCATTCACGTCTATATGTACCGCGCGGAACAGAACGCTGCCGGCGAAAGCTGGACATACGTTGAAGTGAACGGGCGGAGAGGATATATCAAAACAGAATTCCTGAATGCGCTGACTCAGCAGGACAGTGATGAGTGGGACAGCATTCAGCCGACCCGTGCTCCTGTGCTGACTGAAGCGGAATTGTTCCCGCAGCCGGAAGAACCTGCCCCGGAACAGGTTACAGACGTGCCAGAGAACAATACACCTGAAACGGATCAGCCTGAAAACGGCGAAACCGGAATCGGCGCACCTGAAAGCAAAGAACCGGAAGCAATCGCGCCTGAAAGCAATAACCCGGAAACCAACGCTACAGAAAACAACAATCCCGAAAACAATGTACCGGAAAACAACGAAACCGGTATCGGCACACCTGAAAGCAATAATCCAGAAACAGACAAGCCTGAAACGGACCAGCCTCCCGTCAATCAGCCTGAGGTGGAAACACCCGCTCCCGAAATTCCGGTGGGCGAGATGATGAACCGTTACGGCAAGACAAACAGCAAAGTATTCTTCCGCAAGGATCCCAGCACCAAGTCCAGCAAACTGAGCCAGCTGGGTAAAAACACTTACGTATATATGATCCATACCAAGGAGTATGACAATAATGAGGTATGGACATATGCACTGGTGAACGGCAAACCCGGATACATCATGACGGAGTACCTGGACGCCCTGACAGAAGAAGACAGCGCAGCATGGGATCAGGCTCAGTCCAGTCCTGCTCCCGTGTATAACAGGGAGGAGTTCTTCCCGACAGCAACGCCTGTCCCGACGGACACTCCGGCACCGACGGATCCGCCTACTGAACCGCCGACAGCAACGCCTGTACCGACAGATACTCCTGCCCCGACCGATCCTCCGACTGCGCCGCCGACAGCTACGCCGACCGCGCCGCCTACGGATCCTCCGACTGCACCGCCTACGGACACACCGTTTGTCCCGACAGATACCCCCGCACCTGCTCCGACAGCGGTTGCAACGACACAGGAACCTCCGCAGCGCAGCGGATACGGAATCACCATCGGTGACGGTATCCCGGTACGTGAAAGGCCGACAGCTGCAAGTGCAATCAAGGAAGAACTACCGGTCAACAAGATTGTGTATGTATACGGCCAGATCTACCAGGATGGTATTGCCTGGCACGAAATCGAGCATGACGGCAAGTGGGGATTCGTCCGGGCTGATCTGATCCGGATTATGTCCTACGGAGAAATGGCTGCCTACGAAGAAATGCTGCAGCCGCAGGAAACTCCGATTCCCAACGTAACAATTGCACCTTATACCTATGATCCGAATGAACTGAGCTGCTATGGCTATGTGACGACAGACGCAGTGAACTTCCGTACAGAACCCAGCTCCAGTTCCAGAAGAATCAACCTGATGAAGCGTTACGCGACCTTCATTGTTTACGGATCTGTGCAGGCTGACGGCGAAACCTGGTACAAGGTTTCCTACAACGGCCAGATGGGTTACCTGAACGGCAAGTATTTTAAACAGATGACGGTCAGCGAAGCGGAACAGTTCCTGAAGTCCGACAAGTACAGGGAAGGCCTGGCCAACAACAGCACCCAGAGTACAGCGAACAACAATACAGGATCTTCTCCGACCACGACCGGCAGTCCTACAGGCATTGTAACTGCTGAAGACCAGAAGGTCAGTGAGTGGGTGAATCCTGCCGCGGGAAACGCCGTAAGCTATAAACCGTTTGATCCGTTTGCCACGCCGGAACCGCTGCCGGAAAATGAGTTTGAGAATAACGAATTCGTCAACTCCCTGGTTGATCGGGCGAAGGCAGGAACCCTGAAGCAGGAAGAGCTGAAGATGGAACTGGAGAAGTTCTATAAGGACGCTGCTGATCCTGCCGCGGTTGTGGACAGAGCTATGGCCTATATTGAAGGCAAGACGGAACTGGCTACTGAAGAGCCGTCCCAGTCTCCTGAACCGCTGGCAACAGAAGAGATTACCGAGTTCCCGCAGGAACAGAGCACAGGCGGCGGAGCCGGATGGGTTGCGGCCGGTCTGGTACTGGCTGCCGGCGCAGGCGGCGGATACTACTGGTATCTGCAGCGTGAACGCAAACGGAAAGCGGCCCAGAGAATGGCCCAGAAGCGTGTTGCACAGCAGAACAGGGCAGCCCAGCAGAACAAGCCCAGACCGGCAGCCCAGTCCGGAAACGGAACAGGAACAGGCAATGCTGCTTCCGCGCAGAATGCTGCCAGGGTACGGACCGGTAACTATACGGGCAGCGCGGGTACAACAAAGCCCAGAGTGACGCCGACAACACCTTCTTCCGGTAACAGCAGTAACGGAAAGACTTACGGAACCGGTACCAAGAATCCGTATGGACGTTATACCAGATCCGGATCGGATGAAGAATCGGCCTACACAGCCAGCTTCAAACCGGAAGGCGGAGAACCCAGACCCCGCCGCAGCAGAAGCGGTGATTCTGACCAGACACCCGAAGCATAAACGGGAACCGGTTTAAGCCGGATTCATAAGGGGGAGGAGACCGCCGGATGCGGCCTCCTCTTTCCCTTTTCAGGGTGTCATGATATAATCGATGCAACTGCTGTGGACAGGAAGGAGCATATACCAATGACGAACAAAAAGCAGAGTACAAGAACCAGAATGGCCAGAATTGTTGCCCTTGCGACAGCGGGTGTGCTGCTTTTCTCCATTATCCTGACATATGTACTGAGGTAATCATACGCAGATGGTTCCGCAGGGATCATCAACCGATACGAGGAAAGGAGGGACAGAACATGGGGCGAGGACAAAGACAGAAAAGGAAGTTTTCCGCCGGTACCAAATTCATGCTTGGACTGCTGGCTGTTGTTCTCCTGGGATCCGCGGCTGTGCTGGGAAGATTATCCTCCGGCGCGACGGTAGATCTGAGTAAGCTTCAGATGAGTGTTCTGGAACTCCAGGAAACATTTTCGCCTGATGATGGGATGAAAACCACAGAGACCCGGAATCCCGAACAGGACAACAGCGTACAGACTGCGAAAGCGACAGCCCGGCCTGCTGCCGAGGAGAAAACGGTGCCCGAAACAGCCAACGCATCTTTTACCCTGACATTCGGCGGAAGCATCTCCCTGTCCGGTGAGGTCCGGAAGAACAGCTGGAACGCAGACGCCAAGATGACTGATTATTCCGATGTGATGATGCTGCTGAGCCCGTATGTAAAGGCAGACGTAAGCTGCGTTTTCCTTGAAAACATCCTCAGTGACGAGCATAAGGCCAATGACAATGTGGCACCAGCTTCAGCAGCGTCCCTGCTGAAGGAAGCAGGATTCGGAGTTGCGGCATGCGGTTTTTCACAGGCATATGCTGCCGGGAAAAACGGTATGGAAGCCACGCTGAAGGTGCTGGATGAACAACAGATCAAGGTGACAGGTATCGGCAGAACAGAGGACAGCATTTTTACAACAACAGACGCAGGCGGCGTGAAGACAGCGTTTCTGCAATACACAGATACGATATCTTCAAAAACGCGGAAGAGCATGACAAAAGACGGAACAGATGGATTGATTCCGGCAGCAGAGATATCACGGATTACAGAGGATATCGCTTCAGCAAGAGCACAGGGAGCTGAAGCTGTTATTGTCCTGCTGAACTGGGGCAAAACCGGAAAGGATCCTGACCGTAACCAAAGGCAGCTGGCGGAAGACATTGCCCAGGCCGGTGCAGACCTGATCATCGGGAACGGAAGCCACGTGCCCCAGACAGCTGAATACATTACAGGCAGCAACGGAAAAAACGTTCTGTGTATCTGGAGCCTCGGAACATTGCTGAGCGGAGACCGGTCACATATCAAACGCGTTTCCGGATACCTGCTGCATGTGACCGTACAGAGCGACGGACAGGGCGGAGTTGACATCCTGCGGCCGGAATATACTCCGGTGTACGCCTGGAAGTATAAACAGGACGGAAGATATTATTATCGCTGCATTGCTTCCAACAGCCCGAACCCGGACGGCATGGACAATGAACAACGGAAGAAAATGGCGGATTCCGCCACCACAGTGGAAAACGTCCTGCAGGGATCCCCTGTGACTGAACGGAGACAGTAACAATGCGGATGAACGCCCTGAGGGAAGAACTGCAGGAAATAATGAAAATTCCACAGACAACAAGGAAACCAGTCCTTCGCAGAAGCCTGCCGGAAGACTGGCTGTATTCGACAGATCTTCCGTCTGTCAGCAACACAGAAAACCTGACACTTTTCCTGGAAGAGATCAGGAACAAGGGATGGGAGCACAAGGAGGAGAAAGGCTGGATCCTGATGAGGAAAAAGGCCGTAGATCCTCCCGAAGGATGGTATGACGGACAGTTCGGGCCGGAAGCGGCGTGCTGTCTGAGCCTGCTGAACAGGCATGAGAAACAGGCGACCGATGGACCGGAACCTGTGCAAAGGATGCTGATCAAAGCCGGTGAAGAAGGCGAAAAGAAATACGAGGAAGCCTGTGCCGGACTTCACCGGAACTGGGCAGAACGTCTCAGACGCGGAGAGCCGCTGCCGGATATAAACCGAAAATATTTTACAGGACGAAAGGAATGAGGAATCATGCTGATTCAGCACATCGGACACGCGGAATTTCTGATTGTTACGGAAAGCGGCGTCAGGATCGTGACCGATCCGTATGACGCATCCTGCGGTTATCCGCTTCATAAGACAGCTGCGGATATCGCACTCATTTCCCATCATCATCACGATCATGACGCAGTGGAGAACCTAAAGGGAGAACCCCGGGTCATAGATAAGGCTGGACAGTATACGCCGGAACCAGACGTGAAGGTGACAGCCCTAAAAGGATTTCATGATGATGAACAGGGCAGCAAACGGGGAGAGACCCTGCTGTTCCTGATCGAGGCAGAAGGACTGCGGATTGTGCATCTGGGAGATCTGGGATGCCTGCTGGATGAGGTACAGCTCGAGCAGTTGAAAAACCCGGACGTGCTGATGATTCCCGTGGGCGGTTTTTATACCATTGACGCAGATCAGGCGAAGCGGATTGCAGATCAGCTGGACGCACGGTTGATCCTCCCAATGCACTATAAAACGGAATACAACCAGGAATGGCCGATCAGCGGACCGGAGGCATTCCTGGAACTCTATGATACAAAAGAGATCTGCCAAGGCGCAGAGGCGGTCAGAGTGACAAAGGAAGATATGGAATGCCAGGCGAAGGTTATGCTTTTCAACGCAATGCGGTGAAAAGCATAACTTTCACAATGAGCAATGAACAATGAATAATGAACAATGGCGGAAAAAAACCGCTTCCTGATGGAAGCGGTTTTCCTGAATTGACAGAAGTAAAGCGTGCAGAGTGATGAGTGAAGAGTGTATAGTTAAACGAACGGTCACAGTTGATTAAAACTGTGACCGTTTGTTTGTAAAGATACGGCGGAGGAGGTAGCGGAGACGTGCAGGACGGGAAAGATCGCCTTTCAGGAGAACGGCAGTATCCCGGAGCACCGCGGTTTCTGCTTCACTCACTTCAGCAGGAGAATAACGAACCCAGGAGATGCATTCTCCCACAGGGTTAAGGGAAACATTGAAATGGGAAGCGCGGTCAATCCGCCGGCCAAAGGCCATGGGGGTTTCGCCGGAATGACGGGAAAGATTCTCCGCGTAAAGCAGGTCTGCGATCTCTTCAGACCAGATGTCAAAACGCCGGGATTCTGATTTGGCACGCTTATCACGGACGACAGGGTCAGTCAGACGAATCCGGAGAATCAGCGCGGCGAGAAGCAGCAGGAGAAGCAGGAGGAGCCAGGGGAATGAACCGGGGGAATCTGGCGAATCATTATCAGCATCGGGTTCAGGTAAAGGCGGGGGAGAATCAGGAGTATCGGAAGAATCGTCGGGATTCTCCGGCGGTTCCGGTTCAGGAGTCGGTTCGTTTTCATCCGGAACAGATTCGGGAGGTTCAGGTTCGGGCGTTGGAGTAGGATCAGGAGATGAAGGAGAATTTGCATTATCCTGGCTGCCGCTGCTGCTGTGCCTGGGCGTCGCGTCAAAGGTGAGCCAGCCAAAGCCTTTAAAATAGACTTCGGTCCAGGCGTGGGCGGAAAGACCTGTAACCAGGGCCTGGCCGTCAGCATCCGGTTCTGCCACATACCCTTCCACGTATCTGGCCGGAAGACCGATCATCCGGCACAGGACTGTCATGGCAGAAGCAAAGTAGGTACAGTAGCCTTCCTTGGTATCCAAAAGAAAGGTGGTGACAAAATCCATGTCCGGAGACTGGGGCTGGACATCCAGCGTATAGCGGTAGCTGCGGCTCAGCCAGGAACGAAGCGCCAGCGCCTTGTCGTAGGGTGAAGCCGCGACAGAAGAGGCTTCACGTGCCATGGAATAAACGATTCCCTCCAAATGGGCAGGAAGCGTTGTATAGGTCTGGACGATTTTTTCGTATGCGTTGTCCTCCATGGTGGAGCAGACTTCTATCAGGGTACCCAGACCGGAATCTCCGGCCAGGAAAATGGGAGCGGTTACAGTGTATGTATCACCAGGCTGCAGATTCCGGGTGACAAAAAGTTCGGAAGAATTATTAAAGTACGGCACGAGATCCCCGCCCGGAATCAGGTTCCTGACCCGCTGGGGAACAAAGAGGGTGGAGGAAAACTGGGTGGAAGAATTGCTTTCATCATCACTGAGCATCCGTACGGAAATGGTAACAGGGTCACACAGGGAATTACGGATATTCAGTGGCGGGAGATTCTCATCAAACAGAGCAGCACGGAGATCGGCAAGCCTGGAAGACTGCCGGAGATAACGACGCCTGTCGGTCGTATTGACCCAGCTGCGTCCGGTATATTCGTTCAGGATGACACCACGCAGATAAACAGTGCGGGGCGTTGAAACCTTCATGACAGGATGATTGGAGGGATTCGGCTTACCACCCAGCTGATCCTGTCCTTCAGGATAGTAGTTTTCAGAAGAAAGGGAGAAAATATCCCGTGGTTCGGTAAAGAACAACCGATCCAGAACCGCCTGACGCAGTTCGTCCGCTTTCTGACGGAGCGGATTTTGCCCGGCACCGTTGCCGGCAAGCAGGTAAGCAGCGGCAACAAGCAGCAGAACCAGGGGAATAAGCTGCGGAAGAGACGTCTCCGGGAAACGCTCTGTCATCAGAAGCAGAAGCAGGGCAATCAGGGCAGGCAGGAACCAGGGAATCAATTCACGGGCGCCGGAAAGATAAATCAACAGGATCATGCCAAAGCAGAGAATTGACGATGGAAGGAAAGATGCACCGCGCAGGCAGGCAAAGCAGCAGATCAGGGTGGTGAGAACGGTCAGCAGGGCGGTGACAGCAGAAGCAACCAGGGGAATTGCCGTACGGATACCATTACAGCGCAGAACAATCGCCATTGCCGCATCAGAAACAGTAAGCATCCCGCCCATGGCAAAAAGCCAGAAAAGCAGAGCGACAAGGGCAGCACCGGCTGCGGCAAGACTGATGACACGTTTGAGGGAGGCCAGTTCAAACAGCAGAATAATAAACGCGATCCAGAGGATCAGGACAGGTGAAGGTAAAGCGGAATCCAGGATTCCCAGCAGGGGCAGCAGGAGACCAACTGACAGCAGAAGCGACAGAAGGGCATGAACCAAACGGGGACGAAGGGATTCGCTCATGTCAGGGGACTCCTTTCCAATCAGACGAATCTATGATTCAGTCTGATTAACTGATTAACTGATCACTCATCACTGGATAGTGTAAAGTGTAGAGTGAAGAGTGAAGAGTGTAGAGTTGCCACTAAAGCGGCAGTGAAGGATGTAGAGTGTGGAAGTACTTATGTGTCCGGTGTCACGTAAGAAACCTCTAAACCAGCTTCACGGAGACGGGCGATGAGGGGAAGAACGTTTTCATCATCCGGAGCAAAGGTAACCAGGTAAAGCCGGATATTCGGGCCGGCCCGATGCATGCGGATCATGATATCCACCATAGGAATATTCAGCCGGGCGGAGATGATGACAACGCATCCAACCTTCCGAAGGCGGCTGCTTTCCATGGAAAGAACCCGCTCAAAACGATCTGTTTCAGAGAATTCCACACGGGCCAGATAATCCATGGCAATGGGCAGTCCCATGCTCTTATCCACATCCACGGGATGCTTCCCGGGAAGCGGCATGCGAATCTGGTGATCCGTAACTGTCTGGGAGGTGAGAATAGAAGCAGCGGTTTCAAGCATTGCGTCACGGATATCCGCTCCTGCCCGGGCGTGTCCCCAGGAAGGAGGCGGGGAACAATCCATGAGAACCAGCACGTCCTGAAGAATCGGCTCGTCAAATTTACGGACGACCAGTTCGCGCTTACGCATGGAAAGCTTCCAGTGAATTTTTTTCATGGCGTCCCCAGGCTGATAACTGCGGATATCAGAGGGAGCATTCAGGTCTTCCGTAGCCCTGGACATGAGCTCACTGCCAGGATCTCCGGGTGCCAGTTTTAACGGTTCCACATCGAAGGTCTGGGGAAGAACCACCAGCTCAAAGGCTGTTTTTCGCAGTACAATCCTCCGCTGAACCAGCCCAAGCAGATCTTCCACAGTGCAGGAATGAAGGCCGACAGAGAATACGCCCACATGGGAAGCGTGAATCGGCAGCCTCATGCTCTGCAGACGATGGGGCATATTTTTCAGACGGACATCCCTGTCACGGTTGCCGACGGGATCAGATAATTCCAGAAGCAGCGGTGCTACCGGAATGAGTCCGCGATGCCGGACCCGAAGACTCAAAACCACATCATCGCCGCGCCGGACAGTTTCTCCGGAGAGCGCACCCTCCACTTCCAGAGTGGCAGATGCCCACAGCACGGCAACGACAGCACCGGCCAGAATCAGCAGGATCAGGATGGAAAGCAGCAAAAAAAGCTGACTGCCGGTGCAGAGCGCAACCGTCAGCAGCGTCAGAAATACAGCAATGGGCAGAGTTAGCTTCAGTTTCATAATTTTACGGGAACGGTGGTATTCTGCAGGGTAGTCAGCAGAAACTGCTCCGCAGGAATTCCTTTCATCTTGGCTTCGGGAGAGAGAATCATCCTGTGCGCCATGACCGGAAGGAACATGTGCTGTACGTCCTCAGGCAGGACAAAATCACGGTCATCCAGCATAGCGCAGGCCTGGGCACCGCGAATCAAAGCAATTGCCGCACGGGTGGAAGCACCGAGAGAGAAAGAAGGATCATTTCGTGTGGCAGCGGCGAGGGAAGCAACATAATTCCGGATTTCCGGAGAACAATAGACAGTGGTGACCTGTTCCTGCATGGCCAGGACATCCTGGGCGGAGCAGATAGGTTCGATGGTTGTCATGGGAATGACGGAGCCGCTGTATCGCTCCAGAACGTCCATTTCCTGTTCCACGGTCGGATAACCGATGGAGATCCGCAGGAAGAAACGGTCCACCTGCGCCTCCGGAAGGGGATAGGTACCGACAAACTCGCCGGGGTTCTGGGTGGCAAGTACAATAAAAGGCTGGGGAAGCGGATGGGTGATACCGTCTACAGTCACCTGATGTTCTTCCATAACCTCGAGCAGGGCAGACTGGGTTTTGGGACTGGTACGGTTTATTTCGTCCGCAAGGACGATCTGGCTCATCACAGCGCCTTCTTTAAACTCCATTTCACCGGTCTGAAAATTGACCATGGTGAAACCGGTAACGTCGGAAGGCATCAGATCAGGCGTGAACTGAATCCTGCGGAAGGAACAGTCCAGCGAACGGGCGAGGGCGCTGGCCAGGGTGGTTTTACCCACGCCGGGAACATCTTCGATCAAAACATGACCTTTGCACAGCAGGGCGATGAGGGCATATTCAATGGCTTCTTCCTTGCCGACGACAGCTTTGCTGATGTTTTGCTGAAGGGCGAGGACCATTCTGCCGGGATTGATCATAGGAAACCTCCCAAAGAATACTAAAATATAAAAACAGGGAGATCAGAGACATATTCCCGGAATGCCGGTTCGTACATCTCTGAAACATACGAAGTTATTATACCTACAATTGATGAAAACCGCAAGGTGTGGTATGATTCGGAAGGGACAGCCACGGAATGCAGTATAGGATGTCCGCATGCAAGCAGACAAAGGAGAGAAACAGCATGATAAAGGGGCTGGGCCTGGATCTGTGCGAAATATCCAGGATGGATAAACTGCTTGAGAACGACCGGTTCCTGAACCGGTATTTTACAGAAGAGGAAGCTGGATATATCCGCTCAAAAGGGAAGACAGCATCCCAGACAGCCGCCGGGATCTACGCGGCCAAGGAGGCGCTGGCTAAAGCCCTGGGAACAGGCATCACTTTTGATCTGAAAGAGATAGAAGTAGTCCATGATGAGGCCGGAAAACCCGGATACAGACTGAAAGGGAAAGCTGCAGAACTGGGTGGCAATGATTGCTTCCTGCTGTCCGTTTCCCATGACGGCGGCATATCCGCAGCGGTTTGTGTGAGGGAACAGGAACATTGACGGATGTGTCAGTGTTCCGTTTTGTTTCTGCTGTTTGCGCTTGTCAAGAAGAAGGAAAAAAACTATAATTAATATGCGGTTTTCCGTATAAATCAATGTAACTGAAAGAACCGGTCTGAATAAAAGAAAGGCGGTAAAAACATGACAATTCGTGAAAACTATGAGCAGTGGCTGCAGGACTTTGCGGATGACCAGGATACGATCCGGGAGCTGAAAGCCATCGGCGAAGACGAAAAGGAAATGGAAGACCGCTTCTATACGGAGCTGAGCTTCGGTACCGCGGGAATGAGAGGTGTGCTCGGAGCCGGCATGAACCGGATGAATAAATACAACGTCCGGCGTGCAACCAAGGGACTGGCAGGATATCTGCTTGAAAACCCGGAGGAAGCAAAACGCGGCGTTGTCATTGCGTATGACAGCCGCCGGTGCAGTGCTGAATTTGCTAAAGATACGGCGCTGGTGCTGTGCGCAGAAGGTATACCGGCTTATCTGTTTGATGCGCTTCGCCCGGTGCCGGTGTTGAGCTTTGCGGTGCGGCACCTGCACGCAAAGGCAGGCGTGGTTATTACAGCCAGCCATAATCCGCCGCAGTATAACGGTTATAAAGTATATGGCGAGGACGGCGCACAGGTGGGGCCTGAAGCCGCTGAAGGGATTACCCGGGTGATCCGTGCCACACAATATACAGACTGCGTACTGATGGACGAACAGGAAGCACTGGACAAGGGACTGCTGAAAATCATCGGCAACAAAGAAGTGGACGATGACTACATCGAGCGGGTTAAAACGCTGAGCATCAATCCGGAACTGCTCCGGACGGAAGGCTCAAAGCTGAACATTGTTTATACGCCCCTGCACGGCAGCGGCAATGTACCGGTTCGCCGCCTGCTGAAGGAGATCGGCCTGACCAATGTGGCGGTTGTGAAGGAACAGGAAATGCCTGATCCGAACTTCAGCACAATCAAGGTGCCGAATCCGGAAGATCCCGGGGCCTATGAACTGGCATTCAAGCTGGCTGCTGAAGTCAATGCAAATGTAATCTTCGCAACAGATCCGGACTGTGACCGCCTGGGTGTGGCAGTTAAGGACGGACGGGGAGAATGGCATCTGCTGAGCGGAAACCAGATCGGCTGTGTGCTTCTGCATTACATCCTTTCCAGCCTGAAGAAAGCCGGAAAGCTACCGAAGGACGGTGCCGCGGTCAAGAGTATTGTTTCCACGAGCCTGGCCAACAGGATCTGTGAAAGCTTTGGAGTGTCCATTTTTGAGACCCTGACCGGCTTCAAATTCATCGGCGAGAAGATCCAGCAGTTCATGGACAAGGGAGATCATACCTTCCTGTTCGGCTTTGAGGAAAGCTACGGTTTCCTCTCCAGTACCTTTGTGCGGGACAAGGACGGTGTGAACGCAAGCCTGCTGGTCAGTGAGGTTGCCTGCGCATGCATGGCAGAAGGAATCACATTCTATGACCGGATCCAGGAAATTTTCCGGGAATACGGATATTATGCCAACAGCGTGGTTTCCACTACGCTGCCCGGCAAGGACGGACTGACCCGGATGAAGGAAATCATGAGCACCCTGCGTGCCCAGCCGCCGAAGGAAATCGCCGGACTGAAAGTAACTGCTGTCCGGGATTACCTGAAGGGTATCCGTACTGAGAACGGACAGGAAACGCCGACTGGCCTGCCTGTTTCCGACGTGTTGTATTTTGAACTGGAGAAAGGCAACTGGGTCTGTGTCAGACCCTCCGGCACGGAACCTAAGATCAAGCTGTATATCAATGCCAATGCTGCCGGAAAAGCTGAAGCGGAAGCGCTCAGCGAGGCCCTGTGCGAGGCAAGCAAGCGCCTGATGAACTGAGGCATAATAACAAACGGAATCCAGTATCTATTGTAACAAGGGAGATAGAAAGACATGTTTGGTAGAATGATGAACAACTACTATTACGGAAAGAGCGGGAAAGGCGATTTCCGGAAAGAGGATCTGCCTCAGAACAGGCGCCAGCTGTTCAGGGACACACTCAAAACACGGCTCAGCGCACTGTGCAGGATTAATCTTCTGTATATGCTCATCTTTCTGCCGGCGATGCTTGTGATTATGTTTTCCTTTACAAACATCCTGTCCACAACCAGCAATATGATGCTGGTCGAGCAGAACGACTATGCCGGGCTTGTTGAACAGCTGAACCAGAACGAACAGGAAGTCACCATTACCGAAGAGCAGTATAATGAACTCAAAAATGCCAACGTGGATCTCGGAGGTCTGCTGGACAGTACGGTGTTCAATATGCTGCTCTGGCTGATTCCCTGCCTGGCGATCACCGGGCCTTTTACCGCAGGCCTGAGCTATGTTACCCGGAACTGGGCACGGGACGAGCATGCGTTCATATGGACGGATTTCAAGGACGCTGTCAAAGCTAACTGGAAACAGTCCCTGGTGCTGTCTGTGATCACCGCCATCCTGCCGATGGCTGCCTATGTCGGATGGCGCTTTTACGGACAGATGGTTCAGAGCAGTATGATTATGGTTATACCGCAGGTGCTTGTAGTTCTGGTCGGACTGATCTGGTCCATCAGCATCACCTATATGCATCCGCTGGTGGTTACCTATGCACTGAAAACAAAAGACGTTATCCGGAACGGCCTGCTGCTGGGCATAGCCCGGCTGCCCATGAGCGTTGGAATCCGGCTTTTGCACTGTGTTCCAGCTTTGATCGGCGGACTGCTGATCTGGTTCTGGAATCCGATGATCGGTATGCTGATTCTGTTTGCCTATTATGCACTGATCGGTTTCGCTATCAGCCGCTTTATCACCGCCAGCTATACCAATGCAGTATTTGACCGGTTCATCAATCCGCGGATTGAGGGAGCGAAGGTCAACCAGGGAATCTACACGCCGGAAGATGACGAAGAAGATGATGAGGCCGCGGAAGGGGAAACGGATAACTAATCATGTACCAGGGATTTGCAGAACTATATGACGAATTAATGGATGACGTCAATTACGAAGGCTGGGCGGATCACTACACCCGCCTGCTTTCGATTTACGGGATACGCAGCGGCAAGGTGTGTGAATGTGCCTGCGGAACCGGGAGCCTGACCCTGCCGCTGCAGAAACGCGGCTTTCAGATGACAGGCGTGGACATAAGCCGGGAAATGCTGTGGCAGGCTGCCCAGAAAGCCCGGAAAAACGGAATCGCAATACCATTTGTACAGCAGGACATGAGGAGCCTGAATCTTCATAAGCCTGTGGATGCGGTACTGGCTACCTGTGACGGGGTGAATTATCTGCTGACGGAGGAAGACCTGCTGGGATTCTTTCGCGCGGCAAAAAGATCCATTCTGCCGGGTGGAGCATTGATTTTTGATGTCTCCACCCCACACAAACTGAAAAACATCCTGTGCTCCGGGCTGATGTATGAAGACCGGGATGACGTAACCTACCTGTGGCAGAATACCTGGCACGAAAGATCACAGACGGTTAACCTGGATCTTTGCTTTTTTGTGCGGGAAAACGACGGCAAATACCGCCGGATGGAAGAACATCAGACACAGCGGGCCTGGAGTATGGATACGCTGAAGGAAGTGCTCTGGAAGGCCGGATTCCGCGCAGTATGTATGTATTCCAACGGATCGCTGAACGCCGCCAAAGAACAGGATGAGAGATGGCACATAGCGGCGACCAATCCGGTGAAATAACGCCGCAATGAACAATTAACAATGATCAATGAATAGTTACTGAAGACCTTAATCGGATGCGCTTTGAACAGAAAGAGGACAAGTATGGACGAAATGCTGCAAATTGACCTGTGCAACGGACAGGTGCGGGTGATGCTCTGTGAAACCACAGAGACCGTACAGCGCTGCGCGGATATTCATGCGACAACCCCTGTGTGCACAGCGGCGCTGGGCCGACTGATGACCGGAACAGCGATGCTGGGAATCATGATGAAGGGAGAAGAGGAGAACGTTACCGTCACGATCAAGGGAGACGGGCCGATGGGAACGCTGGTGGCGGTGGCGGATCACGGAAAAATCCGTGCCTGTGCAGACAATCCGCAGGTGGAGCTCCCGCTGCGGGAGGACGGTAAGCTGGACGTCGGCGGCGCCGTCGGACATCACGGACGCATGAGCGTGATCAAGGATCTTGCGCTGCGGAAAAACTATATTGGACAAAGCGAGCTGGTGAGCGGTGAAATTGCCATGGACTTTGCCCAGTATTTTACGGTATCAGAACAGCAGCCGTCACTGGTGGCACTGGGTGTACTCGTGAGCGGCGAATCCGTGCTGAAGGCCGGCGGACTGCTGATCCAGCCGCTGCCCGGATGTCCTGATGAGATCATTGACCAGCTGGAACTGAGAAGTCCCATGTTTGCGGATATCAGCCGGGAAATGACTTTCGCCCCGATTGAGCAGCTGTGTGAAGACTGGTTCCGGGGCATGGAACCGAAGATCCTTGAGAGGACGCCGATTTCCTACACCTGCACATGCAGCAGGGAACGGATGGAGAAGGCCCTGATTTCCATGGGCGCCAAGGATCTGCAGTCCCTGATCGACGACGATGAAGGAGCTGAGCTGGTCTGTCACTTCTGCCACGGCAAATATTTCTTCACGACAGAGCAGCTGAAGGCTATGCTGAAGGAGGCAAAAAAATGAAAATGCCGATTATCAACTTTGACGAACGATTTGCTGATTTCATGTCTGACTGGATGAAGAGTCATCAGGATCAGTATGAAACATTTGACGATATGGAAGAGGATATGCCCAGGATCTATGTGGCGTTCCTGAACACCCGGGCAAAGTGGCTCGGCAATGTGACGCCGGGTGCCTATTTTACCCAGTTTGAGGATCCGAAAGTGCTGGTGGACTGGCTCGCTCAGTACTGCGAAGAAGGGGCACCGGTTCCGGACCTGCTGATGGAACAGATTACCACGGTCGGCAGGCCCTGTGAAAAAAGGCTGCTTGAACTGCTGAAGGATAATGAAGCAACTGAAGAAGCAAAGATGATTGCCATCAATCTCCTGAGAGAGATGGAAAGCGTCCTGCCGAAGATGCTATATATTACCTGGCAGCTGGACCGGGAAGGAAAAGACGAGCTGAAAGACAATGCCCTGGAAAGCCTGACGGAAATGGGAGAGTGCGTGGTTCAGCCTATTCTGCAGGAGCTTCCCAAAGCCAATGCGGCCGGAGAAGAAGCCCTGTTGGAGGTGCTGTCCCATTTTCCGGGGAATGAGCTGATTTACAAACTGGCAATCAAGCTTTTCAAGGAACGGAAAGAGCGCAGGGCCCTGTTTGCCGGATATCTGGCCAAGCTGGGAGATGACCGTGCCCTGCCTGAACTGATGGCAGCGGCAGAAGAAGAAAAACTGCCTTATCTGACATTTATCGAAATCAGGAACGCGATTGAGGAATTGGGAGGAGTATGTCCGGAACGGACCTATGAAGACGATCCCGAGTACGAAGCGCTCAGGGACCTGGACATGAATTGACAGTTAATCATTATGACCTGAAAGGAGGCTGCCGGAGATGCTGTGTCCCAGATGCGGATATTATGCGGAAAAGGAAGAGACAGTCTGCCCGGAATGCGGGGAAATCCTGACCACCGGCACAGACGCACCCAACAGCGGTGCGGAGGCCATCCGGCAGGGCAAACGGGCCAGGCAGGCTATCCATGAGGCTGCCGAACGGACCATGGAAATCAAGAGAAGACGCCGCAGCGGCGCTAGCCGCGCGACGGTAGAAATGCCTGCGCTGAAAGATGAGCGGGAGGACGAGGACGTTTTCCCGGATTACAGGATATCTGAAGCGGAAATTGCCGGAGAAGAAGGCGGGGAAGAGGTCGTTTTTGAAAGACGACGCCGGACCGTTTATGACGAGAATGATGATATCCGGGAACAAGCCAGAGCCTATACTGAATGGATCGAGCAAGGCGGCGGAAAACGGCTGAAGATGGTGAACTGGGTGAAGATTGCCATCGCCGGAATTGTATTTGCTGCTATGATTATTGGCGGAAGCTGGCTGTTTCTTAAAAAGACAGAGGGCGGCCAGAAGGTTATGGCACGCCTGGGAAAAGAAGCAACTTCTGCTGCCTTGTGGGCTGTCGGTGAAGACCTGATGAACAACGGCGACATTGACGGCGCTATTGAAAGCTTTGAAAAAGCAATGCTTCAGGACGAAGCAGAAGAGCATGTAGACGTGGACGGCATGCTGATGCTGGGCAGCGCGTACGAAGCTGCCGGACGTACAGAGGACGCCGCAAAGCTTTACGCGCACATTTATGAAGGCACTCCGTCCAGGCCTGAAGCTTATGTAAACCATATCCGGATTCTGCTGAACAACGGAAAACTGGCCGACGCCGGCAGACTGATGAAAACTGCTTATGAAAAAACCGGTGAAGTCACTTTCCAGACCCAGCGCAGAGACCTGCTGCCGGAAGTGCCGGTGGTGGATCCTGTCGGCGGATACATAGAGCATAAAGTTACGCTGAATATGTATTCAACTCAGGGCTATGACGTTTACTACACCTTTGATGATGACATTGAAAAGGTAAAGCTGCCCCAGAACGGAATGCGATTTACCGAAAAGCTTACACTTGACGAAGGAACCTGGAACCTGCGGGCAGTGGCTGTAAACGGCGAACTGGTATCCGACGAAATCAAGGGTACCTATAAGATCATCATGCCTTCTCCCCAGATGCCCCAGCCTAATCTTGCGCCGGGAGCTTATAAAACCAGGAAGAAGGTAAGCCTCAGACCCGGCAAGGACAATGAAAAAGACGATGATATCCGCATATTTTACACTGTTGACGGATCAACACCAAATGAAGACAGCCCGGAGTTTACCGGAGAACCGATCTTGCTTCCCACCGGACATAAGGTGACGATTAAAGCAATTGCAGTAAACCAGTACGGCAAGGAATCACAGGTTCAGGAAGTCAGCTACAAGATTGAGGTTAAGCCCTATCCGCTTTCCGCGTGGGATATTGAAGAAAAAGTCAGCGGACTGGAACTGAACAAAACCACCATGCAGGCATTCCAGGCTGAATACGGTACGGGAAAAGAAGTTGAAATCGAAACGACAAAGAACAGCGGATTCACCACAGCACTTCGGAAATTCGAGTACCCGTGGGGATATGCGGTGATGAACCTGAATAAGAAAACATGGGTTCTGGTCGAGCTGCGCTTCAATGACAAATCGACGTTTAAAGCTCCGCGCGATACCAACGTCGGAGATCCCAAGGACTACGTCATCGGCAAGTTCCGGGATATGGGGCAGGTGGCAAGCGCAAGCGGCAACCGGGGACTGTATCATCTGGATAATCTTTCTGACGGCAAGTACCTGGTAAAAGATAATTCCATCCGGTACAGGATTCGTGTGGACGGTACATGGCATCAGCTGAAATACTATCTGAATGATAACGGTACAGTGAAGGAAATCGAGTACCGGTACATTCCGAAATAACGGACCGAAAGGAATCAATGGACAGATGCAGGTAACGGATATCCATGCTCACGTTTTTCCTGATCCGATCGCAGGAAAGGCAGCCGGCAGTATCGGAGAGTTTTACCATATGCCCGTGCGCCAGGAAGGCACTGTCGGACAATTGCTTGAATCGGAACAGGAGGCAGGAATCGGCCATGCCTGTATCCATTCAGTCGCGCTTACTCCTCATTATGTTGACTCCATCAACCGGTTTATTGCCGATACGGTAAGGCAGAACCCTGACAGCCTGACCGGATTTGGCGCCATTCATCCGGACTGTGAAGATATTCCAGGCCTGATCCGGGATATCAAGGCAATGGGACTGAAAGGCCTGAAGATCCATCCGGATATGCAGAAGTTTGCGCTGGACAGTCCGGCAGCAATGCAGATGTTCGCCGCTGTTGAGGGTGAACTGCCGATTATTATCCATACCGGTGATCCCCGTTATGAATACTCCAATCCCAGGCGGATGAAAAAAGTGCTGGATGCTTTTCCGAAACTGGTGTGTATTTGCGCGCACCTGGGCGGCTGGAACGAATGGGATGACGCATGCGAAATGCTGACAGGATATGAAAATGTCTATGTAGATACGTCGAGTTCCCTTTACACACTGGAACAGGATGAGGCACGGAGAATTATCCGCTGCTACAGCAGGGAACGGGTGCTTTTCGGGACGGATTATCCGATGTGGGTTCCTTCAGAGGAGCTGGAACGATTCCGCAAGCTGGGACTGACGGAGGAGGAAGAGGAGCAGATTCTTTGCCTGAATGCAAAGAATCTGCTTAATGAAAACTGAAAACTTTGCGATCGCCGTATTCCATTTCTTCATCGTCTTCGACTCGCAGAAATGGACGGCTGTAACATGGGCGAAGCTCTGACAACTGCCAGTGGCAGATATTTTGTCAGAGCTGAGGTCAAGCGAAAGGGAGTGAGCTCCCCAGTGGGGAGTCACGACCATTGAGCTTGCGGATAGGCATTCGCCGTGGATGGCTCGGCGTTAGCAGCGCCAAAGCGCTGACGCCTGCATGGACGATCTGTTACCGGCACTAAAGTGCCGACAGATCAGTCTGAAGCACGGATGCCTCCTCAAAGACTTAAAAGGGGCGGTGAAGTTTTTCACCGCCCCGGTTTGCTTCAGGGGTTGAACAGGGTACAGCCCATGGCTTTGAATTCTTCTATCTTTTTCCGAAGAATTTCTTCGGAAAGCTGGAAATGGCTTGCGAGGCAGGAAAGGCAGAAGAATTCTGTGGCACCGCGGTTGATCAGCTTCCGGGTCAGCGCTGTTTCATCCTTTGTCAGGAAGGCGCCGCAGCGGACGCATTTATCCTGTTCAGCCACGGGCAGGCACCAGGGAACAGATATACAGCTTCATATCGTGGCCGGGAACAGTGGGGTTGAAATAATCAGATTTCCGGCCAAGAAATTCTCCTGTGAAGGCATCACGGACTTCCAGCGCGATGCCAGAGGAAACCGGCAGGCCGAGGTCAACAAGTTCACAATGCATGCAGGTTTCAGCTTCGGAAAGGTTGACAAAAGCCAGAGCAAATTCGCCTCCGGACAAATGACGGAACAGGGTGAAGGACGTATCCGGAAGTTCACGCCAGGGGAAATCGCCCTCCTTCGGTTCCGGATTGGATGTAAAGACAGAACCGCGGCGGATCAGGAAGGGTGGACGGCATTCCTCATCCTGGTCAATCCGGAGAAGGTCTTTGTTCTGCATGAGCGCAACATACTCCGGCTTCAGGGAACGGAGATCCGCTCCCATCATCAGGGGAACGCCGCACAGGCACCACAGGGCGAACTGCAGACGGTATTCTTCATAAGTACATACCTTGCCAAAGCCAACGTTGCCTTTACCGCACATTCCCACGGTGAGCATATCCATATCATTGAAGCAGTCTGTACTGCTCATGCAGAGGTTTTCCAGCTGGGATTTGAAGATGTCGGTGAAGGAAACATAGTTATCCATGATGTCTCCGGTGGAACGGTACATATGGGCTCCCCGGCTGCGCATCCATTTCCATGGATCATGACGGCCCCAGTTACAGGCAGAGAAGAGAATATCCCGTCCGGAGGCTTTCAGTGCCATTGCCATGGTCTGATAGCGATTACGGCAGTCTCCGGATTCCGGGAAATTGCAGAAATCGTATTTCAGGAAATCCACGCCCCAGGAAGCAAAGGTTTTCGCATCCACAAATTCGTGGTCATAGCTGGAAGGATAACCGGCGCAGGTCATGACGCCTGCGCAGGAATACATACCGAATTTCAGTCCTTTGCTGTGGATATAATCCGCCAGATCCTTCATACCATGGGGGAATTTTTCCGGATCAGGAACAAGCAGGCCATTTTCATCCCGATCACGGAGGGACCAGCAGTCATCAATGACCAGATAGTTATAGCCGGCAGCCAGCCAGCCCTGATCCACCATAAAATCAGCCATTTCACGGATCAGCGCGTCGCTGATATGTTCTCCGAAAGTATTCCATGAATTCCATCCGAGAGGGGGAAGCTTTGCAAGCATGATATTCACTCCGTTCATATAAATGCATAATGCATAATGTATAATGCATAATTATATATGGCATATTTCAAAAATGCAAACGTTTCGAGTTGAGAAAAAAGAAAGAATCCAGAACGGAGCATTCTGAATTCCGAAGTTTGAATCCTGAATTGTTAAAAAGGCGGGTTGATGGAGAAGGTTTTGCCGTCGAGGGCGGGAAGACGGCCGTCGGTGTCCATGGTGAGGGAAACCGCACAAAGTTTCAGACTGCGGGCCTTTTCCCGGCGGTTGAAATCGCGGTCACCATAAAGGTCGTCACCCAGCAATGGGTGCCCCAGGGCAGCCAGATGAGCCCTGATCTGATGGGTACGTCCTGTAATCAGATGAACGCGGAGACGGGACACAGGTCCGCTTTCCAGCGTTTCATAACCAGTTGTGACAGGCTTGGCACCCGGTTCGGGATGATCCGTGATGCGAACCCTGGCATGAAGCGCATCTTTTATCAGCCAGGCATGACAAACGGCTTCCGGAGGTTTCATAATCCCCCGAACGAGACAAACGTAGTATTTCTCCAGCTTCCGGCTGCGGAAAACATCCTGCAGGATATCAAGCGCCTGCTGGTTTTTCGCGAAGAGACACAATCCGCAGGTTTTATTGTCCAGACGATGACAGGCTGCGGGAGCAAAAGCATCCGGGTTGTTCCTGCGGACATACTGCAGGCACAGATCCGTCAGGGTGACACCGCCGCGGGCATCCGGCTCCACACTGATACCGGCCCGCTTGTTGACCAGAAGTACGTCAGCATCTTCATAAACAACAGAAAGTGCGGGAGCGGCAGACATACTGCCGGTTGAAGCATCTGGAATATAAATCTTCAGGCACTGACCCGCCTGGAGCTTCTGGTCACGGGAAACCCGGACACCGTCAAGCTTCACATCCCGGGAAGCAAAAATACGGCGAAGCACACTCTCCGGAAGATCCGGGAGCACAGAACGAAGATAGTCCGCAACACGCTGCCCGACAGCGTCCCGGGGAATAATCATTTCTTTCAGCGGCATATTACTGTACCTGCGAAGTACTCAGATCCAGCCAGCGGGGCACACGATCACACAGATCCTTCAAGGCGGATCGCATTTCGGGTGTGGGCTGACAGATCAGGAGGGAAGAGAGAACTTCAAGCATGTCTTTCCAGGGGACTTCCTGTTTTGCAAGGATAATCAGATCTTCCACCGCATCCTCCGGTGTTATCTCGGGACGGGTGGCACCCTGCAGAACAGAAAGCATCTGCTCATACAAGGGAGATTCAAGATCGTTGATACTTTCAGAAGCTTTGGAAAGGGCTTCAGGATCCATTTCGGTATAGTTAATATCCATCATCCGTTCCGGATCCGCAAGGCCCGGATGAATCAGCAGCAGACTGCCGGAACGGTTATATACATAATCATAGCCGGAAACAAGGAAACGTTCAACCAGGTCCGGCCTGTTTTCGGCACAGGTGCCCTTCAGAAGGGCCAGCATATCACGCATGGGGCCGGAAGCCTGCACGGCTCCCAGAAGATACAGGGTATTGTCTATCCTTTCATGTACCTGTTCCACGATTGTCCTGACGTCCCGGTGGCTGTCCCCGGCCAGGAGCATGAGGACGGTGGCACAGAGCTGGGAGGGAAGGATCAGGGCTGCATTGGAGCCTACATTTTCCACGCGGCACCAAAGACGGCGAACCAATCCCCGGGCTGGAATCAGTTCATTCCAGTCATTGAGCGGAGTACGGCCGCCAAAGAGCATTACACGCACAAGCAAGTCGTGCTCCTCTACAGAAAGCAGGGCTGTTTCCTGGGCAAAGGAATGAAGCACACGATTACGGAGTTCTTCCACCGTATGCAGCACCGGATGCAGAACCCGTCCGGCGGATTTACGGTCTTCCTCCGCAAAAAATGAAATATCATACAGCTTTTCCGCGTCGACATTGCTGCAGTCCGGTTCAAAAAGACAACGGGAAGGAAGGCCTGCGAGATCTTTCTCGCAGGCCTCCAGTTGATCTGCCCGCAGAACGCTCATGGTCTTATCAGCCCAGTGAAGGGAGCGGGTATTGGTTTGCCTCAACATTGAGGTTGGATTCCTTTCGAATTACAGTTTGATGATCCAGCCGAATTTGTCTTCCAGACGCCCGTACTGAATCCCGGTGAGGGTATCATACAGACTCTGGGCAACTTTACCGATTCCGCCGTCGCCGATGGTGATCTTCTCGTCCTTCATGGCCAGGGTACCAACGGGGCTGATGACCGCAGCGGTACCGGTGCCGAAGGCTTCAGTCAGCTTTCCGGATTTGGCATCCGCAAAGATTTCTTCGATATTCAGACGGTCTTCCTCGGCCTCATAACCCATGGAGCGGGCAAGAGTCAGCACGCTGTCGCGGGTGATGCCGGGGAGGATGGAACCATTCAGCTTGGGGGTAACAATCTTGTTGCCGTAAGCAAACATCATGTTCATGGAGCCGACTTCTTCAACATACTTCTGTTCCACACCGTCCAGCCACAGAACCTGGGAGAAACCCTTCTTTTCGGCAACGTCACCGGCGAGAATAGAAGCCGCGTAGTTACCGGCGCACTTGGTAAAGCCAACGCCGCCGCGAACCGCACGCACGTAAGCATCTTCAACATAGATGCTGACGGGCTTCAGGCCTTCTTTGTAGTAGGCGCCTACGGGGCTGAGGATGATATAGAACAGATACTTCTTGGAAGCATGCACACCCAGGCCGACATCCATGGAAATCATGGTGGGGCGGATGTAGAGGGAAGTGCCGTCCAGATGCGGAACCCAGGCTTCCTCAATGCGAACCAGCTGCTTGAGGCCTTCCAGGGCGGTTTCTTCATCCAGAGCGGGCATGCCCATGCGCTCCGCACTGCGGGTCATGCGGGCAAGGTTGGCCTGGGGACGGAAGAGCTGCAGACCGCCGTCAGCACGACGATAGCATTTGGTTCCTTCAAAAATGGCCTGGCCGTAATGGAGAACCATGGCGGCAGGATCCAGCGCAAAATCAGCGTAGGGAACGATGCGGGCGTTGTTCCAGCCGACACCCTGTTCATAGTCCATCAGGAACATATGGTCGGTAAAAATCCGGCCGAAACCGAGGGCAGACTCGTCCGCGGGTTTCTGTTTGAGATTCTGTGAAAGCGTTACTTTGATGTCCAGCATGTCAGTTCCTTCTTTCCCATAAAATGATTGGTGATATTATACGCCCGGCTGGCCAAAAATGCATGGACTTTTTCTGTACTGATTACAGTTCGTCCAGAATGTCCTCCAGGGTAATGGGGAAGGTGAAAAGATCCGTTCCTTCAGGCACCTCGTCCAGAATGTCATAAGGCTGCAGATAGAAAACTGGATCGCCGTTATCATCCAGATAGAAGTCCTCAGACGGGAAGAAGGAAGCTGCCAGCGTTTCCTCCGATATGCCGCTGTAATCGACACTGTCAGCATTTTCTTCGATCATGCTCCAGACCATTTGCCGTACCAGCGTTTCTACTTTTTCAGTCTGGTATTCCTGAAGCCATTCATCATTTTCGTCAGGGGAAAGGATTCCAAGCACCATCGGAAGTGAATAAGTGGCCCCGTTCATTCCGTTTGTCCTGGAGAAAACGTGTCCTTTCCAGGTGACCTGTGAATGATCCGGAATGTTTTTTTCTGTACGAATCAACACAGAGAAATAATCATCATTATTACAGGTGATCGTATAGGTGACCACCGTAGAGGTATCGCTGCCTTCATAGGCGTCCTGGATCATGGGAATAATAAATTCATTCTCGTAGTCCAGCAGTTCAGAAAAGAACACATAGACTCCCATGCCGCCTTCTGCGTTTTCATCCACATGAGGATAGCGGTAACTGTAAGAGAAAACACCCGCGGAAGGATCAGACTCGTCATAAGGAATGACAATATCTTCCGCATAATCATCCAGCAGGGGGAGCGGATCCGCCAGGGCGGGGAGCACTGACAGGATAAAGATCATAAAAATTGAAAGAAAACGCTTCATCACAATTACTCCTGTTTATTTTGTGTAGCTGTAACGGGCAATCAGTACGGGCATGTTGTCGTATACGCCGGAAACATCCGCATAGACACGGTAGTATTTCCCTGTTTCCCAATGGATTTTGTCCTGGGACTGTTCGGGACGTTCGAGAACAACAGGCTGGGACTTTCCGTCCTCACTGGTGTTGATCACAACCCGAAGCGGTTTATCGTTGATGACGTCCTTGACCGTTCCCTTGACCACATAGATCTGGTGCTTATCCGCCCGGACCTTGATGTTGTTGAGCAGTTCGGAATAACCTTCAGGAGTGAGTGCCCAGGCCTTCGGGGTATATTCCTCCGGCCGGGGAACATAGTAAACCTTGTGATTAACAACAGAAGTTCTCTTGCCTTCGCGCGAGGAGGTAATGGTGATGGTGTTTTCGCCCACCTCTTTGAAAATTGCAATGAAGGAGAACTTTCCGGTGGTGTTCAGTTCCGTGATATCAAAGTCAGAATAATCTGAAAGGATATGCACGTCTGAGCCGGGCAGCGTGGTGGCTGTGACCCTCATCACATTCTTATCCGTGCTGCCGATTGTACCGACAGCCAGGTCAAGCGGTATTTCCTGCTTTTCGCGGTAAAGAATCACATTGATTGTGTTTTCACGGCAGTAGCGGGAACGGACTTTGATAACGTAGGGATTGTTGCCGATGGGCTGTACCGTGGCATTGTAGATCACTTCTCCGGTTTCGTCATTGACGATGTCAGAGTAATCCTGATCATTGATAGTGATGCGGGAGTCAGGCCGGACTGTGAACTTGATGGAATACATGGTAGTGGAGACTTCCTTGTACAGACCTTCCGGTGATTCCAGCGAAATAGGGCTGATGGGGATTGTAATCGGGTAAGTGATCAGAGGCAGCGGCGTCTGTTTGCCGGAAGCCGTTTTCAGGAAGGGCGTCATGGTGACGTTCATGGTCTCCTCGAGGGCACCTTCCAGGTTGTCGTACCAGGTATGATCCGCCACCTTGATGGTTGCAAAGCCGTCCATAACCACATAGCTTGCGTGCAGTTCGCGGACATAGATGGTGGTGCCTTCCTCACCCGGGATCAGGATTGTGTGGGCAGGCAGGTCATCCACCAGCGAAGCGGTGATGATGGCGTCTTTGTTATAATCAGGACGATCCTGGCTGGCCAGGCAACGGTATCCGAAGAAACCGCCTGTACCCAGCAGGGCGAATGCCAGCAGCATCAGCAGGATTTTCAGGACGCCCTTTTTCTTTTCGGGAGCAGGGGCTATATTTTTACTCAGGGGTCCGGCCAGGTGCCAGGAACCGGTGCCCTGGCTGTAGCCATATCCGCCGGCAGGAACGGGGTCATACGTGTGGCTTTCCACAAAAGCACCGTTTTCATCCATAAAACGGACGCGATTATAGATTTCAGATTGTTCACGGCGGGCTTTTTCATTGCGGGAAACCGGCTGAACACGAATTGCGGTAACGGGCTCCTCAACCCGGCGGACCCGGCGGGTATACTCTGCCGAATCTTCCGTGACTACGACCTCAGGCTCCGGACGCGAGGCTGTATTTTTGCGCAGGCGGCGCTGACGTTCAGCACCTTCATGCTTGCGCTTTTTCAGCTCCTGCATTTCACCGGCAAGCTGATCACGGGCGTCAGGAGTGGAATCCACCTGACCGAATTCATCGGCACGTAAATACGCCGTGGAAGGACCGCTGTCTTTCAGCGTGTCCTTCCACTGTAGTTTTGAGGCTCCGTCAATATTCAGCGGCGCGCCGCATTTTATACAGTGAGGCATGGAAGCGCGGTTCCATTGACCGCATTCGGGACATTTCATGGCATTCTCCTCTGCAACAGATTAAAAGTCATCATCGTCCTCATCATCTGCGACAAGGAAGCTGTTCTGCAGATATTCCTGGAAGGCTTCCCGGCAGTACGGCCAGTTGATTTCCTGGGCAAGCATCTCGCAGAACAGGATCGGACGACGGGCTATATCCTCATGAGGAATCCGCAGCTCTTCGATGGTGCATTCACGAAGTTCATAAGCGTACTTGGCAGCTTCGATGATCTCGTTCAGGTTCATGTTGGTCTTGTTGTTGTTTTCAAGAAGATTGTTGGCGAGCCCCTGTGCTTCATCCCAGGACATTGCTTTGCATTTTTTGGACAGGGACTGTATCACATTCCGGGCACGCTGGGTACGCATCAAGTCCCCCTGGGAACTGTCCTTGCGGATCCGCATATAGACTACGGCAGAAACCCCGGCAGTCTTTTTGTCCATTTTATCGGAATGGTAGTCAATGACCTTGCCCTCGGGGTTTTTGAAAGTATAAACACCTGTGGGATGGCTTTCAAGGGAACCGTAGTACAAATCCTTTCCATTCGGGTCAAACACGGAGCCCTCCCAGATGACGCCGCGCAGTTTCTGTATCTCACTTTTTGTGTTTAAAGTAACCTGTACGCCGCCCATGTAGTCGATGATATTTGCCAGCTGCCGCCAGGTGAACATAATATACTTTTCAACTCTTACGCCTAGATGCTGACTGATCGTCTGGCACAGGGCCTCAGGCCCCAGATCATTGTAAACATAGTTAATGCGGCCGTGCTTTTCTTCTTTCTCCGTGGAGTCGATTTTACGAATGATGGCATCCCGGATGATGGAGGTCAGCATGATACGGTGCGCACGCGTATCCAGGGTAACCAGCATGATACCGTCTGTGTTACCATACATATCCCGGCGCTGGCCATTCAGCGTCGGCGGCTTGGAGTTGTCCGGACGGGGATCCCTGTTCCACTGGTCAATGCACAGAAGAAGATAGTGATGCTGTCCTTCGACAACAGGGGGTAATTCGTCCATGGGAACGACATCGATATGCTCCGGCTGACGCTCATGGGGTAATTTTTTATTTCCCCACTCTTCAGGCGTCAGGGTAGGGGTTGGAACCGGAAGATCAGTTGATTCTGCTGTCGCAACCAGAGGAAGCGGGAGCAGGATCAATATCATAATCAGTGCAAGTAGTTTCCGCATGGATGAATACACTCCTTTGGGATAACTGAAGATTCACCTCTCATTATAGTACAATAATGAAAAAGATGAAAGAGGAAATTCGTAAATTCGACAAAAAGATGAAACAATTCTGAAAAGAATGAAACATATTCGGAGCACCCTGGGACCTGCAGGGATTTGCTTTTCTTTTTACCTGGTCAATGGTATAATTTATCCGCCGGAAACGGACGGGAATCCGCTCCGCCGGACTAAAGCAAGGAAAGACCGGTAAATGATGACAGATTATGACGTGCTGATTATCGGGGCAGGCCCCGGAGGCATTTTTACAGCTTATGAGCTGACAGAAAAAGCAGAGAAGCCGATGAAAGTCGCTGTGTTTGAGCTGGGCAGAAAACTGGACCGGCGCAAATGCCCCATTGACGGAGACAAGGTTAAATCCTGCATACGCTGCAAAACCTGCTCCATTATGAGCGGATTCGGCGGAGCAGGCGCTTTTTCTGACGGAAAATACAATATTACCAACGACTTCGGCGGCAGCCTGCATGAACATGTGGGTAAAAAACGCGCGCTGGAGCTGATGCGTTATGTGGATGAGATCAACCTGAAATACGGCGGGGAAGGAACCAGGCTGTATTCCACCGCCAATACCGCTATCCGCAAAACCTGCCTGCAGAACGGGCTGCACCTGCTGGACGCGCAGGTGCGCCATCTGGGAACGGATATTAACTATGTGGTGCTGGACAATCTGTATAACGACCTGAAAGACAAAGTGGATTTCTTCTTTGAGGCGCCGGTCGCTTCCGTGAAACGGGAAGGTGAGAACTACCGTGTCACGATGGAAGACGGGAAAAGCTATACAGCATCCCACTGCGTCATTTCCGTCGGCCGCAGCGGCAGCAAATGGATGGAAGGCGTATGCCGGGAAATGGGCATTCCCACCAAGAGCAACAGGGTAGACATCGGCGTACGGGTGGAACTGCCTGCCCAGGTTTTCAGCCATCTGACCGATGAACTGTACGAGAGCAAGATCGTTTACCGGACAGAAAAGTTTGAAGACCTGGTGCGGACTTTCTGCATGAATCCTCACGGCGCGGTGGTCAGTGAAAATACAAACGGCATTGTGACGGTGAACGGACACAGCTATGAAGACCCGGCAAAGCATACGGAAAATACGAACTTCGCCCTGCTGGTGAGCAAGCACTTCTCTGAACCGTTCAAGGATTCCAACGGCTATGGCGAATCCATCGCCCGGCTGAGCAATATGCTGGGCGGCGGTGTGATCGTGCAGCGCTTCGGAGACCTGGTCCGCGGACGCAGAAGTACGCCCGGACGTATTGCCGATTCATTTGTGACGCCGACGCTGGCCGCGACGCCGGGAGACCTGAGCCTGGTGATTCCGAAACGGATCCTGGACGGCATTATCGAGATGATTTATGCTCTGGATAAAATTGCACCCGGCACTGCCAATGACGATACACTGCTCTACGGCGTTGAAGTCAAGTTCTACAATATGGAAGTAGCGCTGGATGAGAACCTTGAAACGGCTTATCCCGGCCTGTATGTGATCGGCGACGGCAGCGGAGTAACCCACAGCCTGTCACATGCCAGCGCAAGCGGAGTGCATGTGGCAAGAACCATTTTGACTTCAATAAAATAAATGAAATATCCGCCATATGGCGGATGTGAAATGTTCGCGATGCGAACATGAAATATTGAGCCTGAAGGCTCAATGTGAAATATCTGTCTAAAGACAGATGTGAAAGAAACAGACAAAACTAAACGAGGGCCGGAAGGTCCTCGTTTTTATATGGAGATCAGCTTTTCGGTGAAGGGGAGCGTGTCAGAAAGACCGGAGCACTGGGCCCAGATGCGCCAGGCCGCCAGATCGTATGGTGCGGCGGTTTTCTTCCATTCAGTAAAAGAAGTAATGACCGGAAGGGGAATGGACTTCCACAAAGCCGTCATTTCAGGACGCTTTCGCAGACCGAGAAGCAGGGCGTAATCCGGGAGGAAAGCAGTTTCCGTGTCATTTCCGGAAATGCCAAGAAGGGCAGAGGCACACAGGCGGCTGATACGCGCTGACGGATAACGCCTGCCGGACAAGGTTGCGATCAGTTCCTCCCGCGTGCGGGAGACTGCGGCGGCTGAACGCACAGCGTTTTCCATTCCTTCAGAGAGATCAGGAAGAAGGCTGTATTCTTCTGCTGACATGGAACGCAGGCGTGAAAGCAGTATGGCGTCCAGAATACGTTCGTCCGGGATGCGGCGCTCCAGAAAACGGCGGCGCAGCAGGTCTGCAGTATATGAAGGGACAGCCTCAAAAGCATTGGCGTAGCTGCCGCGAAGCAGACTGTCCCGAACGGCGGACGCGGAAGGGGACACGGGATCGATTCCTGCGGCATGATAACTGCCGGCCCGCGGAATGATGACAGGGCGGAGCGTCAGATTCAGGCGCAGCATGGCACGGAGATAACAGACAGCCAGAATGTTGTTCGGCCGGTCGAGCAGGCCTTCGGCTTCCGGCAGCACAGAAGAGAAGGCACCGGAAAGGGCGGCTGGATAACCAGCACCGGAAGACAGTTTTTCCTTCAGCAGGGTGCTGAAGACGGGCGAAGGATTCTCCAGGAGATCAGCAGCCCGGAAAAGCAGGGATTCGTCCGCTGTCTCCGCTCCGAAGGCCAGGTGCGTTATACCGAGCTTTGAAAGCAGGGAAACAGCACCCAGCGCATAGTGTTCCGCATCCCGGACTGTCCAGAGGACCGGGAGGGCGAAGACCGCATCTGCTCCGGCTTCCAGCGCGAGACGGGCACGGTCCGACGGGGACAGGAGGGAAAGCCCTCCACGCTGCTTGAAACAGGGGGACAGGGCGATAAAAACCAGATCAGGCGAAACACGCCTGACGGCTTCCGTCATATGATGCAGGTGCCCGCGGTGAAAAGGATCATACTCCGCGACAATGCCGAGGATCTTCATGCGTACACCAGCCCTTCCCTGAGAATGAAAAATGAAGAATGAAGAATGAAAAATGATTGATCTCATTCACATCCTGTATAATTGAATAGTAGCATTTTAGGTCTTTCTTTTCAAGCAAATCGGGAGTATAATAAAGTGTGATTCTGAAATAATCAAAGGAGCTGGAAACAAGTATGAAAATTCTGGTTGTGAACGCAGGTTCTTCTTCCCTGAAGTATCAGCTGATCGACATGGACGGCGAGAAGGAACTGGCCAAGGGCCTGGTCGAGCGTATCGGCATTGAAGGCAGCAAGCTGAAGCACAGCGCCGGTGACAAAAAGACTGAGATCGCACAGGAGATCCCGGATCATGAAGCCGCCGCTCAGCTGATGCTCAAGATCCTGCAGGATCCGGAGTTCGGCGTAATCAAGAGCACCGACGAAATCGGAGCTGTCGGCCATCGGGTGCTGCACGGCGGCAGCGCGTTCACGGCCTCTGTTATTGTGAACGACGCCGCGAAGCAGGCCATCCGTGACTGCTTCCCCCTGGGACCGCTGCACAATCCTGCCAACCTGATGGGCATTGAAGCCTGCGAAAAGGTGATGAAGGGCACTCCCCAGGTGGCAGTGTTCGATACGGCTTTCCATCAGACCATGCCCCCCAAGGCCTATATGTACGGCGTGCCGAAAATGTATGAAGAAAAACTGCATGTGCGCCGTTACGGTTTCCATGGTACCAGCCATCGCTATGTGAGCCGCCGGGTTTGTGAATTCCTGGGAATCAGCCCCATCGGCAAGAAGATCATTATCTGCCATCTGGGCAACGGCTCCAGCCTGAGCGCCGTCATGGACGGCAAGTGCCAGGATACCTCCATGGGCCTGACACCCCTGGAAGGCCTTCTGATGGGCACCCGCTGCGGCAGCTGCGACCCCGCGGTTGTGCAGTTTATCGCCAACAATCCCCTGAACGATGACGGCACTCCCGTGGGGCATCCGATCAGCGTGGATGAAGTGCTGACCATGATGAACAAAAAAAGCGGCCTGCTGGGCATCAGCGGCAAGAGCAGCGACTGCCGCGACATTGACGACCTGGCAAGCAAGGGCGATCCGAATGCGAAGCTGGCCCAGGACATGCTGATCTACGGTATCAAGAAGTACATCGGTTCCTATGCGGCAGCTATGGGCGGTGTAGACATCATCGTGTTCACAGCCGGTATCGGTGAAAACAACGCCGACCTGCGTGCACAGGTGATCGACGGCCTTGAATTCATGGGCGCAAAGATTGACACTGAGAAGAACAAGACCCGCAAGGAAGCAGTCATCTCCGCGGATGACAGCAAGGTTACGGTCTGCGTGATTCCCACAAATGAGGAAATCATGATTGCCCGGGATACGCTGGACCTGGTTACCACCGGCAAGGTCAGAGACAATTAAGAATGAAAAATGAAGAATGAAAAATGCGGAATGCATAATTCACAATTCATAATTCATAATTAAGAGTTACTTTATCTCCGGTTTCACCCGGAAAAAACGCCGGGTGAAGCGGGAGAAAAATCGGCGCAAATTCTTTGTTGACAAACGATTTGCATCGAATTATAATACCAAATGGTCACTTTTGAGGTGAGGACATGAAGCTTGACGTATCGAATGCTTTATCCCATCCCGGACAGGAGTACCTTTTCTCGGGTCTGCAGGCCATTGCGGATCAGGAGATCAGCGGTGACACCGTCAGGATTGACGACTGCACTGTGGAAGGTGTATTCCTGTCAGATGAAGACGGAAACATATCGGTGAGAGGCAAGCTGAAGACCATTGCCCACGCTCACTGCGCCAACTGTCTGGAGGACGCACAGGCCGAAGTCGAGAACGAATTCGACGAGGTGTTCCGCCGGAACGGCGATCAGGAGGATAACGAGATCTTTGCCTATGAAGGGCATGAGATCCTGCTGGACAAGCTGGTTATGTCATACGCCGTCATGGCTCTGCCGATCCGCTTTCTCTGCAGAGAGGATTGTCCGGGCTTTGAATACAGGGACCCGGAAGCAGTTCCTTCCGAACCGGGCGTACAATATCCGTTCGCAGGACTGCAGCAATTGCTTCAAGACAATGAGGAGGTGTGAATCATGGCTCTTCCGAAGGGGAAAATCTCTAAGGCTCGCAAGCACAGCCGCCGCGCTAACTGGAAGCTCACACTGCCGGGAATCGGCAAGTGCCCGCAGTGCGGTCAGATGAAACTGTCTCATCGCGTGTGCAAGAATTGCGGTTATTATAACGGCGTCCAGGTCGTCGTCAATAAGGACGAAGAGAAGAACGCCTGATTGTCGACTGCATTTTTGGCCAAGGATTAAAGAATCGCAGCTCCGCCCATCAGGGTCGGGGCTGTTTCTTCTATTTACCGGAGTGAGGGAGGATTACCATGGAGAAGAAAATGACCGGCGCCGATATGGAAACCCGCTTTAACCCACAGGCAATTGAAGCTGATATCTACAAGGCCTGGGAAGAATCCGGCGCATTTACTGCTCACCGGGTGGAGGGTAAGAAACCCTTTACCATCGTTATGCCGCCGCCCAACATTACGGGTCAGCTGCACATGGGTCATGCCATGGACTGCGTCCTGCAGGATGCCCCGATCCGCTATCACCGGATGAAGGGTGATCCCACCCTGTGGCTTCCCGGCACAGACCATGCCGCGATCGCGACGGAAGTCAGGATTGTGGACACCATGCGCAAGGAAGGCCTGACCAAAGAGGGGATCGGCCGGGAAGCTTTCCTGGAGCGTGCCTGGAACTGGAAGAAAGAATACGGCGGACGGATCGTGCACCAGCAGCGGAAGATGGGTATCAGCTGCGACTGGTCACGGGAACGCTTCACCATGGATGAAGGCTGCAGCCGCGCTGTGCGCGAGGTATTTGTCAGGCTGTATGAAAAGGGACTGATCTACCGCGGAAACCGGATGATCAACTGGTGCCCCGCCTGCCAGAGCGCCATCAGCGACGCTGAAGTAGTATATAAGGATGTGGCAAGCCACCTGTGGCATATCCGTTATCCCGGCGCCGACGGAAGCGAAGGCGTTGTGGTGGCCACGACCCGTCCTGAAACCATGCTGGGTGATACCGGTGTGGCCGTGAATCCTACCGACGAACGGTATACTGACCTGGTGGGCAAGAAGGTGATCCTGCCCATCGTGAACAAGGCAATTCCGGTGGTCGCGGATGATTATGTGGAAAAAGAATTCGGCACCGGCGCGGTGAAGATGACTCCCGCCCATGACCCGAATGACTTTGAAGTAGCCCAGCGGCATAACCTGGAGATTATCACGGTGACCAATGACGACGGCACCATGAACGAGAATGCCGGACGTTTCGCCGGCATGGATCCCATGGAATGCCGGAAGGCTGTGGTTGAAGAACTGGAAAAGCTGGGCCTGCTGGTGAAGGTTGAGGACTACAGCCATAATGTGGGCTTCTGCTACCGTCACGGGGATACGCCTGTGGAACCACGGCTGAGCGAACAGTGGTTCGTGAAGATGAAGACCCTGGCTGAACCGGCGATCGCTGCTGTGCGCGAAGGCCGGACGAAGTTTATTCCGGAACGGTTCAGCAAAATGTACTATAACTGGATGGAAAACATCCGCGACTGGTGTATCAGCCGTCAGCTCTGGTGGGGACACCGGATCCCGGTGTGGTACTGCGATGACTGCGGTGAACAGATTGTGAGCCGTGAGGATCCGACAGTCTGTCCGAAGTGCGGTGGCAAGCTGCGCCAGGATGAAGACGTGCTGGACACCTGGTTCTCTTCCGCCCTGTGGCCTTTCTCCACCCTTGGATGGCCGGACAACACGGAAGACCTGAAGTACTTCTATCCGACAAACATGCTGGTGACAGGATACGATATCATCACATTCTGGGTGTCCCGGATGATGGTTGCCGGCATCGAGAATATGGGTGAAGCACCCTTTGACACAGTGCTGATTCACGGCCTGGTGCGCGATGAACTGGGACGGAAGATGTCCAAGTCCCTGGGCAACGGCGTGGACCCGCTGGAAGTGATAGATGAGTACGGCGCCGACGCGCTTCGCTTCAGCCTGGTGATGGGCGTGAGCCCCGGAAATGATACCCGCTACAGCAAGGACAAGGTGGAGGCGGCCCGGAACTTTGCCAACAAGGTCTGGAATGCCAGCCGGTTCGTGCTGATGAATGTGAACGAACGGAAAGCCTTTGACCCGGCGAAACTGGAGACCGCGGACAAGTGGATCCTGACCCGCCTGCAGGAGGCTGTGAAGGATATCTCCGCTTACATGGAAGACGGAGACTTCGGCCTGGCCGCGACAAAGATCTATGACTTCGCCTGGAGTGAATTCTGCGACTGGTATATCGAGCTGAGCAAATCCCGCCTGCTGGGTGAGGACGGCGAAAGCAAGGATACAGTGAAGGCCGTGCTGCTGTTTGTGCTGGAGAACCTGCTGAAACTGCTGCATCCCTTCATGCCTTTCCTGACAGAACAGGTTTACAAGTACCTGCCGGACAGCGAAGGCTTCCTGATGCTCCAGAGCTGGCCCGAATATACGGAAGCGTATGTGTTCAGCAAGGACGAGGAAAAGATGCAGGGCGTGATGGAAATCATCCGCACGATCCGCAACCTGCGCAGCGAAATGAACGTGGCGCCGTCCAAGCGCACCCATCTGATGCTGCTGCCGGCGGAAGGCTGGGCTGATACACTGAAGGGCGGCGAAGGCTACTTCAAGAAGCTGGCCGGTGCGGAGCAGGTGGAAATGATTTCCGACCGCAATGACGTCACGGGCAAAAATGTATCCGCTGTGGTGGCGGCCGGCGAGCTTTTCATTCCGCTGGGCGACCTGGTGGACTTCGAAAAGGAAGTGGCACGGCTGACCAAGGAACTGGAGAACCTGAAGAAGGAAATGGCCCGTTCCAACGGTATGCTGAACAACCAGGGCTTCCTGGCCAAGGCACCGGCCCAGCTGGTGCAGCAGGAAAAGGACAAGCTGGAAGCTGCCAAAGCCAAGGCTGCCGCACTGGAAAACCGCATTGCGGAACTGAAAGAGAATCTATGAGAACTGCCGAAGAGGTTGTGAACGAAATACATTCCGCCCTGGGGGACGGAGACAAGCAGGGGCTGCGGAATACCGCAGCCCTGCTTGAGACTTTACAGGCCTGGCCGGCCTGTCCGGTAATCCATGTAGCAGGTACAAACGGAAAGGGAAGCGTTTGTGCCATGCTGAACAGTGTGCTGACAGCAGCAGGATACAGGACCGGTATGTATACCTCTCCCTTCCTGCAAACCTACAGTGAGCGGATCCGGCTGAATGGAAAACCGGTCTCTGATGAACTGCTTGCGCAGTACGGCAATGAAACGCTGGATGCGGCTGAAAAACTTAAGAGGGAGCAGGATTACCACTGCACTCCCTTCGAACTGGGTACTGCCCTGGCTTTCCGTACATTCCGGGCGGAAAAGGTTGAATTGATCATTTCAGAAACGGGAATGGGCGGACGGCTTGACCCGACCAATGCCGTGCCGAATCCCGCCGTCTGCGCCATCACGGCTATCGGCATGGATCACATGCAGTACCTTGGCAGTACGCTGACGGAAATTGCGGGTGAAAAGGCAGGCATTATCAAACACGGAGTGCCTGTGATCTGTTACCCGCCGGAAGAAAAAGAAGTACGGGAAGTGCTGGCAGCCCGGGCTGAAAAGGAAGAAGCACCGATGACAATCCCGGAAAAGACGCAGATCAGTATCCGGGAGTCCACTGCACGATATACGGTTGCGGATTACCGGACAGGAAGCCACGTGTGGAAAAACCTGAAAATCTCCCTTCCGGGTGAACATCAGACAGTAAACGCCCTGGTGGTGCTCTGCGTCCTGGAGGAGCTGGAGAGACAGGGAATCCGTGTGCCGGAGGATGCGGTAATCAGCGGACTTGGAAATACGTTCTGGCCGGGACGGCTGGAATGGTGCGGGAACATTCTGATGGATGGAGCCCACAATGCACAGGGAACCGCAGCCTTCAGCCGGTATGTACAGGAACATCTTTCCGGAAAAAGGAAGATATTGCTGACCGGTGTACTGAGGGAAAAACTGTCCGAAAAGATGCTTGGTGGACTTGCTTCTGTAACCGATACAGCGGTGACAGTGACGCCTGACAGCCCCCGGGCTATGAAAGCGGAAGAACTGGCCGGATTGCTGCACGGGGAGGGAATGGAAGCCTGTGCGGCGAACAGTTTGAAAGAAGGACTTGAAATCGCCGGGAAGCTGGCCGGTGAGGACGGACTGATCCTGGCAACAGGAAGCCTGTATTTTATCGGCACACTGAGAAGTGAGCTGGGGCTGAAACCGTAAAGGATTTATCCTTTGCGGATAATGAAGAATGAATAATGCTAATATGCTTTTCAATTCGAAATTCTGGATTCAGAGTTTTGAGTTAAGAGTGAAAAGTGTAGAGTGAAGAGTGTAGAGTTGCCCTTTGGGCAGAAAGGACAGGTGTGGCTGTGGAATTCAGGCATGAACCGGTACTGCTGAACGAAGTGCTGGAGTGGATGAATGTCCGGCCGGACGGCGTGTATTGTGACGGTACGCTGGGCGGTGGCGGCCACAGCGGAGCGATCCTGAAAGCCTCCGGCGGAACGGCACACCTGTACGGGATCGACCGGGATGAAAACGCTATCCTTGCCGCATCGGAACGACTGAAGGAATATCCGGGATTTACTGCTATCCGCGGTAATTTTCACGATGCGAAAAAGCTGCTGGAAGAAGCAGGCGCAGAAGGTCTGGACGGCGCCCTGCTGGACCTGGGCGTTTCGAGCCCCCAGCTGGATACGGCTGAGCGGGGATTCAGCTATCATGAGGATGCCCCGCTGGATATGCGTATGGACCAGCGCCAGACAATGACAGCCGCGGATTTCCTGAACACGTCGGACGAACGTGAAATCATGGAAGTGATCCGGGACTACGGCGAGGAAAAATGGGCTGCCCGCATTGCCCGCATTATCTGTGAACACAGGGCTGAAAAGCCTTTTGAAACCACCTTTGATCTTGTACACGCGGTAGACGCGGCCATCCCCAAAGCTGTACGCAGGAAGGATGACGGCCATCCCGCCAGAAGAACCTTCCAGGCAATCCGGATTGCGGTGAATGATGAACTGAAACCGCTGGAACAGGCGCTGAAGGACCTGACAGACTGCCTGAAACCCGGAGGAAGAATCTGCGTGATCACATTCCACTCCCTGGAGGACAGGATTGTAAAGCGCTGCTTTAAGACACTGGAGAATCCCTGTATCTGTCCGCCGAAGGCACCGATCTGTACCTGCGGACGCAAACCTGTGGTCAAAGTACTGGCAGGCGGCGCAGTGGCGCCGTCAAAGGATGAAATTGAAAGGAATCCGCGCTCCCGAAGCGCAAAACTTCGGGTGGCTGAGAAGAGAAGGACGGAGGCATAAGCGTGGCAATACTGTACGTCGTGGCGACGCCGATCGGTAACCTGCAGGATCTTTCTCCCCGCGGAACGGATACCCTGCGGAACGCAGATCTGATCATAGCCGAGGATACCCGGGTGACAATGAAACTGTGCCGGGTTTTCGGGCTGAAAGCTCCGCTGGTCAGCTGCCATCGTCACAGCGAGGACAGCAAGGCAGCAGGGCTGGCACAGAAGATTCTGGAGGAGGATCTGACAGCGGCACTGGTGACGGATGCCGGAACTCCCTGCATTTCCGATCCGGGGTGTGAGGTTGTGCGGGAATGCGCAGAAGCCGGGATTCCGGTGATTCCGGTTCCGGGGTGCTGTGCCGGTATCGCGGCGGTTTCCATCAGCGGCTATGACGCAAGGGAATTTGCATTTTACGGATTCCTGCCGAGGGAGAAAAAGGATATCAAAGCCAGGCTGGAAGAGATTGCCCGGGGCGTAAAAGTGGCGATTCTGCATGAATCTCCCTTCCGGATTACTGAACTTACGGAGATTATTGCACAGACACTGCCTGAAGCCAGACTTACGGTATGCTGTGATCTGACCAAACTGCATGAAAAAACCCTCCGGGGAACCCCGGAAGAGGTGCTTGCAGCGCTGAAGGCGAACGAGAAGACCGAAAAAGGGGAATACTGCGTTGTGCTGGACCTGCATAATGTATCCCTGCCTGAACCCGAAACAGCGGCTGCAGAGTGGCCGCTGGAGGCAAAACTGATCGAAGAAATGAAACTGGGCAGCAGCCTGCGGGAAGCGCAGGATAAGCTGATCAGCAAAGGTGAAAAAAAGAATGCGGTCAAACAGGCAGCACTCACTTTGAAAAAACTGTTTGAGGTCTGAAAAAGGTACCGTCCTGGAGGACGGTGCTTTTTTATATCAAAAAAAGCTGTCCCATATGTTCGGGGCAGCCTATGAAAAAGAGATTGGATTATTTATCAGAAGCCAGGAAACGGTAGCAAATCGCAGCCAGCGCACCGCCCACAAGGGGAGCCAGAAGGAATACCCAGATGCCGCCGAGGTTGCCGGCGATCAGAGCCGGGCCAAAGGTACGGGCGGGGTTGACGGAGGTGCCGGTGAAGGAGATGCCGAGGAGATGAACCAGGACCAGGGCACCGCCGATGACCAGACCGGCAATGTTTCCGTTGGATTCCTTGGAGGTAACACCCAGAATGGCGATTACAAAGACGAAGGTAAGAATCACTTCAATCAGGAAACTGAGCCACGCATTGCCGTTGTACAGGGCGTTGCAGCCGAGCTTTCCGGGGTCCTGCACGATCGCGTTAAGGATTGCGGCACCGGCAATGGCGCCGAGGAACTGGGCTACGATGTAGCCGCAGAAATCCTTGACGGAGATCTTTTTGCTGATCAGCATGGCGATGGATACTGCCGGGTTAATATGGCAGCCGGAGATATTGCCGATGGAGTAAGCCATGGCGACGATGACAAGACCAAAGGCAAGGGCAGTACCAATCAGCCCGGAAACGCCCGTGGCACAAATCTGCCCGGCAACACCGCAGGCAAACAGAACCAGAACCAGAGTACCGATGAACTCAGCCAGATACTTCTTGATGTCTTTCATACGCATCCTCCTTTATATCCAATTGTTGTGGAACTGTGCTTATTGTAATACAAGATGGTGTATTTTGCAAGAAGATGAAATAAGCACAGTATGGAAAATATTACCTCCTCATATAACTGAATGCGGGAAAGAAAAAACCGTCAGCAGACGCACGCTGCTGACGGTGAAAACAGTGACAGGATTATTCGTGTTCGGCTTCCGCTTTGCTTTCCCAATGAACCAGAAGGGAAATGGAAGCACGCATCAGCAGGATCGCGCAGGTCATGCCGATGGAGGTCCAGTCGCGGTCGATGATGGTTTTGAGTACCTCGCTGACAAGCAGGAAGCTCAGGCCGGTGGTGATGCCTTCCGTAATGGCGGCACGGCAAAGTTTTGATTTGCCGTTGCACAGATCAATAATGGCACGGACGACATGGAACAGGATCACCAGGGCACCGATGATCTCCAGGATCAGAACACTGTAATGGATAACGACGTCAAGAACGGATTCCGCTGCTTCAAGCACGGATCAACACCTCCGGATTTCAAAGTGATATGATTATAGAACGATTTACGGCCGGAAGCAATCATTAAACGTGCCAGATTTCCTTTGCATACTGGCGGATGGTCCGGTCGGAGGAGAACTTGCCTGCACAGGCAACGTTCATCAGGCATTTACGGGCAAAACCGGTTTCATCCGCCTTCGCGTCGCGGATGGCCTGCAGTTTGGTTTCATAGTAATCCGCAAAATCCTTCATCACATAATAGTGGTCCGGCTTATGCCAGGAGGCGCCCTTCAGGATCGCGTCATGCAGCTCGGCAAACATGCCGTCATCATCCGGGAAAGTACCGTCTGTGAGGGTATCAAGGGCCCGGCGGAGCAGCGCGTTCTTGTTGTAAATCTTTACAGGATCATAGGAATCTTTGATCTTTTCAAGCTCTTCCACTGTGGCGCCGAAGATGTAGTTGTTTTCGCGGCCGGCTTCCTCAACGATTTCCACATTCGCCCCGTCAAAGGTGCCCAGCGTTACAGCACCGTTCAGCATCAGCTTCATGTTGCCGGTGCCGGAGGCTTCTGTACCTGCGGGGGAAATCTGCTCTGAAATATCGGCGGCCGGGATGATCTTTTCAGCCCAGGAGCAGTTGTAGTTCCGGATGAAAACGACCTTGAGCCGGTCTTTGGTCTTCGGATCATTGTTCACCTTATCGGCAATCAGGTTGATCCAGTGGATGACGGCCTTTGCACGGTCGTAACCCGGAGCCGCCTTGGCACCGAAGATGAAGGCCACCGGCGGAAGATCCTTCAGCTGGCCGCGCTTCAGCTGGTCGTAGATGGCCAGGATGCTCAGGGCATTCATAAACTGCCGTTTATATTCATGCAGGCGTTTGACCTGGACATCGAAGACCATTTCCGGATCCAGCGCAACCCCTTCTTTGGCCAGGATTTCAGCGCAGAGCTGCTTCTTTTTCGTCTTCTTCACGGTACGGAACTTGCCGCAAAGGGACTTATTGATCTTCGGAACCAGCTCTTTCAGTTTGTCCAGGTCCGTTTCAAAGCCCGGACCGATCTGATCAGTGATCAGTTTGGAAAGCTCCGGATTGCACAGACCCAGCCAGCGGCGCTGGGTGATACCGTTGGTCTTGTTCTGGAAGCGTTCCGGATACAGCTGATACCAGTCGGCAAAAACGTCGTTCTTGAGGATTTCACTGTGGAGGGCAGCCACGCCGTTGATGGCATGGGTGGCATAGGTTGCCAGTTCCGCCATATGAACGCGGCCGTCCAGGATGATGCACAGGGAAGGTGTGATCTCTTTTCCGGCCTTTTTCATTTCCCGGCGGAAACGGGCGTCGATCTTCTTTATGATGGAGACAATCTGCGGACAGACGGAGGAGAGGAGGGAAAGATCCCACTTTTCCAGCGCTTCCTGCATGACGGTATGGTTGGTATAGGCAAAGGTATTCCGGGCAATGAGGAAGGCATCCTCAAAGGATACGCCATCCTCGCCGAGCAGGCGGATCAACTCCGGAATGGCCATGGTGGGATGGGTGTCGTTCAGCTGGGCGGCCACTTCTTTGGAGAAGAAGGAGTAATCACTGCCGTGACGCTTCCGGTAGGCCCGCAGGATATCCTGCATTGTGGCGGAAACCAGCACGTACTGCTGTTTGACACGGAGCTGTTTGCCTTCTTTTTTGGTGTCGTTGGGGTAAAGGAACTTGGTAATATCCTCCGCCTGGTTTTTCGCGGCGGCTGCCTTCGCGTAGTCCTGACTGTTGAAGACAGCAAAGTCGATTTCGTTCAGACTTTCTGTCTGCCACAGGCGCAGGGTTCCGACATTCTTCGCCCCAAAACCAACCACGGGCATATCATAAGGAACAGCCAGCACATCGCCGGTTTTCATGGAGACCACGACGGCCTCATCCAGCCGGCGGACAGACCAGGGATCACCGAATTTGGACCAGTCATCCGGAAGCTCCACCTGGCGTCCGTCCACAAACTCCTGTTTAAAGAGACCGTAGCGGAAACGGAGACCGTATCCGGTCAGGGGAACATTGCAGGTGACGGCGCTGTCCAGGAAACAGGCAGCGAGACGACCGAGGCCGCCATTGCCGAAAGCGTCATCCTCAACATCCTCCAGGATGGTGATGTCCACTCCCTTTTCCTTCAGCAGTGCTTTGACTTCATCCAACAGTCCCATGCAGTAAAGATTGTTATAAACCAGACGGCCTACGAGGAACTCCATGGAAAGATAGGCGGCCTGACGGCGGGAAGCGCGGGCTTCCTCTTTTTTGACCCAGACAGGTGCCAGGGCGTCCATAGCCGCACCGGAGACGGCGTTGTGCAGCTCATGGGCAGATGCATGGGCCAGGTCTTTGTGATATTCGGTCATCATACGCTGTTCTGCGTCCTTCAGCAGCTGTTTCGCGTTCATATTCCGAATCCTCCTTTTGTAACACATTCCTTCAGTCTTATCATACAGAGCGTCCGCCTGTATCAGGCGGACGCGCAGATATCAGAGTCGGTCTGTTTCCCTGTTTAAGCGGTAATACTTCATGGACAGATCCAGGGAAAGCTGATCAGGTTTCATACGCCAGAGCCAGTTGTTTCCGGTGGTGCCGGGGTAATTCATCCGGGCGTAGGTATCAAGCCCCAGGACATCCTGCATCGGGATCACAACCGTATCGCAGGGACCTTTGAAAAGGGCCCGGATGAAAGCTTCAGGCGCTTCATCCGCACCGGAGAAGCCGAGGGTTTTTTCCGCGAAGGCAAGGGCTTTCGGGCTGGCTTTCCTGGCCCAGCCCAGCGTGGTGTCATTATCGTGGGTTCCTGTATAAGCCACAGTGTTCTTTTCGTACAGTCCGATGAAATGGGGATTGGATTCATCAGAGTCAAAACCGAAAGTCAGCACTTTCATGCCGGGATAACCGCACCAGTCCAGAAGCTTCCGGACCCGGTTGTTTACGCAGCCCAGATCTTCCGCAATAATCCGGATTCCCGGAACTTCACGATCCAGCCGCTTGAAGAGGGCTTTTCCGGGTCCGATGACCCAGCGGCCCTTACGGGCGTTCGGCATACCGTTTTTGACGGAATAGTAGTTGGCAAAACCGATGAAATGATCGATCCGGATCATATCATACAATTCCGCCATGCCCTTCATGCGTTCCACCCACCAGTCATATTTCCGGCCGCGCAGGTAGTGCCAGCGGTAAAGGGGATTGCCCCAGAGCTGCCCGTCCGCGGAGAAGTAATCCGGCGGAACACCGGCGACCCGTTTCGGGACGAGGTTTTTATCCAGCTGGAAAATATCAGGATGCGTCCAGGTGTCGGCAGAATCCTCCGCCACATAGATGGGCATATCTCCGAAAAGGAGCACCGAACGGTCGTTGCAGTATTTCTTGAGGCTGAACCACTGCTTCCTGAAGAGGTACTGGCAGAAGATATGATAATCAATCTCCGCGTTCAGTTCTTCACGGTAACGCTTTACAGCCTCCGGTTTACGGAAACGGATATCCTTATCCGGCCATTTTGTCCACATGGCTCCGCCGAAATGCTTTTTCAGCGCGGTGAACAGGGCGTAATCCTGAACCCATGCATTCTTCCGGCAGAATTCATCCACCTGTCCGCTCAGCCGCTCCCGGGATTCATCATAGCAGCGGCGGAGCAGCATTTCTTTGTTTTCGCGAACCGCATCATATTCCACTTTTTCCGGATCGGAGGGTACGAATTCTTCCTCATCCGTAAAGGACAGGAGTCCCTCGTCACGAAGACGGCCGCAGGAAATCAGCAGGGGATTGCCGGCAAAGACGGAGGAGGACTGATAGGGGCTTTCACCATAGCCGGTTGGCCCGATGGGAAGCACCTGCCAGATCCGGACGCCGGAAGCCTGCAGGAAGTCGGCAAAAGCGTATGCCTCATCTCCCATGGAGCCGATGCCCCCGGGAGACGGGAGGGAGGAAATGTGCAACAGAATGCCGCTGGAACGCATAAAACGACGCTTCCTTTCTGTTATGCCCGGTTACAGGGGGCAATGGATTCTCTTTTGCGGAAGGCAGCATCTACCAGAATATGTCTGGGAGCGGCTCCTTTTTCCATCATATCCAGCAACAGGTTGACACTGCGGCGGGCAATCTCGTTGACCGGCTGCTCCACTGTGGTCAGGCGAGGCACTGTAAAGCGGCTGATGTCCACACCGTCGAATCCGACGACGCTGACGTCATCCGGCACGGATTTGCCCAGATCACGCAGGGCACGGATGGCACCGACAGCCACGGTATCACTCATCGCGAACAAAGCAGTGGCGTCAGGATGCTCCGTAAAGAATACACGGGCGAGCTCGTATCCGGCTTCAAAGGAGAAACGGGTTTCCCGATAGAGGGAGTTATCATAGCTGAGCCCCCGGTCGGTGAAGGCGTCACAGAAGCCCTGGAAACGCATGGCCAGGGAGTCACCTGCCACAGGGTTGGAACCGAAGATGGCAATGCGGCGATGGCCGCAGTCCAGAAGCTCTTCAGCGACGACGCGGCCCATGCTCCGGTCATCCACCGCAACGGAGGAAGCACGGGAAAGAGAAGCAGATTCAGCGTTCACCGTGGTGAAAACCATGGGGATATCCAGGCCGCGGATAGCATCCACACGACTGTCAATGAGACTGCCGACGAAGATCAGCCCCTTGACGTGATTCTGCCGGGTCATCCGAAGCGCGGTGAGGAACTCATCAGCTTTTTCATCGATATACTCCGTGACAAAATTGTCCGGAACGGTGTCGGCCCGGTCCAGGATTGCCTCCGCGAGGGAACTGAGGAAGGGATTGGAACGGCCGCGGATGACCACGCCGATGACCTCGTTGCCTTGCTTCAGGCCCCGGGCGTTCGTATTGCCGACAAAACTGCATTCCCGGATGATCTGCTCCACTTTTTCACGGGTGGCGCTGTTCACATCAGGGCGGTTATTCAGCACGCGGCTGACCGTTGTAACAGAAACTCCGGCCATGGCGGCGATGTCTTTAATTGTGTAGACTTTCACGGTTTCAGTCCTCCCGTTGCTCCAGATTCCGGAAACGGTAACGGTAACGTTTTCAAGCAAAGATTATCACAAGCATGCCGGTTCGTCAATCCCTTCATTGATATCTTCCATGTTGATTTTTGGAATATTATGCTATATAATGTATGAGTATAAAATTCGGGAGGTGTGCATAATGATAAAGCGAATGCTGCTGATCATGCTGGCGCTGTGCGTGATGCTCTGTGCTGTGCCCACCTATGCCGATGAGTGGGAAGACGATGATGATGACTGGTTCGATGATGATCCAGGCAGCACTTTTGAAGAAGAAGCCGGAAAGAGTGACTTCAAAACCATCGCCGGATATGATACAGGTGAAAAGTTCGTCTGCGGCGACTATGTATACCAGATGATGGACGACGGGGAAGGTGCCCTGCTGACCAACTACTCCGGAACATCCGGTGACGTTGTGATTCCCGATACGGTGGACGGCCATCCGGTGGTTGCAGTCGGCGCCCACATGTTTGCCTACAATGAAGCGGTCCGGTCCGTCATGCTGCCGGAAGGGATCCGTTCCATCGGGAACATGGCGTTCTTCAAATGCATTCACCTCCACGATATTGTCATTCCTGAAGGCGTCACCATGATTGATGAATGCTGCTTCGGCGGATGTTCGGAACTGTCTGAGGTGCAGCTGCCCGCTTCCCTGGAGGAGGTCGGCCGGTTTGGATTCCTGGCCTGCACAAACCTGGAGGAGATTGCCTTCGGCGGTGAACTGAAAGCCATCGGTCCCGGCGCATTCCAGATGTGTGCATCGCTGAGCAAGGTTTCCATTCCGTCAGGCACAGACGTTTCCATTGAAGAGGATTCCTTCGCGGGCTGCTCTCCCGAATTGAAGATCCTCTACTGATTCATAAGCAAACCAAAAGCCCGGACATGATGTCCGGGCTTTTTGATATCCGAATGCTTACGGGATGATCATCCGTCCGCAGGTTTCGCATTCCACAAGCGTGCCGCCTTTGATCTTTGAAAGGATGGCAGAGGGAAGGGAAGTGTTGCAACCGGAACACTGACCATGTACAAGCCGGGCCACAGGGGGCGAAATGTGCTTCTTGATGGTTTCGTATTCCTCCAGCAGAGCGGGATCCACCTGGTCCATGACCTCCTTGGCTTTCGCCCGCTGGTTTTCGAGATCTTCCTTCTTGCTTTTGGACTCCTCTTCATAATCAGCCTTGAGCTGGTCAAAGGACTTCTTCGCATTGGCGGCATCCAGACGAACACTGCGCTGCAGTTTTTCGTTGGCATCCGTTTCCTTTACGATACGGCTGATCTCGACTTCATACTGACGGATCGTATCGCGGCAGCGGCTGACTTCGGCAAGCAGGGATTTGACTTCGTCCGACGTGGTGGGCGGAGCGGCTTCAAAGCGCTTCTGCAGGCTGTCCAGCTGTTCCTTGGAACGGACGATGGCCTGGGCAATGATGTCCTTACGGTCCACCATGGCGCCGATATCCTCTTCGATCTGCTTGTACTGCTTCTGGCGATCCAGGATAAAGTCACGGGCCTTCTCCAGCTTCTGCCGGGTCGGGGAACGCTTGATCGCAAGGGCGATGGCGTCTGCTTTCATGTCTTCCACCTGGTATGCCCACAGTGCTTCATACTTTTCCATAAAGGAGCCTCCTTCTGACAGGATCACCGCCTGTCACGGTTGCCGGATAAAGGAATAGGCGGATACACCCGACACATATATCCGCACATTACATTCTATCGTATTGACAGCGTTTTGTAAAGCCGACGCAAGGGCGCGGATACCGGGTTCCTCCGTGCCAAAATGACCGCATTCAAATCCGACAATGCCGCTGCCCGCCATGGCCAGGGCATGATGATGCCGGATTTCGCCGCTGACAAAGGCATCACAGCCGGCGTCCGCAGCAAGGGTCCAGAAATCGCTTCCGCCGCCGCTGCAAAGGCCGACTTTCCGGATGACCGCATCCTCAGGCCCCATAAGACGAACCTCACTTTGCAGGCGCTGACGCAGATCCGCCGCCAGAGCCGCGGCAGACAGGGGAGACGGCAGGAAGCCGCAGCGGAAATAGCCTTCACCGGAAATATCTGTCAGTCCGCAACGTTCGGCCAGGGTATCGTTGATACCGCCGGGAGCCTGATCAAGATTCGTATGGGCGGAAATCAGGCTGATATCCTCCCGCATAAGCCGACGGATCATCCTGCCTTCATAGGTGTCATCCGTCAGGGAGTGAACAGGACTGAACATGAGCGGATGATGGGTGACAATGAGCTGCGCCCTGAGGGAAACTGCCTCGTCAATAACGGCCGGTGTGACGTCAAGGGCAAAGAGGATCGTATCGACGGTCTGCGATGAGGAGCCGACGAGAAATCCCGAGTTGTCAGATTCCATCTGTGTCTCAAAAGGGGCAATACGATCAACGAGATCATAAACGTCCTTTACAGTCATGATTCTCTTCCTTTCCCAATCATTCCGTCATAGAAAGCGATATCTTCCCGGACCTGGGTAATGAGGGCCTCCTCCGGTTTGTCCGCGGAAACAAGGCCGCGGAGCTTATCCTGAAGGACTTCCCGGCGCCGGGTCAGATAGGGAATGAGCTGAGACGACCGGGACTCAAACAGGGGGCCACCCAGCCGGAGCTCACGCGGGGTGAGCGGACCGGCGCCCGGCCTGGCACGCATCACAAGATAGTAACGGCCCGCACAGAAACAGGGCTCCTCCCGGTCCAGATGGTAACCGATGCGGCAGACAGCTTCCCGGATGAGGGGAAGATCCGTATGCGCTGAAAGCACCAGGGACGCGCCTTTCAGCTTCTCCGCCCCTTCCAGCAGGATATCATGGACGGTGCGGCCGCCCATACCGGTAATGGAAATCATGCCGCATGTTTCATCCAACGGCTGAAGACCGTTGCCGGCGCGGAGATCGGTCCGGTCGGAAAGGCGGCAGCGGATGACGGTTTCCCGGGCATTCTTCAGCGCGCTTTCACTCAAATCCGTGAGGATCATATGCTGACAGCGGCCGCGCTGCAGGAGCGCGGCCGGTAAATGGGCGTGGTCTGTGCCGATGTCAGCCGCCAGGTCACAGGGATCATAAAGATCAAAGGCCAGTGAAAGGCGGGCATCCAGCTGAATCATATGTGACATGGCTTAGTCCAGATAATCGCGCAGCTTTTTGCTGCGGGAAGGATGACGGAGCTTGCGGAGCGCTTTTGCTTCGATCTGGCGGATACGCTCACGGGTAACGTTGAATTCCTTGCCGACTTCCTCCAGGGTGCGCTGATGACCGTCATCCAGGCCGAAACGGAGACGGAGCACCTTTTCTTCACGGGGGGTCAGGGTGTCCAGCACGTCCATGAGCTGTTCCTTCATCAGGGCGAAGGAAGCGGCCTCAGCAGGAGCGGGAGCATCCTCGTCGGGAATGAAGTCTCCCAGGTGGCTGTCTTCTTCTTCGCCGATGGGCGTCTCCAGGGAGACAGGTTCCTGGGCGATCTTGATAATCTCGCGAACCTTGGCTTCGGAAATGCCCATTTCCTTGGCGATTTCTTCCGGGGTGGGTTCACGGCCGTATTCCTGCAGGAGCTGGCGGGAAATCCGGATCAGCTTGTTGATGGTTTCAACCATGTGGACAGGGATACGGATGGTGCGGGCCTGGTCCGCAATGGCGCGGGTGATGGCCTGACGAATCCACCAGGTAGCATAGGTGGAGAATTTGAAGCCCTTGCGATAGTCAAACTTTTCAACGGCTTTGATGAGACCGAGATTGCCTTCCTGAATCAGGTCGAGAAAGAGCATGCCGCGGCCCACATAGCGCTTGGCAATGGAAACCACCAGACGGAGATTGGCTTCGGCCAGCTTCTGCTTGGCGCTTTCATCCCCGGCTTCAAGACGTTTGGCGATTTCGATTTCTTCTTCCGCGGTAAGAAGGGGAACCTTGCCGATTTCCTTGAGGTACATGCGGACCGGGTCGTCAATGCTGATGCCTTCCGGAACACTCAGGTCGATGGCGGCGTTGTCTTCGCCCCCGATACGGGCAATCTCGGCAGCCTGATCCGCGGCCTGCTCTTCCGTCAGGGTGACCTGGCGGTCAGCAGTATCATTCACAACAGATACGCCATAGGCTTCCAGCGTATCCAGCACGCGATCCAGCTGATCGGCGTCCAGATCCATTCCGGAAAGCCGGTCCATGATCTCTTTATAGGTGATTGTTCCCCTGGATTTGCTGTACTCGTAAAGCTCATCCAGACGGTTCTGCCTGTTTTCGGGTGACAATGACAATGGAATCCTCTCCTTCTGTTTACGGCACAATGCCGGTTCCTCCCGGAACGAATCAGGGGTTCCGGGATTCGTGGTTTACTTCAGCTTTTTCAACTTATCGGAAATATCCGCCGCTTCCTGCAGGAGCTCGGCCAACCGGTCTCCCGGGGCAGAGGACATTTCCTGTGACAGCTCATCATATCGCTTTTCCAGCCGGATCCTGCGGATCCGGGTAAGACAGTCGTTTGCCATGGTGATCATCTCATCTGTGCTGCCGGCGGTGGGGGAAAACAGCAGCCTGGCAAAGCGGGAACGGGAAACATCATCCGGGGCGAGATCCGGAAGCGACGCGGGGGAAGCTCCGGCTGCAAGTTCCCTGTATAAAGATTTCAACTCGTCATCGTCAAAATCCTTTTCTTCAATCATATCTTTCGGAATCTGACCGGATGCAAAGAGGCTGATCAGCAGTTCCTGTGCCTTCAGATCCTCAGAGGGAGGCGCTCCGGAGGTGTCCGGACGGGGCGGACGAATCCGGGCCGGCGTGTCCTGTGTACGGGGCGCCGGTTTATTGACGGTCAGGTTCATCTGCTCAATCAGGGACTCGCGGGCAAAACCGGTTTCCACTGCAAGCTGGCTCAACAGGACGTCCCTCTCCAGGGGATCCACGGCAGAGACGATTTCCGCGGCACCGCGGGCATAAGCCAGCCGGCTGTCCTGGGAAGACAAATCAAACTGATCCTTCAGGCGGCGCAGCCGATAGGCGGCAGGGGAAATGGCAGGCAGAAGGCGGAAGCCTTCTGCACCGTCCCGGCGGATGAATTCATCCGGATCGAGACCATCCGGGAAGTCCAGTACCCGTGCAGGAACGTTTTCCTGTTCCAGAATATCCAGTCCACGCAGGATGGCATGCTGGCCGGCGGAGTCGCCATCGTAGCCAAGATATACCTGAGGGGCATAGCGCTTCAGCAAACGGGCCTGCTCATTGGTCAGGGCGGTACCAAGGGTGGCACAGACCCCTTCCACGCCAAACTGGGTGAGGCTGACCACATCCATGTAGCCTTCCACGAGGATGACCCGGTCCAGATGGCGCTGCTGGCGAAGCAGGTTGGCCGCAAAGACCCCCTTGCGCTTGTTGAAAACCGGCGTGTCAGCTGTGTTCAGGTATTTGGGTTCCCGTTTCTCCAGCGTACGGCCGCCAAAGGCAAGGACGTTGCCGTGGGCGTCAATGATCGGGAACATGGCGCGGCTGCGGAACATATCAAAGTAGCGGTCTTTGCCGTTATCCGCCTTTTTGCGGACCGTAAGACCGGCAAGGACCAGTTCATCCAGGGTGTAGCCTTTCTGGAGAAGACGGTCGCTCAGTACGCTCCAGTCATCCGGGGAGGCCCCCAGGCCGAATCTGCGGATGATCCCGTCGCTCAGGCCGCGCCTGCGCAGATAGGCGAGAGCCGCGGCACCCTGGGGCGTGAAAAGTGTTTCGTGATAGAAACGCGCGGCTTCCCGGTTGGCATTGAGCAGGCGCTCCCGCTGGGTGCGGCGGCGCTCGTAATCCACGTCCTTCTCCATTTCCGGAAGAGGCATATGGGCCCGCTCCGCCAGCTGCTCCACGGCTTCATTGAAGGTGCAGTGTTCCATTTCCATGTAGAAACTGAACACATTGCCGCCGGCCTTGCAGCCGAAGCAGTAATAAAGCTGATGTTCCCCGTCCACGGAAAAAGAAGGGGTTTTTTCGCCGTGGAACGGACAAAGCCCCCAGTATTTCCGGCCTTTTTTGTTCAGCGCCACATAGCCTGATACGATCTGAACAATGTCAGAGCGGCTTCGCAGTTCATCAAGCCAGGCGGCAGGATAGCGGGAAGACATATCGTCAGATTTCCTCCAATGAAAAATGAAGAATGAAAAATGCACAATACACAATGCATAATGCATAATTATGTGCAAAAAACTGCGGAAGGGGACTAAAATGCGGGAAATGCTGAAGGAACAAACAACTCCTGGAATTTGCGGGTGGCGTAGCGGTCGGTCATGCAGGAAAGGAAATCGCAGACGCTGCGTTCTGTACCGTCACGATAGCCGATCATGACAAACTCTTCAGGCATTTCACCGGGATGCTCGCAGTAATAATCAAACAGATGACGGAGCACATAGTCACAGCGGGCTTCCTCCGGATCACGCCAGCCGTCCCTGTAAACCCGGTCGAACATAAACTCCCGCAGACCGTCCATGGCGCTTTCCACCGGGGCGGACATGGACAGATGGGGTTGATCCTCACTGCAGGTGACGATATCGTTGATCATGGTATTGATCCGCTCCCGATGGGTGTGACCGAGCACATTGAGACAATCTTCAGGCAATTCAAAGGGCCTGAGAATGCCGGCCCGGAGCGCGTCGTCCAGATCGTGATTCAGGTACGCGATCCGGTCCGCACGGCGAACACATTCCGCCTCTACCGTGGCAGGCTCTGTTTTACCGGAGTGGGAGAGAATGCCCTGACGGACTTCTTTGGTCAGGTTCAGACCCTCACCGCCGTTTTCAAGCACCTCGACCACGCGGAGGCTCTGCTCATTATGGCGGAAACCTTCAGGAAGCAGGTCGTTCAGTGTGCGCTCCCCGATATGACCGTAGGGGGTATGGCCAAGGTCATGCCCCAGGGCAATGGCTTCGGTCAGATCCTCATTGAGCCGGAGAGAACGCGCAAGCGTACGGGCCACCTGGGACACCTCAAGGGTGTGGGTCAGGCGGGTACGGTAATGGTCTCCTTCAGGGGAAAGGAAAACCTGGGTTTTAAATTTGAGACGGCGGAAGGATTTACAGTGGATGATCCGGTCACGGTCACGCTGATACTCCGTCCGCAGGTCACAGGGTTCCACCGGAATATCACGGCCAGCGGTCTCCGCAGAGCGGGCAGCCCACGGCGCCAGAAGGAGCTTTTCCTGCTGCTCCTGCCTTTCCCGGATTGTCACGGGGCGTTCCTCCTTCCGACCGTTGAAATACAATCTTTACAATACAATATGTATATACCACGTAAACCCCGGAATTCCTGCCTCATCTTGACAAGGAATTGTAAAGGGCTACAATTAAAATATTGATTAAGGCAAGGAGAAAACTCCCGGGAACAGGGAGAAACAGACACATGACATTCGAAGTGAACAAGGCTTTTGCCGGCTTTACCGTTAAAGAAATCCGGGACAGTGAAGAGCTGCGCGGCAGGACTGTGCTGCTTGAGCATGACAAAACCGGTGCGCAGGTATTCTGGGTGGACAACAAAGCCGAAAACATCGTATTTTCCATCACCTTCCGGACACTGCCGGAGGATGATACCGGCGTGTTCCATATTCTTGAGCACTGCGTGCTGGCCGGAAGCGGCAAATATCCGGTGAGGGAGCCTTTCCTTGAACTGCTGAAGAGCAGCATGAACACCTTCCTGAACGCGCTGACTTTTTCCGATATGACGATGTTTCCGGTTTCCAGTCGGAATCCCCGGGACATCCTGAACCTGACCGGCGTATACCTGGATGCGGTTTTTGATCCGATTGCGGTGAAGGATCCCAAACGCTTCTGCCAGGAAGGGTGGCATGTGGACCGGGACGAAGCCGGAGAGCCTGTTTTCCGCGGCGTCGTTTTTAACGAAATGAAAGGTGCCATGAGTGACACGGACACGCTGATTGACCGGCAGATCATGCGGCAGCTGTTTCCTGACACCTGTTACGGCTACAACAGCGGCGGAGAGCCGGAGGCAATCCCCACGCTGACCTATGAACGTTTCTGCGAACAATACCGACGGCATTACCATCCCTCCAACGCACGGATCTACCTGGACGGCGCAGCACCCATGGAGGAGATGCTGCCGCTGATCGCTTCCTACCTGGACCGGTTTGACCGCCGGGAGGATATACCGGAATACAGCTATCAGGAACCGGCAGGATCCGAGCAGACCATCCTGTATGAACTGGGGCAGGAAGAAGAGGCAGAAAACCGCGGGTACCTGACCCTCGGACGGATTACGGGAACATGGAAAGACCGTACTGAAAACATGGCACGGGGCATCCTGTGTGACGTGCTGACGGGCAGCAATGAGGCCCTGCTGAAACGGGCGGTGCTGGAGCGGGGACTGGCAGAAGATCTGTCTGTTTCCGTGGATGACACGACGCTGCAGAGCTGGCTGACCATTCACGCGGAAAACGTGACGGACGGCAAAGAAAACGAGCTGCTGAACCTGCTGGAGGAGACCGGTGAGAAGATCCGGCGGGAAGGCCTGGACCGAAGCGCAGTGGAGGCTTCGCTGAACCGTGCGATCTACGCGCTGCGGGAGGAGGACGAGCCCCAGGGAATCGGCCGGTGCATCCGCTGCGTCGGCAACTGGATATTCGGCGGAAACCCCACGGACGCACTGGAAACGTCCGGGATGGTCAGGGAACTGAAGACCTGGCTGGACAGCGGACGGTTTGAGGAACTGGCGGCAGATATGCTGCTGAACCGTGAAAACATGGTTACATTGCATACGCTGCCTTCCAGAACAGTCGGCGAAGAAAAACGCAGAAAAGAAAAAGCACAGCTGGACACGCTTGTGTCCGGGTGGACGGAAGAAGAAAAAGCAGACAACGACCGGCTGATCGAAGAACTGGCTGCATGGCAAAACACTCCCGACAGCCCTGAAGCGCTGCAGACGCTGCCAAGGCTGAACAAAGAAGACGCGGACGCGGCGCCGGTGTGGACAGAAACCGGAATCCGGGTCTGTGACGGCGTAAAGGTGATGACACACCGGCTGAACTGCAACGGTGTGGTGCATATCAGGCTCTATTTTTCCCTGACTGACTACAGTCTGGAAGAGCTGACGAAGCTGTCCCAGCTGACCGGCCTGCTGGGACGCCTGCCTACAGCCAATCATGACGCACTGACGCTGCAGCAGGATATCAAGCGCTGGACAGGCGCCCTGAGCTTTGCCATTATCACGCGGGCAGAAAGCGGGCAGGATGAAACCTGCACACCGTACCTGACTGCCTATACCAGCGCGCTGGAGGAAAACGCGGAAAAAGCGGCGGGGCTGCTGGCGGAAATCCTGACTTCCACCCGGTATGAAGACCGGGAAAAGATGACGGAGATGTTCCGTCAGAACGAGCTCGGCGCCCGGCAGAGAATCCTGAGTGCGGGGAACCAGATTGCGGTGAGGAAGGCCCTGAGCCAGTACAGCGCTGAAAACGCGGTGAAGAATGCCCTGGACGGCGACGCCGCAGCGGCCTATATTCATCTCCTGGCCAGAAAGCCGGAGAAGGAATTCCCCGGGCTGATGAAACTGGCGGAACGCCTGATGAAGGAAACGCTGTGCCGGAAACGGATGACCGTGAGCGTAACCTCCACCGAAGAAATGATCCCTGCAAAACTGATCAGCAGCTTTGCGGAAGGAACAACCGTTCCCACGGCAAGGGCATACAAGGCGGACTGCCCCGCGGCAGTCGGCTTCCGGGTGCCGGCACAGGCCGGTTTTGCGGCCCGCGGATACAGGCTCAGCAGGGCAGGTGCCGCGTTTGACGGCATCCTGTGGCTGGCCTCCTCCATCCTGAGCCTGGACTATTACTGGAACCGGGTGCGGGTACAGGGAGGCGCGTATGGAGCCGGACTGCAGGTGGAACGGAACGGAAACATTTATTCCAGTTCCTACCGGGATCCCACACCGGGAAAAACACCGGATGTTGACCGTGGAGCAGCGGAATTCCTCCGGACGTTTGTACGGAACGGGGAAGACCTGGACCGGTACATCATTTCCGCCCTGAATGAACTGAATCCGCTGCTGAGCCCGAGAGACAAAGGTACGCTGGCAGACGGAAGATATATGACCGGATATACCCGGGAAGAAGCTGAACGGATCCGCAAGCAGATCCTGCATGCGGTTCCCGAAGACCTGGAACGCTGTGCACAAAGCCTGGAGGCCTTCGGCCGGGAAGGCACCGTGTGTGTGGTGGCAAACAAGGACGCGCTGAAAAACTGTGAAGGACTGACCGTCAAAGATCTGTAAGCGGGGGAAGAAAAATGGACCGGGAACAGGCAAACGAACAAAGCAGGAAGTCCGGACGTGGGAGCAGATCCCTGCGTTGTATCTGGTACTGCGGAAAAATCAATGAGGAGATCCGGAAAGCGGTCAAGCTGGGAGAAAAATCCGTTAAGATCGTTTTTCCGCCGCAACACTATGTGGTACAGCACCGCGAGCTGTTTCAGGAGATTTACCTGAACCAGGGTTTTGACGTGGAGTTTTCCCCGAATTTTCAATACATCCAGCCTTCTGAATGGTATTTTACCCTGGGCTGGGAGGACGAAAAGTAACAACGCGATCTTATTGACAGAGTGAATCCCCGATGATAAGATAAAAACATAAAAGAAACAAAAGAACCGGATACGGCGATTATCTCTTGTTTTGGTGTATATTCCGCCGCGGGCCATCGCGGCGAATAGAATAATAAGGAGGATCTTTCTCATGAAAAAACTCATTGCTCTACTGCTTGCGCTTGTTATGATGCTTGGCGTCGCTTCCGCGTTTGCGGAAGGCGGACTGGATGACCTGATTGCGGCCGCCCAGGATGAAGGAGAACTGATTGTTTACGGTTCCTGCGAGGAACAGTATCTGAGCGAGGCTTGCAAGAAGTTCGAGGAACTGTATGACATCAAGGTGGAATATCAGCGGCTGAGCACCGGCGAGGTTCAGACCAAGATTGCTGAAGAAAAGGGAAATCCCTCCGCTGACGTATGGTTCGGCGGCACAAACGACCCCTACAACGAAGCAGCCAAGGACGGCTTGCTGGAAGCCTATGAAGCTGTGAACGCCTCCCACCTGCTGAAGCCCTACTACAGGGATCCGGAAGGATACTGGTACGGCATTTACCAGGGCATCCTGGGTTTCATGGTCAACAAGGAAGAGCTGGCCCGCCTGAACCTTGAAGCGCCCAAGTCCTGGGATGACCTGCTCAAGCCTGAATACAAGGGCCTGATCTGGCTGTCCAACCCGAACACTGCCGGTACAGCCAAGCTGGTGATTAACACCATGGTCCAGATAAAGGGTCATGACGAAGCCATGGCTTACTTTGTTGAACTGGACAAGAACATTGCCCAGTACACCAAGAGCGGTTCCGGCCCCTCCAAGAAGGTAGGTCCCGGAGAATGCGTTATCGGCATCGGCTTCCTGCATGACGGCGTATACCAGATTCTGCAGGGCTATGACAACATCGGCCTGATCATCCCCGAAGACGGCACCGCCTATGAAGTCGGCTCCACCGCCATCTTCGAAGGATGCGAACATCCCAACGCTGCCAAGCTGTGGATCGAATTTGCCCTGTCTCCCGACTGCGTGGAGCTGGCGGATGACGCGGGCAGCTATCAGTTCCTGGTGATCGACAACGCCCAGATGCCTGCCGCTCTGGCCGCCTTCCCGGAACTGGATCCCAACAAGACCATCGATTATGATTTCGCAGACGCGAAGGAAAACACTTCCAAGTACGTGGAAGACTACTTCAACGCTCTGAAGGATGCCGGTGCTGAAGCGGACGACCGTTTCAAGACTGAGTAATCCCATTCCGGAAACATCACGGGGGGACGAGGCATTTGCCCCGTCCCCTTTTCAGAAGGAAAACAATCCAATCAGGAAGGGGATGAATGCCTGTGGCCCGAAGTCAGAGCGCGAGCCTGGACCGGAAGAAATTCTTCGGCGATCCGGTTCTGGTGATTACAATCATTGCGCTTATTATCTTTCTGGCTCTTTTTATTCTTTATCCGCTTGCCATGCTGCTGATGGACAGCGTACTGGTACGCGATACACATCTGTATTCCATTGAACCGCTGGTCAGTGGAGAAAAAATCGTCTATGTTTCTGAAAAAGGTGAAGAGATCAGCGACAGCCGTTCTCCGGTCTGCGTAAAGCTGACATCGCCGACGGAAGGCATAGAGGAGAAAATTGTACCCCTGTACAATTCCACGGGCCTGTTCGCCGGCCGGGCAACGATGAACGACGTTGAGAAGGGCAATACGCTCTATCTCAAAACGGTGAACAGCAAAGACAAGGCAGTCTATATTGCCCTGGACCAGCTGACCCAGGTACAGGAAGTTCCGCAGACATACAGGGCCAACGGCAGAGTTATCAAGAAGATGGACGGGATCGAGCTGAGCGACCTGTGCATCCAGCTGCATGAAGACAACTGGACGCTGGACGCGTTCCCGCGGATCTTCAGCGACTACACATTCAACAACGCACTGAGAAACACGCTGCTGCTGGGCTGCCTGACAGGACTGGGATCCCTGCTGATCGGCCTCCTGTTTGCCTATGTGGACGTTTACGTCCATATCCGCAGCAGGATGACGAAAAAGCTGTTTGACGTTGTTTCCCTGCTGCCGGTGGTATCCCCGCCGTTTGTGCTGTCCCTTTCCATGATGCTGCTCTTCGGCCGCAGCGGACTGATCACCCGGATGGTCCTTGGAATCTATGACTCGGACATCTACGGACTCTGGGGCATCACGATCGTTCAGACCCTCACTTTCTTCCCGGTGGTTTACCTGATGCTGAAGGGCCTGCTGAAGAACATCGATCCCTCCATGGAAGAAGCAGCCCGGGATATGGGCGCCAGCCGGTGGAAAGTGTTCACGACCGTGACGCTGCCGCTGCTTCTACCAGGACTCGGAAACGCGTTCCTGGTGACCTTCATTGAATCCGTGGCGGACTTCGCAAACCCGATGATCATCGGCGGCAGCTATGACACGCTGGCGACGACGATCTACCTGCGGATTACCGGCGGTACATACGATATCAACGGTGCTTCCGCCATGGCTGTGGTACTGCTTGGCCTGACGCTGGTGCTGTTCCTGATCCAGAAGTATGTGCTGGAGAAGAAGACGGCCGCCACGCTGACGGGCAAGGCCTCAAGGGGACGGATGCTGATTGAGGACAAGAGCGTCCGTTATCCGCTGACGGTCCTGTGCACAGCGGTTTCAGTGTTCGTTATCCTGATGTATATCGCGGTTCCCTTCGGCGCACTGTTCAAGCTGTGGGGCAGGGATTATTCCCTTTCCTTCAAGTGGTTTGAGCAGATGTTCCGCGAGCGCGGATGGCAGGCATTCAAGGATTCCTTCGTGCTCTCTATTATTGCCGCTCCTGTGACGGCACTGCTTTCCATGATCATTTCCTATCTGGTGGTCAAGCGGAAATTCAAGGCAAAAGGCTTCATCGAATTTGTGTCCATGCTGGCCATGGCCGTTCCCGGAACCGTGCTGGGCGTTGGATTTATCCGCGGATTTGCCGGAGGCGTTTTCAGAACCGGTTTCCTGCAGGGAATCTACGGATCAGGCCTGATCCTGATCATTGTCTTTGTGGTACGGTCCCTGCCTGTGGGAACCCGCAGCGGTATTTCAGCCCTGCGGCAGATTGACAAATCCATTGAGGAATCGGCCTACGATATGGGCGCGGGCAGCGGAAAGGTATTCATGACCGTGACGCTGCCGCTGATCAAGGATTCCTTCTTCTCCGGCCTGGTGACCACCTTCGTGCGGTCCATTACCGCCATCAGCGCGGTGATCCTGCTGGTGACACCGAGATTCCTGCTGATTACCTGTCGGATCAACGAATATGCCGAGAAGGGCGAATACGGCGTTGCATGCGCCTACGCCACCATCCTGATCCTGATTACCTACGCGGCAATCCTGATCATGAATACGGTGCTGAAATACTTTGGTACGAGCAAAAAGATCAAGGGAGAGGTGAAGTGATATGGCAGCGAACAAGAAAGAGCCCAAGGGAGTTCGCCTGGATCATATTTCAAAGATCTACAAGGATCCCAAGACGGGAAAGGATTTCTATGCCGTGCACGACGTGGCACTGGACATTGAACCCGGAAGCTTCGTGACGCTGCTGGGTCCCTCCGGCTGCGGTAAAACGACGACCCTGCGCATGATCGCGGGCTTTGAAAGCCCGGACGAGGGAGAGATTTACCTGGGCGGGGAGCCGATCAACGAGCTGACGCCCAACAAGCGCGACACAGCCATGGTTTTCCAGAGCTATGCGCTTTTCCCGCACTACAATGTGTTTGACAATGTGGCCTACGGACTGCGCCTGCGGAAAGTGCCGAAGGATGAAATCCAGGAAAGAGTCACGAACATCCTGAAGCTGGTGGAGCTTTCCGATATGGAACAGCGGATGACCAACCAGCTTTCCGGCGGACAGCAGCAGCGCGTGGCACTGGCACGGGCGCTGGTTGTGGAACCCGGCGTGCTGCTTTTCGACGAACCGCTGAGCAACCTGGACGCGAAGCTGAGGGTACAGATGCGTACGGAAATCCGCCGCATCCAGCAGGCACTGGGCATCACCGCCATTTACGTGACCCATGACCAGAGCGAAGCAATGGCCATCTCCGACAACATCATCCTGATGAAGGGCGGCGTCATTGCCCAGATGGGTTCCCCGACGGAGATCTATTATCATCCGAACAGCGAGTTTGTCGCCGACTTTATCGGCGAGTGCAATTTCCTGCCGTGTACAGTGACCGGCAGGGAAGGAAACGATGTAATTGCCGACGTCTACGGACATCCGGTCAAAGTCCTGTCTGAAAGGGATAAGATCGGCAGCGCCGAGATTGTCCTTCGCCCGGAAGCGATTGAGATTGCCGACCAGGGACAGCTGCCCTGCAAGGTGGAGCTGAGCTGCTTCATGGGTTCCTACCAGAATTACCATGTGCGGGTCGGCGATACGCTGGTGAAAATCGCTGACAACTGCCCGATCGGCCGGAAAACCTATCAGGTGGGAGACGAGGCGTACATCTCTTTCCGCAGCGAATGCGCGCACCTGCTGGCAACCTGATCTGGAAACTGCCTGCAGACACAGACAAAAACAGAGCCGGCCTTCTGGCCGGCTCTTTGTTATATTCTGCTGATTAACCGATATTCCGGACGACGCCGATGGAAATGTAATGATCCAGAACGGCCTGGAAATCAGAGCCGTCGTCACAGGCGTCATCCGGCACCCACTCCGCGGACAGGCGGAGACCGCCGCCCGGAAGCCGCTCCGTGAGCTGATAGCTTCCACGGAACATAGAACCGGAGGACACGGTGCGGCCGGTGAGAATGCCGTTGCAGGAAGCGAGCGGGAAATTGATATTGAGGATTTCGTCCCGCCCGGGCAGCAACTCCTCCAGAAGCTCCAGAACATCGGGAAGAAAACGGTCTGTGACCGAGTGATCCGGATTATAGGGTTCCGAGAAAGCAGCAGCAGGGATTCCCTGATGGGCGGCTTCCAGCGCGGCGCCCACAGTAGCGGAATACTGAATATCAGAGGCGATGTTAAAACCGCAATTGATACCGGAAAGAACCAGATCCGGTTTCTGCGGAAGGAGATATGCCAGGCCGACGCGCACACAGTCTGAAGGCGTGCCGCTGCAGACCCAGGCGGTTACGCCCGGCACCGGAAACACATAGGGCATAAAATCGACCGGCTCCAGGATGGAAATGCTGTGGGCCTTGGCACTGTGTTCCCGGTCAGGAGCAATAACCGTCACTTCTCCGAGAGCATGGGCCGCTTCAACCAGGCGGATAATCCCGGAGGAACGGATGCCGTCATCATTGGTAATGAGAATTCTTTTCATAAACAATCCTGTCTGTAATCGTCAGGTCAGAACGGTCAGCGGATGGCCGGAAGGGATCTCAACAGGGTCATGCTCCTCCAGATACCGCAGGATCAGTTCAGTAATGTCCGTCTGGATATCCCGGACGACTGGGCAGGAGAGATAAAAGTCGAAGTCTCCTGCTCCGGTGGCACGGTAATCGCACATACAAAGGGTGAAGGCGTCTGAATCCTGTACAGGCCGGCCTTCACAGGTAAGGGAAACCACCCGCTGGCCGGCGGGACGGGTGAGGTCAAAGGTGTATTCGATCCCGGCAAAATAATCGTAATTGAAATGTGCTTTCTTCGGCCGGAGAAAGGCTTCACTGATGGCAAGATGCCCCTGCGCATCCCGGTCAAAATACCGGGCACACTGCTCCAGCCCCTGGCGGAGGATGGAACCGGTGACCTCCAGGACCTTGAGGGTGTTGGGATAGACATAGGTGGCCACCACATCCCGGACGGTCACGTTCTTATCGAAGCCGCGGACGGAATTGGCAAGACAGGTGCAGCTGAGGCGGGCACCGGATGCCCAGAGCTGGACCTGATTGAAGAAATCCGCAATCGGGGAGCCTTCCATGGCCATTTTCAGCTTACCCTCCGGCCACAGGGAACGGGAAAGGTGCCCGATGGGATGATCCAGCCATTCATTCAGCCGGTCGAAAAGCGCAGCCTCTTCCGGCGTGTATTCCGCATGATCCGGCACCGGACACAGTTCCGAGGTAAAGTGCCGGTCCGTATCCATTTCCACCCGGATATAGGATGCAGCGTTGCAGGGCGTCTGGACAAGATGCGTATTCTTCCATCGGGCACCGGCCAGCGGGATATGCTGATGACCGGTCAGCAGCAGGTCGAAGGGGAGTTCTTCACACAGACGGCAGGCAATGTTCTCATCCGTGGAAGAGAGCAGCTTTCCGGTTTCCGGATCCCGCTCTATTCCTCCGTGATAAATGCCGATCAGCACGTCACAGTCCAGGGAGGCAACCGCGGCTTTTGCACGCTCAAGCGGGGAAACAATGGAAAAGTCCTTCAGGTTTTCCGGTTTCTCCCAGCGGTTGATCCAGTCGGTCACCAGACCGACAAGGCCGACACGAAGGCCGTTGCCGAGGGTGCGGACAGCACAGGGAAGCACCGGAAGCTCCCCACGGAGATCGTCCACATTGGCGCACAGGCACTGCGCGTCCAGCTCCCGGAGATAGCGGAGCAGGTTTTCACGACCGTAATTGAAGTCGTGGTTGCCAAGGGTGACGTAATCATACCCGCGGGCATTCATGGCCCGGGCGATCGGTATGTCAACACCCTCGGAACGGCCGAAATAAGTCAGGGGAGAACCCTGAAGCATATCGCCGCCGTCGATGACAAGGGTGTTCTCATCCTTGGGAAAGCGCATGGAAAGAAGCCCCATAGGCTGGGGCTCCCTGTTCTGAAAATTTGTGGGGTACAGATATCCGTGGATATCAGACGTGAAATATACAGTAAGGATCGGCAACATATCAACCTCTTGCAAGACGCGTGCGGATTTTGGTAGAGAAGATCTCAATGAAGATCATCAGCACGATCATGCCGCACAGATAGGCACCCACCATGCTCCAGCGGCTGGAGTTCATGCACTGGATCAGCGCGGCGCCGATACCGCCGGCGCCGACAATACCCAGGGTGGTGGCGTCCTTGACATTGATATCGAAACGATAGATTACCGTTGAAATGAAATTCGGGATGATCTGCGGCAGCACACCGTAGCGGATCTTCTGGAAACCGTTGCAGCCTGCCGCGTCGAGGCTCTCCAGAATGTTCTTGTCGATATCCTCAATCGCGTTGATATACATCTTGCAGATCATGCCGATTGAACAGACGCTCTGGGTCACTACGCCGCAGAAGGCATTGGGACCGGTAACGCGGATCCAGACCAGCGCCCAGACAAGGCTGGGGATGGTACGGATTCCCAGAATGACCGCCCGGAAGATGACTGATACCCACTTGGGAACGATCTTGTCACAGGCCAGGAAACTGAAGGGAATGGCCAGAATGCCGCCGATCAGTGTACCGAGAACCGCGATGGCAACCGTCTGAAGCAGCTGGAACGGGACGCCTTCATTGGTCAGGTTGAACAGGAGATTTGTATCCGGATGTATCAGACCGTAGCCAACGCCCTGGGCAATGGTAATGCCCTTGGTCGCAAGACCTTTGTAGGTGATGGAGGTTCCGCTCCATCCGAGCAGGGCGGCAACGATCAGAATAATGAGCGTGTAGATCCACCAGAGCCGGGGACGGGAAGCGTAAGCTTCCTCGATTGTCAGGGGATGGTTGGTGCTCAGATGGTTGGTGCTCAGAGTCTTTTTTTCTTTAGCCATACTTTTCCCCCTCCTCAGCTCAGTTTCTTTCTCAGGTACTGGCTTGTATTTTCGATGATAAACACAACCACAAACAGGGCAAGAAGCACAGCCCCGAGACTCTCATAATCCCGCCATCCGATGAACTCGTTGATCAGAATTCCCAGACCGCCGGCACCGACATACCCCAGGATCGCGGCGGCACGAATATTCATCTCAAGACTGTAAAGGCAGTAGCTCAGATAAGTCGGAAGGATCTGGGGCATACAGGCATTCCAGAAGGCCTGGAATTTGTTGGCTCCGAAGCTTTCGGAAGCTTCAAAAGCGCCCATGTCGATGGTTTCGATGGATTCATACATCATTTTGGCGACAACGCCGAAGGTAAAGACCACGATGGCGACGGTACCTGCAAAAGTACCAAGACCGAAAATCAGCGCGGCAAATTTGGCGATAATCAGTGTCGGCAGGGTGCGGACGACCATCAGCAGGATTCGGAAAAACCAGACAACAATTCCGTTTTTGTTGATGTTGGTGGAGGAAAGCACCGCAATCGGCAGCGCCAGCGTAGCGCCGATGACTGAACCCAGGACCGACATCTTGATGGTATCAAGCAATGCGCTGAACAGCTTGGAAGTATTGGCGGGATCCGCACCGAAGTAGCTCCAGTCCGGATGGAAGATCCGGCCGAGGATGTAGCCAAGCTGATAACCGCGTTTCAGGATGATCCCGAAATCAAACTCTGTCACTTTGGCGGAAACCAGGATGACAGCAATGACGATGACCGTGATCAACGGAACACGGGAAACAGGCTTTTTGACGGTATGACCATTGGGAAGAGTGATCGTCCGCGGTTTAAAGATCCGGTCGAACAGCGGTTCCCGATAGGCCGTGTCAGAGGTTTTTTTCTTCATGACAGCCTCACTTCTCCGCCGTCGGGATGGCGGTTCCGTTGTAGATGTCGTCAAGAACTTCCTGGGTCACCTGATCGGTGGGGCCGTCATAGACAATTTCCCCGGCACGGATGCCGATGACACGTGAACAGTATTTCAACGCAAGATCCACATGGTGGATGTTGATCAGCACGGTGATGTTCATTTCCTTGTTAATGCGCTGGAAATCGCTCATGACCTGCTTCGCGGTGATCGGGTCCAGCGCGGCGACAGGTTCATCCGCCAGAATAATAGTGGGGTTCTGGTTCAGCGTCCTTGCCAGGGATACACGCTGCTGCTGTCCGCCGGACAACTGGTCACAGCGTGTATAAGCCTTGTCAAGAATGCCGACTTTATCCAGCGCTTCCAGTGCGTGCATCTTCTGCTCCTTTGAGAACAGCCCCAGAAGGACCCGGAAAAAGTTCATGTCCGGCACCATGCTGGTCAGCACATTCTTGATGGCCGTGGCACGGGTTACCAGATTATAGCTCTGGAAGATCATGCCGATTTTGCGGCGGTACCGGCGCATTGCCTTTCCTTTTAAGCTCATCACGTCGGTTCCGTCAACGATCAGCTGACCGCCCGTCACGTCAATCATCCGGTTGATTGTCCGGATCAAGGTTGATTTTCCGGCGCCGGACAGACCGATGATGGCCACGAATTCCCCCTGGTCAATCGTCAGGTTGATGTCCTGCAGTCCTTTTACCCCGTTGGGGTATACTTTGTCCACGTGTTTAAATTCAATCATGCCGGTTTTCTCCTCCTGTCAGGCAGCTTCCAGATGTTATATAAAGCGGCCCGGCAACACAAGGCTGCCGGGCGCTCTATGCCCTGATAAGGCAGGGATTACTTCACGGCGGTCAGCGCCTGGCGGGCAGCATCATAATCGCTGTCCTGGGCAATGGCATAACCGGTGTGGCTGTAGACGGAGAAGATGGCCTGGCCTTCTTCAGTGTTGATGATGTTGATCAGAGCGGTCTGCAGCGCATTGATGAATTCGGGGTTGTAGATCTCGGGCTTGGCGGTGGTGACGGCGACGGTGTCGTTATAGATACCGGAGGTCACACCGATAACGTTCAGTTCATCCCAGATGGCGCCTTCGCGTCCCATGCCCTGCTTGCCGGTTTCATCCTGCTCATCGGTGGGCAGATTCCAGGGCTTTTCATAGTCGCGGCGGCCATCGGCATAGCAGCAGATGATGTCAACCTGTTCGGAAGCGGCCTGCGCGAAGGCGTCAGCGTATCCCAGATTCACAACGCTGCTCAGGTCGGAAATCTTTTTGCCGTCATAGTGATCCATCAGCCACATGGTGGGGTAGATGTATCCGGCGGAGGAAGAGGTGTTGCCGACGGCCCAGGTGCAGTCATTCAGCTCATCCCAGGTCAGGGCTTCACCGGCGTTGACCTTGGCGGCCAGGGCCTTGCCCTTTTCGGTGGGAGCGGCGTAGATCAGGCTGCGGTAGAAGGTAACCTGGTCATCGGTCGGCAGGGTCTTGTTTTCAATGCCGTTCCAGTCGGCAGGATTTTCACTGTCATTGCTCAGACCAGCGCGGGTGGCCGTAAGGATAACGTCCACTTCCTTGCTCTGGCTGTAGATGGCGTAGGTGCCGCCGGGCAGCCAGCCTACGTCGATGGTGCCGGCAGTCATGGCTTCGCCGGTCGCTTCATAGCTGGTGCCGACGGAAATCTGGACTTCGCCGATGTCGTAGCCCAGGTTGGCCATTTCAGCCTTGATCAGCTCGGGGAGATTCTTGGTGCCGGTGATGATCACGTCAGCATCCTTGGAGGGAACAAACTGGAAAGTCAGGACATCCATTTTGATGTTGTCAGCCAGGGCGCTTGCGCAGCCGAGAAGCATAACAACTGCCAAAAGCAGGGCGGTGAGTTTTTTCATGGTAAACCATCCTCCTTAATGTATATGATTCAATTATGAATTGGATCATGTACTTATTATGCAATACAAACATAAAGAAAGTATTACGAAGTTCTAACTATATCTGAAAAAGCACACAGATAAGATTTAAGGAAAAAGACAGAGCCGGCAGCGCTGCCGGCTCTGCGTTTATGGGGGAGAAAAAGGAGGTTGTCATACGGAATCCCGCTCAATGAGGCGGGAAGGGAGAAGCACGCGTTTGGGCAGCGTTGTATCTCCCCGGACCCGGCTGGTAATGATCCGGGCGGCGGTGATGCCCATCTCAACAGCGGGAACATCGATGGTGGTGAGCGGCGGATTGGCATACTGGCTCATTTCGATATTGCTCATCCCGATGACCGCCACCTGATCCGGCACGCGGATCCCCAGCTGATAAAGTGCACGGAGTGCGGCCATAGCCATCAGGTCGCTGGCTGCATAAAAAGCGGTGGGAAGACCGTGCTCATGCCAGGTCTTTTCAACCAGGGAAATGCACTTGCGGTCATCCCAGTCACAGTTAAGCACCCATTCGGGCCTGACCTCCAGACCGAGATCCGCCATGGTTTCCAGATAACTGCGATAACGGCGGGAACGTTTCAGCGGCGCATCCCCGACGCTGCCGCCGATATAGCCGATGGTCCGGTGCCCCTTGCTGTAAAGGTATTCAACAGCCATTTTACTGACCCGGAGGTGATCATACTCCACATTATCAATAGGCATATGCCCGGTATCAATTCCGACAATATGCGGGATGAGGGAGTGGAGCTGTTCAAACAGCGGCTCGGAAAGGGGCCGCATCATGATGAGCCCGGAAAGGCCCGCACTCAACAGGCGATTCAGGATCGCCTGATCCTCAAGCTCCTGTTCTGTCTGGATGACGGAAACAGTGCCGCCCAGACGGGCCAGCTCATCTTCAATACCGCTGAGAATTGCAAGATAATAAGGATCACTGTACTTGCCCTTGGTGGTGGCAAGGAGCACACCGACAGAGAATACGGAGGTATCAGACTGATCTGCCCGGGGGCGCTTTTTCACGGGAGCCTGGTATCCAAGCTCGGTCACAGCGCGCAGAACTCTCTCCCGGGTTTCATCCGTCGTCTTGTAAATCTGATTGTCATTCAGAATACGGGAGACGGTGGCGGGAGAAACGTTGGCCAGGCGGGCCACGTCACGGATATTCGCCATGATACTTCGTCCTTTCTGCCGACAGGGCAAGAGACAATATCGGAACGTAACAGATGATCCGGTGTTTTATCAGGGAAACGCTGCTTCCCACACCGGAGCTTGTCATTATCATATAGGAAGAGGAGGTGTGTGTCAAGCTGTTTATGAAACAAAAAAATTATTGTTGCACTCACGTAATATAATGAAGGAACAGCGATAATACAATCAAATTCATTGTTGACATGGATTGAAACATATGATAATGTTTAGTAAACAAATTTGAAAGTTTCATCAGGGAGACCGGATATGAAGTTTGTATTAATCGGTGCAGGGCAGCGTGGCATGATTTACGCGAAATATGCCCTGGAAATGGGTCATGAAATCGCAGCTGTCGCGGAAACGGACGATGTGAAGCGTCAGATTGCGGGTGATCTGTTCAGTATTCCTGCAGAGTATCGTTTCCGGAACGGATCGGATCTGCTGGAGCAGCCGCGCCTCGGCGATGCCGCCATCATCGCGACAATGGACCGGGATCATTTCCGGGAAGCGATTCCGGCGATGGAGAAAGGTTACCACCTGCTGCTGGAAAAGCCCATTTCACCAGATCCGGGAGAAACACTTGCGATTGAAGAATGCGCAGTGAGAACCGGGCGGCATGTGACGGTCTGCCACGTGCTCCGGTACAGTCCGTTTTTCCGGGCGCTGAAGAAAGCGGTGACAGACGGAAAAATCGGCCGGGTGATTACAATCCAGCATAACGAGAACATTGGTAATTTCCATATAGCCCACAGCTTTGTGCGGGGCAACTGGAGGCGGAGCGACCTGGCCAGTCCGCTGGTGATGCAGAAATCCTGCCATGACATGGATCTGCTGGTCTGGCTGACGGGAAGCAAATGCGAAAGTATTTCCTCCTTCGGCGATCTGACATATTTCAAGGCGGAAAACGCACCGGAGAATGCAACTGAACGCTGTGCGGACTGCCCGCTGAAGGACAACTGCCGGTTCAGTGCCTACCGCTGCTATCTGCCGATTGCCGGAGACTGGCCGGCCACCGTGTTGACAGAGGACCAGAGTGAAGAAGGACTCAGGGAAGCGATCCGGACCGGTCCTTACGGCCGCTGCGTGTATCACTGCGACAACAATGTGTGCGACCACCAGGTATCCATTCTCCGATTCACGAACGGCGTGTCGGCGACGTTCAACCTGAGTGGGTTTACCAATAAAATGACCCGGACGATCAAGATCATGGGTGAAAACGGAGAAATCCGGGCCAGTGAAGCAGACAATGTGATTGAGATCACGCATTTTGCAAGCAGCTGGAAGGAAGAGGCGGAAACCGAGATCATCCATCCGGAGGAAAGCACCAGCGGACACAGCGGCGGAGACAGCGGCATTGTGGAAGATTTCCTGTCCATGCTGGAAGGAAGGCTGAGCGAATCCTCCACAGATATTCATGAATCGGTTGAAAGCCATATGATGGCCTGCGCGGCAGAAGAAGCCCGGCTGACGGGGAATGTGATCCGTATCGCAGACTTCCGCCGGAAGTATGAAAGGAAACCGCAGGCATGACCAGAGAGAGACTGAATGATCTCCTGAAGGTTACGGGAGACCTGATTCCCGAAGCGATGGAGGAACATATCGGGGATCTGGAAACAGACGCGAAGGAACTGCTTCCCCGGGAAACCCTCCTTGCGGTACTGGAAGCGAATCATGTTCCGGAAGCAAAACAGCAGGCACTGCTGGATGCGCTGGATGCGGCCAACGCCGTACCGGAACTGGTGGAACTGGCTCACATCATGGCACAGGACGCCGTCCGCGGCCTGGTCCGGTGTCATGCGGTGGAATTCTACCAGCCCCTGCCGGACTGCCTGACCGGATTCGCAAGGGAAGCTTACGCATTCCTGTATACCCAGCTGTGTGTGCTGGAAGGCCGTAAAGCCCTTCGGGCACGCGGGATTCCGGAACAATACGATGAGGATATTCCGGAACGGATGACCCGGAAGCAGCTGAAGAAATATGTGGAAACCGGGGATATCAGTTTTGACGATTATCCCTGGGATATGAACTTCTACTGCTGCCAGATCTTCTTCCTGGACCGGTTTTACTTCATACCGTATCGGTGGGGAGGATCCCCGGAAGCCTGGCGGAACCGGGAAACCGGAGAGGTCGTGGCCCTGTGGCACGCGGGAGTCCGGGTGCGGAGGGACGGCCAGATCGACGGAGTGAACGGCATCCGGGATCCGGAAGCGTTTACCACGGAGTTCATGGAAACCAAAGACGCCGTGTGGGGCAACCGGGTGCTGCCCGAGGGAAGGATTTCCCCGGAGATTGTGATGCTGGACAAGAAAATCTGGCGCAAAGCCCTTGGAGACGATGATTTCCTGCTGGCACTGCATATCCCGGGAGGCGAAGGATATACGCCGGAGAGGGTTCGCAGCAGCTGCGAACAGGCGCTGGCCTTCTACGACAAGTATTATCCCGAATACAACTATATCGGATTCTGGAGTGAATCCTGGCTGTATGATCCGGGACTGCGGGAAATTGTGAAACCTGACCGGAACATTGTACGGGTACAGAAGCAGTTCTACTGTTACCCGGTGGAAGAGGGGGACCGGATGATCCGGCTGGAAGTGCTCGGCGACGAGCATGCGGACCACCGGAAGCTGACACCCCGGAACAGCCTGGAACGCGGCATGTTCGCGGTGTGGGACAGGGGAGACCGGTTCCACACCACAGGGATGTTCCTGCTGCGGGAAGAGGTTCCCCGGATCGGTGAAGATCCCTACGAATCATGAAACGATGAAAACTGCTGAAAGGAGGAGGATTCATGCAGAGAACCGTTACGCCACTGAACCGGGGTTTCCGTTGGGAAATGAAGCATAACCGGACGCTGTACCTGATGTGCGTACCCGCACTGCTGCTTCTTCTCGCCTTTGCCTACCTGCCCATGAGCGGTATGTATATGGCTTTCACCAAATACAACGTTGTGGACGGCATATACGGATCTCCCTTTGTGGGCTTTCAGAATTTCACCTATTTCCTGAAGGGCAATCTCTATTTCTGGAACGCGGTGAAGAACACGCTGATCATCAACTTCTGGGGCCTGATTTTCGGCACGATCGTACCGATCACCATCGCCATCGCGATGAATGAAGTGAAAAACGGCCCCTTTAAAAAGATCAGCCAGAGCGCGATGTTCTTCCCGTATTTCCTGAGCTGGGTCGTTATCGGCGCCATCCTGTACGGATTCCTGACAGCCAATTTCCGGGTTGACCGGAAAACGGGCGAACTGATTCTCACCGGAGCAAACGGCGTAGCCAACCGCCTGCTGATGGCATTCGGGGCCAATCCGATCCGCTGGTACGCTGAACCGAAATACTGGAAAGCGATCGTGATTTTCCTTGATGTTTGGAAATGGGCCGGTTACAACTCCATCATATATATGGCGGCTATGGCCGGGTTTGACGGCAGTCTGTATGAAGCGGCAACCATCGACGGAGCCAGTCGGTTCCAGCAAATCCGGTATCTGACGATCCCGATGCTGAAACCCCAGGTGGTTATCCTGACCCTGATGAGCATCGGCCGGATTTTCTACGGCGACATGGGCATGATCTGGGGCCTGGTAGGCCAGAACGGCACCCTGCTGGACGCTGTATCGGTTATTGATACCTACGTTTATACCTCCATGAAAACCATGGGATTCGGCTTCAGTACAGCCATCGGCCTGTGCCAGAGTGTCATGGGCCTGATCCTGATTCTCCTTGCCAACAGCGCGGCAAAGAAAATCAATGACGGGGAGGGACTGTTCTGATGAGTATTGCGATACATTCCGGAAAACGTCACTCCAAACATATCCACCGCAGTGGTGCGGATAAATGGGCAAAGATCCTGGCCTACACGATTGTCGGACTGTTCGGCCTGATGTGCCTCTATCCGCTTCTCCTGACGGTAACAGTCAGCCTGACGCCGGAAGACGTGATCAATAAAGACGGATACCGGCTGATTCCCAGCAGATGGACGCTGGATACCTATACCTATATTTTTGCCCACAGCGGCGCGAGAATCATGAAATCCTACTTGGTGACGATTTTTGTAACCGTGGTTGGTACGATCGGATCCATGCTGGTGACCTGCATGATATCCTACGCGATCAGCCTGCGGGAGCTGAGATACAGGAATGTGATTGCCTTTATCTGCAACTTTACCAGCATCTTCTCCGCCGGCTTGATTCCCTGGTATGTGGTGTGTGTGAACTGGTACGGACTGCGGAACAACATCCTGGCCCTGATTCTGCCATCACTGTTCAGCGTCTGGTACATGTTCCTGATGCGGACTTATTTCAGGGCTATCAGCCAGAGCCTTTATGACGCTGCCAAGATTGACGGGGCGGGACATATGACGATCTTCTTCCGGATCGCCCTGCCGCTGAGCGTCACTGCGCTGCTGACGGTGGGACTGATGTATGCGTTGTGCTACTGGAACGACTGGTGGCATGCCCTGATGTTCATTGACGACCGGGATCTGTTCCCACTGCAGTATTACCTGTACTCCATCATGTCCAATGTGAACGCGGTTTCCAGCGGACGGGTGCCTTCCGGCGCGGCGGCCAATATCCGGCTGCCGGCGGAAACGGTCAAGATGGCTGTGACGATCATCACCATCGGACCGATTATTTTCCTGTATCCCTTTATCCAGCGTTACTTTGTCAAGGGCATCATGATGGGAGCCGTGAAGGAATGATGAATCATTCATAACCCAGGCGGCAACATGAATAAGGTTCATAATGCGTTAAGCATATTATGAAAAATAGAAGGAGGACACACAAATGAAGAAACTGTTGGCTGTTGTACTGGCACTGATGATGGTGCTGACCCTGGCTGTGCCGCTGATGGCGCAGGCAGACGAGCTGGAGGAGATTACGATCCTCTATCCCGGAGAAGAAACCGACGCTTTCTCCAACTTCATCAACGGCGCTTTTGCCGAAAAAGTGAAGGAAGAGCTGAACATGAAGGTTAACTTCCGGTTCCTGAGCTGGGACGCTTACTGGGACCAGAAGAAAGTTATGCTGGCTGCCAATGAAACCATCGACCTGTACTGGGACGGCCTGCCGGATCTGCCCACCATGGTGAACAACAAGGAAGCCCAGCCCCTGGACGAACTGATTGCCAAAGTATGGCCGGATTACATGAAGGACGTCCTGCCGGAAACACAGATGAACGGCGGTAAAATCAACGGCGTCCAGTACGGTATTCCGTCCGCTTACGCTCCCTCTTCCGCCATGTTCCAGTTTGTCTGCCTGCGGCAGGATCTGCTGGAACAGGTTGGCATGACCGAAGTGAAGGATGCTGAAGACCTGCGTGAATACGCCCAGCGCGTGCAGGATCAGCTGCCCGGTTATATGGGCCCCGGAGATATCATCTTCAAGCCCCTGACCCGTAACTTTACCGATGAACAGTACACCTGGCTGTTCCAGGATCTGGTGGTCTTCGGAGAAGAAAGCCATAAGGCTTACAGCTACGCCCATACCGACGCCTTCAAGAAGGTGGCGCAGTTCAACCGTGAAATGTTCCTGGACGGCCTGTACCATGACGAAGTGGCCATCAAGTACAACGAGCGTGACAGCCGCGTGCAGACCGGCCTGTACCTGTGGGTTGAAGGCTCCCTGGGCAAGGAACTCGAAATCGGCGGCAAGGTGAAGGCTGTGGATCCGAACGCCGTGATGAAGAACTACCTGCTTGCTCCCGAAAAACCCCGCTACGTCAATGCGGCCGGCGGTGAAGTGCTGTGCATCCCGTATTCCGCAAAGAATCCGGAAGGCGCCCTGAAGTTCCTTGCATGGCTGTGGGGCAGCCAGGACAACTATCTCTTCTGCCTGTACGGCGAGAAGGGCAAAGACTGGGATCTGGACGAGAACGGCGGTCTGCAGCTGATCAGCGAGACCGCGGCCGGAGAAGGATTCTTCTATGAGTGGATGTTCCGGAACGCCAATTACCAGGTGTTCGGCCCCGAAGTTACCGAAGAGTACAAAGAGATGTACAGGAACTGGGACAATGACGCACAGATTTCCGCTATGATGGGCTTCGCCTTCAACAACACCGGATTTGAAGTCACTGAGAATGCATGCCTGGAAGCATGGAAGAAACTGGCTCCCATCATGTACGGCTATGTGGACTTTGACGAGAACTATCCGGCGGCGATCGCTGAACTGGAAGCGGCCGGTATCAATGAGTACGTGGATGAAATGAACCGTCAGCTGGACGCGTTCCTGGCCTCCAAATAAGCACTGATAAAAACCACTGATATATCATCATACTGCCGGCAGGAGGAGGGTTCCTCCTGCCGGTATTTTGCGAAAAAGTCCTGAAAGCGGGGAAAGAATCATGCGGGAAATGGCGGAAATGTTCCGGACGGAAGGGAAGATTATCAAATGCATTCCCTTCGGATCCGGCCATATCAACCAGACGTGGCTGGTGGTGACGAACCAGCCCCATCTCTATATTCTGCAAAAGGTGAATACGGAGACCTTCCGGGATCCTGAGGGGCTGATGAACAACATACTGCTGGTGACGGGACATCTGCGGAAAAAGGATCCTGATCCAAGGCACGTCATGACGCTGGTAAAGCTGAAGGACGGAAGGGATTATATCCTGAAGGACAGGAAAGAACTGTGGCGGCTGTATGAGTACGTGACCGGCGGCGTCTGCCTGGACCGGGCGGAGACGGCGGACGATTTCCGGAACAGCGGAAAGGCTTTCGGCACCTTCCAGAACAGAATGGCGGATTTTCCGGCGGAACAGCTGGTTGAAACCATTCCCGGATTCCATGATACCCCGAAACGCTATCAGGCCCTGCATGCATCCATCCGGGAAGACAGGGCAGGACGTGCAAAAGACGTGAAGCGAGAAATTGACTTCATGCTGGAACGGGAGAAAGAAGCAGGGCTGCTGCAGCGGATGCTGAAAGCGGGAGAACTGCCCCTGCGTGTGACACATAATGACACCAAGCTGAATAACGTGATGCTGGATGAGAAAACACGGGAGCCACTGTGCATCCTGGACCTGGACACGGTGATGCCCGGCCTGGCGGCCAACGACTTCGGCGATTCCATCCGGTTCGGCGCATCCACGGCGGAGGAAGATGAAAAGGATCTGACGAAGGTTCATCTGGACCTGAACCTGTACCGGGCTTACGCGGAAGGGTTCCTCCATGCCTGCGGTGACAGGCTGACGGAGGCGGAAAGAGAAACACTGCCGGACGGGGCCCGGATTATCACGCTTGAAAACGCGGTACGGTTCCTGACGGATTATCTGAACGGAGATACTTATTATCATATAGAAAGACCGGAGCACAATCTGGACCGTACCAGAACCCAGATGGCGCTGACGGAGGAAATGGAAAAGCATGACGGCGTCATCCGCGGGATGATGAACGGCATCTGAACGGAGGCAAAGAATGATTCAATTCGGTACAGGCGGCTGGAGAGCCGTTATCGGGGACGGATTTACCCGGGACAATATCCGGAGAGTGGCGGCGGCGCTGGCCCGGAGAATGAAGAAGGAAGGCTGCGCGGAAGAAGGGCTGTGCGTCGGCTATGACCGGCGGTTCCTGAGCCGCGAGGCCCTGATCTGGTTCTGCGAGGTCCTGGCGGGAGAAGGCGTGAAGGTTTTCTTTGTCAACATGAGCTGTCCGACACCCCAGATTATGTTTACGGTGAAGGAAAGAAATCTGCCCTACGGCGCCATGGTGACAGCCAGCCATAACCCGGCCATCTGGAACGGTATAAAGCTGTTTACATCCGGTGGACGGGACGCTGCCCAGGACGTAACGGAGTCCATCCAGGAAACCGCAAACAGCCTGAAGGATGAAGAGATCAAGAGCATGGATTTTGAGACGGCGAAGGCTGCGGGACTGATCAGTATCATTGACCCGAGGGACGCCTACCTGGATTCCATCCTGCGCCAGGTAAATACCGACGCGATCCGGAAATGCCGTCTGCGGATTGTGCTTGACCCGATGTTCGGCGTAAGCCTGACGGGCCTGCAGACTATCCTGTATACCTCCCGGTGCGACGTGGATGTGATCAATGATCGTCATGACGCCTTCTTCGGCCGGCATCTGCCGGCGCCGAACCCGGATACGCTGGTGGACCTCCAGTATGCGGTGAAGGAGCATAGCGCGGACGTGGGTATCGCCACGGACGGTGACGCGGACCGGCTGGGCATCATCGATGAAAAAGGGAACTATATCACCGCCAATGAGACGCTGGCGCTGCTCTATTCCTATCTGCTGGAGCAGAAGGGGTGGAAAGGACCTGCGGTACGCAATATCGCGACCACCCATCTGCTGGACAGGATCGCGGAAGCCCATGGCGAAAAGTGCATCGAGGTACCCGTCGGATTCAAACACATCTCAGCCGGTATGGAAGCCAACAATGCCTTGATCGGCGGTGAATCCTCCGGCGGCCTGACTGTCAGGGGACATATCGCTGGCAAGGACGGCCTGTATGCGGCAAGCCTGCTGGTGGAAATGCTGAGCGTCAGTGGCAAAAAGCTCAGCGAGCTGGTAGCGGACCTGTACAGCCGTTACGGCGAAATGCATGCCGCCGAATACGACTGGGCGCTGACACCGGAAAAGAAGGAACAGATCCATCATCTGGTGATGACGGAAAAGAAACTGCCGCCCTTTGAACAGACTGTTACCCGCGTCAACTACATGGACGGCTGCAAAGTCTACTTTGAAAACGGATGGGTCATTGTCCGTCCCTCCGGTACTGAACCGCGGATCCGGATTTTTGCGGAAGCACCGACACAAAAGGAAGCGGAAGCACTTGTACGGAAAATGGCAGATTTCACCGGACTGGAATAACACAGGAAACAAAAAGACCGGGAATCGCAGCAATGCGATTCCCGGTCTTTGTATTTCAGCCATTATTCAGCCAGAATAATCTGATATGTATTGAGAATCCCTTCGGTGTAAAAGGTGCCGTCCGCCAGATAGTACTGACGATCCTTAGAGCCATCGGTTTTTGTGAACTCTACGATATAGATTTCGCCGGCGTTGATTTCCATGACGTAGTTGCCGGCCGGAAGCCAGTTGCCGGTGCGGGGCGATTCCTTCAGGTTTTCATAGGCATTCTCCACACGCCAGAAATCCCGCCAGAGATACCCCTCGGCCCATGAAATATCCTCACCGCCAAAAAAGGAAGCCTGATACTGATTCCCGTTGAGTGTGACGGTATCCGACCGGATGACGCCGGCCTTTGTCAGATCTGTCGAACAGACACGGTTTCCGAGGATACCCCTCAGCTGTGCGGCCATACAGGGAATGGAGCCGGTTATATCAAGGGAAAACAGGTTCGTGTGTGCGGAACCGTATATCCCCATGATGTTCTTTTGTCCGAGCGCATTATAAATCCGGAGCAAATTGTCCACCATCTGTTTTTCACGGTAAACAAAAGCGGAATCTGAGTTTTCTGACTTCATTATGTAATACGTTCTGCCTTGTTCAATGACTTCCTCCGCCAGCCGGTATTCCTCGCTGTTTTTCCTGCCTTCTGATTCGAGCATCGACAGATATGCGGCGCCGAGCGTGTTGAATTGATGCCCCACATCGGTTCCATGGAAAACAGTATCGGGGAATTCGGCTTTGATTTGCCGGTAGAAATCCAGTACAAGCGGGTCATGATCCTGCGTTCCTTCCATGGCGTCATAGAAAAACTCCAGCAGGTCGTCCGAATCCGAATGCATCCACAGGTTCAGGTATTCCCCTGAATAAAAGGGAAGTTCAACGAAAAGATCACGCATTCCCCCTGCATAGCATTCAGACCAGGCCGCCAGTTCTTTTTCCAGACAGGCTGGATCCGCATGGGATTCGCCGTAAAGCAGGATATTTCCGGAAACGGCTGTTTCCGCGCATGCGGGAATGAAGAGAAAAAGAATCAGCATGCTGACGGTGAGAAGGACAGACAGTACTTTTCGCATAGGATCAACCTCCGTAACAGGAATTGGATGTGTGGAAAGAAGAAAGCGTTCAGCTTCTGAAACGATCATAACAGGACAGAAGACGATAATTCATCCTTTTTTTGTAAAATTATGAGGACATATTATGCTGAATTCAGAAAAAAGCTTCCCATACGGGAAGCTTCTGACAACGGATACAGCTTTATTCGCCGTACAGCTCAAGCAGGATTTCCTGTGCCTCGGCGCTGTGCTTTTCCATGTCCCGGAAAAGGGCGAACTGCGCCCTGGCCCGATCCAGATTCTGTCCCGGACGGTGTATTTTGAAGTAAACGTCCCCATTCAGGTGATCCGCAAGGAACCGGAGTCCGTTTTCCAGCGTCATGAGACGGGCGCCCGCCTCCAGGGACAGCAGTTCTTCCCGGGAAAGCACACCCTTCAGGGAGGAGAGGAAACCGCGGGCAAAAGCCCGGTATTTTGGCAGCTCCAGACGGATGAGGGAAAGATCCTGCTCATCCTCGGCGGCGCTGCAGGCACCGACCCGAATGGCATCGCCGAAGTCGTAGGCAAGCAGCCCCGGCATAACGGTATCCAGATCGATGACACAGACGGCTTTGGAGGTTTCACGGTCCAGGAGCACGTTGTTGACTTTTGTGTCGTTGTGGGTAACCCGCAGCGGCAGTTTTCCCGCCGCGAGGGCATCCGTCAGGATCCGGGTGTCATCCGCATGACTCCGGGCAAAGGCCAGTTCTTCCTCCACCTCCGGAAGACGGCCGGAGATATTCTTTGCGGCAGCGTCCTCCAGCTGACTGAGACGGGAGGGAGTGTCGTGGAAGGCGTGAATGGTTTCATGCAGGGAGGCAACCGGGAAATCATCCAGCATGCGGGTGAAAAGACCGAAAGCACGGCCGCATTCCTCCAGAATGGCGGGATCGTCCGGAAGCTCAGGGCTGAAGGTGTCCGGAACAAACAGAAGCAGGCGCCAGATCTGGCCCTCATTGTCTTCCGCACAGGATTCACCGGAAAGGGTGGGAATAAGCGTAATTGTTTCCCTGTCCGGATCACCGCCGGCAGCCAGGATTTTCTTCCGGAGATGGGCGGTAACGTGCTGAATGTTTTCCATAACTTCCCTGGGACGGACGAAAACATAGCTGTTGATGCGCTGGAGAATGTACTGCCTGTCCATTCCGGCAATCCGGATCAGGAAGGTGTTGTTGATATGGCCGTTGCCAAAGGGAACAGCAGTGCGCTCTCCCTCCGGCAGAGCAAAGGCATTCAGGATTTCAGGATAAGACATGGGTATGGAGACATCCTTTCGGTGGTAAAGTACTGACTATTGTTTTATCCTTTAACGCCGCCGGCTGTCAAGCCCGCAGCCAGGTGCTTTTCGATCAGCATGAAGAGGATGACAACGGGAACGGTTGCCAGGAGTGCCGCGGCAAACAGATACTGCCATTCAATCATGTTGAAGGATGAGAACTGGGTGATGCCAACCGTAATGGGTCTGTTGGCCTGCGTAGAGATCAGCACCGTGGAAACGGTGTATTCGTTCCAGGCGTTGATAAAGACGAAGATCAGCGTGGTGACAATACCGGGAGCCGCCATGGGAAGCAGAATCCGAAGCATGGCTCCGAGCACGCTGCAGCCGTCAATACAGGCGGCCTGCTCCATCTCGGAGGAAATGGAGACAAAGGTGCCGCGGAGCAGCCAGATGGCGAAGGCCTGGTTGAAAGCCGCGTTGATGAACATCAGCCCCATCAGGGTATCGTTCAGGTGCAGGGTGTTCATGAGGCGGGAGATGCCGACCAGCAGCACGACGGGGGAGAACATCTGACTCATGATGACAAAGCCGAGATAGACTTTCTTGCCGCGGAAATCCATACGGGCCATGGCATAGGCGGCGGGAATGCCGCAGACCATGGCGACGAGCGTGGCACCGCCGGCGATCAGCAGGGAGTTGACCAGATACCGCAGGACGCCGCGGTTCAGCGTGTCCGTGAGATTGCTGAAGACCCAGCGGGACGGCAGAATCCGGAGGAAGTGCATATCCGTTGTTTCAGCATTGCTGCGGAAGGCTGTGATGAACATTACAAAGAAGGGGTACAGTATAAACAGCGAGAACAGGATCACGCTGAGATAAAGCGCAACGCGCAGGAGAGTCTTTTTCAGCGGCTTGCAGGCGCCCAGAACGGCGGCGCAGATGATGATGAAAGCCGGGATCATCAGCAGGAACGGACCTGCACAGACGGTGTATTTCAGAGCGGTCAGCAGGGAATCCAGCTGATCGCCTGCGGATCCGTCAAAGAGGAAACTGTCAAGCGCCGGACGGAGACGGTCCAGTGCTCCGGGATCCCCGCCGGCCTGGGCCAGATCCACTGTACGGGCCAGGTCCAGATTCAGCCTGTTGAAGACAACGGGAATCAGGAAAAAGGAAGCAAGCGCCAGAACGAAGGCACCGGTTCCGGCAGCACGGCTTCCGGAATACGCGGACAGGAGCGTAAGCAGCCACGCGGTTGCTGAAAAGGCAAGGATCAGGATCAGCAGCGCGGAAGCGGGAAGCCCGGCACGCAGCAGATCCCAGCCGCTCCGGTTGTTGGCGGCATTGATGGTAAAGATTACAAGGGAGGTGGTTTCATTTTTGCTGTTGACCCGTTCAATGACCTGTTCGTCAATGACGCCTTCCACACCCTGGGCACGGAAGGTTTCAAGCTGGAGCTCGACTTCCTGACGGACAGTCTGATATTTTTCATCGCCCACAAAGGTGTTGGGAGAACGCTTGATATACAGCTGGGAGGAGAAGCGCAGGAAAGTCAGTGAACAAAAAACGGCTGTAAGGATAATCGCTGAAAGAATCAGCAGAAGAATGATCCGGCGGGAGTTTGAAACGGAAGGAAGTGTTTTCATCAGAGGTTTTCCTCCTTCCGCATGGTGATGAGCATGTAGCAGCCGGAGGCAATACACAGGATTACAAAACCGATTACGGAGAGCGCTGTGGCCGGTCCCTTACGCTGGTCATAGAAGGCGAGCATATACAGATAGGTGACCATCGTATCTGTTTTATTGGCCGGAGCACCTTTGGTGATGGTATAGATAATGGGGAAGGAATTGAACACATAAATGATATTCAGCACGGTGGAAACAGTCAGGGACGGTTTGACCAGCGGGATGGTCACATGACGGAGCTTTTTCCAGAAGCCCGCGCCGTCCACGGTAGCCGCCTCATAGTAGGACGCGTCGATGGACTGGAGGCCGGAAAGCACAGTAAAGGTCACAAAGGGAATGGTGACAATAATGCCGATGGCGCACTCCCAGATAAACTCAATCTGATAGGAGGCACGCCAGTTCACCGGATCCTGCAGAAAGCCAAGATTCAACAGGATGTTGTTCAGGTTGCCGTATTCCATTTTGATGATGTAGTTCCATACGGAAGCCTGAATGACCAGGGAAGCAGCCCAGGGGAAGACCATGATAGACCGGGCGATCTTTCTGCCGCGGAAAGGCTGATTGAGCACCATGGCGCAGATGAAACCGATGAGGGTGGAAAGTCCTACAACGGAAACCACCCAGACGGCGGTGTTAAGCATCACCTGGGGAAAAGCGGCAGAAGAAACAGCGTCCTGAAAGTTTTTCAGTCCGATAAACCCACCGACAACCCCGGCACGGCTGATGTGGCTGAAGGCCAGGCGGAAGACGATGCCGATGGGGAAAACAACGAAAACCAACATCAGCAGGATGCTGGGAAGAATCCAGAGATAGGGCTCCCAACGATGGCGGACAAAAACTGAACGCATGATTCTTCTCCTGTAAAAAAGGGAGGCCGGTATTCCGGCCTCCCGGATGATAGAGGATTACTTACCGGTGATCTTCGCCTGCAGCGCATCCAGAAGTTCTTTGACGTTTCCGCCGGTGAGCGCCTGCTGTTCAACTTCGATGACGCCCTGCTTCACGTCGTTCCACTCCGCCTTGGTGGTGGGATAGAACTTGGCGCCGCCGAGAACGTCCAGCCAGGCCTGGAAGGAAGGATCAGCTTCAACCAGAGCGCCGACAGCAGAGTTCACAGCGGGCAGGAAGCCTTCCATGGATACCCAGCCGACGTAATTGGCGGGATCATAGAAGAAGGTCAGGAACTTGCCGATGGCTTCGTTCCGGGCAGCCTGATCGGGAGCAGACTCATCCTTGAAGGCCATGATACGGTCCATAACGCCGACGGAGCTGGAGCCGGCACCTTCATTGTGGGGCAGGGCAGCGGTTCCGGGAACCACGGTGCCCTCTTTGTCGATGATGTAGGTGGGCAGCTGGTTGGGAGCGATCAGCATGGCCATCTTGCCGGCAGCGAACATATCCTGCAGGTCGTAACGGGTCTGGGTGGCGGGGTTCGGGTTGGTGAAGCCCTTGTTTACCAGGCCAATGGCATATTCAATGGCCTCAACGTTGGCATCGGAATTCAGGATCCATTCGCCGTTTTCATCCACGAAACCGCCGTTGTTGCCCCAGGTGTAATAGGCGAAGGCAGCCTGGCCTTCATCGGTGGTCATATCAACGCCCCAGGGGTACACTTCACCGCCAAAGGCATCCAGGATCGCCTGGGAGGCGTCTTCCAGTTCAGCCCAGGTTTCCGGCACTTTGTCAACGCCGGCTTCCTTGAGCAGGTCTTCATTGTAGAACAGGGCGCGGGCGGAAGCCAGGTCCGGAACGGCCCAGACAGTTCCGTCAATGTTAGATTGTTCGATGAACTGAGGGAAGAAGTCGTTAAATAATTCTTCCGGGCAGTACTCGGAAACGGGCATCAGCAGTCCTTCATTCGCGTAATCGGCGAACACGTCGATATTCAGGATATCCGGCGCGTTGTTATTGCTGATCCGGGTGGAAACAACCGTGTACAGGTCGTTCCAGGAGACGACTTCCAGATTCAGCTTGATGCCGGGGTTGGCTTCCTCGAACTTCGCAACGAAGTTGGAACCGTCCATGCCCGCTCCGAGGAACCACTCCTGGGTGTTGGGGCCATACTGGGCAATGATGACGTCCAGCGTAATGTCCTCAGCGTGAGCGGAGACAACCGCCAGGGAGAGGAACAGGGACAGGGCAAGAATTACAGACAAAAATCTCTTCATGGTTAACCCTCCATATGTTTTTTTCGCAGCGGAACAAGCTGCTTTTCTTTAGATTCAGTATAGCTTTCCGCAGGGGCTTTGTCAATGAAGAAACACCATGCTTAAAGGTCCGGAAAGCAAGAAAAGAAAAGGGTTTCCGCGGTGCGGAAACCCTGCAGGCCTTATGGATCAAAGGATGGGAAAACCACCTGTTATTCGAGCGTAAAAACCATCCGGACAGGATTGTGATCGGAACAGGTGAAATTGTAATCCAGGGTTTCGACAGATTCGGCCCGGACATTCGCGGAGACGATGAAACCGTCAATCAGATAAAACTGGAACTCCTCTTTTTCCGCGCCGGCATAGGCGCGGTCCAGGGAACGGCAGGTGGGGAAACTGTTGTCCATCAACAGGGTGAAGTCGCTGCCGAAGGAAGCTGCGTCGATCACGCCGGGCTGCCACATTCCTTCATAGACAGGATATGCGCTTTGATCAATGTTGGTAAAGCGCTGGTTGAAATCGCCGCCGGCAATGACATAATTTCCTTTAGCATATTCTTCCTGCATCAGTGCGGTGAGCTGGCGGGCCTGCGCTTCTTTGCCTTCGCCGTCATCATAGGCTTCCAGATGCAGGTTGATCAGCACCAGCTCCCGGTCAGAATCCCTGACAGGGAAACGGGTGACCAGCAGGCATCTTTTCAGGTTGAACAGCCGGATCGGCCAGGAGAAGGGAACCGGCAGGGAAATCCGTGCCGCGCTTCCGGGTATGGCATTGCTCAGGGTATAAAGGCCGCTCTCCACGTGGCCGATGGGAGGCATGGGGTAAGGTACGAAAAGCGTATTGAAGTTATAGGCGAAGGATTCGCTGGCACCGGGAAGGGCTTCCCGCAGGAGGGCGCGTTCATCCATTCCGTAACTCCGGGCAGAATTGATATCCACTTCCTGCAGAATCAGGAGATCAGGATCCAGGGCCTTCAGGGTGTCACGGATGCCGGCCAGGTTGCTTTCCACCCTGGCCTGATCAGCTGTATAGACAGAAGAACCGCCGTCCATAAAGAAATCAGCATTATCTCCCAGGGCACCGTAACCGCAGTTCCAGGAGACGATGGTCAGCGGCTTTCCTGTTTCCAGAACGGCTTCAGTTTCCTGCTGCGCAATAAGGATTTCCGTATCGGCGGGACGGTATTCGGCAACGGTAAACACGCCAACCGCCAGGACAAGCAGCAAAACCAGAACCAGGACGAGACAGAGCAGTGCTTTCAGGATCTTTCCGACAATTTTCATGATTCCACCTCCGGTGAAAAAGAAATCCAGTGATGATCAGGGAAATCAATCATAGATTGTACGGCCGTGGGCGTCCGGGGCACCGCTGAGACGGTGGAAGAAGGTGTTGATGATATCACACCATTCCCGGGCGTTATACAGCTGCCGGTTCATGCGATCCCGGATAACCGCTGCATCAGGTTCCGGAAAAGGCAGTGCCAGGAGCTTTTCAGCCATAAGACGGGTTTCTTCCAGCCCTTCAAAATGATCATCATAGATCCGCTGGATCAGCGTGCGGCCGTCACGCATGCGGTAATCATAGGGAAGACGGTGATAGAACAGCAGGAACAGATCCGGACAGACTGCCGGATTTTCATACTTCCTGCGGAAATCATCCGGATACTGATCCAGGTATCCAGTGCCGGAATGCGTGCGGTCGATGCCAACCGCGTTCCGGTCTGCTTTGTGGTAGGTTCCCCAGAGATCATATTCATAGCCGGAAGGATTCGGACCGTAATGATCATGGGGTGTAATCATCCAGCCGATGCCGAGGGGCGCGGTATACTTTTCATAGGTGCGGCGGGAAGAAAGAAGTAAAGAGACCAGAGTCTGTTCCTGGTTCTCCGAAAAATCATAGGTCAGATGGCACCAGCGTGTAACGGCTTCCTCAGCATTCACGTCCGGATCCCAGGCAAGGAGGCCGTAGGTATAGAGGTTTACCGCGGCGAGCGGATGACCTGTATAGTTCTCATCATCACCCAGGTTGGAAACCGCCGCGATGGACATGATGTTGTCCGCCGGAAGTTCCTCATAAAGTTCTTTCCACATGGGGATCATCGTGTACAGATCGATCTGATGGCCCGTATATTCCTGCGCCAGCTGCAGTTCCATAGCCAGTTTTGTTTTCTTCATGCCGAGAAGCAGGGGACTGAGGGGCTCCCGAACCTGGAAGTCAAAGGGACCGTGCTTGACCTGGAGAATGACGTTATCCGCGAATTCCCCGTCGAGGAAAGCATAGTGTTCCCAGGCGGCCTTCGGACGGTCGGTTTTTGTGTCACGCCAGTCCTGACGGCAGTTGTAGACAAAGCAGCGCCAGACGATGATACCCCCGAAGGGCTTCAGCGCTTCCGCCAGCATATTGGCGCCTTCAGCGTGGTTCCGGCCATAGGTAAAGGGACCGGGACGGCCTTCACTGTCCGCCTTGACCAGGAAACCGGCCAGATCCGGAACGGCGTTATATACACGGGCAGCAGTTTCCTTCCACCAGGATTGCACAGCGGGATCCAGCGGATCAGCAGTGGGGATGCCGTGACGCATGGGCTGGGAGAAATCCACAGAAAGCATCAGGCGGACACCGAAAGGACGGAAGAGATCCGCCAGGGCGGCCAGATCCGGCAGATAATCCTCCAGCAGCAGCTGGGCTGGATAATGGACGTTCACGTTGTTAATGCAAAGAACGTTCAGTCCTGACGAAGCCAGCAGTCTTCCGAGGGTTCGTACGCGTTCAGGACTGTAGTCCAGGCGGCCGTCCCTGAAAAAGAGACTGCGGCCAGCATAGCCGCGCTCAATCTCTCCGTCCGCGTTATCCCAGCAGTTGATCATTCGAAGGGAATATTTTGGAGCAGAGGTCACAGTACCGGATACAGCTTTTCCGCAGAGCGTGTCCATGATCAGACGGTATGCGCCGTACAGCAGACCGGAGCCTCCGCCTGTAATACTATAAGAACTGTTATCGCCGGGTACGATCTGATAAGCGTCCCCCATGTCCGGCTGCTCGCACAGGTCAAAATGGATATGCGGGAAAAAGCTCTCCAGTTCAAAACGCGCTGTTTCCGCGGGTGTACTGAGAGTTTCCGGAGGAGTTTTGCCGAGTTTTCCGAGCCACAGATTCATAGACTGTATAATCCTTTCAAGGTGAATTATAACCGGTATCCGGGCTGTTTGGGCACCGGACGATCATATGCCGAAAACACATGCCGTTTAATCATATTATTATACTCCCGGAACAGAATGTTGAACAGTGCGAAACGACAAAACAACATATAAATCTGGATACAAAAAAACAGAGAACGATTCATCGCATAATTGAAACCGCAGCCGGAAGAGAGGCTGAACGCCTACGGGCTTTGTATTTTCATTGTTTCCGGGCACGGGAATAATTGACAGTCCAAGATGCCCGGTTGTAAAATCCTTCACAAGAGGCAATGGCGTCTTCGGGCATCGGTTCGGAGACGTTGTTTTCTATTATCTTTTTGAGAGGGTGGGAATACTATGACCAAGAGATTGAAATCTGTTCCGTGGATTCTTCCGGGTGTACTGCTGATGAGCGCGTCTGTTGCTGCAGCAGAAGAAGCCGGCAGCGGATTCCTGGATCATGTCGCGAATGTGAACAATGCCGTAAACGGTGTTGTCTGGGGAGTTCCCGCCCTGGTGCTGCTTGCATTTGTAGGCATTCTGATGACGGTGCTGACGAAGGTTTTCCAGGTGTCCCATTTCGGCCACTGGATGAAGAAAACCATCGGGGCCGTTTTCCATGACAAGCATGTAACCTCCCATACGACAGACAAGAGCATTTCCCAGTTCCAGAGCCTGTGTACCGCCCTGGCGGCCACCGTCGGCACCGGCAATATCGTGGGTGTTTCCGGCGCGATCCTGATGGGCGGCCCCGGCGCTGTTTTCTGGATGTGGGTCATGGCTTTCCTTGGCATGATGACCAACTATTCCGAAAATGTGCTCGGTATTTTCTACCGCCGCAAGAATTCCAAGGGCGAGTGGTCCGGCGGCGCCATGTATTATCTGCGTGACGGACTGGGCTCCAAGAAGGGCTGCAAGACGCTGGGACGCGTCCTGGCCGGCCTGTTCTCCTTCTTCTGCCTGGTTGCTGCTTTCGGTATCGGCAACATGACGCAGGTGAACGCCATTTCCGGCAATATGCAGAATGTGTTCGGCATCCCCACCTGGGTGACCGGAGCCATTGTGATGATTCTTGTCGGCTTGGTTGTTGTGGGCGGACTGAAGCGGATTGCTTCCGTAACAGAGAAGATCGTTCCTTTCATGGTGATCCTGTATATGGTCGGCACCATCTCAATCTTCTTCATCAATATCGGACAGGTCGGTTCCGTGTTCTCTTCAATCTTCAAGGGTGCCTTCGGGATGAGCGCCGCTGCCGGCGGTGTTGTGGGCTACGGCATGAAGCTGGCGATTGAATGGGGTATGAAACGCGGTGTTTTCTCCAATGAAGCCGGACTTGGTTCTTCTGTTATGGTTCACTCCAACTCCAACGTCAAGGAACCTGTCAAGCAGGGCATGTGGGGCATCTTTGAAGTGTTTGCCGACACCATCGTGGTCTGCACCCTGACTGCTTTTGCCGTGCTTTCCTCCGGCATTATTGATCTGAATACCGGCGTGCTGACAGAAGCTTTCAGCAACCTGACGAAGAACGACCTGGTCGCCACCGTGTTCAACAAACAGTTTGGCGTGATCGGTTCCAGTTTTATCGCGGTTTCCATCGCCCTGTTTGCGTTCTCCACCGTGCTGGGCTGGAGCCATTACGGCACAAAAGCCTGCGAATACCTGCTGGGTGAGAAGAACACCATTCCGTACCGCGTGATTTTTGTGCTGCTGGTATTCGGCGGCGCGGTCATGGGTGACAACCTGGCCTGGGATCTGGCGGATACCTTCAACGGCCTGATGATGATTCCCAACCTGATCGGCGTTATCGCCCTGTCCGGCGTTGTGGCGAAGATCACAAAGAATTATGTGGATCGTCATCTGCGCGGCATCAATGTAGAGCCGATGTATTCAGCCTTCCAGGATATCCAGGAAGAAGAGGAAGCAGCTCCGCCCACAGATGAGGACGACTGATCCTGAAAGATGAAGCATCCCCCGGCCGGGTGCCGGGGGATGCTTTTTATATTTGAAATCAGGACAGTTTCTGTACCACAAAGCATTCCGGCGCACCGGGACCGGCGTTCAGGAAACGCTGATGAAGCACATTATAGGTTTTATTGGAAAGAGCAGAAAAGAATCCGGTCAGCTCATGACGTTCCCTGTCTCCTTCCGGATGGCCGGGATAGGCACAGAGGACAAGTACACCGCCGGGCAGCAGGAGATTCAGCGCTTTTGATACAGCCTCCCGGGTTGTTTCCCAGAATGTAGTGACCGTATGATCTCCACCGGGAAGCCAACCCAGGTTGAATACCACCGCCCTGACGGGGATGCTGACATGTTCGTCCATGTGCTGGTGGCCGCAGCAGAACAGCTCCGCCCGGTCCAGAAGGCCTTCCTGACGCAGAAGGGATTCCGTGGAAGCGACTGCCTGCTCCTGAATATCAAAAGCATATACATGCCCCGAAGATCCTACAACTTCGCAAAGGAAAGCGGTATCATGACCGTTGCCCATGGTGGCGTCAATGACGGTGTCACCGGGACGGACTGCAAGAGACAGCGTTTCCCTGGCCAGATATCTGGCTGATTTCAATTCGTAACCCATATTATGATATATATCCTTTCCGGCAAGTGAAATATCCGGCAGCCTGCTTCAGAGGACAGAAGAACGGCTATAATATCGCTTATCACAATCGGTTTGTCAACCGTGCCAAAGAAATACCAGACGGGGATTATAGACAAAACAGAACGGGTAGTATACAATCTGCAAGGTACGGTTACAGGGAACCATCCAGCGGAAGGGGAGAACCGGTGTGAAGAAAAAACTGACAGGAATCCTGTTTGCAGTGCTGCTCATATGTTCCATTTATGTGTGCGCCGGGGCAGAGGAAGCAAAGGAAATCAAAACCGGGGTTGAGTTTTCAGCCAACGGTAAATCCAGCAATTTTGAAGATATGCAGGATGATGATTTCAGAACATATTTTCCGCTTAAGGAAAAGAAGGGATGGCTGGAAATTCACAGTGAGACGCCCGTGAACGGCGTTTATGTGAAGCTTTTTGAGAAAAATGGAGCGCCGGTTGAATATGCTGTACAGGTAAAGGCCGGGAACGATGAATGGGAGACAGTTGCTGAGGGCGGACAATACCTGGTGCACTGGCACCCGCTGAAAGAGGCCGTGACCGAATTCCGTATCGCGGGAATCAGCAAGGAAAGAATCCGTATCGCAGAACTGCAACTGTACGGTGAAGGGGAAAAACCCGGGGACGTACAGGACTGGCAGACAATAGACAAATGCGACATGATGCTGCTGTCCGCTCATCCGGACGATGAGATCCTCTGGTTTGCCGGACTGCTTCCGACTTACGCGGGAGAGCGGAAACTGAAGGTGCAGCTGGCTGTGATGGCGCCGACGGGCGGAGAACGAAAACTGGAACTGCTTCACGCAATCTGGCACTGCGGAGTGACGGCTTATCCGGAGTTCATCGGACTGGTGGACAAGAACGGGAAAACCGTGGAGGGACAGTATACGGCCTGGAAAGGGAAAAACCGGGTGCTGGGCCTCGTCACCGAAGTGATCCGGAAACATCAGCCGGAAGTGCTTGTTACCCATGGTGAAAACGGCGAATACGGCCACGGGGCTCACAGAACGGCATGTGCCGCGGCCAAGGAATGTGTGAAACTTGCCGCCAAGGAAAGCAAGTTCCCGAAAAGCGTCAAGAAATACGGTACCTGGCAGGTCAAGAAACTCTACCTGCATGAATACAAGAAGAACGTGATTCCCTGTGACTGGACTGTGCCGCTTGAAGCCTTTGACGGAAAGACCGGTTTTGAAGTTGCAGCGGAGGCTTTTGAATTCCACCGCAGCCAGGTCAGGCGCAACTGGCAGTTTGAAGCAGTTGGTCCCCACGACAACACATTGTTTGGACTGTATTTCACCAAAGTCGGCCAGGATACAGGAATCGGCGATTTCATGGAGAATATTCAGTAAACTGAACATACACAAAGTCCGGCTCAGTGAAGCCGGACTTTGTTTTGTATAAGCTCTTTATACAGTGATGGAAACAGGCGGGGAGTCACCTCTGTACGTAACTGAAATGGAGAAAAATGCGTACAAAATGTAACCAGGAAAAACACGTTGACAATTGGATGAATATAGATAAAAATGTACCCGTACAAACACGCCGGCCGGTTCTGCAAACAGGGAAAAGATAAACAGGACATGACCGGTCGAAACCGGTTTGTACAGAATAAAAGGAGTTTCTGAAATCATGAAGATTCTGACGAGAATTTGCCTGCTGACTGCTACTGTAATGATTCTGCTGACATCTGCAGGACTGGCGGACAGATATCATGTTCTTGACGCTGCGTTTTCCATGCTGGAGGAAGGAAATCCCTTCCTGACAAGGTATAATGAGGATACCGGCGCAGGAATCGAAGCCAGGTATCCGCTGGGATGTCCGTATTTCTGGGGTGGACGGGATACAGACAGGATACTGGAACCAGCTCATCCTGAACAGGAATCGGACTACTATAAGACTGAAAACCAATACCTATACGGACTCGACTGCGCAGGCTTTACCAGGTGGGTGGTTGAACAGGCCGGGTACACGCCTCACGATTCCATTTCCAACCTGCTGAACAAGAATAAGTATAAAGAGTATGTGATTTACAAGGCGGCAAAAAAGACCGGAAACAAACGGGTGGAAGAACTGAATGTGGGCGATATCCTTTGCATTCAGCATGAAGACGGAACCTATCACTCCGCCATGTTTATCGGTACCCTGCTGGATTTCGGATATACAGCACGGGCACTGCCTGAGGAACTGCGGCCTTATCTTCACTATCCGCTTCTGATTCACGCAACAGGCAGCAGCGTCTATTATGAACGTTACAGGAATTATCTGGAAGGACAGGGGGACACTACAACCCAGCCGCCCTATGGCGGAGTGATTGTGACGCTGCTGGATGCGAATCCGGAAGATGCGCTGTATCATACGCCGGCGGATCTTGACCTGGAAACCCGTTGCTTCGATCTGGAAGGATACCATCTGCAGGTGACGGATATTTCCGGAGAGAAACAGACCAGATGGATCCGCTGGAGGCAGAAGCCGGCCAGGTAATCAAAGACTGCAATCAGGACGGCAGGAAAGGGAACTATGAACGCATGCCCGGATCAGATTTAACCACCGCCTGAAGACAGGACAGAAAGCCAAATCTTTCCGGAAAAACAGGATAATGGTGATCGAGCCCGGTTGTTTTACGCCGGGCTTTTTGATATACTGAAATGACAGGAAACGTCAAATCCTCCGAAGCAAAAAACAGACAAGACAGGTGAAAGCATTGATGAGAAAGAACTATCTGGCTGGAATAATCGCATTCATGATCCTTATACTCGCGGCATTCCCCGCCGTGGGTGAGATCAGCGCAAAAAATACAGAAGCAAACGGAAAAATCACGGAAACCGTATGGGTGGATGACAACGGAAATCCGGCGGCCGGGCCGGAAGGTTATACCCGCGTCAAGTACAGCTATAAACGGGATGAAACCTTTGAGCAGTATTATGACGCCGAAGGACTTCCTTACGAAGTCAGCGGCGGGTACTGCGGCAAGCGGACTGCAAAGGACGGCCGCGGAAACATCACGGAAATTGAATTCCTGGATGCAAAGGGTAACCGTGTGGAGAACAGGCAGGGATATGCCCTGGTGGTTATGACATATTTCGGCTTTGGTGAAATCAGGAGTATTACCTATTACGGAGCCAACAGGAAGCAGGTTATTGTACCGTCCCTTGGCTACGCATCGGTATACTGTGAATACAGCGGTAAAACCATGACGTCCCGTACATTCCGGGATACGAAGGGAAACCCGGTGGAATGCGTTGACGGCTATGCTGTTGTCCGACAGAAAATTGATAAGAAATACCGGGTGCTTTCCATCCGCTACGATCATGCTGACGGAAGCCCCGCAACAGGACCGGACGGATGGTTCAGGTGTGTGAAGAACCGGGACGACAAGGGCAGGATTACCAGCATTAAGTATTATGACGTAAACGAGCAGCTGACTGACAGGGGCGCCGGATACGCCTGGGAAGAGTATGCATACGACGGAGATAACATCGTAAAGGTGACCCGGAGAGACCTGAATGACGCGGTCGTTGCTGACAGCGCCGGGGTGGCCACGACGATCAGGGAAATGAAGGATGACCGCATTGTGAAGGAAAGCTTCCTGGACAGTGAAGGGAAACGGACCAACAACAGGCTGGGCGTTGGAGCGGTGCTGTACAGCTACGATTTCCAGGGCAGGCTTGAAAAGGTGTTGTACCAGGATACAGAAGGGAATCCTGCCCGGTGCAGTGAAGGTTATGCCGGATATATGGATAAAAAGGACGACGACGGGGCGACAATCAGCCGCACCCTTCTCGGGACGGACGGACAGGCCGCGGAGGTATCCGCGGGCTACAGTGAAATCCGCTATTTCTATAACGAATACAAACAGCTTTCATCAACGCGGTATTACGATCTGAACGGAGAACAGGTACAGGTTCAATAAGAGGCGGAGGAAGAAAAAATGGATGTCGGAAAGCTGAATGCTCCCTATCAGATTACGGAGATTGATCCCTGGCTTGCACCGTATGAGTCAGACATTGTTCTGCGCATGGACCGGTTTAAGGAAAAACGCCGGCAGCTGGTGGACGGGGCGGCTTTCCTGTCCGATTTTGCCAACGGATACCTTTTCTTTGGCTTTCACCGGACGGAAACCGGATGGGTTTTCCGTGAATGGCTTCCCGGTGCTGACGAAGTGTGCCTGATGGGTGATTTTAACCAATGGGACAGGGAATCCCATCCGCTGAAACGCGTAGAAAACGGCGTATGGGAAATTATCCTTCCTGGGGATGACAGCCTGCAGGAAGGACAGAACGTCAAACTGTGGATCCGGAAAGGCGAGAACTGGTTTGAACGCCTTCCGGCATACAGCACAAAGGTCGCAATGGATCCGGAAACCAGTCTGCTTTGCACGCAGGTTCAGGATCCGGAAAAAGAATATGCCTGGACAGATGCGGCGTTCATGGCGAAAGCACCGGACGCGCCGCTGATCTACGAGGCCCATGTCGGTATGAGCCAGGACCGGGAAGGAATCGGAACCTACCGCGAATTCGCGGATAATGTACTGCCCAGGGTGAGGGATCTCGGATACAATACCATACAGCTGATGGCCATCCAGGAACACCCCTATTACGGCTCTTTCGGCTATCAGGTGACAAACTTCTTTGCTGCTGCCCACTGGTACGGCGATCCGGAGGATCTGAAGTATCTGGTGAATACGGCACATGGAATGGGAATCCGCGTACTGCTGGATGTGGTCCACAGCCATGCGTGTCCCAATGTGGGAGAAGGACTGCAGTTCCAGGACGGCACGGAGGATCAGTATTTCCTGTCCGGAGGACAGGGATGGCATCCGGCCTGGGGAACAAAGCTGTTTAATTACGGACGGAATGAAGTGCTCCATTTCCTGCTGAGCAACCTGAAATACTGGCAGACTCAGTATCACTTTGACGGTTTCCGGTTCGACGGCGTAACCAGCATGATCTATCACGATCACGGACTGGGGAGCGCTTTTACGAACTATGATATGTATTTCAATCTGAACACAGACCTGGAGGCACTGAATTACCTGCAACTGGCCAATGAGCTGATCCATGAGGTCAATCCGAACGCAACAACAGTGGCGGAGGATATGAGCGGCATGCCGGGCATGTGCCTGCCGATTGAGCAGGGCGGCATCGGCTTTGATTACCGGCTGGCCATGGGTGAACCTGATTACTGGATCAAACTGCTGAAGGATACCAGGGATGAAGACTGGAACGTGAACAGCCTGTGGTATGAGATGACCACCCGCCGCCCCATGGAAAAGGTAATCGGATACTGTGAAAGCCACGACCAGGCACTTGTGGGTGATAAAACCATTATTTTCCGGATGGCAGATGCCGAAATGTACACGGGCATGATGAAGGAGTATCACTCCCTGACCATGGACCGCGCCATTGAACTGCATAAAATCATCCGCCTTTATACAATGAGTCTTGGCGGAAACGGTTACCTGAATTTCATGGGAAATGAATTCGGCCATCCGGAATGGATTGATTTCCCGCGGGAAGGAAACGGCTGGAGTTACAAGTACTGCCGGAGACAGTGGTCGCTGGTGGATAATCCGCAACTGAAATTTGAATGGCTGAATGATTTTGATAAGGCAATGATTAACCTTGCGAAGGAACGGAAACTGCTGGATGATCCGAATGCGGTGAGCCTGTGGATCGATCCCGAAAGGAAGATCATTACTTTCAGCCGGGGTCGGCTCCTGTTTGTGTTCAATTTCCACAACAGTTATTCCGAACAGCAGTTTTTCCTTCACGCCCATACCACGGGAGAAGGATCCTACAGAGTGATCCTGAGCACGGATGAAAAACGCTTTGGCGGCGCCGGACTGATTGATCACGATTATATCTATCAGACAACCTATACAGAAGGGCGGGGACTGGGTTTTGATGTATACAGCCCCTGCCGGTCTGCCATGGTTCTGGAAAGAATAGCAGAGTAAAGGAGACCGAGGATGATTTTCCGGAAGGAAGGTAATGCCCTGACAGCCAGCCGGGGCGGCGAAACACTGCGGATCGAGGGCTGGGGCGAAAACGCACTGCGTGTGCGCGCGGTGATGTATGACACGTGGATCAACCGGGATTATGCCCTGACAGAAAAACCAGAGGACACGGACTGCGAAATCAGCATCGGTACGGAGGAAAACCCGGAGGGAAGCGGCAGCGTTCCCTGTGCCGAAATACGAAACGGACGGATCCGTGCCACTGTGAATTTTGCCGGCGTTATCAGCTTTTTCCGGGATGGAAAGCTGATCCTGCGCGAATACTATCGTTCCTACGGCGGTACGCTGGTGCAGACCAGCCGCTGCCTGAAGGTTGTGAACAGGGAATGGAAGGGCAATATCGGCGGCAGTGAGTATACGCTGACGGTACGCTTCGATCCCAACAGGGAAGAAAAGATCTACGGAATGGGTCAGTACCAGCAGCCGGACCTGAACCTGAAAGGCACCATGCTGGAACTGGCACAGAGAAACAGCCAGATTTCCGTACCCTTCATGATCAGCTCCCTGGGATACGGCCTGCTGTGGAACAATCCCGCGGTGGGAAGAGTCACTTTTGCCAACAACATGACAGAATGGGTTGCCCGCAGCACGCAGCAGATGGATTACTGGATCTGTGCGGGTGAAAACCCGAAGGAAATCCTGAACGGATATACCGCCGTGACAGGACGGGCTCCCATGTTTCCGGACAGCCTGATGGGACTGTGGCAGTGCAAGCTGCGTTATCGCACACAGGAAGAAGTGCTCACGGTTGCCAGGCAGTACCGGAAGGAAGGTATTCCGATCGACCAGATTGTGATTGACTTTTTCCACTGGACAGTCCAGGGTGACTGGAAGTTTGACAAAACCTACTGGCCTGATCCGAAGAAGATGGTAGATGAGCTTCACAGTATGGGCATCCGTGTCATCGTTTCCGTATGGCCCAGCGTTGACAGACGAAGCGAGAACTTCGGGCCGATGATGGAAAGGGGCCTGCTGATCCGCACGGAGCGCGGCGCGGCACAAACCTATGACTATCAGGGAGACTGTGTTGAAATTGATCCGTTCAATCCTGAAGCAAGACAGTATATCTGGGACGTGTGCAAAAAGAATTATTATGATCTGGGCATTGACGGCTTCTGGCTGGACAATTCCGAACCGGACTACGGTGTCTATGACTTTGACAACTACCGTTACTGCGCAGGGCCGGCACTGAGCTGCAGCAACCTGTATCCCCAGATGTTCTCCCGGGCTTTTTATGAACCCATGGCCGCGGAGAAAGGGATCGACGCGGTGAACCTGCTGCGGTGCGGATGGGCAGGAAGCCAGAAATACGGGAATGTTATCTGGTCCGGTGATGTTCCGAGCACTTTCGAATCCTTCCGTGAACAGCTGCAGGCTGGACTGAATATAGGACTGGCGGGTATCCCATGGTGGACGACGGATATCGGCGGATTTATGACAGATGACGTGAATGATCCGGCGTTCCGGGAACTGCTCATCCGCTGGTACCAGTTCGCGGTATACAGCGCTGTGCTGCGCATGCACGGAGACCGGGGACCGTACAATATTCCTCCGCTCGATGAACGGGAACGGGGAGGCGGGTACCTCCATACCGGCCAGCCGAATGAACTCTGGAGCTACGGAGAAGACAACTATCGCATCATGCGGAAGTATTATGACGTACGGATTGCCATGCACGACTATATCCGGGAACTGTACCGGGAAGCCCACGAAACCGGGGCTCCGCTGATCCGGACGATGTTCTTTGAATTCCCGGAGGACGCCAGATGCTGGGAACTGCAGGATCAGTACATGTTCGGAAGCCGGTACCTGGTTGCCCCGGTGCTGGAACTCCATCAGCGGGAACGGCAGGTTTATCTTCCTGAGGGACGTTGGAAAGACCTGAACAGCGGGGAAATTCTGGAAGGCGGACACACTGTCACAGCCCCGGCGCCGATTGATGTGATTCCTGTGTATGAAAAGGTGTAAAATACCCCCAGAAAATCCTTGTACTAATTGAAAAATAAGGCTTGCTATGCGCAGGGAAGTATGTTATACTTTCCTGCGTATGGTTTCCATACGATTAAAAGCGGCGCAACGCCTTGAAAGAAGGGTTTAACGTAAGGAACGGAAACAGCCTGAAGGCCTTCGGAGACTGGTGTGGGAAGGTGTTCCCGGACATGGTCGGCGCTGGCTGATGGAGGGCTTGTTTTCCGCTCTTTTTCATTGCCCGGAAAGGATGGGAGACTGACAGATGGCATCAAAGACGGAATCGCTTACCGGTCTGGAGGCGAAGGCCCGTGCCATTGCTGAACAGATGGGCTACGAGCTCGTCGACGTCTGCATGGACAAAGAGCCGACAGGGAAGTATCTGAGGTTTTACATCGACAAGGAAGAAGGCGTAAGCCTGGACGACTGCGAGGCATTCCACAAAGCTGTACGGACACCCGCGGACATCGTGGATTACGACTTCATGGAAGTATCCTCCCCGGGCATCGACAGACCGCTGAAAAAAGACCGGGATTTTGAACGGAATCTCGGCTGCGAGATCGAGGTTAAACTCTTTAAGCCGATCGAAGGAACGAAGATCATTACCGGCGTCCTAGCAGGGCTTGAAGAAGGAAACATCGTGATCGACACAGGCGAAGGCAGGATGCTGGTGCCGCGGAAGGCCGCCGCGCTGGTCAAGCCGGTGGTGGATATGGAAGGGATCGAGGACGTCGATCTTTCCGGCGATGATGAGAACAACACGGAGACGTGAGAAAGGAAAAGAAACATGAAATCCGAAGTCATAGACGCAATTAAAATGCTGGCCAGAGAAAAGGAAATCCCTGAGGAGGCTCTTTTCAAGACCATTGAGGAGGCCCTGAAGGCCGCATACCGGAAGAATCTGCCGAAGACGGAAACCGCACCGAACAACCTGGACGTCACTGTGAATCGCCAGGACGGCAGCATCTCCGTGTATGCACGGAAACTGATCCTGGAGGATGAGGAGATTGAAGATCCCACCAACCAGATCAGCCTGAAGGAAGCACAGAAGATCAATTCCTCCTACCAGATGGGGGATATTGCCGAAGTGGACGTTACGCCCAACGGTTTCCTGCGCGTGGCCGCCCAGACAGCCAAGCAGGTCATTATCCAGCATATCCGCGAGGCCGAACGCGGAAAGATCTATGACGAATATATCGAAAAGGAAAGCGAAATCCTCACCGGTATTGTCGAGCGGATTGAACCCAAGGCCGCGTATATTGACCTTGGCCGTACCGAAGGCGTGCTGGAGAAGGATGAAATGATCCCCGGCGAGGAGCTACACGACGGCGACCACATCAAGGTTTATATCCTTGAAGTGCACAAGACAAGCCAGAATGCCGGATATACTCCTCAGGTGTATGTGAGCCGGATCCATCCGAACCTGGTCAAGCGCCTGTTCGAAATGGAAGTGCCTGAAATCGCCGGCGGTATCGTAACGATCAAGAACATTGCCCGTGAAGCCGGAAGCCGCACCAAGATTGCTGTTCACAGTGCTGACGTGATGATTGATCCCGTCGGTGCCTGCGTCGGACAGCGCGGCGGCCGTGTGGATCGCGTGGTGACAGAACTGAAGGGTGAAAAGATCGACATCATCAAGTGGTCCGGCAATCCTGCAGAGTTTGTGGCCAACGCTCTGAATCCCGCCCACGTGCTGAGCGTATATCAGGCAAAGGATGAAAAGGCATTCCGCGTAATCGTGCCGGATAACCAGTTGAGCCTGGCTATCGGCAAAGAAGGCCAGAATGCCCGCCTGGCAGCCAAGTTGACTGGCTGGAAGATTGATATCAAGAGTCAGAGCCAGGCTGCCGATATGGACGACATGGTGGATGACAATGGCCAGATGACTGAGTTCGTCCAGGTGGAGACACCGGCATACGACAGCTTCACGATGGACTTTGACGACAGCGTGGGCGGCGACGACGACACGATGTAAGCAAGGATGCCGCAGGACATCCGGATACAACGAAGCGTGGAGGCTCTATGAAACCAAAGAAGATTCCGATGCGGATGTGTGTCGGATGCCGCGAGATGAAAGAGAAACGCGAACTGATCCGGATTGTCAGGACTCCGGAAGGAGAAACAGTTCTGGATCCTACCGGAAAGAAATCCGGACGGGGCGCATATGTCTGCCGCAGGGCGGAATGCCTGCAGCGGGCGATCCGGCAAAGACAGCTGGAAAGACAGCTTGAGATCACACTGACACCGGAAATCACTGGGGCGCTGACTGCTGAAATGGAAAGGCTGAGCGCTGACGGGAGCGATCCACAGTGAATGATCAGAAAGTGAAGGGCATGATCGGGCTTGCGGTAAGAGCAAGACAGGCTGCCGCCGGAGCGGACGCCTGCAGGATCCTGATCAGATCCGGAGAATGCGGTGTTCTGCTGATCGACAGCGGAACTGCAGATAACACCCGGAAAAAGGCTGAAGAGATGTGCGAAAGGACAGGAACGCCCAGGAGAATCCTGCCGGAAGGCCTGATCGAAGCCGCTACGGGGAAGAACAACATGATTCTGGGACTTCGGAAAGGTTCCTTTGCGGAACAGATCCTGAAAGAGTCCATGAACGAAAAGTAAGTATTACCTGAACCAGAAACGAGAGTTCAAATGAGCGACGGGGGGAAACAACACCGAATGGCGAATGTGAAATTAAAAGATGCCACGAAAGAACTGGTAGAGGAGGCCTCCGGTATTCTGGAGGAAGCCACCAGAATCCGGAAGGAAGCGGACGGCCTTTTCGACGCGCTGAAGCGGCTTGATTCAGAAATGAACCGCCAGGCTGAAGAAGAAGCCGCACGCCGCAGGCAGCAGGAACAGATGAAGGCGCAGTCTGCCCATACGAAGGCGTTCACAATGCTGGACGATGACGAGAAGCAGATGATGGAAGCTGCCCGCAAGGAAGAAGCCTCCAAAGCAGCTGAGCCCGCTCCCGAGAAGCCTGCGAAGAAGGCTGAGGAACCCGCGAAGAAAGAAACGGAGGCCCCGGCAGCAGAGAAACCCGCAGAGCCCGCCAAACCCGCCGCGGAAGAAAAGAAACCTGCAAAGAAGATTGAATCCTTTGTGGCCACGCCGGATGATCCGGATCCAAGCCGGCCTGCTGCACCGAAGAAACCTGCAATCGGTCAGATTATCAGCAGGCCCGGGGACAATCCTCCGCCTGCCAGACCTGCACGTCCTGCCGGCCAGAACGGACCCTACGGACGTCCCGCGGGACAGCAGGGATCTTATGGCCGTCCTGCCGGTCAGCCCGGTCAGTACGGCCGTCCTGCCGGACAGCAGGGCCCCTATGGCCGTCCCGCCGGACAGCCCGGTCAGTACGGCCGTCCCGCAGGACAACAGGGTCAGTTTGGCCGTCCCGCCGGACAGCCCGGTCAGTATGGCCGTCCCGCAGGCGGACAGACAGGAGGACCGCGTCCCCAGGGCGGCGGTTTCAGCGGTGGACGCCAGGGATCTGCCGGTGGCGGAAGACAGCGTACGCCTGAACTTGCTGTGCCGATGGAAAAGGAACGGGTATCGAATTACGATCCGAACAAGAAAAACTATATCCGTCAGCACGATCCGGAACATGTAAGCCGTAACCGGAAGCAGGCAAGCAAGAACGCGCACTTCAACGGTTATGACGATGAGGTGATCCGCGGGGGCAAACGGGCACGCGCCAAGAAGCCCAGTGCCCAGCAGATGATGGCTCCCATCAAGATCGAAACAGCCTACATGGCCGGCGATACGATCACGGTGCGCGACCTGACTGAAAAAATCGGCAAATCCGCCAGCGAAATCATCAAGAAACTGTTCCTGCTGGGCAACATGGCCACCATCAACAGCGAAATCGATTTTGATACAGCACAGCTGGTTTGCTCTGATTTCGAGATTACGCTTGAGCGCAAACAGGAGCAGACAGCTGAAGCTGCACTGGTTGCCGAAGACTTTGACGATGCGGAAGAAAACCTGCAGCCCCGTCCTCCGGTGGTTACCATAATGGGACACGTTGACCACGGCAAGACCAGCCTGCTGGACTATATCCGCAAGAGCCGCGTGACTGCCGGTGAAGCCGGCGGCATTACCCAGCACATCGGCGCTTACACCGTGGATGTGGACGGACGGAAGATTACCTTCCTCGACACCCCCGGTCATGAAGCCTTTACTGCCATGCGTGCACGTGGCACCCAGGCAACGGATATTGCCGTACTGGTTGTTGCCGCGGATGACTCTGTCATGCCCCAGACGGTTGAATCCATCAACCATGCGAAGGCCGCAGAGGTTCCGGTGATTGTTGCCATCAACAAGATGGACAAGCCGGATGCGAACCCCGACAGAGTCAAGCAGGACCTGACCCAGTACGGTCTGGTATGCGAAGACTGGGGCGGCGAAACCATCTGCGTTCCTGTTTCCGCAGTTACCGGACAGGGTGTGGATGACCTGCTTGAAATGATCCTGCTGCAGGCGGATATGCTGCAGCTGCAGGCGAACCCGAACCGCCTGGGTAAGGGTGTTATCATTGAGGCTAAGCTGGACAAAGCAAGAGGCCCGCTGGCTACCGTGCTGCTGCAGAACGGTACGCTGCATGTGGGTGACAGCATTATCGCTGGTCTTGCCTCCGGTAAGGTCCGTGCTCTGATCAACGACAAGGGTGAGCGGGTCAGCGAAGCCGGTCCGTCCATGCCCGTTGAAATCATGGGCTTTGATGATGTACCCAGCGCCGGTGATGAGATGATCGCTGTGGGCGATGATCACCTGAGCCGTCAGGTTGCGGACGAACGCCGTGAAAAGATCAAGGCCAGCCGTGAAGCCACCATGGCCAAGATGAGCATGGAAAACCTTTTCTCCTCTATTGAGGCCGGCAAGGTGACCACACTCAACCTGATTATCAAGGCTGACGTACAGGGCTCTGTGGAAGCTGTCAAGCAGGCCATGGAGAAGCTGAGCAACGACGAGGTGAAGATCCGCGTCCTGCACAGCGCTGCCGGTGCGATTACCAAGGACGACGTCAACCTGGCTTCCGCCTTCAACGCGATTATCATCGGCTTTAACATCCGGCCGGATGCTTCCGCCCGGGAAGCTGCCGAGAAGCAGAAAGTCGATGTCCGGATGTATACAGTTATCTACAAGGCCATTGAGGATATGGAACTGGCCATGAAGGGTATGCTTGAGCCTGAGTACCGTGAGGTTCTGCTTGGCCATGCGGAAGTCCGGAATGTTTTCAAGATCACCGGTTCCGGTATCATTGCCGGCTGCTACGTTACGGACGGCAAGGTTCAGCGGAATGCCGGCGTGCGCCTGCTGCGTGACAACGTGGTAGTGTTCGAAGGCAAGCTGAGCAGCCTGCGCCACCTGAAGGATGACGTGAAGGAAATGGCCGCCGGATATGAATGCGGTATGAGCCTGGAAGGCCATAACGATATCAAGGAAGGCGACGTGGTCGAGTGCTACATTATGGAGGAGATCCCGCGCTGACATGAGTTACCAGAGAATTGACAGAATATCGGAAGAGGTTCGTCGGGAAGTTGACGCCATCATCCGGGAGGAGCTGCATGATCCGAGAATCAGCGGCACCTTCTCTGTGACAAGGGCGGAAGTAACCGGTGACCTGCGGTATGCGAAGATTTATATCAGCGTACTGGAGGATGAACTGCGGGACGAACTGATCGACGCTCTGAAAAACGCAAAAGGATATATTCGCCGTTCGCTGGGCAAACGGATGATCATCCGTTATACGCCTGAACTGATTTTTGTCAGTGACAGGAATATCGCCTACGGTGTTCATATCGCCAAGGTTCTTTCAGAAGCGATCGGCACGGAGGACAAATCCGGTGACGATGATGAGCAGGAATCCTGAAGCGATTGCCCGGATGATCCGGGATGCAAAGCGCATTGCCATCTGCAGCCATATCAACCCGGACGGAGATACGCTCGGATGCGCCGCGGCTATGCGGCTCGCATTGCAGAGAATGGGCAAGGAGCCTGTTCTGTTCTGTGACGGGAAAGTGCCGGACCAGCTGGCTTTTCTGCCGGGAATTGGGGAAATGCGAATCCCGACCGGGGAAGAGGAGCCATTCGATTTGATGCTTGCAGTGGATGTGAGCGATATCAGAAGGCTTGGATGCTGTGAAACATTGATTCAGGAAAGCAGGCATACGGCGCAGATTGATCATCACCCGACCAATCCGCTCTTTATGGAAGAGAACAGTGTGGACGGAGAAGCTCCGGCAGCCTGTATCCTGATCAGGGAACAGATCGCGGCGCTGGGGCTGGAAATTGACAGGGATATGGCAATCTGCCTGTATACGGGAATCAGTACAGACACGGGTAATTTCGCTTTTGCATCCACAAACGCTGAATGCTTCGAAATCATGAGCGAGCTGATGGGCAAAGACCTGCCCCTGGCAAAACTGAACCGGATTCTGTTCCGTGAAAGGGCGAAGCCGCAGGTGCTCCTCATGGGCAGGGCGCTGAACAGCCTGCAGTATTATGAGAATGGCCAGATTGCAGTGATGAAACTGACGCGGCGTGATTTTGAAGAATGCGAAGCATTGAGCGAGCATGCCGATACATTGGTGAACTTTGGCCTGGATACGGTCGGAACCAGAATGGCGATGCTGGCCAGAGAAGCTCAGGACGGTTCAATCAAATTCTCTCTCCGCGCCAAGGAACCGGACTGTGTCAGTGACATAGCGCAAAGCTTCGGAGGGGGCGGCCATCCGCAGGCCTCCGGTATCACAATATACGGAAAACTGGATGAGACAGCAGGAAACGTGCTGGACGCCATGATCCGTAAACTGAATGGATAGAAAATGAACGGTTTTTATAATATCCTGAAACCAACCGGAATGAGCAGCGCGGCCGTTGTGGCCGTGCTGCGCCGGCTTACCGGCGTCAGACGTATAGGACACGCCGGGACACTGGATCCGGAAGCCGCAGGCGTGCTGCCCGTGATGACCGGGAAAGCCGCGCGGCTTTTTGATTATCTGGCCGACAAGGAAAAGGAATATGTGGCGGTCTGCGCCTTCGGAACCAGGACAGACACCCAGGATGCCACCGGCACCGTGATAGAGGAAGGGAACAATTATCCGGATCGGGAAACCTTCCTGAACGCTGCCCGGGAGCTGACCGGGGAAATTATCCAGACACCCAGCATGTACAGTGCCATTAAAGTTGGAGGACAGCCGCTGTATCTGCGGGCGAGGAAAGGCGAAACGGTGGAAGTGCCGTCCCGGACGGTCAGGATTGACCGGATTGAACTGCTGCGGGAGATGGAAGATCACGGATTTGAGATCAGGGTCAACTGCGGCCGGGGAACTTATATCCGCACGTTGTGCGAAGACCTTGGAAACAAATGCGGATGCCCTGCCCATATGCGAAGCCTTCTCCGGACAAAAAGCGGTGCGTTTACCATCGATAATGCGATTACACTGGAAGAGGCAAAAGCCCTGGCAGAAGCCGGAAAGCTTGAAACCAGACTGCTGCCGCCTGATTATGCGCTGGGACACCTTCCGAAAACAGATGTCCCTGTGCGGTTTGCAAAAGCCGTGATAAACGGGGCCAGGCTGCCGCTGCTCTCCGATATGGAAGGTTTGCAGGAAGGCGAACCTGTCAGGATTTACCTGAAAGATCAATTCTGGGGAATCGCTGTCAGACGGGGAGAAGAACTGGTCTGGAAGGCGCAGATTGCGCCTGAGGAAACTGAGGAGATGAAATGAAATGCAAGTGATCCAAAGACCGCACAAGGCGGGGGAGCGGGTCGTTGCCCTGGGAATGTTTGACGGTGTCCACAGGGGCCACAGAACCCTGCTTCTCAATGCGAAGCGGCTTGCGGATGAGATGGGTGTACCGCTGCGGGTATGTACCTTTAACCGGCATCCGCTGGAAATCATCCGGCCGGAGAATCCGCCGGAAATGATATCCACTATTCCGGAAAGAGCGTCCCTCATGTATGGGATCGGTGTTGATGAAATGGAGCTTATTCCCTTTGATCAGTCCACCGCGGACATGGAACCTGAAGTTTTCCTGGAAAGGATGCGAAGCTTCCTGGATGTCAAAGCAGTAGTCGCCGGCTGGAATTACTCCTTTGGGCGGAAGGGACGCGGAACGGCAGAACTGCTGAAGGCTGACGGAGAGAAACACGGATACAAAGTGATTATTGAGCCTCCTGCTACGCTGGAGGACGGGACAGTGATATCCAGCACACTGATCAGGCAGAACCTGAAAGAGGGCAATACTGAGAGAGCCGCTGAACTCCTCGGATATCAATACAGCCTGACGGGTACTGTCGCAGAGGGAAAGCACCAGGGACACGGTCTCGGCTTTCCAACGGCGAACATTGAACCCTGGAAACGCAAGGTGCTGCCGAAATATGGCGTTTATACAGGTCTGCTGGAGACAGAAAACGATACGCTGCCCGCTGTGGTGAACATCGGTATGCAGCCGACGATGCCCTCGGGCAAGGTTACCGTAGAGGCCCATGCACTGACAGAAAGCCCTGAACTGTACGGACAGAAGGTCAGGCTTTCCCTGCTGAAGATGCTCCGGGAGGAAAGGAAGTTCAATTCCCCTCAGGAGCTGACTGCACAGATAGAAAGAGACCGGAATGAGGCCATGCAGTTATTTGACATGGCATAGATGGTCGGATTCCGGACTGTCCGCGGCATTGCGGCATCCGGAACCGGGATGTATAATTACGCTGTCTGAATCAGGTTTATGTCTGGAGGAATAATCATGCCAGCCACGAAGTTTGACAAGGAATCCATCAAGAATACCATTGTTGGAAAAGTGCAGCGATATAACGGCCTGACGATTGAAGAGGCTTCACCGCATCAGATCTATCGCGCAGTCGCTTCCACGGTGCGTGATCAGATTATGCAGAAAATGATCGCCAGCCGTGAAGTCTGGAAAAAGCAGAAAGGCAAAAGCCTGTATTATCTGAGCGTTGAGTTCCTGATGGGACGCAGCATGTACTGCAATATGCTGAACCTGCTTTCCACGAAAGAATACACAGAAGCCCTGCAGGAGCTTGGGATTGATATCAAGGATGTGCTGAAGGAAGAGCCTGAACCCGGCCTCGGCAACGGCGGGCTCGGACGTCTGGCTGCCTGTTTCCTGGACAGCCTGAGCTGCCTGGATCTGCCGGCCATGGGATGTACCATCCGCTATGAATACGGCCTGTTCCGCCAGAAGATCGTGGATGGACAGCAGGTGGAAATGCCGGACAGCTGGCTGGACAACGGCAATGTCTGGGAAACAGCCATGATGGAAGACACCTGCGAGGTGCATTTCGGCGGTCATGTGGATGAAATTGAGATTAACGGCAGGCAGAAGTTTGTAACCCGTGATTATTACACAGTGGAAGCTGTTCCTTACGATATGCCTGTCGTCGGATATGACGCTACCATCGTGAATCCGCTGCGGATGTGGTCCGCACGAAGCCCGAAAAAGCTGGATCTGAACAGTTTCGGAGAAGGCCGTTATGTACAGGCATCCGAAGAGATTCAGCTGGCGGAAGCAATCAGCAAGGTGCTTTATCCCGAGGATAAGCACTATGAAGGAAAGATGCTGCGGCTGAAACAGCATTACTTCTTTACCAGTGCGTCCCTGCAGTATATTCTGAAGGATTACAAGCGGCGCTTCGGAAATGATATGAGCAAACTGCCGGAAAAGGTAGTAATCCACATCAACGATACTCATCCCGGCATGGCGATTCCGGAACTGATGCGCCTGCTGATTGATGAAGAAGGCCTGGGCTGGGATGAAGCTTCCGGTATCGTACAGAAGACCATCGCTTATACCAACCATACAATCCTGGCAGAAGCGCTCGAAAAATGGCCTGTGAGCATGGTGCAGCAGCTGCTGCCGCGGTGCTACCAGATCATCTGCGAGATGAACCGCAGGCTCTGTGAGCGTTTGTGGAACTGCTTCCCCGGAGACTGGGACCGTATTGCCCGCATGGCTATTATCAGTTATGACAACGTCCATATGGCCAATATGTGCGTTGCCATGAGCTACTCTGTAAACGGCGTCAGCAAGCTGCATGGTGAAATCCTGAAGGAAGAAACCTTCCATGATTATAACCTGGTCATGCCGGAGAAATTCTCCGCGATTACCAACGGTATTACACACCGCCGCTGGCTGATGAGCTGCAATCCGGAGCTGACGGATCTGATCTGCGAAGCGATCGGTACCGACTGGATCAAGAATCCGGAAGGGTTAAGCGCACTCCGTCCCTTCGCGGACGATGCCGCATTCCGGGACAAGTTCGAAAAGATCAAGCAGCACAACAAGGAACGACTGGCCGTCATGCTGAAGGAACGGCAGGGAACGGTAGTGGATCCGTCCTATATCTTTGACGTACAGGCTAAGAGACTGCACGAGTATAAGCGGCAGATGCTGAATGCGCTGCATATTCTTGTACTGTATAACCGGATCGTGAATGATGAGAGCTTCACCATGGAGCCCAGGGTATTCATCTTCGGCGCTAAAGCCAGTCCCGGCTATTACCGCGCGAAGCAGATTATCCGCATGATCTGTGCGCTGAGCGAGCTCATCGCAAAGCATCCGCGGGCAAGGAAGATGCTTCAGGTTGTATTCCTGGAGAACTATGACGTCAGCAGCGCAGAGGTGCTGATTCCGGCCGCTGAGGTTTCTGAACAGTTGTCCACTGCCAGCAAGGAAGCCAGCGGTACAGGAAACATGAAGTTCATGATGAACGGTGCGGTCACCATCGGTACGATGGATGGAGCAAACGTTGAAATCAGCGAACAGGTTGGGATGGACAACATCTACATTTTCGGCATGCGATCCGATACGGTACGGGATATGTATCGTGAGAACAGCTACAATCCCATGAATATTTTCGAAACCAATCAGGAAATCCGCCAGGCAATGACCCAGATGATTGACGGCACCCTGATGCCGGACAATCCCGCAGCCCTGCAGGATCTGTATCACAGCCTGCTGCTGGGCAGCTGGGGTTCCATGGGAGACAGCTACTTTGTGCTGAAGGATTTTGGTTCCTACAGCATGGCGCAGAGAAGGCTGAACAATGACTATGCAGACCGGAACAAGTGGCTGAAGATGGCCGTTACCAACACGGCCATGTCGGGCATATTCTCCTCTGACCGGACGATTCGTGAATATAATGAAAGCATCTGGCATCTTCAGCCCCTGAACAAGGTTCTGACACCTGCGGCTGAGCAGAAGGAAAAAGCAAAACCTGCCAGAACCAAAGCAAAGAAATAAAAAGAAGGCACGATCCCGAGGCGGATCGTGCCGTTTCTATTTACAGCTTTTTACTTTTTGAACAGGCTCTTGATCTTGTCAAGGATGCCGCCGGCCTGTTTGGCAGCGTCGCCGGTAATATCACCGAGCTGGCCCGTTACGCCTTTCACAACATCATCCAGCTGTGAAGGATCCAGATCAACACCGAGAAGGTCTTTGATCGCGCCCAGCGGATTGGAAGTGAACTTTGCAATCAGATCTTTGTTTCCGGTAAGTTTTGCAACAAGATCACCGATCAGTTTCTGAATATCCATGACATACCCTCCTGTTCATTTTTCCGGATGACCTCATCCGTATCTGTTGACAATATTATAGCCCTTTCAAAGTTGTATGACAAGATCAGAACAAAGAAAAAAGGAAGAAGGACTTGAAGAAGAAGCCTTGTTTGCGTTAAAATTGAGTTAACCGAAAAAGAAAATAAACAGGAGGTTTCTGATTATGCCTGCAGCAAAGAAGACTACAACCACCGCAAAGAAAACGACAACGGCCGTAAAGAAGACCGCTGCCGCCGCAAAGAAGACAACGACAACTGCCGCAAAGAAGACAACCGCTGCCGCGAAGAAGACAACAACAGCGGCAGCAAAGAAAACCACAGCAACTACGGCGAAAAAGACAACAGCTGCGGTAAAGAAGACCACAGCAGCAACGACGGCAAAGAAGACTGCAGCCGCGAAGAAGACCACTACCGCGGCAAAAGCAACCGCAGCGAAGAAGACAACTACCACCGCAAAAAAGCCCGCAGCCGCGAAGAAGACAACTGCAGCAAAGAAAACAACCACGGCCAAGAAACCTGCTGCGACGGCAAAGAAGACAACAACCGCCAAGAAACCCGCAGTACCGGCATCGGCCAATACTTCCATGAAAGTAACTGCGGCGGAAAAGAAACTGATCGAGGCCTACCGCGGCGCCTCCGGTGACCTGAAGAAGGTATCCCTGAAAGTGCTGAAGGGCGAGTACGGTGACGCGGCAATCAAACTGCTGGATACTGTCGGAGGCGGCATTGAAGCCGGAGCAGACGGAATCAGCGGCGCATTGGGCAACCTGCTTGGCGGACTGCTTGGCGGAAAATAAAAGGATCAGAAAAAGGACGTCTGAATTGATCAGACGTCCTTTTAATATGCTGTATATTACTTACCGGCTACGATCGACACATCATCCGTGACTGTAAGCTGCAGGGAAGCTTTACCGATGCTTTCCGGTTCACCGCCGTTGATGCTGTATCCGCTGTTGGCAAGGTCGGAATTATCGGCAATCACCCTGATCGATGCGCCGTAGGGGACTTCGCCCTCTGTGACGGAACGCAGGCCTTTGCTGAGATAGGTGAATGTGCAGCCTTTACAGGTGACTTTACAGATTCGGCTTTCATCCACTTCCGTTTCCGCCGTACCGTCACGGGCAATCTTGAGATCCAGGGAAATACTTTCGGTAACGTTTGTAACTTTGAATTCATTGACAGGCTGTACAGGCTCAAAACGAATTCCGTTGACTGTCCAACTCTTGATGGGATCTGCGGAGCGGACAATGAAAGAACCGGCATTTGTGAACTCAAGAGAGGACACAGGGGTTTCATCCGTAACTTTACCTTTGTTATCCAGCCTGAGCAGGACCTTCGAAGAGGAAGTGATGGTGATGGTTCTGTTTTCCACGACCATATCACTGTCAGCACCTTCTCCCTGATCGCCGCCCTCGGTCTGTTCTCCGCCTTCCGGAGAAGAGGTTACAGGATTCGTTTCAGCGGGAACAGATTCGGGATTCGTTTCAGCAGGAGCTGCTGCAGGTGCTGCTTCCGGTTTTGCCTCTCCGTTGTCAGCAGGAGCGGTGGCTGCGGAATCGGAACCGGGAATCTCCATCCCGTAGACATACAGCGTAACCATATCGGAGTCAACTTTATATCCGTTGCCGTTTATATGGCAGTATACTGACCAGCCGTGCATGGATTCGGGAACATGGGAAAGAGAGATTTTTTTGGAATTGGGATTGGTTACTTTAACACCCTTGACGTTGGAAGACAACTTTTTGCCGGAAACCTTATCTCCGGTTTCCGGATTGACAAAATACCAGGTATAGGAGCTTACAGTGCCCTTCACAGAAACAGAAAAAGAGACCGCCCCTTTTTTGGATGTGGTGGCAGTTTCGGGCTGCTTTGTAATCTCAGGTTTGCTGGCGGCAAAAGCATCAGCAGCGAGTGTCAAAACGAGACAGAGCGTCAGAATAATTCCGAGCAGCTTCTTCATGATGTACGCCTCCTGTGTGAAACACAAAATGTTTCATATATATTACCATAGAATTACGAAAAATACAATATATCCCGAAAATGCGGGATAATCAGCCTTTCTCACGAAGGTTCAACAGTTTCAACACCACTGTTTCGACTGCACCGTCCTGTGACATCCGGCCCGACTTCAGGGCATATTCCGTATCAAAACAAATTCGGACGGCGCTTTTGATCTGACCGCCGGTATAACCGGAGGCCTGACGAATATACTGATCAACGGCAAAAGGCGGAACTCCGAGAGCGGAACGGATAAAATCGCTGCCTCTTTTCTCATACTGCATGATTTTGATATGCTGCAGCAGACGATACTGGCGCAGGAGCATGGACAGAATGGCCATCCGGTCTGTTCCTGATAACAGCTGGTTGCGAAGCAGCGTAAAAGCACGGCTCTTCTGGCCGGTAACAACAGCGTCAATCATCTGGAAAACGGTACATTCCGTGGAAGGAGTAGCAAGCGCTGATACGTCTTCCACCAAGACCCTGGAACGCTCTGTGGAAAAGGAAGCAAGCTTCTGGATTTCATTGCGCAGCAATCCAGCGTCGGATCCGACTGTAAAGATAAGATACTCAGCCGTACGGTCATCACATTCTTTGCCGGCTTCCTGAAAGGAGCTGACAACAAAACGGGTCAGCTCCGTACCGCGAAGGGGAGAAAAAGTAACGATCCCGGAGAGCTTTTTAACAGCATTATAGAGTTTCTTCCTGCCGTCAGGTTTTCCGGTACAGTAGAAGAGCAAAAAGGAGGTTTCAGGAACTGAAGGCAGGTAGGAAATGAGCTTTTCATCCGCCTCGGAGCGTCCCATGAGAGCAGGGAAATCACGGACAATAATCAGCCGTTTGTCAGCCATAAAGGGCTGGGTCTCCACATCCGCAATGAGCTGATCCACAGAAGGATCTTCCAGAATGGTTTCATTCAGTGTCTCCATGCCTTCAGGCAGGACAGCATGGCGAAGCTCAGCCAGGGCCTCCTGCTTGAGGTGTTCCTCTTCACCTTCAAAGAGGAGAACCTGGGGCAGAGAGTGCTGTGACAGGGCTCGGGAAAAGTCTTTTCGATCCATAAGAACCTCCAGTCAGATCAGGGTGTCAGATATGGAATAACCGTAAAATGTCCCTCTTCGAAACGGATTGTAAGAGCTCCGTATTCCGGCGTTCCATATACCGGAATATCACCTGTGCGGCTTCGAAAATCAGCTACGCGGGCAGCTTGCCGGCAGCTGAGTAGTATGGCATTTGGGGAAACCATACGGATGAAATCAGGCGAGGTGGAAGAGGAAGAACCGTGGTGGGCGGCTTTCATCAGGTCTGATGGGGCCGCACAATATTGTTCATAAGCTCCGGGAAGATCGGCTGTCAGAAGGACGGATGTCTCCTTCAGAGTCAGCCGTGTGACAAGAGAATACTGGTTTGCATCCTGTCCGGGACGGACTTTCCCGTGTTCCGGCCATAACACTGTAAGCATTCCGGAAGGAAGGGGAAGCACATCGCCGCGGGAAAGCGTCCGGATTTCTGTACCGTTTTGCCTGAACTGATCCAGCAAAGCAATGAAGTCCGGATGGATATCCTGCAATTCGGCACCTTCAGGCAGCATAATTGTCTTCACAGGAATCTCGTCCTCAATCAGTGAACGCAGTCCGCCTGCATGATCCGCATGCAGGTGGGTCAGGATAACCGCATCCGGCGTGAGGCGGCGGGCGCGGAGAAAGCTGCTGAGGGTGCCGTCATCTTCTCCGGTATCCATGACATAAACCTTGTCCTGATCCCAGATTACGGAGGCGTCAGCATTTCCTGCACTGAACTGAATATATTCCGTATCGTTATGATGCACAGGAAGAAGGGAGACGATTACAAGTGCCGTGCCGAGAACCAGCACACCTGTACGTATACCCGCATGGAAACGGATAAAACAACAGAAACCAAGGAAAAGAAGGATTACCCCGAATATGGTAAGGACATTCGGCACATGAATCCACAGCGTCAGTCCGGGTAAGGATCCCAGTTCCCTTACGCCGGAAAGCAGGAAAGATGTGACAGAAGACAGCGGAACAGACAAAAGCGCTGACATGCCGGGAAAAGGGAGACAAAACAGCGCAAACCAGAAAAACAGGATCAGTATTCCGGAAACGAGCATGGCCGGAAGATTGATCAGGAAAACGAGAAGGGGAAGACGCTGGAAAAAGGAAAGTTCAGGCAGAAGCAGGCCAAGCTGGATTCCGAAGGTGAGGATAAGAGACTCAAAAACAGACTGCAGTATCCGGCTGCGGAACTTTTTGCGCCGCCGGATAAAAGGCATCACCCACACAAGGCCGAATACTGCACAGAAGGTCAGCTGGAAGGATGCTGAAGTAACCTGGACGGGAGAAAACAGCACCATGATAAACAAAACGGCACTGAGCAGATGCAGGCCGGAGCGGGGACGATTCAGGATACGGCCTTCAAGTCCAAGCAGCATCAGAAGGGAAGCGCGGATCACAGGCTGGCTTAATCCACACAGGGAGGAATAGAAAAACAACAGAACGGCATATAACAGCAGGCGAACACTTTGCCGCAGCCTCAATAAATGAAACAGCAGGTTCAGGATTCCGATCAGCACGCCCACATGGAAACCGCTGACGGAAAGAATATGGGCGATTCCAAGCCTGGAAAAAGCCTGGCGGTCACCCGACGGAATCAGGGACCGCATCCCCAGAAGCATGGCAGAGGCATAGGATCCCGTTTCCTCCCCGAGCGCGGCTATGAGCGAAGCGGAAAGCCGATGACGTATAGAGGCAATGGAACCGGCAAAGGAAAAACAGACTGAATCCTGTACTGTCAGGTCGCTTTTTCCGTACAGTCCGACTGTAATGCCGCGCTGCAGCAGCGCCTCCCGAAAATCATAGCCGTCCGGGTTGTCGGCTTCCCGTGGATGATACAGGGAGGCATGGAAGGATACTGCTTTCCCGGGAAGGAGGGCAGAATGATCCTCATCGGAATAAAAGGTCCAGTAGGCACCGCCGGATAAAGGCCGTCCGTCCAGCGTGACGTCAGACAAAGTGATCCGGTATTGACCGAAGGAGCCATTAGTCACTTCATCTGAAATGACACCCTGAATAATGTATTCCCCTTCCGGAGGTAGATCCGGATGAAAGGCAACGGAGCCGGCAAGAATTCCCAGTATAAGGGAAAAAACAATACAGGCGGAAAAACGAAGCCAGCCTTTCAGGAAAAACACGGCTGACAGGGTAAGTATACAGGCAAAAAGCGGCAGGAGTATACCAACCGCATTTCTGCCAAGAAAAACACCCGCAACCAGGGCCAGTGCTGCGGGCGGGAGCAGCCAGCTCCGCTGGCGGGTCGTCACAGGTCAATGATGGCGCCGGCCTCGGCAAGACGAGCTCGGGAATAGACGGCACGGGCTTCCTGCAGAAGTGTTCTGTGGGGCCATACCGGATTCAGATGTGTGATAATCAGACTGCCGGCATTTGTATCCGCGGCCAGGCGCGCAGCCAGTTCCGCGGAAAGATGGGGTTTATCTTCAGACCAGGCGGAAGCGGGGAAAAGCCCGTCCGCCAGGAGCAGGTCACAGCCGAGGTAATCTTCAGCCAGGGAAGGCAGGGTATTGGTGTCACCGGTATAGCCGAAGGTTTTCCCTCCGAAGGAAACACAGTATCCTACGGCCGGCACGGGATGACGGGCTGCGGTGACGCGAACGGAAGCACCGTTCAGTTCAAAGGACAGGCCTGCGGATACTTCTGTAAAGGAAAAGCAGGGTGTGGAAACAACAAGATTATATACCGGCGAAGAAGGATCCGCAGGGCCGTAAACAGGCAGTGTTTTCTGACAGGCGGCCAGACGGTACATGAGCACAGGAATATCGGCCGTGTGATCATAATGCCAATGGCTGACAAACAGTGCGGAAAGGGATTCCGGTGCAGTGAGAGAGGTCAGGATCCCCAGGACGCCGCTTCCCAGATCCAGCTGGAACAGGCTGTCCCCGGCTTCGAGAAGATAACCGGAGGTGGCACCGCGGCTCTCAGGGAAAGGCCCGTTTATACCAAGCAGATGCAGTCTCATCACGGATTACAGCTCCTTTACTTCTCCGCCGTTATCAGCAAACACCGTACGGAGAATACTGATAGCGGAAGCAACCTCTCCGGCACCCGGATCAAAGATCCAGACATTGACGGGGGAAACCCTCTCGGAAAGGCAGTCATTCAGGGCGTCAGCGTTCATCCCGTAATAATCCGGAAGGGAAAGCATACGCTTCAGCGCAAGATGGAGATCACGGGATGATTCATACCTTGAGCCGTCAATTACAATCGTCTGCATATTGTTGTACCTCCGCAAAAGAAGGGATCAGATTCCTATCCTGATTATTATAGCATGCTGCATACTCCGCAACAAGTCCGGCACAGGAACAAAAGAACGTATTCCGGATAAGAAAAAACACAGCCGCCGGGCTGTGTGAATAACCGAAATATAAAAAGTATTCAGATGCCTTTGCCGGTACGGACAGAAAAGGCCAGCATATAGGCAGCAAAGGCACTTTCTGCGGTGATGATCCGGGTATCGCCGGTTATCAGCAGACGAAGCACCGGAATATCGCGGCCGATCTGCTGGGTGGTCAGGAACTGGTACAGAAGAATCAGCAGGATGACAGCGGCGGGAATCCAGAGCAGCCAGGCGAAGGGTTCCCGCATCCTGGTGGCGCCGGCCAGCGGCAGCAGCAGAGCGAGCATTACGCCCAGCACAGCCCCGAGCAGCAGCGGACCGAAGAAAGCATCCAGGGAGCCGAAGAGCGGGATCAACAGGCAGAGCAGCAGCATCAGGCCCAGCGGAACAAGGAGAACGGTCAGCTTTCTGAGGAACATGATTCGGTCAACTCCTTCCGGATTTCATCGAGCGTTTTTCTGTCTTTTTCATCCAAGGGTGCGGTTTCAAGCAGGTCGGGCCGGTGTTTCAGGGTTGCTTTTAAGCTTTCCCTGCGGCGCCATGACCTGATTTTAGCATGATCCCCGTTCAGCAGGACTTCAGGCACCTGCATACCGTTCAGATCCCGGGGACGGGTATACTGGGGGTATTCCAGCAGTCCATCGGAGAAGGATTCCTCCTCCGGACTGTCAGCGCTTCCGAGTACACCTGGAACGAATCGGGCCACACAGTCCACAAGCACCATCGCCGCCGTTTCGCCGCCGGTCAGAATGTAATCACCGATGGAGATTTCCTCATCCACACAGGTATCAAGGGCACGCTGATCCACCCCTTCGTAATGGCCGCAGAGCAGAACCAGTTCTTTTTCCTGCGCCAGTTCCCGGGCAAGGGAAGTGGTCAGCTTTTTTCCGCGGGGACCCAGATAGATCCGGCGTGCGGAAGGATATTCGGCACTGACAGCGACCATGGCATCCAGAATGGGCTGGGCCATCATAACCATGCCGGCGCCGCCGCCGAAAGGATAGTCATCCGTATTATGGTGTTTGCTTTTTGAATAGGGACGGATGTCCGTCGTCCGGATGTCAATCAGTCCCTGTTCCCTGGCACGGCCCAGAATACTGGAAGAAAAGAAGCTTTCGAACATTTCCGGAAAGATGGTCAGGATATTGACACGGAAGGGCTCGCTCATGAACGGACAGCCACCTCCTCAAGCCGGTCTCGGATGACCAGAATGGTTTTCTTTTCCGCGTCCACTTCAGGGAAAACGGCTTTCAGCGCCGGGGCCATCAGCGTGGTTTTACCGGACTGGAAGACCCAGGTGTCCACCGTGCCGTACTGCAGTACGTCCGTCAGCACACCGATAACTTCACCGTTTTCATCCCGGGCTTCACATCCGATAAGATCAGCGATGAGCTCGGCGTCTTCCTCCACGGGAGCAGCGCCTGCACGATCCACGTAGAGGTCGCAGCCGCGGAACCGTTCAGCCGCGTCAGCTGTATCGCTGCCGTCCAGGTGTGCGTAAACAAACCCGTCCCGGATCCGGACGGTGCGGAGAGCAACCGGAATATAGCTGTCGGCATTCTTCAGATACAGAGTGTTCCACTGATGAAAACGCTCAATATCAGCAGCGTAGGAGCGGAGCTTGCATTCTCCGCGGACTCCCTGGGGTTTGAGAACGGATGCGATCAAAAGATAATCATTCATAAGAAAGGTTTTCCTCCGATGAAAGCACGGCGGGATCCGAGCATCGGATCCCGCCGGACATGGCTGTAAGCTTATTGAATCTCAACAAAAACAGGCTTGCTGTTTTTGAGCGTGGCGGCTTTCACCACGGCGCGGATCGCTTTGGCAATCCTGCCCTGCTTGCCGATAACCTTGCCCATATCATCTTCAGCCACATGGAGCTCCAGAATGACAGCTTCAGGTCCTTCGGTCTCGGTAACGCTGACCTGATCGGGATGCTCCACCAGAGACTGTGCCACAAAGGTTAAAAGTTCTTGCATGGGTACATCCTTTCTTAACTCAGGCTCACTTTTCTTCGATCGCGCCGGACTTCTTCAGCAGAATGCGGACGGTGTCAGTGGGCTGAGCGCCAACGCCGAGCCAGTACTTGGCGCGCTCGTTGTCAACCTTGATTTCGGCGGGCTTGGTCATGGGATCATAGTAACCGATCTCTTCGATGAAGCGGCCGTCACGGGGGCTGCGGATATCAGCAACAACCACACGATAGAAAGGCTTTTTCTTCATTCCCATTCTCTTCAGACGGATTTTGACAGACATTTGGATTTCCTCCTCAAAAAATAAATGAATAATGATATATGGAAATCATATAGCGAAGTATATGAGTCCAAGCGATTAGACCTGCCGGGAATCACATTCCCGGGAAACGCATGTTTCTAAGCGCCTTTTTACCCTTGGCACCCATCATACGCTTCATCATCTGCTGAGCCTGCTCAAACTGGCGGATCAGCGTGTTCACATCCTGTACAGTGGTGCCGGAACCGGCGGCAATACGCTTGCGGCGGCTGGCATTGAGGATGGAGGGATCTTTGCGTTCCTTCGGCGTCATGGAGCGGATGATGGCCTCAGGCTTCTTCATGGCATTATCATCCACATCGATGTCCTTGCCGCTCATGCCGGGCAGCATACTGATCATGCTGCGGAGACCGCCCATTTTCTTCATGCTCTGCATCTGATCCAGGAAGTCCTCCAGGGTGAGCTTGTTGCTCAGGCCTTTGCGGGCAAACTTTCCGGCTTCCTGTTCGTCGAAAGCCTCAGCAGCCTTGTCAATGAGGGTCAGCACGTCGCCCATGCCGAGGATCCGGCTGGCCATCCGGTCTGGATGGAAGGGCTCAATGTCGGAAAGCTTCTCACCGATACCGCTGAACTTGATGGGTTTACCGGTGACGGCCTTGATGGAGAGGGCGGCACCGCCGCGGGTATCGCCGTCCAGCTTGGTCAGGATAACGCCGGTAACATTCAGCTTTTCATCGAAGGCCTTGGCGACATTCACAGCGTCCTGACCGGTCATGGCGTCAACGGTCAGCAGGATCTCCGTGGGGGAGACTGTGTCCCGGATGCGGAGAAGCTCATCCATGAGTTCCTCATCAATATGCAGCCGGCCGGCTGTATCGATAATCAGCACGTCACGCTGATAATACCGGGCGTATTCGATCGCTTCCTTGGCGGTTTTGACAGGATCCTGGGTTCCCTTTTCAAATACGGGAACATTCACCTGCTGTCCGACCACCTGCAGCTGTTTGATGGCGGCAGGACGGTAAATGTCACAGGCGGCCAGCATCGGCTTTTTCCCCTGCTTGGTCAGGTATCCGGCCAGCTTGGCGCACATGGTGGTTTTACCGGCACCCTGCAGGCCGCAAAGCATGATGATTGAGGGAACCGAAGAGGACCAGTTGAGCTTTGCATTGGTGCTGCCCATCAGCTCAGTCATCTCTTCATTGACGATGCGGATAACCTGCTGGCTGGGAGTGAGGGAGGAGAGTACGTCAGCGCCAACACAGCGCTCAGTGACTTTCCGGATGAAATCCTTGGCAACGGCGTAGTTAACGTCAGCCTCCAGAAGTGCCATGCGTACTTCACGCATGCCTTCCTTTACGGCCTGCTCCGTCAGCCTGCCGCGCCCGGTCATTTTCCTCAGGGCGCCCTGCAGCTTTTCGCTTAAGCCTTCAAATGCCATGTTACCTCCATGAACGATCGGAGGATTCTTCCGTTTCGATCGTAAGCATTTCTTTCAATAAAGATTCCGCACGGGGATAATCCTTGCAATTCAGTGCGTCCAGCGCACTTTCCAGACCGGAGTCTATTTTGCGGAAGCGTTCGGCCACACCCAGCGCAGATTCCATTTCCGAGAGCTTTTCAGCCGCACGGGTGAGGGATTCATGCGCGGCCTGGCGTGAAATGCCAACTTCTTCGGCAATCTCACCGAGGGAAAGATCCTCTTCACAATAGAGGGAGAGGATACGGCGCTGTTTCTCCGTCAGCATACCGCCGTAGAAAGCAGCAAGGAAAGCCAGATCCACCTTCCTGTTCAGGTCTTCCTTTACCATGTTTACCCCTCCGGCGAAAGAACGATTCCGACAACGTGTCAGGCTTTTCAACCTGACACCTGTGCTATTATACACGATCGGCATGGAATGTCAAGGCTTTTTACCTGACAGAAATTGTGTTGAGAAGAACGTACAAATAGGCAAAATACAGCAAAAATACAGTATACAAAGTAACTTTTTGTTGATTTGTGCAGACAAATATGTAATGATGTACACTGAACACAGATGAACCTTTCGCACAAAAAAGTCAGAATCCCAGCAAATTTCAGCACTTTGACACCGGAAACGTTTTCGGAAACAAGCAATGAAAGAGAGGACATTTTGACATGAAACAAAAAACCAGAAGGAACATCAGAAGATGGACCGGAATGATGCTCGCAATGTGCATCCTGGGCCTTATGCTGCCTGTCGGCGCACTGGCTGACGAACCGTTCTACGGAGTCTATACCGGCGGTATAGAAGATAATTCGCATGACGCGGATCATGAGCCTCTCGGCAATCTGGTATTGCCGGCAGATTTTTCGGATATAAAAGATGATGTCTATATCTATGCTGCTCTGAATCTCGTATATCCGGATGAAGAGGGTGGCGGTAAAGTATCCATCAAAACAGGCGACGTGAAGACGGAAATAAACAAAGTAGATAAAAAGGAATACTACAGCGACGACGAAGATGATTACTGGATCAATGAATGTTCGGTATATGGCGTCTATGCCTCCATGCGGGATGAATCCACCCTGGATCTGGAAACCGGAAAAATGGACACAGCCGGGCAGGCTGTGGGTATCAGTATGGAAGACGAGTCATATCTCAAACTGAATATTACTGATACGATCAACTCAGACGATGGCGGTATTCATATTAATGCATATAATAACAGTGATGTGGATCTCTTTACCAAAGATATTGTTTCCAATACAAACGGTCTTGATCTGAAAGGGAACGACTACGATGATTTTAGGGTAAAAATCGATGGAAACATTACCGCGGGACAGGGAGAGGATAAAACAGGATGTGGAATCCAAATCCAGCTTGACGATGATTCCACAGTGAATATCCTGGTTGAAGGAAATGTGAAGACCGATGGTTACGAATCACAAGGAGAGGGTATTCACGTCACCAACGGTTTTTATCAACCGCCTGTATATGGTATGGATGATGAATTGCAAAACCCAGAACATTACAGCCACGGTGATACCACAATATATGTGAAGGGCGATATTGAAGCCGGCGGCACAGGCGTGTATCTGCAAAACAATCACGGAGAAGTGAAAGTAACTGTCGGTGAACGGGATGACGAGGGCAGAATCATTTCCGGCGGTGATGTCACATCCAACGGAAACCATGATCCATATGCAATCTATGATGACGGCGTGTTCATCAAAACAGATGCAAAGTCAACTACGGAATTCAGCGCAAAAGATATTACAAGCTATGATGGAAAAGGAATGGTAGCTGAATCCCAGGGTGAAGAATCAAACGTCAATGTCACAGTCCGAGATATTGAAAGCAGGGGCGGCGACGGCCTGTATGCAGCAGCCTGGGATGAAGGAAGCAAAACAACCATTCAGACCGGTGATGTATTCGGAACGGACATCGGCGTGAATCTTTGCGTAGATAATTTTAACAGTTACATTCATGACGCAAATGGTACAATTGATGCAAAAGTCGGGGATGTACAAGGGTTTTACGGTGGGTTGTATGCGAACGTCCAGAATGGCAACATTACCGTCAGTGCTGAAGATGTACAGTCCAGGGATAACAGCGGCGTTGATATTTCACTGACTGGCGATGACAAGGAGAAGGGCATCACCGCAACCGTAAAAGGTGATATTAAGGCCGGTGAATCAGGAATTAACGTTGGTTCAAGTACTCATTTCTATTATCTGGAAGATGAATACGGTGATTATGTCGAAAACCCTGACGGATCCTACATTTCAATGTATGAAAACCCTGATAACTATGCGGATGTGACTGTGAAGGGAACGATCAATGCAGGGGTGTACGGAATCAAAACCCGTAATGAGGGCGGAGATTTCACAATCAAGGCCGAAAAAGGTGTTTCCGTATCTCATGAAAAAGAGGATAATCCGCGTGAAGACCTTACGATAAACGGTGTGTATGCGGAAGCAAAAGCCGGTAAAACAACGATCACTATTGACAAGGGACTTGAAGTATTCGGCTATCAGCATCAGGGCGGCTGGAAGGCTGCTCCTGAAGACTACGATGAAGTAGATGACGATGAAGAAGACAACTGGTATGACAATTCCGAACATGTCTTCAACGGAGACGGTGTTACGGTTCAGAACAAGGGCGGTGAGTTGGACATCACCGTTAACGGCGGATTGTCCGCGGTTGACGGAACTGCCGTCATAATGGATGTTCCGTATTATTGGATGAACGACCAGGATGACACGACATCCGGCATCACCGATCTGGTCATCGACGGAAACGTGACTGCCAGGGACGGACTGGACATCAATAACCTGGACAACACAACCACAGTTGAAATCACCGGAGACCTGAAGGCTTCCGCAAACGGCGCGAGGGTCATTACCGAGACAGGAACAGCCACGGTCGAAATCGGCGGCGATGTGACGGCGTCAGCCTTTGGTGTCGGGATCCAAAACAGTGACGGTACGGTCACGATGGATATCGGCGGAAGCGTTACTGCGGGCGAAGAATACGCTGCGATGGTGCAAAACGTCGGCATTGAGGGAGGCATCTCCAGAATGAATATCGGCGGAGACCTGACCGCCGGAGAAAACGGAGTCAAGATTGTCAACTACAGCGGCGAACTGGATGTGGAGATCGCCGGCGACGTGACAGCAGACAACGGCACAGGCATAACGATCTCAGGACAGGGACCCGGCTGGAAGAACAATGGGGAGGCCATGGTGAATGTCGGAGGAGACTTGTTTGCCGAAAACGGAATTGATGTTGATTTCGATGGTGAAGGCGATGGCTATGCCCAGGTCATCATCGGAGGTGACCTGATCTCCATGGGCACAGGAATCAGCCTTGGTGAAGAGAAAGTACTTCAGGCTGCAGCAGATGAGGATGCTGCCGATGATGAAGAGATTCCTGAAGATAATGACGGCCTCAGTGCTGCAGCAACAGAAGAGGAAAAGCCCCTTCCCGCGGTGGATATCATCGTCCAGGAAACCATTTCCGGTCTGACTCCGATTTTTGTGGCAAACGCGGATGCGGTTAAGAACTTCCTGATTACTACCTGGGCCATCATGCCGAATGAAAACAATCAGATTACATGTGATAAAGACGGCTATTCAGTTGAAGCAGTTGAAGAGAATATCAACTACATTATTAAAAAGGAAGATAATGAACAATACGGCACGCTGAATGTGGTCGGCACAACGGACAAGATTATCGGTAAAGCAGTTGATGAAGCAAATCGCCGCGGAGCAGGAGAGGAAAATCAGGATCAACAAACCCTGAAGGTAGCTAAACAGGATAACGCACTGACATTATCCGTTGACCTGAAAGAACAGTACAGGAAAGGATATGATGTCGTCATCTATAACGGCAAAGGGGATAATAAGCTGAAGGCAGAAGTCACAAAGAAAGAGAACGGCGAGTTCACCTTTATTGTTCCCTGGGCCGGGGGCGTCTATCTGTCATTTGACCTTGAAAAAGACCCGAATTATGTTCCCGAACCAGAACCGGAACCTGAACCGGAACCCGAACCGGAACCGGAACCTGAACCGGAGAAGGAGCCTGAACCGGAGAAGGAGCCCGAACCTGTGAAGGAACCCAAACCTGCGAAGGAACCCGAACCGGAGAAGAAATCTGAACCGGAAAAGGAACCGGAGAAGGAACCTGAAACGGAGAAGGAGCCGGAGAAGGAACCTGAACCGGAAGAAGTGTCGGATACGGCCGGAAACGGACGGGTACTGGCGATTATCTACGGTGAGAATGACGCCTACAAAATCTGGTTCATGACCGGATATCACTACAGAGCGGAATTCAGTGACGGATATACAGAAAAAGGAACCTACAGCATTCAGGACGGAAAGCTTGAACTGACTGAGCAGAGCGGAAACAAACGCATCCTCGATGAGAAATGGGATATGGCCTTCGGAGAGGAGAAAACTGCGCCGTATATCCTGGCAGACTTCTCCGACTCCGTAAAAATCATCGGTGAATTCAACATAAACGAAGAAAATGCTCTGCAGATTACAGATGAGAACAAAGAGATTCTCAGACTTGAATCCATCCGTACAGGCATAGATAATATGTATGCATACGAGATTCTTGAAGCGATTCTTCCCTGAAAAAGAGAAAAAAATACGGCATCAGCAGATGCCGTATTTTTTTCATATGATTCTGATCAGTTGGAAATGGTTTGTCCGGTAAGCTTTTTCCAGAAGCTCCGTATGGTTTCCTGATTCGCAACACCGTATTTCGGATCGTTCTTCTGGGCTTCAGCCATATCCCTCAGGAAATGAACACAGAGATGTCCACCAAAGTCATTGTTTTTGATAGTGCTGGAATCATGAGGCATATCGTGGGTGGAACCAATGGTCCAGCGTCCGTCGGGGAGCTTTACATACACGGCTTTCTGATTCCAGGTGTTAACACCGCCGAAGGCTTTCACCATCGTATGGGTATCCTGTGCAGTCAGGGGTTCAGAATCGCAGTGACGTCCACGGGACATAACACGAAGGGTCCAGCTCAGCCCTGTTGAGGGATCGCATATAAGCAGATACTGTCCGTTGGAAATGGATGGCTTTACATCATTGAACCAATGCAGCAGCTGCAAAGATGAAACGGAAGGAAGCGATATCCGGTCGTTGATGTCTCCCTGGTCTGAGGCAGGTACAGGTGTTGACGCCGGAACGGGAGTGGACGCAGGAACCGGAGTTGATGTAACAGCAGGGGCAGCGGCTCCGCCGACAGCTTTTTCCAGCGTCTGCAGTGTTTTCTTTCCGGCAAGACCGTCCGGAGTCAGGTTCCAGCGGGTCTGGAAAGCGATGACCGCTTTCTGCGTGTTTTCACCGAAAACACCATCGGCTTTTCCTTTCAGGAATCCGGTATCGATCAGAGCCTGCTGAAGGATTCTAACACGGTCGCCGGTATCACCGGGGCGAATGGTATCATAATTATGTCCAAAGAGAGCACCGGCGGCCGGTTCATGATACGCAGCGGTACCGATGGTGGGAGAGGAAGGCTGAACGGGAACAGGCGCACTCTGGGGAACAGCCGCAGGCGCTGATGATCCTTTGGCTGCGGCTGCTTTACTGGCTGCCAGTTCACGGGTTTGTGTACCGGCCAGTCCGTCAACGACTAAGCCTGAACTTGTCTGGAATGCACGTACGGCAGCTTCTGTTTTGCTGCCAAACACACCGTCTGCGGATCCTTTCAGAAAACCCAGGTCAATCAGAGCCTGCTGGAGCTGGCGGACTTCTTCACCCCTGCAGCCGTTATACAGGGTTGTAGAAGAATAGGCCTGAGAGAGCGCTGCAGAGCCCTGAGAAGACTGAACCTGAACAGCCGTTCCTTTGGCGGCTGCGGCTTTACTCACCGCCAGTTCATAAGTCTGTGTACCTGCCAGGCCATCGACGGATAAACCGGCATTTTTCTGGAAGGCACGCACGGCAAGTTCGGTTTTGTTGCCATATACGCCGTCCGCTGTTTCTTTCAGAAAGCCAAGATCAATCAGCGCCTGCTGAAGCTGTCGCACTTCCTCACCACTGCATCCATTGTACAGGGTTGTGGACTCGTACGCACAGGCGGGCGATAAGGTAAGCAAACACAAACATAAAGATATGCATAGGCGAATAATGAACGATTTCTGTACACGGATCATCTTCAACTTTGTCTCCTTCCGATGAGCCTGTTTACGGCTCTGTCATCAGAAACCGGCTGCTGTCAGTATAGCAGAACAGGTTTCAAATGTAAAGAAAGTGTTACGATAAGTTAACGAAATGGAAACAAGAATCATTCCTGGTAAACTTTTTTCTTTTTTCAAAATGTGTTATATTGAAAAAAAGAATCCCGAAAGGAGAACGTACGGGCTATGAGAAAAATCGGCGTACTGACGAGCGGCGGCGACAGTCCGGGAATGAACGCGGCAGTGATGTCTGTGGCGCGCAGTGCCGCAATGTACGGTATTCCGCTGATTGGCATCAAGCGTGGATATAACGGACTGCTTCGAAAAAGCGCCAACCTGAAAGACGATATGCAGGAGCTGACGCTTGAACTGGTGCTGGATATCGCTGATGATCCGGGCACCTATCTGCGTACGGCGCGCTGCCTGGAATTCAAAGAAAAGAAATATCAGGAGAAAGCAGTCAAAACCCTGAAAAGCATGCAGATCGACGGTCTGGTTGTGATCGGCGGAGACGGCAGCTTCAGGGGAGCCCAGGCGCTGTGTGATCTGGGGGTTCCCTGTATCGGTATCCCGGGAACCATTGACAATGACCTGCCTTATACCGAAATGTCCCTGGGATACGACACGGCCGTGAACGTCTGCGTTGAAGCCATCCGGAAGATCCGGGCCACCTCGCGAAGCCACGACAGACCTGCGGTTGTCGAGGTTATGGGTCGCCATTGCGGTGATATTGCCCTGACGGCAGCGGTTTCAACCGGCAGCGAGATAGTGGTTGTTCCGGAAGTGCCGTGGACTGTTGAAGGTGTGGCCATGCAGCTGCAGCGGCAGCTGGATCGGGGCAACTATCGCGCGACAATTGTTGTAGCGGAAGGATGCTGGGAATCCATGGCGCCCTTTGATCTGTACAATTTCCTGACTTCCCGCGGCAAGCCCTGCTATCCGGAAGAACCCATGTCCGCAGTGCGGTTCGCTTCTGTGATGAAGCGGATGTGCGGCATGGTGGAAGCGCGGGCCAACGTGATCGGCTATGTACAGCGCGGTGCCGAACCCACAGCACGTGACAGCGCCTTTGCTTTTGAAGCAGGAAACCTTGCAGTCAGGCTGCTGCGAGACGGCATCAGCAACCAGGTTATCGGCATGCAGAAGGGCAAAGTCTTCTATATGCCCATTGAAAAGGCACTGAAGAAAGAACGGTATTTTAACCGGCCGCTTTTTGACCTGGTAAACTCCTTATAACAGGAAATTTAACGGCGGATACAAAAATAGGGAAATATTTGCTTGACAGGGATCATGCTGATATGGTATGATCCCTTCTGTTCGAAAGCAGAGGCTTGCCCGTCTCTCACCTTGTGTGGCTCACGCTGCCGGGTTATGGCACTTTTTCCATTCAGGATTAAGATGATTCATGAGCGACGGGTCAACAGCCCGCCGCTCATTTTTGTAGGAGGTGCATGGACATCGCAACCGAACTGATGATCAATGAGGAAATCCGCGACAGAGAGGTTCGCCTGATCGACGAAAACGGTGAACAGCTCGGCGTCATGAGCACACAGCAGGCGCTGCAGCTTGCGGAAGAACGGGGACTTGATCTGGCCAAGATCCAGCCTTCAGCTGTTCCGCCGGTGTGCAAACTGCTGGATTATGACAAGTACCGCTACGAACAGGCAAAGCGGGAGCGGGAGAACCGGAAAAATCAGCGCGTTGTCGATATCAAGGAAGTGCAGCTGTCCGCCACCATCGAAGAAAACGATGTGAACACCAAGGCGAAGATGGCGATCCGCTTCCTGGAGAACGGCGATAAGGTTAAGGTATCCATTCGCTTCCGCGGCCGTCAGATCACCCACAGTGAAATCGGCCTGAAGGTCATGCAGGATTTCGCTGAGCGGTGCAAGGATGTCAGTATGGTGGAACGCCGCCCGCTGCTGGATGGCCGCAACATGATCATGATCCTTGCTCCCAAAGCCATCAAGGCTTCCTTTGCCGAAAGAAAGGCAAAGAGGGAGAATGCCGCCTCGAAAGAGACGAAGGAGTAAACCGTTGGAAGGAGGACAAAACCAATGCCCAAACAGAAGTCCCATCGCGGAGCTGCCAAACGCTTTTCCTTTACCAAATCCGGTATCGTAAGGCATAAGCAGATGAACGCCAACCATCAGGTGCGTCTGAAGACCACCAAGCGTACCCGCCACCTGCGGAATGCCGGTGTTGTTGACAACGCTGCTGAAGCCCGGACCATTCACAAGTTACTGCCTTACAAATAAGCCAATTCACCGGCAAGGAGGAAAACAAACATGGCACGCATTAAGAGGGCCCTTAACGCCCATAAGAGTCGCCGCAAGGTTATGAAGCTGGCGAAAGGCTACTGGGGAGCAAAATCCAAGCAGTACCGCGCCGCGAAAGAACAGGTTGCCCGCAGCCTGCGTTACGCGTTCATCGGACGTAAACTCCGTAAGCGCGATTTCCGCCGCCTGTGGATCACCCGTATCAACGCTGCTGCCCGCCTGAACGGCATGAGCTATTCCACGTTCATCAACGGCCTGAAGAAGCAGAACATCGAAGTCAACCGCAAGATGCTCGCTGACCTGGCTGTGAACGATGCCGCCGGCTTTGCGAAGCTCGTTGAAATCGCCAAGAAGTGATTCAAACACATGCATAAAAGCGCCTGAGGAAATCAGGCGCTTTTCTCGTAAAGAAATGGAAGATAATGAAATGAAACTGATCATACGGAAAATGCGGGAGGAAGATCTGGAACCGCTTCACCGGCTTCTGTCAGATCCGCAGGTGATGAAGTATCTGGAGCCGCCGTTTACCGAAGAAAAAACGGAAGCCTTTCTGAAAAACTGCGGAATGAAGGAAGAACCGCTGGTTTACACCGTGGAAGATGAAAACGGATTCGCAGGCTATGTGATCTATCACCGGTATGATCAGGACAGCATGGAAATCGGATGGGTTCTCTATCCTGAACACTGGGGGAAAGGATATGCATCCGAACTGACGGAACAGCTGATAGAAAAGGCGCGAATGGCGAAAAAGACGCTGATAATCGAATGTGATCCCGGACAGTCCACATCCCGTCATATTGCGAAAAAATACGGCTTTACCTGCCTGGGAGAAAAGGATGGTCTGATGCTTTTCCGGCTTGATCCCTGATTACAGGGTGCCGTTGACCGCAGGATCCGTGGAATCGATCCCCGTATAGCACTCCGGGAACAATCCGGCAGTGCTTCTTTTTTCGCCTGCGGCTTCCAGGTGGGTCAGATCTCCCAGCTTGGTCATACGGAAGGAAACTTCCCCTTTAATCCGCTCTTCCGTGACAATTTCCGTTACCGAGGAAGGCAGGGTAAGGGTATGGTGCCAAAGTACCATGGGTGAGACGTCAGTCAGATAGGCGAGAACGGCCATGGAGATGCCAAAGTGGCAGAAAAGCGCAATGGTGAAATCTTCATTATTGTCACAGCGCCAGACCGGGCCGTCCTTTGTGTAGCCATATCGTCCGAGAAGCTCGTCCACTCCGTCAGTTGTCTGCTGCCATACCTCCCGTACGTTTCCTCCTGCGAAAGCCGGTACGTCGCACCAGGTGCGGATATCCGCCACACCGGGGAATGCTGTCCAGATACGCGGCTTGACATCCCATGCAACAATCCGGCGGCTGCCGGTTTCCGGATCAGGGTAAGACCCCATAAATTCATGCAGCCAGGGGAGTATCTCGGCTTTACGGTTCAGTTTGTCCAGCGTATAGGCTGCTGTATCCCGGGCCCGTCCAAGGGGGGATACGTAAAAATCCCGGATGTCGTACCGGCTCATCCGACGGCTGAGCAGCTCAGCTTCCACCTTCCCCTTGGGAGTGAGGGAATCAACGGTATAATCGGGTTCCGCGTGGCGGATCAGAAGTATGCGCAAATGCAAACACAACCTTCCTGTCAAGGATTCAGTCTTCATATTGTATCGGTTTACGGCATCAAGTTCAATAGAGAGAAAAACAGGAATTGTACAGAGGAATGTTGACAACTTCACACAAAAGACATATATTGAACATGAAATTGTAAAACATTAAAAACCGGTATCATAATGGAGGGAAAATCCATGCTGAAACGGGTCACAGCTTTTTTGCTGATACTGGTGCTGTTTGTATCATGTATCGGTTTGCCGGAGGCTGCTTTCGCGAGGACAATGAAGAAAGGATCCCGCGGAACTGATGTAAAAACGCTGCAGACAGCCCTGAAAAATCTGGGTTTTTACAGTGGTAAAATCGACGGAATATACGGCAAAAAAACCGTTAATGCCGTGAAGGCATACCAGAGGAAGAGCGGACTGAAAGCAGACGGCGTAGCCGGCCCGAAAACCCTTGGAAAGCTGTATGAGAAAGAAGAGGCCCAAACCGGAAATACTGCGGAAACGGAGACGCCTTCGCCTGTACTCTCCCCTGAACCGGATGCGGCTGTTACAGATGAAGCCGTCAGCTATCTCGAATCGCTTGCGGCCAGGTGCGGAGCAGCCTGCGGCTCTGTAGTACTTTCCAGAAAAGGACAGGTTTTCCTGACCTGGTCCTTTGGCGGCGTGGATGAGGATACGTGTTTCCGTATCGCGTCCATTACCAAATGGGTGACCGCCATAGGGCTGATGACGCTTTATGACGAAGGAAAACTGGATCTGGATCAGGATGTCAGCAGTTATCTGGGGTTTAAAGTAAGGAATCCGGCATATCCCAATACGCCCATTACAACGCGGATGCTGATGACCCATACCTCATCCCTGTCACCGGAAGCATCCAATTATCATCCGGACTGGGCGAGAATCGGAAAGAAAGGGTATGATCCGATTTTCAATGAAGCCATAGAACCGGGAACACAGTATGCTTACGCTGATTATAACGGCGCCCTCTTCGGATGCCTGATCGAAGCGATTTCCGGACAGAGCGTGCAGAACTATCTGGATCAGAAAGTTTTCAAACCACTGGGACTGACGGCAGCTTATTCACCTAAATTCCTTCCGGCGGGCACGAAAACGAAAGACCTGCTGAATCCAAACGGCAAGGTTCAGATATCGGTTCAGAAGGACAGAAACCGCGCCTATAACAACAAGGCGGATCCCAAAGGGAATAACGGCTATACGGTTGGGAAACTGTTTATCAATGCTTCATCACTGACAAAACTGGCGCAGATGATGTGCAATGGCGGGGAACTGAACGGAGTCCGGATTCTGGAGACGCAGACCGTCCGGCTGATGGAATCGGAACAGAAAGGTCTGGCAGAAAGCAGATACGGACTGAGCACGGTACGTCTGCATCAGTTTGACCGTGGTATGTGGTACGGCCATCAGGGAAGATACAGCGGACTGTCTTCCAATATCTATTACCAGCGGGAAACAGGAATTACGATGGCACTGATTATGAACGGCTATGAGCCGCAGCTTATAGACAATATTGTCGAACCGGCATTCAGCATTCTGACGAATATGGAGAAACTGGAAGAAATCCGCCTGGGTAAAGCCGACGGCGGATAAAGACGGCGGGCAAAGCACCGGACATTCCAGGAACAGCAGTCTTTGTTGCACTGCACTGAAATGTCCGGTCTTTTTTTGTCTGTAAACTTGCATAAAAGTATGAGAAGCATATATAATTCAGACAGATCAGAGCATGTTCATTCAGAAAAGCAGGAAAACCTCATCCAGTTTATGCAGTCAGGAGCCCGGAAAAACAGGAAGCAGGATATGTGATACAGTGAAGAGGAGGGGAAAATATGTTCAGATTCTGGGGAGACGGATCACAGGAAGCGATGGACCTGGTGAATGCCATTCGCGTCAGAAGCACCGAAAACTTCAACTGGACATTCATTTTTATTCTCGCTGTTGTGTTTTATGTATACTGGACAGAAATATATAAAAAGAATACGGAAGTGGTCTGCGCCGGACTGGCGCTTTACGGCGTTCACTGGCTTTATGAGATCTGCAACGCAGTTATTGGTAAGCTGGCCGGTTATCCGCTCTGGTCCGTCAGCAATGAATCCACAACATTTATTCTGCTGATCGGGGTTTGCTGGGAACTGTCCATGATGTTTTCCATTGCCGGAATGATTTCATTCAAAATGCTGCCGCAGGACCGGAACAAACGGTATTTATGCAGGAACGGGAAGGGCGGCATATCCTGCAAGCTTGTTGGCGCCCTGGAAATGGCACTGTTGTTTGCGCTGGTTGAATCATTCCTGGCAGGAACAAGCAATCATTCCTTTATCTGGGTATACAGGTGGTGGGGGGTGATCCCGGTGTTTATTACCACCTATATTCCTTTCTTTATTGCCAGCAACTATGTGCCGGATCTTGAACCGAAGAAGCGTACAGCTTTCCTGTGCACCCTGTGGGGACTGGTTGCGCTGCTGCTGGTGATTCTGATTCCGGCAGGAATCATTTAAATGAGGACGTTATGTGCGGCAGATATGTGATTGCTCCCCCGGATGAAGAAATCCTGAAAATGATCCGGGAAATAAACAGAACGAAACTGGCGGAAATGTTCCGGGAAGCAAACCAGCCGCCGGTGACCGGAGCCGGTGAAATCTTTCCGTCTTCCGTAGTGCCGGTGATCGCCACCAGCCGGACGGGAGAGCGCCGCTTCTTTCCGATGAAATGGGGATTCCGGCAGAATGACGCGGACGGAAAACGCGGACAACTGCTGATTAACGCGCGGGCTGAAACGGCGGCGGAAAAACCCACATTCCGGGAGTCCTGGCTGAAACACCGCTGCATCATTCCGGCATCCTGGTACTGTGAGTGGGAACATGATGAGCAGAAGAAACCAGGGCGGAAGTATTCTATCCGGCCGGTTGAAAAGGGAATTATCTGGCTGGCGGGGCTCTATCATATGGAAGAAGGGCTTCCTGCGTTTGTGATTTTGACCAGGCCGGCTGACAGCAGCCTTAGCTGGATGCATGACAGGATGCCGGTCATGTTTACGGAAGAGAATGCCGGACTGTGGATCCGGCCGGAGGCCCGGCCTGAGGAATTGATACGCGACTGCCTGACAAAAACACAATGGGAGTACGCCGGATAAGGGACGGATGTGGGCCGACAGACAGGAACCGGAGTGAAAAAATATGCCATGGTACTGGATTCTGATTATCCTTTCAGCAATCATCGGCCCTTTTGAGGCGATGCATGCATTGAATAAGGCCCGGAAAAACCGGGAAGAAGCTGAACGGAGAAGAAAGAAAGAGCATGCAGACAGGAGCAGTGAGTGAATTACGTATATATGCTGCGGTGCAGAGATGACAGCCTGTACTGCGGATGGACCACAGATCTGGAATCCAGGATCGTGCAGCATAACGCGGGCAAAGGGGCTAAATACACCAGGTCCAGGCTGCCTGTGAAACTCGTCTATTTTGAAATGTACGAAGACAGGCATGAAGCATTGAGCAGGGAATGGCATCTGAAACACATGAAACGGGAAGAAAAGCTGAAACTGACAGAAGGCCGGGAAGGAAAAACGATTCTTCCTGATGAACATACATGATAAAGCATTACGCGAAGGGAGGCGGTACTGAATGACAGACATCATTTCATACCGCCTTTCTGCAAACGGCACGTGGGGATATTCCTATTACCGGGATGAAACTTTTATCGGGAAAACCACCTGCCAGATCAGCACATCCTCCACTGTACGGGTGACAGGGGAAGATGTGGAATGGTACAGCTCCTTCAATATCGATACGGAAATAGTCCCAGGGGTCAGCAGGAGAATCAAGGATAACCTGACGGGTGAGGAATTGTACCGCATTGTTTTCTGGAGACCGGGACTGTACGAAATTGCGGCAAAAACAGATACCGGCGGCTGGTCCATGACGGTGGAGGAAAGGAAGGACGCGTACTTTTTCGGACGGACGGGAATGCCTGTATCCGCGATCACGGAGCGGGTTATGGAATCAGACTGGACGCCGCCTACAGGAATGCAGATTGAGCCGGCCTTCAGAACCCGTTTTTTTGAACAGGAGGACAGTCCGGGTTTCCTGATGATGGTCCTTTCGTTCCCGGCCATGAAGATGATCTGACCAGAAAGAAAAAATATGCAGCGGAAATGTATAAATCACCCCCCCCAATCGGGAGAGGGTGATTTATTTGTATCCGGTTCTTTTTTTTCCGGACGAAACGTTATATGATACATAATATCATACAACAGGAGGCAGAATAAAATGGGCGTTTTTTCAAAGTACCATCGTTTCCGTGAGGCCGGAGAAGAAGCGAATATCAACAACGTGCAGCGTTTCGGTGAGCCGGAAGTATCCCTGTTTACCACAACGAAGGTGTTTTCCCTTCATCATCATATTGATATCACCAACAGCAGGGAAGAAGTCATCTATGAAGCCAATACAAAATTCCCTTCCATCCATGACAAAACCGATATCACAGATGCAGAAGGAAGGCATATTTCCCATATTGAGCGCAAACTCCTGACCCTGCATCAAAGGCACTTTATCACCATGGCAGACGGAACGAAGTTCGAAATCTCCAATGAACTGTTTCATCTGGTGAAGGATATTATCAATATCGAAGGTCTCGGATGGCAGATCCGGGGAAACATCGCCGGATTGAATTTTGAACTGTACGATGAACATGGAGAAATCATCGCCGTGATCGGACAGAAGATGTTCTCGATTCATGACAAATACTGTATCGATATCTACAGGACAGAGTATCAGGATACTGTTGTTACTGTTCTGGTTACGCTGCAGCATATGATCAAAGACAGGGAGGCTGCCAGTGTGCACAGCTCCTCGGGCGGCTCTTCCTCCTCCGGAAACTGATAATGTTCCGGAAAGAAAAAACCTTGACAGCAGATGCTCATCCGATTTATGATGGACAAAAAGTACGTACAACCGGAGGAACGGATGAAGACAAGAGCCTTTGAAACAGGCGTATACCCGAATTATCTGGCAGAAGCCGGCGTCAATGAAGAGCAGGCCAGAGCAATGGTCAACAAAGCCTTTGAGACGATCTTTTTTGATGAGCAGGAGAACTTCTGCCATCATACGGATGAAGATGCCTGGTGTATGGTGGATACGGGAAACATTGACGCGCGCACGGAAGGCATGAGCTACGGCATGATGATGTGCGTGCAGATGGACCGTAAAGATATTTTTGACAAGCTGTGGACTTTCTCAGAAAGATATATGCTGATGAAAGACGGACCCTGCGAGGGGTATTTCCGATGGTCCGTGCATATCGACGGATCCTCCAATTCCAACGGACCGGCCCCGGACGGGGAGGAATACTACGCGATGGCATTGTTTATGGCTGCTGCACGCTGGGGAGACGGAGAAGGCAGCTTCAACTATACAGCCCGGGCGCGTGAGATTCTGAGGCACGCTGTGCACCAGCATGAAATAGTCCAGGGAGGACAGCCGATGTGGGAACCGGAGAATACCTATATCCGGTTTGTGCCCGGCATGAAGATCTCAGATCCGAGCTATCACCTGCCGCATTTTTATGAACTGTTTGCGTTGAAAGCTGACGAACAGGACCGGCCTTTCTGGAAAAAAGCGGCGGAGGAGAGCAGGAGATATATAGCACTTTCCGCTGATCCGGTAACCGGCCTGAGTCCCGAGTATGCTGATTATGACGGAAAAACGGTACTGCTTTTCGGAAAACCCTGGGTATATTATTCCGACGCGTACCGTGTTGCGGAAAACATTGCGCTGGACCGGATCTGGTTCGGGATTGATCCTGCGCTGGTTCAGATCGAAACGCACCTGCAGGACTTTTTTGCGAAACAGGACATAAACGACCTGCGGGCTTATGAACTGGACGGCACGGCCCAGAGCGAACCGGCAATGCATCCTACGGCTATCCGCGCAGTTCTCGGTGCGGCTTCCGCCGCAAGCGAGTCTGAACACCGACTCAGGTTCCTGAAGGAGTTCGCTGAGCTTCCGATGCGCAAGGGTGTCAGACGCTATTATGACAACTGTCTGTATTTCTTCTGTCTGCTGATGCTGACAGGCAACTATAGAATATATCTTTGAGGAGGGGCCACATGTTATACTACGTCAATATCAACGCACCCAGAGAAGGAAACGGATCAAAGGAAAGGCCGTTCCGGTTCATCAATGAAGCAGCGAAGATTGCCCGGCCCGGCGATGAAGTAGTGGTTGCTCCCGGTGTGTACAGGGAATATGTGAATCCTCTGTACGCCGGTACAGAAGATGCAAGGATTACCTACCGGAGCGAAAAACCGCTTGCTGCCGTCATTACCGGTGCAGAACTGCTGACCGGCTGGAAAAAAGTGAAGGGAACAACCTGGACTGCCAGGGTTAACAACGGCATTTTCGGAGCTTATAACCCCTACGTGGAAAAGGTGGAAGGTGACTGGTATTTCTCTCCGATCGTCCGTCATACAGGTGCGGTATTCATGAATGACCTGATGATGTATGAATGCGGCTCCATTGAGGAATGCGAAGCAGGGAAGCCGGATCCTCACGCCTGGACGCAGGAGGAGGCAAAATACCTCTGGTATACGGAACAGGTTGGAAACGAAACCGTCCTGTATGCCAATTTCCACGGCAAGGACCCGAACAAGCAGAAAGTGGAAATCAGTGTCCGCCGGAACTGCTTCATGCCGGATCAAACGGGAATCGACTATATTACCGTCAGCGGATTCACGATTACCAAAGCCGCGACGACATGGGCTCCTCCGGCTGCTTACCAGGACGGCATGATCGGCCCGCACTGGTCCAAAGGCTGGATTATTGAGGACTGTGAAGTGAGCAACAGTCGCTGCTGCGGTATTTCACTGGGCAAATACCTGGATCCTGAAAACGATATGTATTTCTTCCACAAAAAGGTGAAAAGCCCAACGCAGATGGAACGCGACGCGGTATGCCGCGGCCAGTATCACGGCTGGCTGAAGGAGAAAGTGGGAAGCCATATTATCCGCCGCTGCAATGTGCATCACTGCGAACAGACCGGTATTGTGGGCCGGATGGGCGGCGTGTTCTCCACCATTGAGGACTGCCATATCCACCATATCTGCAACAGCCAGCAGCTGGGCGGTGCTGAAACTGCCGGCATCAAGCTTCATGCGGCTATTGACGTTACCATCCGCAGGAACCATATTCATAACTGTATTATGGGCGTCTGGCTGGACTGGGAAGCCCAGGGCGCGCGGATCAGCCAGAACCTGATGCATGACAACTGCCGTCCGGAAGGTCGTGAGCAGGCGAGAGGCGCCATGTTCTCCACGGATATCTTTATTGAAGTCGGTCATGGTCCCACGCTGATCGATAACAACGTGCTGATGAGCCCTGTGAGCATTACCATCCCCTCCGAAGGAATTGCGTGCGTACATAACCTGGTACTGGGTGGATTCAGCCTGATTAACAGCGGTGTTGACAGCGTGGTCAACGGACAGCGCGAACCCCGCTATACGCCCTATCACATCCGTCACAGGACAGAGGTTGCCGGCTTTATGACCATTCTGCACGGAGATGACAGGATCTACAACAACCTGTTCATCCAGGCTTATCCGATCACGGACAAGAACCGGAAGCCTACGGATGCAGAGTATCAGGCGGTTGGTACGGCACCCTTCGATATTTTCCCGACATATGAGGAATGGTACGCGCCCTTCATGCCCGGATCCAAGCCCGACATGGGCGCGCTGGCAAATGTGCACTTCGGACATCTGCCTGTATGGGTGGATGGAAATGCTTACTTCAACGGTGCGACGGTCTGCAAGCATGAAAAGCATAAGCTGTCTGACAAGCGCTCAAAGGTAACCATCGCACTGGAAGAAAAGGACGGGAAATACAGCCTTAAGACCAACGTGTACAGCAAGCTGAAGGATTTTGCTGACGGAATCATCTGCACAGAAACGCTGGGCAAAGCCTTCGAGCCGGAACAGCGGTTTGAAAACCCGGACGGATCGGATATCGTATTCGACAGGGACTACTTCGGAAACCACAGGGGAACGAAGACAATACCCGGTCCGTTTGCAAACGCAGAAGATGCGGAGAAGGTTCTTTACTGAGCCTGAATACCAAGCATGCCCCCGCGGAAGCGGGGGCTTTTTTCTGTATTGGTCAGGTCAATCAGATACCGAATGCTTTTTTACGTGTATTTGTGCAGCATCAGATCCTTTATACCGGACATTTGTTAGGAAGAGCAAGGAAGAAAGGGAAAACAAAAAGAAAAACCTTGTGACACTTTATGCACAAGGTTTGTGGTATGCCCGGCAGGATTCGAACCTGTGACCTTCAGAGTCGGAGTCTGACACTCTATCCAACTGAGCTACGGGCACTCAACGGGAGGTATTTTATCCTGTTCAGAGGAGATTGTCAAGGTGTAGCGCGATCAGAATTCTGTATGCGCGAAAGAAAAGACGCTTCCCGCAGAAGCATGTTTCCGCAGGAAGCATATTTTTATATATCATACGCGGCGGCGCAGTGTGCCGCCGATTTCGAAGGCGGTCGTATCTCCGACTTTCCCGGACAGACGGTATTCATTGCCTTTCAGGATGCGGTGAAGCGTGACCACATGTCCCGGGAGCACCTCATGATTATAGTTGAGGATGATGTGTTCCGGCTCATATTCAGTCATCAGATCAATGCCAAGGGTGTTGCAAAGCCAGTCCGCGTAGCGGGTGTTATTGACGTGGCCGTTGACATCAAGATCCGTATACACAGGGCGGTATTCACTGACAAATTCATCGCCCTGCAGATTGCCGACAGTGGCAGGAAGATTCATGGGAATGGACAGATCCTTGTTCTCCGGGATCAGTTTGCCCACATCCCCGGGCGGAAGCATACGGCGGGTAGTGGTGTCCAGCAGCAGCCAGAGGGTACCGGCCTTGCCGATCATCTCTCCGCGGGCATCAGTAAAGACGTAGTACCTGGGAAAGAAACAGATACGGGTCGGCGTGGGAAAAGTATGAACGGTAATCTGTTCACCGACGGAAGGATAACGATCCATATGGACTTCGCAACGGGCAATGACCCAGACCATGTTTTTCCTGATCAGTTCTTCACGGCCGCATCCAAGCAGAATACTATGCGCACCCGCGGCGTCCTGCATGGTTTCCAGGACGGCGCTCGGACGCCATTTTTCATTCAGGTCACAGTCACGGGGACGAAGGGTAAATGTTTCATCGTATGTATTGACCATGATTACCTCCGGAATTTCTCTTCGAGGGAGTGAAGATAGTCAGTCAGATCCGTAAACGGATCTAGGGGAGAGTCTTTTTTCAGATATAAGGGATGATGGGGATGACCGGCTTTGCTGCGGGGACCGGCTGTAAACCAACGGGCTCCGAAATGCTGCCCGACAGAAGCCATATCCAGTACGCAATCGGGGAGATAAGCGCGTTTTTCGATGATTGCACCCCAGGCGGCCCAGAGATCTGGAACAGCCGGATACTGTGCGAGAAGCCAGGAAAAGGCTTTCATATTTTCCGCATGCAGGACAGGATTGATTTCCCGTTCCATGTCATCAGGATCGGTAGCCCGCTGGGCATAGACGTTGAACATGACAAAAGAATCATAACCGTTATGCAGAGCGATGCGTTCTGCCGACTTCAGGGTGTTGTCCAGGCGGTCCGGGATGGCTGTGGAGGGATTGATTCCGATACAAACCAGCGGATGCCTGCCGCGGGTGCCGAGCAGATAACGGTACTCACTGTAATGATCCGGAACATACAACCAACGGCCGCGGTCAAAATCCGCAGCTGTTGGAATCAGCGCTTCCTCAAAGGAAAGCACGCCTGCTTGAGCTGTATCAGATGAAGGAATGTGCCGCATATCAGGAGAGAGGACGGATCAGAATCAGGGGTGTGAGCTCGTCGCCCTGCCCGGAAGGATTATCTGCCATGGCATCCTGAATCTCTTCATCGGTGAGCGGGAAATCACTGCATTTGCCAAGCTGATTCTGGTCGATGTCATTGGCATCCATCAGGACAACGGGAATCCCGGTATCTTTTTCCAGCTGGTTGCACAGTTCGACCGGATTGGGCGGATTAATCAGCGCCAGCTCTTTGTAACGGTCAAAACTGGAACGGAAATAGAATCCGTCAATGCCGGCAACACCTTTGCCGCAGATTTTATAGAACAGGCCGTGTACCCCGAACGGACGGGTAACGGCACTGACAAATGCCGCAAAAAGAACGCGGGGCAGTCCGCAGATATCAATCACGAGCTGGAGCTTATAGGGCTCATGCATGCCGACACCGGTCTCATTGATGCCTGCAAACGGCGCCAGCTTTTTAGCCCAGAAACCGGGATGGACTTCCTCCTTGGTTTTTACATTCCGGGTGCACATAGCCATGACCTTGGCACCGAAGGAAAGGACATCGCCGTCCTGGGCGAGAGGCAGGACGTATCTGCGTACCAGCTCGGCCTGATCCTCACCAACTTCAACAAAATGGGTCTGAATCGCAAAACGGTCATACTGACGGCCGTTTTTCCCGGTCAGGGTTCCACGGTCAAAATAGACAATACCGTCTTTTTCCCTGCGCTGATCTTCAAGATTTCTGGATGGAATGATGCCCATGAAACGACACCTCCGAACACTTATTCATACAATGACATATTATAGTTACATACCAATTGTATGTCAATGTGGGTATATGCGGTATATATTGTGTTTTCATGCGGATTAAGGTATAATATCTCAGATTTGGTAATGTGGGATGGGATGCCTGAAGAAGCACATTCCCCGCATGGATCGGATCCAATGACAGAGAGGATGAAAATGCAGATGGTCAAGCACGCGGCGGAGCAGGCAGTAATCCTGATCCCCTCACTGGAGCCGGACGGCAGACTGCCGGCCTATATACAGGAACTGAAAAAGAGCGGATTTGCCCACATTGTTGTGGTCGACGACGGATCCGGCGAGGCGTTCAGGCCTATATTTGATGAAGTGAGCGTGGTGGAGGACACGGTTGTCCTGCGCCATGAGGTGAACAAGGGGAAAGGTGTTGCCCTGAAGACCGGGTACAGGTATATCATGAACAACCTGCCGGATATTACAGGCGTGATTACAGCTGATGCGGACGGACAGCACACCGTGACTGACTGCCTGCGGCTGGCAGAGGAACTGGAAAAAGGGGAAAAGGCACTCTACCTGGGCAGCCGGGATTTTAACCTGGAATGCATTCCGCCGAAGAGCAGATCCGGAAACAAGATTACATCTGCGGTGTTCAAGCTGCTGTACGGCCAGTATCTGCCTGACACACAGACCGGCCTGAGGGCTTTCCGGAAGGAAGAACTGCCCTTCATGTCTGAAGTTGAGGGCGAACGGTATGAATATGAGATGAAAGTGCTGATTGCCTGCTCGCGGGCACGGATCCCGATGATTCCCATAACAATTGAAACGATCTATGAGAATAATAACGAGGGTACACATTTTCATCCGATCCGTGACAGCTGGCGGATTTATAAAGTAATCTTCGGCAGCTTTTTCAAATTCATGAGCGTGTCCCTTATCTGTTTCGCAATCGATCAGATCCTTGCCCTGATCCTGCGGAAATGGATACTGCCCGCAGCCGGTCTGGTACGCGGAAGCATGATGAATCTGCAGGTCAGCGGATACGGAGCGCGGCTTGTGAGCTCTGTGATCAACTTCCTGCTGAACAAGAACCTGGTTTTCCAGATGAAAGGCAAAGCGGGAAGGCCTGCCCTTCGTTATGCCTTACTGTGCATTGCGATCATCACGATTTCCAATATCGGTGTATGGGCTCTCGGACAGATCGGTATGGCTGACTGGCTAGCCAAAATCCTGATGGACACGATGCTGTATTTCCTGAGCTACCGGGTACAGGATCGATGGGTATTCAGGGAGGAGTGAACCCATGAGTGAAAGACTCTTTGAGGTTTTCGGTATCACCTTCACCGTTACCGCCGTTTACGGCATCCTGTCGGTCATCATTATGCTTCTGTTTATGACCTGGTGGCTGATGAACAGAAAAAAAAGAACCGGCAAACCAATATTTGCCGGCCAGGTGATGAACGGAATCGGCTTCGGCCTTCTGCCTGCGCTTGCCTTTCTGAAATCTTTCCAGGATATCTCCTATGGAAAAGGAGCAGCGATAATTGAACCGCTGCCGCAGGTAAAGTGGCTGTGTGAGGAAGGGTGTTACAGACCGATGCGGATCGAAGCCGTAGCGGCACTGTTTCTGTTTCTTCTCCTGTGTGTATGGCTGATTCTTCGCAGGGAAGAGTTCCCGGATAACGGTGACCTGCTGATGACTGCGGTATGCCTTTGGTCGGTGATCCGGCTGGGCACGGAGGATTTCCGCCTGGAACCGCATATCCTTTTTCATTATACATCTTCAGCAACCATGCTGCTGTGTCTCATCATCTGGACGGTCAGAAGGACGAAAATCTGCCGCATGCCGTTGAGAACAGCAGCGGAAATGACAGCCGTAACAGCATGCCTTGTACTGAATATCCTGACAACGAAGGGCGTTCTGTCAGCAGGAAGCAATATCGCGGATTTTGCGGTAAAGATGGGAAGCGCGCTGCTGGCGATGATCCTTACGCTGATTGCCGGCAGCGATGTGCGTAAAATGAAACCGAAAGAGGATCAGCCGGGCTGACGGTTCGGACAGTTCTTTTTCGGACAGCGGCTGCAGGTATCAAGATCAATCTGATCACCCGGAATCATCATTTCAACAGGATCGGACTCCTGAGAAGATTCTTCCTGCAGACCCAGACGGGAAAAGAATCCTGTAAGGGTACGGGGACAGCGGAGACGAACCTCACGGGCGGAATGATCCTGGGCTTTATAAAGAAGAAGACGCAGCACCAGATCTCCGAGATGTCTGCCCCGGCGGGCTTCCAGCACAGCAATATCACCCAACCAGAAGCTGCCGTCCCTCCACCAGATGCGGCCGGTTGCTGCCGGAACGGAATCCTCATAGACAAGCACGTTCCAGCTTTCCGGATCAAGGGAATCAGCGCCGAAACCCAGAACAGCCTCACGGACGGACAAAACAGAGGTCAGATCGTCACCCGGAGAAAACCATTTACCCTGAATCATAAAACGTCTCCTTACTCTATCGTTACCATAAATCTATTACGAGGGAAGCATATGGACAAGAAAAAGATTGAACGTATCAACGAACTGGCCAGAAAGAAAAAGGCCGTCGGACTGACCGAGGCGGAAACGGCGGAACAGGCGGAGCTCCGGCGCGAATACCTGGCGGAATACCGGGAAAACATGAAAGCCATGCTGGACAACCTGGTGATCCAGGAGCAGGACGGAACCCGCCACGCCCTGAAGCAGAAGGATAATCCGCCTGTCCAATGATAAAGCCGGGACAGGGGAAAGTCAACTTGTCAAAGAAAATGGGTTCGGGTATAATTAAATGCTGTTCAGGCATATACTGAAAAGAGACTGATGAAAGGCAGGATTTACAAAATGAATGACAACGAAATGAACAACATGGAAGAGGACATCATCGTCTTTGAAGATGAAGACGGCAACGAATACAATTATTCCGTAGTCGACTATATGTTCTACAACGGAGAGGAATATGCCCTGCTCGTGGAAGTGTCTGATGAGGAACCTGAAGACGGCCAGCAGGAATGCATTATCTGCAAAATTGTTGCGGAACAGGATGAAGACGGAGAGGAAACGGAAAGCTTTGAGCTGATTGAGGATGAAACCCTCGGCCAGAAGCTGGTTGAGATTTTCAATACCAAAATGGCGGAAGACGGGGAAGAGGAAGAATAAGATGAAAATGCCGTTACGGATACTGCTGATTCTGCTTTGCGCAGCGATGATCCTGATCATTCCTTTTACTGTGTCTTCCCCGAATCTGCTCAATGACGTCAAAATGGAACTGATGAACGAAGGGGAAGACGAGATCGATTTCGGGAAACTGCTTTTCCCCTGCGCTATGGCGGAAGATCTGCCGGATGAAGAAGTTGAGGAAGAAGAACTTGATGAAGAAAAACCCGCGGACGGTGCTTTTGAAGCGCATCCGGAATGGGTGATCCCGTTTGATTTTACTGTTCCTCCGGCCCCGGACGCTGCCCTGTATACCGAAGACAGCTATGAGGATGAGACGATCCGCGTAAAGATGGAAAAACAGGAAATGGACGACGGCACCAAAATGTATGTTGCCTATATTCAGATTGCGGATCCTTGCCAGCTGCGCACAGGGGTGGCCAATCCTGAAAAGACATCCTCCACACGGACGAAGACAGTGAAAGCGATGGCTAAGTATTACAATGCCGTGATCGCGATCAACGGGGACAACTATGTGGATAATCCCCAGAAAACCACGTTTGAATTCCGTATGACCAAAGCAATCCGTAGCAAGACCAACAAGACCAAGGACATTCTGGTGATTGACGACCTGGGTAATTTCCGTTTATTTATAAAGTCCCAGGGAATCAAGGAATTGCCTGATCAACTGAAGAAGGAAGGCCGGTCTATTATCAATGCTTTCACCTTCGGCCCGGCCCTGGTAAAAGACGGCGTCCTGCTGGAACTGGATGAGAACTACGGATATAATCCCAACGGGCGTGAACCCAGGACTGCCATCGGACAGATGGGTCCGCTGAGCTATGTGATGGTCATTATCCAGCCCAAGGACCGATCCGGTAATACCGGATTCTCCCAGAGAAAGCTGGCCGAATTCATGTACAACCTGGGCTGCGTACAGGCGTTCAACCTGGACGGCGGAAACAGCGCTGAAATGGTATTCGGCGACCAGGTGATCAAAGGACAGCCCGGTGCTGACGACCGTACTCTGAGCGATATTGTCTATTTCGCGACAATGCAACCATAAAAGAAAGAAAATTCAGCATACTTTCCGGTCTGCAAGCCGGAAAGTATGTTTCCGTATTCAGAACAGAGAGGTTTTGACGGAATGAATCTGATTGAAGAAGCCGTAATCATTGAAGTGCTGGGCATACGGATGTATGCTTTCGGAGCCTATGTTGCCCTGGGCGTACTGTTTGCCGTTATCTGCCTGTGCGTTACCGGGCGCAGTCTGTCATTCAAAAAGGGAACATCCCTGCTGACAGCCGTTCTTTCCATTTTTTGCGGTGCAATCTGCTCCAGAGTAACCTTTTGCCTGCTGAACAAAGAACTGGGGCATATGACGCCCCTCTCTTTCTGGCCGCAGGTAAACGGCGGGGGCTGGAGCATGTTCGGACTGATCGGCGGTGCGCTGGTGGGAGGATATATCAGCGCAAGGATCACGAAAGAGAATGCCGGCAAAGTATTGAATGCGGTCTGTCTTTCGATACTGCCGTTTATTGCTGCTGAGCGGATCGGGGAAAGCCGCATTGAGGATTTTGATATCAGCCGGCCGTTGGACAGCACCTTCCTGAAAGGCAGTTTCCTGGCCGTGGGTGGAGATGAACCCTGTCTGGCCACGTACTATGTGGCAGCCGCTGTAGCGATCGTCCTGTTCATTGTGCTGGCGCTTCGGATGTCCCGTAAAGAAAAGGCGGGGAACCTTGCAAACGCTTTCCTGCTTCTTTTCGGAGCGGCTTCTATCATCACAGAAAGCCTGCGGTATGACCGGTTCCTGAGCGTATCATTTGTAGGACTGCAGCAGATTGCGGCCGCACTGATGCTTGCGCTGGGAGTTGTGCTGGCTGTGATCAGGGGAAAAAGACCGAAGTCTGCTCTTTCTGTTGCCTCACTGGTCAGCCTTCCGCTGATTACTGGCGCAGTGATCGGTCTGGAATTCGCCCTGGACCGGACTACCTGGAACAAACTGCTGATCTATGCGGCAATGATTATTGTAGTTGCCATTCCTGCAGTACTTGGTATGATCCTCCTGAAAACAAACGGAGAAAAAAATAACTGAGTGAGAGAGTAAAATATGGACGGCACGGATATCCTGATTCAGAAAAAGGCAGGGATGAAAGAAAAGCTGGTTACGAAAATCGTCATCGGTATTCTCAGGCCTTTCAACAGACATAAAATGGTCAATCTGGATCATATCAGGCAGGACAGTGAAAACCCGCTGGTTTTTCTCGGCAACCATGCCGAGATATACGGACCGATTGCAAGTGCATTGTGTTTTCCGGTGCCTGTCAGATTCTGGGTTATTTCCCACATGATGGGAAGATCCCAGGATGTCAGGGCCTATCTGTATGAGAACACCTTCAGCAAGAAAACCTTCCTGCCCGTATTCGTTCGCAGGCTTCTGGCCAGGCTCATGGGCTGGCTCAGTGTGAATGTCATGTGCGGGCTGAATGCCATTCCGGTATACCGGGATTCTCCGATGAAGCTGAGAATGACGCTCCGGAAAAGTGTCGAGGCACTGGAAAACGGAGATAACCTGATGATCTTTCCGGAACATCCTGACGGAAAGTATGTGAAGGGCAGCGTCAGTGAATTGTCTCCAGGATTCCTGATGCTTGCGGAGGCCTGGTGGAAACGATCTGGAAAAAAACTGCGCATTATGCCGGTTTTTGCCAACAGGGAAAAACGCACGTTTACCTTCGGAGACGAAATTGTCTACGAACCTGAAAACGGATACGCCGCAGAACAGGAGCGAATCCTGCGGGAAGCCAGGAATCAGCTGCTGCAGCTGGCGGGAGAAAACGTGGCTGAAGCATAAACAGAAATTGTTGAAAGGAGAGCATCCGATGAGAAGAACAGCTGCAGTCGTTCTGACGGTTCTGTTGATCATTGCGCTGACCGGAATGACCGGCGCTGAGACGGTTTCCGATATCCGGGACTGGTTCAGTATGCCGACTGCTACGCCGGCGCCTGATGCTTTCCGGTTCAGGGACGGAATCCGCTGGGGTATGAATCAGCAGCAGGTAAAGGCGCTCGAAGCCGAACAGATGACGGAACGCAGCATGCAGAACTGGTCCATCATGCTGACAGACGGCAAAGTGACAGTCAGCCGGTTTACGGCAGATCTGGTCTTTATGTTCAGGGACAACCGGCTTCTGATGATTTCATACGAGTTTGCACGGCAGAAGGACGCTGATGATTTCAGTTATTTATCCGGTGCGCTCTGTTCCCTGTATGGTGAAAAGACACCGGCTGAACCGCTGAAAATCAAAGCGCTGATGGATGCAATCAACCCAAACCGGTATAAAACTGAACTGATTACAGATGCCGAAGGATGGATGACGGCAGACGGTACAACCATCTACCTCTACAACTACTCTCCGGAAGCCTTTGCCATCATGTATGTATCCCCGGAACTGGGGAGCCGGATTTATCAGACAAACGGGCTGTGATTATTCACAGTCCGTTCACATTTCCACACAAAGAATTCACTGAAAACAGGCCTTGAAAGTATTGACAAAGAAAAGGCTTGGTGATACATTATGCCTGTGGTTAGCACTCGAAAGCGGTGAGTGCTAACAACCACGAGAAAGGAGACGGTCAGATGCAGATGGACGAGCGCAAAAGACGGATTTTACGCGCGATCATTGACGATTATATTCTGACCGGCATTCCGGTTGGATCGCGGACAATCAGCAAAAAGTACGAAACCGGATTATCTTCCGCCACGATCCGGAATGAGATGAGCGATCTGGAAGAACTGGGATTCCTTGATCAGCCGCATGTTTCTGCCGGCCGGGTTCCTTCAGCCAAGGCGTACAGGCTTTATGTGGATTCCCTGCTGCAGTCTGGCGTGATACCGGATGACAGCGCGGAGAGCGTTCTGGGTCATTTCTCCGGACGGATTCATCAGATGGAAGACGTCATAGATCATGCGGCCCGTGTGCTGTCCAGCCTGACACAATACACAGCAGTGGTTCTTTCTCCGAACGGGCTTGAACCCAGGCTGCAGACAATCCAGCTGGTGCCGGTTTCCATCGGAAGCGCCCTTGTGGTGATTGTCACAGATCAGGGTGTTATACGGGACAGCGTGATCCGTATCAGTCCTGAAATGGACGGCGATACGCTGTATGCTATTTCCAGAACGCTGACCAATGAGCTGAAAGGCTGCACACTGAGCGATGCCTGCAAGGTTCTGCCGGAGCTTATCCGCCGCATGGAAGGAAATGACGAAGTACTCCGCGGACTGTATGGGTATTTCACGGAAGGACAGCAGACCTCCAGAAGCCCGCACGTTGCAGTAGGGGGTACCAGCAACATGCTGAGTTATCCTGAATACAGCGATGTGGACAAGGCCAGAAGCTTCCTCAGCCTGATGGAAACAAGAGACAAGCTGGCGGAAATTGTCCGCGGGAACGGAGAACTGGCCTTTACAGTCCGGATCGGTCCTGAAACAGGTGTGCCGGAAATGGCTGACTGTTCCATCATTACGGCTACTTATTCAACCCGGGGAGGACAGCAGGGAACCATCGGCGTAATCGGGCCGACAAGAATGAGATATTCACGGGTGATTTCCATCCTGAACATGATGGGACATCAGCTGACGGATATGTTTAACGGCGAGGATGAAAACAATCCTTCCCGGAATCAGGAATGAAAGGCGCAAATATGAGCAGGAAGAAGAACGAAATCAACGAGACACCGGAAGAAATGAAGAACGAGGTTCCAGCGGAAGAAGAAAAGGAAACCGAACCGAAAGAGGCGGCCGCTGAAGAGGTTCAGGATCCGGTTAAACAGGCGCTGGATGAGGCCAATGCCAAAGCGGCTGAGTACCTGGCGCTTGCCCAGAGGGTACAGGCGGATTTTGAAAACTTCCGCCGCAGGAATGAAAGTGTCAGGGCTGACGCCTATGCAGACGGCAGGAAAGACGTAGCCGCCATGATGCTGCCGGTGCTTGACAATCTTGAACGGGCTGTAGATGCGGCGGTCGGAAGCACTGATGAAGCGCTGAAGAACGGCGTCGAAATGGTGCTGAAACAGATGACGGATGCCTATGCGAAGATGGAAGTCAAACCCATTAACAGACTGGGAGAAAAATTCGATCCGAATCTGGAAAACGCCATTCTGCAGGGTACAGAGGACGAAGGTGAGCCCGGAACCGTGTGTCAGGTACTGCAGAAAGGATACATGATCGGAGACAAGGTTCTCAGACATGCCATGGTAAAAGTTGTGCCTGAATAACGCGAAAGCGTTTTCGGAAATAAATCAGTTATCAACAGGATGAAGATAAACGGAGGGATCATTATGAGCAAGATTATCGGTATTGACCTGGGTACTACAAACAGCTGCGTGGCTGTAATGGAAGGCGGACAGCCGACTGTTATAGCGAATGCTGAAGGCAGCCGGACCACCCCTTCTGTGGTGGCTTTTACCAAAGACGGTGAACGCCTGATCGGTCAGGTGGCCAAGCGCCAGGCCGTCACCAATCCGGACCGGACGGTGATTTCCATCAAGCGTGAAATGGGTACCAGCTATAAAGTAAATATTGACGGGAAACAGTACACTCCCCAGGATATCAGCGCCATGATTCTGACCAAGATGAAAGAGACCGCTGAAAGCTATCTGGGCGAAAAAGTTTCCCAGGCGGTTATCACGGTTCCTGCCTACTTCAATGACAGTCAGCGTCAGGCGACCAAGGATGCCGGACGTATTGCCGGACTGGAAGTGCTGCGTATCATCAATGAGCCTACTGCAGCGTCCCTGGCCTATGGCCTGGACAAGGAAGAAAACCAGAAGATCCTGGTGTACGACCTGGGCGGCGGTACCTTCGATGTAAGTATTCTGGACATCGGCGACGGCGTGTTTGAAGTGCTGAGCACGAACGGTAACACCCGTCTGGGCGGTGATGATTTTGACCAGCGGATCATTGACTATGTGGCTGAACAGTTCAAGAAAGAAAACGGTATTGACCTGAAGCAGGACAAGATTGCAGCTCAGCGTCTGAAGGAAGCTGCTGAAAAGGCTAAGATTGAACTGAGCGGAACGACAACCGCCAATATCAATCTGCCCTTCATTACAGCAGACGCCACCGGCCCGAAGCATCTGGACGTTACCCTGACCCAGGCCAAGTTCAATGAACTGACCGCGGATCTGGTGGACGCCACGGTTGAACCCATGCGCAAAGCCCTTAAGGATGCCGGCCTGACAGTTGACCAGATCAATAAGGTGATCCTGGTGGGCGGCAGCACCCGTATCCCCGCAGTTCAGGAAGCTGTGAAAAAGGTGACCGGCAAGGAGCCCTTCAAAGGCATCAACCCCGATGAGTGCGTTGCCATCGGCGCTGCCATTCAGGGCGGTGTTCTGGGCGGCGAAGTCAAAGACGTGCTGCTGCTGGACGTTACGCCGCTGAGCCTGGGCCTCGAGACGGAAGGCCATATCTTCACTAAGCTGATTGAGCGTAACACCACTATTCCGACCAGCAAGAGCCAGGTTTTCTCCACCGCTGCAGACGGACAGACCACGGTTGAGATCCATGTCCTGCAGGGCGAACGGCAGATGGCTTACGATAACAAGACCCTGGGCCGCTTCCAGCTGACCGGTATTGCACCCGCGCCCAGAGGCGTGCCGCAGATTGAAGTTACCTTCAGCATTGACAACAACGGTATCGTGAACGTCAGCGCCAAGGACAAGGCAACAGGCAACGAGCAGCAGATCACTATTACTGCCAGCACCAACCTGTCCGAGGAAGAAATCAATCAGCGCGTGAAGGAAGCTGAACAGTTCGCAGAACAGGACAAGAAGCGCAAGGAAGAGGTCGAAACCCTGAACCACGCGGACAGCCTGATCTATGAAACAGAGAAGACGCTGCGTGAAAACGGCGATAAGCTGTCTGATGAAGATAAGAACGCCGTGCAGAACGAGATCGACGCTTTCAAGAAAGTGCGTGATGGCAACAACGCGGACGAAATCAAGAACGCAATGGAAGGCTTCACCCAGAAGGTATACGCTGTTTTCGGAAAGCTTTACCAGCAGCAGGCCGGCGGAGCTGATCCCATGAACGGCGCAGGCCCGGAGGCGGGAACCACCAACGATGACGGCAGCGTAAACGCGGACGGAAGCGTTGAATAATAACCGGTTTAAGGAATAAGATATCCGGCAGGCAAGCCCGCCCCCGATAAGAGGGTGGGCTTGCTTTGAGGAAGAAGGTGAGATGGCTTTATGGCGAATAAGCGGGATTACTATGAGGTGCTCGGCGTCGGAAAGAACGCGACAGACGACGAGATTAAAAAAGCTTATCGGAAAAAAGCCAAAGAATGCCATCCGGATCTGCATCCGGATGACAAAGAAGCTGTGGAACGGTTCAAAGAACTGAATGAAGCCAATGAGGTTCTGAGTGATCCGCAGAAACGGGCACGGTATGATCAGTACGGATTTGAAGACCCGATGGCCGGAATGGGCGGCGGAGGCAATCCTTTTGCCGGCGGATTTGATTTCGGCATGGGAGATATTTTTGACCAGCTGTTTAACGGCGGTATGGGCAGAAGCTCCAGGAGCCAGGGTCCGGTACAGGGAAACGACCTGCGGTATGAGCTGCGCATCACATTTGAAGAAGCGGCCAAAGGCTGCGAAAAGAGCTTTGAAATCTTCCGGAATGAGCTGTGCGAAACCTGTAAAGGCAGCGGAGCAAAGCCCGGGACAAGCCCTGTAACATGTACCACCTGTAAAGGTACAGGCCAGATCCGTCAGAGCGGAGGCTGGATGACAACGGTCAGGACCTGTCCCATATGCGGCGGAAGCGGTAAGATGATCAAGGAGAAGTGCTCTTCCTGCGGCGGAACCGGACGGGTCAGGAAAAAGAGGACCGTGACTGTAAAGGTTCCAGCAGGAATTGATCATGGGCAGACCATCATTATGAATGCCCAGGGCGAACCCGGTATGCGGGGAGGACCGAACGGCGATCTTTATATTGTGGTGAATGTCAAGCCGCACAATCTGTTCAAACGCGACGGATATAATCTGCTGCTGGATTTCCCCATCAGTTTTGCGACGGCGGCCCTGGGCGGAGACGTACAGGTTCCGACCCTGAATGGACCGGTGAAATACCGTATTCCCGAGGGAACACAGCCCGGTACGGAATTCAGGATCAAGGGAGCCGGCATCCAGCAGCTGAGAGGCAGCGGAAAAGGCGATCTGATTCTGCGTGTTAAGGTGGAAATACCGAGACGCCTGACAAACAAGCAGAAGGATTTGCTGCGTGAATTTGACGCTACTACAGGCGACCGGGAATATGAAAACCGTAAGAGCTTTATGGACAGAGTAAAAGAGCTGTTCCAGTGACAGAACAAAACGCAAAATGACAGAAGCGGGTGCTGAAGCCCCGCTTCTTTTCTTTGCTTGACGGAGCCGAACGGGATCTGTAAAATGTTAAAATGTAACGAAAGGATGGTCAGGGAATGACGGGAACCGGTTGGCAGAGAGGCTGGGTCAGGATGCTGACTACGCTTCTGACAGCTGCTGTAATGGTGATGATTTTTGCTTTTTCAACGGAGGATGCCGAACACTCAGACCGGACAAGCGGTCTGATCTCGAGAAGGGTTTTGTCGATTATTCATCCGGAATATGAACAGCTTGAAGAATCCAGGCAGAAGCTTTTATATGATGATGTGCAGCATATCGTGCGTAAATGTGCTCATTTTACGGAGTATACACTGCTTGGCCTGATGCTCCGGCTATGCCTGGAAAGCTGGTTCGGGCGAAAGGTCAGGAAATCCCGCAGCCTGGCTCTGGCCGGCTTCTGCGGGGGGACGGTTTATGCCTGTACAGATGAGTTTCATCAGCTTCTGATAGAGGGAAGAAGCGGGCAATGGTCCGATGTTTTAGTGGACGGAAGCGGCGTTTTGCTGGGCGTGCTGATCGGAACGCTTCTGATCAGACGGATGAACAGAATGAACGCGGGAACAGAATAACATTCTGACAAGGAGAGAATGTATGGCCTATTTCAAGAGCAATGAGCCTTATCCTGAAGAACCGTACGAAACGGATGAACAGGAAGAGGAAGAATATGACGACGGTTTTGATGAACTGACGGACGAGGAAGAGCCTGAGATTTCAGATGATGAACGGCAGGAAATCCGTAAATCCAGATTCCGTGTTGCCCTCGGGGCAGGGAATCTTGTAGCCGTCATCGGTGGTGCTTTGCTGATCCTGCTTCTTGTAACCATGATACTCAGCATGATTTATTTTGTGATCAACGATATGAACAGAAGTTTTTCTCTGTTCAGCACCAACTTCTGATACAGCACACAAGCAAACGATTGCTGAAAAGGCGGATATATGATGAACAGGATTTATCTGGATCATGCGGCAACAACACCGGTCAGCGCACCGGTGCTTGAGGCAATGATCCCTTTTTTCAATAGCTGCTGGGGAAATGCTTCCTCGGTGTACGGAACCGGCAGGGAAGCGCGCAAAGCAGTTGAAAAAGCACGCAGACAGGTTGCCGAAGCCATCGGAGCAGAACCCCGGGAGATTCTTTTCACCGGCTGCGGAAGCGAAAGCGATAACCTGGCTGTAAAAGGTACAGCATTCGCCCTGAAAGAAAAAGGCAGGCATATCATTACGACAGCAATTGAGCACCCTGCTGTGCTGAACACCTGCAGATGGCTGGAAAAACAGGAATTTGAAGTGACCTATATCAATCCGGACAAGGAAGGATATATTGCGCCTGAAAAGATCCTGTCGGCAGTCCGGGAAGATACGATCCTGATCAGCATGATGGCGGCCAACAATGAGATCGGAACAATAGAGCCGGTTGCAGAAGTCGGGACGATTGCACGGGAGAAAGGCATCTGCTTCCATACGGATGCGGTACAGGCGGCTGGGGCTGTTCCGATCAATGTCAATGAATGGAAAGCGGACCTGCTCAGCATCAGCGCACACAAATTCTATGGCCCCAAAGGGGTGGGAGCGCTGTATGTTCGTCACGGCACACATATTGACAGCCTGATTCACGGCGGGGAACAGGAACGCGGCCTGCGGGCAGGAACGGAGAATGTTCCCGGGATTGTCGGTCTGGGAACAGCTATAGAGGCTGCCAATAAGGATCTGAAACAAAATGCCGGCAGAATGGCGTGCCTGCGGGACCGGCTGATCAACACTATCCTGAGGGAGATATCCGGCACCAAACTGAATGGACCGAGGGAAGGCAGGCTGCCGAATAACTGTAATATCAGTTTTGACAGAATTGATGGTGAAGCTCTGCTGCTGCGACTGGATCTGGCCGGAATTGCCGCGTCAAGCGGCAGTGCCTGTACAGCCGGAAGCCAGGAAATCAGTCATGTGCTGAAGGCGATCGGCCTGACGGAGCTGGAAGCAAAGGGAAGCCTGAGACTGACAACGGGTACCGGTAATACAGAGGCGGAAATAGATGAAACCGTCACTGTTATTCATGAAATCGTGAATGACCTGCGATCCCTTTTCCATGGGTGAAAAGCAGAACACGAAAAAGACATAGGCAAGCTCTGAATCTGTTGTATCATATATGCAACAGATTTTTCTATTTCACACTGACTGGAGGATTGGATTCAATGAAAAAACTGCTTGCACTTCTTCTGAGCCTGATGATGGTATTTGCCGCCGCATCTGCCCTGGCGGACGGCCTTACATTCACCACCGGCGGAACAGCCGGCACCTACTATGGTTACGGCAATGTCCTCGCACAGTATGTGGCTGCAAATTCTGAAGTTGATATGACAGCCGTTGCCGGCAACGGCTCCGCTGACAACATCGACAAGCTGGATATGCAAGTCGCTCAGCTGGGTTTCGTGCAGAATGACGTGGCTTACTATGCTTTCAACGGTATCCGCATTTATGAAGGAGACCCTGTTACTTCCTTCACCGCCATCGCCGCTCTGTACACCGAAACCGTGCAGCTGATCACCTGCAACCCCGAGATCAAGAGCGTTGCGGATCTGAAAGGCAAGAATGTTTCCATCGGTTCCCAGGGCTCCGGAGTCTATTTCAACGCCATTGACTTCCTGAATGCCTACGATCTGACAGAAAACGATATTACACCCACCTACCAGAGCTTCGCCGATTCCGCTGAAGCCCTGAAAGACGGCAAGATTGACGCTGCCTTCGTCGTGGCCGGCGCACCGACTCCGGCTGTCACTGACCTGGCTACCAGCAAGGATACCTACCTTGTGTCCCTGGATGATGAACATGTTACCATCCTGCAGGGTATTTCCGGCGCTTACACCAAGAGCATCATTCCTGCCGGCACCTATGCCAACCAGGATGAAGACGTTGTGACCGTAGGCGTCAAGGCGACCATCATTGCCAACGATCAGGTCAGTGAAGAAGATGCCTACGCGATTGTGAAGACAATCTTTGAAGGCAAGGACAGCATTGCCCATGACAAAGCCAAGGATCTTGATCTGGAATATGCTTCCGTGTGCGGCATTCCTTATCATGCCGGCGCTGCAAAGTACTTCGCTGAACAGGGTATTACCGTAGAGACGGTTGATAAGTAATCATTCCGCAATGACGCGGGAATCCGGCAGGAATTAGCCGGATTCCCTTTTCCTTTTTAATTTTGACTGAGGAGAGTTACCTGTGAGCGAGAAGGATATGAACCGGATTCCCGAGACTCCTGAGGAAGTAAAGATTACTGAAGCGGAAAAATCAGCTGCTGAAGTGGATGCGATCATGCGCAAGTACGACAAGGAGAGCAACGTCCGCATCTGGGAAGGGAAGCCGAAGATCTTTGTAAGCATCGTGCTGGCTGCCTTTTCCATGTACTGTATTTATGTAACACTGTTTGCCAATTTCCTGGATCAAGTGCGGCTCAGTTCCTTCCTTGGACTGGTTATCGTGATGGGCTACCTGACTTATCCGGCAAAGAAAGGCCATGTGAAGGTCAACTACATGCCCTGGTATGATATTGTGCTGATGGTGCTGGGCGCAGCTGCGTTCCTGTACTATACTTTCCGGGCACCTGCCCTGATGACCACGCGCATCAAGGTAAAACTTATGGATCCTGTGTATATCACGGCTGGCATTGTCGGTATCCTGGTGTTGTGTGAGCTTTGCCGTCGGAGCGTTGGTGTCCCGATCCTCTGTGTTGCGGGCATTTTCCTGGGATACACGATTTACTTCTATATGAAGGACGGAAAACTGCTGTCCAACGTGGTGCATGAGCTGTTCTACAACGAGAACGGTCTGCTTTCCACGCCTGTGAACGTTTGCTCCAAATACATCGTAGTGTTCATCATTTTCGGTGCATTCCTGGAAAAGACAGGTATATCCGAGTTCTTTATCTCGCTGGCGAACGGTCTGACCGGCCGCTATGCTGGTGGTCCTGCGAAGGTAGCTGTTATCTCTTCTGCTCTGTGCGGCATGGTTTCCGGCTCGTCCGTAGGCAATACGGTGACCACCGGCTCGATTACAATCCCGATGATGAAGAAGACCGGCTACGACAAGAATTTCTCCGGCGCCGTGGAAGCGGCGGCTTCCACAGGCGGACAGATTATGCCCCCGATCATGGGCGCGGCAGCCTTCCTGATGGCGGACTATCTGGGCGTGCCCTACTCCGATATTATCAGCCGGGCCATTCTGCCGGCCTGCCTGTACTTCCTGGGCGTATTCCTTTCCGTTCATCTGGAGGCGAAGCGTCTGGGCCTGAAGGGCCTGAGCAAGGATCAGCTGCCCCGGGTGAAGGAACTGATGAAGGAAAGCTACCTGCTGCTGCCATTGGCGATCCTGATTTACCTGGTCTGTTCCAACATGAAGACCATGCAATTCTCCGCGGCGGTGTCCATTGTAGCGACCGTTGTGGCTGGCCTGATTTCAAATTACCTGAAGATGCGCCACACGGTGAAGGAAACCATCGTGGAAAGCGAGACATCCTTCAACGAGACATACCTTTTGCCCTTCGCTATCATCGTATACTTGCTTTGCAGTCTGCAGTATTCCGTTGAGACCTCCCTTATCGTGACTGTTGTGTCCACGGTCGTGGTCTGGTTCAGCTCCTGCTACATCATCGTGCGGAAGGCCTTCCGCCGGATTAAGCCGGACAACGCTCCGGTGTATGAAGAAGTCCAGGCTGTCGACAAGACCCTGTTCAAGCCGATAAATATCTGTCAGGCACTGGAGAATGGCGGACGGAACTGCATCTCTGTCGCAGTAGCCTGCGGCGTAGCGGGCCTGATTTGCGGATGTCTGACTGTTACAGGCCTGGCCTCCACGGTTATCAACGGTATCGTCACCATCTCACAGGGAAAACTGTTCCTGGGCCTGTTACTGACGATGATCTGCTGTATCATTTTGGGCATGGGCCTGCCGACTACGGCGACCTACTGTATCATGGCTTCCACCTGTGCACCGATCCTGATCAAGATGGGTGTGCCAGAACTGGCGGCACATTTCTTTGTATTCTACTACGGTATCGTGGCGGACATCACACCGCCTGTAGCACTGGCTGCCTACGCAGGTTCCGCTATCTCCGGAGGCAGTCCGATGAAGACCGGCGTCAATGCGACGAAACTGGCTATCGCAGGCTTCATTATTCCGTTTGTGTTTGCCATGAGCCCGGACATGCTGCTGATCAATACCACCTGGTACGAAGTGGCGCTGATCACAGTGACCTCCATTATCGGCATGTACGGCGTATGCTTCGGCTTAAGCGGTTTCAGTTTCTATGAGCAGAAGGGTAACAGAAAAGTTTTCGGTATTCTGCTGCGGATCGTTGCCATCGCTGGTGGGCTGCTGCTGATCTACCCCGGCTACGTGACCGACATTATCGGCGTTCTGCTTGTGGGCGGCATCCTGGCCTGGCAGAAAATCGGTGTGCCGAAACTGTTCGGGAAAGAGATCCGGGCGCATGAGTAAAACCTATATTCCGCAATCTTCAAACCGCACGGAAACGTGCGGTTTTTACTTGTTTTGAGGGACAAAAAACGATATAATAAAAGATGGTATATTTTACCCGAAAAGGAGGGAAAAGGGTGTTTTGTCAGGTGATCATCGACATCGTTCACGAGAACGTGGCAAGCCCCTTTACTTACCGGATCCCTGAGGGAATGCAGCTGGAACCGGGGCAGCGGGTGAGTGTACCTTTTGGCCGGCTTCAGAAAGAAGGAATCGTACTCAGCCTGACTGATCAATGCGAGCTTGATGCCAAACGAATCAGGGATGTTATCACTCCGCTGGAGGAGTATGCAGCCATTCCGCCGGAACTGATGAATCTTGCTGAGGAAATGGCGCAGGAAGCTCACTGCCCGCTGGCAGAAACCCTGCGGCTGATGCTGCCTGCCCAGATGAGAGGCGGCAGGGTGCACGTCAAAACAGAACGGACAGCCTGCCTGAATGTAACGAAGGAAGAAGCTCTGTCAGCGGCAGAAAAGGAAAAACGCAGTCCCAAACGGGCGGCGCTGCTGAAACTCCTTGCTGATGAAAGTATTCATACGGTGAAGGAAATCGCCTCAGCTGTAAAGGATCCGAACGAAGCACTGAGAAAGCTGGCCGCGGACGGGCTGATCAGGCTGGAGAGCGAAGAAATGCTGCGCATCCCCGGAAACGCTTATGAACAACCTGACGATCCGGGCTTCACACTGACTTCCGGACAGGAGGAGGCGCTTGAAGAAATCCTGCCATGTCTGAACGGGAAAGGCGGCAGATTCCTGCTTCATGGAGTGACAGGAAGCGGTAAAACAGAAGTGTTCATGGCTGCAGTGCGCAACGCACTGAATTATGGAAAAAGCGCGATTATTCTTGTTCCGGAAATCGCGCTGACACCGCAGATGGTTTCCTGGTTCAGAGGACGTTTTGGTCCGGTAGCAGCCGTAATACATTCCAGACTCAGTCCCGGAGAGCGTTTTGACGAATGGCGGCGGATCCGGCGGGGAGATGCACGGGTGGTTATCGGCGCCAGAAGCGCTGTGTTTGCACCGGCAAGGGATCTCGGGCTGATTGTTGTTGATGAGGAACACGAAAGCACTTATCTGAACGATCATCATCCGCAGTATGACGCCCGGGAAGTCGCGCGAAAACGGTGCGAAAGGGAGAATGCGACACTTGTTCTTGCCAGTGCTACTCCCAGCATCCTGAGTTTCGCAAGGGCGAGACGGGGAGATTACATGCTGCTGGAAATGCCGCGGCGCGTAATGGACCGGCCGCTGCCGGAAGTTGAGATCGTTGATATGCGGGAAGAACTTGAGAACGGAAACCGCACAGTGCTCAGCGGGGCCTTGAGAAAAGCGCTCAAAGATTGTTCGGCGCGGGGTGAACAGGCCATGCTCCTGATGAACCGCCGGGGGTATAACTCGTTTGTCAGCTGCCGGACATGCGGATATGTGGTAAAATGCCCGAACTGTGATATCAGCATGACATATCATATGGGCAGTACAGACGGCCTGCTGCGGTGCCACTACTGCGGCCAGGTGATGAAACCGCCGGCAGTGTGTCCGGAATGCGGCGGAAAATATATCCGTTATTTCGGGGCTGGCACCCAGAAGGTGGAAGAAGAGGTTCACAAGCTGCTGCCTGGAGTGACGACCGTCAGGATGGATTATGACACGACGGGAGGCAAAGACGGGCATGGCAGGATTCTGGAGGAATTCCGCAGCGGAAGGGCGCGCGTACTGATTGGTACGCAGATGATTGCCAAGGGACTGGATTTTCCCCGGGTAACGCTTGTCGGTGTGGTGGCTGCTGATATGACACTGAATCTTCCTGACTACAGGAGCCGTGAAAGAACTTTCCAGCTTCTGACCCAGGTGGCTGGAAGAGCAGGCCGCGGTGAAAGACCGGGAAAGGTGATTATCCAGACCTATAAGCCGGAAGATCCTGTGATCGGATATGCAGCCGGTCAGGATTACCGGTCCTTCTTTGAAGACGAGTTCCGCAGACGCAGGCACGGTCTGTATCCGCCGTTTACGCTGCTGGTCAGGTTCCTGACTGAAAGCCATTCCGAGGATGCTGCTGCAGCTGCGGCAAACAGGATTGAACAGGAAACGAGAAAACTGCTGGAAGCGCATCCGGAATGGCAGAAGAAGCTGCTTCTCATCTCCAACGACGCACCAAGCGTTAAAGTGCTGCGGGGAAAAAACCGCAGGCATGTACTTATGAAGCTCCTGGTGAGCCGGGAAGCAGATGAGATGATTGCGGCAATGAATGAACTGTCAAGGGAAGCATATGAAAATACAGAAGTCTGGTTTGAGGTGAATCCGACAACCATGCTTTGAGGAAAGAATAACCGGCATAAAATCGTTCAGTTAACAGAGAATAAAGCACGTATGGAAAGGCAGAGAGAAAATGGCGATTCGGAAGATTGTTACCCTGGGAGATGACGCACTGAGAAAGCATTGCAAGCCGCAGGAAAAGTTTGACAAACGGCTTGCGACGCTCCTGAAGGATATGGCAGATACCATGTACAAAGCCGAGGGAGTCGGTCTTGCCGCTCCACAGGTAGGTATTCTGCGCAGGATTGCTGTGGTGGATGTCACAGAAGATCACAGCGGGCTGCTGGAAATGGTGAATCCTGAAATCATTGAGCGGGAAGGTGAACAAACGGGCCGTGAGGGCTGCCTGAGCGTACCCGGAAGACAGGGTGTGGTGACCCGCCCGATGAAAGTCAAAGCCAGATTCCAGGATAAAAACGGTGACTATTATGAACTGGAAACAGAAGGGTTTGAGGCAAGAGCAATCTGCCACGAACTTGATCATCTGGACGGAACGCTCTATATTGACGTCATGGATCGGGAACTGACCGAAGAGGAGATCCATGGACATATTCCGGAGGATGGCGAACAGTGAGAATTGTTTTTATGGGGACGCCGGAGTTTGCTGTAGAGCCGCTGAAGGCTTTGATCCGGGAAGGATATGAGATTGCCGGCGTGTTTACACAACCTGACCGCCCGAAGGGGCGCGGCAAAAAGACTGTTCCGGGACCTGTAAAGATTGCCGCTGAAGAAGCTGGTATTCCTGTTTTTCAGCCAGAACGGATCCGGAAAACAGGTGTGGAAGATCTGAAGAACCTGAAGCCGGATCTCTGTGTGACAGCGGCATTCGGGCAGATTCTGAGCCAGGAGATTCTGGATATTCCGCCACTGGGCAATATAAACGTACATGCATCCCTGCTGCCGAAGCACCGGGGAGCTGCACCGATTGCCTATGCCATTATGAACGGTGACCGGCTGGCCGGGGTGACGACCATGTTCATGGATGCCGGGATCGACACAGGCGACATGCTGCTTCAGGAAAATACAGAGATCGGAGAAAGTGAGACCTGCGGGGAGCTGACTGAACGACTGAGCCGGATCGGAGCGGACCTTCTGATCCGTACAGTCCGCCAGCTGGAGGCAGGAACGCTGGTAAGATATCCCCAGAAGCACGAAGAGATGACCTATGATCCCATGCTGGAAAAGAATATGGGGATCGCCGATTTTTCGGCGGATTGCGATCTGGTCCGCGGAAGAATCAACGGACTGAATCCCTGGCCGTGTGTCAGTGTTCCGGTTCAGGGAGAAAGGCTGAAACTGCTCCGGGCTGTGAAATGCGAAGCGTCCGGTGAAGCCGGTACAGTGATCAAAGCAGATCCGAAAAACGGTCTGGTTATTGCCTGTGGACAAGGGGCTGTAAAAATCCTGGAAATACAGGCACCCGGCGGTAAACGCATGAAAGCTGAAGACTACCTGCGGGGTCACGGTATTCCGGAGGGAACGAATCTGAAAGAGGATATGCAATGAAGGAACAGAGGACCATGGAAGGGCTGGCAGCCAGAAGGATCGCACTGAAAGTGATCCGCAAGGTGACGGAAGACGGCGCTTACGCTGCACTGGCTCTTGACGCGGAACTGAAAGGGTGCGGGCTCGGAAACGCAGATCGCAGACTTGTGTCCCGACTGACTTATGATACCCTGGATCATCTGATCTATCTGGACTGGGCGCTCTCTCAGGTGATGGCGAAACCGGATACGGATATCAAGCTGATCAATATTCTGCGTCTTGGAGCCTGTCAGATCCTGCTGGAGGACCGTATCCCGGAGAGCGCAGCAACCAATCTCTGTGTACAGCTGTGCGCTGAACTGGGAATGCCCGGACTGAAAGGAGTCTGCAACGGTATTCTGAGGAATCTGATCCGGAAGAAAGATGAACTTGCGATGCCTGATGCCGGAAAGGAACCGGATAAAGCTGCTTCGATCCGTTACAGTGTTCCGGAGTGGATCTGGAAAAAACTGAAAGAGGATTACGGAGAGGAAGCAGATACAATCCTTTCATACCGCAAACCGGAAGAAGGATGGACCCTTCGGCCGAATCTTACACGCCTGGATGATGAGGGCTTTGAAAAACTGCTTGGCAAAAAGATCTGGAAAAAGGAAAAAACAGAACTGCCTCATGCGTGGAAGATTACCGGAGCGATGGATATATCGCGGGACGCGGATTATCTGGCAGGCAATTATTCCATCCAGAGCGGAGGAAGCATGCTTGCCTGCCTGGCCATGGGCGTGAAAAGAGGTCAACAGATCCTTGACTGCTGTGCCGCACCGGGCGGAAAAACATGCTATCTGGCTGAACTGATGGGCGGTACCGGGCGGATACAGGCCTGGGACATCCATGAGCACAGGGTGGCGCTGATTGAAGCTCAGTCCAGAAGACTGGGACTTGAGAATATCCGTCCCATGGTTCGCGACGCCTGCCGGCTTCGGGAAGACCTGACAGGCACAATGGATGCCGTGCTGCTTGATGCACCGTGTTCAGGACTGGGATTCATGGCCCAGAAGCCGGATCTGAAACTGCGGGTAACGGAAGAAAGCGTGAAGGAACTGACGGAGCTGCAGGAACGGCTGCTGGATACGGTTTCTGCTTATGTGAAGCCCGGCGGGACACTGGTATACTCTACCTGCTCCATCCTGAAGGATGAAAACGAGCGTCAGGCAGAACGTTTCCTGGAAAGACATCCGGAGTTTGAAAAGGCCGCACTTCCCATGAGTATACCGGAAAAATACCGAAGCAGATACGATATGGGACTCCAGCTGCTGGAACACAGAGACGGGCTGGAAGGTTTTTACCTGATCAGAATGAGGAGAAAAGATGACTGAACTGACCGGTATGACCTGTGAAGAATTAACCGCATGGGTCAAAGACCAGGGACATCCGGCATTCCGGGGAAAGCAGATTTTCCGATGGATCCATCAGGGGGCGGATTTTGAGGAAATGACCAACCTGCCTGCTGCCATGCGTGAGAGACTGCAGCAGGAAGCCGTTGCACAGCCTGTTCATATCCGTCTGCAGAGAATCAGTCCGCTGGACGGCACCGTGAAGTTTCTTTATGAGCTTAAGGACGGAAACTGCGTGGAAGGCGTGCTGATGCGGTATAAATACGGTGTAAGTCTGTGTATATCCACTCAGGTCGGATGCCGTATGGGATGCCGTTTCTGTGCTTCCACACTGGAAGGAAGGGTCAGGGATCTCACCGCAGGAGAAATGCTGGGAGAGATCCTGTGCGCGAACCGATACCTGTCTTCCGAAGGAAACAGAGTCAGCCATGTTGTGCTGATGGGAAGCGGTGAGCCGCTGGACAACTATGACAATGTAATCAGGTTTCTGCGGCTGCTGCGGGAAGAGGAAGGAATCCGGCTCAGTATCCGGAATGTATCACTGTCCACCTGCGGTATTGTACCGAAGATGTACCAGCTTGCTGAAGAAAACCTTCCGGTGACGCTCTGCGTATCCCTGCATGCACCCAATGATGAGATCCGGAAAATGACCATGCCGGTAGCCTATACCTGGTCTATTCCGGAAATCATGGAAGCCTGCAGGAATTATATCCGAAAAACGGGAAGACGGGTGATTTTTGAATACGCCCTGTCTGATGGAGTCAATGCGGGTGAAGAACAGGCAAAGGAACTGGCCTCGCTTTTGCGGGGAATGCAGTGTCATGTGAACCTGATTCCGCTGAACACCGTGGAAGAAAGGGATATGAAGGGCATTTCCGAGGATAAAGTCAGGAGATTCCTGAAAATCCTTCAGGACAACAATATTTCCGCAACCCGGAGACGGGAAATGGGCGACGATATAGAAGGCGCATGCGGTCAGCTGCGCAGAAAAACAATAAACAGCTCAAAGGGAGAGTAAGGACAGATGCGCAAGTTCAACCTGAAAGGAACAGTCATTCAGCGGATGCGGGGGATTGAAAGGGAAGAACCCAAAGCTGTTGAAGCAGAAAAAACGCAGATTGAAGAAACTCCGGTGATGTCCGTTGACTTCTCCGAGGAACAGGGTGTGCTTTCCTGCGCATGGCGTACGGACGTCGGCCGGCTGCGCAAAAACAATCAGGACGCAGTAATTCTTGGAAACGGACTGGCCGGTGTTGCTGACGGTATGGGCGGACATAAAGGCGGTGAAATCGCTTCCGCCGGCCTACGGGACGGTTTGCTGCGCGAAACGAAAGATACCGAACCGGGAAAGGAAAAGCTGGAAGAAGCTGTACAGAAAGTGAACCGGGAACTGTGGGAACAGCAGGAAGGTAATTCTTCTTTATCCGGAATGGGAACAACGCTGACTGTCCTGTGGCCGACAAAAACAGAAATGCTGATCGGACAGGTGGGGGACAGCCGGGCTTATTTACTCCGGGACGGCGTGCTGTCACAGATTACCAATGATCATTCCATGGTCGCTGATATGGTTCGTAAAGGCGTGCTGACTGAAGAACAGGCAGCCTGTCATCCTATGCGTAACTATATTACAAGGGCAGTGGGTACTGAAGCGAATATAGAAATAGACATGTATACACATGACCGCAGGAAGGGAGACCGCTGGCTTGTATGCTCTGACGGACTTCATGGAATGATCAGTACGGAGGAAATGATCACGCTGATGGCCGGAGAAAACCTGGAAGAAGCGGCGGAAGAACTGCTTCAGGCAGCTTTGAGGGGCGGCGGAAAGGACAATATCTCACTGGTGCTCATACAGGATGATACAGAGAGTGTTTCCTGTGAGGAAAAGCCGGAAGAAACAAGTGACGAAGAAAAAACGGAAAAAACAGCTGAAGGAGAAACCCCGGAGGAGGTGACTCCGCAGTGAAAGAAAAGATACTGGCGAACAGATACCGGCTCACAGAACAGATCGGCATGGGCGGCATGGCAATTGTATACCGCGCTGTGGATCTGAGAACCGGACACAATGTAGCGGTAAAAGTTCTGCGCCCCGAGTATAACGAAGACAGTGAGTTTATCGGACGTTTCCAGCGCGAGGCGGAAGCGGCCAGCAAGATGACCCATCATAATATTGTTAATCTGCTGGATGTCGGTATGGACGGAGATAACCGGTATCTGGTTATGGAGTATGTTCAGGGAAAAACGCTGAAAAGTGTTATACAGGAGCGCGGCAAACTGAATCCTGCTCTTGCGGGCCAGATCGCGATCCGTATCCTGAGCGCACTGGAGCATGCCCACCGTAACGGCATTGTACACCGTGATATTAAACCGCAGAACATTCTGGTACACGCAGACGGGCATATTAAAGTAGCGGACTTCGGTATCGCACGTATAGCCAACAGTTCCACACTGACCAAAGGCGACAACGTCATGGGTTCTGTGCATTATTTTTCACCGGAACAGGCACGCGGAGAAGGTGCCAATGCGACGAGTGATATATATTCAACAGGAATTGTTCTGTATGAAATGCTGACAGGACGGGTACCATATGACGGAGATAATCCGGTGGCGGTTGCCATGCAGCATCTGCATGCTACACCTGTTCCGATACAGAACCTGGCGCCTGACGTACCTCCGGCGCTGGTGCGTGTCTGCATGAAAGCCATGGAAAAGAATCCTGCCTTGCGGTATCAGACCGCAAGGGATATGGCTGCGGATATCCGTCTGGCGCTTGAAAACAGACCTGAAAGGCAGGCGTTCCCGGTCAAGGAATTTGAGGTTCAGCAGCCGAAACCGCAGATCAAGGAAGAAAGCATCAAGGCAAATCCTGACACAGGCAGGAACCGCATCGGGAACGAAAAAAGACGGAAAACAAGAAATGCAGTGATAACCGTGCTTCTCGGACTGCTGCTTGTTACGGGATTGTATTTCGGGGTAACAGCGATATTCCAGAGGGTTGTGACAACCGCAACCGTACCCTACGTAATCGGGCTGGATGTGAATGAGGCGAAGGAAGTCCTCACAAGAGAAGGGCTGACATATACAGAGATGTATTTCAGCAGAAATGACTATAAAGCAAATATTGTCTTTATGCAGAATCCGGAAGAAAACACTACAAAGCAAAAAGGCGATAATGTCATCCTGTCTGTCTCCAGCGGACCTTCCCAGTTAGACATGCCTGATCTGAGGGGGATGAATCTGGAAGATGCGATGACAAAGGTTAAAAGCATGGGCCTGGTTCTGACGATCCAGAAGATTATTAACGGTGATTATGAAGTCAACACAGTGATTTCCCAGGAACCGGCTGTCAATGAGAAAGTCAGCAAAGACACAACGGTGACCCTGACTGTCAGCGGCGGCAAGGTGTCAGTACCCAAACTGGCTTACACGACTCTTGCGGATGCTGAAGAGTTGCTGAAACAGACGGGACTGCGGATGGGATCCACGCTGAATATTGTAGATACACGCAATGCCAAAGAGCATGGCAAGGTATCTTCACAATCCCCAGCGGAAAATACCGACGCTATGCTGGATGATATCGTTTCAGTTAACGTTTTCCGGTACCTCAGTGATTCCTCCAGCAAAGAAATTACCGTACAGCTGAAAGAGGAGAACAAGGACATCAACGTCCGGGTAATGCTGCGGGCAGAAGGCTCCGATGTTGAATATGAAGTATACCAGCACCTGTATCCAGCTGATCTGGAAAGGCAGCAGACGATTATGCTGAATCTGCCGGACGAAAGGACATATACCTGTACGGTTTACCAGGATGATGAACCCCAAGAGCCTTTTGTAATCGATCGGTAAAAAAGATGAACAGAAACGAAATCAAAGAAAAAAACGAAACGGAAATGCCACTGAAAAGCGGTACACTGATCAGGGGGATCGGCAGCTTTTATACGGTTCGCGACAGCGGACAAAAGGAATATACGCTGCGGTGCAAGAAGAAATTCAGACGGGACGGTATTTCGCCGATGGTCGGTGACGAAGTGCTGTTTTCACCGGGCCAGGGGGAAGAACACGGATGGCTGGAAGAAATCCTTCCGCGTAAAACGGAGTGTCTCCGTCCGCCGGTCGCAAATGTGACAAAACTGGTGATCATGGTAGCGCCTGTTCCGGAACCGGATCTGCTGCTTGTGGACCGGCAGATATCACGGGCCTATGCTCAGGGAATGGAAATTCTGCTGGTGGTTAATAAATGTGATCTGAACCCGGATACGGCCGAACAGATGAAAACGGAGTACCATTCCACCGGAATACAGGTGATTCCCATAAGCGCTAAAACCGGAGAAGGGCTGGAGCAGCTCAGGAAAGCACTGGCAGGTTCTGAACTGTGCTGCTTTACGGGTCAAAGCGGTGCGGGAAAGAGTACCACGCTGAATGCGCTGCTTGATCTGGAACTGGAAACAGGAACAATCTCCAGGAAAATAGCCAGGGGGAAAAACACAACAAGGCATACGGAGCTGATTGAAAAAAACGGTATCCGCGTCATGGACACAGCTGGATTTAACCTGCTGGAAGCAGAAAATGCACTGGATCCGGGAGAACTGAAAAACCGGTATCCTGAATTTGCTGCTTATGAAGGGAAATGCAGATTCAGGGAGTGCCTGCATGACAGGGAACCGGGATGCGCAGTATCTGCAGCGGCGGAAAACGGTGAAATCAGCATAGGCAGACTGGAACGGTACAGGGAACTGCTCGCAGAAGCTAAAACAGTTTGGAGGGACAGATATGATTAAGATAGCGCCCAGTATACTGGCTGCGGATCCGCTGAATCTTGAAAAAGACATCCGGGCAGCTGAAAAAGCCGGATGTGACTGGATCCATGTGGATGTTATGGATGCTCATTTTGTTCCAAATCTTGCGTATTCTGTTGATACAGTCCGCAGACTGCGTGAGGTTACCAATCTGCCGCTGGACGTTCATCTGATGATGGATCATCCGGAAACGCTGCTGGACGCATTCCTGGATGCGGGAGCCTCCTGCCTGACGATTCATGCGGAAATAGAAGGGGATATCCCCGGAATGCTGACAAAAATCAGGAATCGAGGACGCATGGCCGGAATAGCGCTGAAACCGAATACAGATATTGAGCTGATTCAGCCGTATATTGATCAGGCGGATCTCGTACTGATGATGACAGTTGAACCCGGCTTTGGAGGACAGAAACTGGATGCACGCGTCATCGGCAAGATCCGGCGCCTGAGCGATTCGGGATATACGGGAGAAATAGAAGCAGACGGCGGAATCAGGGAAGATAATATTGAAATGCTGGCTGTCAACGGACTTACCGTTGCCGTGATGGGAACCGCTCTTTTCCGGAACACCGATATGGCAGCGTGTATCGGAAGGCTGCACCGGATTCCTGCAGGAAAGCAGCAGGACAGGATGGCGGACGAATGACAATGAGCTTGCATGATACCATTGCTGCGATTGCCACAGCACCCGGAACAGGCGGCATCGGTATAATACGCATGAGCGGCCCCGACGCGGCGGCTGTCCTGATGCGGGTCTTCAGGCCGGCAGGGACCAACCAGGATCTTCCTGAGTCACACAGACTTGTTTACGGTCATCTGACTGACGGTGAACAGATCATCGATGAGTGCATGGCCGTTATCATGAAGGCACCCAGGAGTTATACACGGGAAGACGTGGCTGAAATACAGCTGCATGGCGGCCGCTATGTAATCAATAAGGCACTGGAACTATGCCTGAAAGAAGGCGCAAGGCTGGCGGAAGCCGGTGAATTCACACGCAGGGCTTTCCTGAACGGACGCGTGGACCTGAGTCAGGCGGAATCAGTAATGGAATTGATTTCCGCCCGTGGAGAGCAGGAGCACAAGGCTGCTGTAAGACAGATGAACGGCGGCGCCGCTTCCTTTGTAAGGAAGTTTTCAGATGAATTATATGGATTGCAGGCGGGACTTGCAGCCTGCATCGACTATCCGGAAGAAATCTCCGATGAAGAGGGCGCCGGGTCACTGAAGGAAGGTTTGAGAAAACTCATAGACGGACTGGAAAAAGCGATGGATGAGCATGCATCCCGGCTGATCTACCAGGGACTTCAGGTTGCCCTGATCGGGCGTCCGAATGTTGGGAAAAGCAGCCTTCTGAATGCCCTGCTTGGTGAAGACAGGGCAATTGTAACCAGTATTCCCGGCACAACGAGAGATACCGTTCAGGGAGAAATGACACTGAATGGATTCAGGGTCCAGCTGACAGATACGGCCGGTATTCATGAAACAGACGATCCTGTGGAAAAGATCGGTGTGGAAAGAAGCGAGAAGGCCAGAAGGGAAGCGGACGCGTCCCTGCTGATTCTGGATGGTTCTCAACCGCTTGCATCGGAGGATCTTGAACTGTTGAAAAGTTTTGCGGGAGAAGGTGCTGTTGTAATCAACAAGACGGATCTTCCGCAAAAAACAACAGAGGCGGATATCCATAACATTCGTCAGGATATGGTCTGTATGACGGTGTCAGCGCTGGATCAGGAGAGCCTGCGGCCTCTGAGAGATTTCCTGGCAGGTTATGTCCAGGTGTCGGATCAGCAGGCTGTCACACAACCGAGACATCTGGATGCTGTCAGACGTGCTGTCAGCCATCTGAAAGATGCAGAAAAGACGCTGGTATTCTATACTCCCGATATGGCTGCTACGGATCTGCAGGCAGCACAGGCTGCATTAAGCGAGATTACCGGAGACAGCGCCGATGAGAAACTGCTGGACAGGGTTTTTTCACAATTCTGTGTCGGAAAATGAAAAAGACCGGAGGCGAACCTCTATGAACGATTATCAGAAAGTAATCAGGGGCAGGGAAAGCCTGAAAAGACTGCCGGAATTATGCCAGAAGCTGGGTATCCGGAAACCGCTTATTGTCGGTATGGAACCGCTGACCGGGACCCTGCTGAAGAAAAACCCCTGGCTTCTGTCAGCACCTTTATATACCGGATTTCATTCCAATCCGGATCTGAAAGACAGTGAAGAAGGGGCCAAGCTGTATACCCGGGAACACTGTGACGGACTGATTTCTATCGGAGGCGGATCCAGCATTGATACAGCTAAAGCGATCAAAGCCCGGCTGAATGCCAAAGACGAGGGTGATGTGATCAGCAGCAGACTGGAAGGAAACGTCAGCTGCCCTCATATTGCCGTACCGGGTACCGCAGGCACTGGTTCCGAAGCGACCCAGATTGCTGTAGTGTATGTTGATGGATCCAAAGTGAGCCTGAATCACAGATCACTCCGTCCGGACGGAGTGGTTCTGGATGCATCCCTGCTGGATTCACTGCCGCTGTATCACAAAAAGTCCTGTGCCCTTGACGCACTGTCGCAGGGAATAGAAAGCTACTGGAGCCGCGGATCGAACGAAGACAGCAAAGTGCATGCGTATCTGGCTGTTATCGGTGTGCTGGACAACCTGAAAGCTTATCTTGAAGGCGACCCGCATGCGGCCGAAGAGATGCTGGACGCAAGCTATCAGAGCGGTAAAGCTATTCAGATTACCCGTACAACAGCAGCGCATGCCATGTCTTATATGCTTACCAAGAAAATGGGGCTGGCGCATGGACACGCCTGTTTTCTGACGCTTCCCGTACTCTGGGAATCAATGCAGGAAAAGGATGAGATGCAGGGTATACTGAAAGATCTGAGTACGAAGATGCGCCTGGGAGACATCAGGATGGGTCCCAAACTGCTGAAGGGTATCCTGTATGATCTGGAAATGCAGATTCCGCCTGTGCCTGATGAAGCTGTTTTGGAGGAACTGGCGGGATCTGTCAACACAGAACGGCTGAACAATCATCCGGTGAAAATGACAAAGGAAGAAATCAAATTAATCTACCGCAGGTCTATGATCCCGCTCAGGGACAATGAAAAACAGGCGTGCCTCGATATCTGGAGATACTACGGGAGGGAGTAAAGATGGAGGACAACATTCATGCCGGACATCGGGAACGGATGAGAGAGCGTTTTATTCACGACAAAGGATTTGAGAATTTTGAAGATCATCAGATCCTTGAGCTTCTTCTTTTTTACTCCAAAACCAGGGGGGATACCAATCCGCTGGCTCATGAACTGCTTGATCAGTTCGGCAGTCTGAAAGGTGTTCTGGAAGCAAGGCCGGAACAGCTGATGCAGGTAAAAGGTATCGGAGAACAGCAGGCAACCCTGATCAGCATGGTTGTCCCTCTGACCAGAGTATGGCACAGGTGTGCCATGACAGAACCGCAGAAAATCGGAAACAGCAGGGAGGCAGAGAATTACTGCCTTTCCATTCTTGCCGGAGAACGTACAGAACGATTTTATGTCATCTCCCTGAATGCCAAATGCAATGTTCTGGGCCGGCGCAAGATTTCTGAAGGATCATTAAGCGAGGTTTCAGCCTATCCAAGAATGGTTATGGAAACAGCGCTGAACTATAATGCACACAGTGTTCTGCTGTGTCACAATCATCCGGGAGGAACATGCGCTCCTTCTCCGGAGGATATATCTTCCACTATTCAGCTGCAAAGACTGCTGAATGGTGTTGGCATTCTGGTGCTTGATCATATCATTGTGGCAGGAGACAGGACATACAGTATGATCCAGCATGGAGATATTGATTACAGAATAAAGGGTAGGTAAAGAATGAAAGGGAAAAGAAAGCACCTGCTGCCACTGCCGGCCAGAATCATCATTCTGCTTGTTACACTGGCTGTGGTGGTTTATACGGGCATTATCGGATATGTTTGCATCAATGAAAGGAGTGTGCAGACAACTGTGCAGGAAAAGGACAGTTATGATGCTATCATTGTACTGGGTGCACAGGTTAAAAAGGACGGAACGCCTAATGTACAGCTCAGCTGGAGGCTTGACGCAGCATATGAAGCCTACAGCCGTAAAGCGGTACCTGTTGTTGTCTGCGGTGCGCAGGGCAGGGATGAGCCGGTTCCTGAAGCGGAAGCAATGAAAAAGTACCTGATGGAGAAAGGGATCCCGGAAACAGATATCCTTATGGATCCGGAATCTTTCAACACGAACCAGAACCTGAAAAATGCTGCGGCGCTCCTGAAAGATATTCAGGCTGTCCGGAAGGTCCTGATTGTGACAAGCGACTATCACGTCCCGCGCGCACTTGCATTGGCAAAGGATCTTGGTTATGAAGCATGCGGACTTGGCAGTCCGTGCAAACCTGAATACTGGCTGAAAAATCATGCAAGGGAAGCGCTGTCATGGTGTAAATACTGGGCTGTAAAGTATCTGCATCTTCCGCTGGAGTAAGTGTATGAATAGCAATGAAATCAAAACGCGGCTTGAACTGAATGGAGTGCCGTTCGGGGCAGATCTTCCTGAAAAACTGTACCTGTATCTTGATCTGCTTCATGAATGGAACAACAGGATGGATCTGACGGCTGTGACTGATGATGAGGAAACTGTTGATAAACACTTTATTGACAGTTTGATTGTACTCAAAACCGGTCTCATCAGAGGTGATGAAAAACTGATTGATGTCGGTACCGGCGCGGGTTTTCCGGGCATGGTACTGGCGATGGCCTGCCCTGAAATGAAGGTGACGCTCCTGGATTCACAGCAGAAGAGACTGTCTTTTCTGGAAGCTGTGGGGGAGGAAAGCGGACTGAAGAATATTACCCTTGTCCATGACAGGGCTGAGGATGGGGCCAGGAAAAAAGAACTCAGGGAACAATTTGATATCGCTGCAGCACGTGCGGTGGCGCCGCTGAATGTTCTGTGCGAGTATCTGCTCCCATATGTGGCTGTGGAAGGATGCGCGCTCTGCTGGAAAGGACCTGCGCTTAAAAATGAGCTGGAAAGCGGAAGAAAGGCTGCACATTTGCTTGGAGGCCGGATTGAAATGCCGGTGGAGGGCAATGTATACGGACGGGAATGGGAACACATGATCCTGCCGGTCAGAAAGGTTCAGCATACTGCTTCAACCTATCCACGAAAAGCAGGTACTCCGAAAAGTAAACCGCTGGGTCTGTAAAAAGGACAGAATTGCTTGACGCTCTTTTCTGTCGAATGGTATACTATCTGCAATGCGGTTGTGGTGGAATGGCAGACACCGGGGACTTAAAATCCCCTGCCCATAAAGCGTGCGGGTTCGAGTCCCGCCAACCGCACAAAAAACGGCGTATAATATACGCCGTTTTTTTGTTTGTGAACGGTTTTTAAGAATATGCCCCCAATATTAAGGCACAGAAGATGTCCCTGTCTGATCGAAATTGAATTCAAAAGTGTTCAATGTGCCTGCATTCGGGTGAATCCAGCCGGTTTTTCCGTTTTCCAGCCGGATCTGATACCAGCCGTTATCTGAAACATCCAGGACTTCATATTCCGTGGAAGCTTTGGCATAGCCAATTACCCGGGAAGAGAAATTGGGCTTTTTATGAACATTCGGATTGTTTTTGTCTCTGATCCTGAACCTCTTGACCACAATCACGTCATCGCTGCCGGACAGGGACAGGGAATTTCCGGACGAAGAAACGAAAGTATTGATATAAAGATTCTGCAGTTCATCAATCCGTTTTTCATATACTGCCAGTTTTTCCTGAAGCGATGCGTTTTCATCAGACAATGCCTTGGCTTCCTGCTCCTTTTTATCTTCCTCAGCCTGGGCTGCGGAAGCTGCGGCGAAGGAGTCGATCTGCTGTGCTTTTTCAGTTATCTCAGCCTGCAGCGATTCAATGATCTTCACCTTATCAGAGAGATCATTTTCAAGACTGCTGATCTGCTCAGCACGGAAAGAAAGATCTGTGCTCAGTGATTCAATCTGTTGTGTCAGATCCGACAGGTTTGTCTCCTGATCAGCTACGATGGCAGCGAGCTCTTCAGCCTCTGTGCTTTTCCCGGAGAGTGCAGTCTGCAGTTTTTCTATCTGATTGTTTTTTTCTTCCAGATCATTATTAAGCGTCTGGATCTGATTGTCTTTTTCAGTGATGCTGGAATTGAGGGAGAAAATCATAAGGGATTTGTTCTCAATTTCGGATTTCAGTGCTTTCAGTTCTTCGGAATGATCCGGAGTTTCTTCACTGAGGGATTCTGCTTTAACGGCAGCGGCCGCTTCAGGCACTGCGGATCCTTCATCAGTGCCGACAGCGTCAGCAGTATTCATTAATCCGGAGATGGTCTCTGTAAGCTCGTCGATCCGGGAATCTTTTTCGTCGACTTTGGCAGTCAGTTCCAGAATCAGAGAATCTTTACCGGAAGCATCAGCCTCCAGTGTTGTAATTCTGTTGTCTTTGTTACTGCTGTCGGCTGTGATGGATTCAATGAGCGCGTCTTTTTCAGTGATGTCATTTTCCAACGCCTTGATCTGCTGCTCTTTTTCAGCGATGAGAGCATTCAGTGATTCAATCAGGGGAGCATTCTCTTCGGCTGCGGTTTCAACGGAAGAGGGGGAGGTTTGCTGAGCTGGGTTTTCTGAAGACAGGGAATCATGGCTGGATTGATTATCCGTTGCGCTGTCAACCATTGCGCTGATCTGTTGTTCTTTTTCTGCCAGGGCTGCATTCAGGGAGTCTATCAGGGCTTTTTTCTCTTCCAGATCAGTTTCCAGTGATGTGATTCTGGAGTTCATACTGCCGTTTTCAGTGAGCAGCGTATCATATGATGCTTTTTGTTCTGTGAGCTCATCTTCCAGTGACCTGATCCGCGTCTCATACGATGACCTATCGGTGTTCAGCACGTTGACCTGATTGGCTTTTTCCTGAAGGGAAGATTCGAGTTCGCTGATCCGTGCATCTTTTTCTTCTCCGGCGGACACAAGAGATTCAATCCCGGTTGATTTTTCATTGACGGCATGATCAAGAGCCAGAATCTGTTTATCCTTTTCCTGAATATCGCTGTTCAGTGCGTTGATCTGTTCGGCTTTTTTATCCAGTTCTGCCCGCAGTTCGCTGATAAGGCTTTCCTGAGAGTCTGTTGCGGATGTGAGCGAGAGGATGTCGGCCTTTTTCTCTGTCACTTCGTCACTGAGCAACACAATCTGCTGCTCTTTTTCAGCAATGTCAGCCTGCAATGAATCGATCAGGGTGGCTTTCTGTGCTGTTTCATTTGTCAGTGACTGTATTGCGGAAGCCTGCTCTTTGCTGTTTGCTGACAGGGAATCAATCTGACTGTTCAGGTCGGAAACCTGAACGACATATTCATTAATCCGGTTTTGCCTGTCCGCAAGGTCGGTTTCATATTGCTGGAGCTGAAGGTTCCTGTCTGAAAGAAGGGCGTCGGCTTCGATTGATGCTGCTTCAAGAGACTGGATCTGCTCAGTTTTTGACTGGAGATCACTGTTCAGGCTTTCAATTTCGGTATCACGAAGCAAAATGTCAGATTCCAGTTTCCTGACATTCTGAGAGAGTGAATCTATACTTGCCGAGAGAGAATCAATCTTTCGGTCTTTATCCTGATTACCCGAAATGTACAGTGTACAAAAAACAACTGCCAGCACTGCCAGCATGGCAATAAGTGTAAACTGAAACCCTCTCTTCATCGGAAAACCTCCCGGTCAGGTGCTGAATATTCAGAAAACGAGGGATATATAATGAGTATACATATTATCTCATACGCATCAGAATAAAGTCAATTTAAGAAGAAAAGAAAGATATTGTATTTTAGGGGAGCAGTGTCCAGCCGTCTACTATATCATGTATTGACAAGACAAAAATAAGACGTTATAATACATCTGATTTTTATGGTTATTTTCTTTTTTCAGGCAGAGTATGTGTAACCGATAAGGAGGATAAGCTATGGGCAGATATTTCGGAACGGATGGATTCCGCGGCAAAGCAGGCGTTGTTCTGACGGCTGAACACGCATTCAAGACCGGCCGGTACCTGGGTTGGTATTACGGCAAAAAACATCTGGATGACAAAGCAAGAATTGTGATCGGCAAAGATACACGCCGCTCCTCATACATGTATGAAAGCGCGCTGGCTGCCGGTATCACTTCTTCCGGTGCTGACGCTTACTTGCTGCATGTTACAACAACTCCGTGCGTGAGCTATATCACGAGGACGGAGGATTTTGACTGCGGCGTGATGATTTCAGCAAGCCATAACGCCTTTTACGATAACGGCATCAAACTGATGAACGGTAAAGGCGAAAAAATGGACGATGATCTTCAGGATGCCATTGAAGACTATATTGACGGAAAAACGGAGGAGCTGCCCTTTGCAGCGGAAGACCGTATTGGATGCACTGTTGACTTCTATACCGGCAGAAACCGTTATATTGGATATCTGACCAACCTGGCTACGCGTCCGTTTGATGATCACAAAGTGGCCCTGGACTGTTCAAACGGCAGCAGCTGGATGATTGGCCCCGCAGTTTTCAATGCGCTGGGTGCAAAAACCTATGTCATACACAACAAGCCGGACGGATTGAACATTAACCGGAACTGCGGCAGTACACATATTGAATCCCTGAAGGAATATGTGAAAGAGAATAAGCTGGATGTAGGCTTTGCTTTTGACGGCGATGCCGACCGGTGCCTGGCTGTAGATGAGAACGGCAATGAGGTGAACGGTGACAAGATCATGTACATCTGTGCCAAGTATCTGAAGAGCAAGGGCCAACTGCCGAGCAATACGGTAGTAACCACGATCATGAGCAATTTCGGACTGTACAAGGCGCTGGATACAGCCGGAATCAATTATGAAAAGACCGCGGTCGGTGACAGATATGTTTATGAAAACATGAAAGCCTATAACCACCTGATCGGCGGCGAGCAGAGCGGACACATTATCTTCCGCAAGCATGCCCGGACAGGCGACGGTCTGATCACCGCGATTATGCTGATGGAAGTTATGATTGATACACAACTGCCGTTGTCTGTACTTGCTGAGCCCTGTAAAATGTATCCTCAGGTTCTGAAAAATGTTGTGGTAGACGACAAGGACGGTACACTGGCTGAACAGAAGGTTATGGATGCCGTAAATCACTGCACAGAGGAGCTTGGTGACACCGGGCGCGTCCTGCTACGCAAGAGCGGTACAGAACCGGTGCTTCGCGTGATGAGTGAGGCAACCAGCACCGAGGAATGTGAAAAGTATGTTGATTATATTATTGAATCCATGAAGGAAAGCGGACATCTGATTGAGGTGAAAAAGTAATGCTGAAAACAAAAGATCTGTATGACCTGACTCATACCCGGGCAGCCTCTATTCTGGAGAATACGGTATATCCCTGGGAAGCGCTCGGAAAAATAAAGGATTTCATCATTGAACTGGGAAAAAACCTGCCGAAGGATGAATTTGATGAAGTCAGCGAGAACGTCTGGATTGCCAAAGACGCAAAGATTTATCCCAACAACTATATCGGGGCTCCTGCCATCATAGGACATGAAACCGAAGTGCGGCCGGGAGCGTTTATCCGTGGCAGCGCACTTGTCGGAGATCACTGCGTGGTAGGCAACAGTACTGAACTGAAAAATGTCATCCTTTTTGACAATGTACAGGTTCCGCACTACAATTATGTCGGTGACAGCATACTGGGATACAAAAGCCACATGGGTGCCGGCTCCATCACATCCAATGTGAAAAGCGACAAACTGCTTGTGGTTGTCAAATGCGGAGATGAAAAAATCGAAACTGGTCTGAAAAAGATCGGCGCCATGCTGGGAGACCGTGTGGAAGTCGGATGTAACAGCGTACTGAATCCCGGCACAGTCATCGGACGAGATTCCAATGTATACCCGACATCCTGCGTACGTGGTACAATCCCGGAAAAGAGTATCTGGAAAAACAACGGTACCGTTGTTGCTAAAAAGTAAAAAGTAAAAAATCATTTCAAGGGGGAAATGAAAATGAAAGTAATCATCGCAAAGGACTATGAAGACGGCGCGCGTAAAGCTGCGGACATTATCGAGAAGATTGTCAGAGACAATCCCGAGTGTACACTTGGCCTGGCAACAGGCTCCAGCCCCGTGGGAATGTACAGGGAACTGGCACGGCGCTGCAAGGAGGAAGGCCTGGATTTCAGCAGGATTCACAGTGTGAACCTGGATGAGTACGTAGGCCTGGACGGAACGCATGACCAGAGTTACCGTTATTTCATGAATACTAATCTGTTTGACCATATCAACATTGACAAGGCCAATACCTATGTGGCCAAGGGAACCGGCGATGTTGCGGCAAATCTGAAAGAATTCAATGAAGTACTGGACAAGACAGAAATCGAAATCCAGGTTCTGGGCGTTGGTCCGGACGGCCATCTCGGCTTCAATGAGCCCGGCGAAACGCTGTATGACGGTGCCCATGAAGAAACCCTGGATGATTCCACAATCGAGGCCAACAAACGGTTCTTTGCGAGCAAGGAAGATGTTCCCACGCATGCGGTAACAATGGGCATGGGCAATATAATGCGGGCAAAGCGTCTGATTATGATCATTAACGGAAACAAGCAGGAAGCGGCCACAAAACTGCTGATTCAGGACAAGATTGATCCGAAATGCCCCTGCACTTTTATGCGGCTGCACAGGGATGCCACAGTGATTATTGAAAAGAAACTGGCTGATGAAATCGGCTACAAGGCGTAAAAATGTTTCGTGCTAAAAAAGTATTCCCGGGAGTGACGCATATCTCCGACGCCATGGGTGTATCCATGACGCTGATCGAGGGAACTGAGCGTGCCATCCTTTTTGACACGGGGTACGGAACAGAGAACGTAAAAGATTTTGTACAGACACTGACGGGGAAACCTGTCAGTGTGCTGCTATCTCACGGTCATCATGATCATATTCTCGGAGTCAGATGGTTCGGCAAAAGCAGTATGTGTTCCGAGGATCTGGATGAATTCAGACTGCGGACTGGTTCCCTGCAGAGAACGAAAGTGGCAAAGCAGGCGGAACAGAAATGTGTGCCGATACCGGAAGACTTTATGTCCGTCATCTTTACAGAACCGGAAGCTATCATCTTTGAAGACTTTTCCGGTCGGTTTGAGCAAAAAACAGAGGATCTCGGCCAGATGCATATACAGGTGATACATGTTCCGGGACATACACCGGGAAGCATTGTGCTGTATCTGAAGGAACTGAGACTGCTTCTGACAGGCGATGACTGGAATCCGTGCACATGGATATGGTTTCCTTCCTCTCTGCCTGTGCACAGATGGCGGGAAAACATGAAAGAACTGATCCATACTCTTGAAAAGGAGCATGGGCAGGAAATCCTGTACGTGCTTTGCTCCCATCAGCCGAAGGTAAGAGATGCGAAAGAACTGAAAGCATTTCTTGAGTATATGGACGATGAAAGGCTGGAATCCGCACCGGCAGTGGATATGGGTGTGCCCATAGAGACTCATGAAATCCGGAAAGAACCGGAAGGATGGACACTTCTGTTCGATAAGGGGAAAAAATGAAAACAGGCTGCCGTTTGGCAGCCTGTTTAATATTTCGGTCAGATACTGAAAAGCAGTTCGTTATAAGTCGGGAACGGCCAGTAACTGCGTTCAGTAAGCTGTTCCAGCGCATCTGCGGAGGTACGCAGATCAGACATGGCGGGCAGAACGGTATCGTGCATATAGCGGGCGGCTGCCAATAGGTTGTCTCCGGCAGGGAAAGCGCCGACTGCGGACTCGAGCCTGCTGAGGTCACGGTTCAGCTGATCAGTGGTACTGCAAAGAGTGGATACCAGTTCGGTACCGCTGGATAAATCGATACCGATTTCCCTGATATTCCTGGATGCAGCAGCAATATCGCCGGTAAAACGAAGTACTGCAGGCAAAATCTGACGACGGGTCATCATAATCATGGTTTTTGCTTCGATCATGATGATTTTGGCGTATGAATCCAGGCCGATGTCCCGGCGGGAGCGAAGCTCGGATTCGGAAAGGACCTTATGGGTTTCAAAAAGACGGATATTCTTTTCCGCTGTATAGCAGGGAAGTGCATCCACTGTGGAATCCAGACGGGCAAGACCGCGTTTCTCAGCCTCTTCCACCCATTCATCCGTATAGTTGTTGCCGTTAAAAATGATACGTTTATGATCGTGAATGGTTCTGACGATAAGATCGTGCAGGGCGGTGCGGAAATCAGCCGCATTTTCAAGCTCGTCTGCAAACTGACGGAGGCTTTCCGCGACTATGGTATTCAATACAACATTGGCATCAGAGATAGAATCTGAAGAACCGAGGGAACGGAACTCAAATTTGTTGCCGGTAAAGGCAAAGGGAGATGTCCGGTTGCGGTCTGTGGTGTCTTTCGGGAATTTGGGCAGCACATGTACGCCGATGGTCATGTCGGTTTTTTCACGACCGTTATAGATGGAACCGGCCTCAAGCGCCTCGAGGATTTCTGTCAGTTCATCCCCCAGGAAGATGCTGATGATTGCGGGCGGAGCTTCGCAGCCGCCGAGACGATGATCGTTTCCGGCAGACGCTACTGACGCGCGGAGCAGATCCTGATAATCATCCACGGCTTTGATTACAGAAGTCAGGAAAAGCAGGAACTGTGCGCTTTCATGAGGACTGTCACCGGGATTCAGGAGATTATAGCCGGTGTTGGTAAACATAGACCAGTTGTTATGTTTGCCGCTGCCGTTGACGCCGGCGAAAGGTTTTTCTGACAGCAGGCAGTGAAGACCATGACGGCGGGCAACTTTCTTCATGATTTCCATTGTCAGCTGGTTATGGTCGCAGGCCACATTCACAATGGAATAGATCGGCGCCATTTCGTGCTGGGCAGGAGCTGTCTCGTTATGTTCTGTTTTGGCAAGCACGCCGACTTTCCACAGCTCCTCATTCAGCTCTGTCATGAAAGCCTGAACCCGTGTCTTGATTGTGCCGAAGAAATGATCGCCGAGCTCCTGCCCTTTGGGAGCAGGAGCTCCGAAAAGCGTGCGTCCTGAGAAGATCAGGTCGCTGCGCTTGTCATAAAGCTCTTTCTCGATCAGGAAATACTCCTGCTCCGGACCGACTGTGGGCATGACGCGGGTGGCATCCAGACGGCCGAACAAGCGGAGAATCCGGACAGCCTGTTTATTCAGTGCCTCCATGGAACGAAGCAAAGGTGTTTTTTTGTCCAGCGCTTCTCCGCCGTAGGAACAGTATGCTGTCGGAATGCAGAGGACGTGTTCTTTGATAAAGGCATAGGAGGTAGGATCCCAGGCGGTATAACCGCGCGCTTCAAAGGTGGAACGCAGACCGCCGCTGGGGAGAGAGGAGGCATCCGCTTCGCCGCGGACCAGCTCTTTACCGGAAAACTCCTGAATGACCTTGCCGCCCTGAACGGGCGTAATAAATGCGTCATGCTTTTCAGCTGTGACAGAATTCAGCGGCTGGAACCAGTGTGTATAATGCGTGGCGCCCCGCTCAAGCGCCCAGTCTTTCATGGCGTTTGCAACAACGCTGGCGACCTGGGGATCAAGACGGCGGCCTTCGTCAATTGTTTTGTGCAGGGTTTTGTAGGTTTCTTTGGGGAGACGCTGGCGCATTACGGAATCATTGAAAACATTGATACCGAAATTCTCCTCGACGAACGCCATTGGAATCCCACCTTTCATCATCATAAGTATATGTCAGTTTAGAAGAGATAAAGAAACGTGTCAAGGGTTTATTCACAAGAAGCACAGGGATGTGCGGGACGAGCAAGAGCATCATTAAAAACGTAACAATTAATACATATATTTTTGGGTGGATTTATGGTATCATATATTCGCACGCTAAAGTGTGAAATTGAGCGGGAAGTGACGTTATGTTTGAACCAAAAATCAGAAACAGTCAGACCGATCTGCTGATGAAGGCTATCCTCACGCTGAAGAGCGAGGAAGATGCGTATCGCTTCTTTGAGGATATCTGTACGATCCCGGAGATCAAGAGCATCAGCCAGCGGCTGGAAGTGGCCTATCTGCTGGACAGAAAGGAAACTTACCAGAAGATCGCGGAGGAGACCGGCGCATCCAGTGCCACGATCTCCAGAGTTAACCGTTCGCTTTCATACGGAGCGGACGGCTATCGCCGTGTTCTTGATGCTATGGGAGAAGAAAAGTAAGCATGGATCTGACAACATTAAACCCGGAACAACGAAGGGCTGCGGAGACACTGGAAGGCCCTGTATTGATCCTGGCCGGCGCCGGAAGCGGCAAAACCCGGGCGCTGACCTACAGGGTTGCAAACCTGATTGACCACGGCGTGCCGGCATGGTCGATCCTGGCACTGACCTTTACAAACAAGGCTGCAAAAGAAATGAAGACAAGGGTGCAGAGCCTGATTGGTGAGGAGAAGGCTGAAGAGGCCTGGATCAGCACCTTTCATTCGACTTGTGCACGGATTCTGCGCAGAGATATTGAAAAGATCGGGTACAGCCGGTCTTTTACGATTTATGATGACGATGATCAGCAGAGAATTCTGAAGGAAATCCTGAAACAGCAGAATATTGACGATAAGTTCCTGCCGGTAAGGGAAATACGGGCCAAAATCAGCGATGCCAAAAACAGGATGCTCATGCCTGATGAATGGTTTGCAAAGTCACTGCGGGACAGAAGATCCTCCATGATTCATGATGTCATGACCGAATATGAAAAGCGCATGAAAACAATGAATGCGCTTGATTTTGACGACCTGCTGCTGAAAACGCTTTTGCTCCTGGCGGACCATCCCCCTGTCCTGGAGGTCTATCGCAGACGCTTCAGGTATGTCATGGTCGATGAGTATCAGGATACCAACCGTACACAATATGAGCTGCTGAGACTGCTGACAGCTGAAAGCAGGAATCTTTGCGTGGTCGGTGATGATGACCAGAGCATATACGGCTGGCGCGGCGCGGATATACGGAATATCCTTGAATTTGAAAATGATTATCCGGATGCTGTCGTTATCAAACTGGAGCAGAATTACCGCTCTACCGGGAATATTCTGGATGCTGCCAATCAGGTCATTGCCCACAATGAAGGACGAAAGGACAAGACGCTTTGGACAGAGCACGGTAACGGAGACCGGATTGTCAGTTACTGCGGCCAGGATGAACGGGATGAGGCGGCCTGGATTATCCAGCAGATTCAGGAACTGAAAAAACAAGGGATCGGCTACGGCGACACAGCGATTCTGTATCGTACGAACGCCCAGAGCCGTATTCCTGAAGAAGTACTCATGCAGGCCGGGATTCCATACAGGGTTTTCGGCGGCCAGAAATTCTACGAACGCAAGGAAATCAAAGATATCCTCGCTTACCTGCGGGTGATTGCCAATCCGGCGGACGATATTTCACTGACCCGGATTATCAATGTACCCAAAAGATCCATCGGGGATACGACGGTTCAGGTGCTGACAGAACATGCGTCCAGGCAGGGAATGCCGGTTTTTGCCGCAATGGCGGAGCTCCCTGAAGAGATGAGCAGCCGCGCCAGGAACAGCGTGACAGAGTTTTTCCGTCTGATGACAATGCTCTGCGCCATGAAAGAGACCATGGAGCTTGAAGCCTTTGTGGATATGCTGATCCAGATGACAGGTCTGGAGGAACAGTACCGGAAGGAAGACACAGAGGAATCACTGAACAGAATTGAAAATATTCAGGAATTCCGTGGATCAGTGCATGAGTTCGCAATGCTGGGGGAACAGCCAACGCTGGAAGCGTATCTTGAGAATGTTGCGCTTGTGACAGACCTGGACCGGGCGGAAGACCGGAGCGGATATGTGACAATGATGACGCTGCATTCAGCCAAAGGTCTGGAATTTGACAATGTTTTCATTCCCGGCATGGAAGAAGGTATTTTCCCGTCAGCCAGGAGCCTGGAAGAAGACAACAGGCTTGAGGAAGAAAGACGGCTGATGTACGTAGGGATTACCAGGGCAAGAAAACGGCTGTATCTGTCGCGTGCTTCAGAGCGGATGATGTACAACCAGTACAGTCATAATCCGCCCAGCCGCTTCCTGGAGGAAATACCTGCAAGGCTGATCCGGGAGGAGTATTCGGCAAATGCCGGATACGGATATGGTCGAAAGATTGAGAAGAATACAAAACGAACAGAGAACTTCAGTACCTGGGAAAATGATTTTACGGAAAATGAAACAGTCAAGCGTATACCGCTGGCTTCCCTCGGCAAGCCGAAACTGAAACTGAACGGACAGAACCTGAACAGTATCCCGGGTGTAACAAGGGGATTTACCGGCAGCGCGGCAAACGCATTTGCGGGGTCTGCCATGCAGAAACTTTTCAGTCCGGGTGAAAGGGTCAGGCATCCGAAATTCGGATTCGGGGAAGTGACTGAGGTCTCCGGCAACGGTGCGGAAGCGAGAATCAGAATCAATTTTGAGACGGCCGGTGAGCGGGAGCTTTCACTGGCTGTGGCTCCGATTGTAAAAGTGGGGGAAAAAGAATGAGCGAGGCACGGGAACGGATGGAGCAGCTGGTCAGAAGGCTGAATGAGACATCCTATGCCTATTATGTTCTGGATGATCCCATTATTTCCGATATGCAATGGGACCGTCTGTATGATGAACTGAAAAAGCTTGAAAGCGAAACGGGTGTTGTGCTGCCCGATTCCCCAACGAAAAAAGTCGGCGGAGAACCCCTGAAAAGCTTTGAGGAACATCGCCATATCACAAGACTGTGGTCGCTGGACAAGGTGCAGAGCCTGGAAGAACTGGAAGCCTGGATTCAGCGAACGGAGAAACTGGCTGAGACAGAGAACCTCCAGTACTATCTGGAATACAAGTTTGACGGACTGACGCTGAACCTGACGTATGAAAACGGTAATCTGGTCCAGGCGGCTACACGCGGAAACGGTGTTACAGGCGAAGCGATTCTTCCGCAGGCCCGCACTATTCATTCGGTTCCCAAAACCATTCCGTACAAAGGTTTACTGGAAGTACAGGGTGAGTGCATCATGAGATTGAGCACCCTGGAAAAGTATAATAAAACGGCAAAGGAACCGCTAAAAAACGCGAGGAATGCGGCTGCGGGGGCGCTGAGGAATCTGGATCCGGCTGTTACGGCTTCGCGCCATCTGGATGCGTTTTTCTATCAGGTTGGCACGATTGAAAACCCGCCGTATGACAGCCAGCCCGGTATGCTGGATTTTCTGAGGAAGAACGGTTTTCAGGTCAGTCCTTATCTGGGAAGCAGCAAAGGGCGTCAGGCTCTGGAAGACTGCATTCTGGAAGTGGAAAAAAGACGCAGCAGTCTCGACTGGCTGATCGACGGTGTTGTAATCAAGGTAGGCGACTATTCCCTGCGGGAACAGATGGGATATACGGAAAAATTCCCGCGCTGGGCGGTTGCTTACAAATTCAAGGCAGAAGAATGTGTGACAAAACTCCTGGACGTTACGTGGGAACTTGGACGCACAGGAAAGCTGACCCCGCTTGCACACGTGGAGCCTGTTGATTTTTACGGAGTCACAGTCAAAAAAGCTACGCTGAATAATCTGGGAGATATACAGAGAAAAGACGTGGCTATCGGATGTGATGTATGGATCCGGAGAAGCAACGATGTTATACCGGAAATTATGGGCCGTGCCGGTGAACCGAAAGAAGATGAAAAACCGATCGAAAAGCCGCGGGTCTGTCCGGCTTGCGGCAGTCCTCTGATTGAGCGGGGAGCGCATCTGTTCTGTATGAACCGTGAAAGCTGCCGGCCGCAGGCTGTGGCGCGTCTGGCTCATTTTGCGGGACGTGAAGCGATGGATATAGACGGTTTCAGTGAAAAGACGGCCGGGCAGCTGTATGACCAGATGGGAGTCAGACAGCCGGCGGATCTGTATGCACTGACGCTGATGGATTTCCTGATGCTGGAAGGCTTTAAGGAAAAGAAAGCAGGCAACCTGTCGGAAGCCCTGGAAAAGAGCAAGCACTGTGATCTGGATGCGTTTCTTTTCGCCCTCGGCATTCCGAATGTGGGCAGGAAAACAGCCAGGGATCTGGCTCAGCACTTTGGGTCACTGGACAAACTGAAAGCTGCCGATGAAGCCGCACTGACGGCCATTCCGGATATTGGCGGGATTGTTGCAGGCAGTGTGATCGAATATTTCAGCTTTCCGGAAAATAATCAGATGATAGAGAGACTGTTTGCAGCCGGTGTCCATCCCGGAGAAATACAGTCAGGGGCGGAAGGTGCTTTTTCCGGTATGAGTATTGTAGTGACAGGAACGCTGCCGACACTCAGCCGGAAACAGGCTGAAGACCTGATTCGCAGCCGGGGCGGCAACGCTTCCGGATCGGTCAGTAAAAAAACCGCATTCGTGGTGGTTGGCGAAGACGCAGGCAGCAAGCTGACCAAGGCACAAAGTCTTGGAATCGAGACTATTGATGAGGCGGAACTGCTCAGGAGAGCTAATTCATAAGGAGATTTGAAACTATGTTTTCTGGTATTACGTCGATGCTGCAAGAACTGAGGGCGGATCCGGGCGGAACGATTATCACATTGCTGTATTTGGCTATCTGCCTGTTGTTCAGCCTGATCATTCATGAATGTGCACACGGTTATGCCGCGCTGAAATGCGGGGACTCTACAGCATGGTGGCTGGGGCGTCTGACACTGGATCCCCGCAAACATCTGGATCCGCTTGGTACAATCTGTATGATTTTTTTGAGGGTAGGATGGGCAAAACCCGTGCCGGTCAATCCCCGCAATTTCCGTCATTACAGACGGGATTACATCATTGTTTCCCTGGCAGGTATTGTGACGAATCTGCTGATCTGTATCCTGAGCCTGATTATTTCAGCTATTCTTGCAAAATTCATCTGGGGGAAAGAGATTGTTTCACAAATGGGTGATAAAGCCCTGTTGATCAATATTTATGAAGGCTTTTTGCCGTATTATGTTTATTCCGGAGAGTTGAAGGCTTTGGCTGATTATGCCCAGATCCCCTGGCTGATGTATGTGCAGAGGCTGTTCCTGATGCTGGCGCAGATGAACCTGGGCCTGGCAATCTTTAATCTGATTCCCGTGCCGCCGCTGGATGGTTTCCGATTCATGGATCAGTTTGTTTTCAAAGGCCGTTTGGCTTTGAGCGCACAGACAATGCAAACCATTCATGTTGTTTTTCTGGTTGTCTGCATGAGCGGGGCTCTTTCAGGTGTGCTTTCCGCTGCGAACAGCGCGGTGATGGGTGCGCTGTCATCTGTGATATCCCTGATAATCTGAAGACGGAGAAAATGCATTATCAATGATTACTCTGGCTTTTAAACTGAAGGATTTTGACGGTCCGCTGGATCTGCTGCTGACATTGATCGGGAAAGCCCAGATTGATATCCGGGATATCTTTGTCAGCGAAATCACTGATCAGTACCTTGAGATTGTTCGTAATGCGCCTGATCTCGACATGGACGAGGCCAGCGATTTCCTGCTGATGGCGGCAACGCTGCTGGAAATCAAAAGCCGGGCAATGCTGCCGCGGCCGCCCAAAACCGAGGATGAAACAGATCCCGAGACTGAACTGATCAGAAGGCTTGAGGAATACAAACGTTTCCGTGAAACAGCCGAAAGTATGAAATCCTTTGAAGACGCCGCAAAACGTGTGTTTACAAAACTGCCCGAGGAATATCCACTTCCGCCGCAGGAGGTTGAGCTGACAGGTCTGACTCTACAGGGCCTGCAGGAAGCCTTTCTCAGAATATGGCAGCGGAGGCCGCACCTGGATGACGATCCTGAAAGCAATCATTATGCACCGCGGAACATTCACAGAGACAGTCATACAGTGCAGGAATGCATGCTGAATCTGATCTACCGTATCCGGAAGAAAAAAAGAATGCGGTTTGAGGATGCATTTTCAGAAGCACCGACGCGGGAGGAAGTCGTTACGTATTTCCTGGCTGTTCTGGAACTGCTCAAACTGGGACAGATGCATGTGAAACAGGACGCTGTCTACGGCGGAATAGAACTGATTGCTGGTAAAGCCAGACAAAAAAAGACACCTAAGGATCTGACGGAAATGACCGGGGAGGTGACGACGTCCCTTGAACAATGAGGAAGGAAACCTGAAAGGGCGAATTGAAGCGATTCTGTTTGTGGCAGGGGAAGCTGTTCCCATCAGGGAACTTGCGCGGGCGCTTCAAACCGGAGAAAAGGAAGTCCGGGAAGCAATCGATAACCTGAAAGACGAATATGATTACGAGCAGCGGGGCTTCCTGCTGAAACGCTTTGGTGATAATGTCCAGCTTGCAACGAGGCCGCTGTATTCAGGAGATGTTGTACGGCTTCTGCAGCCTGTTCAGCAGCAAAGCCTCAGCCAGGCAGCGATGGAAACACTGGCAGTGGTTGCCTACAAGCAGCCTGTAACACGCGCTGAAGTTGAACAGATCCGGGGAGTCAAATGTGATTACAGCCTTCAGAGCCTGATGTTGAAGGGGCTGATCCGTGAAGCGGGACGAAAGGATACCATAGGGCGGCCGATCCTCTTCTGTACAACCGATGAGTTCCTGAGCCATTTCGGGCTGGAAGATCTGAACGGGCTTCCGCCGATGCCGCAGCCGGATGATGCGGATAAAAAAGAAGAGATGGAAGAACTGATTCCTTAAGAAACATATCATACAGATATACGAACCAAATGAAAGGAGAAAGAACCATGGACGAGCAGAGAAAACCGAGATCCCGGGAAAAAAAGGTTGTCAGTGAAGGCAAAGGCGTCGAAAAACGCGGTGAAGGCCTTGGCACAGGTCCTGTAAACAATGCAGGGAACTATGAAGACCGCCGTCAGCAGCAGAATGCGTCACAGGCATCACCCTTTGGCAATATGCATCAGCGGCCGACATCGGGACAAACAGGTTCCGGCCGTCCGGTTCAGCATAATCCCTTCGGACAGCAACGCCCCGCCCAGAGACCTGACAGCTCCGGTTTCCCGTTCGGACAGAGCGGACAAAAGCCGGGAACGCAGAATCCCTTCGGAAATACAGGCAGACCGACCGGAAACTCTGCCAATCCTTTCGGGACACGGCCAGCTTCCGGACAGACTAATCCATTTGGTACACGCCCCTCCACCGGAACAAATGGCGGTGGACAGCATCATTACGGTGTGAAACAAAACGGCACTGGGACCCAGCGCGCTTCCGGAAGCGGTTCCGGCATGGGCGGAGGGAAGCTGCTGCTGATCATTGCCGCATTGGTGCTTCTCCTGGGCGGCGGCGGACTGAGCGGCCTGTTCGGAGGAGAAGACAGCGGCAGCACCGTATCAAACGTCCTGAATACGGTAACACAGACCGGCGGAACAACTTCAGGCTCGACAGCCTCATCCGGCAGCGGGATGGATATCAGCAACCTGCTGAGTTCCCTCATGGGCTCCGGAAGCACAGCTTATGATTATACCGGCAGTGCAGGAAGCCTTCTTTCCGGACTGACAGGAACAGGAACCGTTTCGAACCAGAGCAGCGCTGTTCCTTATTTCACTTCTTCCGGAGAGAATAACACAACTGTACTGGATGAGACTGTTGCTACAGGAGCACGTGCCAAATTCACAGAGATAATCGGAAATAAGCAGGACAATATGACAATCATGGTTTACATGTGCGGCACAGACCTGGAAAGCCAGCAGGGCATGGCTACTTCCGACCTGAAGGAAATGGCTTCCGCGACAATCGGAGACAAAATAAACCTGATTGTATTTACCGGGGGATGCAGCAGATGGCGGAACAATGTTGTTTCTTCGTCTGTGAACCAGATTTACCAGATAAAGGACGGCAAATTCCTCTGTCTGGAAAAGGATATGGGCAGAGGCAGCCTGGTTAACCCCGATACGCTGACGACCTTTATTCAGTATGGCAGGAAAAACTTCCCGGCGAACCGCATGTGTCTGATTTTCTGGGATCACGGCGGTGGTTCGGTCAGCGGATTCGGTTATGATGAAAAAGTCGGACACAATCAGTCCATGACACTGGCCGGGATCAACAGTGCCCTGAAAAAGGCGGATGTCAAATTTGATTTTATCGGATTTGACGCCTGTCTGATGGCGACAGTTGAAAACGGCATCATGCTCAGTCAGTATGCGGATTATATGATTGCCAGCGAGGAAACAGAACCCGGCGTAGGCTGGTACTATACCAACTGGCTGAACAGTCTGAATAAAAACACGAGCATGCCGACGATTCAGATCGGCAAGCAGATCGCGGATGATTTTGTGGAGGTCTGCAACCGGCAATGCCGCGGACAGGCTACAACGCTGAGCGTTGTGGATCTTGCCGAACTCCAGGCTACGGTTCCGGACGAACTGAAGCAGTTCAGTATTGATACAAACGAACTGATCCAGAACAAGGAATATAAGACGGTTTCCAAAGCACGGAGCAAGACCCGGGAATTTGCCCAGTCCAGCCGCATTGACCAGATCGATATGGTGGATTTTGCCAAGAATATGGGGACAGCGGAAGGCAAGTCGCTGGCAAAAGCGCTGCAGGGCGCTGTGAAGTATAACCGAACCGGCGGAAGCATCAGTCACGCCTACGGCCTGAGTATCTATTTCCCTTATCAGCGGGCAAACAAAGTGAATCAGATGGTGTCTACCTACCAGGCAATCGGCATGGATGAAGAATATACCCGGTGCATTCAGGAGTTTGCCAGCCTGGAGGTCAGCGGTCAGGTCAGCGCCGGCACATCCCTCAGCAATTATGGCAGCGGTGCCTATGCATCACAGGATCTGCTTGGGAGCCTGCTGGGACAAAGCAGCGGATATACGTCCTCCTATTCCTCCGGCGGGCTTACGGAACTGCTCGGAGGCCTTTACGGCGGCGGAAGCAGCAGCGGATCAACGGGCAGTATCCTGGATCTGTTCATGGGGCGCAGCATGACAGCGGAAAACGCGGCTGCATATATCATGGATAATCATCTGGATGTCTCTCAGCTGGTATGGAAAGAGGGAAAGATCACTCTGGAGACAGATCAGTGGGATCTGGTGACCTCTCTGCTGATGAATGTGTTCTACAATGACGGGACAGGATTTATTGATCTTGGACTGGATACCACGTATTCCTCTGAGGGAAACAGCCTTTTGTCCGATTATGACGGCACATGGCTGTCTATCGACCGTCAGCCGGTGGCCTATTACTATCTGAACTCCGTGGATGACGGTGATAATTATGTAATCACCGGATATGTTCCTGCTTATCTGACTAAAAAAGGAGAAAATAAGAATACGCGAGTATTGATTGATTTGATTGTGAATTTTGACAGTGAACATAACGGAGACGGATATATTGCGGGAGCATTGTACAGATACGGGGATGGTGTTTCTGATACCCAGTCAAAGGAACTGATTGCAATTGGTAAGGGCGATACATTGCAGTTTGTCTGTGACTACTTTGACTATGAAGGCGTTTACCGTGATACTTACGAGCTGGGTGAACCGATCACGCTTGGTGATACGGTTGAGATTGCCAATACACCGATTGACAGGAGCAAATGCCAGGTTACCTTCAGGCTGACTGATATTTATCAGCAGAATTACTGGACACCTGCTGTCAGGTAAAAACAGAAAATGGAGCATCCTGATATGGATTTAAATGACAAAATTGAGAAAATCCTGGAAAAGGTTCAGAAGGCACCGCGCTATACCGGCGGCGAGATGAATACGGAAGTGAAGGGCTGGGATGAATGTCCGCTGCACTTCGGATTCTGTTTTCCGGACACATATGAGGTAGGCATGAGCCACCTGGGCATGAAGATTCTGTACGGGCTGATTAACCGCGAAAGCTGGAGCCTGTGCGAACGGTTTTTCATGCCTTGGACGGATATGATCGCACTGATGGAGGAAGAGCAGCTTCCGCTGCTGTCCATGGAAAGCAGACATCCGCTGAACGCATTTGACGTTATCGGCTTTACGCTCCAGTATGAAATGAGCTTCAGCAATATACTGGCGATGCTGAAGATGGGTGGTGTTCCGCTGGAAAGCAGTGAACGGGGAGAAACTGACCCCATTGTGGTGGCCGGGGGACCCTGCGCCTTTAACCCGGAGCCGCTGGCTGATTTCATTGACGCGTTTATGATCGGCGACGGGGAAGATGTGATGACAGAGCTGAACCGTGTCATTCTCGAACGCAAGGAAAAAGGACTGAGCCGGGAAGCATGCCTGAAAAAGCTTGCCCAACTGGAAGGCGTGTATGTTCCTTCCCTGTACGACGTGACATACAATGAGGACGGGACTGTTGCGTCTGTGACACCCAATTGCGCGGAAGCACCGGCGACTGTCCGGAAACGGGTGGTTGTTGACCTGAACAACACCTATTATCCTGAAGAGTTTCCCGTACCTTATACGGAAGTGATCTTTGACCGTATCATGCTGGAAATCATGCGCGGGTGTACAAGGGGATGCCGTTTCTGTCAGGCAGGCATTCTGTACCGGCCTGTACGGGAGAGAAGCATGGAAAAGCTCATAGACCTGGCTGAAAAACTGCTGAATTCCACCGGATATGAGGAGATCAGCCTGAGCAGTCTTTCAAGCGGGGATTACAGCTGCCTGCCTGAACTGATCCGGGAGCTCATGAAACGCATGAAGGAAAAGCGTGTATCTATCTCTCTGCCAAGCTTGCGGATCGACAGCGTGCTGAAAGAAAGCCTTGAGGAAACGCAGCAGGTCAGGAAAACCAGCCTTACTTTTGCGCCGGAAGCAGGAACGCAGCGCATGCGTGATGTGATCAACAAAGGTGTAACGGAAGAGGATCTGCTGGGCAAAGTGCGGGATGCCTTTGAAGGCGGATGGAGCAGCGTAAAACTGTATTTCATGTCCGGCCTGCCGACGGAAACCACAGAAGATCTGGACGGTATCGCGGACCTGGCCAGGAAAGTCATTGCCGAATACTTTAATGTCCCCAAGACACAAAGAGCCAAGGGGCTACGGGTGACAGTGAGCGTAAGCGTATTTGTCCCCAAGCCCTTTACGCCCTTCCAGTGGGCTGCCCAGGATACGCTGGATGCGATTATCGCAAAGCAGGAGCATCTGAGACAGGTGCTCAATATCAAAGGCGTGACTTTCCACTGGCATGAGCCTTATGTCAGTTTCCTCGAAGCCTGTTTTGCCCGGGGTGACCGAAGAATGGGCCGTGTGCTGAGGAGCGCTTTTGAAAAGGGATGCATTCTGGACGGGTGGAATGAAACCTTCCGCTATGATCTGTGGATGGAAGCATTCAGGGACTGCGGCCTTGACCCGGCTTTTTACGCACACCGGGCCAGAACAAAGGAAGAAGTCCTGCCCTGGGATCATATAGACAGCGGGGTTACAAAACAGTTCCTCTGGCATGAAAAAGAAAAAAGTGAACGCGCGGAGACAACGAAGGATTGCCGGAAAGGCTGCAACGGATGCGGTTTACAGCGCTGGAAGGGAGTATGTTCATATGCGAATGCTGGCAGTGTTTGAAAAAGGTGAAAGAATCAGGCATATCGGACATCTTGATATTCAGCGCAGCGTACAGCGCGGACTCCGCAGGAGCGGCCTGCCGGTTGCATATTCCAACGGATTCAATCCCCATATCCTGATCACATTCGCGAGTGCTTTATCAACAGGAGCCTGCGGGACCCGGGAAATTATGGATGTGACGATGGCTGAGGAGGTCAGTGAAGAGGAGTTCCTTGATCGGATGAACCGTGCCATGCCAAAGGATATGCAGCTGTCTGAAGCACGGGCGGTGGATCAGAAACATCCCGCACTGATGGCCAGCCTTCGTGCGGCAGAATACGACCTGCTGATCAGGGATCCGGAGACGGCAGAGAAGCTGACAGCCGCCATTCCTTCGATGATGGCAAAGGAAACGGTGACTGCCATGCGAAAAACAAAAACAGCGTTGAAGGAATGCGATATCAAACCGCTGATCTATGAACTGAAGGGTGAAGGACAGCATATCCTGGCGACACTTGTGCTGACTGAACGCGAGGCCTGTAAACCTGGTATGCTGATTGAAGCTTTAGGGAAGGAAGCAGGTATAGACGAAGAAATCCGAATGCTTGTGACCCGGACCGGATTGCTGGGAATGGATTCTGAAGGACGGCTTATCCCGCTGGAGAGGCTTTGAACATGGTACGAAAGATCATTTGCGGTTCCGGATTCTGCGCCGTAACGGAAGACGGTGTCCTCGTTGAATACATACAGGATAATCCGTCAGATCAGTGCGGGGATATTCTGCTTGGGAAAACGGACCGGCTGATGCCCGGAATGAACTGTGCATTTGTTGATATAGGGAGGAAGAAGAATGGCTTTCTTCCGATGGATGAGAACAGTAACAGTTTCACAGAAGGGAAAATCCGATCGGGCGAGAGCATGGTCGTTCAGATCAAGAAAGAGGAAACGGGAACAAAAGGAGCGTTTCTGACACGCGATATAACCTTTCCCGGAGCTATGGTTATCCTGATGCCGATGAACCGCTATATCGGTGTCAGCAGCAGAATAACCGATGAATCCGTCCGGGAAAGACTGAAAAAAGCAGGACGGGAGATCGCTGCGGATCGTTTCGGACTGGTCATGAGAAAAGCCGCGGAGGATGCAGATGAAGATACAATCCGTCAGGAGGCGGAATCACTGTACGAAACCTGGCTGATGACAGCCGAAAAAGCTTCACAGGGCGGAAAACCGGGCAGCATCCTTTTTTCCGGTCGTATTGCAGACCGGCTACAGGAAGATTATGCAAGGGATGGAACGGATACGACCCAGGAAAAGAAAGAAGCAGATACTGATATCATCAGACAGCTCCGTCAGGCGAAAGAACGTACTGTCCGTATGCCGGGGGGCGGTAATATTGTCCTGGACCGGTGTGAAGCGATGACGGTGATTGATATCAATACTGCTTCCGCTGCCGGCGCCGGGTCCAAAGAGCGGACAATTCTTGAAACCAATCTGGAAGCATGCACTATTATTGCCCAGCAGGTTCGGCTGCGGAATCTGAGCGGGATTATCCTGATTGATTTCATAGACATGGATAATGAAACAGACCGTAGTATGGTTCTGTCCAGGCTGGAAGAGTGTTTCAGCAGAGACCGGGTGAAGACAGTCATACACGGATGGACGAGTCTGGGATTGATCGAAATGACCAGAAAGCGCACAAGAACAGAAATATATGATAATCTATTAGAAGTCTGTCCTGTCTGTGGAGGGACGGGATATGTACTGAGGGAGCAGAAAGAATGAATACAAAGGAGATCCTTGTTACAGCTGAAGAACAGGAACGACAGGAACAGTATACTGAAATGATCCGTGAGCTTCCTCACAGACCGAAAAGTTATTACGTAGTCACATACGGCTGCCAGATGAATGCCCATGATTCCGAAAAAATCGCCGGCATGCTGGAACGTATGGGTATGGAACCCGCAACGGAACGTGAAGAAGCTGACTTCGTGATATTCAATACCTGCTGTGTACGTGAAAATGCAGAAAGACGTGCATTGGGAAACGTCACGTGGCTGAAGGAAGTCAGGAAAACAAAACCGGATATGGTCATAGCCGTCTGCGGCTGTATGATACAGGAACCCGGGATGGCGGAGACCATCCTGAAGCAGTACGGATTTGTGGATCTTGCCTTTGGTACTGCCAACCTTCATAAGCTTCCTGAAATGCTGTATGAAACGCTGAACAGCGGAATGCAGCAGGTTTGTGTTGAAGATAAAGATGTTATTGCAGAGGGGCTTCCGGTCAGGAGACTAAGACAGGATGCTGCCTATCTTACGATTATGTACGGCTGTAATAATTTCTGCAGCTTTTGTATTGTTCCCTATGTACGCGGCAGGGAACGGAGCCGCGAAATGAGCAGTATTCTTCACGAGGCTGAAGAACTGGCAAAGTCGGGCGTAAAGGAAATTATGCTGCTGGGTCAGAACGTAAACAGCTACGGAAAAGGCCTGCCGGGCGACCCGACATTTGCGTCCCTGCTGAAGCATCTGGACGAAATCGGTATTCCTCGGATCCGTTTTATGACAAGCCATCCGAAGGACCTGAGCGACGAACTGATCGATGTGATGAGCAGGGGCAAACATATCCTTCCGCAGTTTCACCTTCCTGTACAGAGCGGCAATAATGAGATCCTGGAAAAGATGAACAGGCATTATACCCGGGAACAGTATCTGGACAGGGTGCGAAAACTGCGGGAATCCATACCCGGCATCGGACTCAGTACTGATATTATCGTCAGTTTTCCCGGTGAAACGGAGGCACAGTTCGAGGATACCATGAGCCTGGTACGCGAGGTCCGGTACGACAGTGCATTCACCTTTATATACAGTCCAAGAAAAGGTACAAGGGCCGCAAAAATGGAAGGCCTGATCCCGGATGAAATTTCGAGGGAGAGAATCCAGCGTCTGATTGCGCTGCAGGAAGAACTGCAGCAGGATACGCTGAAACGGTTTATCGGAACCGAGGAGGAAATCCTGGTGGAAGGTCTGAGCCGCAGAAGCAGACTCGCGGTATCCGGTAAAGGCAGACATGCGGTCTCCATTACTGTCAACGGCAGCAGCGAAGATATCGGACAGATTCTGAAGTGCCGCGTGACCGGACTGAAAAACAACACACTGACAGGTGAAAGGATATAAGGAGGATCTGCATATATGAGAGAAGTTATGATGAAAGCCCAGGAACTGGCAGAAGCCATCCTGAGCAGCGAAACATACCAGAAAATGAAGCAGCAGGAAGGGGCTGTCCGCCACAACCCTGATGCTGCCGCTGCATTGGGAGACATGATCGAAAAAAGGCAGCGTGTAGAAGAGATTCTGTCAGCCGCGGATATGGATGCCAACGAACTTGCCGAGGCAAGCCGCGAAATGGAAGAAGCTGAAAAGCGGATGAATGAAAACGAAATGATCCGGACGCTGAAACAGTACAGGAACGATTTTCAGACAATGATGGATAATGTAAACAAAATCCTTCGGCTGGTAATTACCGGTGAAGTGGAAGAGGAAAACGGCGGCAGCACGGGATGTTCCGGCAACTGCTCCTGCTGCAGCGGATGCCGCTGAGAAAGGGATCAAAATGGCACTTTCACCTATGATGCAGCAATATCTGCGGATTCATGACCAGTACGCAGATTGCCTGCTGTTATTCCGGCTGGGAGATTTTTATGAGCTTTTTTTCGAGGATGCCAAAACTGCTTCCAGAGAGCTTGAACTGACTCTGACCGGTAAAGACTGCGGTCTGGAGGAACGCGCACCAATGTGCGGCGTTCCTTATCATTCCGTGAACACCTATATTGAGAAGCTGATTGCAAAAGGATACAAAGTAGCCATCTGTGAGCAGATGGAAGACCCGGCACTGGCCAAAGGCCTTGTGGACAGGGATGTGGTCCGGGTGATTACTGCCGGCACAGTCACTGATCCTGCCATGCTGGAGGATAAGGCAAACAACTACCTGATGTGTGTCTATCTCGACGGCAAAAAGACGGGGATCGCATATGCAGATGTGTCCACAGGTGAATTCTTTGTAATGGAACCGGAAGCAAATCTGTTGAGAGCACAGATTGTCCGGGTGAATCCGATGGAAGTCATCTGCAATGATCCGCCGCAGCTGACAGCGCTGGCAGGAGGAGATATAAGAGGACTGAACGGACAGCCGAGGGTCTGGTTTCAGCGGAAAAACGCGGAAGATACCCTTTGCGAGCATTTTCAACTGAGTCAGCTGACTTCACTTGGACTTGATGACAAGAAAGAAGCAACCTGCGCGGCAGGCGCGCTGCTCCGCTATCTTCATGAAACACAGAAGAACAGCCTGGAGCATATCCGTACACTGCGTATTGCTGAAAACGGAAAAACCATGCTTCTGGATCAGAATACCAGGAGAAACCTTGAGCTTACAGAGAGCCTCAGAGGAGAACGCAGAAAGGGTACACTCCTCGGACTGCTTGATATGACAAGCACGGCAATGGGCGGAAGACTGCTTCGCCGATGGGTGGAACAGCCGCTCCTGGACGAAAAGGAAATCAACAACCGCCTGGACGCCGTGCAGGAGCTTGTCAACGACAGGATTCTCGGCATGACACTGGCGGAAGAACTTGAAGGCGTATACGATATGGAACGCCTGATGAACAAGGTTGCATACAGGAATATGAATGCCCGGGACTGCCTTGCGCTGTGCGCGAGTCTGAAACGTATACCGGGTATCCGTAGTCTGCTTGATAACGTAAAAAGTGCCGCAATGGTCAGGATCCGTGACGAACTCAACCCGCTGGAAGAACTGACGGATCTGCTGGATCGTGCCATTCATCCGGATGCGCCTGTCATTATTACGGAAGGCGGCATTATCCGGGAAGGGTATTCAAAGATCCTGGATGAATACCGTGAAGCACAGACCAGCGGCAAACAGTGGATTCTTGATCTCGAAGCCAGGGAAAGAGAAGAAACAGGGATCAGAAATCTCCGGATTCAGTATAACAAGGTATTCGGCTATTATATTGAAGTTACAAAAAGTTTCCTGAGCCAGGTGCCTGAAAGGTATATCCGGAAACAGACACTGACAAACGCCGAAAGATATATGACTCCGGAACTGAAAGAAATTGAGCAGAAGATCATCGGCGCACAGGAGCAAAGCGTACGCCTTGAACTACAGCTTTTCAGCGAGGTCAGGGATCGTATTGCTGAACAGATTGAAGGAATCCAAAGAACCGCTCAGGCGCTGAAGGAACTGGACGTATTCCAGAGCCTGAGCCGGTCAGCTTCGGAAAATCATTATGTACGTCCTTCCATTACTTCGGACGGAACGCTTTCGATCGTTGAGGGGCGTCATCCTGTGGTGGAAAGGAATATGAAGGATGGCGGGTTCATTCCCAATGATACGCTGCTGGACGGAAATGAAAACCGGATGATGATTATTACCGGACCGAATATGGCGGGTAAAAGTACCTATATGCGTCAGGTGGCGCTGATCTGCCTGATGGCGCAGATCGGAAGCTTTGTTCCTGCCAGGGAGGCCAGCCTTCCGGTCTGCGACCGTATTTTTACGAGGGTAGGCGCCAGCGATGATCTGGCCAGCGGACAGAGTACCTTTATGGTTGAGATGAGCGAAACCGCTCATATCCTCAGGAACGCAACGAAAAACAGCCTGATTATTCTTGATGAGATCGGACGGGGAACCAGCACATTTGACGGACTGTCCATTGCATGGGCAGTGGTGGAATATATTGCTGACAAGGAACGGATCGGAGCAAAAACCCTGTTTGCGACGCATTATCATGAATTAAGTGAACTCGAGGGTCATCTGGACGGGGTGAAAAATTTCTGTATTTCCGTCAAGGAACATGGGGAAGACGTTATCTTCCTTCGGAAAATTGTTCGCGGCGGTGCGGATAAAAGCTTTGGTGTTCATGTGGCCAGGCTGGCGGGAGTGCCTCATCCGGTAATCGTGCGTGCGCATGAGATTCAGGCCAGGCTGGAAGTCAGTGAAATCAACCAGAATACCATTGGCCAGAATATTCTGGGTGAGGATACTGGTTTCAGGAAAAATGAACAGATGGATCTGTTTGAGTATAAAAAAGATGAAATAATCAAGGAGCTTCAGGAAATTGACGTGATGGCAATCACGCCGATGGATGCGATGAATACGCTGTTCCTGCTCCGGGAAAAGGCACGCAAGCTGTAATCAGCAAAAGCCCGTAAAGAGCGAACGAAAGGGAGAACATTATGGGAAAGATCAGACCGCTGAGTGAAAACCTGATAGGTAAAATTGCTGCAGGTGAAGTTGTGGAGAGACCGGCGGCGGCCATCAAGGAACTCATTGAAAACAGTCTGGATGCCGGTGCTACAGCGGTGACAGTCGAAATCCAGGAAGGCGGACTGACAAGCATCCGCGTAGCCGATAATGGCAGCGGTATTGATGAAAGCGATATCCGCATGGCGTTTGAACGGCATGCCACGAGTAAAATCAGCAGGGAACAGGATCTTGACGCCATTGCAACCCTGGGCTTCCGCGGAGAGGCTCTTGCAAGTATTGCAGCCGTATCACGGATTACAATGACAACCCGGACCGCTGCAAGCGATACAGGATTGAAAGTAAAAAACGAAGGCGGACGGATTACTGATATACAGGAAATTGCCTGCCCCGTCGGCACAACAATCCAGGTGAATGATTTGTTTTTCAATGTTCCTGTCCGCAAAGGATTTATGAAAAAAGCCGGTCAGGAAGCTTCGGCAGTTCACGATCTGATTGTCCAGCTTTTACTGAGCCGCCCCGATGTCAGTTTCAGGTATATTTCAAACGGTAAAACAGAATTCCATTCACCCGGAGACGGACAGACAGCCACGGCATTGCAGACGGTTTACGGAAGCTATGCCATGAAGTTTATGAAAGAAGTGAATGATCACGGGAACGGACTGATCATCAAGGGGTATGTCGGCATCGGAGAGAACGGAAGAGGAAACCGGAATCAGGAAATGTTCTTCATCAACGGCCGTGTCATGCATAATAAAATCCTGAACGAGGCACTGGAAACGGCCTGCAGGGAACGGGTGATGATTGGAAAATTCCCGGTCTGTGCACTGTATATCACCATTCCATATGAAGCAGTGGACGTCAATGTACACCCGAATAAGCTGGAAGTGCGATTCAGGGATGAAACCGGGGTTTATGAAGCTGTACTCAGTGCGGTGCTGATGGCATTGAAAGAAAAGGATGCTTTTCAACATCCGGTTGAGATGACTCTCAGCCCCCAGAAGGAAAAAGCTTCTGACCGGATGATGGAAGTTCCTGTCCAGGCGGCTCCTGTCATGCGCCGTCCGCTGCCTTCTCCTGATGAATCGGTGACAGTCAGCCGGACGCTCCCTGCCAGTGCGTCTGCTTTTTCTCCTGCCCCCAAACCGGAACCGGTTTACAGGGATATCCCGCCAAGACCGGCAGAGAAAATCAATATTCCTGCTGCCGGCCGTGAGTATGCAGCTCCTGCTGTGATGAAAGAAAGTGCAGAACAGGTTAACACAATCCTGAGTGCAGTCCGGAAACCGATGAAAGTATTCGGCGCGCTGTTCAACACGTTTATCCTGGTTGAATATGAAGACCAGCTGCTGATGGTTGACCAGCATGCGGTTCATGAGCGTCTGCTGTTTGACAGGCTTATGAGTGAACACACGGAAAAAGCCCAGGCCGGCCAGGAAATGCTTGTTCCTGTTGTGCTTGGTGTTACAAATGCTGAACAGCGCCTGCTGGAAGATAACAGGGAAGCGCTGGAAAGCATAGGACTCGTTGTTGAGGCGTTTGGTGAGAAGGATGTTGCTGTCAGGACGATCCCCGTGATTCTGGGCGAGGCACAGACAAAGGATTTTATACGGGATGTGATCAACGATCTTCAGAACGGAAAAGATCCGACTTTTGAGAAAAAACGGACACAGCTGCTTCAGACTGCCTGCAAGCATGCCGTTAAAGGCGGGGAAACGCTGACAGAAGAAGAATTGCGGAGCCTTCTTGACACAATGATTGAACAGAAGGTGACACCCACCTGTCCCCATGGAAGACCGCTTGTGGTTTCCATCAGCCACAGGGAACTGGACAGGAAATTCAAACGCATACAGAACTGACCGGAGAACATTATGACAGAACAGATTGTCTGCAGAGTCATAACGGGGCCTACAGCCAGCGGGAAGACCAGTCTGAGCGTACGTCTCGCACAGGAGCAGGGATGGGATATTCTGTGTATGGACAGTATGCAGATTTACAGAAGAATGGATATCGGAACCGCTAAACCGACAAAGGAAGAAATGGGCGGTGTATGTCATTATCTGATGGATATCTGTGAACCAACGGATATGTTCAGCGTTGCAGATTACAGGGATGAAGCCGAAAAACTGATTCTGCAGCTTACAGAAAAGGGCAGACATGTATTGTTTGTCGGAGGAACCGTACTTTATCTTCAGTCGCTGATGCATCCCATGGGAATGGGAATGACGCCGGCCAATGAAGAACTGAGGAAGATGTTGAATGCAATGGCGGAAACGGCAGACGGACGCGCCGCACTGCATGAGAGGCTTCGAAGTATAGATCCGGTAACCGCCCAACGTCTTCCGGTGAATGATGTCAGAAGGATTATCCGTGCAATAGAAGTATGGGAGGCTACCGGCATTCCTTTTTCCGAACAGCCCAGGCGTGAGAATGAGAATGACCGCCGATTCTGCTGGAAGGTGGTTTCCACTGAAATGGACAGGGATTTACTCTATGACCGGATCAATCAGCGCGTGACGGATATGATCCAAAAGGGATTAAAGAATGAAGTGGCTTCCCTGCTGGATGAAGGTGTGCCTGAAGACGCCAGGAGCATGAACGGCCTGGGGTACAAGGAGATGATTCCCTGTATACGCGGTGAGTATTCTGTTGAAGATGCGGCAGAGATGATCCGGAAGGGAACACGTCATTATGCAAAAAGGCAGATGACGTTCCTGCGCAGGGAAGAATGCATTCATTATGTCAGAACCGACAGAGAAGATGCGTACGATGAAATCAGAAGATATTTGCTGTGAGGTATAAGCATGAACCGTATTGAGGAAATGATCCTGAAAGCGGAGGAAGAGCTGAAGGAATCCTTTGCCAGGATCGATGAAAATGAAATGAAGCGTACGAAACAGGTGCTCGACCTGTTCCGGCAGGAAGGGGTCAGTTACAGGCATTTTGCCCCGTCTACCGGTTACGGATACGATGATATCGGACGGGACACCCTGGAAAGGATATATGCGGGGATTTTCCATACGGAGGCGGCACTTATGAGGCCGCACGTAGCCAGCGGAACGGCAGCCCTGAGCCTGACTCTCTTTGGCCTTACAAAACCGGGAGAAAAAATCGTCAGCGCTACCGGTATGCCCTATGATACCCTGCTGGGAGTTATCGGAACAGGAAAAGGCAGTCAGCCGGGGTCACTGAAAGAAATGGGCGTTTCTTTTGAATGTGTGGAACTGAAAGACGGGAAGATTGATGTTCCGGCCGTGGAAAAGGCGATCACGAAAGATACATCCCTTGTGATCGCGCAGAGAAGCCGGGGATATGCCTGGAGACCCAGCCTGTTTCCTGAGGAATTTGCGGAACTGGCCGATATGATTCACAGCAGGCATCCCGGCGTAACGCTGATGGTTGATAACTGTTACGGCGAATTTGTGTGTAAGGATGAACCTACGGATTACGGCGCGGATATATGCGTAGGCAGTCTGATCAAGAATCCGGGCGGAGGAATTGCACCAACCGGAGGATACGTGGCCGGAAAGCATGATAAAGTGGAACGTATTGCAGGAAGGCTGACAGCACCCGGACTTGGCCGGGAGCTCGGTTCTTATGCTGCATCTTACAGACCCTTCTATCAGGGACTGTTTATGGCGCCGCACACAGTGGCCCAGGCGCTGAAGACGGCACTTCTTGCTTCAAGATTGTTTGACAATCTGGGTTTTGAGACGTCGCCGTCATCAAAGGAACAGCGCGCTGACATTATTCAGGCGATTAAGATGGAAACTCCTGAGCGGCTTGTGGCGTTTTGTCAGGGAATTCAAACAGCCAGCCCCGTGGACAGTATGGCCATGCCCGAACCCTGGGACATGCCGGGCTATGATGATCAGGTTGTTATGGCGGCCGGAACATTCGTTGCCGGCGCCAGTATTGAACTGAGCGCTGACGGTCCTATCAGGGTACCGTACACTGCTTTTATGCAGGGAGGACTGACATATGTTCACGGGCGGATTGCGCTTTCAGAAGCACTGCGCAGAATGATGGAAACAGGGGCGCTCAAAATGCCGTAATTCTTGACAATGACAGGCTCAGCTCATATAATATTTTAATGTTTGAACATTCAGGAAATTACATGATCGGAGGGACGGAAATGGATATCCAGACACTTGAAAAATATGCGCGGCAGGTGAGAAGAGACATCATTATCATGACTGCTGCTGCAGGCGCAGGACATCCCGGCGGATCTCTTTCCAGCACGGAGGCTATGGTTGCGCTGTATTTTGATGTAATGAATGTGGATCCCAAGGATGACAAGAACCCTGACCGTGACAGGTTTGTTCTTTCCAAGGGCCATTCCGCTCCCGCTCTTTACGGAACACTTTGTGAACGCGGCTTTTTCGGTCGCGAGGAATTTGATCATTTCCGTCAGCTCCACGGTATTCTGCAGGGACATCCCGACACAAAAAAATGTCCCGGCGTTGATGCCTCCACCGGCTCTCTCGGACAGGGAATCTCCATTGCGGTCGGTATGGCTCTCGGAGCAAAGCATACAGGGAAAAAATGCCATGTTTACACAATCATAGGAGACGGTGAAAGCCAGGAAGGCCTTGTATGGGAAGCCAGCATGGCTGCCGCGCACTATAAGCTTGACAACCTGACCGTTATTCTGGATCATAACGGACTTCAGATTGACGGAACAAATGATGAAGTTATGAGCCTCGGAGATATCAAAGCAAAGGCTCTCGCTTTCGGATATGACGTGATTGAGGTTGCGGACGGAAATGATATGAAGCAGGTTGTAGAGGCTCTGCATGTGCCTGCCTGTCCCGGCAAACCGAGATATATTATTCTGAATACGCTGAAGGGTAAGGGCGTCAGCTTTATGGAAGGCCAGGTCGGCTGGCATGGAAAAGCTCCGAATGCTGAACAGGCTGCCCAGGCACTGAAGGAATTGGAGGGCTGAAGAAATGGAAAAGAAAGCAGTTCGTGTTGCATATGGTGAGGCCCTTGTCAAACTGGGCGAAGAAAATGAGAAAGTCGTTGTGCTTGATGCTGACCTGGCCGGCGCAACAATGACAAACGGATTCAAGAAAGCGTATCCCAACCGGTTTTATGACTGTGGTATTGCAGAAGCAAACATGGTTGACGTTGCTGCCGGTATGAGTACAATGGGACTTATCCCTTTCTGCTCCACATTCGCGGTTTTTGCAGGCCGCAATTATGACCAGATCCGGAATGGCGTCTGTTACCCCAAATTCAATGTCAAGTTTGGTTTCAGCCATGCAGGCATTACGCTGGGTGAAGACGGCGGCAGCCATCAGGCTATCGAGGACATTGCGCTTATGAGAGTCCTGCCTGGTATGACTGTGTTTGTTCCTTCCGATGCCAACGAGTGTTACCAGTGTGTTGAAGCGGCAGCGAAAATCGAAGGCCCTGTATACATCCGTACAGCCAGACTCGCTACTCCTGTTTATGATCCCAGACCGTTTACCGTAGGAAAGGGAAATGTCATTCGTGACGGAAGCGACTGTGCGATATTCACATGCGGTATTATGCTGGAGCACGCTATAGAAGCTGCTGATATCCTTGCGGGCCAGGGTGTGAATGCGGCGCTCGTATCTTTCCATACGATCAAGCCTTTTGATGAGGAACTTGCTCTTCGCTATACAGCGAAATGCAGAAAAGTGTTTACTGTCGAAGAGCATTCCATCATCGGCGGACTTGGAGACACAGTGGCTTCCGCTATTATCGGAAACGGTGTTGAGAAGTTCATGAAGATTGGTATCAACGATGTGTTCGGCCAAAGCGGAAAACCGGCCGACCTCCTGAAAGAATATGAGCTGACCGGTCCCCAGATTGCAGAAAAAATCCTGAAGAATCTGTAATGCAATTCCCCCCCTTTCCTGCGGCCTGAATGACATGCGGAAAGGGGGGTTCTGCAAAGATATGATTTTTTATTGGGTGATGAGTCATGTTAGTTGCTTTTATCGTAAACCCTGCGGCAGGAAACGGATATTCTCTTGAAATCATGCAGAAGCTTGAGGAAACCCTTAAAACCAAAGGTACGGAATACCGCATATACAGAACTGAACGGCCCGGCCATGGTACAGAGCTCGCTGTTAAACTTGCGGCTGATGAAGATGTTACAGCCGTTGTATCTGTCGGAGGAGACGGAACTGCGGGGGAGGTTGCTGCAAGTCTTACAGGAACAGGGAAACCCATGGGCATTATTCCAGCTGGTACCGGAAATGATTTTATCAAATCCGCGGGTATTCCCAATGAGCCTGACAAGGCGCTGGAATTGCTGCTGACAGGAATTGCAAAGCCCACTGATACAGGCACAGTAAACGACCGCTTTTTCCTGAATGTCTGCGGTACGGGATTTGATGTTACAGTCCTGGATTATGCGGAGAATGAAAAGAAAAAGCACAGGGGGCTCACACCTTATTTCCTTGGACTGATCAAAGCAATCTTTCATTATCAAAGCATTCATCTGAAGATAACCGCTGACGGAAAAGAACAGGAAGGAGAGTATCTTATCTGTTCTGTGGCGAACGGCCGTTTCATCGGCGGTGGCATCCCCATATGTCCGAAAGCTGATATTGAAGACGGAAAGCTTGATCTTGTTATGATCCGCAGTGTTCACAGGTGGCAGATTCCGTTTTACCTGCCGGGCCTGATGCTTTCCAAAGATCTGAAATTCAGAATAACGAAGCATTTCAGAGCTTCCGATATCCTGATAGAGGGAAACAGTCTGCGAATCAATGTGGACGGAGATATCAGTCCGATGAACAGCGTCGAATTCAGAATCAATCCAGGTTCATTGATGCTTATTCGGTAAAAGCCTGCTCTCAGGCTCAGACGCCATTTTGCAGGCTAAAGGAGGACAATGCGTTGGCAGTCAGAAAAGATATTCGGGACAAGGCAAAAAACCTGTGGATCAAAGGGATGAAAGCGATCGGCAATACTGCTGCCAGTATCGCAAACAATACAAGGTACAAAGTAGATGAGGTTACAATCCAGAACCGCAGAAGAGAGGTTCTTGGTGATCTGGCCAATAAAACCTATGCTTTATGGCTGAAGGGTGAATCGTTTCCTGAATCCATGACCAGAATGCTCGAAGAACTGAAACAGCTTGATGAACAGCTCAACGACATCAGGGCGGAAAAATACGCTGCTTCCCTTACCGGATCTGCTGCTGTCCCGGCTGAACAAAACGAAGAAGGAAACGATGACGGGACAGAGGAAGAAGAGGAAGATGAGTTGCCTGTATCCGAAGGCAATTCATCAGTAAGCGCTGAAATAAACGGCTTGTTTGACAATACGGTTTCCGTAGGGAAAATGGCCGAGAAAGTTAATTGCACGCTGAATCAGATGAGTGAAAGAATACACAGTTTTCCTCAGGAAAGCAAAAACGATGATCAAGGACAGGAATGAAGCGGGAATGAAACTACGCATATTGAACCTTATTCTTTTTGCCGTACTCCTGATCTGGTGTACAGGCGCTGTATGTGAGCATACAGCGCAGATACAGATTAACGCCAACAATGAAGAATGGTCATGGGATCCAGGCGCATACAATCAGTTTACAGGCCGGATTGATCTTGCGGAGTTTTGCGGAAAAGAGTTAACGATCAAAATATCTACTGATCTTTCATACGGCGGAGACCAGGAAGAAGATCACGATCCGTTGTTTACAGTCGTTAACGGGCGTCGTATCACAATGCTGAAACAGAAAAGCTCGGCTGTTTTCACACCGGAAGCGGAAAACTCTGAGTTTGATTTTTCTGCCAGTCTGAAGCTTCCTGAGAAAGGCCATGTACGCAGTATCAGACTGGATTTCAGAATTGTTGATGAAAACGATACAGAAATGATGAATCTTCAGGATACCATCAGCGCAGGAGACAATGCCGCAGGCAGAGAAAGCGGGACCTTTTATATTCCATATGATATTGACACGATCATTTGGATCATTACTGCAGCGGCTGCTGTAATCTGGGCAGCCGTACTGCTCAGAAGTGTTATTATAAAAAAAAGAGTATAGGAGATAATCATTATGCAGATCTATAACAGCATGACCCGTAAAAAGGAAACTTTTAAGCCGATCCATGATGGAAAAGTGGGTATCTATGCGTGCGGCCCTACTGTGTATAATTATTTCCATATCGGCAATGCCCGGCCTTTCATCACGTTTGACGTGTTGAGAAGGCAGCTGGAGCGGGAAGGCTATGAGGTTACTTTTGTCCAGAATTTCACAGATATCGATGACAAAATGATCAGAAGAGCCAATGAAGAAGGCATTACTGTAAAGGAACTTGCCGACAGATTTATTAATGAGTATTACAAGGATGCCAAAGCGCTGGGAATCCGTCCGGCTACGGTTCACCCCAAAGCGACAGAACATATTCCGGAAATCATCGCGCTGATTTCAAAACTGATTGAAAACGGTCATGCTTACGCATCGCCTTCAGGTGATGTTTATTATCGCGTATCCGCTTTCCCCGGCTATGGGAAACTGTCGGGCCAGAATGCAGACGACAGGGAAACCGGAGCCAGTGAAAGACTGAATGTTGATACCGACAAGGAAGCTCCTGAAGACTTCGCTTTGTGGAAGGCGCAGAAACCCGGAGAGCCCGCATGGGACAGCCCCTGGGGAAAAGGCAGACCCGGATGGCATGTTGAGTGCTCGGCCATGAGTATGAAGTATCTTGGAGAGACTTTCGATATACACTGCGGCGGCAAAGACCTTCTGTTTCCTCACCATGAAAACGAAATTGCCCAGAGCGAAGGCGCCACAGGGAAGAAGTATGTCAATTACTGGATGCATAACGGCTTCATCAATGTGGACAATCAGAAGATGAGTAAAAGCCTGAACAATTTCTTTACCGTCAGGGATATCGCAAAGGAATATGATCTGGAAGCTGTACGTCTCTTTATGCTCAGTGCACATTACCGCAGTCCGATTAATTTCAGCCGGGATCAGATTGATTCTGCAAATGCCAGCCTGAATCGTTTGTATACCGCGCGGAATTCTCTGAAGTTCCAGCTTGAAAACGGAGAAGACAGGCCGCTGAATGACAAGGAGAAAGAATTCATCGAGCGTCTGAAAGGATACGAAAAACGTTTTGATGACGCGATGGATGATGATATGAATACGGCAGATGCACTGGGCGCCATTTTTGAACTGGTTAAGGATGCAAATGTTACGGTGGTTCAGGGCGCTTCAAGGGAAGCTGCTCAGGCCGCGCTGAACAGCCTGGAATCAATCTGCGATGTACTGGGAATTCTCAGCAAAAAGGAAGAAGAACTCCCGCCCGAAATTGCCGCACTTGTAAATGAACGGGCTGAAGCCAGGAAGAATAAAGACTGGGCAAAGAGTGATGAGCTTCGCAACAGGATCATTCAGGCCGGGTATATTCTGGAGGATACTAAACAGGGACAGAAAGTCAGGAAAGATGTCTGATAAAGCAAAACGTATGACTGGTGTTTTGCTTGTTCTGACAGGAGTCGTACTGAGTCTGGCCCATATTCTGGCACCTGTGCATAATGACGGGATAGTCTACAGGACAGGCTGCGGTTTCGCCTGGCAGCTCAGCGGTATTCCGGTAAAAGAAGCCGGTATAGTCAGAATCAACACCGCCGGAGAGGATGAACTGGAAACACTTCCCGGAATCGGGAAGGTTTATGCTTTGCAGTTGATCGAAGAAAGAAACAAAAACGGTCCGTTTTATTATCCCGAAGATCTGACGGCAGTTCACGGAATCGGAAACAGAACGGTGAAAAAGCTGTATCAGTATATCAATCTGACGGTTGAATAAGGGGAGGAGAAGATGGCATATCGTGCACTGTACCGTGAGTGGAGACCCAAGGATTTCTCCCATGTTGTCGGACAGGCTCCGATCATCGGAACGCTGAGAAATCAGGTCGTCACAAACCGAATTGCACATGCATACCTGTTCTGTGGATCCCGCGGAACAGGGAAAACTTCCACAGCCAAGATTCTGGCAAAAGCGATTAACTGTTTACAGCCTGAAAACGGTGATCCATGCGGAAAGTGTGAGAACTGTCTGCGGGCAGACAATGAAGAGACCCTGGATGTTATTGAAATCGACGCAGCCAGCAATAACGGCGTGGACGAGATGCGGGAACTGAGGGATACGGTCAAGTATCCACCCCAGTACGGTAAATATAAAGTATATATTATCGATGAAGTGCATATGCTGTCCACATCTGCATTCAATGCGCTGCTGAAAACATTGGAGGAACCTCCTGCCCATATTGTTTTCATCCTGGCAACAACAGAACCGCAGAAGCTGCCGGAAACCATCCTGAGCAGATGTCAGCGCTTTGACTTTGGACGGATTCCCAGTACGGAAATAGCCGGAAGACTGAAGGAAGCGGCAGAAGGCAGTGGCGCGCAGGTATCTGACGGCGCTCTTATGATGATTGCAAGGGCTGCCGACGGCGGCATGAGGGACGCGCTCAGCATCCTGGACATGTGTCTTGGATACAGTGATCAGGTTGATGAAGAACTCGTCAGAAACATACTTGGAACGAGCGATACATCCTTTTTGTTCGAATTCAGCAAAGCACTTTCTGAACAGGATGCTTCGAAGGTTTATCTCATGATTGACAGGCTTATGCGTGACGGCAAAGATCCGGGCGTTTTCGCAAAAGATGTCTGCAGACATATCAGGGCCCTGCTGATTGCCAAAACCAGTCCTGAAGATGTATCCATGATTATGGATATTTCCGGGGATGAAGCTGCGGAATATGTCCGGCAAAGCGAATCAATGACAGTGTCAAGGCTGATGAAAATTCTGGATCTGTTCATGGCGCTTGAAACGGAAATGAGATATGCTTCTACACCGAGAATGGCTTTGGAAAACGCCAGTATTAAAAGCTGCCTGAGAATCGAAGAAACGGATTCACAGGCCCTGAATGACAGGATTATTGAACTTGAAAAACGTATAGACGGATTGATGCGGAATCCTGCGGCAGCAGCTGCTGCACAAATTCCCGTGGAGGAAACGAAAACCACCAGGATACAGCAGCACAGGGAAGAAAGAAAGGTGCCTCAGGCTGCCGGGAGAGAAAACAGCGGAAATCATGCTGCGGTATGGAAAGAACTGATGAATACAATCCGCGGAAAAGATATGACTGCCTGGAGCTTTCTTTCCCAGGGACGTATGATCGGCTGTAAAAACGGAAGGTATCTCTGGCAGGCGGACAGGAAAGAAGCAGAGGCTCAGTTTATTACTGTTCTCAATATGCCGGAAAGGAACAAAACCATCTGTGAATGTCTTCAGCAGATAACCGGACAGGCATGCTCATTTTCTGCTGTGCCTCAGGGTAAATCATCCGAAACGGCTGATAACAGCGGAGATGATGAATATCTTGAGTCGATTTATGAAACTTTCGGAAAAGAACCTGTGAATATAGTGGATGAGATTTAAAAGATCCCGGCTGAAGCTTCAGCCGGGATCTTTGATACTTGTACGAGTGATCAGTTCAGTTCCTGAGCGTCATTCTCAATGGTGACATCTTCAACATTGCGGATTGCCCAGCGTGCCACAACCATGGAGAGATTGTCCTTTCCGACGGAAAGAGTAACTGTATCATCCTTCAGACCGGTAATGGTACCGTAGATACCGCCGATTGTGCAGATGCGGTCGCCGGCTTTCAGGTTGTTCAGCATTTCCTTAACCTGTTTGTCCTTTTTGCGCTGCGGACGAATCAGCATAAACCAGAAGACAACAAAAATCAGGATGAGGGGGAGGAATGTGGTTGCCAGGGCCGCGATGGAACTGACCTGCTGGACTTCTCCTTCAGCGCCGGCAACAGCGGCGGTTTCTTCAGCAAAAGCTGAAGCGATACCGAAAATGTTTTCAATCATGACAGAATAAACTCCTTTCAAGCTCATGTAGCACATATTATAACAGACAAACATACGGCTTACAAGACGTACAGAATGGAATACAACAAAAAACAATGTTTCGTTTACTCAGGGCAGGGTACGGGTCGCAACGATATCGGCTTCGGTATTCAGTACGTGATGGATAATGATCTGACCTGCACGAACCGGGGCATGGATCTGAGTATTTCCCAGTTCATGCATTACTTCCCGAATCAGTTGCTTGGGTACAGGAACCGATGTTTTGACAGACAAAGGCATCCGGCATCCTTCAACGGGAATAACCGCGGTAATAATACGTTTGGGAAGTGTGCATTCCTGACGGGCGTAAACAGCTCCGCGGGGGCAGGTGTTGCCCGTGACGGAAAGAAATTCGCCCGTATCTGAAAGGGAAACGGTCATACGGCATCCAACGGGACAATTAATGCATGTGATAACCTGATCCATGAAATTCAGTTCCTTTCTATGCGCACTGTAAGTATGTTTTCGTCCAGATTGCGTAGATGCTCCGGTTTGAGTGTGATAAGCGCCATTTCACCAGGGGTAAATATCTGGGCCTTTTTTCTGCAGATTTCAATATTTCCGCATTCCACAACAACAGCACAGTTGCGGTATACTCCGGCAGGACGGAACATAAGATCAACAGGTGAATCCACGTTCCTGTGGATTCTCTGCGGAACGGTTCCACGAACACCGTCACCATCCATGACGGAAAAATACGAATCTTCAGAATGTCTGTTCAGTACAAAAGACGCTGCTGAACATCCTGCTTTATAACTTTCTGCGGAAACATGGTCCACAAGATCATGTACGTGCAGCACATTGCCGCAGGCAAAAATACCGGGTACATTTGTTTCAAATGTTTCGTCCACAATTGCTCCTGATGTGGCGGAAGAAAGGGATACGCCGGCGCCCAGGCTTAACTCATTTTCAGGAATAAGACCGCAGGAAAGCAGGAGTGTATCGCAGGCAAAATGTTTCTCTGTTCCAGGAACAGGTTTTCTGTTCTGATCCACTTCGGAGACGGTGATCCCTTCAAGACGGTGAAGCCCCCGTATATCTGTGACGGTATGACTGAGCAGCAACGGAATATTGTAGTCCTGAAGACACTGTACGATATTCCGGTTCAAACCGGAGGAGTAAGGCATTATTTCCACACAGGCCAGCACTTTGGCCCCCTGAAGAGTCATCCGCCTGGCCATGATCAGGCCGATATCACCGGAACCGAGGATAACGACTCTTTTACCAGGCATAAAACCTTCAAGATTTACAAAACGCTGGGCTGTGCCGGCGGAATATATACCCGCACATCGTGTGCCGGGAGTGCAGAGAGCACCGCGCGGACGTTCACGGCAGCCCATGGCGAGAATAACCGCTTTTGCCTGAATGCGCTGTATTCCGTAAACAGGAGATACACATGTGACAAGGTGGTCACGTGAGACTGAAAGTACCATTGTGGAGCATTCGATCGGGATACCCAGTTCAGCCGCTCTGTCAATATCTCTCTGTGCATATTCAGGTCCGGTCAGTTCTTCTTTAAAGCGATGGAGACCGAAACCGTTGTGGATACACTGACGGAGGATGCCTCCCGGTTCTTTTTCACGATCAATGACCAGGAGGGAAGTGATTCCGGCTTCTCTGGCTGCAATGGCAGCAGCCAGTCCGGCAGGACCGGCTCCGATTACAAGAATATCAATATTCCGATCTGTCATAAGCTGTATCTCCTTTCAGGAAGGATTCAACAGAACCTGCCAGAATGAAACTGTCTCCGCTGCCTTTCTTTACATCGGGTAAAGAGACACCAGTTTCTTCAGCGATGATATCAGCTACGCGGGGCATGCAGAAACCTCCCTGACATCTTCCCATGCCTGCACGGGTGCGACGCTTGACGCCGTCGATTGTGCGGGCGCCGACAGGGCGACGAATGGCGGCGCGTATCTCGGCTTCGGTGACCGTTTCACAGCGGCAGATGATATTGCCCCAGGCAGGATCTGCTGCTACGGCCTTTTCTCTTTCTTCTGTATTCATATCACGGAAAGGAACGGGCAAAACGCTGCAGGGAACCATATCAGACTTTGCCGAAAGGTTCAGCTGATCAGCGATTATCCCTGCCAGATCCTGAGCAATTGCCGGCGCAGAAGAAAGGCCAGGACTCTCAATCCCGATAGCTTCATAGTATCCCGGACAGGAGTCACAGGGACCGACGATAAAATCATCTGTGGCAAGATGTGCACGTACTCCGCTGAAATTGGTTATATTGGATCGTACTGATATATTCGGCCAGGTAAGAGCTGCTTTACGCAAAACTTCTGACAGACCTTCCGAAGTGGTGGCTGTGTCCATCGGATCGACAATATCTTCTGCTGTCGGTCCGAGAAGGGTGTTTCCGTGAACAGTAGGGCTGACAAGTACTCCTTTTCCCATGGATGACGGGCATTGAAAGATCGTGTGTGTAAAAGGCGGGTGATCCATACGGTCCAGAAGGTAATACTGTCCGCGCCGGTGAATCATTTCCAGCTTTGTATCCGAGAGCTGATTATGAATCTGCGCACCGTAAGAACCGGCACAATTGACCAGAACACGGCAAAGGTATTCATCTGAAGAAGTCAGAACACGAAACAGTCCATCCGGCTGAACATGAACTGCTTCGACGTTTTCATTGAAACGAAAAGAGACGCCGTTCAATGCGGCATGATCCGCAATTGCAAAGGCGGTTTCATACGGACTGATTATCGCACTGGATGGAACGTAAAGTGCGCATATAACCGCGGGATTGAGCTCCGATTCCAGGGAAAGAAGCTCGTCATGTTCCAGAATCCTGAGGCCGGAGACTCCGTTCTTTTCACCGCGCAGCCTGAGCTTTTCAATGGTTTCCCGATCCTGATCATTCATGCCGATAACCAGGGCTCCGCACTGTTTGTAAGGAAGACCGAGAGAGGCGCACAGGCCGGAATACATGGATGCACCGCGTACGTTATAATATGCTTTCAGGCTTCCAGGCACGGCATCATAACCGGCGTGGACAATGCCGCTGTTTGCTTTGGTTGCGCCTTCGGCAAGATCGCTTTCCTTTTCCAGTACGAGAACGGAAGCATGATAAGCTGCAAGTTCTCTGGCAACACAGCAGCCTGTGATGCCGGCGCCAATAATCAGTATATCTGACATCGTTTTCATGTTGTCGCCTCCTGTAAAATAATATATCAGAAGATGCGAAAGCGTGCAATCCGGAATACCATGCAAATGAATGGCTTTGCGTTATGCAGGGACAGATTGATCGGTTGCGTATGAAGCATGGGAATGATATAATAATCTGAATCATGCTTAATGGGGTGAAGCGATGATAACATCAATTTGTCTGAATCCCTGTTTTGACAAAACTGTCAATGTTGAGAGCCTTCAGATCGGTCAGGTGAACAGAATCCGGGATGCCCGTGTTGATCTGGGAGGCAAGGGAATCAACGTAGCCGTTGTTGCCGGTCGGCTTGGCCTCGACGTGCAGTGTATCGGCATTATGGGAGAAAACGGTGCACCTGAACTGACCGCCATGATGGACAGGGAGGGACTGCGGCACCATTTTCTGACAGTGCCTGGACATGTCAGAACCAATATGAAGGTTTACAGCCTTGATGGCCAGGGAGTGACTGAACTGAATGAACCGGGTACGCCTCTGACTTCTGAAATGATCCGTAACTTTACGGAGCTGGCGGAACAGGCTACGGCTGACAGTGACATGATCGTATTGACAGGAAGTCTGCCTCCGGGCTGCCCTGAAGGAACTTACAGGGATCTGATGACAGCCCTGAAGGGGAAAAAAGTTATCCTTGACACAGAAGGAAAAGAGCTGGAGCTGGCTGCAAAAGGAGCGCATCCGTTTCTGATTAAGCCTAATCTACGGGAGATGGAAGCAACGCTTGGCATTGAACTGAGAACCATGCGGGCAATACGCGACGCAGCGCTTCTGTTTATCAGGCTTGGGGTTCAGCATTCAGTGGTATCCATGGGTGCCATAGGCGCCATGTATATTTCTGCAGATAAAACACTTTTTGCCCCGGCACTCCGGGTTGAAACAAAATCCACTGTCGGTGCCGGAGACGCAATGATCGGCGGTATGCTTCTCGGATATGAAATAGAGAAAGATATGGCCAAAGCATTCCGGTACGGTATTGCGGCAGGAGCAGCCAGCGTCATGACAGAAGGAACGCAGTTAATTGTAAGATCTGATTTTGAAATGCTGCTTGATCAGGTTAAGGTACAGGAAGTGTAAAAAACATGTTATTTCGGCGCAACCGGGTTGAATATTCAGACGGTGTGATCGATCTGATCCCAATCCATATCGGCGTACTGAACAGGGAGCTTGCTCTGGGACACGAACAGATCTGGAAGATTACAATTCATGATCAGAAACAGGAAATCGGACAGATCAGCTATCGTGACGGAGAGGGAAGAAATGTATATTATTTCGGACATATCGGATATCACATTGATCCGCCGTACCGTGGAAAGCATTATGCATACAGAGCATGCAGGCTTCTGGCCAGGGAGATAAGGCTGTCGGGGAAAAGTTCTGTTGTCATTACCTGCGATCCGGATAATGAGGCAAGCCGGAAAACCTGTATAAAACTCGGATGTTTCTTTGAAAGAATAGCGGATGTCCCGGAAGACATATACAGCAGATTTGAGATCAGCCATACCAAATGCCGGTATATCTGGCATGTTGAATCAACGGATGAAAGATGAAAGAGATCATTAAAAACACGGAAATCCATTACAGGCTTGAAGGAAACGGTGAAAACAGAGTCGTGCTTCTCCACGGCTGGGGCTGTGATATGAAAATGATGGCTCCTGTTGCAGAGGCACTGATGAAGACGCACCGGGTCCTTCTCGTGGATTTTCCCGGTCATGGTGAAAGCGGCAGGCCTCCGGAACCATGGGGCGTACCGGAATACGCTGCCTGTCTGAAGGAACTATTGAAACGGCTTGGTTTTTTCCCATGTTCAGTCATAGCGCACAGCTTTGGATGCAGAATCACCGCCTGGCTGGCCGCGGAAGAGCCACAACTCTTTGACCGGATTGTTTTTACAGGTGCTGCGGGCATCAGACCAAAACAGACAGAAGCGGCTCAAAAACGCAGCGCGGAATACAAAAAGCTGAAAAGACAATGCGAAAGACTCAGACATATCCCTTTCCTCAGGGCGGCTGCTGATAAATTCGAGGAAAAACTCAGGGAAAAGTACGGAAGTCGTGATTACAACGCGCTGGATGATGAAATGAAAAAAACGTTCGTGAAGGTTATTAATCTTGACCTCACGGACCTTTACGAAAAATTCAACGCAAGCACACTGCTCATCTGGGGTGATTCCGATACGGAAACACCGCTCTGGATGGGAAAAGAAATGGAAAAACGAATTCCGGATGCCGGCCTTGTTGTCTTTGAAGGCGGTACACATTTTGCTTATCTGGAACAGCTGCAGCGATTCAATACAATCGTGTGTCAGTTCCTGAAGGGAGCTTAATCAAATGTTTTTATCTGTCCTTCTGTCAATGGGAATTGCTGCCGGATGCCTGCTGGCAGGCAGAATTCTTCTGCATTATTTTCAGCTGGAAAGCTATCAGTTTCCGGGATATTTCCGTACCGTCAGGCGGAATCTTCTCAAGTCGATGCTGCCGGGAATATGCATGATGATTCTCCTGGCTGTTTCAATACAACTGATCTCGCTGAATCTGACCGATAGCAGCAGACAATGGTACATGTATCTGGCAGAGACCATAATTCTGATTGCTGGCGGATACTTTATCGGAAAAAGCTTCTCAGAGAAAAAGGCTAAGAAAGCATTTGTGATCACACCTCGTGTAAAACGGCTTTATGCAACGTCCTTTATCGTTCTTTCTTTGATGACCTTCCTTCTGATACTCTGGGTGAGAAACAGGGATTCGAGAATCGCAAGCGCTCTCATTCTTGTTTTTCCCGCACTGCTTCCAGGGCTGATCGCATTATGCGGTCTGCTTGCATGGCCGCTGGAAAAGATTATCAGTGAACTTTATTTCAGGGATGCGCAGAGGATCCTGAAAGAGCGTGATGATCTGCTCAGAATCGGTATCACAGGGAGCTGGGGAAAAACAAGCGTTAAATTCATCCTTGGAACAATCCTCGGTGAAAAATATCAGACATTGGTGACACCCGCCAGCTATAACACTCCGATGGGTGTGACAAAAGTTATACGTTCAAAGCTTGAACCGGGGCACCGTATTTTTATCGCAGAAATGGGGGCCCGGCATGTAGGCGATATTAAGGAAATGTGCAGGCTGGTCCATCCACAGATCGGCATCCTGACCTCCGTGGGTCCGCAGCATCTGGATACGTTCAGGACACTGGAAAGAATTACAAAAACAAAATACGAACTGATTGATGCACTGCCGGCAGACGGAAAAGCGTTTTTTGCTGATGACGACGGAATATGCAGAAAGCTGTATAATCAGACAGAAAAACGGAAATATATCTCCGGTCTTGACAGTAATAAAGATGACGTGTGGGCTGAAGAAATAGCCTATTCACCTGAAGGCAGCAGTTTTCTGCTCTGTACAGCGGACCGGAAAATTCTGTGCTGTACGCAGCTGCTGGGAGAACTGAATATACGGAATATTCTGCTGTGCGCATCTGTTGCGTTGGACCTCGGATTAACAATGGAGCAGATATCACGCGGGATCCGGAAAATCAATCCCATTGAACACCGCCTTCAGCTGATCAGACATCCTGGCGGACTGAATGTCATTGACGATGCCTTCAACAGCAATATACGCGGAGCCAGGCAGGCTTTTGATGTTCTGAAGCAGTTTCCGAAACAGCGGATTGTTGTTACTCCGGGAATGGTTGAACTTGGAGAACGCGAGAATGAAATGAACAATGAGTTCGGGCAGGCTATGGCTGATTGCTGCGATATTGCAATTCTTGTGGGTAAAAAGCGAAGTGAAGCGATCAGGAACGGACTTCAGGAAAAAGGATTTCCGGAGGCAGCTGTCAGAATTGTCTCCAGTCTGACAGAAGCAACGGAAATATTGAAAGAAATATCCGGAGCAGGGGATACGGTTCTGTTTGAGAATGATCTCCCCGATAATTATACAGAATGAAAACTGGGAGGACAAAACATATGAAAAAGCAGATCGGTGTGATTTTCGGAAGCAGAAGCTGTGAACGTGAGGTGGCCATTATCAGTGCAGTTCAGCTTATGCGGCATGCCGACAGGGAAAAATATGAAATTATCCCGGTCTACATCAGTGATGACGGAAACTGGTATACAGGTGATAAACTGACAGATATTCAGGCTTATAAACCTTTTCGCCCTGATCAGAAAGGAATCATCCGGGTTTTTCCCGATCTGTCCTCCGGATCGGGAGCGCTGCTCACTATCAGGAAAAATACAGGATTGTTTGCAAGGGAAAAAACGGAGATCGTTGCGCGTATAGATGCATATATTATTGTAATGCATGGGCTGAACGGAGAAGACGGCACACTGCAGGGACTGATGGAACTGATCAATGTTCCTTATACTTCCACAGGCGTTGCGGGAAGCGCGCTGGGAATGGACAAGATCATGATGAAGCAGTTCTTTCAGGGCGCCGGGCTGCCTGTTTTGCCGGGCCTGAGTTTCACACGCAGTGAATTTTCCGGGGAACGTGGAGCTGTTTTGAACAAAGTTGAAGAGGAGCTCGGCTTTCCGGTTTTTGTGAAACCGGCAAATCTGGGATCAAGTATCGGCGTAAGCAGAGCGGATGATACAGAATCGCTGGCTGACAGCCTTGAGCTTGCATTTGAGTACGACAGACGGGTACTCGTTGAAAAAGGCCTTGATAAACCCATTGAACTCAACTGCAGTGTAATGGGATATGATGATATTGTAGAGGCTTCTCCGATAGAAATGCCCCTGAACAATGATGAATTTCTTGATTTCAAGGACAAATATCTTGCATCAGGCGGAAGTAAGGGCATGGCGAGCCTGCACAGAGTGCTTCCTGCGCCCATCGAGGATGAACTGAAAAATGAAATCCAGGAAATGAGCCGGACCATTTTCCGTATGCTGGATTGCAAAGGTGTGGTACGGATCGACTATATGTTTGACAAACACAGCGAGAAACTGTATATAACGGAGATTAATACAATTCCGGGCAGTCTTGCGTTTTATCTGTGGGAAAATGCAGGAATACCTTACAGCGCACTGATTGACAGGATGATAAATTTTGCGGAAAAAGCACATGCTGACAAAAACCAATCCAATTATGCCTATTCGAGTGACATTCTGAAAAATGTTTCCCTGGGATCTAAAGGCGCCAAAGGATGCAAAGGAATGAAATACTCTAAGTGACGAAGGGATGTCATGTCAAAGATGCTGGAAAAAATAAAATCTCCGCGCGATCTGGATGGAATGAGCTATGAACAGCTGGAACAGCTTGCTGGGGAGATCCGGAAATCACTGATTTCCACTGTTTCCTCCAACGGCGGTCATCTGGCGTCCAATCTCGGTGTGGTAGAGCTTACGCTGGCGTTGCACCGTGTGTTTCATATGCCTGAAGATAAAGTTGTTTTTGACGTGGGACACCAGAGCTACATACACAAGATAATCACAGGCCGGTATGACCGGTTTTCAACACTTCGTTCTTACGGAGGATTGTCAGGATTTCCCAAAAGATGTGAAAGTCCGTATGATTGTTTTGAAACAGGACACGCAAGCACGGCCATCTCTGCCGCACTTGGTATGGCGAGAGCGAGGGATTATCAGAACGAGCATTATGATGTGATTGCTGTTGTAGGTGACGGAGCGCTTACAGGCGGCATGTGCTACGAAGCGCTGAATGATGCCGGAAACAGCAAAACGAATATGATTGTTGTGCTGAATGATAATGAAATGAGCATCGCACCTAATGTCGGCGCACTTTCTCAGTACCTTACGCGCCTCCGGATCAGTGCGGGCTGGCAAAGCGCAAAACAGCATGTACGGCACCTTAATCAGCTTCCTGTTATCGGTAAACCGTTATACAGGGTGATTCACAGCATCAAGAAAGTTCTTCGTTCACTGGTTGTCAGAGACAATGAAACCGGATTTTTTGAGGCGCTCGGGTTTGAGTATTACGGTCCGATCAACGGACACGATATAGAAGAAATGGAGAAGGCTTTCCGGCAGGCTAGATACAGAAAAGGTCCCTGTGTTATACAGGTCCTGACAAAAAAAGGGTATGGATACGATAAGGCAGAAGAGCGTCCGGAGGCTTTTCACGGTACTCCGCCGTTCTATGTTGAAACCGGGTATCGGATAGATAAGCCGCAGTCTCCGTCCTGGGGACATATCATGGCGGATACATTGGCTGACCTGTCTGAAAATGATAAGAGAATTGTTGCCATCACCGCAGCTATGAAGCTCGGGACGGGCCTTGATCATTTTGCGGAACGTTTCCCGGACCGCCTCATTGATGTGGGAATTGCAGAGGAACATGCGGTGACAATGGCAGCAGGTCTGGCAGCAGGCGGTATGAGACCGTATGTTGCGGTTTATGCAAGCTTTTTCCAGCGGTGCTACGATCAGATGATTCATGATGTATGTATGCAGAATCTGCCTGTGGTATTCCTGTTGGACAGAAGCGGTATCGGCGGGGAAGACGGGCAGACACATCACGGTTTGTTTGATTTTTCCATGACGATACCGGTTCCCGGCATGACAGTTCTGGCTCCGTCATCTTCACAGGAACTGATCAGTATGCTGCGGTGGAGCATCGGGCACAACGGACCATGTGTTATTCGTTATCCGAAATCGATCAAACCGGTTCAGCAACAGAAAGCAGACCGCCCCTTTGAAGCCGGAAAATGGCTGGAACTGAAGGCGGGCAGTGATGTGATCCTGCTGGCGGTTGGATCCATGGTTCCGAAGGCAATGGATACTGCATGCATCCTTGAACAGCATGGAATCAGCACCTGCGTTATGAACTGTTCAACTGTGAAACCTCTGGACGAAGAATATCTTGCTTCCATGCCTCAGAATGTGCAGGTGTATACCATGGAAGAACACATGCTGGCAGGAGGATTCGGAGAATATGTAAGCAGATACTGTCTCGATATGGGTTACAATGTTCCCGCTTTCTGTTATGCAGTCAGGGACTGCTATATTCAGCATGGAGATCATGAGAGACTGATCAGGGATGCAAAACTGGATGCGGAATCACTTGCGGAAGACATATACCGCAAAATGAAGGGAGAAAACGCCGGTGGCCGATAAAATCAGAGCGGATATAGCGCTGGTACAGCAGCATCTGTGTGAAAGCAGGGAACGGGCACAGGCCGCGATCATGGAGGGCCGCGTTTTTGTTGGGGAAAGAAGAATCAACAAGGCATCCGAAAGCATTGGAAACCAGGAAATTCTTACTCTGAAATCTTCTGAAAACGAATATGTCAGCAGGGGCGCACTGAAACTGGAGAAGGCTGTGCGTGTATTTGACGCAGACCTGAAAGACCGGGTGATTATGGACATCGGATCGAGTACAGGAGGCTTTACCGATGTCTGTCTTCGGAACGGCGCAAGGATTGTTTATTCAATTGACGTAGGATACGGGCAGCTGGACTGGAAACTGCGTAATGACCCGCGGGTCACTGTAATGGAAAGAACAAATGCAAGGTTTCTGGAAAGCGGCATGTTTTCGGATAAACCCGAGATAACAGTGATGGATGTCAGCTTTATCTCAATCCGTCTGATCCTGCCGGCAGCTGCAGAAATCATGGGAGATCAGGGTGTGTTTTATACGCTGATCAAACCCCAGTTTGAAGCAGGCAGGGAGAATGTGGGTAAAAACGGAGTGGTACGCGATCCTGAGATACACAGGAGTGTTATTTCTAATATAGTTGCTTTTACTGAACAGATGGGATGGTGCACGGTTAACCTGGATTATTCACCCATTACCGGGCCGAAAGGCAATATAGAATTCCTGGCTGAGATCAGAAAACAGGACGGAAACAGAATGAGTATCACTTCTGATAAAATCCATGCTGTTGTGAACGAGGCTCACGAAAGCATGATCCATTCATAAAGCAGACAAATCAAAAAGCATCCAGGGGAAAGCTTCGTCAGGAAGAGAGGAAACAGCCACATGCTTCTCTGTATTCCGCGGATGCGGAAAAGACAGGCTGTATGCCCATAATGCCGGTGAGGATGCTTTGATACGGCTGCCGTACTTCCGGTCGCCCACGAGCGGGAAACCGCGGGAGGCAAACTGTACACGGATCTGATGAGTGCGTCCTGTGTGCAGCGATACACGCACAAGGGTCAGAGGCTGATCATTGAAGACAGCTGTACCGATAATATGCCAGTCACAAAGAGCTTCTTTCACACCTTTTCTTTTTTGTTTGACAACATAGGTTTTATTGGATCTTTTATCGTGATAGAGATAATCCCGGAAAGATCCGTTTTGTTCTACCGGTTTTCCGGATATCACCGCAAGGTATTCTTTCCCCACTTTTCCTTCCTGGAAAAGCTTCTGAAGCCCTGTACATGCATAAGCGGAAGCAGCAAGCACACATACGCCTCCGGTGCCCTGGTCGAGGCGGTGAACAGGAAAAAACCTGCAGCCCAGCTGCTCCTGAAGCATATCGGGCAGTCCTGGAGATTCGGACAGCGTACCGACGGGTTTGCTGCAGACTAAAAATTCTTTGTCAGTATACAGAACCGGAATCATTCACTGTACATCCCTTTCTGCATTTTGCATATATTCATCAATATACAAAAAAAACCGTATCTCTTGAGTATATATACAGGTTGTGATACTATTTTGTCAAATCCTTCGGGAGGAAAGAAGCAAATGTTGAAAGCAGCCGGACTGATTCTGAATGTGGAAAACCAGGATGCGGTGAAATATGCTGAGAAAGCTTCCGCTTTTTTTCATCGTCATCATATTCTGACGTTTAATCCTCAGACGGAAGAATGTCAAATTAAACCGGATCTGATCGTTACCTTTGGCGGCGACGGTACGCTTCTGATCGGGGCAAGATATGCAATGGAATATGATATTCCACTGCTTGGCATCAATCTGGGAACTGTCGGTTTCCTGACTGAAGAAGATCCGGAGCACCTGGAGGATGCGCTTACTGCCATTATAAACGACCGGTACCATGTGGAATACAGAAGTCTTCTGCATGTGGTCAATAACCGTACAGGTGATGAATACTACGCTTTAAATGATGCCGTGATCACACGCGGCGGATACGCAAGGCTGATTCGTGTTGACGTCACGGTGGACAGAAAAGAATACTGCACGTTTACTGCAGACGGAATTATCGTGGCAACACCGACAGGATCAACCGGTTACTCACTTTCGGCCGGAGGTCCGATTGTAGAGCCCGGAATGAACTGTATGATTATTACGCCTGTATGTCCGCACAGTATGCAGCACTGCCCCTGCATTGTTTCGGGAAAAGCAGATATCCGGCTTTTGCTGAAACCGGAAAGGGAACAAACCGCAGAACTTCAGATCGACGGGCAGAACATGGGAAGTCTAAGCGCCGGAGATACAGTACATGTCACCGGTACTGACCGGAAAATCAGCCTGATTCGTCTGCATCCATATGATTTTTTCGGATTGACACGCAGAAAACTCAGTGAATGGGGTTCATAATAAAAAAGAACAGAGAGGAACGCCGGTATGAAATCCAGTCGACAGGATGAAATTTTACGGATTATCAGGGAAAGAGACGTGGAAACGCAGGAGGAACTTGCATCAGAGCTTCGGAAAACAGGATATAAAGTTACGCAGGCCACTGTTTCCAGGGATATCAGGGAGCTGAAACTGATCAAGGTGGCTGCGAATGGCGGCGGTTTCAAATATGCCAAACCGGAGAGACACGAAACCGCAGTCAGCGACAGACTGACCAGAATCCTGAATGATTCCCTGGTAAATGTTGATTTTTCCGGAAATATGATTGTTGTCAAGACACTCAGCGGATCTGCCAATGTGGCAGCAGAAGCACTGGACAATCTCGGATGGGAAGAAATACTTGGCACAATTGCCGGAGATAATACAATTTTTATTGTAGCCAGAGACGCTGCGGATACAGCTGAAATCACGAACAGAATCCGTAAACTGACTGATCACAGATAAACGGGAGCTGTATATGTTAAAATCCTTAACGATTCATCAAATTGCTCTTATCGATGATGTTACGATTCAATTTCATGAAGGCATGCAGGCTCTGACTGGAGAGACGGGTGCCGGAAAAAGCATTGTTGTCGATGCGGTAACGCTTATCCTCGGAGGAAGGGCAGACAGGGACCTGATCCGTACCGGATGCGAAAAGGCGTCTGTAGAGGCTGAGTTTTCAGTCCGGGAAAACAGAAACGTTCAGGCATTCATGGACCAGGAAGGCATTGAATATGACGGTGAAAATATAACAATATACAGGGAAATATCCACCGGAGGTAAAAACATATGCCGGGTCTGCGGCGTGATGATTCCGGTTGCGAGACTCAGGGATCTGGCCGGCTGGCTGCTTGATCTTCATGGACAGAATGATCACAGATTCCTTACAGATCCGGATATGCATCTGGAGTTTCTCGATCAGACCGGTGATGAAAAACACAAACTGCTTCTGGACAAAGTTGGCGAAAGCTGTGAAGCTTTCCTGAATAATCACAGAGCATACGCACGTCTGGTTAAAAAAAATGAAAACAGAGAGTCTAAGCTCAATTCACTTGAACATGATCTTGAAGAACTGCGGAAGGCGCATATCCGGAACGGAGAAGCAGAGCAACTCCTGAAGGAAAGGAAAAAAGCCGAAGAAATTCTGAAAAAATCAGAAATGCTTAAAGAAATAAGGGAACATCTGTCCGGGAATGAAGACGGGTTTTCCGCACTCTCAGAGATTAAAGCAGCCTCAGCTCTGATGAAGTCTCTTTCGGAAAAAAGTATTGAGATCAAAGAAATCAGTGACAGGAGTGAATCTTTGTTCTTTGAACTGGAAGAAATAGCTTATCAGATCAGCCAGATGTCAGACCGGCTTGGATTCAATCCGGAAGATGTCGAGCGGATAGATCAAAGGCTTGACCTGATTCATCGTCTGGAACGTAAATACGGAATAACATCATCGGAAATACAGGATTATACCGCAGGACTGGAAGAAGAATACAAAACTCTGGTTAATCTGGAAGATGAAGTTAACAGGATGTCTTCTGAACATAAAAAAACGCTGAGCCTCTACAGAGGTGCGGCCAAAGAACTGACAGAGTCCAGAAAAAAACTTGCATCTGCTTTTGAAAAAAAGATGATGAAGGAACTCGGAGACCTGGGAATGGGGAACACTGTTTTCAGTGTTGCGTTTAAGCCCAATGAAACCGGGAAGCCCATTATGCCTTCTGAACATGGAGATGACAGAATCGAATTCATGATCAGCCCCAATCCGGGAGAACCCTTAAAACCGTTGGCGAAAATAGCTTCAGGCGGTGAACTGAGCCGAATCATGCTGGCGGTTAAAACAATGGAAACTTCACATTCCGGAGTGGAGTCCATGGTCTTTGATGAAATCGATACAGGCATAAGCGGGCGTATGGCCCAGGTTGTAGCTGAAAAAATGATGTCCATCTCCTGTGAAAAACAGGTAATCTGTGTTACTCATCTTCCGCAGATTGCGGCAGCATCAGATTATCATTACCTGGTACAGAAAACTGTTTCGGGCAACAGAACGCATACTTCTGTCACGGAACTCGGGCGGAAGGATAGAATCGCTGAGGTAGGAAGAATGATCAGCGGTGCAGACGGCATTACAGTTGAATCCAACGCATATGCAGAGCGACTGATATCTGCAGCAGATTCAATAAAGCATCAAAGGAAGAAAATGTAAAAACCCGCGGCAAAACGACAGAAGCAAGTGCCGGATAAAAGAAAATACTTGCATTGTATCTTTTCTGCTCTTATAATAAATTGATGGATAAGTAACGGCTTTCAAGGACTGTAAGCCGTTCCGTGAATATGATCGGGGAGGAATTTTGAATGTCCAAAAAGTATCTGTACCTCTTCACTGAAGGCGATGCCACCATGCGTGAACTGCTTGGCGGTAAAGGCGCTAATCTTGCCGAAATGACCAAAGTAGGCCTGCCTGTTCCGCAGGGATTCACTATTTCGACAGAAGCCTGTACCCAGTACTATGAAGACGGTCGTCAGATTAACGACGAAATTCAGGCACAGATCATGGAATACATTTCCAAAATGGAGGAAATCAACGGCAAGAAGTTTGGCGATCTGAAAAATCCCCTGCTGGTTTCCGTTCGCTCCGGTGCGCGCGCTTCCATGCCTGGCATGATGGACACAATTCTCAATCTCGGATTGAATGATGAAGTCGTGGAGGCTATGATTGCCGGAAACAGCGATCCCAAATTTGCCCGTTTCGTATACGACAGCTACCGCCGTTTTATCCAGATGTATTCCGACGTGGTTATGGAAGTCGGTAAAAAGTATTTTGAACAGCTGATCGACGAGATGAAGGCAAAGAAAGGCGTCACGTACGATGTGGAGCTGACGGCTGAAGATCTGAAAGAACTGGCCGGTCAGTTTAAAGCCGAATACAAGTCAAAGATTGGAGAGGATTTCCCTGCTGATCCCAAAGAGCAGCTGATGGGTGCTGTGAAAGCAGTATTCCGTTCCTGGGACAACCCCCGCGCAAACGTTTATCGCAGAGACAATGATATTCCGTACAGCTGGGGTACTGCTGTCAATGTTATGCCCATGGTATTCGGCAACCTGAATGACAATTCCGGTACCGGCGTTGCGTTTACCCGTGATCCCGCAACAGGCGAGAACAAGCTGATGGGTGAGTTCCTTGTGAATGCCCAGGGTGAAGATGTTGTCGCCGGCGTACGTACGCCCATGCCGATTTCCCAGATGAAGGATCAGTTCCCTGAAGCTTATGCTGAGTTTGAGAAAGTCTGCAGCCTGCTTGAAAAGCATTACCGTGATATGCAGGATATGGAGTTTACCGTTGAAAACGGAAAACTGTATATGCTTCAGTGCCGTAACGGCAAGAGAACCGCCCAGGCCGCACTCAAAATCGCGTGTGATCTTGTGGATGAAGGCATGCGCACTGAAGAAGAAGCTGTATCAATGATTGATCCCCGCAATCTTGACACGCTGCTCCATCCTCAGTTTGATGCTGCTGCGCTGAAGAAGGCTGAACCGATCGGAAAAGGACTGGGTGCTTCTCCCGGTGCTGCCTGCGGTAAAATTGTGTTCACCGCTGAAGATGCTGAAAAATGGGCGGAAAGAGGAGAAAAAGTCGTACTGGTTCGTCTGGAAACTTCTCCGGAAGATATTACCGGTATGAAGAGCGCGCAGGGTATTCTGACTGTTCGCGGCGGTATGACAAGCCATGCGGCGGTTGTAGCGCGCGGTATGGGTAAATGCTGTGTTTCCGGCTGTGGTGAAATTGCCATGGATGAGGAAAACAAGAAGTTTGAGCTGGCCGGAAAGACCTTCAATGAAGGAGATTTCATTTCTATCGATGGTACAACCGGACGAATTTATGACGGTCTGATTCCTACCGTTGATGCAAAGATTGCCGGTGAATTCGGCAGAATCATGGCCTGGGCAGACAAATACCGCAAGCTTCATGTGCGCACAAATGCCGATACTCCCGCTGATGCTAAAAAAGCCAGGGAACTCGGTGCCGAGGGCATCGGTCTGTGCCGTACTGAACATATGTTCTTTGAACCGGAACGTATTGCTGCTTTCCGTGAAATGATCTGTTCCGATACCGTGGAAGAACGTGAGGCTGCGCTGAACAAGATTCTTCCTTATCAGCAGAGCGATTTTGAGAAACTGTACGAAGCGCTTGAAGGATATCCTGTCTGCATCCGGTTCCTTGATCCGCCTCTCCATGAGTTTGTACCCACAAATGATGAAGAGATCAGGCAGCTTGCTGACGCTCAGGGAAAGAGTGTAGAAACCATCCGCAACATCATTGCTTCACTTCATGAATTCAACCCGATGATGGGTCATCGCGGATGCCGTCTGGCGGTTACTTATCCTGAAATTGCCAAAATGCAGACAAAAGCAGTAATCAGAGCTGCAATCAATACACAGAAGTCACATCCCGACTGGCATATTCGTCCTGAAATCATGATTCCGCTGGTTTGCGAAGTCAAAGAACTGAAGTATGTTAAAAAGGTTGTTGTTGAAACCGCTGACGCCGAAATCGCCAATGCAGGAGCAAAACTGGAATACGAAGTCGGTACAATGATCGAAATACCGCGTGCAGCCCTGACCGCTGATGAGATTGCAGCGGAAGCTGATTTCTTCTGCTTCGGTACAAATGACCTTACCCAGATGACATTCGGTTTCAGCCGTGATGACGCAGGTAAATTCCTCAGCGCTTATTACGATACCAAAATTTTTGAGAATGATCCGTTTGCAAAACTTGATCAGACCGGTGTCGGAAAGCTGATGAAGATGGCAATTGAACTCGGACGTCCTGTTAACCCGAAACTGCATGTTGGCATCTGTGGTGAACACGGCGGAGATCCGAGCTCTGTGGAATTCTGCCACAAGATCGGTCTGGATTACGTAAGCTGTTCTCCCTTCCGTGTTCCGATTGCCCGTCTTGCTGCGGCACAGGCGGCTATCAGCAACTCCGGAAAATGATTTTCCATACTGTTAAGGATCAGGCTTCCTGAACAGAAAAATGCGGTACAGATTTCTTATCTGTACCGCATTTTTTTACAGTTTGCTTTCGGCTGATTTACAAGCGGCTTTGGCAGTATCCCAGCTGTATCCTTTGCGGACCAGCAAACCAATCACTTTCTGCCTGGTTTTACGAAGATCTTCTTCCGGATTTTTGCGCAGCCAGGCTTTCCTGGCGAGAGATTCCGCTTTGTCCATAGCATCTTCTTCGTTTAATGATTCAAACGCTGTATCAATCATGCCCTGAGCGATTCCTTTTGAACGAAGCTCACGGCGGATAAAACCAGGGCCGTAACCACGGGCGAGGCGGTACTGAATCCATTGGTTGCAAAACTCCACGTCATTCAGCAGGTTTTCTTTTTCAAGTTTATATACAACCAGTTCAATAACCTCAGAGGCATATCTGTTTCTCATCAGACGGGAAGAGATTTCACCTGAACTGCACGGGCGTCGGGCCAGCATGGCAACAGCCTGATTGAGTGCACGGGGATACTGACGAAGTTTCAGCCACTGAAAAAATGAATCATCAGGCATTTCAGCACCTTCAAAAATACCTGTACCGGCAAGGTCTTCATTGCGGAACCAGTATTTTTCTCCATTATCCAGAAGTACGGAAGTCCGGGATCCTGTTGTATCCAGCGCCATTATTCTGACCATGACGGCAGCTCCTTTCTGAAAGCCCAGTGAAGGAAATCCCTGTTGGCAATACCGAGACGTCCTTTTCTTGCTTCACTGCATCCTCCATTAAGGGTTATTAGCATGTTTTTTGTCCTGTCATCCCAGAATGCACCGTCCACGCAACCGTATGCAAATCCCTGATGCCCGTAAACTATATTGTCAGAAACAAAAGGATCATTTATCCGCAGAAGACCAAGACCGTAAGAGAGGGAAGGCGAGAGCCTGCCATAGGAAGCATGTTTTGCTTTCATATCCTCCAGAGCAGAAAACGATATATAACTGCCGTCTCCTGCAGAAAGCATGGCAAACAATTTGTGTAAAGAAAGAATATCGATATACATACTGCCTGCTGTATGACCATAATGGCGAAGAGGATCCGGATGAGACAATGCATCAGAACCGAGACGGGTCACAATCACATCTCTGCCTTTACGATACGGCAGAACGCGTGTTACAGGCATGATTTTACTGCGCGGAATGGAGCTGCCTACCAGGGTTGCATTCATATCAAGGGGAGAAAACAGATAATGGCTGAAAACAGTGCTGACTGGAATCTGCAGTACCTGCTCGAGTATGCATCCAATCAGGCCGAAACCAAGGTTTGAATAATGGAATTCAGTACCGGGATTAAAACAACGTGATACAGCAAGAAGGTCTGTAAAGGGAACGCCGTTCTCAACAGATTGTTCGAGATCGGCAGGATCAACGATACCGGAGGTATGGGAAAGAAGATGGCGGAGTGTGATGCCGTTCAGCGCCTTTTGCTCTGAATCAGTGCTGAAAAGATCACTGATCGGCATATTTACATCCAGAACACCTAGATCTGAAAGATGCATGACCAGCGCAGATGTGGCAGATTTTGTAATTGAAGCTACCCGGAAAAACGTATCGGCCAGCGGCTTGTGGCAGGGTTGTTCAGAAGAAGTCAGAATCATTGCCGATTGATTTCCTGCTGAAAGATATGTTGCGGATCCCAGGACATGATGTTTGCGTACAAGATGGACATAAGCACCTTTGGAATGCAGATCATGACCGGACAAAGCGCTGATGGGGTTATGACCGCACCCGGGAGCACAGAAAGGAAGTGCCAGGCGATAAAGAATATTTTTAAACACAGTAGTCGGCATTTTTTACCTCCTGGCCCCGCCGGGGAAAATATACAGAACATAATCCGATAATCATCAGGATGGAACAGGCACTCAGAAGAAGGACGGCGTGTTTTGCTGAAAGTGAAAAAAGGCTGTGTCCGAACAGGGAATAAAAGATGATAACAATTGAACTGACGACAGACAAAGGGAAAAGAACGAAAGAAAGGAAAGGATGCCTGCGTACATTATTTGCGGAAGATAACCTGTAATGGAAAAGAATAAAAGTGCATAATAAAGCACTGAACAACTGGCTTATTCTGACAGAAGAGGCATAAAGAGAATCCATTCTCAGTTCCTCGATAATCAGGCGACCTGAAGCATAGAGGAAAAGATAAAAGAAAAATATATCGCCTTTCTTTCGCTGCAGCAGTGTATGCCTGGTAAGGAGAAGGAAAACAAAAATGCTGAAATCCCATATGGATTCATAGAAAAAAGTGGCCAGGTGCCACGCATAGCCTTCGGCAGGAATCTGTACCGCAAGAGGAAAGAAACAGGGAAAAGAACTGTTGACCGGCAGACCGTAGGCTTCCATGTTAAACCAGTTGCCCCAGCGTCCGATGGACTGTGCCAGTGCAAGGCCGGGGACGATAATATCACATAACAGGAGGAACGGAATATTTCTGCGCCTGCAGAAAAGAAACATGATGAGCAGTCCGGCAATGATTCCTCCATAGATGGCAAGACCGCCTTCCCAGACTCGAAAGACAGATAAAAGATCATTCTGAAACTGGTAAAAAGAAAAAATCACATAGTAAATACGTGCGCCGATAATTCCGCCGGGAATGAGCCATAAAGCGAGATCCAGCACAGTGTCACGGGGAAGCTGAACACGCTTCTCTTCTCTGCAGGATAGAAGGAGAGCAAGTGATGCGCCGGCAACAATCAGAAAACTGTACCAGGTAACGGGATAAATCAGGTATCTCGAATAAGGGATTGAAGACATACTTTAACTCCTTCCAGCAGTTAAAAAGATTATAAAATTGCAGGATGAATGTGTCAATGAAAAGACAAATAGCGGAGCAGTGAGCATTGCGCACAGAGCGTGTTTCTGTTAAAATAATATGAAGGGAACCTGATACTTCGATACTATTTTGAGGAGGCACCTTTTATGAGTAAAGTCGTCGTTTTCGATCATCCTCTCATTCAGCACAAACTGAGTATTATGCGTGATAAGAATACCGGAACAAAAGAATTCCGCGAGCTTCTTTCTGAAATTGCGATGCTTATGGTGTTTGAGGTAACCAGAGATCTGGAAACAAAGGAAGTTGAAGTGGAGACGCCGATTACTACCTGCAAATGCCGTATGCTCTCAGGGAAAAAACTCGGTATTGTGCCGATTCTCCGTGCCGGCCTCGGCATGGTGGACGGCGTTATTAATCTTGTTCCGGCAGCACGTGTGGGCCATATTGGACTGTACAGAGATCCAAAGAGCCTGGAACCTGTCGAATACTACTGCAAACTCCCCGAAGACAGCGTCAACAGGGAGCTGCTCATTCTTGATCCGATGCTTGCCACTGGCGGAAGCGCGAGCGCTGCCATCAATTTTATCAAGCAGCGCGGATGTCATCATATGCGGCTGGTCAACCTGATTGCCGCACCGGAAGGAATTGCCAGAATACAGAAGGATCATCCCGATGTTGATATCTATGTAGCAGCACTTGATGATCATCTGAATGATCACGGATATATTGTTCCCGGACTGGGTGATGCCGGCGACCGCCTTTTCGGCACAAAGTAAAGCAATGCCTCAGAAACCAGTTTTTGCCAGGGCACCTATCCTGGCGGTAACTCATTGTTTTCCCTGCAACGGTACGGTCAGAACGTCCGATGAACGGATCAGGAACCTTTATACAACTTCCGGACGATGGATTGACAATCCATATATGTGGGAAGGCTTATTTCGTATTGCCTGTCTGATCAAAAACAAACCAATGGAAGAACCGGTTGCGGCATTGATCCTGAATGCCATGAGAGACACGGAAAACGGTTCGACAGAAGGCAGCCTCTCCACGCAGATCAGTATTATACGCGCTGCTTTTGCAGTATATGAATACAACACAGACAGGAAACTGCTGCAAAGACTTGCTGTTTGGTGCCATTATCTGGAAATCGAATTTGAGCAGCTTACAAAAGCAGATCCTGATCCGTTATATAGGCCTGCAGATCTGATGGAATTCCTGGTGCGCTTTTATCAGGTGACGGGACTGAAAGCTGTTCTGAGGATCTGTACCAGACTGAGGGCAGCAGCATTCAACTGGACTACAGCACTGCATACTTTCCAGCAGTCCATCCCAGTCAACACTGATGAAATGCATCCGGCAATGCCGAACCTTACAGCATCACCGGAAGACATTGATTACGATGAAAAAGAAAAGTTGATTAACCATGCTGAATTTTTGGCAGATGGAGTCCGCTATTCCGTGTTTTCAGGGATTTTCAGCGGAAACGGACAGGATCTGGCAGCTGGGAAAGTGGTGTGGAGATATCTGCACAAACATCATCATGTGATCTGCGGAGGGACGACTTCCAACCCTTATCTGTGCGGAAATGCGCCTGAACAGCCGATAAACAATTGCGCTGTGGCAGCCTGGGCTGAAGCGTTCGCTTCACAGCTGATACTTGAAGATTCAGAATGGGCGCTGGATGAACTTGTCAGGATCGTTTTTAACAGCCTGGAAGACTGCCTGAACAAAGAAATGGCAGGAAAAATACAGAAAGTCAATGGCTCAGTCTGCCTGGATTGCCTCTGTGAGGAAACAGCCGCTTTATATGTTCGGCTGACAAGGGCTGCAGCATCTGTTTTTCTTCATGCTGTATCGCTGAAAGAAAAAGGAATTCAGGTGAATTATCTGCTCCCAGGAAAGTTTCTCCTGATGATCCGCAAACAGGCTGTGATCCTGAATATGGAAGAAAACAGCCTGCATATACAGTGCAAAAAGACGTTAAATGCCTGTGTGGATGTATTTATGCCCGCTATAGGAACATCCAGGATCAAGCTGACTGGATCACAGGAAGAAACCGATCTGACAGAAGAGACTGTTTTAAAGGAAACAGGCTATTATATTCATATGAAAAAAGAATGGCAGAATCAGGATGGTATTCTTTTTGAGGACACTGACAGAGTAATCAGCGAAAATACGCATCATCAGGGAATTTGCTGTATTCATAATAACCGGCTTTATTCACTTCCGGTCAAAAAAGACGATCCGTACTATGCGGTTCAGAGCGGAAGTGAAACATATGACGGGGGAATGAAAGTCAGCATGGCTGTAATAGCCGGAACATACAATCCGGATAAAAAAGCAGACATTCCCGTGCTGCCGGTATCTGATTCTCAGGCAGAGATGAAAACGTTGATGCCATACAGCAGAACAAGCGACAGAATAACGATGTTTCCAAGGATAAAAACAAATGTTTGATATCAGGCTTGCACCCATGTGCGGCATTACAGATCATGTCTACAGAACAATATGTTATGAGCAGGGATGTGATCTTGCGTATACGGAAATGATCAGTGCTATGGGTTATTTATGTGCGCCGAAACAACGTGCAACTCAGGAACTGATGATCCGTGATCCCGGTGAGCCTCGTCTTATTCTGCAGCTTTTTGGCCGTGATCCTGCAACAGTTGCCGAAGCTGCAAAAAGAATATGCGATCTGGGTGTTTTTGACGGCATTGACCTGAATATGGGATGCCCGGCAAAAAAAATAGCCCCCTCAGGGGAGGGATGCGGGCTGATGCGTACCCCGCAGATTGCCCGTGAAATGATGGAAAAGACAGTAGCGGCTTCTTCTCTTCCTGTTTCTGTCAAAATGCGGACAGGATATGACAGCGAACATATTAATGTGGAAGAATATGCAAAAATGGCAGAAAACGCAGGGATTACATCCATAACGATCCACGGCAGAACAAGAGAGCAGCAGTACAGCGGAGAAGCGGACTGGGACATTATCGCCAGAGTAAAAGAAACAGTTCATATTCCGGTGATCGGCAACGGTGATATTTTCACAGCTCAGGATGCTCTGGAAAGGCAGAAGAAGGCTAATACAGATGGTGTGATGATCGGAAGGGGTGCTCTGGGTAATCCATGGATATTCAAACAGATCCGTGAACTGAAAAAAGGAAATCCAGTGAGTCCTGTTACAATCGAGGATAAACATGCAATGATTATCAGGCATTATCAGATGATGCTGGATTCCAGACCTGAACCGATTGCTGTAAGAGAAATGAGAAAACACATCGGATGGTACATCAAAGGAATACGCGGCGCAGGGAAACTCAGAGCAGAAATAAACCAGTGCCCTGATGCGGCAACCGCAATGAGACTGACAGATTGTTTCTTTGAGGATGCGGTAAATAATATGGAGCCGGAACAGCAGGAGGGCAGGCAATGAAAAGCATTATCAGGAAAACAATTACGATGATTATCGCTGCCTTATGCCTTTTTTCAGGTTCTAAAGGTATCGGGGAGAAATATCCGGAGCATTATCTGCTTACGGGAGAATATGAATCACCGGTTACATTCAGCATCCATGCGCCGGAATATACCCAGCTGGCACAGTACAGCAAGGAAAGGCTTGACAGTCTGAACCGGCTGCTCAGCCATGTTTCAGTGGCTGTCAGCTCGGCTCAGGACAGAACGGAAACTGTGTTATACATTGATCAGGAACCTATTATATCCATTACGGATACACAGGCAGAAACGATGAACCGGGAACAGATACAAACTGACGAAGAAAACGCGGACAAAGATGAATTCATCTCTTTTCTGGATGAACAGTATTTCAGGCTGAATCATCTGATGGATGAACTGTATCCTGTATTCTGCAAAGCCGCTGATTCATTTCCTGAATTTGCTGGAAGAACATCTGCAACGCTCAATTTTTCCGGATTTGGTAAGTCAGCGAGCAAGGTGACAATACAGTTTTCTTCTGATTATGTCAGCGAACATTTTCCCGATGCGCTGGCTGATCTGTGTGAAAACCAATCAACGCAGGATGATCTCAAAAAACTCAAATTTGCAGGTTCTCAGAAAATTGTTTTGTTATTTGACCAAAATAACAATGTGCTCAAGGTCAACTATGACGGAACAGTAGGTATGTCAGAAGATGAAATGAGAAGAATTTCCCTGGTATGGAAATGTCTTCGATCTGAAGATCATGTTAAAGACAGCCTGACGATCAAGACACCCGCAGTAAAAGGATACAACAGAGACAATATTTCATATGATCGCGAGCTGGATTTTTCCGAACCGGAAAACAGGAAGCTGAAATGGGATTATCAGCTGGATCAGAAGAAGGAAAAGGACAGAACAAAGATCAGGTATACAGGAGATCTGACTTCCGAAGGTACGAACAGTACAGGAAAAATCTCTTATAATGTTAAGGGGAGCAGTATCCCTGAGCACTCCATCATTATCACAGAAGTCCTGGGTAAAGAAAAAGAGGCTGAATACACCGGAACACTTGAAATTACAAATAAAACAGGTAAAATAGTAACAAGCAGTGTTATGTCAGGTTTCAGTATCGGCGAATCAATTCAACCAGATACACAAAAGAAAGAACAGACCGGTTCGCAGATCATAACAATCACGGGTAACGAAGACATTCCGGAAGAAGCGATCCGTGCCCTGATAAAAAAAATGCTGACACTGCCTGATGAAGACACGGAATTCCTTCGTAAGGATATACCTGATGAAATCTGGAAATTACTGACGAATCATTGATATAGGGAGAACTGATCATGAAAAAAAAGCTTTCCGCATTATTGGCTCTGATTCTTTTACTCGTGGTATGTACGTGTCATGCTGCGGAATATACTCTTCCGGAGAAAATGTATAACCAGCTTGCGATCGGCAGCGGACTGAAGGGTACGTTTTCCATTTCCTCAGAAGGAGAAATGTTCAATATTCCTTTTCTGAAAGATGTGATTGATACAAGGTTCCTGAAGACCATTTCAGACGCTGAGTATAATATTCGGGGGATTTTGTCAGGAAAGGATTTACATTATTATGTTTTCCAGTCCGACGAACAGGATCAGCAGAAAGCACTGTCTGAGCTGTACAGGAAAGACGGCATCTACTATTTCAGAAGTGATATGGTTCAGGGTAAAATCCTCGAGTTTCCTGTAAAGAGCGAGTATATTGAACAGTTTATCCCTTCCGGCGGAGAAAATTTGTCACCTGCATCCTTTATTACCAATATTCTGTCTGTTTCCGAAGAGGATCAGAAAGAACAGTGGGATCCGGTATTCACACGTTATCAGAATGAACTTGAAATGTGGCTGGCAGGATTTGCAGTGGAAGCTGAGACCGTGAAGCTGGATAACGGTTCATCAGCGCTTGATTTTTCCTATGAAATCCCCATGGAGGAAGTTAACAATCAGATCGTAGCATTATTTGCTGAATTTGCAGCAGATCCTGATATGAATGCGCTTCTGGATACTGTGATGACACCGGAAGAAAAGGCGCTCTATGTTAACCAGAATCTGGTGTATTATTACAGGGAAGCACTGAATTCCTTTGACATGAATAAAAAGCTGACGATGAACAAACGGGTTTCTGCAATGGGAGAAGTACTCAACTTTGGCATTGAGCTGCCTCTTGATGAGAAATCGACAGGATATGATACGCTTCGGATTGAGTCGATTTCCGGTCTGAACGTATATATCCTGCAAAACCAAAAAGAAACGATTGTTTACGGAACACCCGAACAGAAACAGGCAAAGGATACTTCCTTTGAAAAGAGTATCTGGCTGGCTAAAGTATATACAGAATCTTCTGAGCACGGAAAAGATGAAAACTTCTCGCTCAGAATGGACATAAAGAAAACCAATTCTGTATATAAAAAAGGAGAAGGTGACGACGAAAAGAATCATGAGGAAGATCAGTATGATATCTCTGTTGAAAAAGACCTGACTTATCTTCCTGAAGATATAGATCCGGAGAGTGTTCCGGAGTTTGATCCTGTGAACGCTGATATCAATCTCCATTATTCCAGTAAATATGCACAGAATGTGGCTACAACGCTTGAAATGAAAGTCCGTATCAGGCAGGGACAATCCAGCCTGGAGTTAACGGGTAAATTTAAGACAGCGGTTCCCTGGGTGTTCGTACCGTTTGATATTCAGGATCCGATTCGGGTAGGAACAGACAAGGATAAGGAAATTATCCCTTATCTCACAGACTGGGTCAGCAACGCAGCGTCCATGATCAGTCATATTACAGCTGAGGAACCGGAACAGGAAGAAATCGCAACCGGCGTATCTGAAGAAGTTCCGCAGAATGAAACGAATGAGCCTGCGTCAGCAGAAACAGCTCCGCTGGAAGTTGAAGAAGAAGCGGAGTAACGACCGATATTATACAGTAGGGGAAGTTCATGAAAAGGATAATCTGTATTCTGATCATCTTGATAAACTGTGTTTGCTCCACAGCAATCAGCGAAACGCATATCGGAATACAGGGAACGGTTGTTTCCGGAAAAAACAACAAAACAGTTCTGTTTGATCTTTTCAGGGATAATGATAGAACCATTGCGATGACATCTTCGCTGACATCTGACTATGTTATCAGGGACTCTGATGAACTTCAGAATGCTTACAGTATTGTCAACATGATATTTGATATCACACCTGAATCGATTGCTTTGTTAACAGCCCGCCTGCACGGGATATACCGGGACTGGCTGGAAACACGTTATACGGAACGATCAGAAGGCATCTATACCGGCCCGCTTTTCGGGAAAGCTACAAGTGTATGCGTAACGGAGTATATGCTTTCGGATATAACGCAATTTATGAAAAATCAATATCTTCCCAGTGTTGAGTACGAAAATAAAAAACAAAGCAATACAGAATACTGCGACATGCTTCTGGAATGCTTTATCTGCGGGGCTGAACGCCTGTCAGCAGCTTATAATCCGCTTGTCAGAATGAAAAGCTATGACAGCGACAGATATATTATATTTGATCTGATGAAACAGGATCAGGTAATCCTGACGCTGTCCGTTGATAATACCGTTGAGAACGAAAAAAGGGTCCTGATTACGCAAAAGGAAAACAATCTGTACTTTTTCCGGGATATATATGCACAGTACGATCGCAGTAAATGTGTCCTTTCGACAAAGCTATACTGTGACAAAGGTTCTTTTTATGAAAACGTATCCCAGGATGATTTTCTGATCTGTGAGCATTTTACACTTACAGAGAGCGGTCAGCAACGCAGTATATCCTATGACTGCGAAAACAAAAAAGAAGAAAAAATACTGTCGGTAACAGGCGGCGTCACGTTCGATCAGGTGAATATCAGTATTTTTATTCAGGACAGTGAAAGTGAAAACATAATCATAACCGCATCAAGGGATACACAGACACCGGGAATCACTTCTGATACAGTGAAGGAGCCGGATGCATATCATGAAGCAGACAGCAATGAATACAGCATTGCATTTATGTCTGGTTTGAGTCTTTTCCTCGCAGAGGCCGTCCCAATGCTTCCTGTTTCCGGCCAGAAAATAATATATCAGATGTTATTTAATCAGTAATCTCATTATCTGCCTACAACCGTACATACCGCATAAGCTGAAATTCCTTCCATACGGCCTTCGAATCCAAGCTTTTCCGTAGTGGTTGCCTTGATGTTGACATCACTGAGAGGAATATTCAATGTATTTGCTACAACTTCAGCCATTTGAGGAATAAAAGGAAGAAGTTTGGGTTTCTGCGCGACGATCGTGATATCTGTATTGGATACACTGTATCCGGCTTCTCCGATAATCCGGTTTGTTTCTTTCAGAAGAAAAACAGATGAAATGTCTTTATACTGATCACTTGTATCAGGGAAATGCTTTCCGATATCACCGAGTGCACAGGCACCAAGCATTGCATCCATAAGCGCATGAAGGGCAACATCCGCGTCGCTGTGACCGAGAAGACCCTGTGAGTAGGGGATATCCACACCGCACAGGATGAGTTTCCTGCCGTCGGTCAGACGATGTACATCATATCCCATACCAATACGCATACCTGCTGCGTCTCCTTTCAGAATCGAAGAAGCCCTGGACAAGTCTTCAGGCTCAGTGAGTTTAATATTCTGTGACGATCCCGGAACGACATGAACCGGTATATTGTAATGCTCCAGAATCCCTGCATCGTCAGTGCAATCAAAACCGTCTTCAGCGGCCTTCAATGCGGCCGGAATAAACATTCCTGCAGTAAAACCCTGTGGAGTCTGTATTTCGTAAAGGGAGGAGCGGTCAGGCGTATGTGTGACAAAATGTTCATCGTTGCAAATCTTGAAAGTACTTGTTGCCGGAATGCCCGGGATGCCTGTTCCGCAAGCCAGTACGGATTCAATAATCCGGTTGATAAGGCCTGGATCGACCAGACATCTGGCAGCGTCATGAATCAGAATAACATCGTCATTCTCGGCAGAAAGCACACGCAGACCATTTAAAACAGATTCCTGACGTGTTTTGCCGCCGGAAGTGAACAAAACAGGAAAGGGAAGAGAAGAACAATTAAGTATATTTTCTATAACAGGCTTATCGGCTTCACGGCATACGATGATCATATCATCAGCTATGGACGAAAAAGCTTCCGCGCTTCTTTGAACAACCGGTTTGCCGCAAAGATCAAGAAGAATCTTATTCACGGAAGCATTCATCCTTGTGCCTTTTCCGCCGGCGAGCAGCATAACATGTTTTTTCATGACTTATTACGCTCCAATGACAGGAAGGTATCCTCATCCAGCACTTTATACATTTCACATGCGTGATCTTTACTGACTGTATCAAGTACAGAAAGGATTTCATAAAGGCCTGTATGTTCTCCGAAACGGATACTGATTATATCACCCGGTTTCACATCTGAAGAAGGTTTGGCAATCTTCTGATTGATAAAAACACGTCCTCCGCTGCAGGCATCGCTTGCAACTGTACGGCGCTTTATAATACGGGACACTTTAAGATATTTGTCAATTCTCATATAACCTCACAAAACAAAGCCCGCAGGAAACAATGTTCCTGCGGGCAGAAACGAATCATTATTTCTTGGCCTTTTTCTTTGCGTTAACCTTGTCCTTCAGAGCCTTGCCTGCTTTGAAAGAAGGCGCTTTGGATGCGGCAATTTTGATTTCGGCACCGGTACGCGGATTACGGGCGGTACGGGCAGGACGTTTTTTCACGTCGAAGGTTCCGAAGCCAATCAGCTGAACTTTCTCGCCCTTAGCCAGAGCGCCGTTGATTGTTTCAACGAAAGCATTCAGAGCTTTTTCGGCATCTTTCTTGGAGAATGATGTTTTTTCGGCCAGCGCATTGATCAGTTCACTCTTGTTCACAGGTAATCTCCTCCTTGTCTTTATGCAGGTTGCATAAAAAAATATGAATATGCCAAAGACCGGAATTATTCAATTTCGCCTTCAACATGCTTTAAGTATACACATAGTTCACTGAAAGTCAAGCTTTCAAAGGATTTTCCGTCCTTTGTTGCAAGGGCTTCCGCATCGCTCAGACGGTGCTTCAGACGATCCATTGTCCGATGGAGAATCAGTTCACTGTCAATACCGGATTGATAACAAAGAAAGCAGCACAGGAAAAGCAGTTTTCCATATAAACCGGTCTGGTTTTCAGACTTGGAATCACTACAGATACTGTCCAGAATTATCCTGATTTCTGAGATGATATCAGAGGCGGAACAGGATATTTTTCCATTCTGGAAGGCTTTTTTGAGAATTTTGGACGCATATTTCAGAGCAGGAAGGGAACCGGATACGTCATCGAGACTTTGTGAAAGAGTATGATGCCCTGTTTCAGACTGCTTGATCTGCTCCCAGGCAGCAGAGATGCTTGCTGTATCCTGAAGATCCGCATCTGAAAAAACATGCGGATGCCTGCGGATCATTTTGGCACAAATGGAGGAGATAACATCATGTAAATTAAATTCGTCATAATCATGCCCGATGGATGCATGGAAAATGATCTGGAAAAGGAGATCCCCAAGTTCTTCACCAAGATGACTGTAATCATCTTCATCAATGGAAGCAACACACTCCCATGCTTCTTCTATCAGGAAAGGACGAAGCGAATGATGAGTCTGCTGCTGGTCCCAGGGACATCCTTCCGGGGAGCGTAAACGATTCATAATATCTGTCAGGTCGCGCAGAACATATTTTTCTCGATGCATGTAATCGGATCCGGGTATCAGCAAAGCAGTAAAATGATTGTAATGATGCTGACGATCCAGCATGTACAGCGGCAGAGATAACGGATCACGGTTTTCCATGAGAAGATAAACCGTATGTTCATCTTCAAGCAGGTTACACAGTGCTATTTTGATCTGTCCGGCCAGGATCACGTTATCCAGTTCTGTTATCAATACAGTATTCCCCGGATCATAGGAGAAAGAAGACAGCAGGTCATAGGCAGATACAACCTGGACGGAAGAATCATCAAGATAAGGAAGTGAAGATGAAAGGTGAAGATCAAAGGAACCGACACCCGGTATTACAGATATATGAATATGATCAGGCTTTGTCCGGAAAAGCGCTTTGACAGTGCTGTCCATCAGACTGTCCGGAACAGCATATACCACTGTGTTTTCAGAGGCTTCGTTAAAGATATAATCTGCTATCAGGCGGTTTAACTGATCAAAATCATCAGCATCTTCATAAAAATGATCAAGAGTCTGATAGGCAATATTGTTGGAATCAAGCCAGACGGCAATCGGATGTCTGCCGGTCCTCAGGAGAAGATGATTTGATTCGCGAAGTGTGCGGATCGTTTTTGCGTTCAGTAAATCAGGATCGCCCTGTCCGATAGAAACTATAATGATTTCTGATTTCATTGAACTGTCCTCACAGATACAGAATCGGTCTCCGTATATGTATGTCTTCCGGAGATAAACAGGAATATGAACAAAGGAAGCTGTGTGTGATAAACATTAATATTTATGCCATGCAGAACGAGTGAAAAGAATGAAGAGGGGAAGCAGTTCCAGCCTGCCAAAGAGCATCAGAAAAGATGCAGTCAGTTTGGCAAGGATACCGTAACCAGCATAGTTTTCAACAGGACCGACAGCACCGAGACCGGGACCTACATTGCTGACGCAGGTAAGAGATGCAGACAGGTTTGTTGTAATATCATAGTTGCTGCCCAGAGACATGATAAAACCGCCAACAAGGATAAGGACAACATACATAAAGGCAAATTGAGCAATTTGAGACAGCATGTGTTCATCAACGGATTTACCGTCGATGCGAATCACATCCATTTTCTTGGGCTGGCCTGTGGCACGGATGTTCCTGCGCGAAAGCTTGCTCAGAACGATGATTCTGATGACTTTGATTCCGCCGGCTGTTGAACCGGCACAGGATCCGATCAACATCGCGATAACAATAATGATATGGGATGCCGCAGGCCACTGATTAAAGTCAAAGGTTACGAATCCTGTTGTGGACATGATAGAACTGATCTGGAAGGAACCATAACGCAGGGAAGTCAGGAAATCCCCTTTATAAAAATCCAGATTCAGCAAGGTTATCAGAATGATGAAGACAACAGCAAAAGTAAAATACCAGCGAAATTCCTCATCATGCAGAAAAGCTTTGAGCTTTTCACCGATCAGAAATTTGTAGTAAAGTGCAAAATTCACGCCAAACATAAACATGAATATCGTGATGGTGATTTCAACCGGAACACTGTTGTAATGTGCGATACTGTCACCATATCTGCTGAATCCGCCGGTTCCGGCTGTAGCCATTGTGTGTACTGCTGAATCATAAGGAGAAAGCCCGCATAAAAGAAGTGTGATGAATTCAATCAGAGACAGCAGGATATAAATCTTATACAGAATTTTAGCTGTGGCGCCCGTTTTAGGGACAAGTTTGCTCAGTGAGGGACCGGGACTTTCCGCTTTGACAAGATGAGCAGTACGACCGGTCAGTTTAGGCAGAAGGGCCAGTGTCAGCACAAGTACACCCATTCCGCCGATCCAGTGAGTTGTTGCGCGCCAGAACAGTATTCCGCGGCAAGCGTGGTCAAAAGTGTACTGTGTGAAAACGCTGGCACCAGTGGTAGTCAATCCTGATACTGTTTCGAAAAATGCTTCTTCAAAACGTGGCAGTGTACCGGACAGCATAAAAGGAACAGAACCAAAAACACCCAGCAGGATCCATCCCAGGGCAGTTATAATATATCCTTCTTTCAGACGTAAATGGGAATTCTGGTCCTTTCCTGGAATAAAACTCATTGCACAGCCAGTCAGCAGGATGATCAGTATACTGTATATAAAGGAGGAGGCGTCGCCTTCGCCGTAAACAAAAGCAACAATAAGGGAGGGAAGCATGGCTGCAGCTTCAATCAGAAGCAATGCTCCCAGCATTCTAATGATCAGTTTACGGTTCATTTGTAGAGCACCTCATTCAGATCCGAAATACCGGATTCAACTGAAATGATGACCACATGATCATTTTCTTCAATATGATCATTACCAAAGGGCACGATAATTTTTCCCTGGTGTACAATAATGGAGACAAGAGAACCAGTTTTCATGGTAAGCTTTTTTAGAGGGATACCGATATACGAGTCACCTTTTCTTGCAATAAATTCAATTGCCTCGGCTTTTCCGCCAACAAGTCGGTACAGCCTTTCAATTTTGGTTCCGTTGCTGTTTTCACGTGCACGCACATATCGCAAAATAGTGGAACTTGTAATGAATTGAGGGCTTATAACGGAATCCAGACCAAGATCGTTCAATATTTCCTGGTAAGCAAGGCGACTGTTCTTTGCAATGACTTTCGGGACACCGGAACGTGCAGCATGCATACCTGTAATCAGGTTTTCCTCATCGCGGTTGCTGAGTGAAACAAAGGCGTCCATCTGGGACAGGCCCTGTTCTTCCAGAAGATCCTGATCCGTGCCATCGCCGACAATGACATCAACCTTGGGAAGCTGCTCGCTGAGAGAACGAGCTTTGACAGGATTGATTTCAAACAGTGTAACGTGAATCCCCATTGGCACAATCAGCCTTGACAGATAATAGGAAATCCTTCCTCCGCCGAGAAGCATCACACTGCGTACCTTATGCTTGTTCCTGCCGAGAAAACGAAAATATTCAGTAATGGTCATCATATCTCCGGAAACAAACACTTTGTCCCCGGGCATAATCTTGAAATCGCCTCCGGGAATCATGACCTTATTGTTTCTTTCAACCATTGCATAAAGGATACGTGGAAGCCGGGGAATCTTACCGGCCAGATCCTTCATCGGAATACCAATAAAACAATCCTCTTCCTGTGCACGGAATTCGACCATTTCCACAAGCCCTTTGGCAAAAGATTCTATGCTGCCGGCAAAGGGATAACGAAGAAGCCGGCTGATTTCAAGAGCTGTTGCACGTTCGGGATTAATTGCAACATCGATACCCAGTTCATTCTGAAGAAGCATCTGACTTTCATTGAATTCAGGATCGCGGATTCTTGCAATGGTATAATTTGCACCAAGACGCTTTGAAATCAGGCAGGCAAGCATATTGCTTTCATCACTTTCGGTGGAAGCAATCACAATATTTGCCTTATCAACGCCCGCCTCAAGCAGAACTTTTGCATTGGCGCCGTTACCTCTGATACAAAGCGCATCCAGTGAACCGCTGCATCTTTCTATTACTTCATCATCTTTATCGATGATAATGACGTCATGCTCTTCGGCGATCAGGTGTTCGGCCAGCGTATAACCCACTTTACCAGCGCCGATAACGATGATTCTCATGACCGATCCTCCTCATAAAAATCATTTTATTCTACCATTTTTCCTTCAGCATGAAAAGCTTTTTTGAACCGCAGCAGTCTGAACAGAATTTCGGCAAAAAAACAGTGCAGATATCAATCTGCACTGTTTGGCGGAGAGTCAGGGATTTGAACCCTGGGTGAGGTATCACCCCACACACGATTTCCAGTCGTGCGCCTTAGACCACTCAGCCAACTCTCCGCGTCAGCGAATGCTCACGTCGATAAATTATAGCGTCATTTTGAGTTTTGTCAAGGTCTGAGTTTTTTTATTTCTTCAGCTGTCAGTTTGCGCCACATTCCGGAGGGAAGATCTCCAAGTTGAACAGGACCGAAACGCACTCTTTTCAGGCGAACAACCTGATGGCCTATCGCCTCAAACATTTTACGGACCTGACGGTTGCGTCCCTCATGGATGGTTATCAGAAGATCGGTGGAGAATGTATCATGCCGGATTAATCGGACTTCAGCAGGGGAGGTCAGTTTACCGTCAATGATGACACCTTTTCGAAGCATCCTGATTTCCTGATCAGATACATTGTTGGATACCTTGGTAAGATAAGCCTTCTGTATTTCAAAACTGGGGTGAAGCAGCCTGTTCATCAAATCACCGTCATTAGTCAGCAACAAAAGCCCTTCACTGTCATAATCCAGCCTGCCGACTGGGAAAAGGCGTACAGGATAATCGCGGAAACGGTCCATTACCGTAGCCCGGCCTTCAGGATCGGAAACGGTAGTTACTTCACCGACGGGTTTGTTGTATGCCAGGTAGTGCTTTTCAGCTTCCGGCCTGACAATACATCCGTCCACCTGAACCGTATCAGACTGTTCGTCTACCTGTGTTCCAAGCACATTGACAATTTCACCGTTTACAGAAACACGTCCGTCAAGAATCATCTGCTCCGCATTCCGCCTTGATGCAACACCGCAGGACGCAAGATATTTCTGAAGTCGCATAATAAGCCTGCCTTTCAATGATCAGAGGGGACAATTTTCCTGAAGGGGAATATGTGTATACTGCCTTTTGCCGGATTTCATTTCTTCCATGGTCTGTCCTGAACCGATCAGTTTATATTTATAAGTTGTTAGTCCTTCAAGACCCATGGGGCCGCGGGCATGGAGCTTGCCGGTGGCAATACCCACCTCAGCACCCAGTCCATAAACAAAGCCATCAGCGAAACGAGTGGAAACATTCCAGTAGACACCGGCACTGTCAACGGTATTCATAAAGACAGACGCATTTTCGGAATTGTTGGTGACAATACAGTCTGTATGATGAGAGCCATAACGATTGATATGTTCTATGGCCTCGTTCAGGGATGAAACAATTTTAACGGAAAGGATATAATCAAGGTATTCAGTTGACCAGTCTTTTTCGCTGGCGGGAACGCAGGGGATAATTTTGGCTGTCTGTTCATCTCCGCGAATTTCCACTTTTTTTTCTGTGAGGCTGCGATACAGTTCGGGAAGGAAAACCGGCGCAATATCTTGATGAACCAGAAGGGTTTCAAGAGCATTGCAGACAGATACATATTGTGTTTTGCTGTCGGTAACGATCCGGCATGCAGTTTCAGGATCAGCATCACTGTCAACATAAACGTGACATATACCGTCGGAATGGCCGAGCACCGGAATACGGCTGTTGTCCATAATGTACCGAACAAAACTGTTGCTGCCGCGCGGAATGATCAGATCAATCAGCGTATCTTCCTTCAGCATCTGAGCAACGTCTTCGCGTGTTTCGAGAAGCTGCACGGTGGATGCGGAAAAACCGGAGTCTTCCAGTGCCTGGCAGACAAGATCACATAAGACCTGATTGGTATGCAGGGCTTCACGGCCGCCTTTCAAAAGGACAGCGTTTCCGCTTTTGATACAAAGGGATGAAATCTGGATCAGTGCATCAGGCCGGCTTTCGAATATGACTCCGATAACACCGATCGGAGAGGATACGCGGTAAAGCTTAAGGCCTTCAGTTATTTCAGTGGCTGAAAGCGTTTTGTTCAGAGGATCCGGAAGATCTGCAAGCGCATGAAGGCCCCGAACAACCTGATCGAGTTTTTCTTCACCAAAGGTCAGTCGATGAAGAAGCGGAGCAGCAAGATCTTCCGCTGCCGCAGCGTCAAGGTCGGCCTTGTTGGCAGCAAAAACTGCCTCTTTATTCTGTGTAAGTAAACGGGCAAGTGCTGAAAGCACAGTGTTCCTCTGATCCGCTGATGATACGGATATCTGATAAAAAGCGTTTCTCGCACTTGCTGCGATTTCATGCAGGTCTTTCATATCCATCCCTCCCATTGCGTGATTATATCAAACAAATACACGATTGAAAAGGGAATACGTACGTGTTATACTTTTTCAAGGGAGGAGAATGTAATGCCGCACCAGCAGGGAATCAAAACGATTGCACAGAACCGCAAAGCTTTTCATGATTATTTTGTTGAGGAGAAGATTGAATGCGGCATAGCTCTTTTCGGAACTGAGGTTAAAAGCATCCGGCAGGGCAGAATCAACCTCAAGGAAAGCTGGGCACAGATCCGAAAAGGTGAAATATGGGTTGAAGGAATGCACATCAGTCCATATGAACAGGGCAATATTTTCAATAAGGATCCGATGAGATCCAGGAAACTGCTTCTTCATCGAGGTGAAATCCGTAAACTTGAGGGACAGGTCATACGACAGGGATACACGCTGATTCCTCTTGAAATGTATCTCCTGAACGGGAGGGTTAAGGTTCTCCTCGGATTATGCAAAGGCAAGCAGCTTCATGACAAGCGTGACAGCATGGCCAAAAAAGATTCCGAAAGGGAAATACAGCGCGCATTACGACAAAGACAGAAATAATTGCTATTGAATACCGCTGCATCCGGGGATGATCCGGTTTCGACGGGGGTAACAGAGGAAGGATAAGCGAGCCGCAGCCCCTGTACTGCGTATCAACGGGGAAAAACAATAACTGACAATAGCAATTACGCTTTCGCGGCTTAATGCCGCGCGTCGGCTCTGACCGCCTGCAGATCAGACAACCGGCGTCATTAATGCAGGGAACGAGTACCGCTTAAGCTTTGCAGCGGTATCCGCAATAATGAAGCTACTCTGAATGACGTTTTTCCGCGGACGTCATTCTGAGGAATTCCAACCACGGAATGCGCTCGGAGAAAGTCTTTCTGAAGTGCTTTCGGACAGGGGTTCAACTCCCCTCATCTCCACTGAGAAAATACCGGTCAAGAAGACCGGTATTTTTGTAATAAGAAAAGATCCTGACAGGCGTCAGGATCTGTGTGTGCGGTCGACGGGACTTGAACCCGTACCCGTTGCCGGACACGCCCCTCAAACGTGCGCGTATGCCGATTCCGCCACGACCGCGAACAAACATCGAAATTATAAAGCTGTGTTATCGCTTTGTCAAGATATATGGAAAAACTTGCGGCTGACAGAAATAAGAAGTAGAATATCTTTGTTTGATGAAAGGAGCAGTATAATGCATTTCAGACTGAGTAAAAAACTTTATCCCGCATTTGTCTGTGCTGTGATTCTAATATGCGGCATATGGAATGATGCAAGCTCCGGAAACGTATTTGAAATAAAACGTGTAGGGAATATCCATTCATATGAAAACAATGTTTTTCGCGTAAATGCAGAGGAAGACGGGTACCTCAAAATACGGATCCATGACGATGTTTGTGTATACAGGGAACTGGAAAAACGGGTCAATGCCGGCGAAACAACGGTAGAATGGGACGGATGCGCTTACAATAAAGAAAAACTCTATGATAAAACCTATACCATTACCGCAGAATTTCAAACAGATTCAGGACAGATACATACAACTTCATTTCTGTCCCCTGTGGAGTATCCGGGACAATGCCTGCAGTACGCATTACCTTCATCGAAAACCATATATCTGGATTCGCCGGAAACCTGGTTTGTGGAATACAGAACGGTTAAGGACGGTACTGTCATGCTGACAATGACAGGTGAAGGTCAGGAAGAAGCATCATACAGTTATAAGCTTTCTACAACAGGAGGCAGAATCAACAGAAAAGATTTCAGCGACATTTCCAAAGCAAAGAAACCTGCTCCGGGACAATATACGCTGAGACTGTATGAGGCATCCAAACCGGAAGAAATCTATGAGTATTCACTGGCTGTTTCCGAGAAAAGACCTGAAAACACATCCATTACGGTAACCGGTGAAATCATGCCGGACCGTGATATGTCCGATGAAGAAATCTGGACTATGATGATGAAACCGTCTGTTGTCATTGATATTGATTTCTTCAAACATCAGGATGTTTATGAAAAGCAGGATACTAAAAGCAGATCGCTCGGCACGCTTCATGGACAGACGCAGGGTGTAAAGGTGCTTGAGATCGACGGCACATGGGCGCTCATCGGTGCATGGAATCATGAAGAAGGAGAATATATAGAGGGCTGGGTTCCTCTTCAGAAACTTAAAACAGAAAATCCTGCTGAAGAATACGGAATACTTGTGGACAAACAAAAACAAACCATGAGCGTATTTCGCAAGGGGAAAATCATCGATACACTCTATGTATCCACAGGGAGGGCGGAAAGGAACAGTCTGTATCAGGAAACTTCTGCAGGCTGTTTCCTGACAGGATATCACAGGGTGAACTTCTCAACAAACGGCAAGAAATATGATTATGTTATTCAGTATGATGGGGGCAATCTTCTTCATCAGACGCCTTATGACTGGGGTAAAAATAAAAAGGATTTTACTCTGGGACGCGGCTATCTGGGAGCTAAGGCTTCACATGCCTGTATACGCATACAACCTGATCCGGGAGAGGGAGGCCTGAATGCATACTGGCTGTTTACTCATCTTCCATATCATACACGTGTCATTATCCTGGACGATCCGGTGGAAAGAAAAGCAGCCAATAACATGCTTAAACAGGATAACAGCAGTGAACTGCAGCTAAAGATGATTGATTCGGAAGGTGAACAGAGAACCTTAACGGATGACAAGGTTACAATCACTTTTTGCGGAAAACTTGTTCCGGGCGGAAACAGAAATATCAATGCAAGAAAAGAAAGTTTCGTATCGTTTACAGCAAATGATGGATATCAGGAACCTTTTTCGGCCCTGAAGTCATTGCTGTCAGAAGATGATCTGACATGTGCAGATCTGGGTGGCATCCTTGAAGGAAATACGGAAATCACAACGGAAATGAAAAATGTTGAATACGCGCCCAAAGGCATGAGTGAATTATTCCCAAACGCGTCCATTGAGATGCTTACGCTTACGGATGATCTTTTATATCAAAGAGAGGAACTTTTCAGGAACACAAGAAAAGAAGCGGCAGGCTGCACAGAAGTTATGGAACGATCTGAGCCTGTCGCAATCAGGTTGAAGGAGCGTCTTATTGGGTTTGCCGGATGCAGTGAAAGTGAATATCTTGCTGATGTGAACATTATCAGCGAACGAATCAGGCGGCTGAAAGAGATGCAATGCGAAAAAATCATTTTTACTGTCAGCAGGAAAGAAGATAAAGAACAGAATCATTCTATTGTTCAGGAAGCTATAGCAAACAGATGCGTGCTTGCCGGAGCTGATTTTGTGATTTTTAATCAATACGGACAGTCGCAGGGAATTGACTACATCAGGGGCGTACCGGTTATATATAATGCAGGAACGATAATGGACGGGAGCACGTCGAGAAAGCCTAAAGCATTCTATTCCATGCTGGTAAGAGTTCAGTTTGATTTCTCGTCAGAAGACAAAGGCACTGCAATTACAATCGTTCCTGTTTACCCTTATGGCAATCAGAAAGCGGATATGAATACATATTGTCCGGTAATTGCAGATACGCAAAAAGATATTGACCTGTTTATAAGACATGTCCGGAACGACTCAACTGATGAATCCATTGGCAGAACATTTATCCGTACGAATGGTCAGTCATAGATATAATATACACATTCAAGACGGCCGTTATATAAACGTCGTTTCCTGTCAGCTTTTTTGCCAAAGCTCCTTTCAAACGCAGGGTCTGAAGAAATTGCACAGAGCTTCCAGGAGGGATGACGCTTTTTAAGCAGGAAAAGATCGTGATAGAGTTTGCGGCATCCGGCCTGGTCACTGAGTCTTTCTCCATATGGCGGATTACAGATAAAAACTCCGTTTTCCGTATTAAGACTCAATTCCTGAAGGGGAAGGTTATGTAGACCGATTGCGTTGATTTCAAGACCAGCCTGAATAATATGCCTTTTTGCAAGTTCAAGCGCTTCAGGATCGATATCTGAACCGCTGATACCGGAAATGCTGTCTCGGGTTTCTCTTTCTTTCAGGGAAGCGCGGAGCGCTGAGAAGCTGAGTTCCCGGAAACATTTGTACTTTTCCATGGCAAATTGTCTGTTGATCCCGGGAGCGATTCTTCCGGATTTAAGGGCAGATTCTATCAGTATGGTACCTGTCCCGCAGCAGGGATCATACAGGGGCTGACCTGGCCTCCATCCGCTCAGTTCTACAAGAGCAGCTGCCAGTGTTTCACGAAGCGGAGCTTCTCCGTTCCAGGTTCGATATCCACGGCGGGAGAGCGCATCACCCGAGGTATTCAGGAGGATCCTGACCAGATTATTTCTTACAGAGACCTGGACAGACAGGGCAGACCCAGATTCAGGGAAAGATGTTTGTCCGGTCGCTTTTTTAACATTTTCAATAATAGCTTTTTTGGTAATGGACTGACAGTCCCGCTGACTCATTAACTGACTTCTGGAACATTTGCAGGATATGTCAATAAAACTGTCCCTGGAGAAGAAATCAGACCATCGGACGGAAGAAACAAGCTGGAACAGGCTTTCAAAGCTTTTACATTCTCCCGAAGCCAGGATAATATACAACCTGTCGCTGAAATGCACCTCCATATTGGCAAGGAACAGCTCGTCTCCGGATGCTGAAAAAAGGACGAAACCGTTTCCGGCTTCAACGTCGTGAAGCCCGAGGCTTTTCAATTCCTTTGAAACAAGGCCCTCCATACCGAAAGCAGCACTGGCATAGCAATGATATAATTGATTCATTCCGATTCCTCCCGATTCATCAGTTTATCCTTTTTCAGGGATGATGTAAAGAATGAGGACAATATCATTGTTATTTACGAAATATTTGATAAAAAAGAAGCAAACTTGATTTTGATATTGATGTAGCGTATAATTTTACAGTTAAATGCGGAAGGAGACGAAAGATTATGAAGCTTATCATCGCTATCGTTCAGGATGAAGACGCCTCAAAGCTTCTGTCCGTTTTAATGCAGCAGGGATTTGGCGTGACCAAACTGGCAACCACAGGCGGATTCCTGAAAGCAGGAAACACTACATTGCTGCTTGGTGTGGATGATAACAGGATTGATGAGGCAGTCAGCATTGTCGAATCCGTATGCAAAAGCAGGAAGCAGATTTCCACTGTTTCTCCGTCAGTATCGGGCGGCATTTCACAGAACGAATATTCGTCCTATCCGATTGAAGTGACTGTCGGGGGTGCAACGATGTTTGTTTTGACTGTGGATCAGTTCCTGAAAGTTTAAAGCAGAGATGCAGAAGTTTTCATTTGACGATTTCCGGCAGCAAGGATCTGAAATAGATGCTCTGAAAAAACAGATCATAGAGCATCGGCTTGTTCATGCTGTATTGATTACCGGACAGCCGGGTGCTGGAAAGCGCTCGCTTGCGGGATTGATTGCGACATCTCTTATGTGCTCCTCCGAAGGAGATATTCCATGCGGAGAATGTGACGGATGCAGGCTGGCGCTTGCCGGAGAACATCCGGATATAACAGTGATCGAAAAAGACAATCCCATATCACCGGATGTACAAAAAGGAAGAGCGACGATTCCTGTAGAAGATATCCGTGAAATGATCAGGCTTTGCAGCAGATATGCCTATGGAGGCGGCAACAGGGTTGTAATGATTCCCGATGCTGAGAATATGACGCCTCAGGCTCAGAACAGTTTGCTGAAGATTCTGGAAGAACCGCCCAGGAATACATTTTTTCTGATGACAACAAGTCATCCTGAACAGATTTTGACAACTGTGCGAAGCAGGTGCCGGAATATCAAACTTATTCCCTGGGATGAAAATTATATAAAGACGATCCTTGTTTCATCCGGAGTAGAACAGGGAATTGCGGAGAAGACCGCCAGGGTTTCTGGCGGCTCAATCGGAAACGCTATCAGGCTTTCTTCCGATGACACATACTGGAAACTGAAGGATGAAATAGTCAAAGCGTTTTTTGAGAACAGAAAACGCAGCGAGGTTTTAAACATATCAACGACATGGAAAGACCGGAAAGGATTGTCTGATCAGCTTTTTGATATCCTGGAGGATACTGTCCGTCAGTTTCTGAAATATCGGCTGTTTCGTGACCGGAAAGATTATCCTGAAGAATATTCTAAAGAATGGCAGCGCTTTGCTGAGACAGCCCCGCTGGAAAGATTCGCACTCCTGACAGATTCGATCACCAGCGCCAGAAAGCAGAATGCGAGCAACGTCAATTTTCAGGCCATTATTGAACAACTACTTTTAACATTTATAGGAGAATGTGAATTATGGGCAGAATAATCGGAGTACAGTTTCAGGAAAATGGAAAGATGTACTATTTTGATTCCTCTGATATAGAAGTAAAAACGGGAGACTATGTCATTGTTGATACGGCACGGGGCAATGATCTGGGCGAAGTGGTTATGGGTACAAGGGAAGTGGACGAAGAAAACTGGCATACCCCACTTAAGAAAGTAATCAGGCTGGCAGACGAACAGGATATAAAACACGGACAGGAAAATCGTGTGAAGGAAAAAGAAGCCTTTGGCATCTGCCAGAAAAAAATAGCAGAGCATAAGCTGGAAATGAAACTTGTATCTGTTGAATATGCTTTTGATAACAGTAAAATTCTTTTCTTCTTTACAGCAAACGGTAGAGTGGATTTCAGATCACTGGTCAAGGATCTGGCTTCAGTTTTCAAGATGAGAATAGAACTGCGCCAGATCGGCGTCAGGGATGAAGCAAAAATGCTTGGAGGACTCGGCCCCTGTGGAAGACCGATCTGCTGCGGATCATTCCTTGATCAGTTTCAGCCGGTTTCCATCAAAATGGCAAAAGAACAGAACCTGTCACTGAATCCTACGAAAATAAGCGGTGTATGCGGCCGTCTCATGTGCTGCCTGAAGTATGAACAGGAGCATTATGAAATGACGAGAAAAAAGATGCCCAAAATCGGCAGGGAGGTTATAACCCCTGATGGAATTGGTCCTGTAACAGATCTTAATATTGTCAAGGAAACGGTTTTTGTACGTCTGACGAACGGGGACACAAGCGAGATCAAGGAATATCCGCTTGAAAACATTACAAAACCTTCAGACGGAAATATGAGCCAGGAACAGAACAAGAAAAACAACGGTGAAGAAAGAAATGAGCAGGCTTCTGATGCATTTGCCGGAAAGAAAAACCAGAACGGCATGAGGGAGAAGACAGATGATTCAGAGAATGATGAAACAGTTTCTCTGCAAAGCACAGGTAATAATGATAACAACGCAGAAAATAATAAAGGAAAAGCGCGGAAACCTTTGCTTGGACAGCCTGTAAGACGGGAAAACCCCAAACGCAGCCATGAACCCCAAAGTAAGGAAGATATACAGGAAAAGGCTGAACATAACACAGAAAAAGAAAGGCAGAACACATCGGAAACAAGTACCCTGAGTCCATGGGCGGATGCTTTGCAGAAAGCGATGCAGGCAATCAGTCAGGATAAATGATATATTGATTTTCAATTTGTTCGATGATATACTTTCTATAGTTTCACGCATGACAGCGCGGACAAATATGAGGAGGTTAGTTTTATGGCTTACAAAATTTCTGATGAATGCATCAGCTGCGGCGCTTGTGCTGCTGAATGCCCCGTATCCGCAATCAGCGAAGGTGACGGCAAATACGAAATCAATCCTGACACCTGCATCGAATGCGGTGCTTGTGCTGAGACCTGCCCTGTGGGTGCACCCGCTCAGGCCTGATCACAACTGAAATTGAAAGCGGTCTGCATATAGATGCAGACCGCTGTTCTTTATTGCAAAAAACAAAAAAAATAAGCTGGAAGCTTTCTGCTTCCAGCTCTGTACACCATTAGGGACTCGAACCCTAGACACCCTGATTAAGAGTCAGGTGCTCTACCAACTGAGCTAATGGTGCCCGGACAACAAACGTTATTATACACATTATTCTGAAGCTGTCAAGTATCTTTTTTATGAAATTTATAGAAGAGGATAATATTTATTCTAAACACAGAATATGGTATAATAATCTAAATATATCTTGGAGGTCAGTCATTTGAGTCTTCGGTTCGGAAAAGTAATGGATAAGCATGAAGCACTGCAGCTGAATGCGCTGCAGCTTGCTTATATCGGAGATTCAGTATGGGAACTGATTGTAAGATATAAACTGATTATGAAAAGATACAATGTACGTCATATGCATAAAGAATGTGTCAGTCTTGTAAATGCGCATTCGCAGGCAATGATTTTACAGAAAATCCAGGAAGAACTGGACGAAACCGAGTCAGAAATTGTCAGAAGAGGAAGGAATGCTCACGCAAAGCATTCAGCGCCCCGGAACCAGGATCCGGATGAATATGCCGCCTCAACAGGATTTGAAGCATTGTTTGGATACCTGTATCTGACAGGACAGAATGACAGGATCAGTGAACTGGTGACTATTATAGAAGAGGTGAATGAAATTGGCTGAACAGAAAAAACTGAAAGTAATCCTTCTCCGTCACACCCTTTCACCGGAAGAAACGATTGCACTGAGTGCGAAATTGTGTTACTCAAAATCGACAATAGAAGATCTGAAAGAAAAAATATCACAGAAGGATCAATCTGCTTTCATTGAAAAACTGATGGGAATGGGACATGAATCTGTGCTGGAACACGTCACGTTTTCCTTTGGTGTTGAAGGAGTCAGCCGAGTACTTCTTGCCCAGCTGACAAGACATCGCATCGCCAGTTTTTCTGTTCAAAGCCAACGATATGTATCCTATGAGAACGGATTTGGTTTTATTATGCCTGACAGTATTGCCGCACTTGGCGAAGAGGCTGTACAGGAATATCAGAAACAAATGGATACGATTGAATCCTGGTATGTTGAGTGGCAGAAAAAGCTTGGAAAAGGTGAAAAGTCCAATGAAGATGCCCGTTTTGTGCTTCCGAATGCCTGTGAAACAAGACTTGTTGTGACAATGAATGTACGTGAACTTCGGCATTTCTTCTCATTGAGAATGTGCAACAGAGCACAGTGGGAAATCAGAAGAATGGCTGAAGAAATGTTCAAAATATGCTTTGATATTGCACCAGCACTATTTATGGATGCCGGTCCTGCGTGTATAAGGGGGAAATGCCCCGAAGGCGAAAAAACATGCGGTATGGCCCCGGAAATCCGCAAAAACAGGGAAGTATTAATCCGGTCACGTAAGGAGGAAGCATAAATGGCGTTTGATTCCAAAAAGAATGCAGTAAAAACATACGGAAGACGCATACAGAAAAACGTCTCGGAAAAAAAGCATTCATACAGCCATGAAAGAGCAGCTGATAAAGATAACACCGCACCGCGAAGCTATCAGCAGTTCGAATACAAGACCCATGAAACGCGGATGAATTCGAATGAAAGAACAGAACAGAATAATGAATATATTCTTACAGGCAGAAATCCGATTCGGGAAGCATTGAAAAATCACCACGATCTGGAAAAACTGCTCGTCCAGAAGGGAGAACTGTCTGGATCGGCGAGGGAAATAGTCCAGAAGGCAAAAGAACAGAAGATACAGATACAGGTAGTTGAAAAATCGAGACTTGATGCAATTGCTCCCAATCATCAGGGACTGATCGCTTTTGCATCAGCCTATCAGTATTCTTCCCTGGATGACATTCTGAATGCAGCCGCTGAAAAAGGTGAGGATCCATTCCTTATACTGCTGGATGGAATTACAGATCCCCATAATCTGGGGGCGATCATCCGGACAGCTGAGTGTACTGGTGCACATGGTATCATTATTCCCCAGCACAGAAGTGTCGGCCTTACACCGTCAGCCGTCAAGTCTTCTGCCGGTGCTGTTGAATATGTAAAAGTCGCAAGAGTGAGCAACCTGGCCCGCACCATTGAATATCTCCAGGAAAAGAATATCTGGCTCTATGCTGTAACGATGAATGGAAATGATTACAGGAAAACAGACTTCACAGGAGGCGTTGCGCTGGTTATCGGGGCAGAAGAAGATGGTATCAGCCGTCTGGTTGCAGAAAAATGCGATTATGCCGTATCGCTTCCTATGAAAGGGAAAATAGAGAGCCTGAATGCTTCTGTAGCTGCCGGTATCATGATGTATCGTGTCCTTGAATGCAGACAATAATGAGAGACACAAAATAAACTGGAGTTGCTCTTATGGAATACAACAATTCGAAAACTTCTGATATAAATGAAGGAAGAATGAACAATCATCCTGAGAGAATTGAGGATATCGAAAACGGAGAAGAGATTATTCCGTTCAGGGAAAGGTTCAGCGGATATTCCGATGAAGAGATTGTACAGCTCTGCCATGATGGCGATACAATGGCGGAAGAATTTCTTCTGAACAAATACAAAAATTTTGTCAGGTCCAAAGCCAGAAGCTATTTTCTGATCGGCGCTGATCACGAAGACATCGTCCAGGAAGGCATGATAGGGTTGTATAAAGCAATCCGTGACTATAAACAGGAAAAACTCAGTTCATTCCGGGCTTTTGCTGAATTATGCATAACAAGACAGATTATTACGGCGATCAAGACGGCCACCAGACAGAAACATATACCGCTGAACAGCTATGTATCATTGAATAAGCCTTTATATGATGAAGAAAGCGACAGAACTCTTCTTGATATCATCATGGAGGGTAACAGCGGCAATCCGGAAGAAATGATCATCAATCAGGAGAACCTGGGTAATATACACAGGAAAATCAACGAGGTTCTATCCGGGTTGGAGCAGGAAGTTCTGGCTGCGTATCTTGACGGTAAGAGCTATCAGGAAATCGCAGAAACTCTTGGCAGACATGTCAAATCTATAGACAATGCATTACAAAGAGTAAAGAGAAAACTTGAGAAGTATCTTGAAGAAAACGGCTGTTTCTGATCTTCAGAAACAGCCGTTTGTTTAAAAACAACACTAAATATTTATTTCTGCAGCAATGTGAACAATCCGCTGCATGTCCAGCATTTCTCATCATTGAAAACATAAGGTTCATTGATGCAGAATGCATATTCTTTTCCGTCTTCCATCCGGATGACAATCCGTTCACCGTTGTCAGGTATTTCCACATCAGTCTCTTTTGATTCGGACTGCAGCATGCGAATCATTTCAGCACACCGCGCTTCATCCTGATAATCAACGCTGCCAATGGATATGCCGGCCACTTTTTTGATGTCAATCTGGGAAAATGGCGTTCCGGCAGTATCCTTTCCACCGGCTGCAAAAACATTCATTTCGCCGGGTGTGGAAGGGGAGAGCGGACGCACACTGTTCAAAGCTACAACCATGAGCAGTAAAACGCCGACAACAGCACAAAGCTTCATGACTGGACGAAATACGCTGTCGCGACGGGTTTCAGTGGTTTGGGAAGCCTTAAGAAGAATTCTTTGTTTCAGAGACTCATCTGCAGTCAGGCCATATAAAGCTTTGTCTGTGGCTGAACGAAGTTCCTCGGGTTGAATCACTGCTGATCATCTCCTTTCAATTCTTTCTGTAGCTTGTCTCTGGCTCTGCTTAACCTGGAAGAAACTGTGCCTTCTGCGATCTGAAGCATATCAGCGATTTCTGTAACATTAAAGCCCTGATAGTAGAACAAAAGGACAACTTCCTTAAACTCTGGTTTCAGGCGATTGACTGCTTCGGCAAGAGATTGCTGATCAGCCATCTGTCCTATTTCATCCGGCGCGGGAAAACATTCAAACCCGGGATGACCCAAAACCACTTTCTTGATCCAGGAGCTGCGCCATAAATCCCTGCAACGGTTCAATGCAACCTTCAGAAGCCAGGCCTTTTCCCTTCCTTCCTCAAGGACGGGATTGTTGGTGATGAGCTTAACAAAGACATCCTGAGTAACGTCTTCAGCCATTTCACGATTGCCCAGATAGTAATAGGATACACGAAGAACGTCTGTTGCATACAGCTCATAAAGCTGATCAAAAGACAGAGAACCGGAAGAGCTGCCGGACATTTCAGTCTGAAGGGACAATGTTTTCTCACCTCTTCCGTACATACAACGAGTGTAATGATTCTCTGATTCCAATAAAATTAAAAAATATTTTAAAAAAATCAGCAAATAATTATATCATAAGTTTTCCAATGATCAATCAGTATTATCAGTATATATACAAAAAAGAATCAGTACTTGACGAATATAATCAGTAAAATGTAAAATAATTAAACAAGAAGGGTATCATAACCACGGTCTAAGAAATAACAATATTCCACATAATGAAGGAGCGTGTAAAGCGTGTTAAGAAAGAAGACCTGCATTGCGATGCTTTTGGCTGGAGGTCAGGGCAGCCGTCTTGGTATACTGACAAAAAATGTTGCAAAACCTGCTGTTCCGTATGGAGGAAAATACAGAATTATCGATTTCCCTCTGAGCAACTGCACCAACAGCGGCATTGACACAGTCGGTGTACTGACACAGTACCAGCCCCTGGAACTGAATGCTTACATCGGAAGCGGAGCACCCTGGGATCTGGATATATCCAACGGGGGTGTTTTCGTACTGCCGCCTTATCAGAAAGGAAAAAGCGGAGAATGGTATCGTGGTACCGCAAATGCCATTTATCAGAATATGGCATTTATTGAGCAGTATCACCCGGATTATGTGCTCATACTGAGCGGCGATCACATTTACAAAATGGATTATAATGCGATGCTTGATTATCATATCTCCCACGGAGCCGATGCAACAATCGCAGTACGTGAAGTTCCCTGGGAAGAAGCATCTCGTTTCGGAATCATGAATACAGATCCGGACGGAAAAATTGTTGAATTTGAGGAAAAACCTCAGAATCCCAAAAGCAATAAAGCTTCCATGGGCGTATATATCTTTACATGGGAAAAACTTCGCCATTATCTTACAGAGGATGAAGCTGACAAGAACAGCTCCAATGACTTTGGCAAAAACATCATACCCAATATGCTCAGAGACAAACAGGTTCTTGTCGCTTACGATTTTAACGGATACTGGAAAGATGTAGGTACCATAGAAAGCCTGTGGGAGGCCAATATGGATCTTATAGACAATCCGATGCCCATGAACATGCATGACAAAAAGTGGCGCATCTATTCCAAAAATCCGGGCATGCCACCCCATTATATTTCAGAGGGGGCGGTCGTCACGGATACACTGATTACTGAAGGCTGTGAAGTATATGGCAAAGTGAATCACTCAGTTCTGTTTGCCGGAGTGGTTGTTGAAGAAGGGGCAGACATTGAATACAGTGTCGTGATGCCGGGAAGTATCATTAAGCGCGGCGCTATTGTACGCCGTTCCATTGTGGCTGAAAATGCAACAGTAGGCGCCGGCTCAATCATCGGTGAAGACAGCGGAAATATCGCTGTAATCGGACAGGGAGTGACACTGCCTGCAGGTGTTTCAGTTCCGTCAGGCACACAGGTTGATGAATCCTATACTTTTTAAATGCTGACGAATTGTACGAAAGGAAGATAATAAAAGATGAAGGATGTAATGGGGATTATTTATACCGGTGAAAATGATGCCCGGCTTCGCGAATTGACAATCATCAGGGCTATTGCCGCACTTCCTGTTGCAGGTCGTTTCCGCGTAATCGATTTTCTCGTTTCCAGCATGGTAAACGGCGGTATGAAGAACATCGGTGTTATCATGCAGAAGAACTATCACAGTCTGATGGACCATCTTGGTTCAGGCAAAGAATGGGATCTTCACGGAAAAACGAACGGGCTTCATATTCTGCCGCCTTTCCTGACGCGTGAAAATGTCGGCTTGTATCCCGGCGTGCTTGATGGACTCCGTTCCAATACAGATTACCTCAACAGAAGTAAACAGGAACTGGTGGTACTCAGCAACAGCAACATCATTTACAATGCTCATTTCAAGGATATGATCGCGTTTTATGAAAATACAGGCGCGGATATTACGCTGATGTATACAAAGGATCCCACCATGAAACGCGACGAGTTTGGAACATATATCTCACTGGATGAAGAAGGAAATGTCAAAGACATAGAAGTTGAACCAACGCATCCGAATTATGAAAACACTTTTATGCAGGTTTGCCTGATGAAGAGGGAATTCCTGAAAGAGCTTGTTGACAAAGCTGTTGCACATGGCCTGCATGACCTCGCCAGGGATCTGCTCCTGAAACTCGTACAGGAAAAACAGGCCAAGGTGAACGCGTTTGAATACACAGGCGTCTGCTGGAATATCGATTCCGTCCAGAGCTATTTCAAGTTCAATATGGATATACTGAAACCGGAGATCAGGAAAAGACTGTTTATCGATGAACTGCCGGTATTTACGAAGGTCAGGGATGAAATGCCCGCATTTTACAGTGCGGAATCACATTCGATCAATTCTCTTGTTGCTGACGGATGTCAGATCGAAGGAAAGATTGAAAACAGCGTACTGTTCAGAGGCGTTCGAGTAGCACCGAATGCTCATGTGAAGAACTGCATTATCATGCAGGACGGTCAGGTACAGGAAGGCGCTTATATAGAAAATTGTATCCTGGACAAGCAGACTGTAATCAAAAAGAATACGAAACTGATTGGACCGGAAGCCTATCCGATTGTGATTGCCAAGAATGTGGTTATCTGATCATAAGGGAGTGTTGTAACAAAATGAAAATTCTTTTTGTCGCCAGTGAATCAGTTCCATTTGTAAAAACGGGCGGACTTGCCGATGTTGTCGGAGCATTAGCGCCGGTTCTGGCGAAAGAAGGACATGATGTTCGGGTAATCATCCCTCAATTCAGTACAATCCCGCAGGAATACATGCAGAAAATGACGCATGTATGCGACTTTGAAGTACAGCTTGGCTGGAGACGTCAGTACTGCGGCATTGAAATGATCGAAAAAGACGGTGTGAAATGGTACTTTATGGACAACAAGTATTATTTTGGCCGTCCCTATATCTACGGCATGGGCGGGGATGAATATGAACGGTTTGGATTCTTCTGCCGCGGCGCACTGAATATGCTTCCATTGGTTGATTTTCAACCGGATATCATTCATGCGCATGACTGGCAAAGCGGCATGGTACCGGCTCTGCTGAAAATTCAATATGCGCATCTTCCGTTCTATGCAAACATCAAAACAGTCTTTACGATTCATAATCTGCAATACCAGGGAATTTTCGGAATTCGTGAAGTACAGGATATTCTGGGACTGGGAGACAGCCTGTGGACAGATGACAAGCTTGAATGCTTCGGCTGTGCCAATTTTATGAAAGCAGCACTGGTATACACAGACCTTATTACAACCGTTAGTCCTTCTTATGCTGAGGAAATACAGACAGCTTATTACGGAGAAAGACTCGATGGATTACTCAGAGCCAGACACAGGGAACTGAAAGGTGTTCTGAACGGTATTGACATGAAGGAATACGATCCTTCTGCTGACGATAAGATTAAAGCAAACTATTCAACAGACAACATGAACGGAAAGGCCGAATGCAAGCGAAATCTTCAGGAGGAACTTGGCCTTGAGATCAAACCGGATGTACCCGTAATCGGTATGGTTGGTCGTCTCAGCAATCAGAAAGGTCTTGATCTGGTTGATTATGTGATCGCAGATATTATGCGGCATGATGTACAACTGGTTGTTCTCGGTATGGGAGAAGGCAGGTATTTCAATCTGTTCAGCTGGGCCGAAACAGAATATAAAGGCAGAGTTGCTGCCAGATTTACCATGGATCACACACTGGCCCACAAAATCTATGCCGGTGCTGATATGTTCCTGATGCCGAGCCAGTTTGAACCGTGCGGACTCAGCCAGATGATTGCCATGAGATACGGAACAATTCCGATTGTCAGAGAAACCGGCGGACTTCGTGACACTGTACTCAGCTACAATGATTTCAATGGAGAAGGAAACGGATTTACTTTTTTCAACTACAATGCTCATGATATGTTACATACAATCGAACGTGCCTGTGAGTATTATAAAAACTATCCCGAGATCTGGAAGAAACTGCAGATGCGCGGAATGAACGGCGACTTCAGCTGGGCTCATTCTGCGAAGGAATATATTAACCTTTATCAAAGCCTGTTTGTTACCAGAAAGCAGGAGCAGGATGATGAGAAGAAAGAGAATCCTGTAGTGATCGATATCTGATATCATGAAATAAAAGTTGAAAAATCAGGGATGTGCAGAAAAGCACATCCCTGATTTTAGGGAGGTCCCAGGTGAACATTATACTCAAAGAGGATGAAACGATAGAGGATCTGCAGCTGGACGGGCTGAAACTGATCCAGAAACAGAACGCTTTTCGGTTTGGAATGGACTCTGTGATACTTGCGCATTTTGCGGAGATCAGAGAAAACGATGTTGTGGCTGACTTTGGTACAGGCAATGGTGTGCTGATTCTGCTTCTGAAAGGAAGAAAAAAAGGAAAAAAGTATTATGCGCTGGATATACAGCAGGAAGCAGCTGAACTAACCGAAAGAAATATGATCCTGAATCATCTGGAGGATGTCACAACCGTTATCCATACGGATGTTGTTGATGCATCCAGATATATAGAACCTTGTTCTGTTGATAAGATCATATGCAACCCCCCGTACGGACAGCCGTATTCCACCCTGGCCAGTCCAAGCTTACAGAAGGCGATTTCCAGGAATCAGGATGAGGAAACGATGGATCACTTTCTGAAGGGCGCTTTTTCAGTACTGAAAGGAAGAGGGAAAATATATATTGTATATCCGGCTCCTCAGATGATGTATATCATGAAACTTTTGCAGAAACATCATCTGGAACCCAAACGCTTTCAGATGGTTTATCCATACATCCATAAACCAGCGAATCTTGTGCTGATTGAAGCAGTAAAGGATGCGCGCCCTACGCTTCATCCTATGAAGCCTCTGATTATTTATGAAAGGGACGGCAACTTGACAAACGAACTGAAGTCTGTATATCATTTAGAAGAACAGACCGGATTCTGATTTCAAAAAGGTGTTGACTTGTACGATGAAAACAGATGTAACAGTCATCGGCGCAGGTGCTGCAGGACTTACAGCTGCCGTTACTGCAGCATCCCGTGGGCTGAAAGTCATTCTGCTTGAAAAAGGCGAAAGACCCGGCAGAAAGATTCTTGCTTCCGGCAACGGCCGATGCAACATGATGAACAAAGGATTTCCTGTTTATTATGGGGATCCCGTCTTTGCCGCATCAGTTTTGAAGCAATGCCCTCTCAGCAAAATCGAAGCCTTTTTTAAAGAATATGGTCTGATCATGACACAGGAACCGGAGGGGAGAGTATATCCTGTTACCTATCAGGCAATTTCAGTACTGTCTGTGTTGAAAAATGCCGCCAGAATCACAGACGTATATCTGAATACAGGATTTGATGTTTCCGCAATATACAGAGATCATAATCTTTTCATCATCAGAAATGATCGTAACGAAGAAATAATGTCTGAAAAAGTCATTATCTGCTGCGGGGGTGCAGCTCAGTCAAAGCTGGGCGGATCAATGGATGGATACAGACTGCTGGAGTCATTAGGACACCATATCATCCCGGTATTTCCATCGCTTGTTTCGCTTACAACTGACAAAAAAAGCATTTCAGGACTATCCGGAATCAGGATTCGGGCGGCTGTATCCCTGTTTGAAGGCAACAGTTTGATCCATCAGGAAAAAGGAGAAATCCTTTTCACTGATTACGGAGTCAGCGGTATCTGTATTATGCAATGCGCAAGATTTACAGAAGGAAGGAATACTCATCTGAAAATCAATTTTCTGGAAGGGATCTGTGACAGTTCGGAAGAAATGATCGGCGAAATCCGAAGGAGACAGGTTATGCTTTCGAATCTGTCACCGGTCAGCCTCTTTGACGGTGTTTTGCCTGAAAAGATCAGCTATGCAGTAATGAAACAGGCAGGTATTCCGATGAAGGGAGAGAAAGCTGGAAGTCTCACAGACAATGACATACGGCGTATTGCTGAAACGGCAAAAGGCTACAGGATCTTTATCACTGGAACCCGTGGAATGGATTATGCACAGGTAACAGCCGGCGGAGCGGACTGCAGTGAGTTCTGTCCTGAAACCATGGAATCAAGGCTTACACAGGGATTGTTTGCGGCAGGCGAGGTTCTGAATGTGGACGGGGACTGCGGCGGATTCAATCTCATGTTTGCGTTTTCTTCAGGAATCATCGCAGGAGAATCTGTATGATTTTCCGGATGAAGGAGGATGAAAATTGAAAAAAGGCGATATTCGAAAACAGGAAATTCTGAATACGGCTGAAACCCTTTTTTGCAGGAAAGGATATGAGCAGACCAGCATACAGGATATCCTTGACTGCCTGCACACAAGTAAAGGCAGCTTTTATCATCATTATGTCAGCAAGGAATCCGTGCTCGAGGGAATCTGTTCAAAAAGAGCTGAACAGATCTATCAGACGATATCTGATCAACTGGATCCGGATGAAAATGTTATTGTCAATCTCAACATTCTTTTATCCGGAATCATTCCGTTCAGGGATGAAAAACTCAGCTTTCTGATGATGCTGCTTCCTATTTTCAGAACAACTGACGGAAAGACTGTTCGACATTATTACTGCGAGGCATTGTCGAACTGTTTCAGGGAGTCGGTACGGCTGCAGATTCAGAAGGGAAAGGAAGAAGAAATTATCTTCTGTCCCGAAACCCAATATGTTACAGATATCATCCTGACAACTGTTCACGGACTATGGACAGGAATATGTGATCATATTCTCATATGTGAAGAGAAAAATGCCGAGGCAGATATATCAGAGATTCTGCGCATGACAGAATGCTGCAGACTCATGATAGAAAGAATGCTTTCTCTTCCTTATGGAACTGTAGAACTGACAGATCTTCAGACAATCGCATTCATGTGTAAACAGATACATAATCACTGGATACACTGAAATAACAGAAATATAAAAAAAGGAGGAAAAAATCATGTCATCCAACATTCCGACCCCGCATATCAATGCTCCTGCCGGCGCATTTGCCGAAACAGTCCTTATGCCGGGTGATCCGCTCAGGGCAAAGTTTATTGCAGAACAGTATCTTGAAAAAGCAGAACTTGTGAATAATGTCCGGAATGTGCAGGGGTATACCGGATACTATAAAGGAAAACGCGTATCGGTTATGGCTAGCGGTATGGGTTGTCCGTCTATCGGTATATACTCCTATGAACTGTTCAATTTTTACGATGTACAGAATATTATCCGTATAGGTTCTGCGGGAGCAATCTCACCCAAACTGAAGCTCAAGGATATTGTGATTGCAATGAGCGCTTATACAGATTCCGGCTATATCAACAGTTTCGGATTCAGGGGAAACGCGGCGCCGTGCTGCAGCTATGAGCTTTTGTCCAAAGCGATGGCATATGCTGAAAAGCTCCCGTGCAATGTGGTTTGCGGACCGCTGTTTTCATCAGATGCTTTCTATTCTGACGCAAGCCAGACAGAAACGCTGTCCAGGCTCGGTGTTCTGGCTGTCGAGATGGAGGCGGCTGCGCTTTATATGAATGCGGCCAGAGCCGGTAAAAACGCGCTTGCGATATGTTCCATTTCCGACAGCCTGGTTACGGGTGAAGAACTACCCGCTGAAGACAGACAAACCGGATTCCGGAATATGATGGAACTGGGACTGGCATTGATCTGAAAAACAAAAAGCGCTGTCACAGATGACAGCGCTTTTTGTTATGTGTATGCCTCCCAGGCCGCGTAGGATTCGGATTCGGGAATACTTTCCAGGGAACGGTCTGCGGCGTCTGACAAACGGGGAAACAGATCGTCGATTTCTGAAGAACGTAATGCGAGTTGAAAAGAAATCGAACTGCCATATTCAATACTCTGTATTTTTACAGGCAGATGTTCGGCAGCATAGCGAAATCTGTCCCAGGTAGAATAGGGCAGCGTACACCGATAGAATGATGTTTTTTCCATCCTGACTATACCGGAGGCTGAAAGAGCCGCCTGCGCACACTGTGTATATGCCCGGACAAGGCCTCCTGTACCGAGCAGCGTGCCGCCAAAGTATCGAACAACGACAATACAGCAGTTGACAATACTTTTTGTTCTCATTACATCCATAATGGGTAATCCTGCAGTGCCGCCGGGTTCGCCATCATCGCTGTATCTCATGATTCCCTGGTTTTCACCGATAATATATGCATAGCAATGATGTGTCGCGGTCTTATGCTCCTCCTTGATCTGCTGAAGAAATGAAAGAGCCTCATTTTCTGAAATGCAGGGTGAAGCATAACCGATAAAACGGCTTTTATTGATAATGATTTCTTCACAGGAATTACCGGAAACGGTGATGTAAGATTCAGTCATAACACAACGATACGGCAGAATCCCTTCTTGCCTTTTTTCAGCATGGCGCCGTCTTCTCCGAGCTGATCTTTTGACAGGACAGCGGCAGGATCGGTGATTTTCACATCATTGACTGAAACCGCATTCTGTTCAATCTGTTTTCTGGCATCGCTCTGGCTCTTGCAAAGGCCTGATCTGACAAGCAGTGTGGAGATCCTGGCGTCCTGTGTCCATTCGTCGGATGTTACTTCGAGTGTGGGTACATTCGAAGCAGATACTCCGCCTCCAAACAATGCTTCAGCAGCGGCAGCGGCATTCCTGGCTTCATCCTCACCATGAACAAGTTTCGTCACTTCATAGGCGAGCACTTTTTTGGCTTCGTTGATTTCTGCATCCTTCAGGGCTCCGAGGCGACGCACCTCGTCCATAGGGAGGAAAGTCAGCAGAGCAAGGCATTTTTCCACATCTTTATCATCAACGTTTCTCCAATACTGGTAGAAATTATAGGGAGAGGTCTTAACCGGATCAAGCCAAAGTGCCCCGGCTTCCGTCTTGCCCATTTTTCTGCCGTCATGTGTAAGAAGCAGCTGGAAAGTGCAGGCGAATGCCTTTTCATTTTCTTTTTTGCGGACAAGATCAGCGCCGCCGAGCATGTTACTCCACTGGTCATTGCCGCCCATTTCCAGACGGCATCCATAACGATGGAACAATTCAAGGAAGTCATAGCTTTGCATCAGCATATAGGTAAATTCAAGAAAGCTGAGACCGTTTTCGGTAGCCATTCTGGCTTTGTAGCATTCAGCGGTGAGCATCCGGTTTACTGAAAACTGGGAGCCGATGTCTCTCATGAAATCGATAAAATTCAAATGACGAAGCCAGTCACCGTTATTGACAATCAGCGCTTTATTGTCGGAAAAATCAAGGAAACGGGACATCTGTTTTTTAATGCATTCCACGTTCTGATCAATGGTTTCCACAGTGAGCATTTTTCGCATGTCTGTTTTTCCGGATGGGTCACCGATCATAGCGGTGCCTCCGCCCATCAGTGCGATCGGCCTGTGGCCGGCACGCTGCATGTGGGCCATGGCCATGATCGGAATATAGTGTCCGATATGAAGACTGTCTGCAGTGGGATCAAAACCTACGTAGAAAGTGGTAGGGGATTTCAGCTGTTCGTAGAGTTCATCCTCAAAAGTCATCTGAGCAATAAATCCGCGTTCTTTGAGAATATCAAGAATATGTTCCATGTTTATACTCCTTTTATATTTCAGATTTAATCAGGTCGTTCAGTATGCTCATGCCGGTCTCAATCTGCTGCGGGGTGCTGTTGGAAAAGTTGAGACGCAGCGTATTCAGATGGCCGCCGTCTGCACAGAAATAAGTACCAGGTACATATGCAACCTTACGTTCCACGGCTTTTGAGAGGAGCTTGACAGTATCAATATGCACAGGCAGTTCAGCCCAGATAAACAAACCACCCTGAGGTCTTGTAAAGGAGACACCTTCAGGAAACTGCTCCAGATACTGAAGCATTTGATGCATTTTTGCACCGTAACCTTTACAGATGCTGCGGATATGATCGGGCAGAAGATTCCTGCGAAGATACTGGTCAACAACAGCCTGATTCAGATTGGCAGAGTGAACATCCGTTGATTGTTTGCCGATGGTGCATTTCCGGATGATTCCAGCATCACCGGCTATGTATCCGATACGAAGGCCTGGTGAAATGGTCTTGCTGAAGCTTCCAAGGAACATAACCCAGCCGTTCTGATCATAGGATTTGATGGCCCTGACCTTTTCTCCCTCATACCGCAGGTCACGATAAGGATCATCCTCCGCGACGACCATGCCATACCTGTTCGCCAGATCGGCAACCGCTTTGCGTCTGGAATCAGGCAGTGTTTTCCCGGTCGGGTTCTGGAATGTGGGAATCGTGTAAAGCAGCTTGGGATGGTATTTCTTGATTTTCATTTCGAGATCATCAGGAATCAGTCCATCTTCGTCGCTTTCAACAGTAACAAGGTTTGCCTGGTATAGTTTAAGACATTGAAGATTTCCAAGAAAAGACGGATTTTCCACAAGGACCGTATCACCGGGATCAAGAAGGGCTTTACAAAGCAAATCCATTGCCTGGGTTGAACCCGTTACGGGCAGAACGGCCGGAACGCTGACACCCAGCTGATCCGCAACATAAGATTTCAGACTTTCAACAAAAGGAGGATAACCTTCCGTCGCACCATACTGCAGAATAGCTTTCCCGTCATGTGCGAGCACATACTGGGCCAGTTCGCTGACCTGCTGATCAGGCAGGGCTTCAAGTGACGGATTGCCGCCGGCAAATGAGATCATCCCAGGCTGTGCGATCACTTTAAATATTTCGCGGATTGCACTGCCGGTGACCTGGTCAAACCTGCTGGCAAACCTGACTTCGGAAATGTCCATGATAACCAATTCCTCCTTGTTTGATAAATAAAAACGGTTTTCGCCGGAAGGCGAAAACCGCGGTACCACTTCCATTCGGCAGACTGAAAGCCTGCTCTTTTACGCGCTGTATACGGCGCACCGTGTCAACCTTACTGACGGGAATCCGCGTTCAGGCGACTGCTCCGGGATGTACTTCGACTGATACCGTATACTTCCTTGCACCATCCGGAAGCTCTCTGCAATACTTCAATCAGCTTACTCTTCCCTTCATTGCTTTTTTATTATGTTCAAAAAAGGAAAGATTGTCAAGGAAAATAAAGGATATAAAACCATAAATACAAAAGACTTTCAAGGACCGGCGAATCAGGCCGGCACTTGATAAAATTTACAATATACTGTATAATTTCATGGTCCTTTGTATGGTTTTCCTGAAAGGATCCATTTAAACCTGCCACGGTATCATGCGGGAGGGAAACACATGGAATGTAAAGTAAAGAATGAATACGGTACAATCTATATTGCTGAAGACGTTATGCTCAAGGTGGTCGGATATGCCGCACTTGAATGCTACGGAATCGTTGCGATGTCCGGGCAGAGAGCAACCGATGGAATCGTTGAATGGCTTGGCCGAGAAAATCTGACAAAAGGTGTGCAGATCCGCAATGTGGGCGATATGCTTGATGTGGATCTTTACATCATTGTTGAATACGGTATCTCTATTTCAGAGGTATGTAAAACAATCATCGAGACAGTCAGGTACAAGCTCGAGAGCACTACAGGCGTAAAGGTCAGAAAAATCAGCATCTCTGTCGAAGGGATCCGTATTTAAGCTGACTAAAGACCCAATAAGTATGACGGAGGAATATTCCTTTGATACAGTTCAAAACGATTGACGGTTTGCTTCTGCGTGATATGGTAATGGCAGGAACTGCCATTCTGGAGAAAAACCGTGAAGCAGTTGATGCTCTCAACGTTTTCCCGGTTCCGGACGGAGATACCGGAACCAATATGTCGCTTACCATGCAGTCTGCTACCAGAGAGATCAACAGCAAGGAATTTCTTCGTGCTGATGAAGCGGCAAACGCACTGGCTAAGGGTGCTTTGAAAGGTGCCCGCGGTAATTCCGGTGTCATCACAAGTCAGCTTCTGCGCGGATTCGCCAAAGCCCTGAACGGTGTTGAAAAAATAACGCCTGTTCAGTTTGCGGAGGCCCTTCTGAAAGGGTCTGAGATGGCCTACAAAGCTGTCATGAAGCCCAAAGAAGGTACAATCCTGACAGTTGCAAGAGTTGTTGCTGAAGACGCTATGAAGCAGGCACAGAAGGCTCCTGACGATTATGATCAGCTGATTTCTGTCATTCTCAAAAGCGGAGAAGCAATTCTGAAAAAAACGCCGGATATGCTTCCTGCATTGAAACAGGCAGGCGTAGTCGATTCCGGCGGACGCGGCCTGATGCTGATTTATCAGGGATACGCCGCAGTTCTCAGGGGAGAGGACATTACGGCTGCCGATTCCCTGATGGAAGATGATGTGCAGGCAGTATCTGATGACTGTCATGATCTGACAAAAGATCTTACATATACTTATTGTGTATCTTTCAAACTGACCTGTTTCCGTGAAGACTGCGATGAGCATGATCTGGATTCATTCAGGAGAAGGCTCAACCGGATCGGTGATGCCGTATCCGTAGTAGGAGATCTGAACGGTGCTGAAGTTCACGTCCACACAGACAATCCGGGTTTTGCACTGGATTACGGTGTGGAACTTGCAGAAATAAACGAAATCAAGATTGATAATCTGGCTGCCATGAAACGTGCTCTTGAAGAAGGCACTGCAAAGGAAGCAGCTCCGGAAGAAACAGAAGAAGACAGCGCGCCCGAAAAGAAATACGGCTTTGTGGCTGTATCACTCGGAAACGGTTTTTCCCAGTTTTTTAAGGAACTGAATGTAGATCAGATTGTTGAAGGCGGACAGACTATGAATCCTTCCGTTGACGATCTGATGAACGCTATCCGGCAGGTAAAAGCAGAATGTGTTTACGTGCTGCCGAATAACGGGAATGTGATTTTCGCGGCAAATCAGGCTGCTGAGTTGTCTCCCAATGATGTTCGTGTGATTCCTACCAAGAACGTGGCGATGGGAATTGCTGCTGCCATTGCCTTCCAGAATGATGCGGAGCCGGATGAAAACATGCAGCGTATGACTGAAGCGGCTCAGCATGTAAAGACAGCTATGGTAACGTATGCGATCCGTGACAGTGAATATAATGGTATTGAAATCAAACAGGGAGATATTATCGGGCTGCATAACGGCCAGATTGAATTCTCCGGCCAATCTGTCCACGATGTTGTTCTGGACATGATGAAAGAAATTGTTACCGATGAAGATGAACTGATTACTGTCTACTACGGCGCTGATGTATCTGAAGCAGACGCAAAGGCAATTGCGGAAGAGATTGAAGAGCAGTACGGAGACTGCGACGTGGAGTATCATAACGGCGGACAGCCTTTATACTATTATCTGATCTCTGTGGAGTAACACATGGAACTGACCGGGATGGCGGGGATCGGCCCTGCAAGAGCAGAAGCATTACGCGCAATGGGAATCATCTCATTGCGCGATTTGCTGTATACGCTTCCTGAACGGTATGAAGACTACAGTACAGTTTCTCCATGCAACACAAAAAAAGAAGGCCCCGTTCTTATTTCCGGTACAATTGTACAGTCTCCAAGGCTGTCAGTGTTTCACGGACTGAAAAAAGTCACTGCTTCTGTAGAGGATGAAAGCGGGAAAATGCCCATCTGCTGGTATAATGCGCCCTGGATTATGAATTCAATTTCTGCCGGGCAGCATGTCCGCCTGTATGGACGTCTGCAGATCAGGAATAACAGAAGGATCCTTCAGAACCCCAAATTTGCTGCAGAGAATGATGGGCTTATTCCTGTGTATCGTTCTATTAAAGGATTCCCCGCAAAAACATTCAGGAATCTGATTTCTGATGCACTCTCTGAGGTGGATGACTGCTGTCCGGAGACATTACCGACGGATTTCCGGGTCGCCTGGCATTTGTGTGAACTGAATTATGCTATCAGACAGGCGCATTTTCCGGATAATTATGAAGCCCTGAAAATCGCCAGAAGAAGGCTGTCCTTTGAACGCATCCTTCTTTACCTGGCATATGTTTCCATGTCTGGATCGAAGAAACAGCCGGGCATTCCGATGAGATTCCCTGAAAAGCAGACTGAAACGTACTGGAAATTCCAGGGATTTGAACCAACCGGTGCACAGAAAAAAGTACTTGAAGATATTGCGGCTGATCTGCGGAAAAATACAGCCATGAGCCGGCTTGTACAGGGGGATGTCGGCTGCGGTAAAACAGCAGTGGCGTTCGGGGCTGTTTCACTTGCGTGCGCTGCCGGTTATCAAAGCACGATGATGGCTCCGACAGAAATTCTTGCAGTGCAGCATTACGAAAACGCAAAAAAAACACTGGAGCCTGCCGGAATCAGATGCAGACTGCTGACTGGCAGTACAAAGGCAAAAGAAAGAAAAACGATCTTACAGGAACTGAAGAACTGTCAATGTGACGTGGTTTTCGGTACACATGCCCTGATCAGCCGGGATGTGGAATATGGCAATCTCGGCCTGGTTATTACCGATGAACAGCATCGATTTGGCGTGAATCAGAGGAGCAGTCTTCAACTGAAAGGAAAAACAGAGACCACACTTCCGCATGTTCTTGTCATGTCGGCTACTCCGATTCCAAGAACGCTTGCGCTGATTCTGTACGGAGATCTTGATTTGTCTGTTATAGATGAAATGCCCAAGGGGCGCATCCCTGTCAAAACAAGAATCGTTCCGGAGCATAAAAGGGATGATATGTACAGATTCCTCCGAAATGAAATCGCAAAGGGAAAACAGGCTTATATTGTATGTCCTCTGGTCGAAGAGGATGATGAGAAGTCAGAACTCCACAGTGCAAAAGCCTTATTTGAAAGCCTGAGAAAGAATGAGATGCAGGGGCTTCGTGTTGCACTGACGTGGGGATCTCAGAAAACAGAAGAAAAAGACCGGGTTTTGCATGAGTTTGTGGATGGAAAGTATGATGTACTGGTATCCACAACTGTAATAGAAGTCGGCGTCAACAATCCGAACGCAACCATCATGGTGATTGAGAATGCAGAACGATACGGATTAAGTCAGCTTCATCAGCTTCGCGGCCGGGTAGGCAGGGGAAAAGATGAAAGCTGGTGTTTTCTGTTTGCTGAACCGTCTGAGAAACTGAATACATTCTGCTCCACAAACGACGGGTTTGTTGTCGCACAAAAAGATCTGGAACTTCGGGGCCCCGGAGATTTGACAGGTACCCGTCAGTCCGGTGAGCCTGGAAATGGATTTTTGTTTGCTGATATCCGTATGCTGGACGAAGTGACAGAATGCGTCAGACAATTGCACCGTAATCCCCAAATGAAGAAAGCACTGGCTGTAATCGAAAAGCATGCGGAAGAGTATTTTACAGCAGAAGGACGGAGAATAGCCCTGAACTGAAGGCAGATACTAATCCATAAATTCAACCAGAACAGCATTCTGAATATCAAAACCTCGTTCCGTCATTTTCCAGTTTTTATTTTCATGGGACATCAATCCGTTTTTTTCCATTTCATGCAGTTTTTTTCCCATATACTTTTCCAGAGAGATATGATGCTTCCTGAAAAAATCGTCCTCATTCACACCCTCATTCATTCTCAGCCCGAGCATAATGGATTCAAAACGGGCTTCTTCCTTTGATATAACTTCGTCCTGCGATGCATCCTTTCTCATATCCACCATATTGAAATATTCTTCAAGACTGTCTGGGTTGGTTTTGCGGCGATAGGTTATTCCGTCAGGGAGACTCTTTAAACCCGTCATGGAGGCGGCTGAAATACCGAGGCCGATATAAGGTATCTGGGTCCAGTAACCGATATTATGAACGCATTCATAACCTTTCAGCGCAAAATTGGAAATTTCATACCTGGAAAAGCCATGAGTTCCCAGGAGATGAATGGCTTTATTGTACATTACCCGCTCTGTTTCCGGATCAGGAAGCCGGAGAAGGCCTGACTGAAGATCACGGTAAAGGGGAGTGCCTTCTTCCGGAATAAGACCGTAAGCGCTGATATGGCACGGCTCCAAAGACAGCGCATATTCCAGTGTTTCGCTCCAATCTGATTCTGTTTGTCCCGGTATTCCGAAAATCAGATCAAGGCTGATATTTGAAATGCCTGAATCGCGGGAAAGCTGTACAGACTCTGCCACTTCATCTGTCTGATGAATTCTGCCGAGGGTTGACAAAAGGTGAGACTGACTGGTTTGCATGCCGAAAGATATTCTGTTGACGCCTTCGTCAGCAGCCACTTTAAGCCATTCCGCAGAAACCGTACCCGGGTTCGCCTCCGTGGTGAACTCAGTTACGGTGTTCCAGTTATATGTTTTTTTGAGACCGCTGATCAGTTTCCTGAAAAGGGAAGGCGACAAAACAGAGGGTGTTCCGCCTCCGATATATACAGTGGTAAGAGGGCTTTCTGCTTCATTGACACGATAGGATGCTTCATTCAGTATATGGTCGATATACGTTTCATGGACAGCTTCCTGCCCGACAAAAGACGTAAAGGAGCAGTAACGACATTTCTGCCTGCAGAAGGGTATGTGTACATATAGTTCCATGATTCTTCCCTCAAGAAATCAGTATATTGATCCTGACACATTGCGAGATTGATAATTCGGATTCCGCTGTTCTGCAATGCATAACGAACCGTGGAAGCGGTTCCTCCGCGCATATGCTGAAGATAACAAATACAAAGTGAGGATCTGTCTGCCATAAACCTGTTTCTTGTCAGCATGACGCCCTGATAATACTCCGGGGAAAGAATGAACTTTTCATCTGCCTGCTCAAGAATATCCCTGTATACCGTTTTATCCTTCTCCTGCCACTTTACGTCCTGCGTCCGGCAGGGAATGGCCAGAGAAAGAACGGTATCGGGATGATGATCCCGGAAGCACAAGGTCTGTCTGGCCGCGAGGGTATCGAAGCCAAGTGCGCATCCGCAAAAGAAACGCCTGTAACCTTCATCATAGGCGGCAGAAATGCAATGATAAAGGTTTTCAGAGATACGGCTGATCTCACCGGAAGGCAGATGTCTGTGTCCGGTAAAAAATGCAGTTGTTTTTATACTCTCTTCTGAAAACAGATGAATATCCATAGGATCAATCCATTTTAAGAACGGCAAGGAACGCTTCACTGGGTACCTGAACAGTACCGAACTGACGCATTCTTTTTTTGCCCTCTTTCTGCTTTTCAAGCAGTTTTTTCTTACGTGTAATATCTCCGCCGTAGCATTTGGCAAGAACGTCCTTCCGCATAGCTTTGACAGTCTCGCGGGCAATGACTTTTCCGCCGATAGCAGCCTGAATCGGTATTTCAAACATCTGGCGCGGGATAACATCTTTCAGTTTTTCAGCGATACTTCTGCCTCTTGCATAGGCTTTTTCACGGTGAACAATAATGGAAAATGCATCACAGATATCACCGTTCAGCAGAATATCAAGCTTGACAAGGTCGCTGGAACGATAGTCTTTCAGTTCATAATCAAAGGAGGCATAGCCGCGGCTTCTGCTTTTGATTTGATCAAAGAAATCAAAAATGATCTCATTCAGCGGCATATCGTAATTCAGTTTCACACGGTTTCCTTCATATTGCATATCAATGAAGATACCGCGTTTATCCTGACATAATTCCATCAGCGTGCCGACATACTCCTGGGGCGTATAAATGACAGCATGGACAAAAGGTTCTTCCATTTCAGCGATCTCACCCACGGAAGGAAGATTGGTAGGATTATCAATCATCAGTTCTGTTCCGTTGGTTTTAATCACACGGTAAATAACACTCGGAGCGGTTGTTACAAGGTTCAGATCAAATTCACGTTCCAGGCGTGTTGTCATGATATCCATGTGAAGAAGCCCCAGGAAGCCGCAGCGGAATCCATAGCCCAGGGCAACGGATGTTTCGGGTTCAAAGGAAAGGGAAGCGTCATTCATACGAAGCTTTTCCAGAGCATCCTTCAAAGCCGGATAATCGGCGCCGTCTGCCGGATAAATACCACAATAGACCATGGGTGTAACATGCCTGTATCCGGGCAGCGGTTCTTTGGCCGGATTTGCCGCATCTGTAATGGTATCACCAACGCGCGTGTCCCGGACATCCTTAATAGAGGCTGAAACATAACCTACGTCCCCGGCTTTCAGTTCAGCACAGGGTCTGTATCCGGGATCAAAAGTACCGACTTCAACAACGTCAAATTCACTGCCTGTAGCCATCAGACGCATTTTCATTCCAGGACGGATAACGCCGTCCATAATCCGGATAAAACAGATGACGCCCTTGTAGTTGTCATAATACGCATCAAAAATCAGGGCTTTCAGCGGGGCTTCCGGATTCCCTTCGGGGGCTGGAATATGCTGGACGATTGCTTCGAGAACATCCTCTACATTCAGGCCTGTTTTGGCAGAAACAAGAGGCGCATAGCTTGCGTCCAGACCAATTACGTCTTCGATTTCCTGACGTACTTCATCAGGTCTGGCTGAAGGAAGATCAATTTTGTTAATGACAGGAATAGTTTCAAGGTTGTGCTCAAGAGCCATATAGACGTTAGCCAGTGTCTGGGCTTCAATTCCCTGTGTTGCGTCTACAACCAGCAGCGCGCCTTCACAGGCAGCAAGCGCACGGCTGACTTCGTAGGTAAAGTCAACATGACCGGGGGTATCGATCAGATTAAGAATATATTCATTACCGTCCTTGGCACGGTATGTCATATGAACGGCTTTGCTTTTAATGGTGATGCCTCTTTCCCGTTCCAGTTCCATACTGTCCAGGATCTGCTCAACCATTTCCCGTTTTTCGAAAACTCCGGTTTTCTCCAGAATTCTGTCGGCAAGTGTACTCTTGCCGTGGTCTATATGCGCTACAATGCAGAAATTCCGGATGTTTTTCATATCGTTGGTCATGAAGGCCTCCAAAGGTTATTTGACTTTATTGCCCAGTTTGTTTTCCGTGCCGTGAATCAGGCGGCCGATATTGGCATGATGCCGTGCTATACACATAACCATCAGCAGGAATGCCCAGATGACGACACAGGTGTTCGGGCCGCTGAAAAAGAAGGAAAGGATGAAGAATACTGTAACAAGCAGCATGCTTCCGACGGAAATATACCGGAACAGCGCAATCACAGCGACTGTCAGCGCAATACAGATCAAAGCGGGGACGGGGAAACAGTAGAGCATGACTCCACCTGTGGTGGCCACGCCTTTTCCGCCGCGGAAGTGAAAAAAGACAGGCCAGTTGTGACCGATTATACAGAAAAGACCAGCCAGCAGTGAGGCAAAATGACTGCCCGTAATCAGCCAGGCAATCAGGCAGGCAAAAATCCCTTTCAGACCGTCAATCAGGAAAGTAATAATGCCGTATTTCCAGCCCATTGTCCGCTGGACGTTACTTGCTCCTGTACTTTTACTTCCGACTGTATGGAGGTCAGGACCATTGGCAAGCCTTGAAGTGATGATACCGCCGGAAATGGAGCCGAGCAGGTAGCCGATCACACAGGTAAGAATATAAAGAATTTCTTTAGGCATCAAAAATCAGTCCTCCTTTTTCTTTTCCCGCAGGATAAAGCGGATAGGAGTGCCTTCCAGCTGGAACGTTTTTCTGAAATAATTCTCCAGATATCTTTCATACGCGAAGAACATCAGTTTTTCATCATTGACAAAAAGAACGAATGACGGCGGCTGAACTCCTCCCTGGGTAGCATAATAAATCCTGAGCCGACGGCCTCCCTGCACAGGGGGCTGAAGTGCATTAACCGCGTCGTTCAGCACATCATTCAGCACGCCCGTTGTAATTCTGCGGCATGCGGTCGCATATACTTCCTTGACCTTGTCCAGGATCTGATTCACGCGCTGTCCGGATTTTGCAGAAATAAACAGGACAGGGGCATAGCTCATAAACTTAAGGTCATCCAGCACCTTTTTCTTATAATTTTCATAGGTGCCTGTTTCCTTATCCAGCATGTCCCATTTATTGATGATCACAATGACTGCTTTTCCTTCATCATGGATCAGGCCGGCGATCTTGGTATCCTGTTCCGTTACGCCGTCGTTCGCATCGATCAGAAGAAGAGCAACGTCGCAGCGTCGTATGGCGGCAATTGAACGAAGCACACTGTACCGCTCCAGTGTTTCATCTTCCACGGAACGTTTCCTTCGTATGCCGGCGGTATCGATAATATTGAAAACTGTACCGTCTTCATCCGTATATTCAGAGTCTATTGCGTCCCGTGTAGTGCCGGCAATATCAGAAACCATTGTACGGTTTTCACCGAGCAGCCGGTTGGTCAGGGAGCTTTTACCCACATTGGGCCTGCCGACGATTGCAAGCTGAATCGGAGGTGTTTCTTCCGTATCGCCCTGTTTGTCTTCAGGAAAAAGCTCAATCATGCGATCAAGCAGATCACCGAACCCCAGCATGTTGACACTGCTGATTCCGATAGGATCTCCGAGACCGAGCTCATAAAATTCGTAAAGATTCTCATTCAGGTCCAGATAGTCGACCTTGTTGACCACAAGCAGAACCGGTTTTTCCGTTTTGCGCAGGATGTTTGCGACGTCCTTGTCATCTTCTGTCAGACCGTCCCTTGCATCAGTAAAGAAGCAGACAACATCTGCCAGATCCATGGCGATCTCGGCCTGCTCTCTCATCTGGCTCAGCAGGACGTCATCGCTTTTCGGATCTATACCGCCGGTATCAATCAATGTGAAATGATGACCCAGCCATTCAGCATCGGCAGTTATCCTGTCACGGGTAACTCCAGGCATATCATCCACAATGCTGATTCGCTTGCCTGCCATTTTATTGAAGAATGTGGATTTTCCAACATTCGGCCTGCCGACAATCGCGACGAGCGGTTTAGCCATTTTCTTCCTCCAATCCCCACAATGCGCGGATAAAAGATTCACCGTTATTCTGTACAACCCTTACCGGTTTGCCAAGGGCGTTCCTGACGTCATCCAGTGTGGTTTCATCCAGGAAACATTCGGTCTGTGCACGCAGCATCGTATCACAAAGCGCGATCTCAGTGCACGGAATACCCTTCAGGGTATCAATCAGATCTCTGCCCACAATCAGGCCTGTGACCGTGATTGTTTCGCCGAAAAACCTGTTTATGATCTCCTTGACCTGTACCGTTGTTCCTGCAGGCGCATATCTCCTGGCAAGCTTTTCAATAAAAGGCCGGGCTGAGACACCGGTGGGTATCAGAATATTCCTTCCTGCAGGAGGTTCCGGAAAACCATCAGCAAACAGAAATTCATAGGCTTCCTGGCATTCCTGTTCCAGAAGCCGCAGCATACCGACGCCGTTTTCAATCTGAGGGAAATCCTCATACGCTGAGGTTTCAGGCAGCGGTTCGTTGCAGATGCAGTAAAATTCATCAGATGGATAGACAAAACGCGTGCCGAATTCCTGCAGGTATTTCTGCTGAAAACCATTGACATATTCAATCAGATTACGGGCCGAGACAGCATCAAACCCCTTCAGTTCCGCCAAACCTTCCCGATGCTTTGTCAGGCCTACGGGGACAATTGCCATGGACTGAGCAGCCGGATATAAAGAAGCAAGATCCTCTATGGTCCGTCGCAGGATATCGCCGTCATTGACTCCGGGGCACAGCACGACCTGGCAATGGAACTGAAGGCCGTTTTCTTTCAGCTGCTTCAGTCTGTCCATAAGGCTGCCGGCGTTTTTATTCCTCAGCATAACGCATCTGAGTTCAGGATCTGTCGCATGAACCGAGATGAAAAGGGGAGAAGCTTTCCGTTCAAGGATTCGGTTGAACTCCTCGTCATTGACGTTGGTCAGGGTAACATAGTTGCCCATCATCAGGCTGAGACGCCAGTCATCATCTTTGACATAAAGGGTATCCCTCATACCCTGGGGAAGCTGATCAATAAAGCAGAAAAGGCAGCGATTGCGGCAGTGACGGGGTTTCATGGATTCGGTTTCATCAAGGCTGAGACCCAGAGGAGTCCATTCAGATTTACGAATGCTGTACTCATGTTCAATACCGCTGCGTTCGGTGATCACTTTCAGAAAACCGGCTGTGGATAATGACTGATAATCAATCTCATCCAGTACAGGAGTTCCGTTGATGGATACAATCCTGTCATCGGGAAGAATGCCAGCTTTATCTGCCGGAGAACCGGAGGTAACAGCATTTATTCTGACAGACAACACGTACACCTCATCCTCATAAAATACCAACTTATATTATGCTTTGTTCAATACCTGTTGTCAAGGAAAGCGGCCGCTGCACGCAATGCAAGGTTGTTTTTTTTTCATGATAATGATATGATTTTTAAGTATTACAGAAGACGATGGAAGGATTTCATCATGGCGCAGACGAATGATATCGCAATTGATTTGGGTACATCCAATGTGATTATTTACATGAAGGGGAAAGGAATTGTTTTCCGTGAGCCCTGCGTTGTTGCTGTTGACCGTGAAACAAACAATATCATCGCTTTCGGGCTGGAAGCGTACAGAATGATCGGCAGGACTCCGGCCAATGTGAATATTATCCGTCCCCTTGCTCAGGGTGAAATGCTGGATTTTGAACTGACCAGCGCTATTCTGCGTTTCTTTGTCACCTCTGTCATCGGAAAGCACATTATCGCAAGACCCCGTGCTGTGATGGCGGTTCCGTCCGGTGTAAAGGATATGGAAAAGAAGGCCCTGATCAGTTCCATGTTTGAAGCGGGTATCCGCCGGACGCAGCTGATGGATAAAAACATTGCGGCTGCCCTCGGGGCTCAGCTGAATTTCCTGGGATCATACGGAAGCCTTGTTGTGGATATCAGCGCAGGGTGTACAGACCTTGCTGTACTCTATAACAGTTCTGTATCTGTCATCAGCTCAGTTCATATCGGCGGTGATCATTTTGATGATGCAATTATCCGCTATCTGAGAAAAAAGTATAACATGCTGATCGGAGAAAGAACTGCCGAACAGATCAAAATCACCCTCGGGGGAGCAGTCCGCAGGGATCCGGTGGTTGTGATGGATATCACTGGCAGAAATCTGATTTCCGGCCTTCCGAAGACCATGAGCATCGATTCGGATGAGATATATGAGGCAATGCTGGACCAGGTCAACGAGCTGATCGAGGCTGTCCAGGTGGTTGTGGAGCGTACACCTCCGCAGCTTGCTTCCGATATTTTCGACAGCGGGGTCACCCTTACAGGAGGAGGCGCGCTGATTTACGGCCTGGCTGAAGCCATCGGCGACGCGCTGAATATTCCATGCCAGGTTGCCCCGGACGCAAGGGATTGCGTGGTCCTTGGCTGCGCAAGGGTTCTGACAGATCCCTCCGGAATGCGTCACCTGCTGGCCAATTCATAAAAAAAGCTGATGGATTTTGATCCATCAGCTTTTTCATTTACTGCTTCACACCGCCGGCTGTATCAATACCCGCAGCGCCTACGAGTCCAAGACGTTCAGCCGCTTCCTCACGCATTTTGTATTTGAGGACTTTTCCCGCCGCATTCATCGGGAAAGAATCAACAAATTCAATATACTGCGGTACCTTATGCCTGGCCATATGGGATTTGATGTATTCAATCATCTCTTCCTTTGTGAGCGAGGCGTCTTTTTTCAGCACGATACAGGCCATCACAGCCTCGCCGTATTTTGCGTCAGGGACGCCGATGACCTGTACGTCAGCCACAGCGGGATGCGTATAGATGAATTCTTCGATTTCCTTGGGATAAATATTTTCACCGCCGCGGATAATCATATCTTTCAGGCGTCCGGTAATCAGATAGGTACCGTCGGGATTGCGGCGGGCCAGATCGCCGGAATGGAGCCATCCGTCGGCGTCAATGGTCTGGTTGGTGGCATCGGGCATCTTATAATACCCTTTCATGATGTTATAACCCCTGGAGCAGAATTCACCGTCCTGCCCGTCCGGAAGCTCTTTGCCGGTTTCCGGATCGATCACTTTGGTCTGTACATGAGGGAAGGAATATCCGACAGTTTCGGTCCGCAACTCCAGGGAATCTGTCCAGGCTGACATTGTGCTGCCGGGAGAAGATTCAGTCTGGCCATATACGCTGACGATTCCGCGCATGTTCATTTCATCCGGTCTGGCGGCGCGTTTCATCAGTTCGGGCGGACAGCCTGAACCGGCCATGATACCAGTTCTCATGTAGGAAAAATCAGTTTTACGGTAATCTTCATGATTAAACATGGCGATAAACATCGTCGGAACGCCGTGGAAACAGGTGATTCTTTCCTGATTGATGCAGGCAAGGGAATTTTTTGCGGAGAAATAGGGAAGCGGACAGAGTGTTGTTCCATGCGTCATGGATGCTGTCATGGCAAGAACCATACCGAAACAATGGAACATAGGCACCTGAATCATCATCCGGTCCGCGGTGGAAAGGCCCATCCGGTCACCGATGCACTTTCCGTCATTTACCACATTATAATGAGTCAGCATAACGCCTTTGGGGAAACCTGTGGTTCCGGAAGTATACTGCATATTGCAGACGTCGTCAGGTTTGACGCGCTGGGCCATCGCCTCCAGGGTTTCAACCGGGACGGAATCAGCGCGTTTCATAGCTTCCTCAAAGGTGAGGCATCCCTGCTGTACATAACCGACAGTAATGACGTTCCTGAGGAAAGGCAGTTTTTTGCAATGCAGGGGTTCTCCTGCCTTGGATGTGCTGATCTCCGGACAGAGTTCGTTGATAATAGCCCTGTAATTGCTGTCCAGCGCGCTCTCGATCATTACAAGGGTATGGGTATCGCTCTGGCGCAGCAGGTATTCTGCCTCATGGATCTTATAGGCGGTGTTGACGGTTACCAGGACTGCGCCGATTCTTGTTGCGGCCCAGAAGGTGATATACCATGCAGGCACATTGGTGGCCCAGATGGCTACTTTGGATCCGGCACGCACGCCCATGGAAATCAGGGCGCGGGCGAAACGGTCCACGTCATCCCTGAACTCAGAGTAAGTACGGGTATAATCCAGCGTTGTGTATTTGAAAGCATACTGATCCGGGAATTCCTCCACCAGCTGATCAAGGACGCGGCCGAAGGTCAGGTCGATGAGCTCATCCTTTTTCCAGATGTATTTACCGGTACCGTCTTCATTGAAATACAGACTCTTTTTCTTTCCTCTGGGATTGTCGAAACGGTTCATATAGTTGAGGAAATGCGGGAAGATGATCTCACGGTCCGGAATGTCCTCAATCCATTCTGTTTTCCATTCAAGGGAAATAAAGCCGTCATAGTCGATGGATGACAGGGCATTCATCATATCACGGATCGGCAGGGTACCTTCACCGATGAGGTTGTAAGACCTGTCATCATCGGAATCGCGCAGATGAACGTGTTTGACGTAACCGCCAAGGTTACGGATTGTCGTATCCGGGGTTTCATTAAAATCCCGATAGGGGTGATGCATATCCCAAAGCGCCGCCAGCTCGTCACAGGCATAACTGTCCATCAGCGCGCGGAGCCGTCCGGTGTCGGCGTAGATGCCGACGGTCTTCAGAAGAATACAGACGCCTTCAGAACGCGCGTGCGGCAGGATGATCTCAAGATTGGTCCGGATTTGCTCTTCACAATCCTGCAGTGCGCAGAAAGCGACATAACGCACCTTCATGGAGGATGCAGTCTGGATCAGGTACTGTACTTTTTCTTCAGACTGCAGCGGCAGGGAAAGATCGACAGAAGTATCAAAGCAGGGAAGAATCAGCTTATTCTTCTTCAGATCGCGCTGGGTTTCATTCTGGCTGTATGCATGAAATGCACCTCCGCGGCCGGAAAGAGCAGGGAACTCCTGAATGTTATATGGCTCTATTCCCTGAAAGCCCATGTCAACTGCGTCACGGACCTGTTCTTCCCAGGAAAGTGTATTCCAGCCTCTGGTGGAAAAGGAGAGATTCATGCTTCTTCCTCCTCATAGACAATCTTGTTGACTGCATTGATATAAGCCATGATTCCGGCGCCTACGATATCTGTGGAAATGCCCCGCCCGGAATAGAGCTTTCCTTCCCAGCGAAGCCGGACAATGGTTTCGCCCATGGCTTCCCGGCCCTGTGTGACAGACTGGATCTGGAAATCATCCAGTTCGAAATGACGTCCGGTTGCCTGCTCAATAGAGTTGAAGGAAGCATCAATCGCGCCGTCACCGGATGCAGTTCCTTCAATCTCCTGATCATGGAATTTCAGTTTCATGTGCGCCATAGCGCCGATCTGATTGCCGGTGCTGATCGTATAGAGAATATCATGATAGGCCGGGGGAACCTGCATGGCCTCCGCCGCGATAATTGCTTCCAGTTCTCTTAAGGTGATATGTTCCTTTTTTTCAGCGGTCTGACAGAAACATTTCCATACTTTCTGCTGGTCTTCAGCGTTCAGGTCGTATCCGAGCTTTTCAGCAGCATGCACAACAGATTCGATGGTGTCATGTTTGCTCAGAAGATAATCGGAATCGTTTGTATCCTCTTCAAAACCGCCTGCAATGTCATGCTTTTTGCCGGAAGACTGGCAGATGACGCGAACCTGTCCCGTAATCCTGCGGATCTGCTCCACACCGACTTTTGTACACACGCCGATGGAACCGCCTTTAATATTCAGTATACGGACGATGTTTGGCAGTGAGATAGCCGTCGCATTACAGGTGGTTGCCTTGATTTCACGTACACCGGAGCGGATGGCGGATACGGCATTGGCATCGGCCATATTCAATTCCCCGGAGCAGAAGAAACCGAGTGTCACTTTTTCCAGTGAGGGCAGTTCCTTTTTCAGGTTTTCAAACCAGGTTGAGATTTCCTCAGGCATCATCGTGCCGGCAGTGTCACCCAGTGTGATAATCTTAGCTCCGGCTTCAATGGCAGTGGCTAATACCTTTACAAGGAAAGAGGGATCGCTTCTGGTTGCATCCTGTGCGATAAACTCAACGTTTTCCGTAAGGCTGCGGCAAGCAGATACGGTTTTTTCAACCGCACGGATCATGGCTTCAGCCTTCATATGAAGGAGATACTCCATCTGGACGGAACTGACAGGAGCTGCTACCTGAAGCCTGGGATTAAAGGCTTCACGGAGCGCTTCCCATGTAACCTGAATGGATTCTTCATCTGTCAGACTGACAGGGACAGCAACGGAAGCATTTTTCACTGCGGAACAGATGGACTTGACAAGAAGCCGGTCAATTTTCTTCCTGCGGATCGGGCAAAGATCGATGGAAGAGACTCCGAGCTTGTCAATCAGTCTGCACAGTTCGATTTTTTCCTTGAAACTCAATTCAAAATGGTCCTCTGCTTCCGGCAGTGTGCAATCACTCACATTTACAATTTCAGGTCTGATCATGCAGGCAATCCTCCTTGAAAAATAAAAACCCTGAAGCGATGCTTCAGGGACGAAAAACAATTTCCGCGGTACCACCCTTGGTTACTCCTAATGGGGGAGTCACTTTTGAACTCTAACAAGTTCTCAGCCTGTTACGGGGCGTCCGGGTTTCCTTACTGACCCCAAAGGTGTTCACGAAACCAACTCCGGAAGCAGTTTCCTTATACTCGGCACCGTCTCGCAGCATCCGACGGCTCTCTGAAGCGTCTGTACTAAGGATTATCATCCATCATCGTCTTTAGCACTTATGAAATTATCATGGATACTATCATAAAACAACCGGACTGTCAACAAAGGAAAGCCTTGTTTTTACGGTATTTCCGTTGTTTTTTTCATCTGTCTGAGATTGAAAAACGCATATGATGTTATATATAAATAATGAAGTGTTCCGTTTGACAAACCAGCCAAATTCAGTATCATAATATCCATACTGAAGTATTTAGGAAGGGAAGTCGCAGATTTGCCGGAAGAAACCGAACTTGCACTGACTCCAGAATCCATGGACGCCTATGTTTCCCTCTTTGGACTCAACGATCGTAATATTGCGCTGATTGAACAGGAATGCAACGTCAGCGTTGCCCTTCGTCACAATCACCTGGTGATTACCGGAGAGGAAAAAGACAAGGAGCTGGCCCGTCAGGTCATTATGCTTCTCCTTGAGATGATTCATCGCAATGAAAATGTGGACCGGATACGGATCCGCTATACGATTGCAATGGTACGCGAAGGAAAGACCGGCCAGATAGAAGAAAACCTGAAACGGGTTATCGCTGTAACCCATCGGGGAAAAGAAATCACCTGCAAAACCCTGGGACAGAAAACTTATGTTGATACCATCCGCAATCACGTGCTGACCTTTGCCGTCGGCCCGGCCGGCACGGGCAAAACATACCTGGCCATGGCGCTGGCAGTCATGGCGCTGAAGAATAAAGAAGTCGAGCGGATCATTCTGACCAGGCCTGCTGTGGAAGCAGGGGAGAAACTTGGCTTTCTGCCCGGTGATCTGACCCAGAAGGTTGATCCGTACCTCCGGCCGCTCTATGACGCCATGTATGATTTCATGGGCGCTGATTCCTACACAAAGCTGATTGAACGGGGCATTGTCGAGGTCGCTCCGCTTGCCTATATGCGCGGACGCACCCTGTCAGATGCGTTTATTATCCTGGATGAAGCACAGAATACCACTTCCGAACAAATGAAAATGTTCCTCACACGTATGGGCTTTCATTCCCGCGTTGTGGTAACCGGTGATATAACCCAGACTGATCTTCCTGCCGGTAAGAAGTCCGGACTGGCTGAAGCGGTACAGCTTCTTCGGCATATACCTGAAATCGGTATTGTTGAACTGTCCGGCAAAGATATTGTCCGGCATGAACTGGTTCAACAGATTGTCGAAGCCTATGAAAAGACGTCACACGTCTCGGATGATGCATCCGGAAAGGACGAAAAATGACAGAGAGTCAGAATAAAAAAGAGCAGGATATGAAAAAGAATAGCGAACATTCTTTCAACAGCTGGCTGCATTCCTCTTCCAGCATCTGTTTCCTGATGATTCTGGGCACATTTCTGATCATTCTCGGACTGTTCTTCTGTATATGCACGCCGAAAAAATATGATCTTCGCGTGGGCACTATTTCCCATGTGACAATCAATGCCACAAAAGATGTTGAAGATATTGTTGCCACAGAAGACAAAAGGAACGCCGCTGCTGACAGTGTGGAACCCAAATACGGTTATACACCGGGCGTCAAGGAAGAAGTTATGGAAATGCTGTCAAACGCATTTCAGGAACTCCGGAACATTCAGCAGTACGGCCTTGAGCTAAGAACACAAAAAGACGGGACTGTGGTCTCCAATCGGCCTTTCTCTGAAGAGGAAATTGACCATGCCCTCGCAATGCTGGAGATCCTGTCCCTGAACAACAGGACTCAGCTGACAACCGTTATGCGTGGTGATACCGATGAATTTGAAAAAATGGTCACCACGGTTACAAAAGTAGTTGAGAACTCACTGAGTTCAGGAATCCGGGAAGGACAGGTAGCCCAGGAAATCATGAGCATTATGCAGAATGTGGGCTATACGACTGTCGATATTTCCTACATCCAGAATATTATCCCCATTGTCCTGCGCACCTGTATCAAACCGAATATGCCGATCAACCAGGAAGACTATGAGACAGACCGGCAGAAAGCCAGGGATGCTGTGGAACCGGTCATGATTCCCCAGGGGCAGAATATCATCCGGGAAGGTGACAGGATTACCCTCAATCAGATTGAAATGCTTCGCAGCCTGGGTTTCCTGAATGATAATCATTATGATTATTCCGTCTACGGCGGGGCGCTGATTACAACCATCCTGGCAATGGTCGCCCTGCTGATGATGCTTCATCTGTTGCTGAAGGATGTTCTGAAGGATATACGCAAGCTGGCAGTTATCCTTATTATTCTGATTCTTTGCTATGGATTTGCTGCCATTGCTACACTTCTTCCGAGCCTTTACATTATTCCGATTGCGCTTGGCACCATTCTCGGCACTGTGCTGATCGGATACCGCGCGGGTCTTGTAGTCATGGTACCGCTGGCTCTTCTCTTTGCCGGAATCACTTCCTGCAACAGCAATGCCACCTTCTATGATGTCGTCCTGATTATGTCCAACACGCTTTCCAGCGGAATTGCTACCGTATGGTTCTTGAAAGGCCGGCCGCAGCGTGTCCGCGTTCTCGTTTCCGGTCTGATCTCCGCTGTCTTCTGCCTGATTATGATTGTCGGTATCAAGCTTCTGACGTCCGCTGAGACGCTGAACATGATACAGACCGGAGTATGGGCGCTGACCGGAAGCCTGCTGAGCGGCGCGCTTGCCGTAGCGCTTCAGCCTGCTTTTGAAGGCGTTTTCCATCTCGCAACGCCCAGCCGTCTGCTGGAAATCACAAATCCGAATCAGCCGCTCATGAAACGACTGATGCTTGAAGCACCGGGTACCTATCATCATTCCATTATTGTGGCCAATTTGGCGGAAGCGGCGGCGGACAAAATCGGCGCCAATGCTTATCTTGCCAGAGCCGGTGCCTATTACCATGATATCGGCAAACTGAAACGTCCGGGATATTTCAGTGAGAACCAGCACGGGAGCAATCCCCATGAAAAAACTGATCCCTATGTATCTGCGGCAATCCTGACATCCCATACAAAAGACGGAGCGCTCATGGCACAGAAAGAACATCTGCCGCCGGAAATTCAGGATATTATCCTGCAGCATCACGGCGTGACGCCTGTTATGTTCTTCTATCACAAAGCACTCCAGATGTCAGACGGCAGGCATGTGGATATTAATGATTTCCGTTATGCGGGTCCCAAACCGCGTACCAGGGAAGCATCCATTGTCATGATGGCTGATAGTATTGAAGCGGCGATCCGTTCCATGAAGGATCCGACACCGAAGGCGATTGATCAGTACATTGAGCGCCTGATCAGAGGTAAACTCGAGGATGGACAGCTGAGCGAATGCCCGCTTTCCCTCAACGATATTGACGAGATCTGCACAGCTTTTTCCGGTATCCTGAAGGGTGTCTATCATGAACGGATCGAGTATCCCAAAGTGGAGAAATATGTCGTTCAGCCTGTCGTGAAGAATGAACCTGCACAGCCTGACAATCAGAGCGAACAGAAAACAGAAGAGATCAAAGCTGAAGCAGGCACAGCCAGCGAAGAACTGCAGGATAAACAGGCGGAGCATCCTGCTGAGGAAACGCCTGAAGTGACTGAACAGAAGAGAAATGAGGAGACGGAAAGTGCTGATTGAATGGGACGTCCGTAATGAGATTGATTCTGCCATTATGGAACGAATGCAGACAGCAGCCGACCTTTGCCTGAAATGTGAAAACGTGACCATTCCCTGTGCCGTTACTGTATGCCTGTGTGATGACGCCATGATTGCGGATATCAACAGGCAGTACAGGGGAATTGACCGTTCAACGGATGTGCTTTCTTTTCCTTCAGTCAACTATCCGGAGGGCAAAACAGCCGGCGAAAGCGAAACGCTGCTCAGGCAGGAATACGATGATGAGTATGATGCCGCTTTTCTCGGTGATCTGTTTATTTCTGTGCCTCATCTGATTGCTCAGGCCCGGGAATACGGCCATACCGTTAAAAGAGAAGCAGTATATCTCCTGGTTCACGGCATCTGCCATCTGATGGGATATGATCATATAGAGGAATCCGATAAGGAAAGGATGAGAGCGATGGAGGAAAAGATTCTTGCAGCAGCGTCCGTCAGCAGGGAAGAGACTGATGCTGTGGATGATCAGCTCCTGCTTTCCAAAGCCAGGGAAGCCATGACCAGAAGCTATTCACCATATTCCTCCTATCCTGTAGGGGCTGCGCTTCACAGCACAGACGGCAGGATTTTTACAGGATGCAATGTGGAAAACGCTTCCTTCGGCCTCACGAACTGTGCAGAAAGGACGGCCGTTTTCAAGGCAGTCAGCGAAGGCGTTCGTTCTTTTGATGTGCTGGCAATTTCCGCAAAAACCAAAGCCTGGCCCTGCGGTGCGTGCAGGCAGGTGCTCAATGAATTTGCCCCGGATCTGCGGATCCTTGTCACATGGGACGATCATGTCGAGGAAAAAACACTGAAGGAACTGCTTCCTGAGGGTTTCGGTCCTCACAGCATGGAACATTGAACAGGAGAGAACCTATGAATCAGAAAGCCAAAAATTATCATTCGGGATTTGTAACCATCATTGGCAGACCCAATGTGGGGAAATCTTCTCTGATGAACAGAATGATCGGGGAAAAAATCGCGATTGTATCCAGCAAGCCTCAGACTACCCGCAGCCGGATTATGGGCGTCCTGTCAAGACCTGAACACCAGATTGTTTTTCTTGATACGCCCGGTATCCATGATCCCCGGACAAAACTCGGGGAATATATGATGCACTCTGTCCGTGATGCCATGGACGGCATGGATGCTGTGCTGGTGCTTTTTGACGTTACCCATATCACGGAGAATGATCTGCGCGTTGCAGAGGGAATGAAGGAGAAAAAGGTTCCTGTTATCCTGGCGCTGAACAAGATCGACCTGGCGACACCGGAGCAGATTCTTGCGGCTACGGCCAAAGCGGCGGATACGGGCTTCGAGGAGATCATTCCTGTGAGCGCCAGGACCGGAGACGGCGTGGAAGAGTTGATTACCAGCCTGGAAAACCATCTGCCGGAAGGACCGCAGTATTTCCCGGAGGATATGATTACGGACCAGCCGGAACGGATCCTGTGTGCAGAGATTATCCGTGAAAAAGCGCTCCGTCATCTTCGGGATGAAGTCCCTCACGGTATCGGTGTGGAAATCATGAAGATTGAGGCGCTCAGTGATAAACTGACTGAGATTAACGCCACCGTATATTGTGAACGGGCTGCCCATAAAGGTATTATTATCGGTAAAAACGGAACCATGCTTCAGACCATCGGTACTGAAGCACGGCTCGATATTGAAAAACTGATGGATACTCACATCAATCTGAAATTGTGGGTAAAAATCCGTCCTGACTGGCGCAACAATGCGTCCGATCTGAAGAATCTCGGTTATGACAGCTGATCGAAAAACAGCTGATCTGTCATCTCATCTGAAAACCTGATATATACCGCACTTCAGGTATTCGGTTTCACGGGCATAGGGCAGGATTGGATGATCTTTTCCCTGTGTCCTGAATTCTACCTGCCTGAGCAGTACTTTTGCGTCTTTTGCCGCGTCAAGCACCATCGTCCTGAACACTTCCGGCAGCACATGCTGGCTGCAGGAACAGGTGATCAGATATCCGCCTTCGCGGATCATTTTCATGGCGCGCAGATTGATTTCCTTATAACCCCTCAGCGCACTGTCCACAGCATTGCGTGATTTGGTAAAGGCAGGGGGATCCAGAATAATCACATCATACTTTTCGCCTTTGCGGCTCTGCTCAGAAAGAAGATCAAACGCGTTCGCCGCCACAAAATGTACCCTGTCTTCCAGGTGGTTCAGCGCAGCGTTTTCGGCAGCGCATTCACAGGCAAATTCGCTGATGTCCACGCCTGTCACTTCAGAGGCGCCGTAATGCCCCGCATGCAGCGCAAAGGATCCGGTATGGGTGAAACAGTCCAGTACCTTCTGCCCCTTCACAAAGGGAGCAATGGCGGCACGGTTCTCCTTCTGGTCCAGGAAAAAGCCGGTTTTCTGGCCTTCTTTCACATCAACCCAGAATTTGACGCCGTTTTCGCACATCTGTACTCGGTCCGGTACTTCGCCGTACAGCAAACCGGTGCACATTTCAAGACCTTCCAGTTTGCGGACCGGTACGTCATTTCTTTCCCAGATGCCCCGTGGATGCACTTCTTCCACAAGCGCATCCACAATATCTTTTTTAAACCGTTCCATACCCAGCGCCAGGCACTGCAGCACCAGAACGTCATCAAAGGCATCGACAATAAGCGCCGGCAGCCTGTCGCTTTCGGCAAAAACAAGACGGCAGCTTTTCAGATCCGCAAAGGTGCGCCTGTATTCCACGGCTTCATGAATTCTGCGGAAAATCAGGGCGCGGTCCACTGCTTCCTCTTCATTGTAGGTCATGATCCGCAGGGCAATCTGGCTGTTCGGGTTATAGTATCCTCTGGCCAGGAATCTGCCTTTGGAACTGATGATATCCACAATGTCCCCGGCGGCACAACCGTTCAGTTCTTTATCGATATCGCTTTTGAAGATCCAGGGGTGAAGGGTGTACACACGTTTTTCCTTGCCGGGTTTAAGCTGTATGGTAGGAATCATTTTGGATTCTCCTCCGTCAGAATGATTTTGTATACCAGCCGGTCTTCCTTCTGACCGTCCGGAAGTTCAAAGGAAGCTGGAATTCTTTCGGTTAACTGAAATCCCAGTTTTTCAAAAACCCGAATCATTCTTTTATTTCTTCCCATTGTATCGCCGATCAGGGTTTTCATGCCGTACAGATCCCGGGCGGCCTCCATACCAAGACGGATTGCTTCGGTGCCGATTCCACGGTTCTTGCAGCTGTCATTCTGAAGGATAATGCCGAACTCGCAGACACCTTTCTCCCGGTTCATTCTTTTCAGCTGAAAGGAACCGACAGGCTGGTTGTCCCGGAAAATACCGAAATGGACATAGTCATCCCTGTATCCGTCATGATTATAGGCATAGGACCGGGAAATCTGCTCCCTGTTATAATGGAAAGGGGAAGGATCCATCATCGGATCGGATTCGTAATGTCTGAAAAACGAATGGTATTCTTCCTCCGTAAAGGTTCGCAATTCGATCATGAATAAACTTGACCGTCCTTTCAGGCACAATGTATAATAGGTCAAACAGGAGGTGTTCCGGACGATGGCTGTGCATAAGCAGTGTGTGCTGTACGACAGGGAGTGTATAGGCTGCGGTGAGTGTGACCGCTGCGATCTCGATCCGGAAAAGATCTGCGACAACTGCATGAAATGTGTCAGGGGAGATGCTGAATACCGGGGCATCAATATTGACGGCATCATGCTTGAACAGGAAAACGACAGCCGTAACAGTCTTTCCTGAAAGGGCTGTACAGCTCATTTATTATATCGGTCGTCTTATCTTTTTGCAAATAATATAATGAAAGGTCTCGTGAGCCATGAAAATCACTTTTATCGGTGCCACGCATCAGGTTACAGGCAGCTGTACACTTGTTGAATGGATGGATAACCGTTATTTCCTTGTGGATTGCGGCATGGAGCAGGGCGAAAACGACTTTGTCATGGAGGAACTGCCGGTTGCTCCGGGACAGATTGAATATGTATTTCTGACCCATGCCCATATTGATCATTCCGGCATGCTGCCGCTGCTGTATAAAAGAGGATTCAGGGGAACGATCTACGCGACGGCGGAGACAGAAAACCTTTGTTCCATCATGCTGGCTGACAGTGCCCATATCCAGGAAACTGACGCTGCCTATGAAACAAAGAAAAACCTCCGGCACAGCGGGGCGGTTGTGGAACCGCTGTATACCAGTGAAGATGCTGCCGAGACGATGGACTTATTCAAGCCCTGTGAATACGGAGAAATATATATGGTGGATGAAGGCCTTTCCACCCGCTTTTCCGATGCGGGCCATCTGCTCGGCTCTTCTTTTGTGGAGCTGTTCCTGGAAGACCGCGGGGAAAGGCGGAAACTCGTGTGTTCAGGTGATGTGGGCAATCTTGATCAACCGATCATTAATAACCCGCAGCCGGTAAAAGAGGCGGATTATCTGCTGATTGAATCGACTTACGGCACACGGATCCACGAAACGGTCAATCCGCCCATACCGGCACTCACAGAGATACTCAGGGAAACGTTCGGCAGGGGAGGCAGTGTGATTATTCCTTCCTTCGCAGTCGGCCGAACGCAGGAACTGCTCTATTTTTTCCGGGAAATCAAGCAGAAACACCTGCTTCCGGAATATGAATCTTTTCCTGTTTATGTGGACAGTCCGCTGGCCAATGAAGCCACAGCTGTGTTCCTTCAGTGCAGCCAGGTATGCCTGGACCCGCCGACAAGGGAAATCATGGCTGAAGGCCAGAATCCTATCTGGTTTGACGGACTGTATACAACTGTTTCCTCAGATGAATCAAAAGCGCTGAATACCGATAAAACGCCCAAAGTAATCATTTCATCCGGCGGAATGTGTGAAGGCGGACGGATCCGTCATCATCTGAAGCATAACCTGTGGGACAGCCGGAATACGATTCTTTTTGTCGGCTACCAGGCCAATGGAACGCTGGGCCGGATCATCTATGACGGAGCGGAATCCGTTAAAATTCTCGGTGAGGAAATTGACGTTAAAGCCCAGATAGCCCTGCTTCAGGGGATTTCCGGACATGCGGACAGGGATGGCCTCATTGGATGGTTGTCTTCTTTCGAAAAGAAGCCTTCCTATGTGTTTGTCAATCATGGAGATGACCTGTCCTGTTCCGGTTTTGCCTCCTATGTGCAGGAAAACATGGGACTCCAGTCTCTTGCTCCGTATTCAGGCTCCGAATTTGATCTCCTGAAAGGGGAGTGGATCCGCCTGACGGAGCCTGTGATCAAAAAGAAATCCTCTGCATCCGGAAGCAGTACATCGGCAGCAAAGGATAAAAAGAATAAGGCTTATACAGATCTCAGGGCGGCTGTATCCGCGCTGGAAAGATATACGGAACAGCTGAAGGGACACGCAAACAGCGAAATCAAACAGCTTACCAAACGCATTCTGGACCTGATGAAGAAATAAAGGAACAGGTCATTATTCCTTTCGGAAATCAGGATCCCCGGGCAGATGGACGTGTTCCGCTGCCATCCGGCGTCTTGCGTCGGTCATATCAGCATAGTGTTTTCTGGTTGTATCCACAGAGGTATGGCCCAGCACGTCCGCGACAAGATAAATATCGCCTGTCTCATTATAAAGGTTTGTAGCATAGGTGCTCCGCAGTTTATGCGGGCTGATCTTGGATTTGAGCGGCGCGGCCACAGCCGCGTATTTTTTGACCAGGTTCTGTACCGCCCGCTGTGTGATCCTTTTGCGCTGCAGGCTCAGGAACAAGGCGTCTTCATGACCATCCACAGGCTCCATACGGGAACGATCCTGCAGATAGTCCGCAAGGGCTTCAGCGACTTCAGGCGGGAAATACAGAACTACCTGATTGCCGCCTTTCCGGGTGACAATAAAGGCGTTGTTTTCCAGGTCCACATCTCCGATATTGATTCCCACGCACTCGCTGACACGGATTCCGGTTCCGAGGAAGAGGGAAAGGATAGCATAATCCCGTTTTGCTGTGATTTTCTGGAATTTCTGCTGATGATCTGTCAATTGATCACCGCTCTGGGCCAGTTCAAGCATCCGGGACATTTCATTTTTGTTCAGGCGGATAATGGGCTTCTCGTGAATCTTGGGGAGGGGAACAAGCTCAGTCACATTGGAGGAAATACGCTGGTTTTTGAAAAGATAATCATAGAATGAGCGAATGGAGCAAAGCTTTCTTTTAATTGCCAGTTCATGATTGACATATACTTTGTTAGGTACCGAATCATCATCCGTACTTTTTAAATAGTAGGTCAGGTATTCGGTGTAGGCGACAATGTCCGTTCTGTCCAGTTTTTCGAGGTCATTGTCGTTCATCAGCCTGGGGGGCTTATCGGCGAACTGAACACGTTCATCATGTAAAAAGGAGAAAAATGTGTTCAGATCGATAGCGTATGCCAGCCTGGTCAGCGTGCTGGTGGATATAGCAATCGAACGAAGAAAATCACCGCAGGCCTGAGGGAGCTCGCGGGTGATATCACGAATCTGCAGAATGCGTTTAGCATCCATCTCTTCTCTGTAACGGTTGACGTGCTCAGCCATCAGAAACAGCCTCCCAAGCCCTGTTGATGAATCAAAAGGATCTTTTAAGGGCCAACTATTCGTAAAACTGTGGTTTAGCGAATAGTTATAAATCTGTTTACAGCATATCACCGGAACGTTCTTTTGTCAATGTGCTCCTTCCCAAAAAGAAATTGGAATGTACCCAATAATCAAAATGGCACATTCCATTCACTTTCTTTCCCCTACTACAATATCCATTAAGAAATGAAACTGCATCAGAATTTCGGAAGGATTCGTTCTATATCCCGTCTGCCACACATTTCGCAAGCTTCACATTTTGTTCCTCACTTGCTTTTAATGCTTCCAGCACATTTACAATCTCAGGATAACGCGTCTTATCCACCGGTTCAAACAGGGTATTCCATCCTTCGGTTCCCACACCGAGTATCTCAAACATTAACCTGCGGTATAACTCAACTGTCGTCCGGAAAGACTCTGTCAGTTTCTCCGATAATTCATTCGTCTGCATCTTTTGCTGCTCCTCCAGATACAGCAATAATGCTTCCTTTCTTTCATAATAGATTCCAATGCAATACTTAAAACCAAAGGAATCCAATCGATCCTCCCGCATTGCTTTCTCAATTGCATCATACACTGACAGACCGTATGATCGTCCATTCTTACAAATTGGTTTCATCCCCTGTACATACAGACGAAGTGCATTCACATAAGCATGATTCCAGTCTGCTTCTTGTACGGTTTCCGGAATTTCGCAATACAGCACCGGAGCCCATTCAAAGGTTTTTCCCAGATTATTGTATAAAACCGGCATGCTGGCATTCACATTCCGACTCCCGATTCCTTTCGAAAAGAACACCTTGTCCTCATCATCGTAACCGTAAATCACGCCAAACTCACCTGTATCGATGCCCCATACTATGCAGGCTTTGCCATCTTCGATCCCTTTTTTGATTGCCTCAATTGCTTCCTTCTGCTTTACTGAATACTCCTCTGCATCCGGTGCGGCATAATATTTCTTCGTCCGCACACCGATTCGCTCCGTAAAACAGGCATGTTCCTCCATCCAGTCATAATCCGTAATCGGCAGTGCACTGCAGTTTTCATCCACACAAAACTGCGATGCAATTCCCGTTACACTTAAGAACTTCTGAAAAGTGTACTCCTTATTCCACATTCCACAGTGCTCCAGTACACTCATCATACTGATCGCATATGTGTTCCAAGCAGAAAACACCTCAATGTCCAGCTTCTTATTTGCCATGGTAAAAAACCTCCTTTTTTCTTTGTGGCCCTATTATCCCACAGGAGGTATGACATATAATGTCATAGCAATTTTAAAATACCGGAAAGTTTTTCTTTCATATACTCTCTTAACCAATTTGGTTTTATAATACGAAAATCCAGACCGCTGGCTATCAAAACGCTGATAAAAACATCCGGATCAAAAAACACATAGGTATAGGTGTGTCCTTCCCTCTTCCCGCAAAGAAAATAATCCAACGCTGCTGCCGATGCTCTTCCGCCCAGCATCGCAATTTCCGCAAAGTACGGTTCTTTTGTCATGCCGCTTTTATCCTTACCATTCCCCGACTCTGCAGATATTTTGGATAAAACCTCAGCCTGTCCCTCAAACTTTCCGTACCCAAAGGAACTTAATTCCTTACTCTGCTTTGCCAGCAACCTTACTGTCTCCTTCTCATTTTCCGACAGAAAGAAACTCGGCAGCACATACTCTTTTTCATACAGATATCCTCGTTTCCGCGCACAATACAGAAGCGGCGCGTTCATGGTATCCCTCATATATTCAATATCCCGCTGTGCCTGCCTGTTGGAAATCTCAAATTGTTCCGCCAGAGTTCCGGCATTCGGATATGCATTCTCCTCAACTCTGTTGTGAAACCAGATGATTCTCTGATAAGACGACATAAGAACACCTCCCTTGTTGAATTTGTGCATGCATTCATTCAGACTGCCTTACATGACCTTCAACGGACAACACAATGGCTGTCGGTAAGTTACTGTTTCATGCAATTTCATTTTTAATTGGAAAGAACATGCTAAAGATCCTGGTTTATAGTGCGCTTTCATTTCAAATCTTATTGTAATGCAATACAATGTAATGTGTTCATTCAGTCTCCGGCTTCTTTTGCTGTACCGGAAAAGCGGAAAAACACGCCTACGTCATGATAAGGCAGCTTTTATTCCTCCCCTTTCAGGCGGATTATCTGAAAGGAGTGTCCGGTAGCAGGAAGAAACTTATCCAGTACGTCTCTTGTTTTTATTTTCAGACTGGATGTGCATACGCAGGGATGACAGCCTAAGTATTCGTCATTGATAATATCCTCATCTATCAGCAGGCGGACGTTCTGTCCCCTGTCGTTCATCAGCCCCATAATGCTCACGGCGCCTGGTTCTATATCCAGGTATTTCAGCATATCCTCAGGCTCCGCAAAGGACAGCCTGGAAGAATGGATCTGCACGGACAGTTCCTTTGTCCTGAATTTCTTACCGCCTGGCATCATCAGCAGGTAAAAGGCGGTTTTCTGCCGGTTGCAGAGAAACAGGTTCTTGCAGATTACAACGTCGAGTACGGCGTCGATGATGTTGCAGGCTTCCATATGATCCGCCCTTTCGTGATCGGTCCGCTGATACGGTATTCCAAGCTTGTCCAGGAAGTCATATGTGCGTATTTCGCGCGAAAGCCTGCCATTTTCATCGGCAGGCCTTCCATTGTATATTTCCATCATTTTACTCCGGAAAACGGTTCTGTTACTCCTCAGAGGGCTTCTCTGTGTTGATTCTGCGATATTCGTCAATGGCAGCCCTGGCCAGCTCGTCACAGCGGTTGTTCTCCGGATGATCGGCATGCCCTTTGACTTTGATAAAGGTCACCTGATGCTTGGCGGTTTGTGCGGAAAGGATGAACCATAAATCCTGGTTTTCCACTTTTCCGCCGCCGCTGGTTTTCCAGCCGTTCTTCTTCCAGTTTTCGATCCAGTGGTCATTAAAAGCCTGGACCAGGTAATTGCTGTCAGAGTACAGGTTGACGATGCAGGGCTCCTTCAGTGCGCCCAGACCGCTGATGGCCGCAAAAAGCTCCATCCGGTTGTTGGTGGTGCCGGCCATATAGCCGCTCAGTTCTTTCCTGTGCGGACCGAATTCAAGGATGGCTGCCCAGCCTCCGGGACCGGGGTTTCCGCTGCAGGCGCCGTCAGTATAGATATTGACTGTTTTTCTTTTTTCATCCATAGGGATTAATTCCTCTGTCTCTTATTGCTTGGAAAGTTCACGGCTCTTGCGGGCACAGGCGTCCATGGCATCCATAATGGCCGCGCGGAAGCCTTTCCTTTCAAGTTCCTCAACGGCTTCAATCGTGGTACCTCCGGGGGAACACACGGCGTCCTTCAGCGCGGCCGGATGGGTTCCGGAGGACAATACCATCAGCGCGCTGCCCAATACGCTCTGGGCGGCCATTTCGTAGGCATATACCCGCGGAATGCCTTCTTTTACAGCGGCATCCGCCATGGCTTCAATCATCATATAAACATAGGCAGGGCTGCTGCCGCTGACGGCCACAACACCGTCAAACAGCCTCTCCGGCAGCACTTTGGTCTTGCCGATGGAATCAAAGATCCCCTTGGCGTAGTTGAAATCTTCCTTGGAGAAGGTAGTGTTGTCGCACAGGGCGGTCATTCCCTCGCCGACCAGTGCGGGCGTATTGGGCATCACGCGCAGGTAGGAAGCGGATGTGCCGTACAGCGCGTTTTCCAGCATGCTGACCGTCCAGCCGGCTGCGATGCTGAGAACAGCCTTGCCGTTCAGGGCGGGACGGATTTCTTCGATAACGTCCTTCACATAGATCGGCTTGATCGCCAGGATGATCAGGTCCGCTTTTTCGGCAACTTCCAGGCAGTCACGGGCTGTGTTAATGCCGGGGATGTCTTCCTCCAGTTCGCTCATTCTCCGGGAACTGGCATCGTATGCAATAATCTGTGAAGCCTTGACATAGGATGCGTCCACAATGCCGCGCAGAATGGCGGAACCCATATTTCCTGTACCGATCATACCGATGGTGTTAATCATCAAAAGACCCTCCCTGTGCCGGTTTTTATGGATTATAACACGAAAAAAGCCGCCTGCAAAGCAAGGCGGCATAAGAAATACAACTTACAGAATAAACTTCCGGATGTCCATGGGGCGGTTCTCCCCTTTCAGCCTTTCATTGACGTATGCTTCGTCAATCTTCAGCTCAAACGGGGGCATGTTTTCATCACCGGCGTTGAACAGAACGTCCTCCAGCAGCTGTTCGAAAATCGCGTGCAGTCTCCTGGCACCGATATCTTCCGCATTTTCATTGGCGTTGCAGGCGGCTTCCGCCACTGCGGAAATCGCGCTTTCCTCAAAGGTGACCATCACGCGGTCCACGGCCAGCAGCGCCTGGTACTGCTTGGTCAGGGCGTTTTCAGGCACAGTCATGATCTGCATGAAATCCTGCTTTGTGAGGCTCTTGAGCTTCACATGGACAGGGAAACGTCCCTGCAGTTCGGGAATCAGGTCTGTGACCTTGCTCACGTGGAATGCGCCGGCCGCGATAAACAGCATATAATCTGTTTTGACAGCTCCGTATTTGGTGCTGACAGTACATCCTTCCACAATGGGAAGAATATCCCGCTGTACGCCTTCCCTGCTGACGTCCGGGCCGTGTGCCCCGGAGGCGCTGGCGATCTTGTCGATTTCATCGATGAAGACGATGCCGTTCTGTTCCGTACGGTGGATAGCTTCTTCCTGTACGGCGTCGTTGTCAATCAGTCGGGCGGCTTCCTGGTCCGTCAGGATTTTGCGGGCCTCGCTGACCTTCACATGTCTGATTTTTGTCCTCTTGGGCATCATATTGCCCATCATATCGCCGAGGCTGATGCTGTTTCCACCGACTTCCAGCGTGGGGGCTTCTTCTTCGACTTCCAGATCCAGTTCTGTATCTTCGATTTCACCCTGCATGAGCTGCAGGCGGATATCTTCTTTTCTTTTTGCCAGGGCAGCCACTTCCTCGCCGCTGGGCTGCTGTTCCTTCTGCTTGCCCAGCAGGAAATCAAGCGGATTGGAGGCTGTATTCTTCCGGGGACCGTGCGCCAGCAGATCGCTCAGCCGCTCTTCTGCCAGCACCCTGGCCCGCGGCATAACGCGTTCTTCATGTTCCCGGCGGACCATCCGGACGGCATTCTCGGTCAGGTCGCGGATAATGCTTTCCACGTCACGGCCGACGTAGCCCACTTCCGTAAACTTGGTAGCTTCCACTTTGATAAAGGGAGCGCTGACCAGCTTGGCCAGCCGGCGGGCAATTTCAGTTTTGCCGACGCCGGTCGGTCCGATCATCAGGATGTTCTTCGGGATAATTTCATCCCGCAGATCGCTTTCAACGCGGCTGCGGCGGTAACGGTTTCTCAGCGCAATGGCGACAGCCTTCTTGGCCTCGTCCTGCCCGACAATAAACCTGTCCAGTTCATGGACAATCTGTCTGGGAGTCAGCTGCTGTTCACTCATGTTGTTCACCTGCTTCTTCAGATTGTTTCAACGGTAATATTGTCATTGGTGTATACGCAGATGCTGGCGGCGATATGCAGTGATTTTTCCGCAATTTCGGCTGCGCTCAGGTCCGTGTTCTGCACCAGTGCCCTTGCGGCGGCGAGGGCGTAGTTTCCGCCGGAACCGATGGCAGCGATTCCTTCATCGGGATCAATCACTTCGCCGGTACCACTGAGAATCAGCAGCCGGTCTTTGTTGGCGGCAATCATCATGGATTCAAGCTGCCTCATCATCTGGTCGCCCCGCCAGTTCTGTGCCAGCGCAACCGCGGCTTTTTCCAGGTTGCCTCCGCACTGCTGGAGCTTCTCCTCGAATTTTTCACAAAGGGTAAAAGCGTCTGCCACGCTTCCGGCGAAACCGACAACGACTTCACCGTTATACAGCCGGCGGACTTTTTTCGCGGTGGTTTTAAAAACGGTATGTTCTCCCATGGTCACCTGGCCGTCTCCGGCAATCGCAATTTCATTGCCTTTTTTGACGGCGCAGATGGTAGTACCTCTGAAAGGACTGGACATCTTATTTCCCTCCTGTCTGGCTTTGTATGGTTCGGATGCAGGACAGAGCCCTCTGGGCAACGGCTTCATACCTGTCCTGCTTTTTCTTCAGCCGTTTTTCACCCGGAATGACGGGCAGCGGATCAATCAGGCCGAAGGAGCAGTTCATGGGCTGGAAATTCGGATTAGGGGTGGATACATGTTTTCCCATGGCGCCCAGCGCGGTGCAGGACGGGAAAACAGGGATTTCGGTTTCATTCAGTTCGGCGGCGAGTGTCATTCCGGCAACCAGACCGCTTCCCGCGCTTTCCACATAACCTTCCACGCCGGTAATCTGTCCGGCAAAGAAGCATTGCTTCCGGCTGATCATTTCAAAGGAAGAATTCAGGATTCCGGGACTGTTCAGGAAGGTGTTGCGGTGCATCACGCCGTAGCGTGCATACTCTGCATGTTCGAGCCCGGGTATCAGTCCGAAAACCCGCTTCTGTTCTCCAAATTTCAGCCGGGTCTGGAAGCCCACCAGGTTGTACATCGTATCCGATGCGTTGTCCTGCCGGAGCTGTACGACGGCAAAAGGCTCCTTTCCGGTGTGCGGATCGGCCAGTCCGACGGGTTTCATCGGGCCGAATGCAGGGACCATAAAGCCCCGTTTGGCCATGCTTTCAATGGGCATGCAGCCCTCAAAAACACGGTTTTCCTCAAATCCGTGGATTTCCGCGGTTTCAGCATTGATCAGTTCATTGATGAAAACCGTGTATTCTTCTTCTGTCATAGGGGCGTTCAGGTAGTCGTTTCCCCGGTTATAACGGCTGAGTCGGAAAAGTTTGGATTCATCCAGGGATTCCCTGAACACAATGGGTGCCGCGGCGTCATAGAAGTTCAGCGTGCTCATGCCGGGCAGGCTTCTGATTACCTCGGCGAACGCATCGCTGGTCAGCGGACCGGTGGCGATGATCACCGGTCCGTCGGGAAAGCTGACGGCTTCTTCGTGGATCTGCTCAATCAACGGGTGTTCAGTGATTGCTTTTGTTACATGGGCGGAAAAGGAATCCCGGTCTACGGCAAGCGCTCCGCCGGCAGGAACCTTTGTTTCGTCAGCGCAGCGCATGATCAGGGAACCCAGGATGCGCATTTCTTCCTTCAGCAGGCCGACGGCGTTGGTCAGCCGGTCTCCCCTGAAACTGTTGGAACAGACAAGCTCGGCAAACTGGTCGGAATGATGGGCCGGTGACATTTTGTGCGGCTTCATTTCGATCAGTCGGACATGGATTCCCCTTTCAGCCAGCTGCCAGGCGGCTTCACAGCCGGCCAGCCCGGCGCCGATGACTGTGGCTGAACGGTTACTCATTGTCTTCTTCCCCGCTGACGGCAACCACTTTTTTGAAGCGGCAGTTTTCATTTGTACACAGATGGATGGTTTCGCCCTTGTTGTTTCTCTTTTCAATCATATAGTGTCCGCACTGCGGGCATTTTTCATTGGCGGGTTTATCCCAGCTGACAAAGTCGCATTCCGGATATCCTTCGCAGCCATAGAATTTCCGGTTTTTCTTGCTCGTTTTTTCAAGCAGGCGCTTGCCGCATACCGGGCAGGCAGCGTCAATATATGTCAGGATCGGCATGGTATTCCGGCATTCAGGGAAATTCGGGCATGCCAGGAAGCGGCCGAATCTGCCCATCTTATAGACCATCATCGCGCCGCATTTGTCGCAGGGTACGTCGCTGACGTCATCCTTGACTTCCACTTTTTCAATCTCTTTTTCCGCAACGGAAAGTGTGGAGATAAAATCGGGATAGAAATCACGGAGAATCTGCTTCCAATCCTGCTGGCCTTCTTCCACCGCATCCAGTTTTTCTTCCATGAAAGCGGTGAATTCTGTATCAACGATCCGGGTAAAGTACTTTTCCATCATCTCGGTCACCATGATGCCGAGCTCTGTCGGGAACAGTCTCTTCTTTTCCCTGGATACGTATCCGCGCGCTATGATGGTGGTAATTGTCGGCGCATAGGTGGAAGGCCGGCCGATACCGTTTTCTTCAAGCGTACGCACAAGGCTTGCTTCGGTATAGCGGCTCGGCGGCTGGGTGAAATGCTGATCGGTATTGACCTGTTTCACGGAGATCTTCTGTCCTTCCTTCAGGGCGGGCAGTGTCATCTCCACATTATCTTCGCTCTCATCTGTTCCCTCTTCATACAGGGTCGTAAATCCGGCAAAGATCTTATGTTCGCCGTAGAACCGGAGCCCGACCCGCTGGTCGGTAATCTCGGCGGAAAGGGTTTCATAGACGGCAGGAGCCATCTGGCTGGCGACAAAGCGGTTGTAAATCAGCCTGTAGAGCATAAACTGCTCCCGGCTCAGGGAGTTCTTGATGGAATCAGGCGTACGGGTCACGTCAGTCGGCCGGATGGCTTCATGGGCGTCCTGCGCGTTTTTGCGGCCCTTGAACTCGTTTTTCTCTTTCGGCAGGTATTCCTTGCCGTATTTTTCCGGAATGAATGCCCGAAGGGCGGTCATTGCGTCATCGCTGATACGGACGCTGTCGGTACGGATATAGGTCACCAGACCCTGGGCGCCTTCACCCTGCAGGTCCACGCCTTCATACAGCTGCTGGACAACCTGCATTGTTTTGGCGGTTGTAAAGCTGAGCTTTCTGCCGGCTTCCTGCTGCAGGCTGGAAGTGGTGAAAGGCGGAGCGGGCTGTCTTTTCTTTTCTTTTTTCTTGATATCTGTAACGGTAAAGTCCCCGGATTCAATCAGGGCTCGGATCTCTTCCGCTTCAGCCTTGTTGCTGACCGGCTTTTTCTGTCCGTCCAGGGTGGTAAACCTGGCGCTGAAACTGACCGGTTTCTTTTCACCCTTGACAGTACAGTCGGCGGTGATGTCCCAGTATTCCTCCGGGATGAAATTGTCAATTTCACGTTCGCGTTCCACAACCATACGGGTTGCAACGCTCTGCACACGGCCTGCGGACAGGCCTTTTTTCACTTTGACCCAGAGGAGCGGGCTGATTTTATAGCCGACCAGCCGATCCAGCGCCCTGCGGGCCTGCTGGGCGTCAATCCGGCCCATATCCAGCTTTCTCGGCTTTTTGATTGCGGCCTGAACCGCTTTCTTGGTAACCTCATTGAATTCAATCCGGCAGGGAGATTTTTCATCCACGCCAAGCACGTGAAACAGATGCCAGCTGATGGCTTCCCCTTCGCGGTCAGGGTCTGTCGCGAAGTAAATCTGGGAAGCGTTCTTGGCTTCCTTGCGGATACGGCTCAGGATATCGCCGCGTCCCCGGATCGTGATGTATTTCAGATCAAAGTCATGATCGATATCCACACCAAGCTGGCTCTTGGGCAGATCGCATACATGCCCCTGGGAGGCTTCCACCTTATATCCTTTTCCCAGATACTTGCTGATGGTTTTGGCCTTTGCAGGAGACTCCACGATAATCAGTTTCTGTTTGTTGGTTGCCATTTTTATCTATCTCCTCCGGGATGGATTAATGTTTGATCTGATATTGTTTGCCGGGCAGGGCTTCAATGACGCCCCGGATCTGAAGAATTGTCAGCGTGCTCATCAGTACGGAGGGGTTCAGGCCAGTACAGGCGATAAGCTGCTCAAAGCTCAGTGCACCCGGCTTCAGTGCGTTCATAAGTGTTTTTTCTTCCGGCGTGGAAGGCTTGTATCCCTGCACGCAATCGCTATTTTGCCTTACTGCGGAAGGATTGTCAAGCCAGTGAAGATCTTCAAGGATATCATTTGCGCTGGTGAAATAGAGTCCGCCTTCCCGCAGCAGCTGATGATTTCCCTCAAAACAGTCTGAAGCGGGGTCGCCGGGATAGACAAACACGTCCTTCCCCTGCTCCAGCGCGTGATTGACGGAAGTCATACTGCCGCTGCGGATCCTCGCTTCCATCAGGATCAGGGCCCGGCTCAGTCCGACAATAATGCGGTTCCTGACAGGGAAATGCCAGCCCAGTGCTTTTTCCCCCGGCGCGTATTCACTGATGATCAGTCCGCCGTTTTTCAGGATGTCGTCATGCAGGCCCCGGTTATCTGCCGGATAGACCCGGTCCAGGCCGTTTCCGACGACAGCGATTGTCAGGCCCTTCCCGTCCAGGCAGCCGCGATGCGCGGCGGCGTCTATTCCGCAGGCCAGTCCGCTGATGACGGTGATGCCGTGCCTGCCCAGGTCTTCCGCCAGTCTGCCGGCGGCTTTCTGTCCTGTATAGGATGCGGCCCGGCTGCCGACAATGGCCAGGGATCTGTCCCTGAGGCATTCCTTGTTTCCCTGCAGGAACAGAATGGCGGGTGGATCATGGATTTCATGCAGCGCAGATGGAAAACCAGGATCCGTGAAAACCAGCGATCTGATCCCGTGCCTGTCCATGACCTTCTGGAGCTTTTCAAGGGTTTCCTTTGTTCCTGTGGAATACAGCAGCTGGAAAAACCGCTGGGAGATAAGCTCTTTCAGTCCGTCGTCATTCCGGCAGACAGCCTCATGGCATGCTTCGGACGAACCGTAATAATCCAGCAGCTTTCTGACCGCAGAAGCCGGCATACAGGCTGAAGCAAGCCACGCGTCATACGCATAACCGTGTTGCGACACAGGATTCATCTCCAATACTTCTGATCAAGTTCCCGATACTGGACCGCTTCTGCTATATGAGCGGAGGAGATAGTCTCTTCCCCGGCAAGATCGGCAATGGTTCTGGCCACTTTCAGGATCCGCTGGTAGGCGCGCATGCTCAGGTGCAGGGAATCCACCGCTGCGTTCAGCAGGGCGGTTCCTTCAGCGTCCGGAGTGCAGAACTGTTTTACTTCAGCGTTGGTAAGCTGTGCGTTGCAGTATTTTCCGGTTCCTTCATATCTCTTCAGCTGGATTTCCCGCGCTTTCCGCACTCTGGCAGCGACAACAGCGGAAGATTCGGAAGGCTCGGAATCATTGATTTCATTGATGGGTACGGAATCAACTTCAATCTGAAGGTCTATTCTGTCCAGCAGCGGACCGGAAACACGATCCAGGTACCTTCTGATTTCCGGAGGCGTGCATCTGCATGTACGGCGGTTGCTGCCGTAGAAACCGCAGGGGCAGGGATTCATGGCAGCTACCAGCATAAAGGAAGACTGGTACTGGGCCTGGCGTCTCACTCTGGCTACGGATACAATTCCGTCTTCCAGCGGCTGCCGGAGGGCTTCCAGCGCACTGCGGCTGAATTCCGGCAGTTCATCCAGGAAAAGGACGCCGTTATGCGCCAGGGAAACTTCACCGGGTTTGGCGTCCTGACCGCCGCCGATCAGGGAGGCGACAGAAGCGTTATGGTGCGGGGCGCAGAAAGGACGGTTGACCATCAGTCCCTTCCCTGCCTGCAGTTTTCCGCAGATGGAATGGATCCGCGTTGTTTCAAGGGATTCTTCAAAAGTCATCGGAGGCAGGATCCCGGGAATGCAGCGGGCAAGCATGGTTTTGCCGCTGCCGGGCACGCCGATCATCAGCATGTTATGCCCGCCGGCTGCAGCCACTTCAACGGCCCGCCGTGCGCCTTTCTGGCCTTTGATCTGTGCCATGTCCACCACAGGAACCGCTTCGTTTTTCAGCGCTTCAAATGAAACCTGCTTCTGTTCTGCCAGTTCCATCTTCCCTTCAAACCAGGCGATCACCTGTCTCAGGTGTGATACGGGGAGAATCCGGATATCCTGTATGCAGGAGACTTCACTGGCATTCTTATCCGGCAGGATTACGGTACTGATGCCGTTTTCCTTGGCGCTGATCACCATGGGAAGGGCGCCGTTAATGGGCTGGACGCTTCCATCCAGGCTCAGCTCGCCGAAAAGCGCCACGGATTTCAGGTCTGTCGGCGGATCAGGGATCAGTATTCCGTCCGCGATCATCATTCCGACTGCAATCGGAAGATCAAAACAGGGACCTTCCTTTTTGGTGTCTGCCGGTGCCAGGTTCACCGTGATCCGTCTGGGGTTCATCTGTTTACCGCTGTTGATAATGGCAGCGTTAACCCGGTCCTTGCTTTCCTTCACGGATGCATCGGGAAGACCGATGATTTCAATACCGGGCATGCTTTCCGTGCCGAATACCTCAACATGGACCTGATAACCGTTTACGCCTGTCACACCGAAACTCAGCAGACTTGCCATGATTCCCATTGCGGTTGATTCCTCCACTGATCAGTTTGGATAGCTTGCTTCCCGTTCGGATTATTATCAGGGGTTATACCAGATTCTCAGCAGATCGTTCCCCAGATCCAGCCATTCTGTGCACACATTCAGTCCGCAGGCATACGGGAACAGGATGAGGAAGAACGCGGCCGCTGCCACCGCGTATACTGCGGCAAAAATACGGAAATACAGTTTGTATTTCGGATCGTCCTGGTCGAAACATACCGCAATCGCAGTCATGATAAAAGGAAGGCTTGCGAAATAATGATAGATGTAGGTTCCTCTGGGTACCAGCACCCAGGGCAGATACTGGGCCAGGAATCCGATCAGGATAAAGGAAAAACGGAAATCGGAACTGCCTGTCCTGATATGCCATAGATAATCCGTTCCTTCAAGCCGGTATCTGCGGGTCTGCGCGAAACGGAACAGGCAGTAAATCAGCGCCGCAAGTCCGCCATACCAGATCACGGGATTGCCGAAACAGAAAATACTGTTCCGCATTGTAAATCCGGCCGGGATATATTCCTGGGAGGCGTAATACATGGGTTTGCCGATGATCGGCCATTCCCACCAGGGTGAATAGAAGGGATGATCCATTCCCAGTCCGGGTTCACTGTGATAATTGAACATGCCTACCTGTGCCTTGATCACTTCTTTGACATAGTCTGTCAGGCTGGTAATCCTGCCGGACATATAGGCGAAGTAAGGGATATAACACAGCAGGTAAATAATCACCGGGATCAGGATAAAGAACAGGATGCACCACAGACAGAGAACCAGGGTTTTGCCCAGTGCGGAACGGTGCTGTTCCATATCCTCTCTGGAAGCGCTGCGGATCATCCGGTAGCAATGGGTGAAGAAGAGGACCGCCAGTCCGGCTCCGGCATAAACGCCGATCCATTTGCTTGCAATGGACAGGCCCATGAACAGGCCGCTGAAAAGGAGCGGAATAATGGATGCGGATTTCTTCTCTGCCAGATAGTCTGTCTGTATAAAACGCAGCATGAAGAAGTATTCGAAGATGATAAACAGCACCGGGAAGCTGTCAATGGTAGCAATCTGCGTTTGTGTCAGGTGCTGGCAGTCCAGCGCCATCAGCAGGCATGCCAGGGCAGCGATGCCGGTTTTCTTGGTCAGCTGCTTGACAAGCAGATACATACCGGGCAGCATCAGGATACCGGCCAGCGCCCCTGCAAACCGCCAGCCGAACGGACACATGCCGAAAACAGCCACCGACAGGCTGATCAGGATTTTTCCAAGGGGTGGATGGCTTGTTTCATAAGGAACTTTTCCGTGGAGGAATTCAAAACCGGTTCTTGCGTGATAAATTTCATCAAAATAGCTGCTGTTCCACCAGCCTGGCTGCGCAGCGGCTTTGGTGGTTTCATCGCTTTCCGGGAAGGCAGGAAGCCTTTCCAGGGTGTCCTGTTCGTCAATCAGGGAAGCAGGATCGGAATACAGTACAGATTCCGGTTCGGCGCCTGTCTGATCCATAATCCGGACCGGAAGCACTTCTCCGTTTTCATTGCGGAACAGCACTTCATTCAGCGTCAGGCCGATATACTTCGCTTTCAGTTTGACATATCTTCCGTTGAAACGGACGACGTGGCTCAGGTTGGAACTCTGGAAAGTCACTTTCTCGTTTTCATCCGTATAGGAAAGGATCACGTATTTCCATTTCCAGCATTGACCCTGGTCCATCTGGGCCCAGACGTCATCTTCCCATTCTTCCCCGTCACGGCTCACGGCAAAGGAGAAATTCCGGCTGCTTACCTGTCCGAAATAGAGGATTTCGAAGTTGTCCCGGTACTCGCCCAGGTCGAAGACAATCTCCTCTTCAGGACTGCTGGATGTCCAGGCAGTCTGCGGCGCCTTTGTACTGCCCAGTGTCAGCAGGCTGACGACGGCATAGATCGCTGTAATGACGGAAAGCAGAATCGTATCCCGTTTATTCCAGTGCAGGAACCGGTCATATCTGCGGGTTGCTTTGGGGGTTGCTTTTTCTTCTTCCGGAATGATCCGTTCTGCTGTCAGGCAGGTATCATTCTCTTCGCTAATGATCGGGAAAGCCTGTTCTTCAAAGACCGGGATTTCCGTTTCAATCTCTGAAATACAAGGATCATTTACGTTCTCACAGCCGGATTCAGATTCGGGCATGATAGCAGGTTCAGCGTCTGAATCTTCTGCAGGATGATTCTGTAAAACGGTTATATCAGCATACAGCTTCGGGCAGAGCCAGACAGCATACAGGGCGCCCGCTATATTCATAAGGCTGATGAGATCGGCAATTACAACTGTATCCGGGTTCAGGTGCCCGAAGGCGGAACCCAGGCGGATGCTGTTATCCAGTACGATTCCTTCATTGATGAAGGTTGTCACGGAAAACAGTACAAGGACGTAAAGGATTCGCCTGTCTCTGAACAAGGCCCAGGATGCGGCGAAAAGCAACAATGCGGGGAAAATATAACGCTCATGCATTTTTACGCCGAATACGTAAAGAAGCACAAAAAGCAGTCCGCCCAGCCATGGAAGAAGACGGATGTCTTTCCGCCGGATGGCTGGAGAAAGAACGATAACAAAAGCAAATCCCATGGCGATTCCACCGGTCAGTCCCCAGGAAGCTTTGATACAGGCACAGACGATAAACGCTGCCGCAAACAGGAAACTGAGGATGGTTTCAATCAGGGGATACATCTTCTCTTTGGAACGGAAATACCACCACAGGCCGTAACCGGTGCAGAGAAGACCCAGCAGCATAGGCGCGAGCATGTGGGCATCGTTCGCAATTGCGTTCCAGTTCCCGCCCAGGATATAGTAGAAATTGGCGGTGTTGACCGTTGCGTAGGGATAGGATTCAAGCGTACGCTGATACAGCTTGATCAGCCAGTCCCAGTCCTGCTGTAAACTGAAAGGAATTACCCCGGCGGCAAGCGTCAGCAGGCTGATTCCGGTGCCGTACAGGATCGGTTTACGGGATTCAGCATTCCGGAAATAGGTAATCAGGATAAAGATCAGCCCCAGCGGCCCAAGCATAAGGGCCTGGGGTTTGACCAGCACTGCAACCACGTAAAGGGGTAATGCCACTGTCCACTTCCCTTTTACAGCCAGTACGGAAACGGCCAGCAGGAGCAGGCACAGCACGCTGTCCATCTGTCCCCATGCAGCGCTGTTCAGGATGGCGGCCGGATTGAACAGCGCAGCGATCAGGAAGAAATACGGAGCATAACCGTATGTTTCATGTTCCCGGACAATAAGACGGTAGACGATAAAGCATCCGATAAGATCACAGATACAGGGAATAAAACGGAAAATAATCCGTTCCAGCATGGGTCCGGCATGCAGGATTCTGGACATTTCGGAATTAAAGGCCAGTACATAGGTATAAAGCGGCGGATAATCGCAGAAATTGGTGTCCTGGTAGAATCCGACGGCTCCGGATTTTGCCATGGTTTTTCCCCAGCTCAGGAAACAGTTCACATCCACCATGTATCCTTCAACCAGTGAACTGATCAGGACGCGGAGGATAAGCGCCGAGAAAAACAGGGCGGAAAGCAGATAAGGAGCGATTTTCCGGCTGATTGTAATTTCCTGCCTTTTGCGCTGTTCATAATAATAGACAGCAATCAGGGCGAATACAGAATAAACAACGCTGATCAGCACAAGCCATACCGTCATCGGAATGGATTGAAGCGGATCTTCATATTCGTCATCGTCGTCATAGGAATCTGCGGTCTCCCGGTACCACAGGTCAGCAACCAGGTCGCCGGGAATGCTGTCCACCTTGGTCAGGGAAAGGTCTGAGAAGGCGGCCTTACCGGAACAGATCCCGCTGTATCCGCCCAGCCGGGCAAAAACAACAATATAGTCCTGGTCAGGTCCGGTTTCGCCGTAATACTCTATGTATTCCCATTCACCCTCTGTATCATATACCTTGTCGCTGAAAGCATAGATGCCCTCGATACTCAGGTTGGCGCCAAGACCTCCTTCAATGCCGCTGGCGCGGATGTATCCGCTGAATTTGTAAAGGGAATCCGGCTCCACTTCGACTGCCTGGGCAAAACGGGCGTCGTTTTCTGCGATATTCTGGATGGTAATGATATGTTCATGTCCGCCATCGCCTTCAGAAACACCGAACACGGTATAACCGGCATCCAGATAATATGCGTCGGTATACCAGTATTCCGGCATACCCTCGCTGTCCAGTTTGGAAAAATCGGCGTTCTGGAGCAGGTTCTCCCCTTCAGCAACGCCAGCGGGCACAAGGGCAAAAACCATCAGAAAAGCGATCAGGAACAATATAATCCGTCTGGATAAAGTCAATCGTCAACGCATCCTTTCATTATCGGTAGAACATGCCGCCCGGTTGAAATGCATTGGGAATGTACAGCATATCATCCGGATGAACCTCCATAACATCAAAACGAACAGCTTTTCCAAGCCATTCCCTGCGCATCAGATAAAGGGTGGCAGCCCTGGCAATGCGCCGCTGTTTCTGCTGGTTGACGGCAGCGATACCGGTGCCTGGCAGGGATGTCATCCGGGTTTTCACTTCCACAAAAACCACGGTATCCTTGTCCAGCATAATCAGATCAATTTCGCCTGCTTTGGTTTTATATCTGCTTTCCAGGAGGCGCATTCCGTAATGCTCCTCCAGCCATTGTGCGGCAATTTCCTCACCCAGCAGGCCGGTTTCATAAGTCCATTTCATACAAAATGAGTGATGAAGCTTCTGCGATGAACCGGACATGGCCCGATTCTTTTCAGAGCTTCAATATGTTCCTTGGTTCCGTAGCCCTTGTTCCGCGCAAATCCGTATTCAGGATAAAGCTGATCAAGTTCGATCATCTGCCTGTCCCGGATAACCTTAGCCACGATGCTTGCCGCGGCAATGGAATAGGAGTTGGCGTCTCCTTTGATAATGGGGACTTCTTTTCCGTTCAGCCCGAGTTTTGTTACCGCGTCAATCAGGAAAAGATCGGCCGGTACTTCAGCAGCGGCTTTGCGCATGGCGTTCCGCGTAGCTTCCAGGATATTGATCCGGTCAATCTCTTCCGGAGAGACTTCACCCACGCCGACATAAAGGGCATTGGCCATGATCTCGTCAAAAACCTTCTCCCGTCGGCTTTCGCTCAGCTTTTTGCTGTCGTCAATCCAGATAATAAGCGGATCCTCAGGCATCACAACGCAGGCCGTTACAACGTTTCCGGCCAAAGGGCCGCGGCCGACTTCGTCCATACCTGCGACAACCAATCCTGCCTGCCTGTACTGCCTGTCAAATGCCATGAGCTCTGCTGCATGCTGACTACGGTCAATCATTGCTTTCTGTATCCTCCGTGTTGATTTGGGGCGGCGCTTCAAAAGTGATTCTGCCCAGCTTTCCCGCGCGGTATTCATCCAGCACTACGCTGCAGCAGCGGTCATAGTCAAACCGACCGCCCTTGAGCAGCCATCCTCTTCCGGCGCATACAGCTTCCAGCAGCTCAGCGCCCTTCAGGCTTGTATCCTTAAGATGGAATCTTTCAGATACAGTATCCGGAACCAGGACGCATAATTCTTCCAGCAGGTTGATGGTCAGTTCCCCTGTGTCCACAATGTCATCCTTTATGGAGCCGATATAGCACAGCCTGCGTGCGGAGAGCTGGTCGTCCAGCCGGGGCCAGAGCAGGCCGGGGGTATCAAGCAGTTCAAGATACGGGGATATTTTGACCCATTGATTACTCTTGGTAACGCCGGGACGGTCGCCGGTCTGCGTAACTGAGCGTCCGTACAGCCGGTTGATCATTGTGCTTTTGCCTACGTTCGGAATGCCTGCGATCATGGCCCGGACTGTTTTCCGTACACCTTTTTGCAGCGCCTTGTCTACAATTTCCTTCGTTGCCTGCTCAATCAGGCTGACGGTTTCCTTGCCTTTCATCATACTGGCGTTGGTCAGGTGTGCTTCAATCCCCTGACGGCGGTAATACTGAAGCCAGCGCTTGTTCATGTTCAGATCAGCCAGGTCGGATTTGTTCATAAAAAGCAGATGACGCTTCTGTGAAATCATTTTGGCCAGTTCAGGATTCCTGCTGGAATAAGGCAGCCGCGCGTCGCACAGTTCAATGATCAGGTCGATTCGTTTGATCTGATCCTGGAGCAGACGTTTGGTTTTCGCCATATGTCCGGGATACCAGTTGATTCTGTCTTTATTCTCGCTCATCGTAATCACATCCTTATCCGATGGATCGTTCCGGTCAGATCCTGCCCGAACCGGCTCTGTATCCTGCATTCATCTTTATTTCGAAAAAAATCACTTCATTCATATTATGAAAAAAAAGAACATCAGTCAAGGCGAACAAAACCAGCTTCCTGATTGTCTATATATAAAAAAAGCAGCCTGTTTATCAGGCTGCCGGATCGTTCAGTTTTACAAATTCGAATTCGTAATGCCTTTCTCCGTATTGCTCAAGCCATTGACAGATGGTTGTTTCAAAGGATTTCCGGATATCTTCCCAGGCTCTGTCCGAATGCTCCTTTTCGCTGATATACTGTTCCCTGCATTTCAGCTTCTGTTCATTGAGCAGCGTTTCAACGCTTTTTTCAACCGCTTTGGAGAAAAAGTTGTTCTTGTTGATTTCCAGGGCTTCAATACCGTCGTTGAGGATTTCGGGATCCGGAAGCTCAAAGATGATCCTGTCGCTGTCCGGAGTCATGACTACTTTACTCAGGTCAATGCCGACGCTGGCGGTATAGCGGTAACGGATGGTGGTTGTGCCGACGGTTCCCAGGATAATAACGTTGGTCTTGGCTTCAAGAACGCCCTCTTCATCAATGGTGGTTACTTCCAGCCGTTTGCTGGACTCCAGCTTCTGTTCCAGGATCATGCTCTGAACCCGGATTTCGCCTGTGGCGTCAGGCAGCAGCTGCCTGATCCATGTACGGGCAAAAGGAAGCAGGGTAATCACCAGAATGATTACCAGTGCTTTTGAAATGACGGATAATGCCCATTTTCCGGTCTTCTTCATGGCTGTTTCCTCATGCTGCGGTCGTCATCATGGCCAGCAGCGGGATCAGTCCGTAGGTAATCAGGAAATAAAGGACAGTAAGAATACCGACCAGCATAAAAAACATGCTGATAAAGGACATACGGTGCCTTCTTTCCCGTTCCCGGGGTTCATGAGGCGGACGTCGTTTCATGAATAGTCTCATTTAACTCACACTTTCACATGGATTACGTTATTACTCATCATGGGAAAGGTCATCCAGGTAACCTCTCAACAGCCGGTAGAGCGGTGCGAGGGTGCGGAAGTCTTTCCTCACTTCTTTCAGAATGCGTTCGGAAAAGGCCCACTGCCAGACTGGATTATACCTTCCGACATAAATCTCTCTTCCGGTATACCATGGTTTCAGGCGCATCGGTATTTCTTCCGGAATATCCATCCTTTTGAAAAATGAACCGTTCAGGATAAGTTTGTGTCCGGGAAGATCGAGATCATCCAGTAAAGCAAGGATTCCGTCGGGATTGGCCCTCATGCGTTTGCGGAAAAGATCCATCAGTTCGCGGTTTTCGCCCCATATGCCCATGCCCCAGCTTAGCCTGTCCACGCCGAATTCAAAATAATAGAAAAGACTTTTATCCCTGGGTTCTCCGGCTCTTCTGAACAGGAACCAGAGATGATCCCTGTAAGGGCTCTTATCCCTGGAAAACCGCGTATCACGGTGGATGCGTGAAAGACATTTGTATGGCCGGATTTCCATCATTGGATCAATTTTAAGCATGTCCTCGCCCAGGTCCGTGATCATTTCATAAAACGGCGTCTGAACGGTTTCCACATAACGGTCATGATTCTCATGAAAGTACGGGGTGTTGTTGTGAAACTTCAGGTCGAGAAAGAACTGGACGGTTTCATCCGTAAAACCTGTAAACATTGGAATTCTCCTGCGTTTCGATCTTTTGAATTCGGAAAACAGAAACAGACTCTGGTTTATTTTTTGATAGAAACAGGCTTTGAACCGGTCATTTCAATGCTTTGTTCATCCGGCTGGCAAACGCCTGCGTAGAGCGTGCAGTGCTCCACGGTGACACGCTGTCCGTCGGGATCAACCACGGTATAGGTGAGCGGATCCAGCGGAACGCTGACGGTGCCTGTTTCTCCGGCTTTCAGGCTGATACGGCGGAATCCGCAAAGCCTGGGGTGAACAGGAGCGAAGGGACTGTCACACTCCACATAAATCTGAACGAGCGCGTCGCCATCCATCTTCCCGCTGTTGGTGATCTCAGTTTTCACTTCATTGCCGGATACAGAGGCGCTGAGGACCTGATAAGATGTATAGCTCAGACCGTATCCAAAGGGATAAAGCGGCTTTCCGGTAAAATACCGGTAAGTCCGGTTTTCCATGCTGTAGTTTTCAAAATCAGGCAGATCGCTGATATCCCTGTAGAAAGTCAGGGGCAGGTGTCCGCTGAAATTCTTCTCTCCGAAAAGAAGCTCAGCCAGCGCGGTTCCGCCGGCTTGCCCGGGATACCAGGTAAATACTTTCGCGTTGCCGCCGGGAACATTCAGGCTGGAGCCTGCTGTGACGACGGTGACCAGCTTTTTCGCGCTTTTTGCGAGCACGTCCAGGAGACGGCGCTGGGATTCCGGAATCAGCAGGTCTTTTTTATCCCCGCTGAAATACTCGTTTCCCGTATCCCCTTCTTCGCCTTCCAGACCGGCGTCCAGTCCCACGCAGGCGATCGTCACGTCCGCGGCTTCCGCATACATGGCGGCTTCCGCCAGTCGGTCGTCAGCCTGTGCCAGTCCGGAGGTACGATCCTTGAATAGATGACATCCCAGGCTGTACAGTACGCGTATTCCGTGCTTTTCTGCATACCGGCGCAGACCTTCCAGGAAGGTCACATACCGGCTGCTTGTGCCGTTGTAATTGCCTTCAAGGGCAGGAATACTGTCTGCGTTGGGGCCGATTACTGCGATGGTCCGGATGCTTCCGGGATCCAGCGGCAGGATGCCGTCGTTTTCAAGCAGCACCATGCTCTTTTCGGCAGCTTCCAGGGCCAGGGCGGCATGCTCATCCGTATCGTTGGCCGTTACGGGAATCTGATCGTATTCACAGTCGTCCGCAAACAAGCCCAGCATAAACCGGGTTGTAAACAGATGTTCACAGGCGGTGGTGATCTCTTCTTCGGTAATCAGCCCTTCCTGCAGCGCTTCGAGGATGTGCAGGTAGGTATTTCCGCAGTTCAGGTCACAGCCGTTTTTGAGGGCCAGTGCGGCACTCTCCGGCGCTGTTGCTGTTACTTTATGGTTGACATGGAAGTCCCGGATAGCCCAGCAGTCGCTGACAATATGACCCCGGAAGCCCCATTTTTCACGCAGGGTCTTTTTCAGCAGGGTCTCGCTGCCGCAGGCGGGCTCCCCGTTTACCCGGTTATAGGCGCCCATGACAGATTCAACCTCGCCTTCCCGTACTGTGGCTTCAAAGGCAGGCAGGTAGGTTTCGTTCATATCCTTGGCGTTGGCACGGGCGTCAAACTGATGCCGCAGCGCCTCCGGTCCGGAGTGTACCGCAAAGTGTTTGCTGCAGGCAGCCGTTTTCAGGTATTTTCCTTTTCCCTGCAGTCCCTGGATAAAACGGATACCCAGACGGCTGGTAAGATAAGGATCTTCTCCGTAGGTTTCGTGCCCCCGGCCCCAGCGCGGATCGCGGAAAATATTGATATTCGGGCTCCATACGGTCAGCCCCTTATAGATATCCCTGTCTCCGTGCCTGCTTTGTCCGTTGAATTTGGCACGCGCCTCATCAGAGATCACGTCGGCAATCTTTTCCTGCATGTCTTCATCAAACATGGCAGCCAGGCCGATCGCCTGAGGGAATACAGTTGCAGTGCCTGCCCGCGCCACACCGTGCAGTACTTCGTTCCACCAGTTATATGCCGGAATACCGAGCCTGTCGATGGAAGGCGCGTCATATTTCAGCTGAGAAGCTTTTTCCTCCAGAGTCATACGGCTGACAAGCTCTTTCGCTTTGGCCGCTGCTTCCGTTCTGTCCCTCATGATATGATCCTCCGATTTCATAAATATCCAGTTTATATATATTCCACAATATACAGTATGATTCCTTCCGGTTCTTTCAATATATCTGGATATAAAAAAACTGCTGCATCATGCAGCAGTTTTTTTCGCACAAATCAGACGCGTTTGACTTCCTTAATCTTGGCTGCCTTGCCCTGACGATCGCGCAGATAGTACAGCTTGGCGCGGCGAACCTTACCGTGACGGATCAGCTCAACATGGTCCACACGGGGAGAATTGATCGGGAAAGTACGTTCAACACCAATGCCATAGGACACACGGCGAACCGTAAATGTTTCACGGATGCCGCCATTGCGCTTGGCGATAACAGTGCCTTCGAAAGCCTGCAGACGTTCACGGTTGCCTTCAACAACCTTCACCCATACACGTACGGTATCACCGACGTTGATCTGGGGCAGATCGCTGCGAATCTGTTTTGCTTCGATGGAGCGGATAATTTCGTTCATGGTTTGTGCCTCCTTCCCTCATAGACGTTCATGACCCGGCGGTTCATCCGAACGGATGAATCATATGTTTCCGGACAGAGGACCGTCCGCATAACGACAAATATAGTAACATAAATGTAAAGATCTTGCAAGTGTTATTTTTCCTTACAGATCAATGAATTTTTCAAATTCGGGCAGGATGCCGATTCCGTCAGGATAATGGGCTGCAAACTGAGGAATGGCGTGGGACGGGAAGCTGTTTCCCTCGATGAAGGTGGGGCCGTCTTCAGTAATGGCTACGTCCCAGGCGATGAAGCGCATCTGCGGGATCTTCTGTGCTGCTTCCATGCACATTTTCTTCGCTTCTTCCCAGTAGGGAATCTGGAATCCGATGATGCTGGTATCAGTCATGGGATGCTTGATGAACGTGTTGCCCTGCTTGTCCGCACCCACGGTGCACAGCTTGCCGGTTTCAATATTGATCCTGGAGGCCATACCGCCGCAGTCAACGTTGTCCATCACTTTACCGTTGCCGATGCGCAGGAAAGCATATACAATCCCCTGCTGTTTGTCTCCAAGCAGTGTGGCAATCCGGCAGGTGTTGACGGAGGTGGGACAAAGCGCCGCCATCTTCGGATGCTGTCTGACGATTTCTTCCAGGATACCGATGCCGTCTTTTTTCAGCCGCACAAGGAAGGCTTCCGGGCCGTCCTTCCAGTCTTCGGACGTATATTTCTGGATTCCGACACCGCTGGATCCTTCCAGCGGTTTGCCGATCAGCGCGTCAAAGTTGCGGCAGAGCGCGAACAGATCCTCTGTGGAGGTGTTGTCGTCAATCCGGATCCATTTCCGGGGAATCCATTCTTGAAAGAAGGTATTGAACTCGGTTTTGTCGTCAAAGGTATGCCAGTATTCCTTCGGATTCATCCTCCGGACGATATCGTTGGAAATACCGCGTGTAATGACGGTTTTGCGCTGTTCATCGTTCAGCTTGTACATCTGGGCAATTTTGTAGTCAATATAGCCTGCGTTGTATTTGATGCCGCAGCGCAGCATATCCGTCAGAAGCCAGAGTCTTCCCTTTCCGCTGCGCTTTTTCAGCAGGCCGGTGGTTTTCCACATGGCTTTCCAGTCCATCTTTTTCAGGCGGTTAATGAAATAATTGAAACGGGACATGGTGAATACCTTTCCTCTCTGTCAAACGTTAAAGCGGAACAGGGTAATGTCCCCGTCCTTCATGACGTAATCCTTGCCTTCACTGCGTACGAGGCCTTTCTCCTTGCAGGCGGCCATACTGCCCAGCTCTGCCAGGGTATCAAAAGGAACGATTTCGGCGCGGATGAATCCCTTTTCAAAGTCGGTATGGATTTTGCCCGCGGCCTGGGGAGCTTTCGTTCCTTTTACAATCGTCCACGCCCTGCATTCATCTTCGCCCGCTGTCAGGAAGGAAATCAGTCCCAGCAGGCGGTAGCTGGCGGTAATCAGGCGGTCCAGGCCGCTCTGGCCGATGCCAAGCTCGCTCAGGAATTCGCTTTTTTCTTCCGGATTCATGGAGGCGATATCCTGCTCAATGGCAGCGGAAATTACAATTACCTCTGCGTTTTCAGCAGCTGCGGTCTTCCGTACTTCGTTGACGTATTCGATTTCGGAGTCGTCCCTTCCGAGATCGTCTTCAGAAATGTTCGCTGCGTAAATAACCGGTTTGGTGGTCAGCAGGAACCAGCTCTGGAGAATCGCTTTCTCATCGTCAGTGCATTCAAGGGTACGGGCCGGTTTTCCGGCTTCCAGGTGGGCATAGAGACGGTCAGCCAGCTCAGCTTCGGCTCCGGCTTTCTTGTCTCCGCCGCGGAAACTTTTTTCAGCCTTGTCCTTGCGCTTCTGAACCGTTTCCATATCAGCAAAAATCAGTTCCAGGTTAATGGTTTCAATATCCCGCACAGGATCTACGGAACCATCCACATGGATGATGTTGTCATCGTCAAAGCACCGGACAACATGAACAATTGCGTCCACTTCCCGGATGTGGGAAAGGAATTTGTTTCCCAGGCCCTCGCCGCGGCTGGCGCCTTTCACCAGGCCTGCGATATCCACAAATTCAATGGTGGTGGGAGTAACCTTCTTCGGATGATACATATCCGCGAGCACGTTCAGCCGGTGGTCAGGTACAAGCACCACGCCTGTATTGGGTTCGATGGTGCAGAAAGGATAGTTTTCAGCCTGCGCTCCCGCGTTTGTGATCGCATTGAAAAGCGTGCTTTTTCCGACGTTCGGAAGACCCACAACTCCGAGTTTCATATATTTGGTTACTCTCCTTATAAATAGGTATATTTATGAACTTTCCGGCAAAAAATTATATCCGTTGTGGGATCAACAGTCAAGAGACGGAAGACCGGTCAATCTTTCCAAACCGGGATGGATATGATAAAATATATAAATCACCATGTTGGAGGTATGTTCCGATGTCAGTTCTGCACAGTGCTCTTCTTGGATTAATTCAGGGGCTTGGGGAATTCCTGCCCATCTCTTCCAGCGGGCATTTGCTGCTTGCCCGTATATTTTTTGGGATCCAGACGGATACTCCCGCCATGAAGATGCTGGATATCCTGCTGCATGTCGGTACGCTGGTGCCGGTGCTCATTGTTTTCAGGAAAGAATGGCTGGATATGATCCTCCATCCTGTCCGCAACAAGACGCTGCTGCTTCTGGTGATTGCTTCCCTGCCGACGCTGGGTGTATACATGGCTGCCAAGAAGGCCTTCCCCGCAGTGAATGGCTTTGCTGTTTTTGACAGCGGCTGGTTCCTCGGCACCTCTTTCCTCATCACGGCTCTCTTCCTGATCATCTGTGACCGGATCGCTGTCCGTCAGAAGAATGGCAGCGGAAAAGTCGGTATTCTCCAGGCGGTTGTCATGGGACTGTTCCAGGGTATCGGGATGACGCCCGGTATTTCCCGGAGCGGTTCCACCATCCTGGGCGGTGTATCAACCGGCCTGGATAAGAATACCGCGGCCAGGTTCTCTTTTATGATGAGCGCACCCGCGATTGTCGGTTCCCTTCTGATGGAAGGAAAAGACGCCCTGGAAGAAGGATACCTCAGTGAGATTTCCCTTGTTCCCTCGCTGGTCGGTATCCTGGTGGCCGCCGTTGTGGGATATGCCGCAATCCGTTTTATGCTGAAGGTCATTACAAAAATCCCCCTTTCCTGGTTTGCGCTGTATCTGGCGATCATCGGTATTGTCTTCCTTTTCCTGCAGCTGAGCGGTAATTCGATTGTGCCGGCTTTTGCGGTTCCGGCCGCGGTTTCCGCTGCGTAACAAGTTCTGATACTGTGAATGTTTTATATGAAGTGAGGTGGAGCATTTGAAAAGAATAACAGCATTTATGCTGGTTATGATCATGCTTATTACCTCTGTTTCCGTTGCCTTTGCGGCGAAAAAGAAGGATGCCACTCCCACGGCGGAGCCGATTCCCCAGCCTACCCTTTCCCCGGATGCCCCTGAATATGATAAGGAACATCCTGAAAACCTTTCTCCCGATCAGCTTTACGCCCTTTCCGCCGTCCTCATGACACAGGATAAGGGAGAGGTTATTTTTGAAAAAGATGCTGATGAGATCCGTTATCCGGCTTCAATGACCAAAATCCTGACGGTTCTGATCGCGTTGATGTTTGTGGACGACCTGAACGAGACCGTCACCGTCTCTCAAACGGCTGTCAATGTTCCTGCCGACTCGTCCACCATGTACCTGAAGGTGGATGAGGAGATACGCCTGATTGATGTTATTTACGGCACAATGCTTCTTTCCGCCAATGACGGAGCCAATGTGATAGCTGAGGCTGTATCCGGAGATATTCCCCGTTTTGTGGATCTGATGAACAGAACGGCCGACACGCTGGGCTGTTCCAACACGCATTTTGTCAATCCCCATGGCTATCATGACGACAATCATTTTTCCACTGCCCGGGATATGGCCATTATTGCCCGGGAAGCTATGAAAAACGAGACATTCCGTGAAATTGTCGGAACTACTTCCTATCAGCTTCCCCGCACCAACAAACAGCGTGCCCGTACCATCACAACCAAAACGGAATACATGCTCACAGGCAGTGAGGACAGCCCGAATCAGTATTATTACGAATACGCAACCGGTATTAAAACCGGTTCCCATTCCCATTCCGGATACTGTTTTGCGGGCGCTGCTTCCAAGGACGGAGTGGACCTGATCTCGGTTGTGATGTTTACCGGCAGGAAAGCACGCTGGGCCGATACCATCAAGCTTATGAACTACGGTTTCAGCCAGTATGTCAGCGTGACTCCGGTGGACCTGTACAACATGAGTCCCATCAAACTGCCGACGTCCAATTATTCCACAACTGATCCGGACAACGGTGAGATCACACTGGTGTGTTCCCCGGTGGCAGAAAACGCCCAGATTGTTACAACGCAGTCAGACGTCAAGCGGATGGCTGACAGCCTGCGGGATTATGTGGTCTTTGACTTCAGGGGTGATCTGCAGGCGCCGATTCAGGCCGGTGAGGAAATCGGCACCATGACCTGGTACAATGACAAAGGCGAACCGTTTGTTTATTCGCTGACCTCTTCCCGCTCCGTTGAAAAGCGGGAAAATGTTCCCAAAACAATTGATGAGATCATTGCGGAAACCTATGCGGATCCCAATCCTTTCCCGCCGTTCAGTTTTGAACTTGTGCTGATTCTGTTCGGTCCGCCGCTGGTACTGATTGGCATCATTGCGTTCCTTATTGTTTTCAGAAAAAAAAGGAGCGGCCATAAAATGCGCGCTCCAAAGCCTGTGAACAGATATGTAAAATAACCAGTTTATTCCTTGTCTGTACCCTTCGGAAGTATAATGGAAAAGATGGAACCGCATCCGGGTTTGGAACGAACCCGGAGCTTTCCTTTATGGGCGACTACAATGATTCTCGCAATGCTCAGCCCCAGGCCGTGTCCGCCGGTTTCCGACTGCCTTGCCTTATCACTCCTGTAGAAACGTTCAAAGATCTTTGGCAGCTCTTCCTGTGAAATACCCTGCCCTTCGTCCTTCACCGACAGGCAGCAGTTACCGCCCTGCTCGTTCGTACAGGACAGCGTTACCGTTGAACCTGGCGCGGAATACTTGACCGCGTTGTCGCAAAGGATCCGCAGCACTTGTTTCATCATATTTCTGTCCGCGGTGATTGTAAGGGGATCCATCCGCGCTGTATCAAAATGATATCCGGTATGAACCATGGTTTCTTCCTTTTGAATTTCCTGGATCAGTTCTGTCGGGTCAAAGGAAGACATTTCCATCATCAGGGTTTTCTTGTCATGCCGTGCCAGGAACAGGAGGCTTTCCACCAGATCCTTCATGCTTTCTGTTTCCTGGGAGATGGCGGTTATCCCTTCATCCAGGATTTCCGGATCGTCCTTGCCCCAGCGTTTCAGCATGTCCGTATATCCACGGATAACCGAGATGGGCGTTCTCAGCTCATGGCTGGCGTCGGAAACGAATTGTTTCTGGCTGTTATAGCTGCGTTCAATCCGGTCCAGCATCCTGTTGATGACCGTTGCCAGGTCTTTCAGTTCATTTTTGGTTCCCGCAATATTGATGCGGTTGGAAAGGTTGCTTTCGGACAGGGTTTCCGCCATGGAAGTAATATCGCGGATCGGGGCCAGAACCCGTTTGTTCAGTCTCTGGTCGTGCCGGAAGAAATAGATGATACGGAACAGGTCGCACAGCAGCAGTCCGCCCATCAGGAGCATCCAGGTGATCCACAGGTAATGGATATTCAGGGTCACTATCCAGTTCCGGCTGTTTTCCGTATAAAAGAAACGGAACTGCTGCTGGCTGAACATCCTGCCGAACATGAGGGACATATTACGGGAAAGCCGCTGGAAGAAGTCTTCTTCCGGAAGCTCCCCGGTCATCTGCGCTGTCAGGTATCCCCTGCTTACTGTCTGTGGTTCGGCTTCCCCTGCAGGTTCTTCTATCGCCTGCTCTGTTTCAGTCCTTTCCGCTTCAATGACCCGAACGGGAATCAGCTCCTTCAGTTCCTGGGAAACCGGAATGGCGATGCAGAAACAGAAAACAATGGACAGAATGATCGCAACAGGGATAAAACTGCGGAACAGCTGGAAACAATAATGCAGGGCAATCCTGAAGGCCAGCGACAGCCTGATCCGGCTGACGCCGCCGTGCAGGCTTCCGCTCACCTTGTTTGCCAGCACAAGTTCGCGTTCCGTGACGTCCTTCTGTTTCGTCTTTTTGTTTTTGATTTTATTCTTATTCTTGTTCTTCTTCATAATCGAATAAATATCCTACGGAACGAATGGTATGGATGGTCTTGATGTTGAACTGATCATCGATCTTGTGCCGGAGGTAACGGATGTAAACGTCGACAATATTGGAGTCTCCGAAGTAGTCGTATCCCCATACTTCGTTCATCAGTTTATCCCGGGTAACGGCTGTTCCCTTGTGTTCCATCAGGTATTTCAGGGTGTCGAATTCCTTTTTGGTCAGCGATACCGGCTCTCCCTTAACTTTCACCTGCCAGGAGGCTGTATCGATGCTGATGCAGCCTGCTTTCAGGATGTGGTCATCTTCCGGTACTGCCGGCGTATTCCGCATACGGTTTTTCTTCAGCGCGACACGGATTCTTGCCAGCAGTTCCTCAATGGCGAAGGGTTTTGTCACATAGTCGTCCGCTCCCATATCCAGCCCCATCACCTTGTCGGATACGTCATCCTTGGCTGTCAGCATGATGATCGGCACGTCGCTTGTGTGACGCAGCCGTCTGCAGACTTCGATGCCGCTGAGTTCCGGCAGCATAAGATCAAGGATCAGGAGATCGGGATTTTCCTCCAGTGCAGTATCCAGCCCGCTTCTTCCGTCAAACGCTGTGATAACGTCATATCCTTCATGTTTCAGCTCCAGCTCCAGAAACCGGGCTATTTTCTTTTCATCTTCCACAATGAGTATCTTCGACATCTGAATCCTGTCCTTTCCCTGCTCCGGAATAGCATCAGAAACGGTAACCTGTCAGATTACCGTTTCTGCTCTTTATCATCAGCCGATGGTAACGGAAGAATATCCGTCTTCATCATCGTTTGTTTCAACGTTGCCGTCCCGGGTTTCTGTCTGAACCGGAACCTGGATCGTCGGTACGCTGGAGGTGGCTGCGGAGTATGCGCTGTGGGCGTTCACTGCGGCAGGATTGCTGTTGAAGAAGGAATCCATGGTTTCTTCAATTTCCTTGGCCTGCTGCTTTAAGCTTTCGGAAGCTTTATCAACGTCCATTTTGATTTCTTCCTTCTTTTCAGGCTGCGTTTTCTCTTCCTTGAAGAGATGGGAAGCTGCGGAAGTCTTGGCTGCATGTCCCTTGGACTCTTCCGTGATGGTGTGAACGACGCTGGATACGGAGGTTTTTGCGTTCTGGGCAGCGTTTCTCACCATTTTCTCCAGGCTGTCTGTGGAAAAATCGGGATCCATACCCGTAAAGGAAAACTGATAGCCCAGGATCATTGATACAATCACGCCGGCGATGGTCATATGCGGCGCAAGCAGCAGGCACAGTCCTGCAAACAGAACGGATACGTTCACAATGCTGGTATCGCCCTTGCGGATTTTGACCCGGCTGCGGTACAGCTTCTGCAGGAAACCCAGCGCCTTGTCTTTGGTGTCATTCTTCTTTCCGGTTTCGCTCATGGTACGTGTTCCTTCTTTCTCAGTGTTATCTTCTTTCAGTCTGCCGCTTTTTTCAAGATCGATCAGAGCCCTTGCGAGATTGCCGTTGTGATAATCAAGCAGAGCGACGGCTTCCTGATAACTCAGACCGCTTTTTTTCCTGAGCAGTTCGATGTCCTCGATGGTGTAAGTTTCCATCTGATGCTCTCCTTTCCTGCCGTTCCTTTCGGCAATGGTATAATATCACATATTTAATCAGCTGTTCTGAAAACCAGGCAAAAAGAATATGAAAATCAGATTAAAAGATTCATACTGTCATGTAAGAATGAACCGGAACGCAATAATCTTCACCTTTACAGGGTAAAATCAATGTGATACGATTCAGTCAAATGGGATATGAATATATTCAAAAGGAGCATGTACAATGAGTATTGAACAGATTCAAAACGGCAAAGCGATTCTGGGTATCGAATTCGGTTCCACCCGCATCAAAAGCGTTCTGATCAACAGTAACCATGAGGTGATTGCCAGCGGCAGCCACGAGTGGGAAAACGATTATGTGGACGGAATCTGGACTTACAGTGAGGAAGCGATCCTTTCCGGCCTGCAGTCCAGCTACGCTGATCTGAAAAAGGACGTTTTCACCCGTTATCAGATAAAACTCACGAAGATCGCCGGCCTGGGCATCAGCGCGATGATGCACGGATATCTTCCTTTTGACAGCGGGATGAATCTGCTTGTTCCTTTCCGTACCTGGCGTAATACCATTACCGGTCAGGCGGCGGAGGAACTGACAAATCTGTTCTCTTTCAATATGCCGCAGCGCTGGAGCCTGAGCCATCTTTACCAGGCGATCCTGAATGATGAATCCCATGTGAAGGATATCACATTCCTGACCACGCTGGCTGGCTGGATTCATTATCTGCTCACCGGCGAGAAAGTGCTCGGTGTCGGCGATGCCAGCGGTATGATGCCTATTGATTCCGATACATGCACCTATGACGCGTCCATGGTCAGCGCTTTTGATAAGCTGATTGCCGATAAAAAGTTCCCCTGGAAGCTGGCGGATATTCTTCCCCGTGTGCTAGTCGCGGGCGAAAATGCCGGTTATCTGACTGAAAAGGGCGCTGCTCTTCTGGATCCTGAAGGAGATCTGGAACCCGGCTGTCCGCTCTGCCCTCCGGAGGGTGATGCCGGTACCGGCATGGCCGCTACAAACAGTGTCCGGGCCAGAACAGGCAATGTCAGCGCCGGTACTTCCATCTTCAGCATGATCGTTCTCGAAAAACCGATGAACAAAGTGTACCCGGAAATCGATATTGTTACCACTCCGGCCGGTAAACAGGTGGGCATGGTTCATTGCAACAGCTGCACCAGCGATATCAACGCCTGGGTTTCCCTCTTCCGGGAATTCGCAGACCTGATGGGACTCAAAACAGATGCCGGTGAAACCTTTACAAAACTTTTCAAAAAATCCCTGGAGGCAGATCGCGACTGCGGCGGCCTTGTCAACTTCAATTATCTTGCCGGTGAACCTGTGACAGGGCTCACGGAAGGCCGTCCCATGTTCCTCAGGCTTCCGGATGCCTCCATGAATCTGGCCAATTTTATGCGCGCTCAGATTTATGCCAGCATGGAAACGCTGAAATACGGTATGGAAATCATGAATCGTGAGAAAGTGGCCATTGACTGTGTGTATGGTCACGGCGGACTCTTTAAGACAGAGGGCGTCGGCCAGAACTATCTTGCCGCCGCTATTCATGCCCCGGTTACCGTGATGGAGACTGCCGGTGAAGGCGGCGCCTGGGGTATTGCGCTGCTCGCTGATTACCTCGTTTATAAGAATGCAGATGAAACATTGGAAGATTATCTCCAGAATCGTGTCTTCGCCGGCATGAAGCAGATGACCGTTGCGCCTGATCCCGCCGATGAAGAAGGCTTCAATCGGTACATGGACCGCTTTGTCAGCTGCATTCCCGCCCAGAAGGAAGCGGCAGAGCATTTCCGCGGCTGATCGACTTCTGACATAATTTCATTTTGTTTATTTATAACGATACAATTCTTTGAAAAATATACATTCTGTCCTGTTTTTGTGATATGATAGTCTGTGAAAGTCATTAACAGACAGTGTGTTTGGATTTTCATTGTGACAGATCCTCACGGAGGTGCTTTCATGATTTCTGCCAGGGATTTTGAAACTGCCCTGCACCTGGAATGCCTGAGCCCGTCTACCAGGACGGAATGGGATATCCGTACGCCCGATCTGAACAGGCCCGGCATGCAATTCTGCGGATTTTATGAGTTTTTCGCCTTTGAGCGCCCGCAGCTCATCGGTAAGGTGGAAATGGCTTACCTGGAAAAACAGTCTTCGGAAGCCAGGAAGGAAATCCTGGAAAAATACTTCAGTTATCCGGTTCCCTGCATTATTATCTGCCGGAGCCTGACTCCCCCTTCGGAGTTCATTGCCGCGGCCAGGGCGCACGACGTACCTGTTTATTCAAGTCCCATGGTCACAAGTAAATTTACGGCCATGGCCATTAACTATCTCAACCGGCGTCTCGCGCCCCATATCACGCGTCACGGAGTCCTCGTGGACGTATACGGCGTCGGCGTATTCCTCTCCGGGAAAAGCGGTGTCGGTAAAAGCGAGGCGGCGCTTGAACTGATCAAGCGCGGCCATCAGCTGGTAGCGGACGACGTGGTGGATATCTGCAGGATTGCTGATGACAGGCTCATCGGCACCTGTCCGGAAAAAATACGTCATCTGATGGAAATCAGGGGTATCGGCGTCATCGATATCAAGGCGATGTACGGCATCGGTGCGGTTGCGATCAGCAAGTCCATTGATCTGATTATTGAGCTGGAAACCTGGGACGAAAACAAGGCTTATGACCGGATCGGGCTTCAGGATGATGAGATCGAAATTATGGGGGTACGCGTTCCCCACCAGTTGATGCCGATCAAACCGGGTCGTAATCTTGCGATTATTGTTGAGGTGGCCGCAAGGAACCTCAGCCTGAAGAGAACAGGCTATAATGCGGCCCGGGAACTTCTTTCCGTTTTACAGGACGATACAAACGATTAACAGGAGGCAGGAAAACAAAATGATCAGGGTTGGTATTGATGTCGGCGGCACAGGAATCAAAATTGGTATTGTTGATGAAAAAATACAGATTATCCAGGAAGGCTCCATCCCTACGGTGACGGATATACCGTTTGAGGATCAGGTGAAAAGGATTGTGGACTGTGTCCTTTCCACGGTTGAAAAAGCAGGGCTTTCCCCCGATGATATTGAATCTGTCGGTGTCGGGATTCCCGGCATTGCTTCTTCTGAAACCGGCGAAATCATCAAATGTACCAATATGGGATGGAATCATGTTCCTTTCCGTGAAGTTTTCCAGCGCTATCTGGATAAACCTGTTTTCATTGACAATGATGCCAATGTGGCCGCGCTGGCGGAGAGCGTTGCCGGTGTCAGCGCCGGTACTTCTTCCAGTGTATTCATTACCATCGGTACCGGCATCGGCAGCGGGATTATCATCAACGGACAGATCTGGAAGGGCGCCCACGGTATCGGCGGTGAACTGGGCCATGTCATTCTTGATCTGGACGGTGTTCCCTGTACCTGCGGCAATCATGGCTGCCTTGAGCGTTATTGTTCCGCCACTGCGCTAATCAGAATGGCGCGTGAAGCCGTGGCTGAGCATCCGGAATCAAAAATTCTTTCGATTGCAGGCGGAGATCCTTCCAGAATCGAGGCAAAAACAGTTTTTGATGCCTCAAAGGAAAAGGATGAAACAGCCATTGCCGTTTATCAGCGTTATATCAGCTTCCTGGCCCAGGCTGTAGCCAGCGTTATTAATCTGCTGGATCCGGAAGTCGTTGTCCTTGGCGGCGGTGTCAGCAAGGCCGGAAAGGATCTCCTGGATCCACTGGTTCGTGAATTCCCGCAGTATGTTCTGTTCAATGATCAGCCCCTTCCCGCTGTCCGGCTTGCTGTTCTTGGCTCTGAGGCCGGTATGATCGGTGCTTCCATGCTTTCCTGATCTGGGATTTTTGATAATTTTGTGATGAGAGGTTCTGTGAATGCCGGATTATGTCTTCAGCAGAAAAAGGGATGGTACTTTCCAGCTGGAAAGCTGTGATTCTCCTGACGCAAATCTGTTTATCCCGGCCGAGTACGAAGGAAGGCCGGTTACTTCCATTGCGGAAAACGCGTTTTCCTGGTGCTATCAGATCAGGCGTGCTGTCATTCCTGACTCTGTAACTTCCATCGGGGAAGGTGCTTTTTCATGGTGTGAATCGCTTGAAGAGATTGTCATTCCGGATTCTGTCCGCACTATAGAGGACTGGACTTTTACCGGCTGCCAGTCCCTGCGCAGCATCCGTCTGCCGGATGGAATCCGAAAAATCGGATCCTGCTGTTTTCAGTCCTGTACGGCACTGGTCTCTGTGGACCTTCCTCAGTCTGTGCGACAGATCGGCGCGGAAGCCTTTTCAGAATGCCGGTGTCTCCAGCATATAAAGCTTCCGGATCAGCTTACCGTCATCGAGGACAACGCGTTTGCCGGCTGTGAATCACTGACCGGCATCAATCTGCCCGATCAGCTGACAGATCTGAGCAATCACGCCTTTTCCGGCTGCTCTTCCCTTTCCGCGTTTGATATTTCGGATCATCATCCTGTATTCCGGATGAACGGATATTTCCTGATCAATACAAAGGAAAACAAGCTGCTCTATTTTGCTTCCGGTAAAGCGGATAAGGAAATTCGTATTCCGGATGGCATCGAAATCATCGCCGAAGAAGCGTTCGCCGGACATTCCCGTCCGGAGAAAATTATTCTTCCGGACAGTGTAAAGATCATTGAGTCCAAAGCTTTCTATGGATGCCGCGGACTGAAAAACATTGAATTGCCGGACAGCATTGTGCGGATAGACAGTGGTGCTTTCCACAGCTGTTCCGCAATGACAGGTATAAAACTGCCCCGTGGACTTACACTCATTGATTATTCGGTTTTCTATGCCTGTAATTCCCTGAAATCCGTTGAGATGCCTGATTCCCTCCGTATGATTTCCGCATGCGCTTTCAGCGGCTGCGGTTCACTTCAGACGGTCAATCTTCCTGATGGGTTGATTTATATCGGTGATTCAGCTTTTGAAGGATGCCGTTCCCTTGAGGAAATAAGGATTCCTGATTCTGTGGAAACCATTGGTTCCCATATTTTCGGTTCCTGTGCCAGTCTGCAGTCTGTGGATTTGCCTTCCGGTATCAGGAGTATTCCCTTCCGGGCTTTTGCCCGTTGTGAAAACCTCAACCGGATACAGCTTCCGGAGGGGATTGAGAAGATCAAAAACGAATCCTTTGATGGATGCGAAAACCTGGTATCCGTTACCATTCCGGAAACCGTAATTTCCATTGAGCCGGATGCCTTCAGCGGCTGCCGCCGCGTCAGGCTTTTCGTCCATTCCGGATCCTCGGCCATGGAATACGCCCGGGAGGAAGGTATCGCCTATACAACGGTCTGAATTATATAAAAAAGGGACTGCAGATTCCTCTGCAGTCCTTTTGGTTTGTATTTGAATTACAGTTTTGTGCCGCATTCGGGGCAGAATTTGGTTCCGGCGGGGACAGCAGTGCCGCAGTTTCCGCAAAAGCTGCCGGCAGCCTGTTTGGCACCGCATTCAGGACAGAACTTGGATCCTGCAGGAATGGCAGCACCGCAGGCGGAGCAGGTCGCAGTCGCGGCAGTGGCAGCGGGAGCGGGAGCGGGAGCGGGAGCGG
>JAFRQX010000018.1 GCA_017428385.1 Clostridia bacterium | reverse complement strand
ATGACGATGATGACGATGACGATGAACACGAGCATCATCACCACGATCATGATGATGACGATGATGAGGATGAACACGAGCATCATCACCATCACGAGCACGGCGAAGGCTGCACCTGCGGCTGCCACGACCATGACCACCATCATCACCATCACCACCACGGCGACGGCCATGACGCGGACGAAGTGTTCGGCAACATCGGCCTGGAGACCGCGCAGCGGTATGAGCAGGAGGAAATCCGCTCCATCCTGGAGAAGCTTTCCGATGAAGAGGAATACGGCAAGGTGCTGCGGGCCAAGGGTATCCTGCAGAACGCGGCAGGCAGCTGGTTCCAGTTTGACTATGTACCCGGCGAAATCGACATGCGCGACGGCAGCGCGGACTATACCGGCCGCCTGTGCGTGATCGGCGCCGACCTGAACGAAAAAGCGCTGACGGAGTTGTTTCATTTATGATCAGGAGATTTGTTCCGGTATATCTGATCACCGGTTTCATTGAAAGCGGCAAGACCACCCTGGGCCTGACGGTCCTGGGCAACGAACGCTTTACCAACGGCGGCCGGGTGCTGATCCTGTGCTGCGAGGAAGGCGAAACCGAGTGGGACGATGACAGCCTCGACAAGTACAAGGGTGTGCTGGTGAACCTGGACAGCAAGGACGAACTGACCACCGCGAAGCTCGCAGACCTGGACCGGGAGATTGAGCCGACCTGCGTCATCATGGAGTACAACACCATGTGGGGCCTGGAAAAGCTGGATGAGATCACCCTGCCCCGTCTGTGGGACTGGGCGCAGGTGGTCACCACGGCCGACGCCACCACCTTTGAAAACTACATGACCAACATGCGCAAGCTCCTCACCGATCCGATGAAGACCGCGGACATGATCTATGTGAACCGCTGCGGGGAGAACTTCAACAAGAGCTCCTGGCGTCGGCAGCTGCGCGCCATGAACAGCGCCGCCACGATCATGTTTGAGAACCTGGACGGCACGGTGGACGACGGCATCACGGACGAGGACCTGCCCTATGACATGAAGGCGGACGTGATCCAGATTTCCGAGGAGCAGTTCGGCCTGTTCTACGTGGACAGCATGGAGCATCCGGAGCGCTATGACGGCAAGGTGGTCTCCCTTGTGGGCCAGGCCTGGAAGCGCCGGGAATTCCCCAAGGGCTTCTACTACTTCGCCCGGGAAGCCATGACCTGCTGTGCTAACGATATTGCGCCCTGCGGCTGGGTCTGCAAGGGCGAGCGCACCCCGGACAATAAGACCTACTTCACCCTGACTGCCCGCTGCAAGATGGTGCAGGGGCCGGACGGACAGACCGCCCTGATGCTGAACGAGCTGAAGTGCGAACGGGCCAAGACGCCCCGGGAGCAGATGGTCAATTTCGTCAATCTCTGATTGTAGATTCATGCGGAACGGTTTCAGAACCGTTCCGTTTTTTTGTTTCCGGAATAAAAGCATAAAAAGGACGGCCGGTATATGGTCATGCATTGCAAAAAAACAAAGTAAAAGAGTATAATGAAAGGTGATTCGGCTTGCTGAAGCCGCGAAAGGAGGGCCGCGTGGAATGAAACGTGCTCTGACCCTGGCTTTTGTATTGATAATGACACTCTGCCTGGCAGTATCCGCGCAGGCTGCCGCTCCCAAGGGCGGCTATGTCCTGCTTGACAGTATGAAAACCATCCCGGCTTCCGCCGCGGACATCACCCTCCCCGACGGCCTGGCTCCGACCGCGCGAGTCACGGACTTCTCCGTGGAAAACGGCATTGTGAAGCTGGCGCTGGACCGGATGGTCTCCAACCTGCAGATCAACGAGCTTGACTTTTCGGAAGGCGCTGAAAAGGTCATCTTCTCAAAGCAGAACGTCTCCGGGGCGGAAGCTGAGATGTCCGGCAGTGATTACAGCGTTTTTATCGTATATGTATACCCGGATGAAACCCAGGCCCGGCGCTTCGTCGAGGAATACAACACCTGGCCCGGGGATATTACCTTTGTCCGTTCCGAGCTGACACAGCGGGCGGACGTGTCCATGTTCCCCTCCTGGAACTCCGGTGAAAACGTCTATTCCTTCCGGGAAGACGGCACCCTGCTTTCCGAAACCCGGACCCTGTCCAGCAAGAATTCCGGTTTTACCCGCACCGTCAATTTTGCGGCCGGCGGAGAAACCGAAACCTGCTCCCTGGGCTGGCGCTCCGCGGATTACGGCGGATATGAACTGAACCTTGAACTGGACACAAAGGAAATTCCCCTGTCCCTGAACTACCGTTCGGACGGAGAGTCCTTCATGGTCCGCAGCCTGCCGCTGAGCGCGGATGACAGTGACATCGAGGTGCTGATCAACAACTGCTATGATCCCGCTGAAGCCACCGCGACCATCATCAGCGACTATACCTCCGCCGCGGCCGCGATCCTGCCCATGGCCACGATGACGGACCTGCCCCCGGTCAGTGAAGGTTCCCTGGGCAACGTCCGCATCTGGGTGCTGACCTTCGGGGACTATTCCGACTTTGAGGAATATGTTGTTGTGGCGGAAGACCCGATCTTCGTGCTGAAGGATAAAAAGATCGTACCCAACACCGACGCGAAGGATATCAACGGCAATCCCATTGACTTTGCCTCCATGCCTTCCGCGGAAACCCCTGAATTCGACACCCCTGTGTTCAAACAGTGATATTTGAAGGGAGATGTTCCTGTAATGTGGCATCTGGTTGCTGATTCTGCCTGTGATCTCTATGAGCTGGAAGGAACGGAAGGCAAGATGGATTTCGCCACGATTCCGTTCTCTATCCGGATCGGCGGCAAAGAATATGTAGACGATGAGAACATGCCGGTTTCCGAAATGCTGGAAGCCAATGAAACCCATGACGAAATGGCGCAGACCGCCTGTCCTTCCCCGGAAGCCTGGCGGGAGAAGTTTTCCGCACCCGGTCCGGTGATCGCCTTCACCATTTCCGGCGCCCTGTCCGGCTGCTACAACAGCGCCTGCCTCGGCCGGGATATGCTGCTGGAAGATGAACCGGACAAGCAGATTATCATCATCGACACCAAGGCCACCGGCCCCGAAGAAGCCATGCTGATCTGGCGTGCCCGGGATCTGATCCTTGCCGGAACGCCCTTTGAGGAAATCGAAAAGGACCTGAACGAGACCGCCGACAGGATTCATACTTCCTTCGCGCTGTCCTCCTATCATAACCTGATCAAGTCCGGCCGGGTCGGCCGCCTGATCGGTTTCATCGCCGGCCACCTGGGATTCTGGGGCATCGGCATCGGCGATGAAAAGGGCGAGATCGTCATCCGCGGCAAAGCCCGGGGCAGCAAGGGCATGATCCGCTTCCTGGTGGACGAAATCACCCGGGTCGGTCTTGCCGGAAAGCAGATCGTCATCAGCCACTGCCAGAACCTGAAGGACGCCGAAGCGCTGAAGGCCGCACTGGAAGCAGCCCATGCCGGCATCCAGGTGCTCATTCAGGCCACCCGCGGCCTGGACAGCTTCTACGCTGAAAGAAGCGGACTGATCATTGGGTACTGAGCGCAGCTCAGCACCCAATGATAATGAATAATTAACAATGAACAATTAACAATGATTTATACTTCACCAGCAGCCGTTCTTCGGAAATGAAGAGCGGTTGTTTTGTTTTGGGTTATGCAGAAACTGTTTATCAAAGGTTTCAGGCTATGGAATTGTGCATTATTCATTGTGCATTGTGCATTGAAAAGGAAAAAAGTTTCCGGAAGGCAAACTTTTTTCCTTTTTCATTCGTCTTATAGACGGAAGCTGTAAACAGCGCTGTACAGAATGTCCTTCGGAACGCGGACGCGCGGACCGAGTATTACTAAAGGGGAAAGATGTCGTGGATGCTTTGACGTTTCAGGCGGAAATCAGGCGGATTGAGAAGCTGTTATACCGCATCGCCTGGTCCTACATGGGCAGCAATGCCGACGCCGAGGATGCGGTACAGGATGCATTGATCAAAGCCTGGGAGAAGCGGGATTCCCTGCGGGATCTGAAACAGTTCAGACCGTGGATGGCCCGTATTCTCACCAACCAGTGCAAGGATCTGCTGCGCACGCGCAAAAGATGGAGCTTCTGCCCCCTGGAGGAAGCCGCCGCGCAGGAAGCGGAACCGGCCGAGCCGGTCTCCCCTGTGTTTGACGCGGTGAAAAAACTGAAACCGGAGCTCAGCCTGCTTGTCACGCTCCACTATGTGGACGGCTGCTCCATGCAGGATCTGGCGGATGATCTGGGAATCCCGGTCAGCACCGTCAAGACCCGATTGCGAAGCGCACGGAAGCAGATAGGCAGAACACTCCTCGTGGAATGGGAGGAGGCGGAAAAATGAAAATCAATGAATTTAAAGATAAGCTGGCATCTGTAACCCCTGAAGTCCCGGAGCATTTCCACAGCCGTGTGGAAATGACCCTGGAGAACATTGTTTCACAGGAGGCTCAGATGAAAGAAAGTACAAAACAGGCGATCCGGACCGCAGGCCGGTTCAGCCGCCGTACACTGGTCATCGCACTGGCCATCGTCCTGGCGCTTGGCGCCATCGCCCTGGCCGCGACCCAGTGGCATATATTCGGTACAATATCCTATCTGACCGGTGAGGCGCCGATCAAAGCGGATGATTTTATGCAGCGCGATGTGTACCAGGAAACCCGGAACAACACAGTCATCAACGTAGACGAAGTGGGCTATGACGGACGAATCCTGCTTTTGCAGTACAGCTATCATTTTCTGGACGTGGACAAGCCTTTTGGGGTCACCCTTCGGGATATGTATGGAGACAATATCCCGGCTGATCAGCTTGAAGAAGAAGGCGGAGATCCTGACAAACCCGTATATGGCTGGGGCGAAGAGGAAATCTATAAAGCGCTGACAGATCATCATGTTGGACGTAACAGCGACTCCATCTGGATCAACGGAACGGAAGTGAACGCACCGGAATGTTCCGAAGAATGGATACAAGGCACAAAGAATCCCGGCGAAGTTATCTGCGGTCTGGTCTGGCGGGTAAACAATAACGGTGTCATTTTTGACAGCCCGCTGGAAATCAGTTTCCCCATAGGTGGAGAACCCTTCACCTTCACCTACGATGTATCGGATATCCAGTCTCATGTAAAGACTTATCATCCGGAACGGGAAACCGTTCTGCCGGAAGGCACAGTGAAGGTTTCGGAGACCGCCTTCTCACCGTTGATGATCTATATTACGGTAGATACAAAGACTGATCCTGAAGCGCTGGCCAAATACATGACGGAGAGTGATGACTTCCAATACGGAGGTTCATCATTCGAATCCTGGCTGTATAGTCTTCAGCTGGTGGACAGTGAAGGGAAACTAATTGAAACAGGAGGCATCGGTCTGGAAACATTCAACCAGGAATCCGCGAAGTTCCTGTATTCCTACCAGGAAAATCTACCCGATGAGCTTTGGCTGGCACCGGTTTATAACGAGGATGAACCGGCGGATATGAGCGAGGCTGTGCTGGTCAGGGCAGCACAATAAACAGGACACATCGGAGGTAAACGATGAAAAGGATATGCAGTTTACTGCTTACAATACTATTCAGCGTACTATATATAACCGCCACAATGGCGGACGCCCGGACATTCTCCATCAAAGAACTGCCGGATGTCACTTCTCCCCGGTGGAAACAGACCTATGAAGCCTATGGCCGGACAATCGACGTTGACGTGGAAATCATAATTCCGGAAGTTGAAAACGCTCCGGCGCTCAAGGTCCAGTGGGCTCCTGCGCTGGAAGATCCGCTGAGGAGTGAACTGGCCGCGGAGTACGAGAAGGCAGATAAGGAGGACAACAAACACTATTACCGTTTCAAAAGCAAAAAAAGTCACACGCTTTATCTGGAGCATAAATGGCCCCTCCACGGAGGAACCCAAAAGGATAAAGAGGACTTTTCCAGAGTTACATCGGATGAAAGTGATCTGATCCGGTTTGATCCGGACAAGACTTATGCCGAGAATAATCCCATGACTGTACGGGAAGCAGCAGCGGTCGTCAGTACCCATCTGCAGGAAATTTTTCCGGATGTGGATATCCAACTGGACACAGCCTGGATAACCGGAGCAGTCCGCTGGAAAAGAAACAAAAAGATCCTGGACGACAGAGGATATTATCATCTGAACATGAGGCAATGCTTCCACGGAATTTCGCTGATGGCCAGTATCAGTGCAGCGTACACTGATCCCTTTGACCAACGGTGGGGCGAGATCCTTGATGAAAAGGATGCTCCCTATATGTATATTCTGGTCCGGAGGGACGTTGACCAGGGCCTTGTGCGCAGCTCGGTATACAGTGAAGACTCCTGGAATATTGTGGCATCTCTCTATAAGGAAACAGACCTGCTCTGCAAAGATCTACCGCTGGTACCCTTTGACGCAGTGAAAAGCCAGGTGGAAGACCTGATCAACAAGGGTTATGTCCGTTGGATCAACAATGTAACCCTGGGATATGCGCAGTTCAAAACAGGGAATATGGACGATTTTGCTCTGGTTCCCAGCTGGGTAGTCTGGTGTGAGTATCTTCCGGAAGGTCCATATTCCGAAAAGGAATACGGAGTCAATGACAGCGAGCTTATGTTTGACGGCAACAGTGCTTATTACCGGCCGCTGATTATCAACGCACAGACCGGTAAGCTGTATAACCCGGAAAGTACAGAACCCGGCCGGATCATCTGCCCGGATCTGAGCGCCTGGCAGTAAACCTGGTTGAATAAACAAGAAATGGCGTGTTCATCAGAACGCGCCATTTCTTGAATTGCCTGCAAATCTTTGTTTTCAACCCAGGCATGGCTTTCCACGGTGGTCAGTTTAATGCTGAGAATTTTGCCTGAAAAGTGCACTTTTTTGCAATATCTTCCAACATATGGTAGGATAGAAAAGACTTTTTCGCATAATAAGTGCGACAGATGAAAGAAAAGACAAAGGAGCGATGAACTGATGAAGAAACTGTTCTCTCTGATCCTGGCTGTGTGCATGGCATGCATGATGATTCCCGCAGTGGCGGAAGAAGGCGTCGCAGGCGAATGGTACACCTCCCTTGGCGGCATGACGATGGTCCTGAACCTGGCCGAAGACGGTACCGCGGAAATGACCATGCCCGGCAGTGAAAATGCTGCTGCCGGTTCCTGGGTTCTCGACGGTGAAAAGATTACCATCACCATCGAAGACTCTCCCGCCGAAGGCACCTACGCCGATGGCACCATCACGCTGGGTGATGAAGATATGACCATGGTCTTCACCCGCGAGATGCCCAAGGCTGTCGAGATTGCGGCAGTGAACACGGCCGCCGCAGCGGAAGATTTTGAAGGCACATGGGACATTGCATATATCGCATATAACGGCACAGTTGTGGATGCTTCCGCAGCCGGTGAACAGCTTCCCGGCCTGGTTGTTGAAAACGGCGCCATGAAGTTTACCGGCGACTCCAGTCTGGCCCAGGTATTCGGAACGAACGCCCTGCCGATGACCTTTGCCGACGGTGCCCTCAGCATGTCCGTTGCCCTGGGTGAAACCTCTTACGGACTCAAGCTGGAAATGCTGGAAGACGGCATGCTGTCCCTGACTGCATCCATGGGGGATATGAACGTCAACATGTATTTTGTCAAAGCTGCCGCGGAAGAACCCGCTGCCTGATTCTGACAGACAAACAAATGCCGTGCTCGCATTGAACACGGCATTTTCTTTTATCCTTTGTGTTTTGATTGGCTTACCAGTCCTTGTTTTCAACCCAGGCGTAGGCTTCCACGGTGGTCGGCTCAATGCCGTTTTCGTTGCAGTAATCACGGATCTTGTTATCCACGGCGGAAACCAGGGTCAGGGAGCTGTGCGGTCCCAGTTCATAGCGGTACAGGGACTCAGTGCTGATGTACAGCAGTTCGCCTTCAGCGTCTTCCAGCACGAGCACCGCTTCGATGCCGGCCAGGGGTTCATCGGAATTGTTGACCACGGTCACCCGCATGGTGTCGCTGTCATATTCGCCGGTGCCCTTGACGTAGGTGGGATTCTCCACGGTCACGGCAAAGTCGGTTCCCCGATAGTAATCAAACTTTGTATCCACATGCTTTACCACATTGACTTCAATGTTCTCTTCCAGATCCGCCTGCATGGCAACGAAGGTGATTTCGCCGGGCTCCAGGTACATGGAACCGTTGGGATACAGATACTTCGCTTCACCCACGGTCTTGCCGTCTTTATCCGTCAGCTGCATGCTGCCGTCCGTTACAAACATGGGGGAGTCCATTTCATTCTTGATCTTGGCAATGTACAGTCCGGTATAACCGCTGTAGCTCTTCACGATCTTGAAGCTTTCCTTCAGGACGGTGGCTTCGGCAGGACCGGCAGGAGCCTCACCGTCAGAACCCGTGGAACTGTAGTTTTCCATAATCTTTGTATATTCAGCCAGGAAGTTCATGGCTATTGTGGTCAGTTCCAGGTCGGTCATACCTTCCGGCAGGGTGTATTCCTCACCGGCCATCATCTTGGAGATGATATCCATGGGAAGCTTTCCCTCTTCCCGGTTCAGGGGAAGCGGGAACTGATCGCTGCTGAGGGAAGTACCGTCATAGGCAAAATCCAGGGGCTGATTCTGGATTGTAATGGTAACGGTTTCCCCGTCTCCGGTCCAGGTTCCCTGCATGTCTTCCTGGGACGCAATATTCACAACGGCCGTGCCGTCTTCATTGAGCAGGATGTATCCAAGCGTAACATCCGCCAGGGACATATACCAGTTTCCGCCGGGGCCTTCTTCGGCCAGAACAGGAGTGATCGCCAGCAGCATGCACAGTGCCAGCAGGAGGGCTGTGATTTTCTTCATGGTTTTTCTCCTTTCAATTTTGAGCTTTCTGAACGCTTGAATCAGGTAACTATTATACCACAAAACGCCATTTTTGTGACACCCTTTCCGTTCTTTACTGTTTTTTTGTTCCGAAGCTGAATTTTGCTTGCCTGAGCCAACCCCCTTTGCTATAATATTGGAAGTGTTCCCAAAGATATTGATATGAACGGAGAGATTTCCTATGCGTAAAAAAGCTCTTCTTGCCCTGATGATGGCCGCGATTCTGCTGCTGAGCGGCTGCGCCCTGATCAAAAAGGATCAGGCTGTTGATGATGCTACCGAGATTATCCGGATGGGTGACCAGGTGATCACCAAGAAGGAAGTCCTGGCCCAGGCTGAACAGGAACTGTATAATCAGTACTCCATGTATTCCATGTTCAACTATCCCTACGACGTAACGGATCCTGCAAACATCCAGGCCGCGAAGGACGCCGCCGTCGATGCCCTGAAAACAAACCTCGCTCTGACCGCCAAGGCCAAGGAACTGGGACTGGATCAGCTGAGCGATGAAGAGCTGGAAGCCGTCAAGACCACCGCTCAGGAAAACCTGAACAGCATGGTGGAGTCCGCCAAGGCTTATGTTGAAGGCGGCAGCGAAATGGATGAAACCGCCCTTACCGAAGCCGCCGCAAAGATGGCTGAAGAAGCCGGCTACACCCTCGACGCGTATATCGCCCAGGGCACCAGCGATGCCATCTCTGCCAAGCTGAAGGAATACGCTGTGAAGGACGTTGCGGTCACGGATGAAGAAATCCAGGCCGAGTACGACAGCCGTGTGGAATCCCACAAGACCACCTACAGCGAAAGCGCCGGCACCTGGGCTTCCGCCGCGAACAACAACTCCACCCTGTACTACACCCCCGCCGGTGTCCGCCGCGTAAAGCAGATCCTCGTCAAGTTCAAGGATGAAGACAAGGCCGCGATCGACGACGCCAAGACCAAGCTGAACGACGCCAACACCGCCGTCACCACCGCCCAGGCCAAGGTTGACGCTGCCCAGGGCACCGTGGATACCGAAGGCATCTCCGATGAAGACAAAGCCAAGGCTGAAGAAACCCTGTCCGCCGCGAAGCAGGAACTGGAAGATGCTGACAAGGCCCTGCTGGCCGCCAACCAGGCTGTGACCGAAGCTACCGATAAGGCCTTCGCGAACATCGATGAAAAGGCCGACGCCGTGCTGGCCCAGCTGGCTGAAGAAGGCGCCGACTGGCAGAAGATCATGGACGAAAACAACGAAGACGAAGGCATGAAGGATAACGAGAAGGGCTACGCCGTAGCCACCGGAATGACCAACTTCGACGCCGCCTTTGTGGATGCCGCCATGGCCCTGGAAAAGATCGGCGACATTTCTCCCAAGACCAAGGGCAGCTACGGATACTACATCATCCGCTATGAAAGCGATGAGGCCGAAGGCCCCGTTGCCCTGGATGCTGTAAAAGAAACCCTTTCCTCCTCCCTGCTGACAACGAAGCAGAACGACGCCTACGAAGCCACCAAGGCTCAGTGGGTGGACGAAGCCGGCATCAAGGTTGACCTGAATGCCCTGAAAGACTGACCAATGCATGAAGGGGATGCCGCAAGGCATCCCCTTTTGCTTTTTTGAAGGAGATTCTCCAATGTTTTACCCCTCCGGAATATTCCGCATGAAAGCCCGCGCTGTGCTGAAGGACCACTGGCAGACGGCGCTGCTGATCGCGCTGATCGTGAACCTGCCCACGCTGCTGATGCAGGGCTTCTCCGCCTTTACCGGCAATGACCTGATTCCCCGGCTGAACAGCGTTCTCGTGGCGTCTTCCCGGGACGGTCTACTGCCCCAGGAGCAGCTGCTGAAGGAGATTGACGTCATTCTCAGCAGCACCAGTTTCTGGACCATGCGGGGACTGGAGCTGCTCGCCTGGCTGATCACGCCCTGCCTGACCCTGGGTATGTACCGGTGGCTGATGAACCGGGTGCGCGGACTGGAAGATCCGGTAAGCACCGTGCTGTGCCGGATGAATCAGTTCTTCCGGGCCATCGGCCTGCAGCTGCTGATCATCCTGAAAGTGCTGCTGTGGATGCTTCCCGGGATCGCGGTTTCCGTATATCTGCTGCTTCCTGTTTATCAGTCCGGGGACGTGAGCGTTCAGCTGGCCGCCCTGCAGCGCAGCTACAACATGACCTTCCCGGTTCTGCTCCTGATCGCCGTTCCCGGCGTCATGGCCGCCCTGCGCTACTCCCTGTCGGAGTACATCATGGCGGATGAGCCCCAGACCCGCATCCTCACCTGTATCCGTCACAGCAAGGAGCTGATGAAGGATAAAAAGAAGGATCTGTTCTTCCTGCTGGTCGGCTTCCTCCTGTGGTACATGCTGGAGCTGCTGATCTCCTCCATGCTCAGCGGCGTTCTCGGCCTGGTTTTCCAGATGCTGGCCGGTCTGGCCATCAGCGTCTATATGAGCTGCTCCATCGCCGTGTTCTACCTCTTCCTGGAGAGCGGCGAGAAAACGCCGAAGGAACCCGAACCTGAAGAATTGAATTAATTCGATTCTTCAGGTTCATAATTCATAATTCACAATTCATAATTGTTTTTGTGAACCTTTCCCTGCGTTCCGGGACAAACATGTCATGAATACCCTGTTGACATTTATCGATTCTTTCAGAGGGCAGCACTATATAATTATGAATTGTGAATTATGAATTTGATCAATTCCGAATCCTGATCCGAAATTGATCATTTTGGTGTTCTTTTTGTTCTTTGCTTGAGTTTCCGATAGTTTGAGACTATAATGAGCGCATTGTATACAGAAACCGGAGTGATCGAGTATGCTGAGTTTTGACAACACCGTGAACCTGCTAATGCAGTCCAAGTACCGTTACAGCCTGCAGGATGTTGCGGAGCCGAACCTGTACAGGGAAATCTATGACTACGACCATGTGCCGAAGGTTGCCTTCAACCTCCGTCATGTTCCCATGCAGATGCCCGATCATATCTGGATGACCGACACCACCTTCCGTGACGGCCAGCAGAGCGTCAGCCCCTTCACGCCGGAACAGATTTTGCACCTCTTCAAGCTCATGAGCCGCCTGGGCGGCCCCAACGGCATGGTGCGCCAGAGTGAGTTCTTCCTTTACACGGAGAACGACCAGAAGGCGCTGCACCTGTGCCAGGACGCGGGCCTGAAGTTCCCGGAGATCACCACCTGGATCCGGGCCAATGAAAAGGACTTTGAACTGGTCAAGCAGGCCGGCGTCGCCGAAACCGGCGTGCTGGTTTCCTGCAGCGACTATCATATTTTCAACAAAATGCACCTGACCCGTAAGCAGGCCATGGACAAGTACCTGGGCATCGTCAAAGCCGCCCTGGAATACGGCATCCGTCCCCGCTGCCACTTCGAGGATATCACCCGGGCCGACTTCTACGGCTTCGTGGTGCCCTTCGCCGGCGCCCTGATGGACCTGAGCCGTGAGAGCGGTATCCCGATCAAGATCCGTGCCTGCGATACCATGGGCTACGGCGTCAGCTATCCCGGTACCGCACTGCCCCGCAGCGTGCAGGGTATCATCTACGGTCTGCGGCATTATGCCGAAGTGCCCTCCGAACAGCTGGAGTGGCACGGCCACAATGACTTCTACAAAGTGGTTTCCAACGCCGCCACCGCCTGGCTGCATGGATGCAGCAGCATCAACTGCAGCCTGCTGGGCATCGGCGAGCGCACGGGCAACTGCCCGCTGGAAGCCATGGCGATTGAATACCAGAGCCTGCGCGGCGACGACGGCGGCATGGACCTGACCGCCATCACCGAAATCGCGGACTACATGGAGCGGGAGATCGGCCTGGAAATCAGCCCCCGGCAGCCCTTCGTCGGCCGCCACTTCAACGTCACCCGCGCCGGTATCCATGCCGACGGCATGCTGAAGGACGAGGAGATCTACAACATCTTCAACACCGCCAAGCTCCTGAACCGGCCCGCATCCGTGGCTGTGGACAGCCGCGGCGGCACCGCCTCCATCGCCCACTGGCTGAACAACTACTTCCGCCTGACCGGCGACAACACCATCGACAAGAACGATCCGCTGATCGTCGATATGCGTGCCCGCGTGGACGATCTCTACGCCAAGGGCCGCAACACGGTCATGGGCGACGAGGAACTGGAAGTTATGGTCCGCCGCTGCGACCAGAACCGGTACGAAAAACTGCTGTTCCACAAGAGCAAGTAAAGAAAACGAGGTTCGGAATTTCCGAACCTCGTTTTAATGAAGAATGAAAAATGAAAAATGAAGAATGGCGGAAAAAACACCTTCCGGAAACGGAAGGTGTTTTCATTCCTGCTTCCCCGCCATTTTGCGGCGGCGGGATTAATTATGCATTACGCATTATGCATTATGCATTTCATTCACATCCTGTATTCTGCTTCCAGTCCTCCGTCCGTTCTGGCGTATACCAGGGCTTTTCCTTCGCCCTTTCCCTTCCGCAGGTACACCGTCAGGGTGCCTTCCCCGGTCGTGCGGAAGCGCTCGGTATAGGGCGTCAGGTCATCCGGTAGTCCGTTCTCCATGCCCAGGATCTTCACGTCTCCCAGCACCTGGACGCGAATCACCTCGTCCTGCGCGGGCTGACCGTCTTTGTCCAGCAGCACAGCTTCCAGCTGGATCACGTCTTCCCCGGGCCGGCTCTCATGCCGGATCCACTGCAGGGTGCAGGCCTTGCCGGGAGTGGACAGCTTATCCTCCGCGCCTTCTGTCCGGGCTTCCAGGACGCCGTTCTCATAGGGCACCTGCCATACTGCCCGGCCGCCGTCTTCCTCCGTCAGTTCCTTTTTGCCCAGGCTCTTCCCGTTCAGTAAAAGCTCCACGGAACTGCCGTTGGTGTAGCAGGAGACCCGTTTTTTTACTCCGGGCAGTCCCTGCCAGCGGAAGCATTCGCCCCAGGCGCCGGAATCATGTTCTTCTTCCCCGGGTCCCACAGCGATGCGGATCATCGGCTCCTTTGTCCACAGCGCCAGGCGCTGCGCGTAAAGGGGCTTTTCCTTTCCCCGCAGGTCCAGGGCGCCTGCCTGGCTGATGCGCTTCGGCCAGCCGGGGCATTCTCCCAGGAAGTCCACGCCGGTCCAGAGGAACTGGCCTGCCATATATTCATGCTCCGTCACGGCCCGCCAGGCGGACGGATCATGGCTGTTTTCACTGCCCAGGATCACCCGGCCGGGATAAGTCTTGTGATCCTCCTCGTAGAACTGCTCCCGGTAATTGTATCCCGCCAGGTCCAGCGCGTCCGCGTAGCCCGTGCGGTTGCTCAGTTCCGGGAAACTCAGGGCACTGGTCACCGGCCGGCTGTCGTCCAGGGCATGCACCTGAGCTGTCAGTTCCGCCGCCACCTTCGCCAGGCGCCCGGCGTCCGGTTTCCGGTCGTCATAGAGGCGCTCCGCCAGGGGCTTGTTGGCGTCGTTGTTGCCCAGTACTTCCTTAAAGAGGGGCGTCACATACGGGTCATTGGGATAATCGATTTCGTTGCCGATACTCCAGAGAATCACACAGGGGTGGTTCCGGTCCCGCTCCACCATGGAGCGCAGATCCTCTTCATGCCACTGGGGAAAATCCTCCGCATAGCCGAAGTGCTTGGGCGGATAGACGTTGTGTCCCTGCCACCACTTGTTCTTGATGCCTTCCCACTCGTCAAAGGCTTCATCCATCACCAGGAAGCCCAGCCGGTCGCACAGGTCCAGCAGCGCCGGATCCGGCGGGTTATGCGCGGTGCGCAGGGCATTGCAGCCCATGGCCTTCAGTTTTTCCAGGCGGATCCGCCATACGCTTTCCGGCACCGCCGCCCCCAGGCAGCCCGCGTCATGATGGACGCACACGCCCCGGAGCTTCATGTTCTCCCCGTTCAGGAAGAACCCATGGTCCGCGTCAAACACAGCCGTGCGGATGCCGAAAGGAATCTCCTCCCGGTCTGTCACGACACCGTTCTTTTCCGTTTCGCCGCACAGGGTATAAAGGTACGGATCCTCCGGACTCCAGCGCCGGGGAGTATTCACCCGCAGCCGCAGGCAGCCGTTCTCCCCTTCCGCTTCACCTTCCGCGGCGATGCCTTCCGGCGTCCGCAGGGCAAAGCGAACCTTATCCGCGCCTTCCGTTTCATACCGGATGCCGATGACCGCCTCTTCCCCGTCGTCCGCTTCTGTCACGGCAAAGATGCCGTGCTCCCGGAAGCAGACCGGATCCGTCACCGTCAGCGTCACGGGGCGGTCCACGCCGGAACCGGTATACCAGCGGGAATCCGCCACCTCCGAGTGGTCCACCCGGACGGCAATCACATTCTCCCCGGGACGGATAAATTCGCTGATATCAAAAGAAAAGCTGGTATAGCCGTAGGCATGCTGGCCCAGGTAGTTGCTGTTGATCCAGACCCGGGCACGCTTGTATACGCCTTCAAAGGTGATCCGTACCCGGCGGGCAGCGTCCTCCGCGTCCAGGGTGAAATGTCCCCGGTACCAGCCGATGCCGCCCGGCAGATAGCCGGTGCCGCTGGCCCAGCAGGGATCAAAAGGATGCTCCACGGCCCAGTCATGGGGCACGGTCACCTGCCGCCATCCCCGGTCGTCAAAGCCCATATAATACGCATCTGCGGTATCTCCCAGATGGAACCGCCAGCCTTCACTGAGGCGGATGTTCTTTCTCATGCGCGTCTCTCCTTTGGAAAGATTGACACCCCCCGGCCGCTCACGCGCGGCGCTGCGGGCATAAAAAGGGGGCTGGCCCCGGCGGAGTGTACACCGCGGACAGCCCCGAAACCGGATGAATTACTTGACGTAAACAGCATCCAGCTGGTTCTGGATCTCGGTCATCACCATTTCGATGCCGGCATCCTGCAGAGCCTGACGGAATTCAGCCACCAGCGCTTCCGGATCATCGTTCATACCGAAGACGATACGGGGCATATAGGTGTTGTAAACGTTGCTCAGGTTGTCCATGAAGACGCCCACCATGGAGTTGTCATAGATGTACTGTCCGTAGGGATAATCGATCTTGACCGCGTCATAGGCGGCATACATTTTTTCGATGGCATCCCAGTCGAGCTGAGCGTTCCGGAACTCCAGGTTGTCGTTGCGGCCCCACCAGAAGTTGAAGGAGACGCCGTCCACGGAATCTTCGAAGCCATCGGGACGGGAGAACAGGCCGTTCTCATCCACGGTGTACATTTCGCCTTCGAAGCCGTACTGCATGAGGTGATAGATTTCGGGATCGTTCCGCATGAGGTCGTAGACCATCAGGGCGCGTTCCGGATTCTTGCTCTGGGCAGCCACAGCCATAGCGCCGTGGGTGATGTTCAGGGAGATCAGGTTGGAAGCCTCTTCGCCGAACCAGAAGAAGCCGAGGTCGGAACCGGGCTGCTTGCGTTCCATGGTGGTGCGCTCGCCGGTCCAGGTCTGGGTGTGATGCTGATGGGCGCCGGTCTTGCCTTCTTCCATTTCGGTAACCACGTCGCCGGTGTAGTTCAGCACGTCAGCGCGCCAGTAGCCGGCGTCTGCCCATTCCTTCATGGTCTTGGCAAAGTTCACCAGCTCGTCGCCTTCCAGGTAGTAGCGGCTCAGGGTGTAGGGATTCTCTTTGCTCTCGCCGTAGAAGATAGCTACCGGGAAGCCTTCGATAGCGATGTTGCCGGTATGGGAGGTCTGCCAGCCGCCGGCCATCTGGGGGCTGTAGGAAGATCCGTTACCGTTGGCATCCCACGGAATCACATCCGGCTTGTTTTCCTTGATGTACTTGAAGTATACGCCCAGGTCTTCCCAGGAATGCACTCCGTTCTCAAGGCCGGCTTCACGGGCCCAGTCGCCACGGTACATGAAGCCGTGGTTGGTCCACTGCGCGTAGTTGTCTTCGGGCATGAGGTAGATCTCGCCGTTGTACTTGCACAGGTTCCAGTGCGCTTCGGACACGCTCTCCCAGGTCTTGGGGGCGTAGGTCTTCAGCATGTCTTCAGACAGGGGCAGGAAAGCGCCCTTCTGGCTGTTGGGCCAGGCATCCAGCCAGTCAGTAGCGGTACCGATCAGGTCGATGTCGCCGCTCTGGGTGGCCAGGGCCAGGTTGTACTGGGTCTGCCAGTCAGTCCACTCGATCCAGCGGAACTCCAGCTCCGCATTGATCTTTTCGGTCAGCAGCTCGTTGATCTTTGCCAGCACTTCGTCGGTCCGGTTGGTGGGCTTATCGCCGGTGACCAGGTACACGATCTTCACGTGCTCGGATGTGTCGATGGCAGACTCTGCCATGACCGGCACGATGCTGAGCAGCATGGCCAGGGTCAGGATAACCGCAAAAAGTTTTTTCATGGGGAATCCTCCTTTAATTTTTCAAGGGCGCTCCGGCCCTGAAATACGGAATGAAATGTTGCCTTCGGCAACGTGAAATGTCTGACTCCGTCAGACGTGAAATATTCGACTTCGTCGAATATGAAATGTTCGTCTCCGACGAACGTGACAGTAACTCATTCTGCATTGGGATAAAGTGCTTCGCGCTTTATCCCTTTACTGCACCAACCGTCAAGCCGGCGACGAAGTACTTCTGCACGAAGGGATACAGCAGGATGATGGGGCCGGTGGCGATCACGGCGGTGGCCATCTTCAGGGTCTCGCCGGGAAGGTCGGTAATGACCACGTTGGAACCGGCGACGGAGTTCTTCAGGCTGGCCACCTTGTTGATTACGTTGTACAGGTGATACTGCAGGGGCCGGTACTCCACCTTGGTGGTGAGGAACAGGGAGCTGTAGTACCACTCATTCCAGTAGCTCAGCGCCAGGAATAGGCCGATGGTGGCCAGGGCCGGCTTCAGGTTCGGCAGGATCAGGCTGTAGAAGATCCTGAAATCTCCCGCGCCGTCAATCTTGCCGGACTCCGTAATTTCGTGGGGAATCGCCTTCACGAAGTTCTTCATCAGCACGATCAGCCAGGGGCTCATCAGCAGCGGAAGCAGAATCGCGAAGTAGCTGTCCCGCAGGTTCAGGTACTGAACCATCAGCAGGTAGAAGGGTACCAGGCCGGCGGAGAACAGGGACGTGAAGTAGATGTAGAACATGATCCCGTTCCGGTAGGGGAAGTCCCTCCGCTGCAGGGCATAGCCCGTCATGGAAACTATGAACAGGCCGATCAGCGTACCTACCAGCGTCAGGCCGACGGTCACGGCATAAGCGCCGATCATCTGGTCCGGGCTGCGGAAAAGCAGCTCATAGGAGAAGGTGCTATAATCCGAAGGCCACAGGGTGAAACCGGAACGCCGGATGCTCTCTTCTGTCGCAAAGGAAGACGCGATGATCATCCAGAAAGGCATGATACAGACGATACAGAAGATGGTCACCAGGATGTAGGTCAGCACGTTGATGATGATCTGGCTCTTGTCCTTGCGGATGTGGGTCGTATGCATCAGGTGCTCGGCGTGAATCTTCTCAGTCATTTTACTCACTCCTCCTTTCCGCTCAGAACAGGGCGTAGTCCGGATCCAGGTGCTTCACGAAGGCGTTGGCCCCCAGCACGATGAAGAATCCGACCACACTCTGGAACAGGCCGACGGCGCTGCTCTGGGAGAAGTTGAAGCTGTTCATCATGGACCGGTAGACGTAGGTTTCAATGATGTCCGTTGTCTTGAACAGCATGGAGTTGTTGCCTACCAGGTTGTAGAACAGTCCGAAGTTACCTTTCAGGATGCCGCCGATGGCGAAGAGGAACAGGATGATAACCGTGGGCTTCAGGGTCGGCAGCGTGATGTAGCGGATGCGCTGCCAGGCGTTGGCGCCGTCAATCTGGGCTGCTTCCATCATGGAAGAATCCATGCCGGTAATGGCCGCGAAATAAACCACGGTGCCATAACCGGTCGACTTCCACAGATGAACCAGCACGATGATGAAAGGCCAGGCCCCCGCGTTCTGGTAAACCTTTGGCATCTCCATGCCCAGGCTGCGAACCAGATGGGAGATGAAGCCGTAGTCATAGTTCAGCATGTTGTACACCAGCAGGGATACCAGAACGTCCGAGATGAAGTACGGCAGGAACATGATGCTCTGCGCCAGCTTCTTGTATCCCTTGCAGGCCACTTCATTCAGCATGATGGCGAATGCCAGCTGCAGGATATTGCCGCAGACGATAAAGGCCAGGTTGTACAGCACCGTATTCTTCAGCAGCAAGCCCAGCTGGCCGGAGATGAAGAGGAACTGGAAGTTCTTCAGTCCCACAAAGGGGCTGGCAAAAATACCCTTGTTGTACTGGAAGTTCGTGAAGGCGATGTACGCGCCGGGCATGGGCAGGTAGGAAAAGACGAGGAAGAACAGGATGGCCGGAAGGCACATCAGGATCAGCGTCTTGTTCTGCACGATGGTACGACCCACGGAAGGCTTGCGGTAATTGATCACCTTCTGCTGCGCGGCTTTTTGCAAGTGACTCACTCCTTCTCTTTCGTTCCTGTCAGTGTGTGGTCCGGATCCTGAAACCGGTTTCAAATCCCTGAAAAAAGAATGAAACCGGTTTCAAATCTCCTGTCAAAAAAAGTCCCGGAATCCTTTTTCCTTCACAATAAAAACAAATGAAATTCATCTTTACCTGAGGTCATTATAACAAAGGCGGGACTGCATTGCAAGAACTTTATTCTTTTTTACCATATTATACATTTTCAGGCTTTTTTCGGCGGTGCGCAGGATTCCCGTTCCGTGATGAAGACAGGAATGCGCCGCTCCTGCGGCCACTCATTCTGCGGGTCCAGGGCGGTCTGCACCAGGGAAGTGCCGAAAGCCTGGTAATCATACCCCACAGATGTCAGTTTCGGTGTGGTGATCCCGGTGACAAAGGTATCGTCGAAACCCAATAGCGAAATATCCTCCGGCACATGCAGGCCGGCGGCCAGCAATCCCTGCAGGATGCCCGCGCTGACCAGGTCGTTCATGCCCAGCAGGGCGGTGGGCTTCCGCTTCAGCTTCAGCAGGGTTTCCACGCCTTCCAGGCCGGCTTGCACCGTATAATCCGATACGCCGATCAGCATCTTTTCATCCACGGGCAGGCCCAGCTCACCCATCACCCGGCGGAAGCAGTCCAGCCGCTCCACGGTTCCGTAGTATTCTCCCCCGGCGTAAACGAAGCCGATCTCCCGGTGGCCGAGTCCCGCCAGGTAGCGGACGCCCAGTTCCACAGAAGCCCTGTGATCCACGAAGATACCCGGGATTTCCGGCATGGGGCTGCGGGCGCCCACCACAATCCGGGTATAGCCCAGCGTCTTCCGCAGCAGCACGGTAAAGGCCGGATCCTGCTCCTCCAGGTCAATGCGTCCGCCGCAGAGGATCACGGCTTCCGGACGGAGCTCCCGGATACGGTTCAGCACGGAAATCTCCTTCTCCGGCCGGGATGTGGTATCCATCAGCAGTGTCACGTATCCCCGCTTATGGGCCTCACTTTCGCAGGCGGCAAACACACTGCTGTAATAGGAGTTGTCACTGTGGGCCACAATCACGGCAATAGTCCGGCTTCTGTTTTCTGTCAGCGCGCGGGCATACGCATTCGGATGGAAGTCATATTTGCGGATCACTTCCATCACTCTCTTGCGTTTTTCCTCGCGCACAGAAGCGGTACCGGTCAGAATCCTGGATACAGTAGCCGGACTGACCTGGGCTTCCTTCGCGATATCATAGATGGTGATATTCTTCTTCTCCATGATTTCCTTCTCCGGTTGTAATCTGCCGTTATCATGCCACACAAATTTCCAAAAATCAAGCTGACCGCAGGACGCCTGACTTTTGGAATTCACAATTCATAATGATATGTACTTTCAACCAGTCAGAACGCCTGTAAAGTAAAATATCCGTCACGCCTGGCGGAATGTGACAGTGGGACAGACCAAGCGTCACAGTCGTTGACCGTGACGCTTGGTCTGTCCCTTCTGTCACGTTCCTGCTCTCCACAGCCTCAACGCAAAGAAAAAAAGGATACCCCACACGTCTGACTGGAAGCTCCCTGTTTCAGTTTCTGTCTGCGGGGAGAAATTTGCTTCCAATGGCTGAATGATATATAATTGCGTTATTCCCATATGGAATTCACACTATATAATTATGAATTAATTTGGAATCCTGAATTCCGGATTCAGAATTCCAAATATAGTTTGGAGTGTTATTTTGAAAAAGATCGTTTTAACCGGCGGCGGAACCCTGGGCCATGTCACTCCCCATCTGGCGCTGATCCCCAGGCTGAAGGAAGCCGGGTATGAAATCCACTACATCGGCACGGAAAACGGCATGGAAGCGCCGAAGATGCGCGCCGTGGAGGGCATCACCTACCACGCGGTCAAGAGCGGAAAGCTCCGCCGTTATCATGACTGGAAGAACTTTACCGATCCTTTCCGGGTCATCGCGGGTGCCTTCCAGTCCGCCCGGCTGATGGGAAAAATCAAACCGGACGTGGTGTTCTCCAAGGGCGGCTTCGTCGCGGTACCGGTGGTTTTCGGTGCCTGGCTGCACCGGATCCCGGTGCTCTGCCATGAAAGCGACCTGACCCCCGGCCTGGCCAATAAGCTGTGCAAGCCTTTTGCCACCCGTTTTGCCACCACCTTCCCGGAATGCGCGGAAGCCCTGGGCGCCAAAGCGGAAATGACCGGCACTCCCCTGCGCCCGGAACTATTCCATGGCGATAAGGAAAAAGGCCTCTCCCTGCTGGGTTTTGACGGACAGAAACCCATCCTGCTGATGATGGGCGGTTCCTCCGGTGCCCAGAGTGTGAACGCCTGCCTGCGCAAGGCGATTCCTGAACTGACTCCTGATTTTGACGTGGCCCATATCTGCGGCAAGGGCAACCTGGACGCGGAGCTGGAAGGCACCCCCGGATATAAGCAGATTGAGTTCCTGGACGCTGACCTGCCGGACGTGCTGGCCTGCACCGACCTGGTGCTGAGCCGCGCCGGCGCCAACGCCCTGTGTGAGTTCCAGGCCCTGGGCCGTCCGATGCTGCTGATCCCCTATCCCAAGGGAGCCAGCCGCGGCGACCAGATCCTGAACGCGAAGAGCCTGGAGAAGCGCGGCCTGTGCCGGGTGCTTCTGCAGGAAAACATGACCCCGGAAACCATGGTGAAGGAAATCCGGGAAACGTGGGCGGAACGGGATGAACTGACCGAGGCGCTAAAGAATGCCCCTCCTGCTAATGGCACAGAACGAGTTTTACAGATGATCGAAGAAATCAGAAAAAAAGGCTGAAAAGCCTTTTTTTAATTCACAATTCATAATTCATAATTCATAATTTAGTTTGTTTTCAACCTGCAATATCAATACACTGAACTTATTCTACAAGCATGGAATATAGGTTGTCATTCCTCCACTACGGCTACGCCTCCGGTCGGAATGACAACCCTTTTCGCTACGGACACAACACGCTTTGGTTTATTCACGCATAGCATCAGAAACTCTAATTATGAATTATGAATTGTGAATTATGCATTGATAAAACATTTCCGCTTTACGGTAATGTTTTATCGTTATACGATATATTTTTATTGACATATATTTCTTCCCTGTGTTATACTCTGCCCGAAAGGACCCGGTAAAAGGCTACTGACGTGGAGGCATAACCCGATGCTGAAAAAAACAATCGTATTGATCCTTGCGGCCTGCATACTGTTCTGCACTGCTTCATTTGCCGAAACAACGCCGGAAGGAAAGCAGGCTCCGGCGGATAAGATCGTATATGAAAACGAATACCTGACCGTCCGGATGGGATCCATCGCTGTGGAAGAGGACTCCGTCACTGTTCCGCTGTCTTTTGACGCCACCGGTAAGCGCACCTGCGTCGTGGTATCTGATATAACAGAAGAGATGTTAACTAACATGGATAGTATTGAAGCGCTGAGAAAAATAAGACAGATTCAAGGGGGAAATGCCGTGCCAAATGCCGCCCCCGGTGAAACAATTGAATGCCGCTTTACCTGGGATTCCACCGGATCCTATGACCGCTCTATCTTCATGGATATCCTTGAAAAAATAGGCATTACTTTGGAGCCTGAAACAACCGAAGTGGAACCGGAAGGCTTTCCGAAGGGCCTGACTGCCGTTTTGACCGTCCTGCTCCACGAACCGGAACTCGATGTCATAATAGCGTCAAAAACCGGCCTTGATCCATCCAGCTGCAACCTCATCAGGCTGCGTTTTGCTTCCGCAGACTGAAAAAGAACCGACAAGGAGGAACACAATGAGTGAATTAACTGAAAATGTTCTGACTGAAAACAATAAGCCGCTTCCTGCCGCGCAGGACGAAATCAAAATGGATCGTGCAGGCGTCATCCTGCTGGTACTTTCCTTCCTGGCAGCCCTGCTGTACTGCTTTGCCCACAGCTGGACGGGTTCCGTCTGTCCCGGGCCCGGCATCGGCCTGGCGATCAGCCACTGGTTGCTGACAGGCGTCACCCTGGCTGCCGCCAAAGCCCGGGGGCGGTTGACGCTCCGGCGGGACGGTCTCTTCCTGCTGATCCTTTCCCTGCTGCTCAGCGCCGTATACGCCGTCTTTGCCAACACCACCCTGCGGCGGCTGAACCTGCCTGTCCTGCTGCTGATCACCGCCCAGGCCCTCTTTGCGCTGACCGGCCAGAACACAGCTTCCGCCCTGTCCGGCCAGGGGCTGTGGGAAGGCTTCCGGCGATACCTGAAGAGCCTGTTCCGCTGCCGGAGCGTTCCGTTCACCGCCGTCACCCGGCGGACAGAGCATAATGGTTATCTCCTGCCCGGCATCCTGGCCGCGATCTGCACGATGACCCTGGCGGCCATCCTCCTCAGCTCCGCGGACCAGGTGTTCTCCGGCATGCTGGACAGCGTGGCGGAGAAGATACGGGATATTGATTTCCTGTTTATTTTCCGCCTGTTCCTGGCCCTGATCCTGACCCTCATCCTGTTCTCCCACCGCTTCAGCCTGCTGCAGGCTCCCGGGACGATCCGCCCGGTCACAGCCCGCGCCGGCAATCCCACCATGTTCTATATGGTGCTGGCTTCCCTGGCGCTGGTATACGCGCTCTTTGGCTATGTGCAGATCCGTTACCTTTTCGCCGGTACGGAAAGCGTCCGGATGAGCGGCGGTTACGCGGCCTATGCCCGCAGCGGCTTTTTCCAGCTGGTGATGGTCGCCCTGCTGACCCTGTGCCTGATCCTCCCTGCCCTGTCCCTTTTCCGTGAAAACACGGGCATCCGGATCCTCTGCGCGCTGACGGCAGTGCTGACGATCATCATCGACGTTTCCGCCTATCTCCGGATGCACCTGTATATCGAAGCCTTCGGCCTGTCCACCCTGCGGGTGGTCACCGTATGGGGCATCGGTATCATCCTGCTAGCCCTGCTGGCCGTCATTGCCAAATCCATCCGGCCGCAGTGGCAGATCTGCCCCCTGCTGGCTGCAGTCATCCTGGCCAGCTGGGTTGTGCTGAACTGGGCCAACGTGGACCGGCTGGTGGCAGACAGCCAGGTCGCCCGGTACAACCGCAATCCTGAAAACACCGGCATCTACAGCCTTGTATCGGACCAGGGCTGGAGCCCCGAATACTATGCCGCTTTTGAAAAGATTGAGGATCCCGTAAAGCGAGGCGAAGCCCTGGAAGTCCTGACTGACCTGGGCAGTTTACCAGGCAGGGACGGCCAATGCCTCAATCGCCCGGCCCTGTATGACTGGAGCCTGGCTTACCTGAAAGCAAAGTAAAAGCCCTTGTTAAAAAAGAACACGCTCCACGCGGCAGTCGTGGAGCGCATTCTTTTTGCAAACAGTGGGGCCAACCATCTGGAATCCGTTTACTTTTCGCTTGTCAGGAACTCGGTGGCGATATAACCCTCGACACCGTTGATTTCCACCCGGGACCAGTACTTGCCCTTTTTGAGCACGGTAACCTTTGTCCCGCCGCGATAGGAATCAATAACAGCACTGCTGCTGTCGGCGGCTTCGCGGAAGTTCACGCAGACGCCCTTTTCAATGTACATAGTAGAGCCGGAGGAGGCAGACTTCTCGTTCTTATTTGCTTTGGAGGAAGCAGATGAAGAAGATCCTGAAGAAGACTTGGAAGAAGATGCAGAAGAAGTCTTCGAGGAAGATTTCCGGCTAGAATCTCCGCTCTTTTCCTCCTCCGGTTTATCTTTACTGTAAGCCAGATAGCAGGTCATCATGTAGCCTGTGTTGCCCTTGACACTGACCTTGGTCCATGTATCACCCTTCTTCAGGATGGTCACCTTGGTACCGCGGGGATAAGCGTCAATCACCTTGCCATCTGTGGAAGCCTCCTCCCGGAGGCGAAGCAGGTAACCCGTAACCTTCGTTGTCTCTGACAGGGCGGATACACAGGGCATCAGCACCGCCAGGCACAGCAAAAGGCACAGGAGACGGATCCTTCCTTTAGCGTTCATATCGGTATTCACTCCTTCGTAACCTCGCAGAGCTTTTCCGCAAGTGTACGGTCGTGTCGCGGGATGCGTCATTTTTTGCGGCATGGCCGGTAAAATCTCACTGGGTTATATGTAATATAGCGACCGGACATATTCCTGTCAACGATAAGTATAAAGGGACTTTTGCAGATTTCTTAAAAGATTGTTACATGTGATTTTCGCTCTTTTCTCATGTAACTTTCAAGTAATTATTCGACGAAAAATGATCAAAAACCTTCTGTCCGGAACAAAATCAAAAAGCTGCCGGAAAGTCCCTCCGTTCCGCGAAGGTTCCTTCCGGCAGCATACCGCATCCGGGCTGTATGGATCCCCCTCTGCAAACATTTACACGCTTCAGGGGTTTTCTCTGTTATAACGTCTCAATCCGCTCCATGATCTTGTCAGACAGGAACTGTTTGAAGGGCGTCAGCGGCTTATCCGAAGCCCGGGCTCCATCCTTCTCAAACCGCATGGTGCAGGGTGCTTCCTCCGACCAGGCTTCCCACCTGGGCAGGGCAAACCCGCAGAGGTCCTCCCCGTTCGGATCGCCCGTCTTGATAAAGTTGCAGAAGTAATCGCACATCTGCCGGGCCAGGTCGTAATGACGACCGGTAAAGGGTCTCCAGCACTTTGCCAGGGTTTCAAACCAGAACCAAAGGTCAGAGGAGTGGAAGGTGCCGGGGTTGTCCCAGCCGGGCATATCCGGATCGAAGCAGTAGCAGTAGCCCTTCTTTCCGGCGTGGGCAGTCTTGCTGAGCACGCCCTTGACCGTGCACTCAATGCCGCTGACCGGGGCATAGCCCTGATCCGGAACATACTCGGAGGCTTCCGGGAAGGCAAGGAAAGCCTCCGCCTTGTTGCCAAAGAGCTTTCGGGCCTGTTCCTTCAGCGTCTCCTTGTCATTCGCGTCAATGGTATTGAGGAACTCATCCGAGGTATTGCCAGCCATCATGACAGCATCCACGCACCCCCCGCGGGTGTACAGCGCGATGGGATCTCCCACGCAGAACAGGTCGTCCTGCACAGTAAAGAAGGGGGTATGACCCTCCATGTATTTTTCATAGCTGCGCTGCAGGGTTACCGCATCCATGGCACGGGCTTCCTCCAGGCTCTTCACCTTCAGGAAGTCGAAGAACTCTTCGCCCTTTTTCTCCGCTTGCTTCAGGGTTTCCGGACGACCCACTTCCCGGCGGAAGTAGGGATCAAAGATCATGGCGCTCATAACCACCGCGCCGGAAAACAATCCCTTGTTGGCCGGGCAGGCCAGCTGGCTCATAACGCTGCCGCCGCCCGCGGACTGGCCGGCGATGGTGACCCGTTCCGGATCCCCACCGAAGGCCGCGATGTTGCGCTGCACCCAGCGCAGGCCTGCCTGCTGGTCCAGGTTGCCGAAGTTTGCCGGCGCTTCCGGCTGTTCCTGGCTGATCTGCGGATGGGTCAGGAAGCCCAGGGCGCCGACCCGGTAGTTGACGGTGACCACGACGATACCCCGGCGGGCAATGCGTTCCCCGTCAAACTCCATCTCCGCGGGATAGCCGCACTGGAGACCGCCGCCGAAGAACCACACCAGCACCGGCATCTTTTCGTCCGCTTTCTTCGCCTTTGTCCAGATGTTCAGGTAAAGGCAGTCCTCGCCCATGGGGATTTCCGGATCCACATGCCACTCCCGGCAGTAGATGTCGTCTCCCAGGCCCGGAATCCACTGCATGGAAATGGGCGCAAAACGGGAGCAGTCCCGCACGCCCGCCCAGCTTTCACAGGGCTGGGGAGCCCGCCACCGGTTCTTGCCGGTCGGCGGCGCGGCAAAGGGAATCCCCTTGAAGGCCGTGATCCGCGGATCCGCCGCTTCAATACCCCGAACAATGCCGTTCTCGGTTCTCACTTGACGCAACATAAGCATACCTCCGGTATGAATT
>JAFRQX010000017.1 GCA_017428385.1 Clostridia bacterium | reverse complement strand
GATAGTCATAATTTGAAATGCGTTTTCCGCCGGGGACTGCTGACGCGGGCGCTTTGACTCGCTGTTCTTGCCTTGCTTTGTCGGGCGACACGGCTCCCTACCGCCCCTGCCAATAATTATGAATTGTGAATTATGAATTATGAATTGTTGCGAAGTATTTGGATCAGAGATCCAAATGCTTCGCAACCCGTTCCGCTTCCGGCGGCGGCGTCATATAGTCCGGCCCGAAGAGCACGGTCAGTACCTCGTCATACTTCTTCGGGATCAGGCATTCCACGTCCTCAAAGGGGGCAATGATCTTTTCGGCAAACTGTTCCGGATGCCACACATGCGTCATCAGCTCAAACGCGCCGTTGGACATATGCAGGTCATTTCCGCTCCTGATCCGGGTGGATACCTTGTCGTACCGCTTTGCCTTCCAGGCGTAGCTGAAGGGCATGCCCAGCAGGTGGGTCGCCTTCAGCAGGATCCGGTTTTTCAGGTTGAACCGGCTGTAATCCACGTTCTTTTTCATCATGCCCTGCAGCAGGTGCAGGTGCAGCAAATGCAGTTTCCGCTTCCAGCCTTCCGGCGGCAGCGGATCCAGGATAAAGAAGTCTGTAAAGGCGGCTGCCTTCTCCGGATCCCGGTTCATCACCCGGGGCGTCCAGGTATCCAGGTAGGTCAGCTCAAACCGCTTGTCACATTCCTTGGGATAGATCTGACGGAATTTGGTGAATTCCTCCCGGGTCATCAGCAGGTCCACATCGTCATCCCAGGGGATGAAGCCCTTGTGGCGCACCGCGCCCAGCAGCGTTCCGCACATCAGGTTGTATTCAATCCCGTGCGCGTCGCAGATCGCCTTGATGTCCCGCAGCTGGCACAGCAGCTCCTCGTGGATCTCGTCCAGCGTCAGTTCCCTCTTCATATCCGTGCCTCACTCATCCAGGAAAGCTTCTGCCTTGTCGGCGATGGCTTTCCCGTCCATACCGTATGTCTCTCTCAGGTACTGCCGGTCCCCCACCACGGTGGTAAAGCAGTCGTTCAGTCCGATCCGCTTCACCCGGCAGCCGGTTCCCTCTTCCGCGGCCAGTTCGCAGACTGCGCTGCCGAAGCCGCCGATGATCGTATGCTCTTCCACGGTGATAATCCGCCGGAAGTTTGTCAGCAGGTCCTTCACTGTGTCAGTGTCCAGGGGCTTCAGGCAGGGGAAGCTTACCACCTGTGCGCTGATACCCTTTTCAGCCAGCCGCTCCGCCGCGTCCATAGCCTGGGTCAGGATGCCGCCGCAGCTCAGGATGGCAATATCCTTGCCGCCACGCAGCGTAATGGCTTTGGGGAAGGTCCAGCCCTTCACCGGGCCTTCATGTACTTTGGGTTCGTTGCCCCGGCCCAGCCGCAGATAGCAGGTGCCCTTCCGCCAGATCATGTCGTGGGTCACCGCTTCGGTTTCCGCGGGATCACCGGGCGTATAGCAGATCATTTCCGGAATCGCGCGCATCACGGACATATCCTCCGTCGCGTGATGGCTCATGCCCAGGCTGCCGTATACAAATCCTCCGCCCACGCAAACGATCTTGACGTCCGCCTTGTGGTAAACGCAGTCATTCCGGATCTGCTCCAGCGGACGGAGCACCGGGAAATTGCCGATGGAATAGACCAGCACGGTCCTGCCCGTTGTTGCCAGTCCGGCAGCCAGGCCGACCATGCCCTGTTCAGCAATGCCGGCGTTGATCAGCCGGTCCGGGAAACGCCTGTGGATCTGCCGGAGCACACCAAAGCCCAGGTCGCCCGTAATCAGGACGATCCGTTCATTCTGCTCCATTTCCTCCTCAAGGACCCGCGCAAACGCGTCTCTCACGGTCTGATTGCCTCCAGTTCCTTCAGTGCTGCGTCATATTCCTCGCCCTGGGGCGTCCGGTAATGCCACAGGATGTTGTTTTCCATAAAGGAGATTCCTTTGCCCTTTACCGTATGGGCCAGGATCACCGACGGTTTCCGGCTGCCGGCGTTTTCCTTTGCCCAGTCAAAGGCCTTCAGCAGGGCGTCCGTATCATGGCCGTCCACGCTGACAGCGTTCCAGCCGAAGTCCTTCCACTTCTGTTCAAAGGGCTCCAGCCGCAGGGTTTCATCCACCGTAGCCAGGCTCTGCATATGGTTGTAGTCAATCACGGCAATCAGCCGGTCCAGCTTGTACTGGGCTGCCTGCAGCGCGGCTTCCCATACGGAACCTTCGTCGCATTCACCGTCTCCCAGCACCACATAGGTCCGCCACTGGGCACCGTCCATCTTCGCGCCCAGTGCCATGCCGGCGCCCACACTCAGGCCGTGTCCCAGGGAGCCGGTGGAAACCTCCACGCCCGGCACGCCCTTATGGCTCACATGGCCGGACAGGATGGATCCGTTGGCGTAATGTGTCTTCAGCTGTTCCACAGGAAAAAAGCCGGTCTCCGCCAGTGCGGCGTATACCGCGCTGCCCGCGTGACCCTTGCTCAGAATCAGGCGGTCCCGGTCCGGCTTCTTCGGTTCCTTCGGATCCACATTCAGCACGCGGGCATAAAGCACCGCGATAATCTCCGCGACACTGAGTACGCTGCCGATATGGCTGCCCCGGCTCAGGTGGGTCATTTCCAGACCGTTCCTGCGAATCAGCCAGGCCAGCGTTTTCGGATCCCGGACGTCCGGTTCCCCTTCAAACCCGCTGTGCACCAGTGCCTCGTAACTTTCCATGCGTCGCTCCTGTTTACTTATTCTCTTTCCTCATGTCTTCGGCTTTTTTGAATACGCCCTTGATCGTTTCCCAAAACAGTCCCGCGTCCAGCGCAAAGCTCTGGCTCCTGGCGTATTCCACCCGCAGGCGGTTCTTCTCCGGCAGGATCAGCCGTTCAAAGTTGGCCACCGGGTCTTCCTCGCCCACGATTTCATCCTGGGCAATATACACGATGCTGCTGCGGTCCGTGATACCCGGCCGCACCCACATGATGCACTGCTGTTCCTCCGTATACTGCTCTGTGTACAGCAGCAGCTCCGGCCGCGGGCCGACAAAGCTCATGTCTCCCTTGATAATGTTGAACAGCTGGGGCAGTTCGTCCAGCTTCAGCCGCCGCATCACCCGACCTGCCCGGGTCACCCGGTCGTCGTTCTTGGCGGTGCAGCCGCCGGTCTTGTCAGCGTCCACCACCATGCTGCGGAACTTGAAAATACGGAAGGGCTGGTTATGATAACCGCCCCGTACCGCCCGGTAAAACACCGGGCCTTCCGAATCCAGCTTGACCCAGATGGCCAGCGGAATCATCACAATCAGTCCGGGAATCAGCAGAATCAGCGCAAGCAGCAGATCCAGAATCCGCTTGACCACCTTGCTGTAAAAGGGATGCGACAGCGGTCCGTCCCAGTACGGCTCCTTCGGCAGCTCGTTCTTACCCACTGTATTCCTCCGTAATAAACACTTTCATTATACATTGCTGGAATAATGCTTTCGCATTATTCCAGTTTATCGAGGATATCATTCAGCCTTTCCAGCTCTTCCCGGCTGCTGTACTGCAGCACAATCCGTCCTTTGGAAATGCTGCCCGTCAGGGTGCTCTTCATTCCGATCCGGCGCAGGATCTTTTCCTGCAGCTCGTTCAGTTCCGCAGGCAGCCGCTTCGGTGCGGCTTTCTTCTTCGGCTTGGCGCCCAGGGCCTTCACCAGCTGTTCCATCTGGCGTACGTTCAGGCCTTCATCCACAGCCTTGTGGGCCAGGCGCAGCTGTTCCGCGCTGCTGTTCACACCGGCAAGCACCCGGGCATGGCCGGCAGTCAGCAGGCCGTCCTTCACCATCTCGGTCACTTCATCCGGCAGCTGCAGCAGGCGCAGCATATTGGCCACCGCCGGGCGGCTCTTGCCCAGGCGGAAGCTGACCTTCTCCTGCGTGTAGCCGCACTGGTCCATCAGGGCACGGATGCCCTTCGCGGCTTCGATGGGGTTCAGATCTTCACGCTGCAGGTTCTCAATCAGCGCGATTTCACGCTGCCGGATCACGTCAATATCCTTGACGATGCAGGGCAGCGTCTCCAGTCCGGCTTCACGGCCCGCACGGTAGCGGCGTTCACCGGCAATGATCATATAGCGGCCGCCCCCTGCGGGAGCAACCAGCAGGGGCTGCAATACACCTTGCTCCCGGATGCTGTCCGCCAGCTGGCTGATGCTTTCCGGGCTGAAGGTGCGCCGGGGCTGATCCGGGTTCGGATCCAGTTCGCCCACGGGGATTTCCTGTATACTGGTTCCCCAGTCTTCGGCACCCGCGAACAGGGAATCCAGTCCCCTTCCGAGGCCGTGCGTCTTCTTCGGCATAACTGCAGTCTCCTATTGTTTACTTCTTTTTCTTGTTGCGGGACAGTACTTCCTTGGCCAGGGATTCATAGGCCAGGGCGCCGCTGCTCCGCGGGTCGTAAATGCAGATCGGTTCTCCATGGCTGGGTGCTTCACCCAGGCGGACGTTCCGCGGGATCGTGGTCGCGAACACCGCCTTCTTGAAGTGCTTCTTAACCTGGTCCACCACCTGCAGGCCCAGGTTTGTCCGGCCGTCCAGCATGGTCAGCAGGATGCCCTCGATCTCCAGCCTGGGGTTGAAGGTGTGCTTCACCCGGTTCACGGTGTTCATCAGGCTGGTCACGCCCTCCAGCGCGTAATACTCGCACTGGATCGGCACCAGCACGCTGTCCGCTGCCGCCATGGCGTTCAGTGTCAGCAGGCTCAGGCTCGGTGGGCAGTCCACGAAAATGAAGTCATAATCATCCCGCACCACGCCCAGCAGCTTTTTCAGGAAAAACTCCCGATCCTTTACGCTGACCAGTTCCACTTCGGCGCCCGCCAGGCGGATGTCCGATCCGATCAGCTTCAGCTTTTTGATATCCGTGTCCTGAATGCAGTTTTTCAGATCCGCGCGGCCCATCAGCGCGTCGTAAACCGAGCTGCGCTCGTTCACGCTCCTGCCGAAGCCGCTGGTTGTGTTCCCCTGGGGATCCAGGTCTACCATCAGGACCTTTTTGCCTGCCTGCGCAATGGCCGCGGACAGGTTCACGGCTGTGGTTGTTTTGCCCACGCCGCCCTTCTGGTTCGCAATTGCGATAATCTTCGCCATATTCTGCCTTTCATAACATGCTCCGGACAGCGGTTTACGCTTCCGGAGCTTCTCCGTTTTCAATCCTCGCGATCATGTCGATCCGCCGCTGATGACGGCCGCCCTCAAACTCGGCGGTCAGCCAGTGCTTCGCGATCATCTTCGCCAGCTCTGTGCCCACCACCCGGGCACCCATGGTCAGGATATTGCTGTTGTTGTGCCGTTTGCTCAGTTCTGCGCTGTATACGTCGCTGCAGGTGCAGACGCGGATGCCCTTCACCTTGCCGGCGGCGATGCCGATGCCGATGCCGGTGCCGCAGATCAGGATACCGCGGTCGCATTCGCCGTCCGCAACGGCTTTCGCGGCCTTGTATCCGTATACCGGGTAGTCGTCGTCCCGGTTATTCGCATCATAATTGCCGTAGTCTTTCCAGGCGAGTCCCATCTCGTCCAGCATCTTCATCAGTTCCTGTTTCAGGGCAACTCCGGTATGGTCACAAGCCAGTGCAATCATGACGTATTCGCTCCCGTTTCCTTATAATATTCCTTCGCATAGGAATCTATGCTATAATACATCATCATGCGCTGAATTTCAAGGAGGCGGGAAGATCAATGCCCCTGCATCACTGCGAGCTTTGTCACATCGATCTGGACCGGATTACTGTCCGCCGCGGCGGTCAGACCCTGCTCCAGGATGTGTCCATGCATATCCATTGCGGCCAGCTTACCGTACTGATCGGCCAGAACGGCGCCGGCAAAACCACGCTGATCCGCGCCCTGCTGGGAGAGCTTCCCCACACGGGCCTGATTCGCCATGTGGACGGCCGCGGACTGGATATCCCGCACCTGCGAACCGGCTATGTGCCGCAGCATCTGCAGTTTGACCGGGAGATGCCCCTCACCGTCCGGGATTTCATGGCCGCCTCTCTTTCCAAGCGTCCGGTCTGGACCGGCGTCGGCAAAAAGACCCGTGCGCTGGTGGATAAGGCCCTTGCCGCCGTCAATGCCGGCGAGCTGGCGGACCGGCCCCTGGGGCGCTGCTCCGGCGGTGAGCTGCAGCGCGTCCTGCTGGCCCTGGCCATGAATCCCGCGCCGGACCTGCTGGTGCTGGATGAACCGGTCAGCGGCATCGACCGCAACGGCCTGAAGATGTTCCTGGATACCCTCCTGGACCTGAAGCAGACCCACCACATGGCCATCCTGCTGGTCAGTCATGACCTTCGCTTTGTCCGGGAATACGCGGACCATGTGATCCTGCTGGATAAGTCAGTCCTGGCCCAGGGCTCCGCTGAGAGCGTTTTCTCCTCTCCGGAGTTCTCTGCCGTGTTCGGCTACAGCGGTGAAGAAGAGGAGGCGGAATGATGGATACGATCTACAGCATCCTCGGTGCAATCCTCCCGCTGGAGGCATATCAGTACTCTTTCATGAAAAACGCCTTCCTGGCGATCCTCCTGCTGACCCCGCTGCTGGGCCTGCTGGGCACTATGGCGGTCAATCACCAGATGGCTTTCTTCTCTGACGCGCTGGGCCACTCCGCCCTCACCGGTATCGGCCTTGGCATCATCCTCGGCCTGCGGAATGATCTGGTGGCCATGCTGGTTTTCGGCATCATCTGGGCCATCCTCATCTGCGTCATCAAGCAGTCCGGTTCCGCCTCCACGGACACGGTTATTTCCGTGTTCTCCTCCACCTCAGTCGCGGCAGGTCTGCTGATCCTCGCCCGGGGCGGAAAGTTTGCGAAGTATTCCTCCCTGCTGATCGGCGACGTACTGGCCGTCACCCCGTCCGACCTGCTCTGGCTGCTCCTGGCCCTCATCGGCACGCTGATCCTGTGGGCCCTGCTGTATAACTCCCTGCTGCTTACCAGCGTGGACAGCTTTCTGGCCCGCAGCCGCGGCATCAAAACCCGTCTGGTGGAATGCGCCTTTGTGGTCATGGTCGCAGTCGCGGTCATGCTCTCCATCCGCTGGGTCGGCGTCATGCTGATCAACGCCCTGCTGATCCTGCCGGCCGCCGCCGGCCGCAACCTCGCCCGGTCCTCCCGCCAGCATGCGGTCTGGTCCGTGGTCCTGGCCCTCTTCAGCGGCCTCCTCGGCCTGACCCTTTCCTATTACCTGGATACCAGCGCAGGCGCGTCCATCGTGCTGGTTTCCGCCCTGTGCTATGCGGCTTCCCTGGCCGTCCGGGGCATCCGGAAATAAAGATTATCATCCGATTATCCTGCACGGAGACCTGTCCGGTCTCCGTTTTTTGTTGAAAAGAATCGCCGTTGCGGCTACAATAGAGACTCATTCAACCCCGAGGAGGAACCTTCATGCTGCTGTTTTTTGATATCGACGGAACCCTGTTTGACGACAGCCGGAAGCTGCCGGCTTCCGTCCTGCCCGCCCTGGAAAAAGCGCATGAAAACGGTCACCTCATCTTCATCAATACCGGCCGCACCCTGTGCAACCTGGATCACCGGCTGGACGGTTTCCCCGTGGACGGCTGGATCATGGGCTGCGGCACCCGGATTGTTTACCGGGGCGAAACGCTGCAGAGCATGGAATACGACCTGCCCCGAACCCTCCGCCTCCGTCAGGTCTTCCTGGACCTGGAAATACCGGTTGTCTATGAATGCGATACCGCCATGTATTTTGACCCGCTCTCTCCTGCCCATCCCGCCATTCCCATTTTCCGGGACTATGCCCGGAAAAACGGGATCGACCGGGACGTCACCGAAACAGATCCGGAATTCAGGGCGGTCAAAATGTTCTGCTTTTCCGACACCCGGGATCTGATCGACCGGCTGGAGGAAGCCACCGCCGCCGTCGGTATGCCCTATACCGCCATTGACCGGGGCAAGGGAGGCTGGGAAGTAATCCCCGCCGCCTATTCCAAAGGCACCGGCATTGACCTGCTCCGGCAGAAGCTGAACGTCGCCCTTGAAGACTGCTGTGCTTTTGGCGACAGCCGGAACGATATGACCATGTTCGGGCATGTGGGCCACAGCATCGCCATGGGCAACGCCCCGGAGGATGTGAAGGCTGCCTGCTCCTGGACCACCGACCGTCCGGAAGACGACGGCATCAAAAAAGCTATGATCCGTTTCGGGATCATAGCGGATAACTGATTCGCTTTTATTGTATACCCAGTTCTTCCTTCATCTTGCTGATCCGGGCCGCTTCATGCGGCACGGGATCGACCAGCGGCATAATCAGCCAGTGCTGCAGCGCGTCCGCGTCTTTCAGCACTTCATCAAAGGGTGAATTGATCACGTCTTTATCGCTGTGACGGTAGATCGCATGCGAAATCATATCAATCTCTTCTTCTGAAAACAGATTCAGTTCCTGCAGGATCTTCTTTGCCGCGGCAGCGCCCTGATGGGCGTGATCCTTTCGGTTCCCTGTCTGATAGGCATAGATGTCATGCAGCAGTCCGGCGATCGCGGCCAGCTCCACGTTCTGCTCCCGTTTCATTGCCAGCAGCGCGCAGGTCTGCGATACGCTGTACAGATGCACATAGCCGAATTTGATATCAATCGCGTCCGTCTGCCCGGCTACAATTTTGTCCACGCAGGCCTGGACCGCTCCGATTCTTTCCATCTTGAATATCCGTCCTTTGTTTATTCAGGTTTCACTGCCCGGGCCAGGAAATTGAGTTCCGTAATATCCTCGCCCTGGCATTCCATATATCCGTTCACCACAAAACCGCATTGAATCATGCCGCCCAGGTATTCCTCCATGGTGTGCCCGTACTCGATCCATTCGGAGTCGTCGTATTCCCGGGTACAGCAGGGCACGCGGTGAACCGTCTTGTAATAACCGCCCTGCTCGTTCTCCACCCAGTCGCACATATAGTTGATGGGAGCCGGCGCCATGATCATCAGTTCCCCTTCCTTGGCCAGTACGCGGAAACATTCCCGGAATACCACACTGACGTCGGGGATATACATCAGGGACGGAGGATTGAAGATCAGGTCAAAGGATTCGTCTTCAAAGCAGGATAGGTCGCAGATATTTCCCTTCACGATTTCAATGTCCAGCTTTTCCCGGTCAGCGATTACCATGTCCTTCTCCAGCATTTTGCCGGAAATATCGATCACCGTCACTTTTGCGCCGGCGCAGGCAAAAAGAGGCGCCTGCAGTCCGCCGGCTCCGGCGAGGCAGAGTACACGTTTTCCTTTGATATCCTTCAGCCACGCTTCCGGCACCTCCCCACTCCAGAAGCGCAGGTGCAGTTCTCCTTTTCTCGCCGCCGCCAGTTCTTCCTTCGTGGCACATGCCGTCCAGTCCGCGTTGCCCAGCACCAGGTTATCTATGTTTTTTTCGACTTGCTCAAAAATATTGTCCATTGTTATTTCCTTCATGAACCGCCTTACCAGCGTTTCATGTTCTTCTCAAACTTCTCCGTGTAGGCCGCCTTCAGTTCTTCCGGCGTAATGCCGTAGCAGAGCATCACGTCGTTATAGTACATCAGCACGTCCGCCATTTCTTCCACCAGATGCTTCCGCAGCTCCGGATCCTCCGCCGCCCTGGTGCCGCCGTTTTTCTTGACGATATCGATGACCTCACCGGTCTCCCCGATCATCCAGAGCAGCTTATTCTTCCCGGTTTCCGGTCCGATTGCTTCCCACTGTTCTTTATACCTGTCCTGGAGCTGCCGCTGCATTTCCTGCATTTCATTCATGCCGAAGTCCGTCATCACTGTGTGCCTTCCTTTATCGTGTCAGATTTCTTCAATGATGGAGGTTCCTTCTCCGCCCGTCGTCCATTTCCATTTTTCATAAAACCGCAGTTTCCCGTTAACCTCCCGCGGTTCGGAATCGCAGGAACCCGACTTCAGTTCTCCTGCTTTATTGATATGCTGATAGGTAAAATGCAGGCAGTGTTTATCATCCATCGTTCCCACAAGGAAGCCCTTTTCCACATTCCCGCCGGAATATTCCGCCCAGATGACGTTCCCCTTCTGGTGATAGCTGAAAACGGTCCGGGCTGACACTTCCCCGGATTCGGAATTCTCCACAGCGGTAAAGAACCGTCCTTCCACGGAAAACGGTTTCTTCCCGGAAGCGAACAGTTTTTTTCCCTTCTCATAGGCTGTTTCCAGGTTCCGGTTCCAGTTCCTCTCCCGCTGTTCCAGCTCCCTTGTCATCCCGTCAAAGACAACAAACTCCTGTTCCCTGATCCGGTTAAAGAGCCGGTCGCCGAACATCACCTTTTTCATGCTGTCCAGCAGGCCGAACTGTTCCAGCCGCTCTGCTGTATTGCCGGCGGTGCACAGGATCAGACACTTCTCCAGCGTCTTCATCCTTTTTTCGCCGTACGCGAACCCGTATGACCACACCCGGTCAAACCATCCAACCAGTTTTGCCGGTGCTTCTGTCCAGAACACCGGATAAATCAGTACGATCGCGTCCGCCGCGTTAACCTTTTCCTGCTCTGCCAGCACATCCTCCGCCAGATCATTGGTATCTCTGTAATTGGCATCCCTGAGATACTCTTTTTCAGACATATCCGTCCGGAAATCCATTGCATACAGGTCTGAAAGCATATACTCATTCCCGGAGTCTTCGAGGCCCCTGATAATCGCGTCCCGGACATGTCTGGTAAAGGAATCTTCCGACGGGTGGCAGTAAACGATCAGTGCCTTCATTGCTTATCCTTCCGGGGAACCGGAAACAGTCCCCTGTTTTATAATGAATTCCGGACGTTCCTATGCGTCCGGAGCCTGTCCATTTTCAATCTTTCCGATCATATCGATCCGCCGCTGATGGCGGCCGCCTTCAAACTCCGCGTTCAGCCAGCTGCGGGCTATCATCTTCGCTTTTTCAGTCCCCACAACCAGTGCGCCCATGGTCAGGATATTGCTGTTGTTGTGCCGCTTGCTCATCTCCGCGCTGTACACGTCGCTGCAGGTACACACGCGGATCCCTTTCACCTTGCACGCCACGATGCTGATGCCCATGCCGGTGCCGCACAGCAGGATGCCCCGGTCACATTCGCCTGAAGCCACCGCCTGCGCGGCTTTGTATCCGTACACCGGATAGTCGTCGCTCCGGTTGTTTGCGTCGTAGGTGCCGAAGTCCTTCCAGGCCAGGCCCATCTCATCCAGCATCTTCATCAGTTCCTGTTTCAGGGCCACTCCATGATGGTCACATGCCAGCGCGATCACGACGTATACACCTCCGTCTCAGACGTGTAGTGCCTGCTGAACCTTGCGGATCAAAAGCTCGTCAGCGTTTTTCTTCGTAGGGATATGAATCAGCACCGCTCTCCCGCTGAACTTCCGGAGCAGATGCCAGTATGCTTCATTACAAAAATACGCCGTCGGAATCTCTGAAACCTTTGTTTCCAGTCCTGCTTTGCGGAAGGCTTCAGCAATCCTGTTCAGATCCAGCGCCGAGGTGTACCGGGCGCCGTCCTTCTCCGCAATGCTTTCAATCCTCACCTCATCGGCCAGGGTTTTATCCGCCCCGAACAGGATCACACGGTCGTACGCGCCTCCGATTGTATCGATATCTTTCTTCAGCCCGCTGAAGGAATTGGTAAGCAGGCAGTACTCCCGTCCCAGGTCCTTCACCATCACCCCGGACAGGTTGTTCTTCCCCTTAAACCCGATCAGCAGCGTACTGTTCATGCGTTCGATCCTTTATACGGTAATAATCGAATAATTATGAATTATGAATTGTGAATTATGAATTCAGAAAGCTTCGCTTTCAGTTTCCCGTATCTCTCTTTTTTCTCCAGCTTCTGAAAGTGTTCTTCCCTCGTCTGCTCATACAGCAGGGAATAGTCCAGCTTCTCGTCCCCGAACTGCTCGCTGGTCAGGTCAAACACACAGTCGCCGACCACGTTGAAGCAGTGGTAGTTCCCGTCTCCCAGCGGCACACCGAAGACCTTCCCGCCGAAAATATCCTGTGCCAGGAAAGCGGTAATCGAGCACTGGCCCAGCGTCCGGTTTGCTTCGCTCCAGTCCGGCTGCATCCGGGGCGCGCAGGTTTCCCTGGCCCACACGTTCCACAGCGCTTCATACAGATCCCGGGGCGTCTCAATGCCCGGATACTCCCGGCTGACAGCCGGAACCAGTGCCTGTTCCCATCCATAGAATCCGTATTCCATATGGCCGCGTCCTTTCTGCGTCTTATTCGAATCATACCGCATGAGCTACCGGAAAAGCAAGTTTTTCCGGTGCGTAGTCTTTATCTGTCCCTTGGCAAAAAACAGCGCCGGACAGTTGAACTGTCCGGCGCCTTTGGGTATACCCATCTGTACGAAAACTCTGTTTTATAATTTGTCTTCCTCAAGCCTGTGTATTTTGCGTCTCAGGATGACGCCCTGGAGCAGCAGCAGGATCAGCAGCACGCCGCATGCGCCGCCCAGCGCAATCGTCAGCGGAGAAGTCTTCTCTTTTTTCTCCTTCTGTCCGCCTGCTTCCTGCTCTGTTTCTTTCGTAACCGGTTTTTCCACATTCAGGCTCAGCGGCAGTTCAAAGGACGCGGGGTTGCCGTCTTCATCCGTGCATTCCACCGTCAGTGTACCGGTAAAATCCCCTTCCGTTCCTTTTCCCGGCGTCAGGATAATCTGCGCCTGTTTGGTTTCTCCGGGCTGTATCGTACCCACCAGTGCGCTCTGCCTGTCGGTAATGCCCGGCATAGACACTGTGGCCAGCACGTTCACAACGTTTGCCCGGCCCATATTCATCAGCGGCACGCTCAGGGTTACGGAATCGCCTGCATAAACACTGCTGGCCATTTTTACCCCGCCCTGTTCCAGCCGGATGGTCTGGTGGATCGCCACGGTGTGATTACAGGTATAGGTGTTTTCCTGCCCTGCCGCGGTCCATGTCAGTTCTATTTTCAGGATATGCGGAACCACGGTGGCTTTCGCCAGTACGGTAACCGGATAGGTAGCCGCAAGGCTTTCGCCGGGTGCCAGGTTTCCAGCCTGCAGCGTTTCGGCGTCCCGGGGAAGGATATGTCCTTCTGCTTCGCTCATCTTCAGTTCTATGTTTTCCAGTTCCGTGGCTTTGCAGGGATTGCTCAGGGTCAGCTTCACTTCGCCGTTTTCACCCACATGCAGATCCGCTTCCACGCCGGTCACGTCGATCCGGGATTTTTCCAGCAGTTCCGTTCCGTTCCGGACCCGTACGGTCTGGAGAATATCCAGTTCCTGTTCCTGTCCCGCCCGGTTCCGTGCCGTGATATGGATTTCACAGGGATAATCCCCGTTTTTAGGCTCTGCCAGCATGGACAGTCCGAACCTTATTCCCCAGACGTGTTCTTCCTCTTCCACAGCTTCCACGGTCATATCCTGGCTCTTGAACGGGGAAATACTCGGGTTCTGCATCTTCAGTTCCGCCGTCACGCTTTCCGCTTCGCCTTCAACTCTCACAGGCACAATCAGGTTCCATCTTCCCCTTGAATCGCCCGCGGTATATCCCTGGGACCAGGATCTGTCCATCCCCCGGAGAACCGTGTTTTCATCAAGGGATATTGAAAAGGCAGGCTCTCCCAGGGCGGTCAGAACCGGTATAAGGAACAGAACGGTCAGTAAGGCCGCGTATAATCTGTTCTTTTTCATTTTATCTTTTACAGCTCCCTGATATTCTCAACAATCGGCTGGCGGGCCACGCCGGTCAGGCGGCCGCGGATGCCCGCGGTACAGGCCAGCGCCACGCATACTGCCAGCACCGCCAGAATGGGAATCATAATCAGCGGATGGCTGGCCGTAAACAGTCTCAGTGCAGGAATCCCGCTCACCGCATAGAACAGCAGGCATGGGATCATGGCAACCCCCGCGCAGATCCATACCGGCAGTCGGTAACATCCGACCAGGGTGCGCAGGTCCGCGCCCACGGCGCGCAGGGTTCCGATCATCCGGGTATCAGAGCGGATCTGTCGGGCAACTCCCGTCACCTGCATGAATACAGATACCGCAAAGAACAGCAGGATCATACCCGTCAGGATCAGGATTTCACGCAGCTTTTTCGCCCGTCTCGCCCGGATAATCTCCAGCTCGTTTTCATAGCTCATTCCGCCCCGTGCGGCAATCGACTGGATCCGGTTTTTGACCAGTTCCTCTTCCTCCGGCGTCGGATCGGAAGTGCAGAAAACCTGTGTGGTGTCCGGATTCGGCAGTTTCAGTCCCATCGCCCGGGCGCCCTTTTCGGTTACGATCACGGTCACCCCGCTCATATAGGTACCGTTGATATGCATTCCTCCGCTCAGCACTGCGCCCACTTTCACTTCATTGCGGACAGGCGTCATGGACTGATACCAGTTTTTCCATTCTTCCCCGATTTCTATAGTGTCCATCGGGATATCGTCCACACGGTTCCCGGTCATTTCCAGCAGGCTCAGGTTCATACCCTTTTTGAAGTAGTCGTTCCGGATCACAATGTCCCATTCCTTCTCCCGGATTTCTCCCGGAAGGAGCCATGTCTCAATGTTGTATCCGCCGTTTTCCTGCTTCCTGACGCATAATTCAGGCGCGTAAACCAACACCTGTTCCCCGCTGTCCAGCTTTTCCAGGTCAATCGTTCCGTCAGTCACGTTCTCCTTCAGCAATTCAGCGTCCGGATCAGCCACCATGACGTTGACCGGTACAACTTTATCGGTAATGCCCAGCTGATCGCGGATCAGGTTCATCTGGTCCGCTCTCTTCACCATTTCAGCAGCGTCCCAGTTCTCATAGATCCGGCTTCTCGCGTCCGCCAGCTCCCCTTCGCTGTAAAACAGCCATTCAGAGGATGTTCCAAACGCTCCCAGGGGACTGAAGTTCTGTATGAGTGTATTCCCTTCTGCATCCTTGTCCTTCAGGGTCAGGGGCCTGAAGTATTCCGGAAGCTCTTCCATCAGCAGGTTTCCCCGGATAGATGTCGCGGACTGCACCCGGCTGATACCGCCGTAATCGGCGAGTCTCCTCAGTTCGGATCGGACATCCTCTTCCTCGCTTTCACACTGGGAAAATGAGTCCTCCGAATAAGCGTTTCCGAAAGAATACATGGAAAATGCCGGCCGTTCACCATCCTGGTTTTTAATCCCCAGCACCACTTCCCCCAGCAGCAGGGTGGAAAGCAGCGTCAGGGCGATCATCCCGGCCGTACCTGCCTGGCGCAGCGGGTGCAGCCGCACACGCCGTCCGGCAATCAGCCGGTCTGGCTTGAATTCTGTGTGATTCCTGATTTTCCCGGCACGGCGCAGCATGCCCGTATCCCGGAGCACGCCCATCGGCGTCTGGGCAGACGCGTGGTAAAGCGGCAGCCGGGAGGCAGCGAACACGCAAAGGCCGGATACGCCCAGAATCGGGATCAGCAGCCAGATATTCAGGTCAAAGGCCACCTGGTCGGGCGCCAGCCTGGAAATCACCCAGGCAGTCAGAATACCCAGGATCAGGCCGGCCGGAAGCGCGGTAGCCGTCAGCATCCAGGCTTCCGCTCCGTAGATCCGCCGGATCTGCCGGCGCGTGGATCCGATAGCCCGCAGCATGCCGATATCCTCTGTTTTCCGGCTCAGCAGGCTTTCCATTGCTGTGGCGATGCCGATGCAGGCGGACAGCATCAGGGCTGCGCCCAGCACAACCCACAGGGCAATCCGGCTGACAAAGTCCCTGGCCCGTCTCCAGCCCGAATCGTCAAACACGGCTTCACCGGTTTCCCGGCTTACGCCGAAGCTGCAGTCTCTCAGCTCGTACCGCAGCGGGCAGTTCCGCATCACCTGGTTAAAAGTGATCAGCGGCGCGTAGGTCAGCACGCGGTGAACCATAAGCGTACCAATGTCATAGTGTTCCCCGGGGAATACCACCATGGACGGAAGGCGCATGCCTTCCTCCTCGCTGAAAACCACCCGGTTCAGGTATTCGCTCTGTTCGTTCAGGATGCCGACCAGCGTGAAGGTTTTCTCTTCTTCGTTACCGTAAATCGGCTTCATATTAAGCGTCAGCGTATCGCCGATCTTCGCCTTTTCCTGTCCCAGCTGGATCAGGGCGCTCATTTCCGCGGCAACTTCCCCGTTTTTTTCCGGGAAACGCCCTTCCGTCAGCGTTCTGTTGATCAGCTTTTCCGCTTCTTCGTCATAGTAGCCGCTGTAAATGCTGGTATCCTTTACTCCTGCGTCCACCGTCACATGGCCGATCCGCTGGAAGAAGCCGCAGCTGCGCAGCTGGTCGTCTGTCGGCCTTTCGCTGCCCAGCATAAACATATCCATCCAGCCGACCCGCTGAGCCATCTGCTCATCATGGCCCCGGACGGTTCCCCAGGCACACAGCCCCGTGGCGGTGACCAGGAAAACAGCCAGCAGAATGCCGGCAAAAAGGCTGACATAGGCTTTCCGGTTCACCCGGATATTTGCCCTGGCAACCTGGTTGATAGTCAGTTTTTTCATCCGACGGACCCCCTTCGGGTACCGTCAGAGGACTTGCGTCCGGTATAATCTCCGCCGTCAGAAGTGATCGGATGCGCACCTTCTCCGCTGTCTTCGGCGATTTTGCCATCCTCGAGGCGGATAATCCGGTCTGCCTGTTCGGCAACGCCCAGGTCATGCGTCACCAGGATCATCGTAATCCCCAGCTCGTTGCTGATCGTGCGCATCAGGGTCAGCACTTCCCGTCCGGTTTTCCCGTCCAGGTTACCGGTCGGCTCGTCAGCAAACAGGATGGAAGGTTTGTTGGCCAGCGCGCGGGCAATACAGATTCGCTGCTGCTGGCCGCCGCTGAGGGCTCCGGGCAGGTGGTTCAGCCGGTCCTCAACTCCCAGCATTTCTGTGAGCCGTTTCAGGTACTGTTCGTCCGGTTTCCGGTTGTCCAGCATCACCGGCAGCAGGATATTCTCCTGTCCTGTCAGCTCCCTCACCAGGTTGTATGCCTGGAACACAAAGCCGAACCGGCGCCTCCGCAGCACCGACAGCTGGTTGTCGTTATATTGAAACAGGTTGTTGTCCTGATACATCACTTTGCCGGATGTAGGCCTGTCCAGGCCGGACAGAAGGTGAAGCAGGGTGGATTTGCCGCTGCCGCTCTTTCCGGTGATGGCCGTAAAGGTGCCCTGCTCAAAAGAAAGGCTGATGCCATCCACGGCATGCACCTCACTGCTGCCGCTTCCGTAGGTTTTCCTCAGATCTTCACAACGAATCATTTCCATCGTTCATTCCTCCTCGGCAGCAAGAATAGCAAACCAACCTTACTTTCAAGTGACTTTCACCTTACGTTTTTGTAAGATTAACGGCCGCAGGCCGTCAGCCATTCATTCTTCATTTTTCATTTTTCATTTATTTATCATATCCAGCACCGGGATCGAGATCGTAAACTTCAGGCCCTTCTTCGCGTTCTGCGCAAGGATCTGCCCGTGGTGCCTGTAAATGATTTCCTTTACAATGGCCAGGCCCAGGCCGGCTCCTTTGCTGGACTGATTCTTGGCCCGGTAAAACCGGTCAAACAGGTGGGGCAGGTCTTTCGGATCCGCTCCGCCGCCGTCATCTTCCAGGGTACAGTAAAAGAACCGGTCCGTCTGTTCCATAAAGATGCGGATGTGCCCGTTCTCGGCGGTATGCTCGCAGGCGTTTTTGATCAGGTTCCGGAAGGCTTCCGACAGCCACTTTTCGTCGCAGCGGATCACCGCCTCCCCCTCCACTGTCAGCGTCTTTTCTGGCCACAGGGAGCGCATCTGTTCCCAGTCCTTCAGGATCATCTGCCGGATATTGTGCTCTTCAAAAGTAAATTCATATCCGTCCGCGCAGAGCTTTTCCAGCCGCAGCAGGCTGCTGATCAGCGTTTCCATCCGCTCAATCTGGGCAATCTGCTGGTCGCAGTGGGCGCTGGAGTCCATTTCGCAATATAGGCGCAGGGAGGCTAGCGGCGTCTTCAGCTGGTGGGAAATATCCGCCGTCAGGGCGCTGGTGCGCCTTGCCTCCTGGCGGAATCGTTCCTCCGCCACATCAATGCGGTTCTGCATCTCCGTTGCGGCATTTTCCACCTGCGCGATGGTATCCTCCCGCAGTGAAAGCGGCAGGTTCCCGCCGATTCCCATCAGGTAGTCCTCCATATTTTCGGACAGCCTTTTCAGCCGCCTTGTCTCCCATATGCGGCGGCAGGCCAGTGCCGCTAGGATCAGCAGGAGGATTCCGCTGAGGATGTATCCGACCATTGATATCCCACTCCCCGTATGGTGTTGATGTGCTCTGCTCCGACCTTCTCCCGCAGCCGGCTCATATGGACCGACAGCGTATTGTCATCAATAAACTTTCCGCCGTCATCCCACAGAACCTCCAGCAGGCGTTCCCGCGGCACCACGGCCGAGTGATCCATCAGCATCGTCACAATCTTGAATTCCGTCAGCGTCAGCGGAAGTGCTTCCCCGTCCTTCAGCACCTGCATCCGGTCCCGGTCAACCACAAATCCGCCCCGGCTGACCGGCCGCGCTACCTGGCTGCCGCGCAGCAGCACACGCACCCGGCTGAGCAGTTCCTGCATCCGGAAAGGTTTGGTCACATAATCATTGCCGCCGGAATCCAGTCCCCGGACCACGTCAAACTCTTCTCCCCGGGCTGTCAGGAACAGGATCGGACGGGTTTCTCCCGCCTCGCGCCATTCCTTGCACAGGCTGACCCCGTCGCCGTCCGGCAGGCCCACGTCCATCACAATCAGCTGCACAGCGTCCGTCAGTTTTTCCCGGGCTTCCCGCAGGCAGCCGCAGGCAATCACCTCGTATCCGTCCCGGCTGAACAGTTCTGTCAGCCCTTCCCGGAGGGCTGTATCATCTTCCACCAGCAGTATGGTATTCATCTTTCCTCATACTCCGTTTCCCTGTGCGGCTGCGTCTGTTCCCTGCACAGCTATTAACTGATTAATGATATCACGCGGCAGGATACTCCGGCAAGTTTTCCAAAAAACAGCAATAATACAATTTCGTTGACTTTCCCAATTTTTGGTGCTACACTTCATATGGTATTTAGCCGTGACCGACAAGTCCATATTTTGTAAGGAGGGTTCTGTTATGACTGGTCTTCCGCTGATCATTGCGTTTATTGTCGCGATCGTCCTCATGATCCTTCTCATCTCCAAGCTGAAGGTTCATCCGTTCCTGGCAATCATGGGCGTTTCCCTGCTCCTTGCCCTCATCGCAGGCATTCCGCTGAAGGAAATCCCCGGCACCATCGGCGCCGGCTTCTCCGGAACCTTTACCTCCATCGGTATCGTCATCATCCTCGGCGCCTTCATCGGTACCGTGCTGGAAAAGACCGGCGCTGCCCTGAAGCTGGCTGACATGGTAATCAAACTGGTGGGTGAAAAGAATCCCCAGCTGGCCATCGAACTCATGGGCTGGGTGGTTTCCATCCCCGTCTTCTGCGACAGCGGCTTCGTCATCCTGAACCCGATCCGCAAGGCCCTGGTCAAGCGCACCGGCGTCTCCTCCGTGGCGATGACGGTCTGCCTCTCCTGCGGCCTGTATGTATCCCACGTCTTTATCCCGCCGACCCCCGGCCCCATCGCGGCGGCCCAGACCCTCGGTGTGGGTGAATCCCTGCTTCTGGTCATCGGCATCGGCGTGCTCTGCTCCATTTTCCCGCTGATCGCCGGCTTCTTCTATGCCAAGTTCATCGGTAAGAAGATCAAGAGCGCGGATGAAACCGGAGACAACGGCGAAGTCGTCAAGTCCTATGAGGAACTCAAGGCGGAATTCGGCAAGCTGCCCGGCGGCTGCAACGCCTTGGCGCCCCTGCTGGTTCCGATCCTGCTCATGGCCCTGTCCTCCATCTCCTCCATGGCCGGCTGGACCGGTGCGATTGCTGACCTGCTGGCCTTCCTGGGCACGCCCATCATGGCTCTGGCCGTCGGCACCGTCCTGGCCATCATCCAGCTGTTCTCCGCCGGCAAGGGCAAGGATTTCTATAACCTGACAAATGATACGCTGAAGACCGTCGGACCGATCCTGTTCGTCACCGCCGCCGGCGGCGTGCTGGGCAAGGTCATTTCTTCCTCCGACATGGTCAACTTCATCAAGGAAAATGCCACCACCTTCCAGACCATCGGCATTTTCTTCCCCTTCCTGCTCTCCGCCATCCTCAAGAGCGCGCAGGGTTCCTCCACCGTCGCGATTACCACCACGGCCGGTATTGTGGCGCCGCTGCTTCCTGTGCTGGGCTTTGCCACTCCCCTGGAAATCTCCCTGGTGGTTATGGCCATCGGTGCCGGCGCCATGACCGTTTCCCATGCCAACGACAGCTACTTCTGGGTGGTTACCAACTTCGGTGAAATGCAGCCGGAAGAGGGCTACAAGACCCAGACGGCCATGACCCTGGTGATCGGTATCGCCGCCATCATTGAAATCTTCATTCTCAGCCTGATCTTCTGATCGTAGTCAACCATCACTGCGCACCATGCCTTCGGACATGGTGCGCATCTTCTTCTCACTTATCCTTCCGTTCTGGGCATTACGTAACTGATCACAAACATATCATTCATTCAAAGGATGGCATAGCCATCCATCCTCCATTATTCATTTTTAAGTTTTCAGTATTCATTTTTCAGTTATTCTTACGGAGGTATATATGAATCAGCAATTGCGCAGTCACGCGGACCGGATCGTCCGCGAAGCCATCGCGGCCGTCCAGCCGGACGCGGCAGTGCAGCGTGCGCTGTCCGGCATCGAATTTCCGGGCCGGGTACTGCTGGTCGCTGCCGGCAAAGCTGCCTGGCAGATGGCAAAGGCAGCCTCCGACTGCCTGGGAGACCGGATTGAAAACGGCGTGGTGGTGACCAAATACGGACATGTCATGGGCCCCATCGCCAACTTCACCTGCTTTGAGGCCGGCCATCCCGTTCCGGATGAAAATTCCTTCCGCGGCACCCAGGCCGCCCTGGATCTCGTAGCGGATCTGACGGAAAAGGACACCGTCCTGTTCCTGCTCTCCGGGGGCGGCAGCGCGCTGTTTGAAAAGCCCCTGGTTCCCGCGGAGGAGCTGCAGGATATCACCGGTCAGCTGCTGGCCTGCGGCGCTGATATCGTGGAAATCAACACCATCCGCAAGCGGCTGTCCCAGGTAAAGGGCGGACGTTTTGCCCAGCTCTGCTGGCCCGGCAAAGTAGAGGCCGTGGTGCTTTCGGACATTCTCGGCGATCCGCTGGATATGATTGCCTCCGGTCCTGCCTGTCCGGATTCCGCTACGGCGGAGGACGCGCAGCGCATCCGGAAAAAGTATAACCTGCGCATGTCCGAAACGGCTGAAAACCTGCTGGGCGTTGAAACGCCTAAATCATTGGATAATGTGCACACCCAGATCAACGGCAGCGTCCGGGAGCTTTGCGCTGCTGCGGCCGCCACCTGCCGGAATCTGGGCTATGAGCCCGTCATCCTCACGGATCAGCTCTGCTGTCAGGCCCGGGAGGCCGGAAGCTTCCTCGCTTCCATCCTGAAAACCCATGCCGGTGATCCCAAGGCAATGGCCTTCATTGCCGGCGGGGAAACGGTCGTGAAGCTGACCGGCCACGGCAAGGGCGGCCGGAACCAGGAGATCGCCCTCTCCGCCGCGGCCGGCATCGCCGGGCTGGAGCGGGCAGCTGTCTTCTCGATCGGCAGTGACGGAACCGACGGCCCCACGGACGCCGCCGGCGGCTACGCGGACGGCGATACCTGCGCCGAGCTGTTGCAGAACGGTCTGTCCGTAGACGCGGTGCTGCAGGATAACGACGCCTATCACGCGCTGGAAAAGACCGGCGGCCTGATCATCACCGGGCCAACCGGCACTAACGTGAATGACGTGGCCGTCGCCCTGCTGGACTGACGCCCGACTGTCTGTCTCTTTTGAACCATTTGTGACATGTATTTGCAAAACTGTACAATTTGTCCGCCATTTTGCCCGATTTTCGATTGTATTTGCTCTTTATTGCGGTATGATATTGTACGAAAGAGGTAATACAACTTCTTTCTCATGAAGACTGATCGCAAAGGAGTGATACAAATGAAGATCAGGAATAATGATGAACTGAAACTGTTTGAAGAAACGCTTGACCGCTGCGAAGCCTCCGTTCTGGTGGTAACTGCGCAGGGTGAACAATATGATCTCAAGGATCCCGCCCAGCGCTATATCGGCATCACGGCCATGCTCCAGGGCGAAGGCCTCAACGAGCCCGAGCTCTTCGCCTCCTCCTACAAGGATGAGATGATTCTCTTCGATTACCTGAACAAGGTCGAAGCCATGGCCGCCTAAACAGCACAGTCAAAAAAGCAGCCCCTTCCGGCAATCCCGGAAGGGGCTGTTTTGAATTCTTCATTCTTCATTTTTCATTCTTCATTTGGTGTCACTCATGTAACGCCATTGTCCCATCTGTCATGTTCCTGCTCTTCATAGCCTCCACTACCCAATCAATCCATTCAAAAGAAACACTTTCCGTCTGGAAAGTGTTTCCTCCACCATTCTTCATTTTTCCTTTTTCATTCTTCATTTATATGTGCCCGCAGGCACAATAATTGTTAATTGTTAATTATTCATTGTTAATTGTTTTCTCCGCTTCCATCGCCGCCCACGCCGGCCTGAACCCGCTCTTGAATCCGTTGCGGATCGACCGGATATTCGACCAGGCCGCCGCATAAAACGGAATCTTCCCGCATTCAAAGATCTCCCGTGCCAGCCTGCTGGTCAGTACCGACGCCACGCCCTTGCGCCGGTATTCCGGCAGCACGTCAATCCCGATCTGCCACATCTCCACGCAGTCCGCGGAGCAGGCTGCCAGGCCGATCAGCCGGTCCCCGTTGTAGGCGCCGACGCCCAGCATGTCCAGTTCCTTCCGTTCGATCCGGCTCAGTGCGTTATCCCATCCCTGCCCGTACAGATCCGTAAAATCCTCCGGATGCATTACTTTCGTTTCATAAGGGCAGGTCAGGTCCGCGCTGAAAACCGCGTCCGGATCCGGCAGGTAATAGCTGTGCATCCAGGCAATCTGTTCGCCCGCTTTCTGCAGGATATGATTCAGCTCATAAATTGCCAGCGGTTCAAAGCACCGGTAGAATTTTTCCCTCCTGTTGATGAATGCTTCAATCTCCGGAATCAGCTCCCGGCGGCAGGATGCCACAATATTGGATCCGTAGGAGATCATCCTGCAGGCATTGGGGCTTACCAGAAACTTGCTTGTCTGTTCCGACGCCTTGTTTTCTACAACAATATGTGTATCCCGGCGGAAATCCTCTTCCGCGCAGCAACAGTCTATGGCCGATTGCCGCATCGCGGCGGCCAGAATTTCCTGCTTTGTCATATGTCTCATTCTCCTCTGATCTCTGTCAGCATTTTTCTCTTCTGCTTTCATTCATCTTACCGTAAATTCGTGTTTCATGAAAGAGATCGGCAGTATAAAACTGTTCATTTCTTTTTTCCCCGCATTGCCGTGGACATCCGGAAAAGGATGGGATATAGTATGACTATGATATAAATCTTTGATATGGTTTCCGGCTTGACCGCAGGAGCGGCCAGGGCTGAAAGGAGTTTTATGCGTCGGATTCAGGTTGCTGAAGGAATCATCCGGGTCCTTCTGTCCCCGGAAGACTGTCATCCCTTCAATCCCGTTTCTTTCCGTGACTCATCAGGAGAATACCTGTCCCAGACTGGCTGCGTCTTTACGCCGCGTCCGGTCTTTCGCCTGTCCGTAGACGGAGTGCAGGGAGAAGTCCGACAGACAGCCAACGGCGAGGTCATCTCCTTTGATTCGGGAGAATGCCGTCAGGTCGGCAGCGTCTGGTCTGCCGTCCTCCGTTTTTCCTTTCCGGGTTCCCCTGTCCTGACCGGCCTGGGCGCCCATGAAGACGGGATTTTTGACTATTCCGGCAAATCCGAACTGCTCTATGAGCACAACATGAAAATCCCGATCCCCTTCCTGCTGAGCAGCGACGGCTGGGGGCTCCTGCTGGAAGCCGGCTGCGCCATGAAATTCCGCGGGGAGGACAGCGGCTTCACCTTTGAGCTGGACGCTGTTGAGGAAATCTCCTACCTGGTCATCCGGGGAACGGACTGTGCCGATGTGCTGCGCAGGCTCGCCTTTGTCATCGGCAAACCCGCCATGCTGCCCAAATGGGCCTTCGGCTATATCCAGAGCAAAGAACGCTATCAGTCTGCCGAGGAGCTGCTCTCCGTTGTCCGGGAATTCCGGCGCCGCGGGCTGGGTCTGGACTGTATTGTCCAGGACTGGATGACCTGGAACGACGGCTGTTGGGGCGACAAGACCCCCGATCCGGCCCGTTTTCCGGATATTCGCGCCCTTACGGACGCGCTTCATCAGATGAATGTTCATTTCATGGTTTCTGTCTGGCCGAATGCCGACAAAGGCCGGGACTGCGATGAATTTGCCGAAGCAGGGTTCTTCCTGCCCTCCAGCCGGATCTATGACGCTTTCTCTCCGGAAGCCCGGAACCTTTACTGGCAGCAGTGCCGCCGTTTCTGGATGGACGGAGGCACGGACGCCCTGTGGTGCGACAGCTGTGAACCGATCACGGATCCGGACTGGTGCGGAGATGAAAAACGCGCTCCGGAAACCCGCTTCCGCCTGATTACGGAAGCCTCAGCCCTGCGGATGAATCCGGTCACCATGAACCAATACGCTTCCTTCCACCTGCGGGGGCTCCGGGAACACTGGCTGCGGGATATTCCCTCCAAACGGCCCGTACTGCTCTCCCGCAGCGGCGGAACAGATTCCGGCGCCCAGGGCGCCATCCTCTGGTCCGGAGACATTTCCGCCCGCTGGGATATCCTGGAAAAACAGGTCGCGGAAGCCGTCCGCGTTTCCTGCAGCGGCATTCCCTGGTGGACGCTGGATATCGGCGGCTTCTTTGTGGACCGGAAGGACCCCTGGTTCTGGCGCGGCGATTACCCGGACGGAGTCCGGGATCCCGCCTACCGGGAACTGTATATCCGCTGGTTCCAGTTCGGCGCCATGCTGCCTGTATTCCGTTCCCACGGCACGGATACGCCCCGGGAGCCCTGGGCCTTCGGCGCGGAGGAAAGCCCGGAATACCATTGCCTGCGGGAGATCATTGCCCTGCGCTACCGCCTGCTTCCCTATCTGTATTCCACTGCCGCCCGGGTTTGCCGCGACGGTCTTCCCATGATCCGCGCCATGCTCACAGCCTTCGGAAACGACCCCCGGCTGCGCGGCCTGTCTCAGCAGTACATGCTGGGGGACGCCCTGCTCGTCAAGCCTGTCACCCGTTCTCTGCGGGACGGCGGAGACCGGACGTCTGTCATTCTGCCTCCCGGCGGCTGGTATGATCTGTTTACGGAAAAGTATTATGAAGGCGGCACGGAGCAGCTTCTGGAAACACCGCTGGACCGTTTCCCGGTGCTGGTCCGTGCCGGCAGCGTCCTTCCGCTTTCCGCCGGCGCCTGCAGCGCCGCGGAACTGAATTCTCCCGCAGATGAGCTGGTGGTCTTCGCCGGGGCGGACGGCTGCCTTGATCTTTACGATGACGCCGGGGACGGCATGGAATATCTTCAGGATAAATACCTTCGCGTTCCGTTTCGCTGGGATGACAGCGCCTGCAGGCTCCTGGCCGGGAAAGCGGACGGCAGCCTGCCGGCGGATTTTTCCGTGCCGGTTCGTCTTGTCCGTCCGGACGGCAGCAGCGAAATCCGGCCGTTCCGGTACAGTGGCGAGCCTGCCGTGCTGGAATTCCGGTAACGTTTCGTCTGTGTTTTTCGTTGATTTCCTTGTATTTCCTGCGTTTCTTCTGTACAAAAAAACGTAAATCCGTTTGTCTTTTTTCCTGTTTTCTGATAGGATAAATCCAGAAAACCGGAGGTGATCCCATGGCGTCCACAATGAAAGATCTTGCCCGTGAAACAGGCCTCGGCCTTGCCACGCTTTCCAAGTATTTCAACGGCGGAAACGTTCGGGAGAAAAACCGCCGTCTGATTGAGGCCGCAGTCAAAAAGCTGCATTATGTTCCCAACGAAGTAGCCCGCAGCCTGAAAACGCGGCAGACCCGCGTCATCGGCGTGATCATTCCCGAACTCAGCAACGCCTTCATTACCTCCATCATCTCCTCTATGGAGGATGTTCTCCGCCGGCACGATTATGCCGTCATCGTCTGCGACTGCCGCAGCGATCCGAAACGTGAAAAGGAAGCGGTGGAATTTCTGATTCACCGCCGGGTGGACGGTCTGATCAACATGGCCACCGATCCGACCGGAGCCCATCTGAAGGCTGCGTTGGAAGCCAATATCCCCATCCTGCTGGTAGACAGGCTGATCAAAACCCTCCGGAACAAGGTCAGCGCCGTCATCATCGATAATGAATTTGCCTCCTCCCAGGCCGTCAGCAAACTGCTGGACCTGGGGCACCGGAAAATCGGACTGGTGCTGGGCAGTCCCCGTCTGTATACCACGGAAACCCGCCTGGCCGGATACCTGAACGCCCTGCGCAATGCGGGCGTCGAACCGGATGAGCGCTATATCCGCTATGGTGATTACACCATGGACGGCGGATACCAGGCTGTTCAGGAGCTCATCGGGCTGGAGGATCCGCCTACCGCTCTGTTCATCACCAACTTTGAAATGATGCTCGGCGGTATGCTTGCCCTGCAGCATAACGGAATTGAGATCCCGCGGGATCTGTCCGTCATCGGCTTCGATAAGCTGGAGCTCTTCAGCGGCATCTTCCCGAACCTGACCCTGGTCCGTCAGCCCCAGCTTGGTATCGGCCGGGAATGCGCTAACCTGATGCTTGAAACGCTTTCCAGCAAAGGTACAGCGGTTCCCCGCGTCATAACCCTTTCCACCGAGCTCACAGAAGGCACCTCCACCCGCGCCCTCGAGCCCTGATCAGGACTCGCTCCTCATATAATCACAAAAACCGCTTCCGTATGGAAGCGGTTTTTTCCACCATTTTTCATTCTTCATTTTTCATTCTTCATTCGTTATGACGATAACGAATGTACGCCGTCATTGCGGACAGGAAGGAGACCACCTCATTCACCGTTCCGCCGATGGAATGATTCAGGATATCATACGCGCAGGCAAAAGGCGCTGAGATCATAATGAACACCCGCACCATGTTCGGATCCGGAATGGACAGGGCCACCGTATTCAGCACCATCGCCACAATGAACAGCAGGGACACCGGGCTGCTCCAGGTTGCGATTCCGATTGCCACCACAATCACCGAGAATCCGATCGCCAGAATCGTTGTCAGCTTCTGCGTCCGCTTCTTTTCGGTTATCAGCAGTACCACATCCCGCACGGCGCATACGCCGTTCAGGGCGGCGCCGGTCACGGCGTCCGCCTGCCCGCAGCAGGTCAGCAGGTAAAAGTGCGTCACAAACAGCAGCGCGCACAGCGTCTGGGCCCACAGAATCTGCCGGTAGGTTTTCAGCTGAAAGGAAACAACCGAAACGATAAATGCCAGAATACCGAAAACCTGTGCTGCGATTTCCATTTGCCCATCCTCCGGGAATCATTTTTCTTCGGGTGATTGTACAGTATCGGCCGGCAGATGTCAAAACCTTTACTGTTTCCGGAACGCCGGCGCGTATTTCACCGCCAGCCGCACCGCCTCGATCATGCTGACCGCGCTCGCGGTTCCTTTTCCGGCAATGTCCATGGCCGTTCCGTGATCCACGGAAGTCCGCAGGATGGGCATCCCGTTGGTAATCGCGATGGTCCGCTCAAAGTCCAGCGTCTTGGTGGCAATATGTCCCTGGTCGTGGTACAGGGAAAGCACGCTGTTGAACCTTCCCTGCAAAGCCAGGTGGAACACGGAGTCCGCCCCGATGGGTCCGGTCACGTCGTAGCCTTCCTGCCGCAGTTCCTCTACCGCGGGATAAACCTCTTCCACCTCTTCATTGCCGAACAGGCCGTGCTCCCCGCTGTGGGGATTCAGTCCCGCGATTGCCATCGTCCCTTCGGTCACGCCCAGCCGGCGCAGCGCCTCCGTGCAGCGCCGCACATAGTCCTTGATCCGGTCCTTCGTTACCAGGTCGCAGGCCTGCCGCAGGGATACGTGCCGCGTCAGGAAAAACACCCGCATCCCCCGCACCTCAAACATGGTCAGGGGATCCTCCGTCCCGGTCAGCGCGCCAAAAATTTCCGTATGGCCGATATAGGGAACCCCTCCCTTCCGGAGGGACTCCTTGTTGATGGGCGTGGTGGCCACCGCGTCAATCTGTCCCGCGTTCGCCAGGCGGATGCTTTCGGCAATGTATTCATAGGCCGCTTTTCCGCACATCCCGTCCACCGTGCCGACCCGCAGCTGCTTGATATCAATATTGTGCAGGTCGATCAGGTTCAGGATTCCCGGCGCATATTTTCCTTCCTCCGGTTCCCCGATCACATTGATTTCCAGCGCGGGCATTCCCGGATAGGTTTTTGCTTTTTCCAACACGCCCCGGTCTCCGATCACCACGCAGCGGGCAGTCTCCTGCGTCTGTGCGTCGGCGATGGTCTTCAGCACAATTTCCGGCCCGATGCCGGCCGCGTCTCCCATCGGGATCCCGATCAGAGGTCTGTTCATTCCCGGTTCCTCCTGCTTCCCGCCGGTCTTCCGGCGGACAGTCGTTTCTTCTCTTCTTTTTTATCCTTTACCGCCACGTCTGTCAACCGTATTTGTTGGCCTTTTCCCGCTTCCTTGTGGTATAATTCATCCGATAGGGAAAAACACAGAATACCGGCAGCCGCCGGACACACCCCGCCGGCGGTGCAGACGGAATATCACTGTGCGGAAAGGAACATATCGTATGAAACTGAATGTAAAACGGACCTGTCAGATCGGCTTTGCTTTCTTTGGCATCCTCCTGCTGTGGCAGGTGTATGATTCCTGGTGCCCCACCTTCCTGACGGATCTGTTCGCCCACCGGATGTACGGGCTGACCTCGGCGGAGCTGAAGGCCAGCGCGCCGGAAAACATCCTCAACGTGCAGTGGCTGGTCGGTATCATCATGGCCTGCGATAACCTGGCGGCCTTGATCCTGCTGCCCGTCTTCGGCAACCTCTCCGACAGGACCCGGACGCCCATCGGCAAGCGGATGCCTTACATCCTCGTCGGCACCTTCGTCGCCGCGGTTGCCTTCCCCTTCATTCCCCTGTTCTTCCATCAGAACAACATTGCCGGCATGATCATCATGATGGGCATCGTCCTCATCTTCATGATGATGTACCGGAATCCCGCAGTCGCCCTGATGCCTGACATCACGCCCAAGCCTCTCCGGGCCAAGGCCAACGGCATCATCAACATCATGGGCTATCTCGGCGGCGGCTTCGCCACCATCCTCGGCGTCTTCCTGAAGCTGAGTGACTATATCAACGTCACGGACCGCAGCACCAAGATGTGGATCATCGAGATTCCCTTCCTGGTCGCCTCCCTCCTGATGGTCGTCTCCGCGCTGGTACTTTTCTTCACCATCAGGGAAAACAAGATTGAGGAAGAGATGAAGGACGAGCTGGCCGAGGGCGAGCGCCTCGCGGCCATTGAAAACCCGGCCACGGATGAAGGCCCAATGTCCCCCGCCAACCGGCGCATGCTGCTGGCCATCCTCGGCGCCGAATTCCTCTGGTTCATGTCCGACAACGCCATCGGCACCTATATCGGCAACTATGTGATCTATTACCTGCAGGCCGCATCCAGCGCCACCATGATCCTGACCCTGGGCGGCGGCCTGGCCTCCGCTGTCGGTTTCCTGATCGCCGGAGGTATTGCGGAGAAAATCGGGCGGAAATGGACGGTGTCCATCGGCCTGATCATTTCCTTCCTGGCCACCCTGATCATGATCTTTGTCCGGCCTACCGGCAAAGTGGTCGGCGTGAACGGAGAGTTTTCCTTCCCGGCCATCCTCTTCGCTGTCTGGGCTCTGAAGGGCTTCGGCATGGCGCTGGTTCACAACTGCTCCTTCCCCATGGTCGTGGAGCTGTGCACCTCAAAGAAGATCGGCAAGTTCACCGGTTACTACTACGCGGCCAGCATGTCCGCCCAGACCGTCACCCCGGTTCTGCTGGGCCTCATTTTCATGAAGACCGGCGCCTGGGGCGCGCTGCCCGTCTACTCTTCCATCCTGACCGTCTGCAGCGCCCTGGTCTTCATCCTGCTGGTCAAGAATATAAAAACCCGGAAAGTAGCCAATGCTTCCGGCCTGGAAGCCTTTGCGGAGGAAGATTAAGATGAGACAGTATACCGCTTCGGATTTCAGCGGTTTCTATTACGCCCACCGGGGACTGTATGACAATCATCACGGCGTTCCAGAAAACTCGCTCCCGGCCTTCCGCGCCGCGGTGGAAAAAGGCTACGGAGTGGAGCTGGACGTCCAGCTTTCCGCCGACGGGCAGGTGGTCGTCTTCCATGACGACACCCTGGACCGGATCTGCGGCGTCCACGGCAAGGTCATTGATTATCCCCTCTCCGACCTGCAGCAGATGAAGCTCCTGGACACAGAGGAAACCCTGCCCCTGTTCACAGATGTCCTCGCCGTCCTGCGGCAGGGTTCCGGCCCTTTGATTGTGGAGCTGAAGACCGGTCCCCGGAATACGGAGCTGTGTGAAAAGACCCGGGAGCTCCTCCGCGGTTATCCCGGTGTCTTCTGCATTGAGTCCTTCGATCCCCGCATTGTCCTCTGGTTCCGGAAGAACGCCCCGGAGATTTTCCGCGGCCAGCTGTCCCAGCCCCGGGAGGATTATGGCAATTCCCTTCCGGCGCTTTATTCCCGGCTTCTGGCGGACTGCCGTTTCTCTTTCCTGAACAGACCCGACTTCATCGCCTACAAGATCGGTACCCGTCCCGCCCGCGTCCTGCGGAAGCGCGGAAAGGGCGTCCTGCTGGTCGGCTGGACCTCCCATGACGCGGTGACGGATTCAAAGGACAATGACAGCGTCATTTTTGAATACTGCGCGCCGCCGCTCCGGTACGAAAAAGCATAGTCGCGTCAAGCCCGGAATTTTCTCCTTCCGGGCTTGTTTTTCTGTAATTTTGCTCTGTTCCCCTTGCTTTCATCATCACCGATGGAGTATCATCATATCAGAGAAACTGATTACTGCATTCTGCCTTCAGCATAAAAGGATCATATCGAAGGAGTTGCGTAAATGAATAAGGAAATCACCGATCAGCTTCGGCACGTGATTGACGCGCTGGCAGCGGATCTTTATCACCCTCTGGGCGAAATTACCCTGGAGGGCTTTTCTGCGCCTTCCGTCCTGAACCTGCGGGAGGCGGAAGCCTATCCCCGGGAACCCTGGCCGGCCGGAACCCCCTGGGGCATGCCCTGGGATTATGCCTGGATGTTCGGCCGCTTCACCGTACCGGAGGAAGCCCGCGGGGAACGGATCGTCATGGACCTGAATCCCGGCGGTGAATCCGTCCTCTATGTCAACGGAAAAGTCTTCGGCGCCCGCCGGGGCGACCGGATGGCTCATCCGCACCAGTACATCTCCGATCAGGCCGTCTGCCGGAACGCGGAAGGCGGCGAAACCTTTGAGATTGCCCTGGAAGTCTATGCCGGCACTCCCCTGCCGGATCATCCGGGCCGTCCCGTCTTCCCGGAGGAAGGCGTCACCTTTACCCGCACCGGCCCAGCCGTTACCGGGCGGAGCACCTTCGGCTGGTGGAATGAGGAAGCCTATCAGCTCTGGCTGGACCTGACCGTACTCCGGGATGTGCACGATTACCTGGAGCCGGATGATCCCTTCCGGGAAGCCCTGGCGGACGGCTTTGCCTGCCTGCTGGACACCCTGGATCTGGAGCAGCCCCTGCCCCGGCGCCGGCAGGCATACCTTGAAGCCCGGCAGCAGATCGCGCCGCTGGTCAATGCCCATAACGGCTCCTTCGCCGCGTCCATGGGTGTCATTGCCAATTCCCATCTGGATTATGCCTGGCTCTGGCCCATTGAGGAAACACGGCGGAAAACCGCCCGTACCTTTGCCGCTGTCCTCCGCCTGCTGAAGGAGTATCCGGAGGCAAAGTTCCTCCAGAGCCAGTGCGCGGAATATGAACTCTGCCGTCAGCACTATCCGGAGCTCTTTGAGGAAATCCGGGAAATGATCGCCGACGGCCGCTGGATTGCCGACGGCGGCATGTGGGTGGAACCGGATACGAACCTGGCCGGCGGCGAAGCCCTCGTGCGCCAGTTCCTGTACGGACGCCGGTACTTCCGGGAAATGCTGGGTGTGGACAGCCGGGTTGCCTGGCTGCCGGACACCTTCGGCTACAGTGCCGCCCTCCCGCAGATCATCAAGGGCTTCGGCATGACCGGCCTCACCACCCAGAAGATCTTCTGGTCCTATAACGATTCGGAGCCATTCCCGCATCACGCCTTCCTCTGGCGCGGACTGGACGGCACCGTGATTCCCAGCTTCCTGCATATGTCCTATGAAACCGCTGTAGATGCAAAGACCGTGCATGCCCGCTGGGTCAGCCGCCTGGAGAAGGACGGCAGCCGTGATTTCTACCTGCCTTTCGGCCAGGGGGATGGCGGCGGCGGACCTACCCGGGACGACCTGGAGCAGATCCGGCGCCAGCGGGATCTCCAGGGCGCGCCCAGGCTCTACTGGATGACGCCGGAAGACTATCTGAAAAAGCGGAACAACGGTTCCCTGCCCATCTACCGGGGCGAGCTGTATTTCCCCTGCCACCGCGGAACCTATACCACCCAGGCACTGATCAAGAAAGGCAACCGCCGGGCGGAGCACGTCCTGCGGGTCTGGGAGATGCTCGCCGCCATGGCTGCCTTCACCGGCCGCGCCGCCTATCCCGCGGAAGAGCTGGAAAGCGCCTGGAAGCTGCTCCTCACCAACCAGTTCCATGATATCCTGCCCGGTTCCTCCATCGCCCGGGTTTATGAGCAGGCACGCATGGACGTCGCCCGGGTCCGGGACACTGCCGTGCGCGGTGCCCGGGAGGCGCTGCTCGCCTTCTGCCGGAACGGCCTGGGTCTCACGGTCTTCAACCCCTCTTCCCACCGCATCACCCGGGTCATCCGGGCGGATGAACGGTTCACCGCCGGCGCCGTCACCCGGGAGGGTGTACGATTCCAGGCTGCCGCCTACAAGGACGAGGCGCTGGTGCTTGCCTGCCTGGAGCCTATGTCCGCCGTCACCATGTATCCGGCTGAAATCCCGGTGCACAGCACCGCCACCGTCCGCCGCCAGGGCAGCAATTATGTGATGCAGAACTCCGTCCTGCGCGCTGTCATTTCAAAAAAGGGCGAGCTCCTGTCCATGGTCCTCCTGCAGGATGACCGGGGGCGGGTCCGCACTCCTTCCAATGTGTTCCATCTCTACCGGGATCTTCCCCGGCGCTTTGACGCCTGGGATATCGACAGCCAGACCGAGCGGCGGGAAGTGCCCATGGATGCGGAATATGAAACAGAGATTGTCTGTGCCAGCGGCCTCTTTGCGGAGCTGAAGATCATCACCCGTTTCTCCTCATCCGTCATCACCCAGTGGATCCGCCTGACTGCGGAGGATGAGCAGCTTGAGTTCATTACCGAGGCGGACTGGCAGGAGCGCCACCGTCTCCTCAAGGTCTCCTTTGATACCGGCATTGACGCGGATAACGCGGATCATCAGATCCAGTTCGGTTATCTTTCCCGTCCTGCCCACCGTTCCCGCCAGTATGACGCGGACCGGTTTGAGGTCTGTGCCCATGGCTGGACCGTCCTTCGGGATGCCGTCCGCGGCGCGGCATTGCTGAACGACTGCAAATACGGCGTTTCTGTCAATGACGGCGTCATCAGCCTGAGCCTGCTGCGTGCACCCACCTATCCGGACGCTGCGGCCGATCGCGGACGCCACCGTTTCGTTTATGCCTATCGCGCCTGGGACGGCCCGCTGGAAACCAGCGGCGTCATTGAGGCTGCCGAGGCGCTGAACGACCCGCTGATCACCGTCCCCGGTTCCTCCGTACCGCTTCGCCTGCTGAATTCCAGCGATCCCGCCGTCACCGTGGAAAGCGTCAAGCTGTCCGAGGATGGAACCGGCGACCTGGTCATCCGCCTGTATGAAAGCATGGGCGGTACACGCACCGTCATGATCCATCCCTTCCTGCCCTTCAGCGCGGTGTGCACCTGCTCCCTCGCAGAGGATCCGCAGGATATCCTCCCCGTATCGGACGGCACCTTTACCCTCTCCTTCCATCCTTTCCAGATCATTACCCTGCGCCTGGCCCGAAAGAAATAACCCATCCGCGCATATAAAAAGCTGCGGGGCATCAGGTTTGATGCCCCGCAGTTCATTTCAGGCTGTCTTTTACTGTTTGGCCGGCGCAACATGCTTATCCGGATCAAAGTGTTCCGCCTTGGTGGTTCCACGATCGGAAACTTCCAGGCTGAACTTGCCGTCCAGCGTATGCTCGCCGTCCTTGGTGGTATTCAGCTTCACACTGGCGCTGCCTTCAGCGGATTCCAGTTCGCCCTTGTCGTTCACCTTCAGGGTTATTTCCGCGTTCTGCACGCTCACGGACTGGGTCGTCGCAAGCACGCCCCGGGCAATGGAGACATAGTCGCCGATCTTGCCCGTCTGGCTCTTGTATTCGTCACTGTTCATCCTCAGGAAACGGTCGCCGGCAAACTGCATCAGCATCATCAGTCCGGTGTTCACGATTTCCGTGGAGTTTCCGTTCAGCTTCATATGGATGGTCTTCCCGCCGTTTTCGGCCGTACCCACGGTCACTTCCGCAAAGACATCGGCCATGCCGGCCAGCATGCGGAACGCGCCCATCACCAGGTCAGTCCGGGCGGAGCTGCGCAGAATCGTGTTGTTTTTGATGCTTCCGGCGGTCTTGTAGGTGCCGGGATAAACGACTTCCACAACACGGACAGCGCCGTCGTCATCAAAGATGGTATAACCGCTGTTCTTGACGGATCCGTCCTTCTTCGGGCTCTTCACCTTCAGGTCGCAGTAAGCATCATAACCATCCTGCTGATAAACGCCGTCAATCGTCTTGAACCAGTTTCCGTCAAAGGAGAATTCCATGTTGCCCTTCAGGGTCACGTTGTCGGTGTTGAACAGCAGCTTGTCGCAGTCATCAGCAACCTGCAGCAGAACATTGTTTCCTTCAGCCAGGGCAGCCGCCGCCAGCGTTAAAATCATAACCAGTGCCGTTACCAGCGTTAAAAGTCTTTTCATTTTCGTTTTTACCTCCTTCTGTACACCCCGAAAGGGAGTGTACATATAAATAGACGACACCGTATATGGTTTTGTTTCGCCCGGAAATGAAAAAAAGAACCGCCTTGCAGGCGGTTCCGTTATACAGGCATTGATTTCTTTGGGCTCAGCGGTTTTCCGGCGGGGTATTTATTTTTTCTCTTCCAGGATAAATGCCGCAATATCGCTGATGACCTTCTCATCAACCTTTTCTGCCCTCATATAGTTCATGGATACGTCATTCATCACACCGTGGGTCATGCTGTGGATCAGTCCCGGATAGGAAATCAGGGTCCAGTTGTCCTTGTCTCCAAAAGCTTCCTGCCAGATGCCGAAGTCCTTCATCGTCACCTGCCAGTCTTCTTCGCCCTGAAGCACCAGGACCGGCTTTGTAATATCCTCCGCCATCTTCAGCTGGTCATATTCCGCCAGCCATTTCCAGTATGGCGCGTAGGCGCCCTGTATGGCATCGCTGTCCGCGAGCGCGTCCAGGTCATTCAGCCTGTCCAGCTCGCTGAAAATGTCCTCCTTGTTCATCCCGGCCTGCTCCATAGCCTCCGCCTGCACGGAGAACATGAACTCATACTGTTCCCGGAACAGCTCATCCAGTTTCCTGGGAGAACCGGCCATCATCACATATCCGCAGGCGGCCACAGGCTGCTCTTTCAGCACTTTGTCAATCATCGGGATTGCGATGCCGCCCAGGCTGTGTCCCAGCACATAGATCCGTTCCGGATCAATCTTCTCCTGCTGTGCCAGCATCTGCACCGCCGCGGCCGCGTCATCCACCGTTTCCTCCATCAGCGTCAGCTGATAGTTATCGGCCAGCTCCTTACTGTAAGTATAGGTCCGCTTGTCGTAACGGTATACCGCCACACCCTTTGCTGCCAGGCCTTCCGCCAGGTCTTTGAAGGGTTTCACGCTGAAGATGGTCTCATCCATGTCATTGGGGCCGGAACCGTGCACCAGCACAATTGCCGGGAACGGACCGTCTCCTTCCGGCAGGGTCAGGATGCCCGGCAGCTCGCCCAGGGAGGGTACCGGCAGGTTCAGTTCAACGCTGGCCAGGTCAGAAGACGCGCTCTCCTGTTTGCCGGAGAAAACGCCTGTCTGTATTCCCGCAACTGCGCCATCCTGTGTCACCAGGACAATATCCACAGACATCGTAGAAAAAACACAGGGAATATAGAAAAACTGAAAACCCTGGATTTCCTTCTGATAAGCCGGCTGGATCTCTTTGATCTCGCCGATGGAAGTAATTTGCATCGCAACCGCCTTCATGCCGCCGGCTGCGTCCAAAGCGGTTTTCACTTCAGGCACCAGTTCCCAGGCGCTGTCCAGTTCCTCCGGATGCTCTCCGAAGAGCATCTGAATCCATTCGTCCGCATCCGCGGCTGTTTCAATCTTCCGGGCTTCCTGCTCCGCGAAAGCCATTCCGCAAGCTGTCAGCGTCAGCATCAGCGCCAGCAGCGCAGCCAGCATTTTGTTCATCTTCTTCATTCGGTTACTCCTCCCCCCGGGTTCCTTTCCGGAACCGTGTTTTGATATGATTGCTGTATTGGAATGTGATGTGCTCTGTATACATCGTGAACACTATACCATACTTGGCCCGCCATAAAAAGGATAAATCAGATAAGATAACCCGGGCTATTTTTCTGCTTCAGAAAAGATAGATACCCATCACATTCCCCGCCTTTCATCATCAGCTTACAGGATGACGCTGCGTCACAAGCAACAGATGACGTAAGGGGATTTTTCCATTTTTGTCAAAAAAGCAAAGATCCATCATCAATACAGAAGCCCTGCCGTCTCTCACCCGGCAGGGCTTCCAAATGGAAAGGAGGATATATCCCGGATGTCAGGCGATCATTTGCCTGGCTTTCTCCAGTCTTCTGAAAATGGTGGCCGCACTGGTCTGCATGCACTCCGCCGCTTCGCGGATCGTCATTCCCTGCATGGATACCAGCAGGAGCACCTGGCGGTATTTCTCCGGCAGGTTCATTACGTCCATGATCAGCTCCCGGTCTTCTTCCGGAGCATTTCCAAGTTTCTTCAGGTCTTCGGGGGAAATCAGTCTGCTTTCATGCTTGTACCAGCTTCTTTTGAGGTAGTCCCGGCAGGTATTCCCTGCAATCCGGGTAATCCATGTACGGGCAGAGCATCCGTTTTTCGCTTCAAAACGGCCGATGCTCCGCCAGGCCTTCAGGAACGTTTCCTGGGTGGCGTCTTCCGCATCTGTCCGGTTGCCCAGCATCATAAAGCAATAGCGCAGGATTTCTGTGCCATAGGCGTCATACCATGCGGAAAGAACCGATTCATTGTTCACACAGGTCTCTGCCTGCCGTCCGCCGCGTATGATTTCCATGAGTCATCCCTCCTTGGCTATAAGCATAGCAGAGCAATCTTACTTTCAGGTGACTTCTGCCTTACGTTTTCGTAAGCTATGTAAAAAAACCCGGAACCGCCTTACGGCGATTCCGGGGCAAAAGTACGTCTGTCATACTCTCCTCATATAAAACAGAAACGGGCCTTTATATGCAGAGAGTCTTTATCATTTTTCATTCTTCATTTTTCATTATTTCATGAGTCTTCTGATGCTTTCGTCCACATTGCCTTCCTGCAGGTCATTCAGGTCAATGATCCGGATATTCAGTTCCGCCGCCCGGTTCCGGGCGGACGCTCCGGCAGGTTCTGCGGTCACAATGGCGGCCCGGGCAATCTGTCCGCCGAAGCGGTCCCGCAGGACGGCCAGTTCGTTCAGGGCTTCAGTCCGGATCATACAGGTCTTGCAGCTGATAAATACCGGGGTGATTCCCTGGGTGCACATCACGTCCAATTCGTTGGATACCGCGTGATCCTTTTCATCCCCGTTCCAGTCCACAACGGCGCTGGTTCGCACGTCACTGAATATACCGGTATCCAGGCAGGCTTTATAGATATACAGTTCCAGCACGCTGCCCACGTCCCGCAGCCAGGCGCGAACCTGCGGATCCCGGAAATAGAATTCCACACTTTCCTCCGGCACAATCTTCAGGCCGGAGATCATCCGGATCTTCTCCAGTTCCCGCAGGGCTTCCTCCGGGGCCGTCAGCCGGGCGCCCTGCTCCCCTTTGACAATATAGTCTCCCTGCACGCTCAGCGAATAGGTTCCGTCTTCCCTCGCCGCCGAAACCCGCTGGATATACGTCACGATCCTGTCCCACTGGCGGCGGTATTTCAGGAAAACGGCAAAGAACGGATCAATATCCTCCATGTACCGGGACAGGATGCTGTTATCCACCCGGCCTTTTCGCATGGATCCGCCCGCCATCAGGAAACAGTCCTCCACCGAGAAGGTGATATCGCATACGTAACCGTGCATGGACGGCGCGTTCTGGATACTGTAAAACTTATTCATCGTGCGGCTGTAGGTGACCACGGGGATTGCTGCCTCGGAGCAGGCCAGTCCGGCCGCGAACAACACGGCGTCCGTGCCGCCCGTGATATCCATCACCGCGTCCGGATGATCCTTCAGGATGGCGCGGAACAACGCCAGGATCTTCTCCGTGTCGTAGATGTCCACATACAGGAACTCCATCGCGGCCTCGATCCCGCGATGGTCAAAGTAATCCTTCAGCTGCCTCCGGGCATGCTCCGGCGTTCCCTCCGGGCAGACGTAGATCACCTTGTCCGGATGAAAGATTTCCACACCCAGCACATTCTCCAGCGGGCGCTCATCATACAGTTCAACCAGCGTCTTTACTTCCATCTGTGATGCCTTTCTCCTGTCCGGATCCTGTTTTTTATTTCAGCCCTTTGGCAAGGCGCTGCCGGCTGATTTCATAGAAACAGACGGTGGCGGCGCTTCCGGCGTTCAGCGAGGAAGCCGCGCCGAAGATCGGGATCTTCGCCAGCACATCGCATCCGTCCTTCCAGGCCCGGGACAGGCCGAAAGTCTCATTGCCGATGGCCAGGGCAACCGGGCCTGTCAGGTCGATCTCATCCAGGTTCTTTGTCCCGTGGGCGCTCGTCCCGACGATTAGTGGTTTTTCCGGCCGTGCATGGAGCCACTCCAGGGCACCCTCCGCGCTGGGCATCTCCGTAAATGGAATGGCAAACACCGTGCCCACGCTGGCGCGGATGCACTGCGGATCATAAAAGTCCGCGGCATGGCCGGTAACGATAACCCCCGTTCCGCCAAAGGCGTCAGCGGAGCGGAGGAAGGTTCCCAGGTTTCCGGGGGACGCCGGACGGTCAAAGACAGCATACAGCGGCGGCATGCTGCTTTTGGAAGTCTTCTCTTCGATCCGTTCCAGTCCGTCCGTACGTTCACGGACAAGGGCAATGATCTCGCAGCTCTCTTCCCGGTCGGAAAGGTCTGCGTGCATGCCTTCCTCCATCTGATAAAGAATTTCCGGCTTCGCTTTCGCAATCATATCCTCCGCCCATCCGGACAGGCGGCGTCCGTCAGCCACCGCCATGGCGGCAAACTCCCAGTTATGGCGGATAGCCTGCTCCACCATCTGCACGCCTTCCATGAATGCAAGCTTCTGTCTGGTTCGTTTTTCGCGGTTGCGTTTAAGCGTTTCGAACCGCTGGTATTCCGCTCCGCGCGCATACATGCGTTCAATCTTCATCTGCCGGATCTCCTGTTAATTTATGTTCTGTCTGGATTGTAGCATACGCCGTGAGCGCCCGCAAGAAGCATGATATTATCTGCATTCCGGAGCACTTAATTGTTCATTGTTCATTGTTAATTGTTAATTGACAAGCAGCGGAGCTTCCGCTCCGCCGCCTTATCATTACTTCTTTTCCCTTTTCTTGAATTTTTCCAGCGCTTCCTGCAGTTTATTGTTCTCCGATATTTCCTTTGTCCGGGTCAGTATGGTCATGATAACCATAGCCACTGCGAAGAATGCACCGAAGACAATCCAGGCGCTGGCGGCGTCTGCCGGGAACCATTTCCACAGGCGGCTCATCACGAACACGCCCAGTACGATCACGAAGAAATAGAGGGTCTTTCTCAGGAAAACGCTCATGTTTTTGATCCATCGGTCCGTCATGAACACGTCCTTCACCACGACGGAAAACACCGCGAGCAGGAGGAACTGCATCAGGGTTTCAAGCGAAATCCCGCTTTTCCCGAGGCTGAATATGGGGGATACTTTCGCTCCCAGATCGCCCATCAGCCAGCTCATTGCGCACAGGGTCACCACGCCCCCGGCGAAGCTTGCCATAATTTCTTTCACAAGCCAGTTGAGGTATTTGATTTTTTCTTTCATCTTACCTCACCCCCAGCTTCTGGCGCAGCTCGTCCGAGTACATGCGGGAAACCATAATCTGTTCTCCGTTTTGCAGGGTCAGCCTGATTTTCCGGTTGATGTCCGCTTTCAGGCTCTTGATCATCCTCAGGTTCACAATCGTCTGTTTGCTGACCCTCAGGAAGTCCCTTTCAAGAAGCTGTTCCTCCACCTCGTACAGTTTCAGTTCAGACTCATACATCTCCGTCTCTGTGTAGATGAAGGTCTTCCGTTCCACTGCCTCGATATACAGGATCTTGTTGGCGTCCAGGATGTAGGTTTCCCCGTTCTTTTCCGCGCTGACCTGCATATCGAGCATCCGCATCATCGCGATCAGTTTCTCAATGTCCTGGCTCAGCCTCGGGGCATGGATCGTTACGGATGTCTCCGGGTATTGGTCGTTGATGTCGATATCTATCTTCACTTATTCCAGTCCTTTTTTCCTGAAGGCGACAAAGAACATCACCACCGCCAGGATAGCATTCGCTGCCAGGATGACAGCTCCGTCCCATTTTATTTCAGCAAAGGACATAGCGTCAAGCAGGAACCGGGTCTGCTGGGTGTAAAGGAACCGCGCCACCGCGCCAATTCCTTCATTGAACATGGCAAACATCGGAATGAAGGAAAGAATAATCATCGCCATCGCGCCCACAGAACCGGCGGACATCTGGTTCTTTGCGGTGATTCCGATCACGGCGCCAATCACGATGGAGATCAGGAAACCCACGCCCATCACCAGGAAGAAGAAGGGCATATCCGCCGCCGGGAAGGAAACCGCAAACAGCACCGAACCGATCATGCTGATGATCCACACATAGGCGCCGATGCCCGTCAGGTACTGTCCGGGCTTCACGTTGGACATCATCAGCACCCGGAGGGTGTTCTTTTCTTTTTCCTCCGCAATAATGGCTGACATGGCGGTCAGGGGCGCCATGGCCATATACATGGCGGCAAACATTTTGGTATACATCAGTTCCGGAACGCCTTCCGGTCTGATCACCCGTTCCAGGATAAACGAAACCACCGGCAGCAATATAAGCTGAATCAGGACCGCCTTGTTCTTGAAGGTATCCTTCATCTGCTTTCTGATCATAATAAGAATATTATTCATGTTCATTCTTCCTCCAGTTTTCTTCCGGTCAGTTCCAGGAATACGGTTTCCAGCGTCGGCTCAGAGGAGTGAATAGTTTCCACGCGTTCCTCTTCCAGCAGCTTGCTGATCTTCTCCGCGGATTCCTTGCTGTGGGGCAGCTCCATATCTTCGCCTGTGTTCAGGTGCAGCACAATCCGCTTCTGGTGGTTGAACCGGCGGCAGATTTCATCCGGTGCGCCGCTGTCCACAATCACGCCCTCATTCAGCAAGGCTACCGTGTCGCAAAGCTTGGCTGCTTCTTCCATGTTGTGGGTCGTAAGGAAGATGGTGCATCCGTGCTTTTTCTTGTCCAGGATGATCTTGTGGATCTGCTTCATCGTCATAGGATCCAGGCCCGTTGTCGGCTCATCCAGGAAGATGATTTCCGGGGAAACCATGAACACCCGGGCCAGCTGCAGCCGGACCCGCATGCCCTTGGACAGGGCGGAAGCAGGCTTCTTCGCAGAATCCTCCAGGCCCACCAGTTTCAGCGTTTCCATGATCTTTTCCTTCGGCGTGCCGTAGATGTCCGCGAACACCTTCAGGTTGTCATAGCAGGACAGCCGTTCATATACGCCAAACTGATCCATCATGATACCGATCTTTTTCTTATCCTCGCCCGAGAGGCGCCTCACGTTCTTCTGGAGGATCATCGCCGATCCCTCTTCAAACTCCAGCTGCCCTGTCAGGATTTTGATCAGTGTGGTCTTTCCGGCGCCGGAGGGCCCCAGCAGTCCGAAAATCTGTCCGTCAGGAATATCGAAGCTGATTCCGGACAGGACCTTTTTGTCTGTGTAGGATTTTTCAATTCCAGTACATTGAATCATGTCGTACCTCCCGTAATGCTTTTGCGGGGCATACAGTAACAGAAGGACCCGAGGGGTTCAAGATGCCCGGACGTATGTTGCCGGTTTCTGTGCATGAGATGCCGGATTCGGTCATCAAAAAACGGCTGCCTTTCCCCTGTTCCTGAAAAACATAATTAATGCAAAGGGTTATCCTTTCATTGCGTCGAAATGATATTCCAGCTTTCTGAGAAGAAAGCTTATTCTTGAAGAATAGCGTTGGGTTATAGTTATGGATTTTAAAATCTTGGTCATCAATCCCGGTTCAACCTCCACCAAAATCAGCCTCTTTGTAAACAAAGAGGAACTGTTCCAGAAAAGCCAGTTCCATGACGCGCCGGTTCTGCTGCAGTTCCCCCATGTGAACGGCCAGGTGCCTTTCCGTTACCAGGTGATCCTGGATATGCTGAAGGAAGAAGGGGTAGACCCCTCCGATATCGATGTGTTTGTCGGCCGCGGCGGCAGCGCCTGCACCCAGCCCAGCGGCGTCACAATCATCGACCAGAAGCTTTATGACGATACCGAAGCCGCTGTCGGCGGCAGCGAACACGCCGCAAAGCTGGGCGTTATGCTGGCCTGGCGGTTTGCGCAGAACTATCATAAGCCGGCCTATACGCTGAACCCCACCAACGTGGACGAATACTGCGACTACGCGCGCCTCACCGGCATCCGCGGGCTCTACCGCACACCCCACTCCCATGTGCTGAATCCCAAGGCCGTTGCTGAGGCCCATGCGGAATCCATCGGCAAGCGCTATGAGGACTGCAACTTCATCGTAGGCCATATTGACGGCGGTGTCACGGTCAGCACGCATTATCACGGAAAAATGATCGACGGCACCATGGGTGCGGACGGCGACGGTCCCTTCGCGCCCACCCGGATCGGCAGCGTGCCGGTGCTGGAGCTGCTGGATTATCTTGAGACCCATCCCCTGGATGATGTGCGGCGGATGTGCTCCCGTTCCGGCGGCTTCGTCAGCCTTTTCGGAACCTCCAACTCAGATACCGTTCACGCCCTCGTGGAGCAGGGAGACAAAAAGGCCACCCTGGTCTGGAACACCATGATTTACCAGATCTGCAAGAGCATCGGTGAAATGAGCGCGGTACTATGCGGCAAGGTGGATGCGATCCTGCTCACCGGCGGACTGATGCGCTTTGACGATATCACCGAAGGCATCAAGGAACGCTGCGGCTGGATTGCCCCGATCTATGTCTATCCGGGTGAGATGGAGCAGGAAGCCATGGCTTTCCCGGTCCTGAAGGTCCTGCGCGGCGAAGCTGAAGCCATTACTTACAGCGGCAAGAACGTCTGGCAGGGCTTCGAAGGACTGGATCTGTGAGGAATATAGGTTGATTAAACAAAAACTGCGGAGTAAAAATCTCCGCAGTTTTTATGTGGACAAGTGCCATCCATATGGCAGAACAGCGTGCAACAAGGCTGTCATTTCGACCGGAACGAAGTGAAGTGGAGAAATCCCTTACTACGTCCGGAGGACGCAAAGCGGCAAGAGTGTGACAACGAGGGACTGACTGTCTGTCACTGTTTTCGAAGAAAATGTGACTGAAAGTCTGTCCCTTTGTCACTGCTCTTGCCGATTATTCTTTTCGTTCTTTCAGATCCTTTCCACTTTCAGTACTCAAAACCCATTTTCCACTTCACCGGTTTCCGTGTTTACCCATACGGTATAGAGCTGGTTCCCGATCCAGGAAAACATAATCTGCCAGCAAGATTCCCCGTCCTCAGTCATAATGTGACCGACGGTGACTTCATTGCGGTATTGAACGTCCGGGTTTTCCCGGACATAGTCGCAAGCAATCCGGACAGCTTCATCCACGGAAACGGCTGCCTGTGCCGGATCGAACAGATTACCCTCCCCGGAAGCCGGTTCCATGGCAGCCACAAAGAGCAGCCGGTTATTGTCCAGGATAACGGTGCCACGGGTATCTGTGATAGGTTCCCCGTAACCATACGGTCCTTCTTTATTGATGATAATTTTTCCGTCCGTAATACTGTCCAGCAGGAAATAGTGATCATAGCCATCCAGAATGTAGGTTTTCTGATTCAGCGGATCGTAGACCGACAGTTGAACGCGAACCATTCCGCTTCCGAACATCCTTTCGGTGCACAGATCCACACAACCGTCTCCCGTGACGTCAAACCAGAGATAAAACGGGCGTTCTTCCCGGGAAAACGGGTACCTTATGTCGTTTTCATCCGGGAGGAATTTGATTTTCTCCAGGAGGATGTCCTGCGGGTTCAGCCCGTATTCGGCAAGATTCTTCTCCGCATCCTCCGCATACGCAGCGGATACACAGAGGAGCAGCAAAAGCATGATACACACAAATCCCGTGAGCAGGTTCTTTTTCATCATCTTCAGCCTCCTGTTGAACTTATTCAATGTTATCACGGAATTCGTGATCCGGAAAGGATTGGCCGGTGACGTATTTCGCCGTCAATGGGTTAGACGCTGAATGGATGAATTTAGTTCCCGAAATTTTCGAGGGGACAGGGAACGGTTCTTTTCGTTCCCACATTTTTAAGTTTTAAGTCTTAAGTTTTCAGTATTCATTTTTCTCCAAGGTTCCCCTGCCCGGAGATTCGAACTCCTGTTCCGCAACCTCAATCGTCGCGACTCCCCACTGGGGTGCTCGCTCGTTTCGGTTGAGAAAGCCGCCGACGAAATTTCCTCCACTGGAGGTCCTCGGCGGCTTTCCCCCCTCACTGCCACTGGCAGTGTTTTCGAGTCAGGAATTCGAAGCCGCCTAGGCGGCACAAAAAAAGCGGATCACCTTAAAGGTGATCCGTTTTTTGTGGAGCATAGGAGATTCGAACTCCTGACCCCAACACTGCCAGTGTTGTGCGCTACCAACTGCGCTAATGCCCCGAACAGATGGTATATTATCATAGAATTTTCGCTTTGTAAAGCACTTTTTTCAGGACTTTTTTTCTGCCGGAAAATGCGGCTTAATAACGCGGAAGCGTAAGGTTATTCTCGCTTTCTCCGTCCCGCAGCCTCCGTGCGGCAACAACCAGGCGGTCCGTTTCCTTATGGTCGCAGGTCACCAGAATCAGCAGCTGTTCATCCGGCCGCACGTCCAGCATATTCGCGTGATAAGACCGGGCAAGCAGCTGTTTCAGAGCTTCTTCCCGCTCATCCACCCGGTTGGAATCCAGTGCCCACAGGTTGTAGTAATTCCGGTCTCCCGGTTCCGTGTTGATGTCCGCCACGGCAAACACAGCGTACTGCCCGTCCTCATACTGGCTGTCAAAAGTAATAATCCTGTGCTTGTAGTAATAGGCGCTTTCCTTATACTTCCGCAGCCGGCCGAACATGTTCCCGCTCTTCATGTTATGGCCGAACAGAAATACCGTGTAGGGCCTTGTCAGCAGATTGATGCTGGAATCGGTAAAGATCGCGCCGTTCGCGTTTTTCTTTCCGTTGATGTCATGGGTCAGGAAGAAAGTGTTGTCCTTCAGGCCAACCGCTTCCTCCAGCTGGTCCACGCTCAGCCAGCCCATGATATAGCTGCTCTTCTTTTTCAGTTTCCGAAAGCGCTCCGAAACCTGGAGATTCGGATTATCCGGATACGGAACCGGCGGCAGGAAAACGGACTGTGTCGGTTCCGGGGTCGTCATTTCCTGCTGCGGGGCCGCTGTTACGGGCACAGCTGTCGGGGCCGCCTTCGGAGTGACAGCAACCGCCTCTGTAGGTTCTTCATAGAGTTCATAAAGGGCCTGGCTGGTCTCCCGGGAGGAATAGTATTCCGCGCCGTAGGCGATCAGCCGGATCACGCTGTATATAATCATCAGGGCAAACACGGCAGCAAGGATCAGCCGGCGGCGCTTTTTCCGCGCCGCGGCTTCTTCGATCCGCTTCCGCTCTTCCGCATACGGATCCGGTCTTCTCTCCGGATAATACGGCATGACCTTTACCCTCTTTTACTTCCTTCTCTTCAGATAAGGAATAGCAAACAGCATCACTGCCAGCACACCCGCACAAAGAGCCATCAGGCCAGTCCACAGGAACAGATCCTCGCTGTCTCCGGTCTTCGGCACCGGCTTGGGCGTTAATGTCGGAGCTGCCGTAGGTGTGGTTGTCGGATTGACCGTCGGCGCTGCTGTAATCACCGGCGTCTGTGTTGCGGTGGGTGCTGCTGTAACGGTCGGCGCAGGCGTCGCTGCCGGTACCGCTGCAGGCGTTGCCGTCGGTGTCGCAGAAGGGCTTGCAGACGGACTCTCAGACGGAGCCGCTCCCAGTCCCACCGCTGCCGTTGCAGCCGGTTTATCCGCAGCACTGTACACCGCCTTATAGATCATGTTCTTCTTCACCTCAGGCAGTGTCGCGCCGGGAGCATAGGTGGTGGTTCCATCACTCCAACCCGTAAAGGTCAGGATATCCTTCTCTGTTTCTTTACCGGCCGGGTCTTCCGGCTTCACCGGCACGTTCCCGTACTCATATTCAGTTGCCGCCTTCAGGACGCTGTTATCCTCATCCACAAAGGTGATTGTATACTTTTGCAGCGTCGTTGTAAACTTTGGCTTATAAATCCGGTTTCCATCCTCGTCAATCACAGGTTCTTCCCACTCGAAGAAAGTATAAATATACTGCTCGTCCGGCTTCTTCGTGGGCGTCTTTTCCGTTTCCGGCTCCGGATCTCCACTCTTCCATGTTTTCTCATCCAGGACAGAACCGTCCCCATTCTGCCAGGTCACAGTATGGCCTTCGTCCCACTGGGCATACAGGGTAATATTTCCATCCATCTCAATGGAATCTCCTGAATCGTAGAACCCCCGTCCTTCGTCATCCGACGCAGCATCGCCCGATTCAACAGAACGGCGTGATCCCGGTTCCAGTCCCCAGCCGCTGAAGAAGTGATCTGCCTTTTTCAGGGTTCCCGCACCCTCTACTGTTACGACGGTCCCATGGGTGACGGTCTTTGCGGCAGGTACATTTCCCGAGTCCGCACCGTTTCCGTCATAGGTCAGGGTGACCTTAGCCGCAACATAGGCGTTTTGATCAGCTGTATCGTTCATCACGAGCACGTCATAGCCCTTGTCGCTGGTAAACCATTTATCCGGAGAGTCTGTATTGTTTGTTTTGTATTTCAGGCCGAATTTAACCGGATTTCCCGCTGTCGGTGCGGTCTCTGTGGTTATACCGACGGACGCGCCGCCGGTCATCGTGCCTGTAACATTAACGGTCTTGCCCCTGGGCAGATAAACATTTATCTCATTACCGTTTGGGGCCTTGTTGCCGGTAACCACCGGATTGCCGGAAATATTGAACGTTCCTGCATTTTGGACAGCGCCATCTTTCGAAGTGTTTCCTGTAATACTGCCCCCGGACAGGTTCATTGTCCCGCCAATACATATGCAGCCATACTCGCTGGAATCGGTGTTTCCCGTAATGCTGCCTCCGGACATATTGAATGTTCCGTTCACTACCATCCCGCCGACATTTGCCGCAGAATTATCAGCAATACTGCCCCCTGACATGGAAACTGTTCCTTCAGCTATAAAAAAACCCCCGGCAGCATTGCCTGTATTATGATGAATACTGCCGCCTCTCATTATCGTAGTGCCGCCATAAGACAGTACACCTCCGCCGTACTCGGCGTAATTGTGCCTGATCTCTCCGCCATATATGTTCATTGCGCCGCCGGTTTTGTATACCGCTCCGCCGCCTAATCTACTGCTTCCCTGATTGCCCGCAATAGTTCCGTTGTACAGATTAAAGGTGCCGGCAGCCATATCTACCGCACCGGAATAATACTGATCGTTAACATTGTTGTTTCCGATCAGTGTACCGCCGTACATATTAAACTCGCCCTTATTTATACGGATTGCGGGACCGTTTTTACCCGCGGCATGGGTAATATAGCCTCCGGTAAAGGAACCGGATCCGCTGCCGATCACCGCAGGCCAGGTATCGGTTGTATAGCTGTGCTCTGTCGTCCCGCAGTCGTACAGGTTCAGGGTACCGCCATCGATTATAATTTCCAACCCCGCAGCTGTCATGGTAATAGAATGGTCGTTCAGGCACAGTGAAATTTCCACTCCGCTCCCGATTGTCCAGGCAGAAGAGATTTCAATATCCTTTGCCAGATAGTATTGTCCGGATGCTGTCGGCAATGTTTCAACCGCCGTCCATCCTTCGTGGGTATGCGCTTCAGTCTGTTCCGCGGCCGCTCCCCCGGTCAGAAATACCGTCATCATCACCAAAACGGCCAAAAAAGAAAAAAATCCCCGCCAGCTTGTATGCTTCCCTGTCTCGCGCGTATCCATCGGGTCCTGTCTCCTAACAATATGTGCTTTTGTCCGGACAAACCGTAACGATCGTAACCGTTTGCCACATTGGCACATATTGTAGCATCGGCAATATACAGTGTCAACATTTTGCACAATTGTTCTTACTTTTTTAACATTTGTCTGATATAATCGATACCTGAGAAAAGGAGCGTGAAACCATGAATCTGACCGAAGCAATCGCAAAACTTGATGAACTGGAAAAATCCACCTATGCCCTGAACCACGCCCAGAGCATTTTGTACGTGGATGGCGATACCGTCGCGCCCAAAAATTCCTGGAAGGGCCGGGGTATGGCCCTGGCTTACCTGACCGAGCTGGCCTACAAGCAGCTGGTCAACCCGGAAACCGGTGAAATGCTGGAGACCATCCTGCAGCATAAAGAGGAGACCGACGAGGTCACCTTCCGCAAGGCGGAACTGTTGAAGGAGAATTATGATGAATACAACATCCTGCCCATGGAGGAGTTCGTTGCCTATCAGGAGCTGACAAACGAATCCGGCGCCGTCTGGCATGACGCGAAGGAAAAGAGCGACTGGGACCTGTTTGCTCCCTATCTGGAAAAGATCGTAGCCTTCCGCCGCCGCTTCGCCTCCCTGAAGGATCCATCCAAGCCCGCCTATGACGTCCTGCTGGATCAGTTTGAAAAAGGCGCTTCCATGGAATCCCTGGATCCCTTCTTCCGCACCCTGCGGGAGGATCTGTCCCCGGTCATTAAGGAAGTGGCCGCCCGGGAAAAGCCGGTTCCCACCTTCATGAAAGGACCCTGGTCTGTCCATGACCAGCGCCTGTTCTCCCGGAAGGTTATGGCCCTGGAAGGTATTGATCCCCTGAACTGCACCCTGGGCGAAACCGAGCATCCTTTCACCGACAGCACCAACAAGTGGGACGTGCGTATCACCACCCACTATTATGAGAATGATCCCTTCTCCAGCATGTACAGCGTCATCCATGAAGGCGGTCACGCCCTGTACGAGCTGAACATCCGGGACGACCTGCAGTTCTCCAATCTGGCCAACGGCGTATCCATGGGCGTACATGAAAGCCAGTCCCGGTTCTATGAAAACCTCATCGGCCGCAGCCGCGCCTTCTGCACTCCCCTGCTGAAGATCATGAAAGAAGTCTTCCCCGCCCAGATGAAGGACGTCACGGAAGACGAGCTGTATTCCGCCATCAACCTGTCCAAGCCCTCCCTGATCCGAACCGAAGCGGACGAACTGACCTACTCCCTGCACGTCATGATCCGCTATGAGCTGGAAAAGGCCATGATTTCCGGCGACCTGAAGGTGGCGGATGTTCCGGGTGAATGGAACCGGCTGTACAAGGAAGTGCTGGGCGTGGACGTGCCGGATCATAAGCGCGGCGTCCTGCAGGACAGCCACTGGTCCTTCGGCGGCATCGGCTACTTCCCCAGCTATGCCCTGGGCAGCGCCTACGGCGTGCAGATGCTGGGGCAGATGGAAAAGGACGTGGACGTCTGGACCACGGTGGAAAAGGGCAACCTTGCCCCCGTTACCGCCTGGCTGGCCGATAAGATTCACCAGTACGGCAGCCTGAAAAAGCCGCAGGATCTGCTGCCTGCTGCCATGGGCGGTCCGCTGGACGCGAAGGTTTATACAAACCACCTGAAGAAGAAATTCAGCGAATTGTATAAGCTTTAATTCACAGCATATGAATAAGCAAAGGACGCTGCGTCATTGCAGCGTCCTTTGCCTTTTGTCCTCTGTTAGCCGATCACTTCATACCTCAGCCTGACGTATGAGTCTTCCAGCTGCTCGCAATCGATCAGCTTCAGTATCCCCAGCTTGTCCAGTTCTTCCCTGGTGGTAATGGATTCGCCGTCAATCAAGGTGGAGGTATTCTTTCCTCCAACCAGCACCGGTGCCACAACGATGTCCACAAAGTCAAAGAGCTTTTCCCTCAGGAACAGTCCGTTCACGGTTCCGCCGCTCTGGATCGTGATCCTGTCGCACCCGTATTCTTCCTTCAGCCTCACAAGTGCCTCTTCCAGGCACGGTTTTTCCTGAAGGATAATCCCCAGGTTATCCGCCTTCACCCTGAAGGCCGGATGATCCGGATTGGTGGTAATCAACACAAACTGCTTCGACAGTTCGCAGAAAAACCGGACTCCGTGCTCGTTCAGATGGGAATTATCGACCAGCACAAAAGAAACCGGTGTCTTGGGCGGCATCTCTTTTTCATTCACCCCAAGCTTTGCCTGCACCCTGCCGGTGTTCAGCGACCACAAGTCCGTGGTCTGCTCTATCTCATAATACTGATGAAGGCCTTCCTTGACGCCATCCATATAAGGGAAGTCCTGGTCCACGTCCAGCACGTCAGACGCTCCCGTGCTTATTTTTCCGTCCACCGACATCAGCATAAACAGTGTAGTAATGGGTCTGTCCATACTCTTTGCCTCCCGTCCTCGTATTGTTAATACATTAAACGATCCGCGCGGAAACATCCTGTTTTTTCCTGCTTTGTTTTGTCAGCTTAACAGATATATTATACCACAACATGAAAAAGGACGCTGCGTTCATTGCAGCGTCCCCTGTTTATATTGCTGATCAGATCAGATCCGCGATGTCGGGGTTCACACCCTTGATGCAGACCTTCGCGCCGGAAGCGGCTTCAGCGGAATCCGCATGAGCCAGCAGCCACTTGTTGGCAGCGGTCATCAGTTCGTCTTCAGCGTTCTTCACGGTGAACTCGGGCTTGGCCAGGTTCGTTCCCTTGGGCAGAACCACGATCACCTTGAAGCCCTGGCCCTTCTTGGCGCTGCAGGGAGCGTAGTGCAGGGTCGTGGCATAAACTTCAACCATCACGCCGGCGGGGCACAGATAGGCAACCACCTTATCGGTATCCAGCACGCCGTCCACGATGTCTTCGCGCTTGGCCAGCAGCAGGATGAAATCTTCCGTACCGACGTTCAGCTCGCTGTCCCGGTGATACTCCAGGCAGTTCATCTTCGTGTTGTGGCCGTTGCACCAGCCGATCTGGATGGGCATTCCGCCATAGGCGTTGTTCCGCAGGTCCTTCTCGATGGCCAGCGCCTGCAGTTCGGGCTGTTCCGGAACGTATTCCACGCCGTCCGGGCAGGGAGTAACCTTGTCCAGGGTCTCCAGCAGTTCCTTCAGGTCGTAGCCGGTCATCACCTGGCCGTAGTTCTGGAATGACGGGTCGCTAACGGGTAAGATCTTCATGTTTATTTCCTCCTGTATTGTTATCCGGTCCACGCCGGTATTGGTAACGGAGAATAAAACCATGGCTGGAAAACCAACTGATCATTGTGCATTATGCATTGTGCATTGTGCATTTCTAAGAATTTCTGATCCATCAGAAATTCTTAGTGAGATCATAGCGTTCATAGAATTCTTTCCTGTAATCAAGAAGGCTGTCATTCGCGATGGCTTCCCGGATTTCCTCCATCATGTGGATCAGGAACCGCAGGTTGTGGATCGACGCCAGCCGTCCGCCGGTGATCTCCTTCGCGTTGAACAGGTGCCGGATATAGGCCCGGGTGAAGTTCTTGCAGGCGTAGCAGTCGCACTGATCGTCCAGGGGGCTGAAATCGTGGGCATACTTGCCGTTCTTCACCACAACCCGGCCCTTGCTGGTCATCACGCTGCCGTTGCGGGCAATACGGGTGGCCAGTACGCAGTCGAACATATCCACGCCCCGGATCACTGCCTCGATGAAGCAGTCCGGCGTACCAACGCCCATCAGGTACCGGGGCTTCTGCTCCGGCATATGGGGCATCAGTTCATCCAGCATTTCATACATGATAGGCTTCGGTTCACCCACGCTCAGGCCGCCGATGCCGTAGCCGATGAAATCCATATCGGAAAGCGCCTTGGCGCTCTCAACCCGCAGGTCCTTGTAGAATGCGCCCTGCACGATACCGAACAGTGCCTGGTCTTCCCGGGTGTGGTGCTGCTTGCACCGTTCCGCCCACCTGTGGGTGATTTCCATGTTCTTCTTTGCCGTCTCCCAGTCGCAGGGATAGGGAGAACACACGTCAAAAGCCATGGCGATATCGGAACCCAGTGCCTGCTGGATATCCATGGATTCTTCCGGGCCGATAAACTGCCGGGAGCCGTCCAGATGGCTCTGGAAGGTAACGCCTTCCTCTTTGATCTTCCGGATTCCCGCCAGTGAGAACACCTGGAATCCGCCGCTGTCCGTCAGGATCGGACCGTCCCAGCCCATGAACTTGTGCAGCCCGCCGGCTTCCTTCACCAGGGCTTCGCCCGGCCGCAGATGCAGGTGGTAGGTATTGGACAGCAGGATCTTGGTGCCGATTTCCTTCATTTCCCGGGGCGTCATCGCCTTGACGCAGGCACTGGTACCCACAGGCATATAAATCGGCGTGGGGATATCTCCATGCGGTGTGTGCAGCACGCCCAGCCGCGCGCCGGACTGCTTGCAGATATGCTTTACTTCGTAGCTAAAGGGTTTACTCAAATCATTACCTCTTTCAATTCATAATTCACAATTCATAAT
>JAFRQX010000016.1 GCA_017428385.1 Clostridia bacterium | reverse complement strand
CCAACGTAAACTGTGGTATACTTCATGTGATGACCTCCTTTTGTATGCGGTAAACCCTGTTACCACTTTTGTTCATCCATTTGTAGTATACAGGTAAATCCACGAACCTACAAAATGGAGGTCATTACATATTGTCTCCCCTCCCGTTCACGTTCGGGAACGCAATAGGGACACCTTCACGCTCACATTGTCATCCTGGGGTTCGAAACGCCCGGAAAACTGTCCAGTGGACAGTTTTCAGTGGAGAACGGGCGGCAGCCCCGGGGGAGCGTAGCGGAGCCTGCTTGCGGGCGCGTCGAAGGATCTCCCCTCCCGTCGTCGTTCGGGAACGCAACCGGAACACCTTATCATTCCAATATAGGCAGACACTAACTATAACGTTCGTCGCAGACGAACATATCATATTCGCCTTTAGGCGAATCTATCATTTCGACATTAAGTCGAAATATCATGTTGCGAAGCAACATATCATTCTTTGGCGAAGAATACGGTCTTCGCAAAAGACTTCGCCTCCGGCGAAGATTTATCTTGACAACGTTTCGGTACCGAATTATAATACAGTTGATTCGGTACCGAACCTTACCCTTGTGAAAGGAGCGATGAATATGTCTAATCGTGATGCTGATGTCATTCTTGCCTGCCTGAAACTGGCCCGCGCTATGCGCCGCATCCCGCCGGAGCGCAGGGAATATCCCTTCCCGCCCGCTGTCGGCCGCCTGCTGGACTGCGCTGCGAAAAACCCCGGAGTTTCTTCCCGGGAGCTGTGTGAATTCCTGGACGTGCGTCCTTCTTCCCTCAGCGAGATGCTGTCCCGTGCAGAAGCGGAAGGGTTCATCACCCGCACCGTAGATGAGGCGGATCGCCGCATCCAGCGGATTGCCCTGTCCGATAAAGGACAGAAGGCCGTATCCGATATGGAAAACGCCCGCAATCTGGAGGCCCAAAAAATGACCTCCGCCCTGACGGACGAGGAAAAGGAGCAGTTCTGCGCCCTGTGCGACAAGCTGAGTTCCCATATGGAGCGCCTGGCCCTGGATCTGCCGGAAGACCGGCGGATGCCTCCGCCACCCCCGCCTGGATTTGAGCCACCCTTCCCGGGCCCGGATAACGACAGGCCAAAAAACCCCGGCCGTCCCCCCTTCCCGCCGGGAGCAAGAATCAAATGCTGAGTCAGAAGACTGTTTCAAGCGAAATGTGACAGCAGGGACAGCCCTACCTGTCATCATTCATCAAGAACGTGACAGTAGGGCTGTCCCTCTGTCACGTCCTGGCACTTCTCCACACTGTTGCATTCCCTTATCCATTTAATCAAAAAATCGCACCCATCGGGTGCGATTTTCTCTGCTTGGATTCATTTTTAAGTTTTCAGTTTTCAGTTTTCAGTATTCATTGAGGTTTCTTCTGGTTCTTCCGGCTCCTCAACAACCGGTTCCTCCTCCGCCACCTCTGTCACCTGCATCCTTGTCACCCGGAACCCGTCCATCTCAGTAACGGTGAACTGGTGATGATCCAGGGTGAAGCTGTCGCCGACCTCTGGCACCTTCTCCAGCATCTCGCTGGCCCAGCCGCCCACGGTATCCGCGTCGTACTCGTCGTCTTCCACGCCGAACTTTGCCAGCAGCTCTTCCAGCTGCATATTGCCGTCCACGATCAGGGTGCCGTCTTCCTGCTCCACGACTTCCTCGCTGACCTCGTCGTGCTCGTCGTAGATCTCGCCGACCAGCTCTTCCAGCACGTCTTCCATGGTCACGATACCGTCGGTGCCACCGAACTCATCCAGCAGCACAATCAGGTGTGTCTGGCTCGTCCGGAACAGCTTCAGCAGGTTGCTGATCGACAGGGTAGCCGGGGCAAACACCGGCTCCTTCATGATCTTCGTGATATCCGTGATGCCCTCATGGGTCATCTTGTAGAAGTCCTTCTCATGCAGGATACCGATGATATGGTCCAGGTCTTCATGATAAACCGGAATCCGGGAGAACCAGGTGTCACGGAACGCGTCAGCGGCTTCCTCAATCGTCGCGTTGTCCTCCAGGGCGGTCACGTCCACCCGGGGCGTCATGATATCCGCGGCGTTCTGGTCGTTAAACTCGATGGCGGAACGGATCAGTTCGCCTTCTTCTTCCTCAATGTCGCCCTCAGTCTGCGCCTCGTCGATCATGGTCATCAGCTCATCTTCGATCTGGCTTTCTTCCTGCGCCGGCTTCACCAGCTTCGCCAGCAGTTTCCGCCACAGGGCAAACAGCCAGTCCAGGGGCTTCAGCACCGTCACCAGGAAGCGGATCACGTGGCTGACGGACATGGCGTATTTCTCCGGTTGCTGCTTGGCCAGCGTCTTGGGGCCGACCTCGCCCAGGAAGAGCACCAGCACGGTCATCATAATGGAGGCGATGGTCGTAGCCAGGTCTTCCTGACCCGGTAAAATACGCGTGGTGAACAACAGGGTGGCGATGGCCGTGCCCACGATGTTCACCAGGTTATTGCCGATCAGGACAGTTGTAATCAGAGAGTCATATTTTTCAAGCAGACTGAGCGCTGTCTGTGCTTTTTCTTTCCGGGGGCCGTCTACGGTCTTCAGTTTAACACGGTTACAGGCGGAATAAGCCGTCTCCGTTGCGGAAAAGAACGCTGAAAGCGCGATACACAGGATCAGGGCAAGCCATAGACCCATGATAATGATTCAATCCTTTCAGAAACTCACACTTGTCAAAAATGGCATGTTCCGCTTATGCGAAACAAAGGAATTATACCATGTAAACCCTTTATTTGCAACAAGTGCGGCGGTTGTGCAATCTCTGCGTATATGTTATCATGATGCATGTATTGGACATCGATCAATAATAGGGAATCAAAAGTACCTCTCATCGCCTTTGAACCATGCGTCAGCCAGGTCATAAATGGGGTCCGTGTTACGGCGGAGACTGTTAAGATTGTGTAAGGACTGAAAAATAAGCACGTCTATTTCTCTCTTTTTGCAATGTATTTTCATTCCTTTGCAATATAGAATAAAGCTAACAAAAAAACGTGGAAAGGAGGATTCCGCATGGATCAATTCTCGCTTAATCTCATCATGATCATCGGCTTCGTGCTCGGCTCCGGCCTTATCGTACTGGAGGCCTTTATGCCCGGCTTCGGAGTAGCAGGCATCTGCGGTGTTGTCATGGAGATTGCCGCGCTTTACTGCTGCTGGCAGCTGTTCGGAGTCGGCACAGCGCTGCTGGCCTTAGTGGCTGTGCTCGTGCTGATCGCCCTGGCACTCCTCATTTCCTACCGGAGTGCTATGAGCGGCCGTCTCAGCAAGTCTCCCCTGGTGCTGAAGGATACCGAGGTACCCGCCGGGGAAGCCAAGCCGGATCACTGGATCGGCATGGAAGGCGTCGCAGTCACTTCCCTGCGTCCCGCCGGTCAGATTGAGATTGACGGCACCCGCCTGAACGCGGCCAGCGACGGAGAGTTCATCAAGCGTGGTACTCCGGTTCTGGTCACCGGTGCCGAAGGCGATCACTATACAATTCGCCGCAAAGACTGAAACAGGATTGAATGTAAACAATTTTAAGGAGGAATAACACTATGCCCGGTTCAGCAGCTCTCATTATAGCCATCGTTGTCATCGTAATCATTGCCCTGGCTATTTTCCTTCACTTCGTGCCCATGGGTCTGTGGATCTCCGCCCTGGCCAGCGGCGTGCACATCCCGATCAGCGCCCTCGTTGGTATGCGGATCCGCCGGATCGTGCCCCAGCGCCTGGTATACCCCCTGATCAAGGCCAACAAGGCCGGTCTGGACCTGACCATCAGCCAGCTGGAAACCCACTACCTGGCCGGAGGTAATGTGGACCGCGTCATCAACGCCCTGATCGCCGCCCAGCGCGCCAACATCGAAATGGCTTTTGAAAAAGCCTGCGCCATCGACCTGGCCGGCCGTGACGTTTTCCAGGCTGTGCAGATGAGCGTTACCCCGAAGGTCATTGAGACCCCCGTGGTTGCCGCCATCGCCAAGGACGGTATTGAACTGCGGGCCAAAGCCCGTGTGACCGTGCGCACCAACATCGAGCGCCTGGTCGGTGGTGCCGGTGAAGAAACCGTTATCGCCCGTGTCGGCGAAGGTATTGTTACCACCGTCGGTAGCGCCGAAACCCACAAGCAGGTTCTGGAGAATCCTGACCTGATCAGCCGCACCGTGCTGGACAAGGGCCTGGATGCCGGTACCGCTTACGAAATCCTCTCCATCGATATCGCGGACGTGGACGTCGGCCGTAACGTCGGTGCCCAGCTGCAGATGGACCAGGCCGAAGCCGACCGCCGCATCGCCCAGGCGAAGGCGGAAGAGCGCCGCGCAATGGCTGTTGCCCACGAGCAGGAAATGAAGGCTTCCGTGCAGGAAATGCGCGCGAAGGTGGTCGAGGCCGAGGCCGAAGTGCCGCGCGCCATGGCAGCCGCGCTGCGTGACGGCAAACTGGGTGTCCTGGATTACTACCAGATGAAGAACACCATTGCCGATACCGAAATGCGTGAATCCATCGCCAAAGCCAGCACTCCCCAGCAGACCGCCGGCGAACAGCCCAAAGGAAAAAAATAATGAACAATTAACCGCTGCGACGGAGAAGATTCTTCAACTCCGTCGCACGCGGCTCCGTTCAGAATGACGCCAGGCACGCAGCAAGTCATTCCGAGCATCTGGTTTATAGCATTCATTCTGAATTCTGATTTCTGAATTCTGAATTGAAGAAAGGAGTATCCTTTCGATGAATTCCTCGGTTCTTTTTATCTTTTTGATCATCTGGCTCCTCATCGCCCCGATCATGAAGCTCAGTAAACAGGTGAAGAAGCAGGCCACAAAGAACACAGAAGCCCCACAGGCCGCACCGCAGAAGCAGCAAAAGGCTCCCAAAGCGGAAGCTCCGCAGCCCGCACCTGTCCCGCAGTCTGAAGAGGGTTCCTTCTTCCGCCCGACAGTCATGCAGCCTACCATCACCGTCACAGAGCACAATGATTCGATTTACCAGGGCAGCATGAGCGCCGATACCGGCGAAGGATATGATCCCTGCCACGATGAGCAGCTTGCTCCCCTCTCCGCCGCCCAGGCCGCGGAGCCCGTCACTGAAGTGGCTGGTCCCGGCCTCCAGCTGAGCTGGACCGGCAGCGACATCGTCAACGGCATCGTGATGAGCGAGATCCTGAAGAGAAAATAACAAAAAGGAACTGTCTCTTATGAGGCAGTTCCTTTTTTATTTTCTCAACTCTACACTCTTCACTGTTCACTCTGCACTGATTACTCTTCACTATTGCGGCGGGAACAGTGACAGGGGGACAGGCACTCAGTCAACGTTTTCATCGAAAACTATGACAGATTGCCAGTCCCCAGCAGTCACATTCCCGCCGCACTTCTCCGCAGCGTCCTACGTTGTCATCTCGACCAAGCGAAGCGCGTGGAGAGATCTCCCCTCCCGTTCACGTTCGGGAACGCGACCGGAACACCTTTGCTATGCTTTTCTTGGCAGACACTATCTACAATGTTCGTCGCAGACGAACATATCATATTCGACGCAGTCGAATCTATCATATTTGCATTAAGCAAATATATCATGTTGCGCAGCAACATATCATTCTTTTGCGAAGCAAAAGACAATTCTTAAATACTTAAAAAACAGCTTCCTTCCGGAAGCTGTTTTATCCACCATTATTCATTTTTAAGTCTTAAGTTTTAAGTTCGTTTTACTGCCATTTCCCCGTCTCCACATATCTGTCCGCCCTCTTGTGTGCCGCTTCAACGATTCCTTCATCGAACCCGATCAGCTTCAGCAGATGAATCGCGTTCCGGCTCACTGCCGGGCCCGGCTTCAGCTTGTAGTCAAACAGGATATCATCATCCGAGATTTTCTCTTCAAAGTGCGCTTTGGTGTATCCTTCGCCCGCCATGTCGCACAGTTCCACGTCATGCGTGGCAATCAGGCACAGCACCCGTTCCTGGTCCAGGGCGTTCAGGATTTCCGCCGACGCGGCGATCCGCTCAATCGTGTTGGTGCCGCGCAGCACCTCGTCAATCGCGCAGAGCACAAACTCATCTTCAGCTTTATCATCCAGGATCCGCTTCAGCGACTTGATTTCAGCGATGTAGTAGCTGTCTCCCGACAGCAGGTCATCCGTCAGCGCCATGGACGTATAGATCCGGAACGGGCTGCCCTTATAGCTCTTGCAGGTGCAGGTGCAGATGGTCTGCGCCAGCAGCGCGTTCAGCACGGCCGACCGCAGATAGGTGGACTTGCCGGAGGCGTTGGAACCGGTAATCAGCATGGACTGATCCAGCTCCAGCTCATTCGGCACAGCGTTCTTCAGCAGCGGATGCACCAGGTTTTCCGCGTGGGCGTAAGGCTTCTCCGCGTCGTAGTCGATCTCCGGAACGCAGTATCCCTCCGCGCTGACCCTGTAGGAAGCAATGGAGATAGTGGCGTCCAGTCCGCCAACCGCTTCGTGGATCACCCGGAAGTCATCATGATACTTCGCCAGTTTTACCTTCACAATCTCGAAGTAGATCAGGTCCCAGAGCAGGAGCGTCATGAACATCTCCTTCACGCTCCCGGGAACCGGATCTGTCGCGATTCCTCCGCCCCTGATCAGGGATTTCAGCGGTTTCAGGTGCCCGTACGCCTTTTCCAGATACCTGTCCAGCTTTTCATCCTTCATCCTCCTGATCCGTTCCAGCGTCAAAGCCAGGGAAATGCAGTAATTCGCTGTCCGCATCTCCGTCTCGCAGCTTTTCTGGCGAATTCCGTGGAGCGTACCGTTCACCATAAATGCCAGCAGCGGCATCCAGAGCACCGGCTTGCCGATCAGCGCGAAGCACACAATGGAAACCGGCAGGAACAGGGACAGCAGGCAGTAGATGATCAGCCAGGAATTGGACCGTTCCTTCGGCTTAAGGATGTTCTTCAGGTAGATGGCCCGGTTCACTCCCAGCCTGGACAGGAGCACCTGCAGCTTCAGCCGCTTCTCCGGCTCCTGCTCCATCATGGTGATCAGCCCGCGCTCATGCTCAAACTCCTCCCGGTTCATGGGACGCCGGAGCATAGTGTACAGGTGCTGTTCTCCCGCCGTGGAACGGCAGGCATTGATCCGCTTGTATACCGCGTCCATGTTCAGGTCGTTCCAGGTGGTATCGTCCACATAAAACCGTTCCGGTTCCTCTTCCCGCCTGTCGTCACAGGTGGTCCGGATCCAGTTCATGTCTCCGTCAAAGTATGTAGTCACCGGCTCTTTCCCGTAGGCATCCTTCAGTTTCTTTATCAGCTTCCGCTTAAACAGTATCATTCCTTACCTCCTCAACTCACTCTGCCTATATTCCTCCCGGCATTTCGCACTTCTAAGCTGTCATTCCGACCAAGGCCGCAGGCCGCGTGGAGGAATCCCTTACTACGTCCGAAGGACGCTTATTTAATGCTTTCAGTATTCAGTAAATCTTTTTTATAAAAAGATTTTCAGGATAATCTTATCTGGAATTTTGCATACAATATAGACCCTTTTCAGCAAAATACAACGATTTATTTTGCCCATAAGATTATACTCTCAATAACCTGGATTGTTCTTTTGTTCATTACATGTATATAGAAAGCACATGTTTATTCATAAAATTTGAGCTGGAAACAAAATGGCTTGAAATGATCAATATAACTCTGAATACAAAAAATTTTATAGATATTGAAAACAATTCCTAAAAAGATATGTACACAAACAACCCGGAATAGTATCCTCCGGGTCGTTTACCATACTTGCTAAACCTTGTGTCAACTTCCAAGCAAGAATCTTAAGTATAGTTTTGAAGTCTTCTCATGTGATAAAGAAATCTTCCAACAGTATGTTATTTATAATAAATTATACAACTTATGAAATATGCGTGTTGAATCATCTACATTGTTTTTCATCGCTTATTTCATCATGGAAGCATATATAATATGCTTCCATGATGAAATGTTATTATGTAACAGTCATCTACAATCTTTAATTCTTTTTAATTACTTACGGAATACCCAAAATCTGTATACACTCTTTCTACAACAGAATAAGTTCTACTTACAGGCGAAGAGCAGTTTTTCCATGTGCCTGTCTCGTCATCATAATACTGGTCCTGTAATACATGTTCCCACTTCCACGTGGCTTTTTTCCTATAAGTATAGAAATTCGCAGTCTGCCCTGGTTTTAAATGCACATTGATAGTTTTGCTGGTTCCCACGGTAGAACCATAATTCCCAGGGAAACCTACAAGATCACTTCTCTGAGCGTTTGTCCCAATGCCCATTTTCCACTGTGTATCCGCTCCTGATGAAAATTTTCTTGTAATATTCTTTGGAGACTTTGTTGTATTTTTATAACGACCAGAGTTCTGACTGCTCATAATCTGACTAGAATTATTGGTTATTTGATTTGTTATTAAAATAGTTCTCCATCTTATTAGCTCTTGACCAGGCGGATCCTGACTAATAACTCGTGTTCCAGCAGAGGCAAGGGTTGGAATCACACAAAAAGACATAAAGAGAATCATTGCAAGAGCAATAGCTCCAAACCTTTTTTTCATGTAGATATACCTTCTTTCCTAAATTATTCATTAAATCGAAGAACACCTTTTATTCATCCATCACCTCCTTTAGCCGGAGGTGTTCCTCATAAATGAAGCGTATATTATGGTCACAAATATAAACGTAATAATGTGGAAAAATCTTCCATTATTGTGTTTATATTTGACCTATTTTTAATATGGCGTAAAAATATACGTAAACTACAATCCCTTTTCTGTCATTTACCCGAATGACCATAAACTTTTTATTTTCTTGTTTCACAATCCTCCCCCAGGTTACAATGTCCCTGTAAATAGCAATAAGCAAGAAATCCGTAATGATCCGTAAGAGAGTAATACACAAACAACCCGGAATAGTATTTTCCGGGTTGTTTGCCATACGCAAAAAACTTGTGTGTCAGATAGCAAGTAAGGTTCTTTGATGTTATAATGTTATACCAAAAGTCCTTTATGTATGATCAAGGAGTAATGACATAGCCTATGTCTGTATAATTTTTCTTAACAGTGCTACGAGATGTTTTGCTTGAACCAACATTTTCCCATTCTTTACTGTTAGCTTTTCTATGCTGACGCTGCTTTGTATGTGTCCATGACCAGGTTGTAGTTTTTCTATAGGCATAAAAACCACATGTACGACCAGGTTTAAGTAGTATTCTAAACGTCGCTCCTTTACCATGGGTATTTCCATAATCGGCAGGCATGTTTTTTTTCAAATCACTCTCTTTTGCATTAGCACCAATAGTCTTAGACCATGATGTCTTTTCACCATGAAATGATCTGTTTACCTCTATCGTTTTATTTGAATGGTTTTTTTCACAAGTTATATATATACTATTTCCTTTGACTGTGGATGAACCGTTGAATTTTGTAGTTATAACATATCGGTATCCTTCCGCAGAAGTATCCTCTTCAGTCCTTGTATCAGCAAATACAAATGTTGGAATCACACAAAATGTCATCAAAAGAACCAGAGCAAGGGCAAAAGATCCTAATCTCTTTTTCATATAGATAATCCTTCTTTCAACTTTTTTATACAAAATGAAGAACACCTTCCATACATCTATCACCTCCTTCAAACATAGGTGTTCCTCATATTGAAGCAAACGATCTAATCACATATACGAACGTTTTCACATGGATATTTCTTCCATTTTTCAAACAATCTGATAGCAACAATAACAGAAACACATTAGAAACCACTAATTTCTTTCCCTCCTTCCTACGTGAATAACACTGAACCTTCAGTTTACTTGTTTCCCTTCCCCGTGTTACAATGATCTCGCAAATCGCAATAAGTGAGGAATCCATAATGATCCGTAAGTACACCTTTGGCGCGCCCCTTCCTACGGACGCGGTTATACAGCAGCTCCTGGCAGAGAAGGACTCCCTGCCTTATTTCACCGTGCACTACGGGGAGGACGGCAGCGTCACCCTGTCCCTTCCTCTTCATCCGGAGGAAGTCCTCTTCGGCCTGGGCCAGGCCGTGCGCGGCATAGACAAACGCGGCCACCGCTATGAAAGCTGGAACAGCGACGTTTTCAATCACACGGAGGAGCGTCCCAGCCTCTACGGCAGCCATAACCTGCTGGTCTTCTTCAGCCCGGACCGGCTCTTCGGCCTCTACCTGGATGATCCGGGCAAGATCATCTGGGACCTGGGCTGGCAAAACCATGACGAGGCGGTTATCACCTCCCTCAGCGGCAACCTGGACGTTTACCTCATCGAGGAAGACTCCCTCTCCGGCATCGCCCGCGCCTTCCGTCAGCTGACCGGACGCAGTTATCTCCCGCCCCGCTGGGCATTCGGCTATATCCAGAGCCGCTGGGGCTACGCCAGCGAGGAGGAAGTGCGCACCGTGGTTGCGGAGCACCGGAAGCGCCATATCCCGCTGGACGGCGTATGCCTGGATATTGACTACATGCTGGACTTCAAAAACTTCACCTGGAAGCCGGATGCCTTCCCGGACCTGAAGCGTTTCCAGGACGAAATGAAGGACGATCATCTCCGCCTGGTGCCCATCATCGACGCGGGCATCAAAGTGGAGGAAGGTTATGCCCCCTACGACACCGGCAAAGCCGGGGACTGCTTCTGCAAAAAGGAAGACGGCAGCGATTTCGTAGCCGCCGTCTGGCCGGGCCGCTGCTGCTTCCCGGATTTCCTGCGGGAAGACGTGCGCCGCTGGTTCGGCGATCTCTACCGTCCCCTGCTGGAGGCCGGCATTGAGGGCTTCTGGAATGATATGAACGAGCCCGCTCTCTTCTATTCCGACGAGGGCGTCGCCGACGCCTTTGCCGCCGCTGACAAAATCCGTGCCGGCGGCGTGGACTATGAAACCACCTGGTGGCTGAAGGACGTTTTCAACGGCATGGCCAACAGCATGGACGACTACCGCCGGTTCTACCACCTGGTGGACGGCAAACCCGTCCGTCATGACCTGGTACACAACCTTTACGGTGCCGGTATGACCCGGGCCACGGCGGAAGGCTTCCGCCGCTTCAGCCCGGATAAGCGCCTGCTCCTCTTCTCCCGTAGCTCCTTCATCGGCGCCCACCGCAACGGCGGTATCTGGCAGGGAGATAACTTCTCCTGGTGGAGCCACCTGAAGATGGCCCTGCAGATGCTTCCCAGCCTGAACCTCTGCGGTTTCCTCTTCACCGGCTGCGATCTGGGCGGTTTCGGCTGCAATGTGACGGAAGACCTGCTGGAGCGCTTCCTGCAGCTGGGCGTCTTCACGCCCCTGATGCGCAACCATTCCGCCCTCCATACCCGGGACCAGGAAATCTACCGCTTCAGCATCTGGGAAACCATGCGGGACACCGTTTCCGTCCGCTATGCCCTGCTGCCCTATCTCTACAGTGAGTTCATGAAGGCCGCCCTGCGGGATGAGATGCTCTTCCGCCCCCTGGCCTTTGATTATTCCGCCGATCAGCGCGCCATCCATATCCAGGATCAGCTGATGCTCGGCGAGGACTGCATGATCGCTCCCGTCTACGAGCAGAATGCTGCCGGACGGTACGTCTACCTGCCGGAAGATATGCTGTTCATCCGCTTCCGTTCCGCGCAGGATTATGACCTCCAGCCGCTGGAAAAAGGCGATCACTGGATCGACCTGGCCCTGGGCGAATTCCCGCTCTTCGTAAAGAAGAATCACGCTGTGCCCCTTTGCCCCGGCGGAGAATCCTCCGAGCTGCTGGATGACACCACCTTCACCCTCCTGGGACAGATCGGGCAGGAAGGCGCCCTGGAGCTTTACCGGGACGACGGCCTCACCACCACCCCGGACCTCGAAGCCGGCCTGACCCGGATTCCCCTTGTCCCCGACACATTCTTCTCCCGGATCGTGAATGTTTAATTCACAATTCATAATTCATAATTCACAATTATGAGTTAGTTATGCCATGTATGTATAGCGTATGATTTAACCGCAGCGCCCACGCTGTCATTCTGAGCAAGGCCGCAGGCCGCGTCGAAGAATCCCTTAATACGTCCGAAGGACGAATCATTCAGCATTATGCATTGATTCGAAAGGAGTCAGAGCATGAAGGTATTGTTTATCGGCGGAACCGGAACCATCAGCATGGCCATTGTCCGTCAGCTGGCTGAAACGCCCGGCTGGGACGTATGGCTCCTCAATCGGGGCAGCCGCGCCGCGGACGTACCTGCCGGCGTACACACCATCACCGCGGATATCAATGACGAGCAGGCCGTGGCGGAAAAGCTCCGGGGCCACACCTTTGACACGGTCTGCGAGTTTATCGGCTTCACACAGGACCAGGTGGAAAGGGACTGGCGGCTGTTCCGGGGCAAAACCCGGCAGTATATCTACATCAGCTCTGCCTCCGCCTACCTGAAGCCTGCCGCAAGCTACGTCATCACGGAGGGCACCACCTTGGCCAATCCCTACTGGGAATATTCCCGGAACAAGATTGCCTGCGAGAACTTCCTCATGCAAAAGCACCGGGAGGAAGGCTTCCCGGTGACCATCGTCCGTCCCAGCCACACCTATGACGAGCGGAGCATTCCCGTGGCGGTTCACGGCAAGAACGGTTCCTGGCAGGTCATCCGCCGTATCATGGAAGGCAAGCCTGTCATCATCCCGGGCGACGGTTCCTCCCTGTGGACCCTCACCTTCAACACGGACTTTGCCCGGGGCTTCATCGGCCTTATGGGCAACCGGCATGCCATCGGTGAAGCTTTCCAGATCACCGGAGATGAAACCCTGACCTGGGACCAGATTCACCAGACCATTGCCGACGCGCTGGGCAAGCCCCTGATTCCCTATCACGTTTCCGCCAACTTCCTTGCGGAAGCCGGAAAATCCTGCGGCTATGACTTCACCGGCGGCCTCATCGGCGACAAGTCCGTCTCCGTTGTCTTCGACAACCGGAAACTGAAGCGGGCTGTTCCCACGATGCGGACGGACGTTCCCTTCCACATCGGCGCCCGCAAGGCCCTGGATTATATCCTCGCCCATCCGGAATGCCAGAAGGAAGACCCCGAGTTCGACGCCTGGTGTGACCGGGTTGTTGCGGCTTTAGAGAAAGCGAAAAGCGAGATCTAAAGCTGAAAAAACACGGTCACCTCTACACTCTTCACTTTTCACTCTTCACTCATCACTACATGTGACAGCAGGGACAGCCTCTCACTTCTCCCCCGCATTTTAATACTGAAAACTGCTTCCTTCCGGAAGCAGTTCTTTCCACCATTTTTAAGTTTTAAGTTTTCAGTATTCATTATTCATTGGAAGGAATCACGGTTCAACCGTGATTCCTTCTCTCAATAGTACTCTCAGCGCACTTATTCCGCCTCCCGTGGATTTTGTTCCCGGTCGCACGGTATAGCTGTAGTTGCCCACAATGCTGACTTCCATTCCTGTCCGGGCTTTCCAGATTGCCGCCACAGCATTGAACAGGATCTGTGCCCACATCTGGTGATAATCAGAGGTCACCAGCGTGATCTTCTCGATGCCCTGCTGCTTCAGGATCAGGAAAACATTCTGTGCGTTCTCCAGCGTAGTCTGCGCCTGCTCATCCGTCAGGATCCTGTCCGCGTCGATATGGCAGTCCCGCGCCAGGTACATCTTCATTTCCCCGGCTTCGGTATGGTTTTCCCAGTTTCTCTGGCCCGTAGCGCCGCCGGTACAGATCACCAGCGATTCCGGGAAGGACCGGGCAGCCGCGGCTGCCGCGTTGCAGCGGCCCTTCAGCTCCTCGGTCATCTCTCCGTCCTGCAGCTGGTATCCCAGCACCACAAAGGCGTGCTTTCCGCTGAAATCAAGGCCGCTCCGTTCCAGCGGCGTGGCCGTTTCTTCTCCCCTGTAGGCAAATCTGCGGTAATTGCTGTTCTTTACCGATCCGTACCAGTGGTCCACAATCGCGCGGCCCACTTCGTACTCCTCCGCGCTCTTCAGGTGGATCATTTCCAGGATATAATCCAGTTCCTCCCGATCCGCCTTGACTTTATCCCTTTCCTCTGTTTCCAGCCGCTCCAGGAGCGTCTCAAACATCGGATAATCTTCTTCTGCCGCCCGCCAGGTTTCACCAGCCGCTGTTCCGCACAGCAGCATCAGAACCAGGGCCACAGCAATGATCACTTTCGCGCTTCTCATACAGATCCGCCCTCTTCCGTTCTTTTCGGTTTTGCTCTGCTCAGGGTTGTGTTACATCTCTATTATATAGATTGGATACAAAAATTACAAGTCATCCAAAAAATGGGAGAAAGCATTTTGCTTTCTCCCACTCTGTCTCACATTCTTACCGGGGTCATTCTTTTTTTGACAATGAACCCTGTCAGGATTTTCTTTGCGGCCCGTAGAAAGATCTGATAACTTCCCACTATTAATTCATAATCCTGTAGGCTTACTTTGGCATAACGCGATAAATCAAGTAAGCCGGATCCAACATATACGCATTATATCCAAATGTCCAATGTTCTTGTCCCTTGTCATCAACAGCCTTAACAATATAGCTCATGAGGATAGAGTCTTTATCGTATAGTTCTTCTTCTTTTTCAGATAGAATGTATTCAAAACATAAACTAAAACTTTCTCCTGGCTGAATATTTGTTTTTTTCTGCTCCTCATAGCCTTCATTTCCCAACAATTCAGCATATTCAGCATAATTATCAGCATTAACTACCACACTAACGTCATTCGCTGATTCCATACAAATTTGCTTCAATCCTACAATTGCATCTCCATCTATAAATGTAAACCCAGATTTACATATGGTATTACATTTAAGGATACCATTTGCTGAGGTAAAATCGATAACACTCTCCATATTATCAACAATTACATCATTAGGGATATCCATTGTTTCAATAGCCATATCATCAAAACGAAGAGAAATATTCAGTTCAGGAAGATCCATGCTGTCTATACGAATGTCTTCTGTAACGCCCTTATAAATATACATATCGATCATTAGTATATAACTCTTATCAGCATATGAAGAAATCCATTGTCTTATCTTATTCTTATTATCATGCAGCGTCTTCTTATCAACGTTATGTAATTCTTGTTCGCAATATTTAGCTGTCAATACATCATAATAATGATCATCCAGATTATAATCCGATAGTTTTTGTTGGCTTACCTGTATTTTATTCCCGGTCAACATTTCAATATTTTCACCATGTAATATTACATCATTTCCAATCGTATAATCTGATTTTGCATACAAAAGATCACTATATTTGTCTTCACCAGCATAAATAATAGTAATAGGTACATCCACAAAAAAAGGAAATTGCTCTGTTTCGCTGAAAGGTACTGTTATCTTATAACTGGATTGTGCTTGATAATAAAACTCCACTGCTTCACCAAGGGCAGAAGACAAAAGGAATGAAATACATAGACAGACCAAAGCAATCAGGCAAAATATCCGACCAATCCTTTTCATGATTACACTCCCTGTCAATACCATTGTTTTTCTATAGTCATATCCTTATATCCTTTTACAGGAGCGGGAACCAGTATCATGCCGATCCCCGCTCCTGCCTTAAGCATTAGTCATCAATCGGGCAATCATATACCCATGTACAATATGTTGCCGGATCAAGCAAAGTTGCTTTGGACACCTGATCGGGATCAGTTTTTTCGAGGACATATTTTCCGTTAGAATTCTTTTTATATGTTTCCTTATGAACTAAATATTTGAAGTCCTTCGTCTTCCCCCGCTGACCATAATAGTACCAACCATCCTTAAGTGTTGCACTAATACTGTCACTAACTGTACTTGTAGAACTAAAAGAATAAGAATACCCCAAATTAATACCGTAATTCTTAATCAAACCTCCATCCTTCCCAGAGAATGAACCCTGGAATGTATGAGTATAAGATGTCGACATACCTCTAGTCTGATTAGATTCTCCTTTATAATGCTTAAAACTGGAAGTTAATCTTTTGTATGCCGTCCATTTTGTCGATTTGGCGCTGTACCATATCTTAGATGTATTGTATTTATACGTTTTAGTTAAATTATAAGAAGTCTCCAATTTAGACTTGTCCACATTCCAGTTTGGATCAGCTGGTGCCCAACTATCAGCGAGTGCACAGGTACATAATACAAATAAAGACATAATAACAGCTAGCACCATAAACCATGCTTTAGTTTTCATTATATTTTTCTCCTTTTTCTCAAGCATCATTGTTCCTATTTTGTTATTATAATTGTGTAGACATGCGATATCGTGCTGTTTTGATTCTCTGCCCTCCCTTCCAGCACCTTAGTGTGGTTTTTATTTGGCGCCATAAAAACCCTTTCATACAATTGACGTATAATCTCAGTAAAATCATCCCGTTCATGCAAATAATCATATACTTATTTGCATTTCTATCGATAATAAATGCGTGTAACACTTCATTCCCTGAATTCTTTTAATCACTCTTTTTGTTGACACACAAAAAAGAATCATAGCATATTAAACAAAATATGCATCACATTCATAGTTTGCGTAGGTGTTTTTTCATCAATTCCTGTTTGTTCCATAAAAAACAGGCCCTCTGTCACGTAAACCTTTGAGGTTTAGATAACAGAGAAGCCCTTCCTTTTCGTTACATAACAACGACACAAAGTATTATTTACATAATACAATTCCGATGTTTTAGCTTTCTTTTTTTTCTCCTAAGAACCCTGTCAGTGTGTTCTTTGCGGCCCGCAGGAGGATCACGAAGGTTCCCCACAGGATCAGGCTGCTCCAGAACTGCACTTCCGCCAGCTCCGGCGTCTTCATGGTGATGGGCTGAGCTGATACATTCACCAGCTGCCAGAATCTGGCGACCCAGGGCTCATATTCACCCAGCGTCTCCGGAACCCATTCCGGGAAGATCTGCATCGGTTTCATGGCAACCACAGCCACCCCGAAGCAAACCGCGATCGTCAGCACAATCAGCAGCACAACCGGCAGCATCTGCAGGGCGGCATAAGGAATCAGCTTCTTGGGGTAGCTGTGCTGCCTTTCCACCCTGATCTTTTCCACCTGAACCCGGATAAAGCCTGTCAGGCGGCGGATCCAGCGCTTCATCAGCCAGATGACCACGATCACCAGAACCAGTACCAGCGGCATCAATGCCCGGAATTTTTCCTGGGACAGGTCGATTGCCGTCCCCTTGCCACATACGCTCTCCGCGTATTTTTTGAACGCGGGGAACAGATCTCCGGATTTTGCCGGTGCGGACAGGATCAGCAGGTCAGCGTCTGTCAACTGATCCAGCGGAACCCAGGCCGCGAAGTCTCCTGTTTCACCAAGCTTTTTGCTGTGCGGGGCCACGCCCGCCACTTCCAGCTTTTTCCCGCCGTAGGTCACCAGCTGGTCAATGGGATCCACGTCCCGGAAAAACTTAAACGCGGTTTCTTCATCCAGCACAACAACCTCAAGTGCCTCTTCCGCGTCTGTAGTGCCAAGGATCCGGCCTTTCACGACATTCGGATAATAGACCTCGTTCCAGTGCGGTCCAAGTGAGTACAGGTAAACGCTCTGTGGTTCTATTCCTTCAACCTCCAGGCTCACACCTGCCTTCACGCCATGCATCGTCAGCTTTGGGAACAATTCACCCATGTTCTCAGCCGCTTTTATATACAGGTCATACAGGGGCGTGGTGGACACTGCAGGCTTCTTATTAGCCGGTTCAGCGGCAATGGACGAATCATCCTCCGTGGTTTCCGCCGGCAGCATGGTTTCCGTATTGCTCACTGAGGAGGGAAGGAAGGCATACTGCAGCACATCCGGTACTGTGGTCAGGCCAATCAGGCCCGCGCCCAGCAGGAGGATTCCCACCAGCAGTAAAAATGAAAACCGGAATTTTCGTTCCATTCCTGCTTACTCCTTACCGTCGCGCAACATCACATAAGAACCTTCTGCGATTTCCCTGTCCTCCAGATATATGACAGGACCGCTCCAGGTCAGCTCGTTGTTATCCGTTGAAACGGTTTTTTCATTTTCACCCAGCACTTTGAGTTTGACTTCTTTCACCTCGTAACGGGTATCCCCGAACAGGGACTGATGAGCCTCTCCCACATAAACATAACTATTCTCGCCACTTCCGCGCACTGCTGCCTTCGGAATCAAAGTGGAGCTGTCCTTCGCACGGACCGTCGCTTTCATTTTGATTTCTTCGTTTTCCCTCACCATGCGGCTGATGCGGCCGGTCAGGTCCTCCGGTATTTTGACGTCCACATATGGCTCGCCGGATTTTGTCAGGCCGGTCGCAATCACCTTTGTTTCCACACGCATCCATTCATCGATGGGAACGGAAACCACCGCGCCCTTCTGGACTGTCTTTCTTCTATCTGTCAGTTCCGCGCGCAGCACAGGGTCTTTGCCTTCCGGAGTAATCAGGAAAAGATCCGTCTCTCCGCCGTTGATCACGGCGTCCTTCTGGGTCTTTACTTCAATCACATAGCCGTCATGGGGAGCGCTGATCTCCGCCACCTGTTTCTGCAGCTGACGGATAGCCATCATCTTGTCTTCGATCTCTTCTTTTTCTTTGATCGTTGTATTCTTTTCCTGCAGCGTGGTCCAGACCGAATCCTCTACGGCATACCGATCCAGGCTTTTCAGTTTCTTCTGCGCGTCGGTCATCGCGTTTTTAGCCGTCAGCCAGTTATTGTACTCCTCCAGGATCGCCTGGGCGGCTTTCTTGTCACCCTTGTCCTTGGCAGCCTTGGCAGCTTTCTTGACCGTTGTTTCATTCAGGTCGTTTGCATTGGAAAGCCCCAGGTTCGCCATCAGGGCATGCCGGAGCTCCAACTCCTGGTCTTCCGCTGTCCTGGCGGCAGTGTAGGCATTCATCCAGGCTTCCTCATTGCGGCTCAGCCTGATTTCCCCGTGCTTCCGGTCCCAGTTGTCCAGCGTATCCCGGGCTTTGTCATATTTTTCCTGCAGTTCAGCCAGTTTTTTATCCCCGTCTGTCACCATCGCGGCCATCAATCTGGTACCTTTTTTAACCTGCTCACCGGGCGTGACATACAGCCGCTGAACCGTCAGGCTCAGGTCGTCCGGAACCTGGATCGTGATTTCCTCTTCTTCCGGGAAAACCACCTTCCCCATCAGCACGGTTGCTGTCTCCAGTTTGCCGTTTTTTACGTCCGCCTTAGTCACTTTCGCTGTGGTCAGCGAACGGAATGTACCGGAAAACAGCACGCACAGTGCAATCACTACCGCAAGCACGATCATTCCCCGCAGAGCGAATTTTTTGAGTGTCATATCCTCATCAGACCTTTCCGCCTCTCAGGCTAGCCTCTTATTTCATTTCCGTCAGCTGAATCCCGGCCAGAATATCCTCCTGGAAGAACAGGTAAATCAGCAGTGCGGGCAGAATGTACAGCGCCGCGCCGGCAAACTCATATCCCTGGTTCCCTGCCATCATCTGGTTAAACCGTGTAGACAGCGGCATCAGCGTTTCGCTTTTGCTCAGGTACGTCAGCGGCTGTTCCACCAGGTTCCAGCTCTCCGCGAAGGAAAGCGCTGCCGCCGCGCCCAATACTGGCCGGCAAACCGGCAGCACAATCCACAGGAAGGAGCGGAACGGGCCGGCTCCGTCTATGGAAGACGCTTCCAGCAGTTCATCCGGCAGGGAAATCATAAACTGACGGATGAGGAAAATAAAGAACGGAGCAAAAAGCATCGGCAGGATCACAGCCCACGCCGTATCCAGTAGCCCCATGAACCGAAGCGTCAGCACATTCGGCACCATCGTCACCTGGAAGGGCAGAAGCATCAGCATCACGATCATGAAAAAAAGTGTTTCCCGTCCGCGGAATTTAAACTTGCTCAGTCCGAATGCCATCGCCGGGACCACAAAGGCCTGCCCCAGCAGAATGGCCACCGCATAGACAACGGAATTGGTAAAGAAACGCAGGATCTCCTCATCCTTTACCAGCACCTGCTCATACTGTCCCAGCGAGATTTTATGGGGTGACAGGTGCAGGTCCATCCATGTTTCTTCGGTTCTCTTTCCCCGTGTGTCCATCAGTCCCTGCATTTCCGGTATGGAAGAGAAGGAATACAGGAAGGTCTGTACCATCGGCAGCAGGATAATCACCGCAAACAGCGTCAGCACAATCCTGGCCAGCCAGATCCGGAAGCCTTTTTGATTACTCATTTTCTCAATCGCCTCCGTTCAGCCGTTTCAGCGCTGACCGCTGGCTCAGGAAGAGCACACCGAAGAGCACGAACACGATCACAGCAAAGATATAGGCAGCTGTTGTCACGTTCTGATAACTCAGCTGGTTGAACATATTGCTCATGTAGTTCTGGAGCGTGTACAAAAGCGGCTCATTCGGATAGGCGCCGGCAATAAAGTAGACTTCTTTAAAAATCCTGAACGCGTTCACAAAGGACAGGATACCCACCAGGAAGGCGGAAGGCACCGCCAGCGGCAGGGTAATCCGGAAGGTCTGTTTCATAAAGGAAGCGCCTTCCAGCGTCGCGTATTCATACAGCGATTCCGGAATAGACTGCAGCGCGGACATAAAGATGACCACGCAGAAGCCCAGGTTCTTCCACAGGAACAGCAGGATGACCGGAATACGGGCTTCCGGCCCAATAAGCCAGTCAATCCGTTCAGCGCCAAACTGTGCCAGCAGGCGGTTCACCGGTCCACGGAAATCAAACCATATCAGCCAGATCAGCAGAATGGCCGATGACGGCATCAGGTAAGGCAGCAGCACGCTGGAGCGGAAGAACCCGCCGGCCGGGCGGATCCGGTGCAGTCCTGCTGCCAGCACAAAGGACAGCAGGAACAGCAGCGGCGCGCAGATCAGGGACAGCTCCATGGTGTTTTTCAGGCCCATCTGGAACATGGTGTTGTTCCAGACTGAGATGTAGTTCTCAAGCCCTACAAACGCGTTCTGGACTTTACCGTCTGTCACGCTGTACCAGATTCCGCCCACAAACGGGATCCCGTAGAAAATCAGCAATCCCGCCAGTCCCGGCAGCAGGAACGGCCATGCCAGTCGAAATTTCTTATACAAAAGGAATCATTTCCCTTCCATCCGGATCATTTGAATCTTCTGGTCATAGAAGCTGAGAATCTTCTCAATATCCATATTATCACCAGTGTACTCCTTCATCAACTGTTCATCTTGTTCACTGACAGTACTCTGGATTTCCTGCATGAAATCATGATCCAGCACCCTGCACGCGGGAAGGATTTTCTGGTAGCGTTCAATCGTTTCCGGATTCATCTGCCAGGAATAGTCTTCCATCTGTTCGAGCTGTTCTTCCCACATTTTCACGGAGTCTTCAGCGTAGATCTTGTCCTCGCCTTCCTCAGCCTCATCACGGTATTTCTTTGCTTCTTCCAGGTATTTTTCCGTTCTCTTTCTGTCTTCCTCATAAGATGAATAACGGAGAGGTTCTGTCTTATCGGCAAAGAAGGTATACTCTGCAATGAGTTGCAGGTTTTCCATGGCCAGTGCCAGGAACTCCTTGGCCTCCTTGGCATGTTCAGAGAAGGGATTCACGCACGCGACGTAGAGCTGCACCGGCACAATCGGTTCCTCATCCTCTGCGAGGCTCAGGGCAATGGGATATCCGCCGCCTGAGTATTGCTCTCCCATCGGAGGTGTTGTATAACTGCTGATAATGGCAGAGTCATCATACGAAATATAGCCGCCGGTGTTATCCTCATCCTCCCAGGATTTCATGCCCAGTGATTTCAAATCCATATTGTATATGCGCTCAATCAGCTTTCTCATCTCAGGCGTATTGAACACAACTTCTTCTCCCTTGCTTTCCATCCGCATCTGATGCTGATGCATTACAGTCTCCATGAACATGCCGGACAGCGAATCCGCCGCATAGGTATCATTGCAGATGGAAATTTCCGTTCCTTCAAGCCGCTCCGGCAGCTTTTCCATCCAGTCAAGGAACTGATCCCAGGTCTTCGGCAGTTCCTCTTCGGTACCGCCGATCTTCTTCCATGCCTTATAGCTGATACCGAATGTGTATCCGTTCAGTCCGATCGGAACGGCGATGATCTTTCCGTCCACTTTCAAAGCGTCCTGGATATAGGGATACATCCGGTCTACATACTTGGCAATCTCCGCGTTATCGCCCAGGTCCGCCAGGTATCCGCGGTTTTTAAGCGCGTTGAAATTAGCTCCATCATACGGCAGCACATAGATATCCGTTCCGCTGTCCTTGTTCATCATATCCTGCAGGACAGTGGAACTGTCACGCCAGTCATACCGCTGGTTAACAATAACGGAAAGGTCGCCCCGCTTCTCGCTCAGGGTAAACACAGTTTCAGCCATGGTCTCGTTATAGCCGGTATTGTCCTCAACGTGCAGCGCAATCGTGCCGCGAACCGTCGGGTCCGTGTTCCGGAGCAGGATGTTGTTTCTGTTCCAGAGCAGAACAAAGCCATCCCCCATCGGTACGATTGAACAGTCTGTCAGCGGGCAGTCATTGACTGCCACCGCATTGGCCGCGTCCGCCAGCGGAGCTTTCCACAGTTCACCGTTCCTGACCATGTACAGCGTATCCGTGTCCTTCTCATAACCAAGGCCCATGGATTGAGCGCCTTTTTCATATTCCGCAATGACTTCATCTTTTCCATCGGCCAGGCTCTTCCGGACGATCGTATTCTTCTGGGTTTCCCAGTCATAACTGGCCAGGATTAGGGTGTCATCCGGTCCCGCTGTAAATGCGACAGTGTTTTCTCCTGCTTCTATTGATGAAACGCTGCCGGTCTTCAGGTTAACCGTAACGATTTTCTGGCCGTTCATTCCCCAGGATAATATCATTAACAAGTCTCCGGAAACGACGTAGTCGTTCAGGTAGAAATAACCGTCCATTTCCAGGGCTTCAAGCAGTATTTCATGATCCCAGTCCGGGTATTCCGTATCCTCTTTGATGACTTTGCCGTCTTCAAACCGGATACGCTGAAGCTTAATGCCTTCGACATGGCTTTGCTGGATTTCATCATCCCAGGTTTCTGTAACCCCGATGCCATAGAGTTCTCCGTTCCAGCCAATCCAAGTGTTGACGTAGGGTTCAGGCACATATTCATACATTTCCCCGTCCATGAAGCCTTCCGGCATATCTTCGGAGTTCAGGGCTTCATCCGACCAGTCAATGTCATCCCAGTTCAGCAGACCTTCAACTGCCGGCTGTCCTTCGGATTCAGCTTCAGTGTCAACTGCCGGTTCAGCGGTTTCTGGCTTTCCATCCACCGCCTTTTCGGCATCCGGTTCACCAGCTTCAGCGGTCTCGCCGGTTACCTGTTCCTCAGCGGCGGCTCCGTCTTCTTCCTCTTCATCCCAGGAGTCGCGATTGTATTCCTCAATAACAAATTTTTCAGGTTCCGACTCGGTATCCGCGTATTTCAGCAAATATCTTCCCGTATCATTTGATGTGATAACACAGAAACCATCCCCGCTTCTGAAAACAAGATCATTGCTGTCATAGGCATCATAATTCACGGTAGAAACGTGTTTTAGCGTACGGTCTCCCGGCGATGCGAAAGCTGTAGCGCAGGAGGTTACAAGCAGCATCAATGCTGCCAGCCACAGGATCAACTTTTTACCGATCTGGTGTTTCATACTATCTTCCTCCCCTTATTTAACAGGCTCCGTCCTGTTGTTTTTTGCCGCAGAAATCCTCTCCCAGGTACACGATTGGGTACTGAAACTTTGATTTTTTAATTGTTCTTCGAATGATTTTTTACAGCAGCCGCAGGATGGTGATCAGTAGTTTCTCTCCATCCGGATCATCTGGACTTTCTGGTCCAGTTTGCCCAGCAGTTCTGCCGGTTCCATCTTTGCGCTTTCATTGCTGTAGAACATTTTATAGAAATCGTTGTAGCTCTCTTCATCGTTTCCGTCGCCAAACAGGTCATTGAAGAAGCTGTAACCCTTGACCCTGAACCAGTTGCTCCGCTTCTGATATTTCTCGACCTGCTCAGCACTGATACGCCAGGATCTCATTTCCGCTTCCTGCAGGTACTCTTCCATGCTCTTGAGTTCCTGCTCCAGCATCTGTTTGTCTTCATCGTCATCGGTCTTTTCAATCTTTTTCTTCAGTTTGCCGATGTGTTCTTCATTCGATTTGCGGTTCTGTTCGTAATAAGGATCACGAACCGGCTCGGTTTTATCTGTATAGGCGTCATAGCTGTAATACAGTTCCAGGTTATCCATGGCCAATGCCAGGAATTCCATGGCTTCCTGCGGATGCTCTGAATAGGGATTCACAAATGCCGCGCAGATTCTTACCGGGATTACCGGATCCTCATCTTCCGCGAAGCCCAGGAGCAGCGGCTCATAATAGTTGTCGCCGTTCATCACGGGAGAAGTATAAAGCTGCAGGATCGGCCGCTTATACTCTTCATCCCCGTTATACAGGTAGCCGTCTTCCTCGTCCATTTCTTCTTCGTCCTGATGCTCCGGAATCTCGAGCGCGTCATAATCCATGTTGTTCAGACGGCTGAGAAGGTCGCACATCATGGGCGAAGCAAAAGCATAGCTGTTATCTCCCTTGCTTTCATTCCAGGCTTCATACTGGTTCAGGATGATCTGCAGGATTTGCGCCCGGACATATACACGGTCTTCATATTTCTCGATCAAACAAACGTCCCTGCCATCCACGCGCTCCGGTATTGTCTCCACCCAGTCAAAGAACTGGTTCCAGGTCTTCGGCAGTTCTTCCTCGGTTCCGCCGATTTCTTTCCATACGTTCATATCAATGCCGAGGACTTCTCCGGTGAAGCCGACGGGAATACCGGTGATTTTGCCATTCTGCTTCATGGCTTCCTGAACATAGGGATACATACGGTTCAGGTTCGCGACGATCTTCTCATTCCCGCTCAGATCCGTCAGGTAGTCACGGTTGCGCAGTGCGCTGTATTCATTCCCGTCATACTGCATCACATAGATATCAATAGTTCCGTCCCGGTTCATCATTTCCTGCAGCACATTGTTCTGGCTGCTCCAGTCCTGCTGCCGGATCACGGAAATGTCTCCCCGGGTGTTATTCATTTCATAGATGGCTTCGCCCAGGGCATCGCTCCAGCCCTGGTCCCGGATCCGCAGCCTGATGGTGCCCCGCTTGGTGGGATCGGTATTCTTCACTTCCACGCTGTTATACGTATTGACCAGTACAAAGCCGTCCGGCAGTATAAACATTCTTTCGCCAGTTCCCTGGCAGTCATTCACAGACTCTATCCGTTCAGCGTCAAACTGCGGCATCGCCCACAGTTCTCCATTACAGACATAGTACAGGGTATCCTTATCCGGATCATAGCAGGGTGCAATTCTGCTGTCGGTAAGTCCGCTCAGTTCCGCAAGCTGCTCTTCATCCCGGCTTTCCAGGTCCAGTCGGTTGATACGGACCGTGGTGGTATAATCGGTGTCATTCCATTCAACGTGGGTTACCAGCAGGCTGCCTTCCGGTCCCGCAACGATTTCCCCGCCGAAATCATCTCCAAGCTCAATTTCAGTGAATGTTCCATCCTGCATATCGATGACTTCCAGCATTTCAGCGCCATCACCGTAAACAGCCATCACAAGCTTGTCTTCATACTGGAGGACCTTATCAATCCCCTTCAGGTACTGATAATCATCCTGGTCCACAATCAGGCAGGACAGATCCAGCTCCGGCAGGTCGCTTTCTTCCAGGATCACCTGGCCGTTTTCCAGTTTCGCATGCTTGACAACTGGCTCCACCTTGCTGGTTTCGCCATTGTAAGTCTCTTGGCTCAGCAACGCGTACACTTCGTTGTTATAGCAGAACCAGTTGTTTATCCAGGAGTAGGTGCTTTCGCCGCTGCCTTCGCCTTCGTTTTCGTCATATTCTTCATCGTCCGCGTCATTTTCAGCTTCCGCGTCGTCTTCTTCGTCTTCGTCTTCTTCTCCGCCGCCGTTAAGCAGTTTCTCATCCATCGTGAAGACTTCCGGTTCCGCGTTTACATCCGCATACCGCAGGATCTGCTGCTCATTGCCTTCCTGGGCAATGATGTAAAGTCCGTTTCCATTCGGAAACACCGACTGAATATAGAAATTAACGCTTTCATCCGAGGTGGACTGATGCAGCAGCACCCGGTCTCCGGTGGAGGCGAACGCCGGCGCGCAGGCCGTAATGCACAGAATCAGGGACAAAATACACAGGACCAGTTTCTTACCTTTGGGGTTCATCATTCTTCAGGTTCCTCCGCAGTATTTGTTTCTTCGGCCGGCGCTGCTTCATTCAGGTAGATCAGCATGCTCATGCCGAGCCGGATCCTTTCGTCCGGTTCGAAAGAGGCATAGGCTTTGTAGACTTTCTTGTCTGTGCCTTCCTTCGGGTCTTCATTCATTCTGGAAATGGAAACAATTTTGCCCGTATACAGTTTCTCCGAGGAGCTGTCCCAGCGCAGTTCCATTTCGACCGGCGCGCCTTCTTCCAGCAGGAACAGGTCCTCTTCAGGCACGTCAAACTCGACCTGGAAGCTCTTGGTGGGCGCGATCTTCACCAGGGTGTCGCCCTTGGCGGCGGTATCGCCCGGATTCTTTTCCACGGATTCAATAACGCCCGTTACGGGGCTCTTGACCGTGTTGTCCGGTGCGTAGTAGCCGTCCAGCACGCCTTCCACAGTTTCAAACAGCAGCTCGCCGCGTTCCACAAAGTCGCCGCTCTTCACGTGCAGTCTCAGCACGCTGCCGGCGCCCTTTACCGGAACCGCCGCGGCACGTTTCACTGTGCCCTTGCCGATGCGTTTTTCCTTGCTGTACTTCTCATCCCGGTATACGTAGACTTTCTCGTCCAGGTAGAACTCTCCGCCGGTCACCTCGATGGTATATCCGGTTTCGGTCAGCTTGGTGACCATGCCGGTACCTTCGTGGGTGCCGTCCTGGGTGCACTTCAGGTAAACCCGCTCGCCCAGGTGGATGAAGTAGTTGTCGTTGGTGTTGAAAGCTTTCTCACTGGTCGCGTCCACCGTGTACTTACGGGTGGGCTCAATGTACAGGGAGGCTTCATACCGGGTGTTGATATCCTCGGTGTTGTCGCCTTCCGCCACATACAGACCGGTCACGGTGCCTTCCACCGGCGCGTAGTTCAGCGTCGTTTTAATGGTTGCCAGCGTGTCGCCTTCCTGAACCGGGTCGCCTTTATGCAGCGGCACTTCTCCCATCCGTCCGCCGAAAGGCGCGGCAACCGGGATTGTTTCTCCTGCAACCACTTTCCCTTCATAGGAAAGCTCTGTCTCTGCCAGCGCGGTTCCTCCCAGCGCCAGCACCAGGGCCATCAGTATCGCGAATACCTTTTTCATCCCGTCCACTCCTTTCACTTTGTGGCAAACAGTTGGTCATATGGTTCATCCAGCGCGCCCGCCGGGCCGCTGTATACGCCCGTCATAAAGATTCCCGCGTGTTCGTCCGTGGTCAGCTCATAGGTCTTTCCTTCAACCTCTACCTGCCAGACAGCCGGGGCATCTCCGCCGATGCCGATTTCGTATTCAAACCGCCTGTTCGCGGTTCCGCGGCTTCTCATCTCGTCATAGCTCCAGCCGGCAAGGAAGCCTTCCGTTTCCATCACGGCGATCTGGTCTCCGCTGCGGAGCACCAGGTGATCAATTCCGCTCTTGTTCATCTTCCGGAGCACTTCACCGTTCATGCTCCAGACGTTCTGTTTGCCCTCTTCCGGATTTGCCGCCGTCAGGATCAGGGTATCGATCTGTTCGCTTTCCTCTTCCTTCCGCCAGTCCATTCCGGTGACCGTGAAGCCTTCTCCGGTTTCGCTGTCCGCGGTCCGGTTCAGGGCCAGCGCCAGGGTTTCCTTCCCCAGCGTCAGCTGGTTCATCACGTCATCCTGCTTCTTGTCCAGTTCCTTCAGGTCCAGCAGGTCGTAGTCCGGTCCGATGGGTTCCTTGTTCTTGCTGTGGGGAATTCTCGGCCCGGAGGATCCTCCGCGGAAGCCTCCGCCGCCACCACCGCCCGGTTCATCCGGTACTTCCGGTTCTGTGGGTTCTTCCGGTTCCGGTTCCGGCGGCTTATGGTCCGGCGTCACTTCAGGAGTCGGCGTCGGTGTAGGCGTCGGGGTCGGAGTGGGCGTCGGCGTCGTGGGCGCCGGGGTGGTTCCCTCATCTGTGGGGGCCGGGGTTGGTGTCGGCGTTTCAGGCACCGGCGTCGGCGTTACCGCCGCGTCCACGCCTTCAAAGGCGTCTTCCGCCACGCTGCAGCCTTCCGGAATGAATTGCAGGTTCAGCTTTTTACAGTTCAGGAAGGCCTTGCTTCCGATTTCCTTCAGCTTTGTTTCATCGTTCAGGACAACCAGCTTCAGCTTTTTACAATCCGCAAAAGCGTTTGGGCTGATGATCTCCACAGAGTTCGGCAGCACCACGCTCTGCAGCTTTTCTTTTCCTTTAAAGGCGTTGGGGCCGATGACCCGCACGCCGTCCGGTACTTTGACGCTGAATGCCTCGCTGTTGCATTTGACCAGAACGTCGCCTTCGACTTCAAACTCCGGCAGGTCGGTGGATGTCGGCTCACCGATATCTCCCACGCCCGGTTCCGTCGGTTCAAGATCCGTCGGCGTTGCCGCGTCTTCAGCCAGCACGGCGCTTCCGGCCAGCAGCATCAGGATGATGAGCATCACCCCGACACACAGCATGCATATGCGTTTACTCATAAACAACTTCCCTCCGTAAAATGCATACCCATTATATATAGACGGTTTAGACCACAGTTTATGACAGATTTTCCGGACGTTTGCATTGTTTTTTCTTTGTATTTTGCATTCCGTGTTCCGTACATCTGTCGGCTCGCGCCTATATATATCCTGCTTTCTCAAATCCCTTTCTTAACCTTTAAATTGTATCATGCCTGTCATTTACCGTCAATGAATTGCACTGTTGTACAGTCATCTTTACGTCCTGTTCCCGTTTTGCGTAATTATTGTTTTGCGATAATCATAATATCACCTAATTATCGTTTGTCAATAATTTTCACAAAACTTTCAAACAAAACGAACGGGACAACCCGTTACACAAGCTGCCCCCCAAAGGATCGAAGGTGACGATCTGCCCTCGCTCCAATAACAGAATACCAAACGAACCTTACTTTCACGTGACTTTAACCTTACGTTTTCGTAAGGGAGCGGGAATGTTGTACCAATTCATAATTCACAATTCATAATTGGATTGGTGATGAAGCATCCCGTTTTCGTTTACTGCTCATGCACGTTATTAACGTCAAGCCCCCACCGTGCCTGGCGGAATGTGACAGAGGGACAGACCAACTGTCATCATTCCAAAGGAACGTGACAGTTGGGGAACAATCCGAGAGGTGCCCCTGTGGGACATTCGCCGAAGGCAAAAACGAGGTGAGTGAGTCAACCGAAACAAGCAATGCGACCGCTCCAAGAGAGCAGTGCGACGATTGAGGTTGCGGAACTGTCCCTACTGTCACGTTCCTTCTCTCCGCAGCCTCCACATTGTCATTCTGAGCAAGCCCGCCTGCGGGCGCGTCGAAGAATCTCCTCCGCGGCCGCAGCCGCAGTAATTATGCATTATGCATTATGCATTCTTAGTTGTTTTCCATCCTGATCATCCGTACCTTTTTATCTATTGTCTCCAGCAATTCTTCAGGACTCATCTTTGCGTTTTCCATATTACGGAATATTTCCTCAAACTCCTCGTTTCTTTCCTCATCATTATCCGCTGTAAACAAATCATTGAAAAAAGTATATCCCTGGACCTTATACAAGTTCTGCCACTTTTGATAACGATCAATCATCCGTGAGCTGATTTGCCATAAATTTTGTTCATCCTCTTGCCGGTTTTTCTCCAGGTTTTCAATCGTCTTCTCTATCTCTTCCCGCTCTTCACCTTTAGCCGCATCCCTTTTTGTTTTCATACTTTCAATAAAATCGCTATACCATTTCATATCTTCCACATAATCAGGATAACGAAGCGGTTCTGTCGTATCAGCATATGCAGTATATGTGTCATACGGATCCAGGTTTTCCATGGCCAATGCCAGAAACTCAATTGCTTCTTCCTGATGAGTTGAATAAGGGTTCAGGAACGCAACGTGCATCTCCACCGGCAACACCGCTTCCTCTTCTTCCATCAGTCTTAGTGCCATCGGAGTAAACTCGTTCTGGCCGGCCATCAATGTGGATGTTCCAATCTGCAGAAGCGGGGCTTTCATTGCTTCCGGATTTTCATATGTATCGTCTTCTTCCCAATACCAGTGATCTGATACACGTAGTGCGTCAAAGTCCACATCGTTCAATTGCTGTACAAGATCACACATCATAGGGCTATTGAAGGCATAATCCTTTTCGCCCTTGCGTTCCATCAGCACCTCATACTGATTCATCAACATATGCAGGATTTCTCCACGGAAATATGCCCGGTCAGTCCCTCCGATAAACGATACATCCTTGCCCTCTAACCGTTTCGGCAGAGTCTTAATCCAGTCAAAGAACTGGCTCCAGGTCTTCGGCAGTTCTTCCTCCGTTCCGCCAATCTGTTCCCACAGTTTTTCGTTGACCCCAATCACACCACTGCTGAAATATACAGGCACACCGATGATTTCCCCATTTTGTTTCATTGCTTCCTGCAGATAAGGGTACATCCGGTTCATGTTTTCAGCTATCATTTTATTCCCGCTCAGGTCCGGCAAATAACCACGGTTGCGCAGCGCGCTGAATTCATTGCTGTCATAATGAAGCATATAGATATCGATACTTGCGTCCTGGGTAAGCATAGCCTGCAGGATATCCATCTTCACCTCATCGACGTCCTGCAATACCACAGAAACGTCACCGCGTACATTGTTCATATCATAGACGGTTTCGGACATTACGTTTGTGCCCCAGCCATCATTCCGGATCCTCAGGGTAACGCTGCCACGTTGCGCAGGATCGGTATTCTTAATCATGACCGAATCGGTAGTTTTCATCAGGATAAAGCCGCCCGGCAGCATATATGCTGTTTCACCTGCACGGGTACAGCTATTCACGGTCTCAATTCTTTCCGGATCAAACTGCGGCATGGCGCATAATTCCCCATTGCGGACAAAATACAGCGTATCTTTTTCCGGATCATAGCAAGGGGCAATCATCTCACTGCTGCACCCGGGAATTTCCGCAAGCAGCTTCTCATTCCGTCCGTCAATATCCATGCTGCTGATCTGTATAGTAGCGGTATTATCACTGCCGGACCATTCGGCCTTTGTCACCAGCAGAGTCCCTTCCGATCCCGGTACAATCTCGCTGTATTCATCCACGTCCAGTTCTGTGCAGTATCCATCCCGGAGGCTGATCGCCGCCAGTGTTTCAATCTCTTCTTCCCCCTGAAGGATCACCAGTTTGTCGTCGAGCACAAACAGATTCAGAATCTTCTGGGTATACTCGCTTCCTTCTTCCCCTTTCACCAGGCTGATCAGATCCAGCGTGGGCAGGCCTGCCTTTTCCAGGGTCACCTGGTTTTCTTCCATCCTGGCCTTTAGAACAGAGAACTCGGTATGGTCATAATCCTCATCGTATGTTGATTGACAAACCAAAGCATAGAGCTCATTTTGCCAGCAAAACCAGTTGCTCACGGATGCATAAAAGTCTGTTGCCTCGTCTGCCGCTTCTTCGTTAAGCGCATGATCATCCCATACAAAGGTCTCAGGCTGTGCTCCTGTGTTTTCAAACCGCAGGATATCCTGCTCGTTTCCCTTCTGGACAGCAATAACGAACCCTTCTCCATACGGGAACAGGTTCAGGATCTTTTCGTCATCATTTCCATTCTGTTCAGAACTGTAAAACAGCACCCGGTCTCCCGTTGACGCAAGCGCCGGCGCACATGCCGTCACGCACAGAATCAGCGCCATCAGCCCCAGGATAAACCTTTTGCCGTTCATCTTCCTCATTTTCAGTTCCTCCGCAGAGTATGATTTGTAACCTGCCTATCCAACGAAAACAGACAGAGAAACATTCCCAAAAGGAAGGTTTCTATGTGGAATATGATTCACTACTTTCTCCACAACGCAGAAGCGGCAAGAGTGTGACTGCGGGGGAGCGAGGGAAGCGGTAGCCCAGTGGGCTATTCTGCGAAGCAGAAAGCGACCCGAACGAGTCATCCGAAACAAGCAGTGCGACCGTTCCAAGGGAGCAATGCGCTGATTGAGGATGCGGATCTGTCACTGTTTTCGGAGAAAATGTGACTGTGGGTCTGTCCCCCTGTCACGGCTCTTGCCGCTATACCCTGCGGCCGCAGCCGCGGGAAAGGAAAGGATAATATCCTTCCTTTCCCTTCCTTGTGAAATGTCATCCTGGGGTTCGAAGCGCCCGGAGAAAGAGCCAGTGGCTCTTTCTCAGCGGAGAACGGGCGGCAGCCCCGGGGTAGCGAAGCGGAGGGGTACGAAGGGAGCGCAGCCGAAGGATCTAGTTTTAAGTTTTAAGTATTAATTTAAAACACTTTCATCTTTCTTCCTTCCGGAATACTATACACTTCTTTAAATGCTCCCACTCCCGGTCTCTGTCCTTCAATCTGCCAGCAGGGGAAGGCCTTGGCATCCAGCGCGCTGCTGTCCGTCAGGTCATAGTCATAGGCGATCTTAATCCGGCTGATCTCATAGGATTCGCCGCCGGTCTTTTCGCAATGGGAAGCGGAGAACACCCGGATGGCGTCCAGCCAGCAGACGCCGTTTTCCAGTTCATAATCATCGTTGATGTGATCAATCACCTTATCCAGTTCAAGCAGCGCCGTTTCCTTTTCTGTCAGTGCAATCCGGACCTGCGGGGTTCCCAGGGATTTAATTCCGTTCAGTTCCTGCCGGAAGGCCAGGTACCAGACGCCGATCTCTTCCGGGAAGGCGTCAAAGCACACCGGCTCCGTCTCGTTATAAAACACCTTCATTCCATCGGTCATGTTGGAGATGGAATCGGAGGGCAGGGCAACGGCCTGATCCAGCACCAGGTTGTCGATATGCAGCGTTTTGAAGATCGCTTCGCAGCGTGCCATCGCGTTTTCCAGCGGATACGGAGCGTTTGCCTGTTTGCCGGGAGCAACGTCCGCGTTGTCCATATAATTCAGCAGCTGCTTGTAGCATTCAAAATCCTTGTTGCCGTATTCCAGGGTGGTATTGCAGGGGATCGTGAGCACCGCATCATCCGCGAACCGGTACCGGTTCATCTCCCGGCCGTCCGCTGTCGGCAGTTCCTCCGCCGCGGTTACCTTTGCGTAGTTGAAGCACTCCGGGGTATAAGCCTGCATGTTCCGGAAGGTGATGCTGTAAGCGGACAGTTCATCATACCGGTCATCAATCACAATCTCATCCGCAGTCCGGATATACTCCGGCACCGGCGTCGGCAGGCTCTCCTCCGCCCTGGCATCGAAACCGCCGGGCAGCAGAAAAAGGGCAGCCATGATGGCGGCGAGCCCTTTGAATCGGACACGGCAGGCGATTCTCTTCTTCTGACTCATAGCCGTTTTCCCTCCGGACAATTCTGGTTACAGTACAAACATGTACGAACATGTCAATTGTAACCATATGCCAGAAGCGCGTCAAGTGACGAAGTCTCTATACCTATTTATATGTAGTATTTTGTCTGTATTTTGATTTGCCTCTCCATCCCCTGGTATATGCACTTAATTACTTCATTTTTCATCAGCAAACGTTTACAAGTTACTTGGTTTTGTAACCGTTACTTGCATTTATTTTATGTAACCATTATGCCACCCGCCCAAGTAACTTTTCCCTCTTCCCTCTTCATTTCCACGCAGTGCAGTAACTATCACATTCGGCTTCGGCGAATATTTCACATCGGCCACAGGCCGATATTTCATGTGCGAAGCACATTTCACATTTGACGAAGTCAAATATTTCATTTTCAACTCAACTTTTCCAAAACGAGAAAAGAGACAGTTCCCTGTCTCTTTTCGAACTCATATTTCCACAGTGACCCGGAAGGTGTGTTCATCCGGATAATCAATCACAAGTTTTCCTTTGTGCTTCTCCACGATCCTTCTCACTGCCGCCAGGCCGATGCCGGAGCCGCCGCTCTTCTGGGTCCGGGCGCTGTCTCCCCGCACAAACCGCTGCGTCAGCTTTTCCGGTTTTTCCGTCGGCAGGCTGGTCACGGAGTTTGCCAGCACAATCCGGTTCTTTTTCTTCTCCGGTTTTACCTCCAGGCGGATGGTTCCGCCCTCCGGCGTATACTGCACCGCGTTATCCATCAGCAGGCAGAACATCCTCCGGATCAGGTTCTCGGAGCCCTTCACCGCCGGCGTTTCCTCCAGCGCGGTCTCTCCGGTGATGCCCTTCTGCTTCAGCGACGGCTGGTATTCGTGCCAGATCTCCTCTGTCATTGCCGTCAGCTCGATGCTGTCCAGCGCCTGCTCGTTCTGTTCCTCATCCAGGCGGGCCATCATGATCAGATCCTGCACCAGGTGCTCCATCCGGTCCACCTGGGCCCGGATGTTATCGCTCCACTTGTTCTTGCCTTCCCGCAGTTCCAGCACGTCCAGGTTCGCCCGGGCGATGGCCACCGGCGTCTTCAGGTCGTGCCCCGCGTCGGTGATGAACTGCCGCTGCTGCTCCGTGTTGCGCACGAAGATTTCCGCCATCCGGCCGGAGACCGGGAACAGCACGATGATCAGCAGCAGGAAGATCCCGATGCCCACCATGCCCGCGTTCTTCAGCATGTTAAAGAGCATGTGCAGCTGGATGGAGTTATCCACCAGGATAATCGTTCCGGATCCGTCCTCATTCCGCCGGATGCCGAATTTATAGGACCCGACCTTGCCCTTCTCCACGTTCTTCTTCACGGCATCCATCACGTACTCCTGTACGCTGATGTCCGCGTCCTCCGCGATGCCGCGCTTGTTGATCTGGTCCAGTTTCCCCTCCGGGGTAAAGGTAATCTCATAAAAACCCGAGGGCATGTTCCGTCTTCCGGGGTTGTAGCCGAACATAGCCGGCGTCGCGTCCTGCATAAACCGGCGTCCGCCTTCGCCTTCGTTTTCCTCCCGTGGCTCCAGCCTGGAGTCGATAAAGGAATCCGTGCTTCTTTCCATCGCCTGGTAGCTGATAAACCAGATTGCTCCCACGGTCAGCACCAGGATGATCAGGAAGGACAGCATGGCGCTGAGCATGATCCGGTTGCGGTAATATCTTTTCATTCAATGACCTCCAGCGCGTATCCCACGCCGCGCTTCGACCGGATTTCCGCCCGGGAGCCCAGGGACTCCAGCTTCTTCCGCAGTCCGGAGATGTGCACCCACACCGTGCCGTATTCCACGTCCGCGTCCATGCCCCAGACCCGGTCCAGCAGGGTATCCGCGGAGAAATAGATATGCGGGTTCCGGATGAACAGCTCAATCAGGTGGTATTCCCTGTGGCTCAGGGACACGGTCTTGTCCCCGCACCGGATGGCATAGCCGTTCTTGTCCAGCGCCAGGTCTTCAAAGGTAACCTGCTCTCCCTGGTAGTTCTGTCCTCCGCGCCGGGTCAGCGCGTCCACCCGCACCCGCAGTTCCTCCATGGCAAAGGGCTTGGTCAGGTAGTCATCGCTTCCGCTTTCAAACCCCTGCACCTTGTCCCGGATTTCGCCCTTGGCGGTCAAAAGCAGCACCGGCGTGGTGTCGCCTTCGCCCCGCAGGGTGCGCAGCACCGTCAGCCCGTCCATTCCCGGCATCATGATATCCAGGATCAGGACGTCATAAGCACCCATCCGCGCCCGTTCCAGCGCGTCGATTCCATTGTTCGCCCAGTCCACCTCATAGTGGTGATATTCAAGATAATCAACAACCGCCTCGGCCATAGCCTCCTCGTCTTCCGCCAGCAGAAGCCGCATCCGCATCGCCTCCCTTTCTCCCATTATATCAAAGGCAGTATGCCGTGCCAACCTTAAGCGATTCTTAAGAATCGCTTACACTCTTCACTCTACACTCTTCACTTTTCACTCTGCACTCTACACTTGCGGCGGGAACAGTGACAGAAGGGACAGACTTTCAGTCACATTTTCTTCGAAAACAGTGACAGACAGTCAGTCCCCCTTGTCACATTCCCGCCGCAGGCTATCAACAACTCCACCCCTTCTTCAACCCGAGGAAGGGGTTCGAGTGTTCTTAATCCGCCCCGCCGCAGCCGCGGGAAAGGATCCTTCCTTTCCCTTCCTTGTGAAATGTCATCCTGAGCAAGGGGTACGAAGGGAGCGCAGTCGAAGGATCTAGTTTTAAGTTTTAAGTCTTCATTGAAAGGGAAAAACAACGTTTTTCCCTTTATCTTGACAGCTATGCTGTCAAGATGTACAATCCCCTCATCAAAGGGACAAAGGCGTCCTTCAGTTTATGCTGAAGGACGTCTTTCTCTTTTTTCGGAGGTTCGTGCTTTATGCATGAGGAATGCGGCGTATTCGGCATCTGGTCTCCCGTCAAGCGTGCTGTCCCCCGGGATGTGTACCTCGGCCTTTACGCCCTGCAGCACCGGGGACAGGAAAGCTGCGGCATCGCGGTTTCCTGTGACGGCGTCTTCCATCACCTGAAGGGCGACGGCCTGGTGGGCGAAGTCTTTGACCGTGCGGGCCTGAACCGCCTGGGCGAGGGCAACATCGCCGTGGGCCACGTCCGCTATTCCACCACCGGCGGCAAGAACCACAATAACATCCAGCCGATTGTCATCAGCCATATGAAGGGCAACATGGCCCTTGCCCATAACGGGAACCTGGTCAATGCCCGTTCCCTCCGCTCCCAGCATGAGCTCTGCGGCGGCATCTTCCACGGTACCGCCGATACCGAAACCATTGTCTATACCATTGTCTCCGAGCGCCTGACGGTCACCGCCACGGCGGAAGCCGTCTTCCGCACCATGCAGCAGCTTCAGGGCGCCTATTCCTGCACCCTCATGACAGCCACCAAGCTCATCGCCTTCCGGGATCCCAACGGTTTCCGTCCCCTCTGCTACGGCAAAACCGCGGACGGCGCCTACGTGGTTTCCTCCGAGTCCTGCGCCCTGGACGCTGTCGGGGCGAAGCTCATCCGGGATATCGATCCCGGGGAGATCATCGTCTTCGGCAAGGAAGGCGTGACTTCCGACCGCCGCCTCTGCGGCCAGCAACGCTCCCTCTGCGTCTTTGAGTATATCTATTTCGCCCGGCCCGACTCCATCATCGAGGGCGTGCCGGTTCACCAGTCCCGGCTCCGCGCCGGCCACTTCCTGGCTAAGGAAAACCCGGTGGCGGCGGACGTGGTCATCGGCGTGCCGGACTCCGGCATCGACGCCGCCCTGGGCTACTCCCAGGAAAGCGGCATTCCCTACGGTGTGGGCTTCCTGAAGAACAAGTACATCGGCCGCAGCTTCATTGCCCCCAGCCAGGACATGCGGGAAACCGCCGTCCGCATCAAGCTGAATGTCATCGCGGAAACCGTCCGGAACAAGCGGGTGGTTCTCATTGACGACTCCATCGTCCGCGGCACCACCAGTGAGCGCATCGTCCGCCTCCTGCGGGAAGCCGGAGCGAAGGAAGTGCATATGCGCATCTCCTCCCCGCCCTTCCGTTATCCCTGCTTCTTCGGCACGGATGTGGATTCCCGGGAGAACCTGATCGCCTGCCGCTTAAGCAGCGTGGAGGAGATCGCGAAGGAGATCGGCGCTGATTCCCTCGCCTACCTCTCCGTGGATGCCGCCCACCGTCTCGCCGGGGATACCGGCTGCACCTTCTGCGACGGTTGCTTCACCGGCCAGTATCCCATTGACATTCCCGAAGAGCAGGGCAAAAGTAAGTTTGAGCAGCCTATCCAGGAAGAATAAAAGTGAAGGCCTTTGCCTTCACTTTTTTCTTCCTACACTCTACACTCTTCACTGATGTGACAGCAGGGACAGACCAACTGTCATCATTCCAAAGGAACGTGACAGTTGGTCTGTCCCTCTGTCACATCCTCACTTCAAAAACTTCTCCGCTGCGCGGATCAGTTTTTTCCTCGCTTCTTTCGCGTTCTTCGTCCAGCGCATGGTATCAAACCCGTGGATGTTTCCGTGGAAGATGTCCACGTGCGCTTCCACTCCGGCGGCCTTCAGGTTTTCCACGTAGGTGATTGTTTCATCCCGGAAGGGTTCCCCGTCTTCCACAAAGGTATAGCAGGGCGGAAGATTCCCGTAGTTCGTCTCCCGGGATGGCGAGGCGTAAGGCGGTACGTTGTCCGTGCCGTACAGGTCCCGCAGGTAGGTGTGCCAGCCCCAGTGGTTCCGGCGGGTTCCCCAGCCGTGGGAGTGGCTGTGGCGGGAGGAACCTGTGTCCCTGCAGTCCAGCATCGGGTAGAGCGGGATCTGGAAGGAGATCGGGATTTCGCCCTTGTCCCGGGCGTAAATGCAGATGGCCGCTGCCAGGCCGCCGCCGGCGCTTTCCCCGCCGACCACGATCCGGTTTTTGTCCACGCCCAGTTCATCCGCGTTGTTATACAGGTATTCAAGCGCAGCGTAGCAGTCCTCCAGCGCAGCCGGATAGGGGTGCTTCACGGCCCGCCGGTATTCCGGGGCGATCAGCACCGCGCCGTAGTGTTTTGCTAATGCGCTGCCCGCGGTCACAAACACCATGGCCGCGACGCCTGTCACATATCCGCCGCCGTGGATCCACAGGATCCCCGGCACGGGCTTTTCCTGCTTCTGCGGCCGCAGGATGATGATTTTCATGGGGCCTCCCGGGGTTTCGATCCTGCGCCTGATGGTTTTCAGCTTCATTGCAAGCCTCCGTTACGCTATTGGAGTGATTATACCATTATCTGGCAGAAAAGCATATGCTTCACATAGTGTATTTCCCATTGCGTTCCCGAACGTGCAAAGGCTGGGAGACAGTGGGCGAAGTCCAAATTCATAATTCATAATTCATAATTATGATTGTCTCTGGACATATGATATTCCCATTACGTTCCCGGTTGCATACGGGCGAGGAGATTCTTCGACTCCGCTCACTTTGTTCGCTGCGCTCAGAATGACAGCGTGGGCGCAGCGGTTTACTCATACAGTTTGCATCCGCAGCGGATAATTATGAATTATGAATTATGAATTCTTCTTGTTTTCCTCCTGTTTTTCCTAAGTCTTTACCTTGACAGTCCTTATGCGCGGAAATTATAATACCGCAAAAGCGATGATCAAGGCGAGTAGCCGGATCATGGCGGTGTCCAGAGAGCCCCGTGTATGCTGAAAGCGGGGAGACCGCCTGTCGGTGAAATTCCCCTTGTAGCTTCCCGTTGAAACCAGTATGGCAAGTAGGCGGTGACGGAATGCGGCCGTTATCTTCCGCAGGATGGATGTTAGTCCGTCCCTGAGGCCGCAATGGTGCGGCGAACCAAGGTGGTACCACGATGAGTAATCGTCCTTCGGAAGGGTCCGGAGGATTTTTTATTTCCCGCTTTTCCCTCCCCCAAGGGGAGAAAAGATACACGATCCCGATTTGATTTTAAGGAGGGTTCCCCATGAAAAAGGTAGTTTCCCTGCTGCTCGTCCTGGCCCTGGTTCTGGGCGTGTGCGCTTTCGCGTCCGCCGAAGACAAGACTTACAACGTTGGTATCCTGCAGCTGATTCAGCATCCCGCGCTGGATGCCGCCACCCAGGGCTTTAAAGATGCCCTGACCGAAAAGCTGGGCGACAAGGTTGCCTTTGATGAAGGCAACGCTTCCGGCGACTCCAACAACTGTGCCCAGATCGCCGGCCAGCTGGTTTCCAAGCAGGTGGATCTGATCATGGCCAACGCCACCCCCGCCATGCTCGCCTGCGCCACCGCCACCGCGGACATCCCGGTGCTGGCCACCTCCATCACCAACTATGAATCCGCCATGGAAATTGAGCTCACCGAAGACGGCGCCACCGGCCTGAACGTCTCCGGCACCAGCGACCTGGCTCCCCTGGACGGCCAGGCGGACATGATCAAGGAGCTGTTCCCGGAAGCCAAGACCGTGGGTCTGCTCTACTGCAACGCTGAGCCTAACTCCATCTTCCAGATCAAAACCATCGAGGGCTACCTGACCGCCCTGGGCCTGGAGTGCAAGCGCTACGGCTTCAACGACTCCAACGACCTGGCCTCCGTGGTCCAGACCGCTACCGAGTGCGACGTGCTCTACATCCCCACCGATAACACCGCTGCCGGAAACACCGAAGCCATCGCCAATGTGGTGATCCCCGCCAAGGTTCCGGTCGTCGCCGGTGAGGAAGGCATCTGCTCCGGCTGCGGCGTCGCCACCCTGACCATCTCCTACTATGACATCGGCTACAAGACCGGTGAAATGGCCTATGACATCCTGGTGAACGGCGCTGACATCGCGGCCATGCCCATTGCCTATGCTCCCCAGTTCACCAAGAAGTACAACGCCGCCAACGCCGCCGAGCTCGGCGTGGTGATTCCGGAAGGCTACGAGGCGATTCAGTAATTGGTAGTGTGAAGAAGTCCGCTGACGGGTAAGTGCCCGCGGGGGGAGACAATATGTAATGACCTCCATTTTGTAGGTTCGTGGATTTACCTGTATACTACAAATGGATGAACAAAAGTGGTAACAGGGTTTACCGCATACAAAAGGAGGTCATCACATGAAGTATACCACAGTTTACGTTG
>JAFRQX010000015.1 GCA_017428385.1 Clostridia bacterium | reverse complement strand
GTCCCAGTGTGGCCGATCAACCTCTCAGTTCAGCTATGCATCGTCGACTTGGTGGGCCGTTACCTCACCAACTATCTAATCGGACGCGAGCCCACCCCTTACCGGATTGCTCCTTTGACCCCTAAGCGATGTCGCTCTGTGGTCTTATGCGGTATTAGTACAACTTTCGCTGTGTTATCCCCCTGTAAGGGACAGGTTGCTCACGCGTTACTCACCCGTCCGCCGCTAGAACATTACATCTTCAAATCCATCCGAAAACTTCATATCTGTCGCAATGTCCCCGCTCGACTTGCATGTGTTAGGCACGCCGCCAGCGTTCGTCCTGAGCCAGGATCAAACTCTTCCGTTTAATCCTTAAACATCTTTCGATGCTAAACTCTTTGGAATCTTCGCTGTCTTTTTCCTTATTGCGCGTTTATTTTCTCTGTATCGTTTTCAAGGTTCGCTTCGCTCGGTTCCTTTGCTTTCGCTCGGGCGAGCTTGACTATCATACCAGAGGGTATACCCTTTGTCAAGCGATTTTCAAAAATTTTTTTAGGCCAAAAATCAAGTTATTTCAAGGGGTTTCGGGCTTTTCCATATCTTGTGGTGGACGTCCGACAGACCCTTCTATATTTGGTGGACAATTCAGGAGTGCCCTGTTAAAATAGGAAGAAACAGGATGAAAGGAACTGAACGGGATGAAAAAGAATGAGTGCTTCCCCATGACCGCAGACCGTCTTGGCGCGGATCTGGAGGGTATCTGTATTCATGAAGGCATGCCCGTATTTGTTCCCGGACTGCTGCCCGGTGAAGGCGCCGACATCAAGATCGTCAAAGCGGAAAAACGCTATGCTTTCGGCCGGATGGAATCAAAGCCGGAACCGGTCTCTCCCGACCGGCGGGAACCGGACTGTGCTTCCTACCCCCGCTGCGGGGGATGCACCGGCCGCCATATGAGCTACGAAGCCACCCTGGCTGCCAAACGGCAGCAGGTGGAAGACTGTTTCCGGCGCATTGCCGGGATTGAAACCGAAGTCCTGCCGATCCTGGGAATGGATTCCCCCTGCGCCTACCGGAACAAAACCTCCCTGCCTGCCGGCGGAACAGCCGAACATCCTGTGCTCGGCTTTTACGCTCCCCGGAGCCACGCGGTGATCCCTGCCGAAACCTGTCCCAACGCCATGCCGCCCGCCAACGACCTGGCGGCAGCCTTCCTCGGATGGATGAAGGCCTTCCGCGTGGAACCCTACCATGAAGAAACCCGCCGGGGACTGATCCGGCACCTGGTGATCCGGGTCAACCGGAAAGGGGAAAGCATGGTCACGGTTGTTGCCAACGGCAGCAGCCTGCCCCATCAGCAGGAGCTGATCAATGCGCTGGTGCCGCTGGGCACCGTCAGCCTGTGGCTGAACGAAAACCGCGCCGTCACCAACGTGATCCTGTCCGAGAAGTTTCATCTTATATATGGAAGGGAAACCTTCACCGGCAGACTCTTCGACCTGGAGTTTGAGCTGTCGCCGGCCTCCTTCTTCCAGGTCAACCCGGTACAGACGGAAAAGCTGTACCAGACGGCAGTGGACTATGCGGAACTGAAGCCCACGGACATGCTCTGCGACGTTTACTGCGGCGCCGGCACCATCACCATGACCATGGCCCGGCACTGCCGGGAAGCCGTGGGTATTGAAATCGTGGAACCGGCGGTGGAGAACGCAAAACGGAACGCCGTGCTCAACGGGATCAGCAACGTCTCCTTCCGCGCCGGCAAGGCCGAGGAACTGCTTCCTCAAATGGTGGCAGACGGACTCCGCCCGGACGTCATCTGCGTGGACCCGCCCCGCAAGGGCCTGGATCCCGCTGTGATCCGGGCTATGGCCCAGGCGGCTCCGGAACGGATCGTCTATGTATCCTGCAATCCGGCCACCCTTGCCCGTGACGCGGGCCTGCTGCGGGACGAAGGCTACCTGGTCCGCAAGGTTCAGCCTGTGGACATGTTCTGCTGGACATCCGGCGTGGAGACAGTCTGCTGTTTCACGAAATAATGCGCATCAATACTGTTCTTTCTACATATAATGAAAAAAAACAAGCCCCTCTTGACGAAACGTGTTATAATCCTTTATTGGGAATGCGCCATAAGCATTCGTACAGATTATATTTTTGTTAAAGGAGTAGCAAAATGAATCTTTCACCCCTTCAGAAAGCAAGATATCAGTACAGCCCCAAGCTTCCCGGAATGCTTCGTGGCGGCATCTCTGAGATCAGCGTCAAGGTCGGCGCTCCTACCGAGAGCGTAGCGGACCAGGCCAAGATCAAGGCCCTCTTCCCCAACACCTACGGTAAGGAAGAGATCACCTTCGTCAAGGGCAGCAACACCTCCGCGGCCAAGAAACAGGTTGTCGGCGTGATCCTTTCCGGCGGACAGGCCCCCGGCGGACACAACGTCATCTGCGGTCTGTATGACGCGATCAAAGCCACCGACAAGAACAACGTGCTCCTCGGCTTCAAGGGCGGTCCTTCCGGCCTGATCGATGACAACTTCATCGAATTCACCGACGAGTACATCAACGCCTACCGCAACACCGGCGGTTTCGACATCATCGGTTCCGGCCGTACCAAGCTGGAAACTGAAGAACAGTTCAAAGTCGTGACCGAAGTCGCGAAGAAGCACGGCCTGACCGCTATCGTGATCATCGGCGGCGACGACTCCAACACCAACGCCGCTGTGCTGGCTGAATACATGGCCGCCCACAACACCGGCGTCCAGGTCATCGGCTGCCCCAAGACCATTGACGGCGACCTGAAGAATGAAGATATCGAGGCTTCCTTCGGTTTCGATACCGCTACCAAGACCTATTCCGAGCTGATTGGCAACATCGAAAGAGACGCCAACTCCGCCAAGAAATACTGGCACTTCATCAAGGTCATGGGCCGTTCCGCTTCCCATGTTGCCCTGGAGTGCGCGCTGGAAACCCAGCCCAACATCTGCCTGATCGGTGAAGAAGTCGCCGCCAAGAAGATGTCCCTGGCCGCCATCGCCAACTATATCGCTGATTCCGTCGAAAAGCGCGGCAACAACGGTGAAAACTTCGGTGTGGCCATCATTCCCGAAGGTATCGTGGAATTCGTTCCCGAGTTCTCCAAGCTGATCGCTGAAATCAACGAACTGCTGGCCGGCAAAAAGACGGAAGAGTTCAACGCGCTTCCCGACTGGAACGCCAAGTATGAGTTCATCAAGAAGGGCCTTTCCGCTGAATCCTTCGCGGTGTTCGAAATCCTGCCCCAGTTTGTGCAGCAGCAGCTGTTCCTGGAACGGGATCCCCACGGCAACGTACAGGTTTCCCTGATCGAGTCCGAGAAGCTCTTCTCCGAAATGGTGAAGAACGAGCTGGCCAAGAGAAAGGCCGCCGGCACCTACAAGGGCAAGTTCGGCGCGCAGCATCACTTCTTCGGTTACGAAGGACGGTGCGCTTTCCCCTCCAACTTCGACGCAGACTACTGCTACTCCCTGGGCTACAACGCCTTCATGCTGATCCAGTACGGCTACACCGGATACCTGTCCAAGGTTTCCAACATCTCCAAGCCCGCTGAAGAGTGGGTGGCCGGCGGTATGCCCATCACCAAGATGATGAACATGGAAAGAAGAAACGGCGAGGACAAGCCCGTTATCCGCAAGGCCCTGGTTGAGCTGGACGGCGCTCCCTTCAAGTTCTTTGAAGCGCACAGGGATGAGTGGGCTGTGAAGACTTCCTTCACCTATCCCGGTGCGATCCAGTACTTCGGACCCTCTGAAGTCTGCGACCTCACCACCAGAACCCTTGCCCTGGAAAAGGGTCAGGACTGATTGATCTGACAGACACAGCCCGGCGGCTTTCACAGCCTGCCGGGCAGTTTTTTACCCTTTTTTCTTTGACAGTTTAAAGCTTTAGTTGACAGACGCGCTGCACCGGCATATAATTTCCCCAATATCAACAGAAAGGAGCCTGCACATGAACCGCTATACCGCCGGATATTCCTATACGCTGCATCATGCGGATCATCTGTATGATGATTCTTTCGTATATTCATATCCGGCAGGAAGAGCATAGCAGGCTTCAGGATCATTCCCGTATAAACTGACCGCTTATCTTCACCGGATAAGCGGTTTTTATATTACATAAGGAGGATGACAGCCATGAGGTATTATCGGGTTCACACAGCAGACCAGGCGTATCTGACCAAGCAGCTGAGAGGTATTTTTACCACTGTAGGCAAATTGGTGGATGCGGGTGTATTATCAGAAACGGAAACAGAGGAATACTGGAATAACCGCCGGTATTTTGAAGACGTTCTTCCCGTTCCGCCCTTCTATGACCAGGGCAACCCGGACGGAGCCATCACCTGGTTTAAAGATACGCCGGAAGGCAACCGGATCTGGGAAGAAATGACATTCTACCGGAACATGGCTGCCAAATACGGGGTTCAGCTTTATCTTTCGGAATGCACCGACATCCCGGGAGAGATCATCTATGAAGACAATTTCCAGATCGCGGTCAAAAACCCGCGGAATGACATACCGATACAGACACGGGAATTATAAGGAGATAAAGGTTATGAAAAAACTGATCTGGCCTGACTACAAAAACTGTACCGCCAATCTGCCCAATTCCATCCTGAAAAAGTTCGGCGCTCCCACCGTCGGGGACACGCTTCCCCTGCTGGATCAATACCTTGACAAGAATTACCGGAATATCGTCGTCCTGCTCCTGGACGGCATGGGAAAACATATCCTGGAGCATCACCTGAAAGAAGACGGTCCCTTCCGGTCCCACCTGGCAGGAACCTACCAGTCCGTGTTCCTTGCCACCACAGTCGCGGCCACCACCTCCGTCCAGTCCGGGCTGCAGCCCTGTGAGCACTGCTGGCTCGGCTGGGACTGCTACTATCCCCAGATTGACCAGAACGTAACAATGTTTTTCAACCTGATCCAGGGAACGGACAAACCGGCAGCAGATTATAACGTCCCCCTCACCTTCACGCCCTATGAGAACGTCCTGGATAAGCTGAACAATGCCGGAACCAAAGCATACCGGGTAACCCCCTACGACGATCCCGCACCCGGAACCATCGGGGAATTCTGCCGCCGGATCAAAACCCTCTGCGATGAACCGGACCGGAAATACATCTTTGCCTACTGGGATGAGCCGGACGGACTGCTGCACGACAACGGCTGCAAGTCTGAACCGGTGCATGAGGCCCTGATCGATATGGAAAACGCTGTTCAGGATCTCGCCGGCAAACTGGAGGACACCCTGCTCATCGTCACAGCCGATCACGGACATATTGATACGGATATTGCGTTCCTCCCGGACTATCCCGAACTGATGGACTGCCTGGTCCGTACCCCCTCCCTGGAGCCCCGCGCCATCAATTTCTTTATCAAAGACGAGAAGAAAGCCTTCTTTGAAAAGGAGTTCAACAGGCAGTTCGGTGATCGGTTCCTGCTGCTGACCAAAGAAGAAGTGATTGAACGGCAACTGTTCGGCACCGCTGAGCCCGGCAGGGAGTTCAACGGCAAACTGGGAGATTACATCGCCATTGCCACGGATACCCTGTCCATCTGTTTCAAGGATCAGACCCCGAGGCCGAACTGGAAAGCCATGCATGGCAGCATCACAGAGGATGAGGTGCTGGTTCCGCTGATCCTCTTTGACTGTAATGGGAATTCAAGGAGTTTTTAACAGAATTTTTCATTAGCCACAGCTTCCTTTGGAATTGCGTTGGAATCTCATTAAATCCATTGACTCGGCAAAATGCGGATCACTACAATGGGGATCCCGGCCGGTCCTTCTGTCCTGTACCGAAACCGGAGAAACACAGGAGTTTCAGTATATGAAAAGAAGAAAAAAATGGATGATTATTCTTATCCTTCTGATCAGCCTGATCGACATCCTCGGGCTGAGTTACCTGTCAGTCACCAATGCCGCAAAAGCACGGTTCGCAGTTTATCAGGAAAAAGCCCGGTCCCTTCAGACCACCCAGGGAAAAGTCAGCTATATTGATGAGGGCACCGGGACGCCGGTCCTTGTCTGTCACGGCATCTGCGGCGGATATGACCAGGGGTTTGACGTGCTGAAGGATAAAACAGATTCCTTCCGGGTCATCGCGCCCTCCCGGTTCGGCTATCCCGGAAGCGATCTGCCGGAAAACGCTTCTGTCGACCTGCAGGTGGAAACCTATGTGGAACTGCTGGACGCGCTTGGTATTGAGCAAACCTATGTACTCGGAACCAGCGCCGGCGGAACCGCCGCCATCCGGATGGCCCTTGCCCATCCCGAACGGTGCAAAGGCCTGATCCTTTACTGTTCCGGTTATCCCGATGAACAGGCTTCGGAAAAGAAAACCGGTATCAGCGGTCCGCCGGCTTTCGTATGCAATGATTTCTGCATGTGGCTGTTCAGTCCGCTTTTTGAGCCGCTGATGGGAATGGACGGTGATACCGTCCGGACCATCCTGCCCATAGCCGACCGGAAGGAAGGAATCCTGTTCGATTCCACCACTGTCAACGGAGCAAAAGCCGGACACTTTGAGGATTACAACCTGGAAAAAGCCCGGATTCCTGTGCTGATCATCCACGCAAAAGATGACAAACTGGCTTCCTTTGCGTCCGCTGAAGAGTGGAGCCACCGCATTCCGGACTGCACCTTCCTCCCGATCCCGGACGGCGGTCACACCATGCGTGGACATGCCGCGGAAATCAGCCAGGCGCTGGATCAATTCATCAAAACAGAATAATCGTTCAGGGCAACGATCTGATTATTCAGGAATTGACATCTCAGTGCATAACTCTTATACTTTCTCTCAATATCCACACATCTGAAACAAAGGCGGACACTGTAAATGAAAGAGAAAATGACCCGGATCCTGGATCGGATGCACCGCTATAATTCCGATCAGATGGCGATGCTTGCCTTTGGCCTGGACAGCAGCATCGAATATGACGCGCTGGTGGTGGCGCCCAGCTTTACACCCTATAAGCTGAAGATGGACGAGTACTGCACCGTCACCACCCTGAAGGAAGGTTCCTATCTTACCGGATACCTGGTGGAGAAGGACGGACTGAAAATCGCCTGGATCAAAATTGCCTCTTCTGATTCCAACCTGATTGATCACATTGCGGTCTGCGCGGAACTGAAGTTCCGGAAGATGATCTTCATCGGCGCCGTGGGCGCGCTGAAACCCCACATCGGACTGGGAGACGTGTGCACGCCTTCCTTCTCCATTGCCGGCGGCAGCGCGCACACCTACCTGAAGGAATCCCTCCGGGAGTATGTGCCCTTTGAGCGGGTGGAACCGAATATGCGCTTTATTGACCGAGTGATCGAAGAAGGCCGGACAAAGGGATACGAGATTAAAAAGGCCTCCGTATTCTGCACCGCCTCCATCGCGCTGGAATATTACCACCTGGATGAGATCCGGGCCTTTGATACGGATCTGATTGAAATGGAAACTGCTTCCTTCTACCTGATGGCCGACCTGCTGGAAATTGACAGCGTGGCCCTGCTGGTTGTGTCGGACAACTCCGCCACCGGCGCCGCCCTGGTTGGCCGCACGGAAGAAGACCAGCGTAAATATGACATCGGCCGGCTGAAAATCCTGCCGGATATGATTCTGGCCACAGCGAATATGTAAGAAAGGAAAATGTTCTGTTGTTCAAAGAGATTATCCCGCTTCTGTCCTGCCCCTGCTGCAAAAAGGAATTCACCTGTTTCCCTTCGGAAATGGAAAATGAAGAGATCACCGAGGGGTATATTGAATGCGCCGAAGGCCATCGCTATCCCATCCACAAGGGAGTCCTCAACATGGGTTCCGCTGAGCAGGAAGACTCCAACGCCTGGAGCGACTACTACCAGGAGATGAGCTATGAAGAGCTGGACCGTGCACTGGAGGAAAGGAAAACGGAAAACCAGCGGAACATCCAGCGTAAATTCCTGACGGATACCGCCGCGGAAACAGCCAAGCTGAAAAAAGGCTTCCTGCTGGATATCGCCTCCGGCCGCGGCCTGCTGCTCTCGAAGCTGATCGAAACCTCCGGCAGCGACGTGCATATCATTTCGGCGGATCTGAGTTTTACGGTACTGATGTATGACCGGCTGAAATTCGCGGATAAAGCCCGGAACCTGAAGGTCAGCTATATCGCCTGCGACGCCACAAACCTTCCCTTCAAGCCGGACAGCCTGGATATGGCCTGCTCTTTCAGCGGTTTCCTGAACATGGGTTCCCTGTTTGAATCCGGGATTGCTGAATCCGCACGGGTCCTGAAAAAAGGCGCGTCCCTGATTCACGCCACTGCGTATATGAACCCGGAAACCCCCGGCTTTCAGGAAGTTGAAAAAATCCTGGAAACGATGAATCAAAAAGCCTTCGTCCGGAACCTGGTACAGGAAGACGTCCTGGCGCTGCACCGCCGGTACTTTGCGGATGCTTCAGATAAGTTCAGCTATGAGGGAATCGCGGAAGGCGAGGAGGCGGACCTGGTTCCCTATCACGGAGACTGGTTTGCCAACGCCGTCATCACCGCCGTGAAATAAACACCGCATTTCCTGTGTTTTTATGAATATGAATTGAAGATTCCTATGGATATTTCAAGGCAGGATCATTATAATCTTGCCTTGAAATATTATTTTCGGCACAGGATTGTGTCACGGAGGAAGAAGAATGAAAGCCTTTCTGAAGAGGAAAAACATCGTCATCTCACTGAAGCGCTACGGCATTGACGCCCTGGGCGCCATGGCACAGGGTTTGTTCTGCTCCCTGCTGATCGGTACGATCATTAATACTTTTGCCCAGCAGCTGCATATTGATTTCCTGAATCAGCCTGTAGCGACGATCGGTATAAAAACCTACACGATTGCCAGCCTGCCCCAGGCCATGAGCGGAGCCGCTATGGCCATCGCCATCGGCTACGCGCTGCAGTGCCCTCCGCTGGTGCTTTTCTCCATGACAACCGTCGGTTTTGCAGCTGACACGCTTGGCGGGGCCGGCGGACCGCTGGCTGTCCTCTTTATCGCCATCATCGCCGCTGAATTCGGCAAGGCCGTCTCCAAGGAAACCAAAATCGATATCCTGGTGACTCCCCTTGTGACCATTGCTGTCGGCGTGCTCCTGTCCTGGCTGATTGCGCCTGCCCTCGGTCAAGCTGCCATGTCCATCGGCAACGTTATTAAGTGGGCGACCGAACTGCAGCCCTTCCTGATGGGTATCCTGGTTTCCGTAATCGTGGGCGTCGCCCTGACACTCCCCATTTCTTCCGCGGCCATCTGCGCGGCGCTGCTGCTGACCGGTCTGGCCGGCGGCGCGGCGGTTGCCGGCTGCTGCGCGCAGATGATCGGCTTCGCGGTCATCTCCTTTAAGGAAAACAAAGTCGGCGGCCTGGTTTCCCAGGGGCTCGGCACCTCCATGCTCCAGATGGGTAACATCGTGAAGAATCCCCGGATCTGGATCGCGCCTACCCTGGCCTCCGCCATCACCGGTCCCATCGCCACCTGCGTCTTCCGGATGGAAATGAACGGCGCTCCCATCTCTTCCGGTATGGGCACCTGCGGCCTGGTGGGTCCCCTGGGCGTCTATACCGGCTGGCTCAATGATATTGCCGCCGGCACAAAGGAAGCCATCACCGGAATGGACTGGCTCGGCCTGATCCTCATCTGCCTGGTGCTTCCCGCCGTGCTCTCCCTGGCCATCCACGCCCTTGTCCGCAAAGCCGGATGGGTGAAGGACGGAGACCTGAAACTCTGACAATCCCAAACCTGAAACGGAGAACGCTATGGATCAGAACAAACTTCCGGAACGGCTGGAACGGAATGTCATCTACGAAAGCGACTATGTCTGCCTTTATGCGGATAAGGTGAGGCTGCCCAGCGGGTATATTATCGAAAAATACCACCAGGTCCATTATCCCAAAGAGGCTGTCAGCATCGTGATCTTCAATGAGAAAGATGAGATCCTGATGATCCGGGAAAAAAGATATACTGTCGGCCGGCTGGAATGGGAAATCCCCGCCGGAAAGATCGAAGACAGTGAAAGCAAGGAAGACGCGGCCCGCCGGGAAGCCATGGAAGAAACCGGCTGTACCCTGAAGGACCTGACCTTCCTCTGCTCCCAGAATCCGGCCAACGGCATGTCAGACTGCCTCTGCCATGTGTTTGCCGCCCGGGTGGATACGGAAGGCAGCATCCGGGATACGGATGAGGTCGCCTCAAAGGTCTGGATGCCTGTGGAACAGGTACGGGAAATGCTGCGGAAAAACGAAACCCATTGCGGCGTTTCCATGCTGGCTATCCTGTTCGCTCTCGAGTTTTACCGGAGCTGACTGATTTTTACCTGAAAAGGACGTTTGCCAAATGATATACTGGGTTAAGACTCCGCCCCAGGCTGACATTGATTACAATGAGTACCGGCCTTTCATCCGGAACGACTGGTTCAGGAAACACTATATGTTTTTCGCCTACGGACTGATGGCCCTGCTGACTGTTCTGTTTTTCGTCACCGGCGGAATGAAAGGGGTTCCCTATTTGCTCCGGATTCCGGTCTTTGTACTGGTTTTCCTGGTGCATGAACTGCTGCACATCCTGGTGATTTACCGGATCGGGGATATTTACCTGAGCCATTCCGGACTCTTCTTCTGGATGAATACCAATGCGAAAATGTCCAAAGGCCGGTTCTGGCTTTATATGACCCTGCCCCTCCTTATGCTGACCGTCGTTCCGGCAGCTCTCCTGCTGCTGAACACAGGAACCTGCCGGCCCTGGCTCCTGTATATTGCCTGGAGCAACGCGATTATCGCGTCCTCCGATATCATCAATTCTCCGCTGATCCTGCTCAAACCGAATGATTCCGTGTTTTGCAGGGGATACTACAAAACCGGTATGAAACGGAGCTGATCCGCATTATGAATTCCGAAACCCGCACCACCGTCATCTTCGTCCGCCATGCCCAATCCGTGTACGGCAGCGACGACCGGAACCGGCCCCTTTCAGACGCGGGTCTGGAAGACCGGAAGATCGTGGCAGAAACCCTCCGCGACCGGAAAATCGACGCCTTCCTGAGCAGTCCCTATAAGCGAAGCATGGATACCGTCCGTCCCACGGCGGAACTGCGGCACATGGATATCCGGACGGACGAACGGTTCCGGGAACGGCAATGCGGAGACTTCAGCTCCGACTCCCTGGCCAGACGGTGGGCGGATTTCTCCTGGGCGGAAGCAAACGGCGAGTGTCTCGGTTCCGTACAGGAACGGAATATGGAAGCCCTGCGGGACGTGCTTCGGGAATATGCCGGACAGACTGTCGTCATCGGTACCCACGGAACAGCCCTCAGCACCATCCTGAATTACTATAACCGCAGCTTCGGCCTGCAGGATTTCCTCCGGATTGTCAGCTGGATGCCGTATATCACGGAACTGACTTTCGAAGGGGAAAAACTGCTCGGCATCAAAGAGCTGAATCATGTGGAAAAGACTATCCCGCAATAAAACCATCCATTCAAAGGAGGAAGCTGCCCATGCCCCATGTTGAAATCAACTGCTATCCCGGAAGAACAGAGGAAGTCAAGCAGAAGTGCGCGGAAAAGATCGCGGAAGACGTCGCGGCCGCCCTGGGATGTAACCTCTCCAGCGTTTCTGTAACCATCCGTGAAGTGCCCCAGGAAGACTGGAAAGCCCAGGTCTGGGACCAGAAAATCACGACCGCCGGCCAGGAACTGTATGTGAAGCCGGGCTATACCTGCAACTGACAAATCACCTGTAGTATTCTTGACCCTCAACAGTTAGAGTTGTATAATTCATTTATGGTAGCAACTATATGAGAATTGTCTGAGGACAAGGAGGAAAATTTCATGAAGAAAAGACTGCTGGCCCTGCTGACCGCGCTGGCCATGGTTTTGAGCTGCGCGTCTGTCATGGCTGAAACCACCACCGAAACCACCGGAACCGCTACGGTTCAGGGCTTCGGCGGAGACATCACCGTTACCGTTACCCTGGACGGTGCCGACATCAAGGATGTACAGATCACCGGCGACGGTGAAACCGAAGGCATCGGTTCCAAAATCATCAACGAATGGCCCCTGGCTTTTGTGGAGTACAACGGCATCGTGGACACCTATACCGGCGCCACCTTCGCCGGAATCACCCGTGAAGCCGTCATTGCCGCCATGCGCGCAGCACTGGAAAACGCGGGCGTAAACCCCGATGACTATATGCGTGAGATGGCCGGCGAGGAATCCGTTGACGCGACCATCGACACGGACGTCGTGATCATCGGTGCCGGCGGCGCCGGCATGACCGCCGCCCTGACGGTTTCTGACGCCGGAAAGAGCGTGCTCGTGCTGGAAAGCCAGCCCGCTGTGGGCGGCAACTCCGTCAAATCCACCGGCGGTATGAACGCTGCCAAGACCGCCTATCAGGATGTGAACACCTTTGACGAAGCTGCCGGTATCGAGAAGACCCTGAAGTCCGCGGAAGCCTATGCGGACAACGAGGCGATCACCGCCCTGGCCGCCACCGTCAAGGAACAGTGGGAAGCCTGGCAGGCCAATCCCGAAGGCTACTTCGACTCCACCGAGCTCTTTGCCCTCGATACCCTGATCGGCGGCAAGGGCCTGAACGATCCGGAGCTGGTGAACACGCTGGTCAATAACAGCGCTGCCGCCATTGATTATCTGGATTCCATCGGCATCCACCTGAACAACGTGGCTGCCTTCGGCGGCGCTTCCGTCAAGCGCATTCACCGCCCCGTCAATGACGAAGGCAAGGTTGTTTCCGTCGGCGCCTATACCGTGCCGCTGCTGGAGGCTGCCTGCCAGGGCCGCGACAACCTGGCGCTGCTGACTGACGTAACCGCCACCAAGCTGCTGACCAACGAAGCCGGCGCTGTTGTCGGCGTTGAAGCCCAGGGTAAATCCGGAAACAAGGTGACCGTGAACGCGAAGGCCGTTATCCTGGCCACCGGCGGTTTCGGCGCCAACCTGGACATGGTTGTGCAGTACAAGCCTGACCTGGCCGGTTTCATGACCACCAATGCCGCCGGTATTCAGGGCCAGGGCATCCTGATGGCCACTGAAATCGGCGCTGCCACCGTGGATATGGAGCAGATCCAGATTCACCCCACCGTGCAGGCTGATACCGCTTCCCTGATCACTGAAGGCCTGCGGGGCGACGGCGCGATCCTGGTCAATGCCAACGGTGAACGCTTCATCGATGAAGTCGGCACACGTGACGTGGTGTCCGCCGCTGAAATCGCCCAGCCCGACTCCTTCAGCTGGCTGGTTGTGGACCAGAAGATGGTGGACGCTTCCTCCGTTATCCAGGGCTACATCAACCGCGGCCTGATGCTGCAGGGCGACACCTATGAAGCCCTGGCCGGAGAACTCGGCATTCCCGCCGACGCCTTCGCCGCGACCATGGAAAAGTGGAACGGCTATGTAGCTGAAAAGAACGATCCCGACTTCGGCCGGACCAGTTTCGCCCAGCCCCTGGACACCGCTCCCTTCTATGCGGTTAAGGTGACTGCCGGCATCCATCACACAATGGGCGGTCTGAAGATTGATTCCCAGACCCATGTACTGAACACCGAAGGACAGATCATCCCCGGCCTCTTTGCCGCGGGTGAAGTCACCGGCGGTGTCCACGGCGGAAACCGCCTGGGCGGCAACGCTGTGGCTGACTTCGTGGTCTTCGGCCGTATCGCCGGCCAGGAAGCCGCGGATTCCATCCAGTAATATTCAGAGAAAAAGCCTTGCGGCTGCCAACCGGCAGCCGCATTTTTAATTGAGAACAAAGTAAAAGCATCTGTGATATAATGCGTTACAGTATAATACGGACTGTCTGATAACATTCTGACCTGAAAGGAAGAAGACCATGTCTTTTGAACGAATCGGAATCCGTCCCGCGCAGATCCTTCTCCCGGCCGCCGGCGTAAAGCCGGAAACCTGGGCCTGCATCGCCTGCGACCAGTACACCTCCGAACCGGAATACTGGGAAAAGGCCTTTGCCGTTGCCGGTGACGCGCCTTCCGCCATCCGGCTGATCCTGCCGGAATACAACCTGAAAAACAGCGAGTCCCTGATCCCGCAGATCCACCGTACCATGGCGGACTACCTGGCCCAGGGTCTCCTGACCCCTGCTGTGAACCCCGGCTTTATCCTGTGCGAGCGGACCATTGCCTCCGGCACCCGGCTGGGCCTTGTCTGCGCCGTGGACCTGGAGCAGTATTCCTTTGAAAAGGGTTCCCTGCCGCTGATCCGCCCGACTGAACAGACCATCACCGACCGTCTGCCTCCGCGGCTGAAGATCCGCCGGGGCGCGCCTGTGGAACTGACCCATATCATGATCCTGATCGACGATCCGGACCGCACGGTGCTGGAGCCCCTGCAGGCAGCCAAGGCCTCCCTGCGGAAAGTTTATGACTTCGACCTGATGATGAACGGCGGCCACCTGGCCGGCTGGGCCGTGGACAGCGCCGAAGCCCTGGCGCAGGTGGATCAGAGCCTGAACGCCCTGATGGACACCAAGGGAGAAAATCCCCTGCTGCTTGCCGTGGGCGACGGCAACCACAGCCTCGCCACCGCCAAGGCCTACTGGAACGAGATCCGGGAAAGCCTGACCGAAGCGGAACGCGAAAACCATCCTGCCCGGTATGCCCTGTGCGAAATCGTCAACATCCATGATGAAGCGCTCCTCTTTGAGCCCATCTACCGGATCGTCACCGGCACCACCCGGGCCGCCGTCATGGCTGACTGGAAAGCCTATGCCGAAGCAAAGGGCATGAGCCTGGCCGCGGAAGGTTCCGACCACCGGTTCACCGTCGTCTCCGCGGACGGCGAGGAAACCGTCGCGGTGCTGAACCCTGAAGGCGCAATTCCCTGCGAAACCATCCAGAAGTTCCTGGACAGCTTCCTGTCCCGGCACCCGGAAGCGGGGATTGACTTCATCCACGGCGAAGGTTCCCTGCGCGCCCTAGCCGCAAAGCCGGAGACCGTCGGTTTCCTGCTGCCGGATATCGACAAGCACAGCTTCTTCAAAGATGTGGAAAAGCTGGGCGTCCTGCCCCGAAAGACCTTCTCCATGGGCGAAGCGGACGAAAAGCGGTTCTATATGGAAGCGAAGAGGATCTGAAATGGAATTTCAGATCCTCAATGCACAATGCATAATGCATAATGATTATTTGTTTTGGCCTTACCACCATATATCATTATGAATTATGAATTGTGAATTATGAATTAGTACAAGATCCCTCGGCTTCGCTCGGGATGACTAAAACAATAAGGCTTCGGTATTCATTTACCGAAGCCTTTTGTCTTATGCCAGTTCAAACGTCACCTTTACGCAGCGGGAAATAAAGCCGATCTCACTGATCGGAACGGTTTCCGCCTCATACTGCCGGTCATAGGACTGGAGAAGCACGTTCCGGTCGTCCAGGAGCTTGATCTTGCGCAGGTAGCGGTGCTCATTGTAGTTCATCAGCATGATTGCGCCGTCCACCGGACTGTTTGCCGGTACTGTCAACACAATATCGCCCTTGTGGATCCGGAAGCCGCGCATGCTGTCGTCCGGAGCCAGGTAGAAGAACACCTTATCCGGATTCGCGCCCTCAATCCGGCCGTTTTCCACCGGAACCAGCTGATAGCTGACCGGCTTCATCACCGCGTTCATCACCGGCACCCGCTTGAGCACGCTCTGCAGCGCGTCCAGCCAGACGCTACCGGCCACGCCTTCATCCTCTGTGGAAGCCGCCAGCTCCGCTTCTTTCTTCACAGGCTTTTTCGCCTGCACCGCCGCGGCCATCCGGGGCTGTACCTGGGCCAGGTCCACGGTGGCGGCAATATCATCCAGCGTAAATTCCGCTTCATTCTGCTGTTTCAGGCCGATGCTCTTCAGGATCCGCCGTGCCTGGTCATCCGCAATGATCCGCGTACCGGCTTCCACGGCCATGAGATAGCTCTCACTGACACCACACTTTTTCGCCACCTGCTTCGGCGTCAGTTTCTGCCGGATCCGCTCGGTCCGGATCAGGTCTCCCAGTCTGCTCATACCCTCATCTCTCCCGTCAAAAGTCAGTGCTCACAGTATAGCCGCCGGGCAGGCAAAAAGCAAGGGCGGCTCCCATGGGAACCGCCCTGTTTGTCAGCTTTTGCTTGTTTTACCCAGATAGGCTTCCTGGATCGCCTCGCTGGCCAGCAGCTCCTCGCCGGTGCCGCTGGTGGTGATCCGTCCCGTCTCCATGACGTAAGCATAATCGCAGGCATGGAGGGCGGCATTGGCGTTCTGCTCAATCAGCAGCACCGTCATGCCGGTACCCTTCAGGGTTTCGATAATCTTGAAGATATCCTTGACCACAAGGGGCGCCAGGCCCAGGCTGGGCTCATCCATCATGATCAGCTTCGGCCGGGTCATCACCGCGCGGCCCACAGCCAGCATCTGCTGCTCGCCGCCGGAGAGCGTGCCCGCCAGCTGCCAGGAGCGTTCCTTCAGCCGGGGGAAGAGGTCGTAAACGTAGTTGATGTCCTCTTCGATGGCTTCCTTGTCCTTCCGCAGGTAGGCGCCGATCCGGAGGTTCTCCAGCACCGTCAGGTTGGCGAATACCCGCCGGCCTTCCGGCACCATGGCAATACCGGTTTCCACGATCTTCTGGGTGTTCAGGTCCGTAATATCCCGGCCTTCAAAATAGATCCGGCCGTCCTTGGGCGGTACCAGGCCGGAAATGGTCCGGAGGGTTGTGCTCTTTCCGGCGCCGTTGGCACCGATCAGGGTCACAATCTGTCCCTGTTCCACCTCAAAAGAGATCCCCTTCAGCGCTTCAATACCGCCGTAGGAAACCACCAGGTCTGTCACTTTCAGCAGGCTCATTCTTCATCCACCCCCAGATAGGCCGCAATCACGACCGGGTTTTTCTGGATTTCCTCCGGGGTACCCTCGGCAATCTGCTTGCCGAAGTCCAGCACATAGATCCGGTCAGAAATATCCATGACCAGGTTCATGTGGTGCTCGATCATGAAGACCGTCAGGTTGAACTGGTTCTTGATGTCCACAATGAACTCGCCCAGCTCGTCCGTTTCCTGCGGGTTCATACCGGCCGCCGGTTCATCCAGCAGCAGCAGGGTCGGATCCGTGGCCAGGGCGCGGGCAATCTCCAGCCGGCGCTGCTTGCCGTAAGGCAGGGAGGTGGCCAGTTCGTTTGCCACGTCCGCCAGGCCCACAATCTCCAGCAGGTTCATGGCCTTTTCCCGCATGGCCTTTTCTTCCTTCATATTCAGGCGGAATGTAGCCGTCAGGAAGTTGCTGCTCCGCCGCAAGTGTGTGCCGATCAGCACGTTCTCAAAGGCTGTCTGGCTCTTGAACAGGCGGATATTCTGGAAGGTCCGGGCAATACCCATATGGGTGATCTTGTCCGGTGTATGGACAACGGGCTTCCGGTCCTTGTACAGGTCGCCGTTGATTCCGCCGTACTGCTTGACCATCTTGCCCTGGGGATGGTTCACCACAATGGGCTTCCCGTGGAAGTCCACAATGCCGTTTGTCGGTTCGTACACACCGGTGACACAGTTGAACGCGGTGGTTTTACCCGCGCCGTTCGGGCCGATCAGCGCGACGATTTCGCCCTGGTTGACCTCCAGCGACAGGTTGTTGATGGCAACCACGCCGCCGAACTGCATGGTAATGTTTTCCAGGCGGAGAACAGGCACATTCGTTTTCACTTCACTCATGATTACTTCCTGCCTCCTTTCGCGCCCCGGCGGGAGCCAAGCTCCCAGAGTTCCCGGTCGCCCATGATACCCTTACGGAAGAACAGCACCACAACCATGATGACCACGGAGAATACCACCATCCGGAAACCAGGTGCCAGCAGCGGAACCTTGATGTTCCCCAGCACGGTCTCCGCGTCCAGGAAGCGGAGCCACCATTCACTGCAGGCAATGAACAGGAAGGAGGCCATAATGCTGCCGGAAACGGAACCCATGCCGCCGATGACAACGATCAGCAGGATTTCATAGGTCATGGAGCTCTTGAAGCTGTTCGCCTGCAGGGAGCCCTGGTACATGGCCAGCAGCGCGCCGCCGATGCCGGCGAAGAAGCTGCTGATCACGAAGGCCATCTGTTTATGGTGGAACAGGTTGATACCCATGGCTTCCGCCGCGACTTCATCATCCCGGATGGCCTTGAAGGCCCGGCCGTAGGTTGAATTGATCAGCAGCAGAATCAGCCCGATACAGATGCCCACCACAATAAAGGTGAACAATACTGTATTCCCCGGCATGATGTTCTTCAGCGTCGGGTAAGTCTTCAGCAGGTTGGAACCGTTGGTCAGCGGTCCGATGGTATCCCACTGGACAATGGCACGGATAATCTCCGCAAATCCCAGGGTTGCGATCGCCAGGTAGTCGCCCTTCAGCCGCAGCACGGGCATACCGATCAGCGCCGCGAACAGCGCGGCCACAATACCAGCTACCAGCAGGGCGGGAATCACACCGATGGTGAACTGCACCCAGCCGCCGTTATAGTACTGATAGACCGCGGCGCGCTTGGCCATGGGGATGGTCAGGATCGCGTAGGAATAAGCACCGACCAGCATGAAGCCGGCCTGGCCCAGGGAAAACAGTCCGGTAAAGCCGTTGAGCAGGTTCATGGAAACCGCGATCAGGGCGTAAACCGCGCCCTTCTGCAGTACCGTGACGACCATGGACTTGGTTCCCGCCGTGTGCTCAATCAGGCAGCCGGCCGCATACAGCAAAGCCACAAAGACCAGGGAAATGATGAGCCTTTTGTTTCCTTTTTTCATGTTCATCACCTCACACCTTGTCCGTGGTCTTTTCGCCAAACAGGCCGGTGGGCCGGAACAGCAGAACCACAATCAGCAGCGCGAACGTGAACGCATCCGAGAATGCCGTCCAGCCGGCTGCCTTGATCAGATTTTCACAGATACCGATAATCAACGCGCCGATCATCGCGCCGGGGATCGATCCGATGCCGCCGAACACCGCCGCCACAAAAGCCTTCAGGCCGGGCATGGCGCCGACCGTGGGCGTAACCGCCGTGTAGTTGGTGAAGTACAGCAGGGAACCGATGGCCGCCATGGCGGAACCGATGATAAAGGTCACGGAAATGACGTTGTTGATTTTGATGCCCATCAGCTGGCTGGTTTCAAAGTCCACCGACACCGCCCGCATGGCCATACCGATCTTTGTATGGTTGATCAGCATCACCAGCGCGACCACCAGCGCGATGGTCAGGATGGGAGTGACAATGGTCACCAGCTTTGTGGTGGCGGAACCGATCTGGATCGTCTGGGACAGGCCCGGAAGCACAGGATACTGCTTGGCCAGGCCGCCGGTAACATACCACATCAGGTTTTGCAGCAGATAGCTGACACCGATGGCGGAAATCATGATGGACATACGCGGCGCGGAACGCAGCGGCTTATATGCCACACGCTCCACCACAAAACCCAGCACAACCGTCAGGATAATGACCAGCGGAATAGCCAGGGGCAGGGGCACGGACGCAACCAGGTAAACCATAAAGAATCCGGCTGCTGTAAAAATATCGCCGTGCGCAAAGTTGATCAGGCGCAGGATACCGTAAACCAGCGTATAGCCTACGGCAATCAGCGCGTACTGTCCGCCGACGGACACACCCGCCAGCAGATAAGGAAGCAGCGTGTCAAACATAAGTTCAACCCTTTCGTGAGGGAATTAAACAGAAAGGGAGGCTGCCGCCCGTTGCGGCAGCCTCCTGCATTAGAGATCCTTATTCGCCGACCTTCTGGGTCTTGACGAAATCGAAAGCACCGGTTTCGGGATTGGCGAACTTGATGTAAGCCATGTCCTTCTTCGCGTCGCCGACATCGTCGAACGCGATGGCGCCGGTCACGCCTTCATAGGTTACGCCGGGCAGCGCTTCAACGATCGCCGCGGCATCAGCGCTGTCAGCAGCCTTGATAGCGGCCAGCGCAACATTGTAAGCATCGAAGCCCAGGGCGGAAACCGCAGCAACGATATCATTGCCGCCGTTGTTGGTCATCTTGCCGCTGTCGGCATTCAGCCAGGCCTTGAAGCCGGTAACAAACTCGGCAGCCGCAGCCGCGTCGTCGTTCTCATCAAAGAAGGTGGAGCAGTAGACCTTGATGTTCTTGCCCTTGGCAGCGTTCAGGATGGCGCTGTTTTCCCAGGTGTCGCCGGCCAGCAGCGGGAAGCTAATGCCCTGAGCCGCAGCCTGGTCGATGATCAGGGCCGCATAGGTGGTCGCGCAGGGAGCGAACACTACGTCGCAGCCGTTGGAAACAGCGTTGTTGATGTAAGCCGCGAAATCGCTGGTACCTTCGGTGAAGTTCTCTTCAACCACTTCGCCGCCCAGGCCCTTGAAAGCTTCAACAAAGTATTTGCCCAGGCCCACGCCGTAGTCTTCACCCAGCATGGTCAGCACGTACGCCTTGGTGGCGCCCAGTTCCTTGGCGAAGTTCGCCATGACGGTGCCCTGGAAGGGATCCAGGAAGCAGATGCGCCAGTAGTAGTCGCACAGCAGGGTCACGTTGGGGTTGGTGCAGCTGACGCCGATGGCGGGAACGCCCGCTTCAGCGAACACGTCGCCGCCGGCCATAGAAACGCCGGAGCCGTAGGAACCCAGAACCACGGACACATCCTTGCTGACCAGGGACTGGGCAGCGGAGATGGCCTTGTCGGTCAGGGACTGGTTGTCTTCGATCACCAGTTCCACGGTGTACTCTTCACCGCCGATGGTCACAGTGGGAGCCAGGCTGTTGGCATATTCAATACCAAGGATTTCCTGCTTACCGCCGGCACCGTTGTCGCCGGTAGAGGGCTCGAAAACGCCGATGCGGATGACGTTGTCAGCCATCGCAAAAGCGGGAACCAGCAGCATAACTGCCAAAACCAAAGCAATAAGTTTCTTCATGATACTTCCTCCTTAGTTATGTGGTTGACACCTTTGTCTTAAGTTATTTCAGTATAACCATCAAAGCGCCAAAAAACAATCAAAGTGCAGAAGAAAGACAATAAGTGCACATAAAAACGGCGGAAAATGCTTTTACATTCTCCGCCGTTGCATATCAATCAAATGCTCAGCCCTTCAGGCCCTGCTCCTGCCGTTCCATGTTTTCCACGACGATGTCGTAGATTTCACCGAGGCTGGCGCAGTATTCCAGCACCTGCCAGGGCTCATTGGTATGGTAATGAATCTTGATCAGTTCGTCATCGCCCACGGCCAGCAGGCAGTCACCCTTAAAATGGGTGGTGAAGTAATCGTTGATTGCGTCCTCATCCAGGTCTTTTCCCTCGATCAGAAGCTGGGTATCAAATTTAAACTCGAGCATTTTCCTGCGTCTCCTTCCTCACTCTCCGGTCTCTCACGGGAACGGAACACAATGTATCATCTTTACCCGAAAATGTCAATTACTTCAACGGTTTCAGCTTATTTTGCGCAAGCCCAGTTCTCACCTTTATGTACCTCGGCTACCAGCGGAACCTGCAGTTCAATGGCGTCCTCCATGGCTTCCCGCAGCAGCGCCGCCGCCTGTTCCGCCTCCTCCGGCGGGCACTCCAGCAGCAGTTCGTCGTGTACCTGGAGGATCAGCCGGCTTTTCAGACCCGCTTCCCGCAGCGCCCGGTCAATCCGGACCATGGCCAGCTTGATGATATCCGCAGCCGTTCCCTGGACCGGAGTATTCATGGCCGCCCGCTTTCCGAACTCCCGGATCGGCGCCTTGGGAGAACGCAGTTCCGGCAGATAACGGCGCCGGCCCATCAGCGTCTCCGCGTAACCCCGGTCGGCTCCTTCCGACGCCGTACGATCCATGAAGCGCTTCACACCCGGATAAGTCTGGAAGTATTTTTCAATAAACGCCGCGGCCTCTTTGCGGCTGACACCGGTATTCCGGCTCAGGCCGAAACCGCTGATGCCGTAGATCAGGCCGAAGTTCACCGCTTTTGCCCGGCTGCGCAGCTCCGGCGTCACCCATTCCGGCGGAACGTCAAAGATTTCGCTGGCTGTCCGCGCGTGAATATCCTCTCCCTTGCGGAAGGCGTCAATCAGCGCCGGATCCCCGGAAAAATGCGCCATCAGCCGCAGTTCAATCTGGCTGTAGTCCGCGTCCAGCAGCACCCAGCCCTCCCGGGGCAGGAAGGCTTCCCGGATTTCCTTGCCTTCTTCCGTCCGGACGGGAATGTTCTGGAGGTTCGGTTCCGAAGAGGAAATCCGTCCCGTGGCGGTGGCTGTCTGGTCAAAGGTGGAATGCACCCGGCCTTTTCCATCCACCAGCCGCAGAAGTCCTTCCACATAGGTACTGTTCAGCTTGGTCAGCTGACGGTAGCGCAGCAGCGGTTCAATAATCTCCGGCGCGTCAAAGCGCAGGCCTTCCAGCACCTCCACCGAGGTTGAATAGCCTTTGGAGGTTTTCTTGCCATGGGGAAGATTCATTTCCTCAAACAATACCTCGCCAAGCTGCTGGGTGCTGTTCAGGTTAAAGGGATGACCCGCGGCCGCGATCACCTGTTCCCGTTTTTCGTCAATTTCCGCCGTATATTTGTTTCCAAGATCCCGCAGGAATTCCGTATTCACGGTAAATCCTGCCTGTTCCATCCGGAACAGCACAAAGCTGAGCGGCTGCTCGATTTCCTTCATCAGCCGTGTCATGCCGTCTTCTTCCACCCGGGTTTTCTGCCATACCGCCAGGGCGCACAGCGTACCCGCGTCCTCCGGCAGATCGGGACACAGGGCGCCCAGCCGGTAGCTCTTTTCCTGCGGATTCAGCAGATAGGCTGCCAGCATCGTATCCCAGCCGAAGCTTTCCGGCTTTTCCAGGCCGCAGCGGTCCAGCAGGTGCAGCAGTGTCTTGCCGTCATGGACAACCGCTTCGCCCTTTTTCAGCTCTCCTGCCAGCGCACCCAGCACTTCCGCAGGATCCATTCCGGGATTCAGCAGGTCTCCTCCGAGACTGATTTCAGCGCGTTTTCCGCCTTCCCGGGCCAGGGAGACCGCGGTCTCCGATACATATACACACAGCGGTCCCGCTGTCTTTGTCTCTTCCAGCCAGGCAGTGATACCGGATACGGACTCAAGGAAAACCGCCGGCTCAAAAGTCAGCGCCTCCGGACCTTTCTTCTCTTCGGTTTCCCCGCCTTCTCCCTCACTGTCCAGCCGTTTGATAATACTGTTCAGCTTCAGCTTCGCCAGCGCCGGGATTCCCTTTCTCAGGTCCGGCAGGATACAGGAGCTGAGGGTGAATTCCACCGGCGCGTCCCGGCGGATTGTCGCCAATTCCTTGCTGAATCGGGCCTGATCCGCATAGGCTGCCAGCTTTTCACCCAGTTTACCCTTCACCTTATCCGCGTTCTCCAGCACCTTTTCCAGGGTGCCGTATTCCTGCAGCAGTTTCACCGCGGTTTTGTCACCGACGCCCGGCACACCGGGAATGTTATCGCTGGAATCTCCTGCCAGGCCTTTCCAGTCTGTCACCTGTTCCGGGGTAAAACCATATTCTTCATACACCTTGGAAGGCGTAAAGCGGATGGTCTCCGAAATTCCCTTGCGGGTGAACATCAGTTCCGTTCCGCCGCCTACCAGCTGCAGGGCATCCCGGTCACCGGTCAGCAGCAGGGGCGTCGCGCCGGCTGCCGCACCCTTCAGGCTCAGCGTTCCCAGCAGGTCGTCCGCTTCCCAGCCCTGCAGGGAGAAACGACGGATTCCCATATCGTCCAGCAGGGACAGAATGGTGCCGAACTGCTGCCGCAGTTCCGGAGGCGTCTCCTTCCGTCCTGCCTTGTAATCCGCATACACCGTATGGCGGAAAGTCGGGCCGTGTTCATCAAAACAGACCGCCAGGTACTGCACGTTTTCCTCTTTGATCACCTTGAGCAGCATGCTTAAAAAGCCGTATACCGCATTGGTATATATTCCGTCCGCGTCCATGACCGGCAGGGCATGGAAAGCACGGTGCATCAGGCTGTTTCCGTCCACCAGCAGAAAGATATCCTTCAAGAAGGTTCCTCCCTTCATATCCTCATTCAGTTTCTTCATTATAATTGATCCCGCGCTTTCCTGTCCATTCCTTTTCAAACCGCCTGAAACATGGTATACTTCCATCTGTATACATCAACGTTTATGGGAGAGGAAGGGCATTTCATGGCCTATTCTGTCGGAGCGATTTCCCTCGGCTGCAACAAGAACCGGGTTGACACGGAAACAGCGCTCGGCCTGCTGAAGGAAAAGGGCTTTGTGATCACAAGTAATCCGGCGGAAGCGGATGTCCTGCTGGTGAACACCTGCGGGTTCATTGATCCTGCCAAGGAAGAATCCGTCAATACCATCCTGGATATGGCGGAATATAAAACCACCGGCCGCTGCAAGGTCCTGGTCGTGACCGGCTGCCTCAGCCAGCGTTATTCCGGAGACCTGCTGAAGGATATTCCGGAAATTGACGTGCTGCTGGGCGTCAACCAGTATGCGGAACTGCCGGCAGCTATCAATAAAGCACTCGGTTCAGAGCGTCCCTGCCTTTGCAGCGATGACTTCAGCTATTATGAACACGACCGGGTTCTGACCACACCGGGATATTCAGCCTACATCCGGATCGGTGAAGGATGTTCCAACCGCTGCACCTTCTGTGCCATTCCGATGATCCGCGGACCCTATCGCAGCCGGGATGAGAAGGCCATTCTCCGGGAAATCACATCCCTGGCGGGTTCCGGCGTCCGGGAGCATATTCTGGTGGCCCAGGATACCACCCGTTACGGAACGGAGGATCATCCCCATACCACTCTTCCTGACCTGATGCGGAAAGCCGCCGCTATCGACGGCGTGGACTGGCTCCGGGTACTGTACTGCTATCCGGATGAAACGAATGATGAACTGCTGGACGTCCTGGCGGATACCGACAACGTCTGTCCCTACCTGGATATTCCGGTGCAGCATATCAACGCTGATTTGCTTCGCCGCATGCACCGGCGGGGAACCCGGGAGGATATCCTCCGCTGTGTCCGCGGCGCCCGTGCAAGAAACCTGACGCTGAGAACTTCCCTGATTGTCGGTTTCCCGGGTGAAACAGAAGACCAGTTCCGTGAACTGCTGGACTTCGTGGAGGAAACAGAATTTGACCGGCTTGGCGCCTTTGCCTATTCGCCGGAAGAAGGAACTCCCGCCGCGAAAATGCCTGACCAGATTCCCGAAGAAATCAAACAGGAGCGGCTGGACCGCCTCATGACCCTGCAGCAGAAGATTTCCCTGAAGCGCAACCTGGCCAGGGTCGGTTCTGTGGAACAGGTGCTGGTTACCGATACTGACGGCCGGGGCAACGTCCTGGGCCGCAGCTGCCGTGAAGCTCCCGAAACAGACGGAGAAATCTATGTTTCCTGCGGGGAAGCCCGTCCCCAGCCCGGACAGTTCATTCCTGTCAGGATTCTCTCCGCTGAAGAATATGACTTGAGAGGTAAAATGCTTTGAACCTTCCGAATAAACTGAGCGTTGCCCGGGTATTGTGTATTCCGGCCATTGTGACGCTTCTCCATTTTCCGTCTGACACCTGCCGGATCATTGCCGCGGTACTGTTTATCATCGGCTGCCTGACAGATTTCCTGGACGGAAAGATTGCCCGGAAACGGAACCTGGTTACGGATTTCGGCAAATTCATCGATCCTGTGGCAGATAAACTCCTTGTGCTGACCACGCTCATTATGCTGGTTTACCTGAAGATGATGCCCGCGTGGATTGTGATCATCATTCTCTGCCGGGAACTGGCAGTGGACGGACTGCGGATGGTTGCCGTCACCAAAGGAAACGTAATTGCCGCCGGTCCGCTCGGCAAGTGGAAAACCGCCTGCCAGATGATCCTGATCAGCGCGATGCTGATCCTGAATCTTTCTGTTTATGAGTGCTGGCCGCTGGCGGTTTTAGCCGGCATTGTCGTATTGCTTACCCTGGGATCCGCTGTGGATTATTTTGTGAGGAACGCCTCTGTTTTGTCTGAAAAATAAAGGCCTTCCGATTTCCACATCCGCTTTTCCCCAGCCCGGTGAATTCACTGAAAACTGTGGATTACTGAACCTGTTTCCACTCCGTTTTCATCCACCGGAACCGGTTATCCCTGTCCGCTCTTTCCTGTTCCTTCCCAAAAAGAAGGATTTGTATGAGCTGATATGGAATAATAACAGGAATCCTGTTGATAACCGGCATGCATATTCACATTTTTTCCACCGCAGCAAATGAATTATTTCATTCTTTTGCCGTGTTCTCCACAGTTTTCACATGTTCTATTACTACAACGACTTGTTCTTATATCAATAAGAGCATTCCGCGTTTTCAAACGAAAGAGGTTGAACCGAAATGATCCTATCCATGAACTCTCAGGACCTGCTTGAAGGACTCAACATCGTCACCAGAGCACTGTCCCCCCGTCCGGCAAAACAAATCCTGGAAGGTGTGCTGATTTCAGCCGAAGAGAACCGTGTCATGATGACCTGTTCCGATGGGTCACTGACAATTGAATACACCAATGCCGCTTCCGTGCAGGAAGAAGGCCAGACGGTGCTGCCCGGCAGGATCTTTACGGAAATGATCCGTAAAATGCCTTCCGGTACCGTCACAATCACGGAGCAGGATCATCGTTCAGCCACCATTCGCTGCATGAAGAACCGCAGCTCCCTGGCTGTAATGAATCCGGCTGAATATCCGGAAATCAATCCGATGAAAACCGGTTCCGCCGTGAAGATCCAGCAGAACAAGTTTAAGGATATGATCTCTCATGTGGTATTCGCTATTGCCACAGATGAAAGCCGGCAGATCCTGACCGGCAGCCTGCTGGAAGTGAACCGCAGTGAAGCACGGCTGGTTGCGCTGGATGGATTCCGCCTGGCTATGTATAAATTGTTCCAGCCTTTTGAACTGCCGGCAGGCGTTGATGTGGTCAGCGCTGTGATTCCCGGAAAAGTGCTGAATGAACTGACCAAGATTCTTCCTGATGACGATGCCTTCTGCACGCTGCTGGTGGATAAAGGAAGAATGCAGTGCACCTTTGGAAATATCCGCCTGTCCAGTGTTCTGCTGGCCGGTGAATATATTGATTACCGCCGCATCCTGCCTTCTGATTTCAAGACAGAAGCGCTGGCAAACAAGAGCAACGTCCAGGATGCAATTGAACGTGCAAGTCTGATGGCCCGTGAAGGTAAAAATAACCTGATCAAGATGAGCTTCCGGGATGACGTCCTGAAGATTTCTTCCAATGCGGAACTGGGTGACGTGGAAGAAGAAATGGAAGCTTCCCTGAACGGTGAGCCCATTGATATTGCATTCAATGCCAGGTATATTACGGATGTGATCAGGAATGTTCCTGATGAGGAGCTGTGCATGAAGTTTAATTCCAGCGTCAGCCCCTGCGTGGTTGTTCCTCAGAAGGGTAATGATTATCTCTACCTGATTCTGCCGGTACGTGTTTTCCAGTAAGATAAAGGATATCATCTGAAAACGGCTGTCCGGATTCCGGATCATGCCGTTTTCTGTTTTAAAGAAGATGCTGATAGAAGAACTGAAACTCAAAAACTTCAGAAATTACAGCGAGCTGACACTTCACCCCCATCCGGGCGTCAATCTGTTTTTCGGCAGGAACGGATCCGGCAAGACGAATCTGCTTGAGGCAATTCATTACTGTTCACTGGGCCGTTCCCATCGGATTTCAAATGACGCCAACGCGGTTAAAAACGGTGAAGCGTTTGCTCTTTCTTCTGTCTCCATCCGCAATTCGTTGGGCCAGCGTGAAATCGCCGTACGCTTTCATCCTGATGAAGCACAGAAAAAATCTATCCTGATGGATGGAAAAAAGATCGCAAAGTTTTCCGATATGATGGGCTGCCTGCGCTGCGTGATCTTTTCTCCTGAAGATCTTGGACTGATCAAGGAAGGACCTTCCCTTCGGCGGCGTTATCTGGATATGATGATCAGCCAGATCAACAGGGGTTATTTCATTGCCTTGCAGCAATATCGGACCTGTATGGATCAGCGGAATGCCCTGATCCGGAACCTGCGGGCAAATTCCTATGCCGATACCTCCATGCTTTCTGCTTTTGAGGAAACAATGGCTGCTCCTGCCGCGGTGATTATCCGTGAAAGAAGAAGAATCGTTTCGCTGTTGTCAGAATCCGCAAAGGAAACCTATCAGCGGGTTTCCGATACGGATGAAGTTTTCCGCCTCTCCTATCATTCTTCTGTAAAGGAAGAAACAGAAATAGAAGAAGTACTTTGTCGACTGTTCAGGGAAAACAGGGAAGATGATATCCGGATGGGTTTTACTTCTGTTGGACCACACCGTGATGATCTCATTCTCACATTAAATAAAAACCAGATGAAGCAGTTTGCAAGCCAGGGGCAGATCCGGACTGCAGCTCTCAGTATGAAACTATCCCAGATGCAGATTCTGAGGGATCAGAGCGGAGAGGAACCGGTGCTTCTCCTGGATGACGTGATGAGTGAACTGGATCGGAAACGCAGGGCCTGCCTGATCGGAGAGATCAGCTCCTTCCAGACCTTCATCACCTGTGCAGACCGGGATGACGTGGACTGTGAAAAGGTGGATAAGATGTGGAAAGTATCAGCTGACGCAGGCGAGGCAAGGGTAGAAGAAATTCAGAATTCAGAATTCAAAATTCAGAATTAAATGTTTACGATACTTATATATTATGGTTTATATATATCCAGCTGATTGTTTCACGTGAAACATTCATCATGAATCATTGATCTATAAGGATGTTATAAAACTTGACAATTGGCTACACAACAGATATAGCTAAAAGTAGGTTATAGACGATATTGTTTCACGTGAAACAATAAGGTAAACTGGTTTAATAATATAGGTTGCAGGGAACAAATAAAACCAATGCCATGAGGACGCAGTATATATAATTCTGAATTCTTAATTCTGAATTCTGAATTATAAAATCGGAGATTTTATGATGTGGACAGAAGACCAGCAAAGGGTGATCAGTTCTTCTTCGCAGAAGCTGATCTGTTCCGCTGCGGCCGGCAGCGGTAAAACTGCTGTCATGATTGAAAGAATTGTGAGGCTGATCCGGGAGGGAGCAGACCCTTTTTCTTTTTTAGTCATTACGTTTACGAATGCGGCAGCAGCGGAAATGAAGGAAAAGATCCGGAAAAGATTGCTGGCGGAAAGAAAGGATCCGATTATTGCATCGGCGGCGGAAAAAGCGTCCGCCATGGAAATCTGTACGATTCACGCCTTCTGTCAGCATCTGATCCGTCAGGAGTTTCAGATTGTAGGGGTTGATCCGTTCTTCCAGATCAGTACCGGTGCACAGAGGGAACAGCTGTTCGCGGACGCTTTCCGCCAGGCATGCAACAAACTGCGGGATGAAGGCGACGAGGATTACCTGTCCTTTATCCGGCAGTATGAACCGGGAGAAGCCCGGACGATCGTCACAACTGTTTGGGGCTTCATCATGAGTCTTCCGGATCCTTTCGGCTGGCTGAAGGAAAAGGCCGAAGACGTTCCGCTGTTTGTGGACAGGGATCATCCCTGGTTCCGTACAGTATCCCGGATGGTTAATGAAAAAATCCTGCGGCTTCAGATTATTCTGCGGCAGCAGGCGGATATGTTTGATGAATACGAGAAGCAGGAGGCTTACCGTCCTGTTTTCATTGAGGATCAGAAGCGGGTGGATACGCTTTGTCGATGGAGAGACGGTGAAGATGTCAGCCGGGATGAGCTGGAGAAGGGTTTCTGCAAGATTCCGGGCCTTAAAAACCTGAACGACCGGGAGATTGACTGGAAAGACCGATACCAGAACTACAGGAAACAGCTGAAAGAGATCTGCGGTGAACTGCAAACCTGGATTTTGCCGGATCACCAGAAAATCACCAGGGAGTTTACGGGAATCCGTAATTCCCTGCAGGGCCTGGCGAGAATTACGGAAGAAACCCATCTGGCATATGAAAAGAATAAAGCCCGGGCCTGTGTGCTTGATTTTACCGATTTGGAGCACAAAGCCCTGGCAATTCTTCAGGATGAAGCTGTCAGGGAATCAGTCAGGAGCCGTTACCAGCGGATATTTGTGGATGAATGCCAGGACGTATCCTCTGTTCAGGATGCCCTGATCCAGGCACTGGCCGGGGAAAACAACACCCTGTTTATGGTCGGAGACGTGAAGCAGAGCATCTATCGCTTCCGTCAGGCCAACCCGAAACTGTTTCTTTCCCGAATCACGGATCATGATCCGGATGCGGGAAAATGCATTTTTCTGCAGGAAAACTTCCGTTCCCGTCCGGAAGTACTGGAAACAGCCAATATAATCTTCCGGGATGTGATGCGGAAAGAGGCGGCGGATCTGGAATACGCGCCGTCAGATGAACTGCGGGCCGGCAGGACTGACTGTGAAGGACAGCTCCCCGTAATGGTGGATCTGCTGAATGTAGGAGAGGAGCAGACCCGCCTGGAGGTTATTGCAGATCATACCGCGGAACAGATCCGGGAAATGATAGAGGAGAAAAAATACAGATATAAGGATATGATGATCCTGATGCCGGAAGTCAGTACGGATGGACCGAAACTGACGGATTTGCTGAAGGAGCGGGGCATTCCGGTCTTCTTTGATGGGAAAGGCGGCTTTTTTGAACAGCAGGAGGTCATTGTTTTCCGAAATCTGTTGATGCTGGTAGATAATCCGCATCTGGATCTTCCCCTGCTGACTGCTCTGGTGAATCCGCCTTTTGATTTTACGGAAGAGGAACTGAGCCATATCCGTCTGAAATACACCGGCAGGAAGAAGCCTTTCTGGCAGGCTTTTGAAATGATGGCGGAAGAGAACAGTTCTCTGGGAATGAAATGCCGGGAAGTAAAGGATAAGCTGGAGGGATGGCGCTTCCTGGCTCCGCGGACACAGATTTCAGATTTCCTCTGGTATCTGCTGGAAGATACGCTGCTGTGTGCGATCTACGGAGCGTCTGATCACGGAAATGCCGCCAAAAAGAACCTCAGAAGCCTCTGCCTTCAGGCGGAACAGGCAGCGGATCATGGAATATACAGTCTGAGGGATTTCCTGAATTTCCTGTCGGAGCAGGCATCCGGCGGTGAAATGCAGGCCGCTTCGGCTCTGGGAAATGATGATGACCTGGTCCGGATCATGACCATGCACAAATCCAAGGGTCTTCAGTTCCCGGTGGTATTCTGCCTGGGGCTGGATAAGGGACTGAAGGGCAGAGCCGGAGAACGGGTGCAGCTGGATGAAGAGCTGGGTCTGTGCCTGCGCTACAAGGTTCCGGAGTGGCGGTTGTGCCGGAAAACGGCTGCGGATGAAATCTTCACATGGAAAAAAGACCATGACGTGAAGGCGGAAAAAATTTGTCTTCTCTATGTGGCAATCACCCGGGCACAGGAAAAATTGTTCCTGGTCGGAACGGATACTGACCGGCCGATCTGGTACATGCCTCCCGGGGACCACAGAACGCTGGCTGCCTCAGATTATCTGGATCTGATTATGCCTGCACTGATGGATGACGACAAGAAATCCACAAGCTTTGCACAGGCTTCAAAGCCTTATAAAATAAGGATTTTTGATAGTATTCAACAGAAAACTGTGGAAAGACCTGAAGTTATCCACAGCCTGAAATCATGGGTTGAAACCTTACTTTCTGCACCGCCTGTGGATGAACTGTGGAAGAATGATTCTGATCAAAATTTGCTTCCGGAAGACGAAAACCGGTTGAAAAAATACTCCGTGACAGCCTTGCTCCGGAATGCACGTAACCGTATCTTCCTGGAGGATGAGGAACAGACGCCGGAAGAGAAGCGGACGCCGGATTATGTGGAGCGGATGCTCCGGAAGTATGAGACGGGCAGCAGACCATCGTTTATGGATCCTGTAAAGGAAGCAGGAGGCGCAGCCAGGGGTACTGTGATCCACCGTTTCCTGTCACTGGTGAATCTGGATGCTGTCCGGCAGGAAGGCGGAACGGATGAGGAGCAGCTGATTGCCATCCGGGACAGGCTGGTCAGTGAACAGGTATTTACACCGGAAGAAGCGGCGTGGATCCGTCCGGAAATTATCAGCAGGTTCTTTGCTTCCGAAATCGGAAAACGGATGCTGGCCAGTCCGGAAGTCCACAGGGAATGGGATTTCAACCTGTATGTGCAGGAACGGGGTATGATTGTACAGGGAATGATCGACTGCGCTTTCAGGGAAGGCGACGGATGGATCCTGCTGGATTACAAAACGGATCATATAGAGGATGAAACCGCTTTTGTGGAGGAGTATCGTCCCCAGCTTGAG
>JAFRQX010000014.1 GCA_017428385.1 Clostridia bacterium | reverse complement strand
TCCAGGCGGGAGTTGAGGGGCCGCTTCGCGGGAGTGGGATACTCGGAAGAAGGAACCGGGATCACCTTGCAGGGGAGACCGGCCTTTTCCATGATCATCTTCGCGAAATCGTACCAGGAGAGGAACCCCTCGTTGCGGACGTGGTAGATGCCGTACTTTTCTGTCGGCAGCACGTCGCAGATGACGCGGGCCAGATCCCGGGAATAGGTGGGAGAACCGATCTGGTCATTGACCACGCGGATCTCTTTCTTTTCCTTGCCCAGGTGCAGCATGGTGCGGACGAAGTTGCGGCCGTTCTTGCCGTAAACCCAGCTGGTACGAAGAATGAAGTAGCGGGTCATCAGGGAACGGACGGCGTCCTCTCCCTGAACCTTGCTCATGCCATAGACGTTCAGGGGTCCATAGGGATCGTCAATTTTGAAGGGCTGATCCCCGGTGCCGGGGAAGACATAATCCGTAGAGATGAAGACCAGCTTTGCGCCGACACTCAACGCGGCACGGACGATGTTGACGGTGCCCATGCCGTTGACAGCAGCACAGATTTCCGGCTGTGATTCCGCTTTGTCCACACCGGTATAGGCGGCGCAGTGGACAATAGCGGTGGGACGGTAGCTTTGGACATAGTCTTTGACGGCCTGACCATCTGTCAGGTCAAAATCCTGCATGTCGACACCGCGGCATTCAATGCCCCGGGCTTCCAGCTGGCGTACGGTATCCCAACCCAGCTGTCCAGCGTATCCGGTTACAAGAACCTTCATTCCAGGCACCCCCATATTCAATTCAGAATTCATAATTCAGAATTCAGAATTAAAGGATTGATTTACTTTATTGTATTGAGTTTACCACATAGTCACTCAGGATGACAAATCAGCGGTAACGGGATGTTGTAATTATATAACATTACAGGTTTTTTCGGCAAGAAGTCATGAAAAAGAAAAAGCCTGCGGGAAGCAGAATGCTTCCGCAGGCTTGTTATAACAAAATTCAGTCCGCAACCTCAATCGACGCGACTCCACACAGTGGAGATCGCTTGTTTCGGTTGAATTCACATTCGATGAGATTTCCTTCACTGAAGGTCATCGAATGTTCATCCCACGAACTCATGGTAGATGGCGTGGATGGTGGCTTCAAAGTCGTTGTCGTTGACGCCGACGATGATGCTCAGCTCGCTGGAGCCCTGGTCGATCATCCGCACGTTGATGCGGGCACGGCTCATGGCAGAGAAGAGACGGGCGGCGGTACCGCAGTTATGCACCATGCCGCGGCCGACGGTGGCGATGATGGACATGTTGTCGCTGACGGAGACGCTGCCGCTGCCATTGACCAGGGCTTCGATCTCCTTGAGGATATCGGCCCGATGGGGCTCCAGGGTGGCGCTGTTCACCACGACGCACATGCTGTCGATGCCGGTGGGCATATGTTCAAAGGACACTCCGTAGTTTTCGAGCACCTGCAGCACCTTGCGGCCGAAACCGACTTCGCTGTTCATCATGCTCTTTTCAATGGAGATAACGCTGTATCCCTTATGGCCGGCGATACCGGTGATGGTGGGAACAGAAATCTCGTTGGGAGCATTCTTGCTGATCATGGTGCCGGGATGGTACGGCTTGTTGGTATTACGGATATTGGTGGGGATGCCGGCTTTGTGTACCGGGAACATCGCGTCCTCATGCAGGACGGAAGCCCCCATGTGGCTCAGCTCCCGCAGTTCCTTATAGGTGATGGAGGAAATTTCCGCCGGGTTTTCGATGATCCGGGGATCCGCCATCAGGAAACCGGAAACGTCGGTCCAGTTTTCATATACGTCGGCATTCACCGCACGGGCCACCAGGGCGCCGGTGATATCGCTGCCGCTGCGGGAGAAGGTGCATACTTCACCGTTTGCCTTGGAACCGTAGAAACCAGGCACAACAGCAGGTTCGCCGTCCGCAAGGAGGGCAGAGAGCTTTTCCTGGGTCTTCTCATCGTCCAGGGTGCCGTTATCGTTGAAGAAAATGCCGTCAATGGGATCCACGAAACGCCATCCCAGGTAGTCAGCCATCAGGATACCGCAGAGGTATTCACCGCGGCTGGCGCACCAGTCCTTGCCCTTGCCGGAGGAGATTCCCTGCTCCACTTCATCCAGTTTGGAGTTAATATCCACTTTCAGGTGCAGAGCGCGGGCGATGGACAGATAACGATCCCGGATACGGGAAAAAGGCTCCGCGATAGATTTGCCTTCGCAGGCAAGGTCATAGCATTGATACAGCAGATCAGTGACTTTATCGTCTTCCTTGAAGCGTTTGCCGGGAGCGCTGGGGACCAGGTAGCGACGGGTGGGTTCCAGCTCCAGAATGCTGCGAACCTTACGGAACTGTTCATCATTGGCCAGCGAGCTGCCGCCGAATTTTGTCACGATACATTCAAGCACAGGGCAACCTCCAAAGGAATTCGGAATGATAAATCCGGAATTCAGTATTCTTGGCTGTGACGATGAGATCCGAACGACAAAAAACGTTCGCCTGATCGTAACAGACCAACGTATATAATACTGCCGAAAGGGCTTATATGTCAATTATTTTCGGGCGGTGACGGTCAGGCCGAAAATCTTTTCCGCGCCGCCGGAGCGAAGGGCTTCCGCACAGCGGCAGAGAGTGGTGCCTGTGGTGCGCACATCGTCCACGATGAGTACCGGAAAAGTGATCTTTTCTTTGGGTGTGAAAGCGCCTGCCAGATTGGTGGCGCGCTCTTTTTCATTCAGTCCTACCTGGCGCTTTTCCCGGCGGTCACGCCGAAGCAGCAGCTGCCTGCAGGGCAGGGACAGCTTTTCCGCGAAGGCTTCCGCCAGCAGGCGGCCGTGATCGACGGCCCGCTCCCGGCGGCGGGATTCCGGCATGGTGACCCAGGTGACAACCGTGTCCGGAGGGAAAACTACGTCGTCCGGCAGGGGAAGGAGCAGGCTTGCAAGGATGCGGGCGGCACGTGCTTCCGCACCGTATTTGAGTCGGATCACCAGTTCCCGGGGAATGCCTTCATGCGGACGGAGGGACCAGACAGGTAGATCAGGATCCGGATCGGAACGTTCCCAGGCGAAAAAGAAGCCGTCATGCTCCAGGGATTCCCGGCAGTAGGCACAGAGACCGTCCTTGTCTGTTACCCTGCCGCAGACACAGCAGAGGGCATCCTCGGGCCAGATGACGTCTTTTCCCCAGCGGGCAAGGGCTTTTTCAAGCGGCCCCCACTTGCCGAACAGCCAGGTTTCGAAAGGGCGGGGACTCATTGTACAAGCTCCCGGGTTTCGATCAGCCGGCGGGCCAGGGTGGTGTAGCGGCGGATCACATGATCGTTTTCCACCATGCGGCGGATCACGGCCTCGGTGCCGACCAGCACCACGAGGCTGCGGGCCCTGGTCAGGGCAGTATAAAGCAGGTTGCGGGTGAGCAGCATAGGCGGTCCGGGGGTCACGGGCATGACGACCACCGGGAACTCACTGCCCTGGGATTTATGCACGCTGAGGCAGTAGGCGGGTTCCAGATCCTCCAGATCCCCGGATTCATAGGTGGCTTCCCGCTCCTCATCAAAGCGGACGGTAAGCATATGGTTTTCCGGATCCACGTCGATGATGAAGCCGATATCGCCGTTGAACACACCGGCGCCGTCTTCAATGCCGGCTGCGGTTTCCCGGCGCCAGGGAAGACGGTAATCATTCCGGGTCTGGATGACCTTGTCTCCCAGACGGAATATGGTTTCTCCCCATTGCAGCTGCGGCTTGTCCGAGGCGGGCGGGTTGAGCATTTCCTGCAGGCGGAGGTTGAGGCTGTTGACGCCGCATTCTCCCTTGCGGGAGGGGGCCAGGACCTGGATGTTCCGGACGGAAAGGGAAAGACGCTCCTCTTCCGGATAATGCAGATAGCCGGGAAGCCGGGACGTGACCAGCGCGGTGATGCTCTGGGCCGCGTCGGCCAGGGCGGTTTTACGCTCAAAGAAGAAATCCGTGCCTTTGCCGTTGAGCACGGGCATCTGCCCGCTGTTGATCAGGTGGGCGTTGACAACAATCTGGCTTTCCCCGCTCTGGCGGTAAATTTCCGTCAGCCGGACGCAGGGCACTTCGCCGCTGTCCAGGATATCGCCGAGTACGTTGCCTGCGCCGACGCTGGGCAGCTGGTCCGCGTCGCCGACGAGGATCAGGCGGGTGCCGGGACGGATAGCCTTCAGCAGGGCACGCATGAGGACCAGGTCGATCATGGAAGTCTCATCCGCGATAACGCAGTCCGCCTCCAGCGGATTGTCATCCGTGCGGGTGAAGGACCCCTCTTCACCGCTGTATTCCAGCAGACGGTGAATGGTTTTCGCCTCGGCGCCGGTGGCTTCGCTCATACGCTTGGCGGCGCGGCCGGTAGGGGCGCAAAGGACCGTTTCGTTGTCCTTTGAGAGCAGATCCAGGATACAGTTGATGATGGTGGTTTTGCCTGTGCCGGGTCCGCCGGTGATCACGAAGACGCCGTTTTCCAGCGCACCGGCGATGGCCTGGCGCTGGGTCGGGGAGAAGGTGATGTTCCGGCGCTTTTCAAAGGACGAAATCGCCCGGGGAACACCGGCGTATTTGTCGGGTGTAATGGCAACCATCAGGCGGCGGATCATGAGGGCGACCTCCTGCTCCGCGTAACGGTAATAAGGCAGGTAAACCCGGCGGCTTTCTGCCGCTTCATCCGTTTCGGAATGAAGCGCGCCGGAAACAAGCATGCTGCGCAGTGCCTGCTGACAAAGGGTGAGCGGCACGTTGAGCAGCGAGGCGGAGGCGGAACAGAGCTCCGTTTCCGGCAGGTAAACATGACCTGAAGCAGCGGCAGCATCCCGCAGGATATAGGTCATGGCGGATTTGACGCGGTTTTCACTGTCGGGCGGAATGCCCAGGGACAGACCGATGCGGTCCGCGGTTTTGAAACCCACGCCTTCCAGGTCATCGCACAGGCGGTAAGGATTCTCCCGGACGATTTCCGGTGTACGGTCGCCGTAATGCCGGCTGATCCGGATGGCCAGGGCGGGTGAAATACCGTAGGACTGAAGGAATACCATGGCGCGCCGGGTGCTCTGCTGCTCCCGGAAGCTTTCGGCAATCATGATGGCTCGCTTTTTGCCGATGCCGCGAACCTCGCTCAGGCGCTCCGGATGCTCGGAGAGAACCACAAGGGTTTCTTCCCCGAAGGCTTCAACAATCAGCTGGGCAGTGGACGGACCCACACCGTGGATCAGGCCGCTGCCGAGGAAACGCTCAATACCCAGAAGGGTTGTGGGCGTTTTCAGTTCGCAGGAGACACAGTGAAACTGGCGGCCGTAGGTACGGTGATCCGTCCAGTCGCCTGAAAAAACAGCCTGTTCACCGGGGCTCAGTTCCGGCAGGGAACCGACCACGGTGATCTCTGACCGGCCTGAACGGACGGTCAGGACGGTCCAGCCGTTTTCCTCATTCCGGAAAACGGTCCCCTGGATGGTCGCCTCAAGCTGTTCCATATGTCACCCCAGAAGAATTCATAATAATATCTGCCCGGCCTGAAGGTTTTCAGGTGTTCGGGAACAGAAAGCGTGCGGCTGCCGTTATGTTTCAGGAAGGCGGTTTTCCGAAACGTGCCGGCATTGTTCAGGAAATCCCTGAATGTTATGAAACAGATAATTCTGAATTCTGAATTCTGAATTC
>JAFRQX010000013.1 GCA_017428385.1 Clostridia bacterium | reverse complement strand
TTATGAATTATGAATTATGAATTCTGAATTCAGAGATTGATGAGAAACGGGGATAAGACCAGGTGGACATGTTTTTCTGCCCCCTGTACTCCGGATCAAGCGGAAACGCGCTGTTCTGTCAGTACGGGAACACAAGGCTGCTGATTGACGCGGGAAAGTCGGGGAAGACGATCGAGGACGCACTGGCTTCCATTGGCGCAGATATACGGACCATCAGCGGGGTGCTGATCACCCATGAACACAGCGATCACATTTCCGGCGCGGGCGTGCTGGCCCGGAAGTATAACCTGCCGCTGTACGCCACCCGGGAGACCTGGTGGGCGATGAGGGGCAAGCTGGGCAAGATTCCGCAGGAATGCATGCGGGAGATAGAAGCCGGAAAGGACTTCTGGCTCGGCGATATCGGCGTGGTGCCTTTTTCCATTCCGCATGACGCGGCGGACCCGGTAGGCTTCAGGCTGTACGGCGGAAACCTGAGTGTTTCCACGGCAACGGACCTGGGCTATTTTTCGGAAGACGTATACGCCAACGTGGCGGGCAGTACGCTGGTACTGCTGGAAAGCAATCATGATCCGGACATGCTGAAGGCAAACCCGCGGTATAACGCGGCACTGAAGGCACGGATCCTGGGGGATCACGGCCACCTGAGCAACGAAGCCTGCTCATCGGCGCTGCTGCGGCTGATCAATGCCGGGACAGGGAATGTGGTTCTCGGCCACCTGAGCGGGGAGAACAATACGCCCACGCTGGCCCGGAAAGTATCCTCCGACGCGCTTGCCCGGGAGGGCATCCGGCCCGGAGAGGACGTCCGGATGGAAGTGGCGCTGCGGGATGAGGTCGGCAGCGTCTATATACTGAAAGAGAGAACATAAGGTTATGATTATACTGGCCCTTCAGGACGTAAAGAAGAGCTTCGGCACCCATGAGGTGCTGAAGTCTGTTTCCTTTACCCTTCAGGAGGGCGAACGGATGGGCCTGGTCGGCGTAAACGGCAGCGGCAAGAGTACCATGATGAAGATCATTGCCGGGCTGGAAACAGCAGACAGCGGCAGTGTGAACATGCAGAAGGGCCTGCGGATCGGATACCTGGCCCAGCAGGGCGAGCTGACCGGAGAAGAGACGGTGCTCGAAACGCTGGAGAGCGTTTTTGAACCCCAGCGGCGCATGGAAGCGGAACTGCGGGCCCTGGAGCAGGAAATGGCTGTGTCCGGTACGGATCCGGAAGCGCTGCGGATCCTGGGGGGAAAATATGACGCCCTGACCCGGGAGTTTGAACGCAGTAACGGATACGGATGGCGGTCTTCCGTGCAGGGAGTCCTGGCCGGCCTGAAACTCCGGGAATACCAGGATATGAAGACTGGACTGCTGTCCGGCGGCGAGCGTACCCGGCTGTGCCTGGGCCGGATGCTGCTGACGGAACCGGACCTGCTGCTGCTGGATGAACCGACGAACCATCTGGACCTGAAGAGTATTGCCTGGCTGGAAGAATACCTGGCCGCCTTCCGCGGCGCGGTGCTGGTCATCAGCCATGACCGGTATTTCCTGGACCGGGTGTGTGGACGGATGGCGGAACTGCTGCTTGGCAATGTAGAGACATACAGTGGGAACTATACCGAATACCTGGAAAAGCGGACGGCTGTGTACGAGAACCGGATGCGGGCCTGGAAGCTGCAGCAGAAAGAAATCGCCCGGCAGGAAGCCATTATCGCCATGTACCGACGGTTCAATAAGGAGAAGAGCATACGGATTGCCAACAGCAAGCAGAAACGGCTGGATATGGTGGAACGGCTGGAGAAGCCTGAAGATGAAAACACGATCCGATTCCGGTTTGAAACCCGGCGGCGTACGGGTGACGACGTGCTGATGACCGAAGGACTGAGCAAGGGTTACGGAGACCGGATCCTGTTCAAGGACCTGAAGATGCACGTACGGGCCGGAGACCGGATCGCCCTGATCGGCGACAACGGCACCGGCAAGAGTACCCTGCTCAAGTGCCTCATCGGCGTGGAAAAGCCGGATGGAGGCGTGATCCGCTGGGGAACCGGCGTGGACCTGGGTTACTACGATCAGCACCAGTCGGAACTGCATGAGAATAAAACCGTACTGGACGAGGTGTGGGACCGCTTCCCCCGGATGGAGCAGTATGAGGTGCGGGGAGCGCTGGGCCTGTTCCTCTTTACCGGGGACGAGGTGTTTGCGCCGATCAGCACCCTGAGCGGCGGCGAAAAGGGCCGGGTAGCGCTGACGGAGCTGATGCTGCGGAAGGACAACGTGCTGCTGCTGGACGAACCCACCAACCACCTGGACATGGACAGCCGCGAGGTGCTGGAAAACGCGCTGAGCGATTTCACAGGCACCATTATCTCGGTCAGCCATGACCGCTATTTCATCAACCGCTTTGCTGAAAAGGTCTGGGTGCTGGACGGAAATGAAATCAAGGAGTACCTGGGCAACTATGACAGCTACGCGCTGAAGGTGAGCCGGGACCAGGAGCCGGACGGCAACGCTCCCCAGCAGACCCGTACCGCACTGGACAAGGAAAAGCGCAGGAGCCGGGAAGAAGAAAAGAAGATCCGGGAACAGAAGGAAGCGCTGAAGGCGGCCGAGCAGGCGATTGCCCGCGCGGAGAAGGAAGCCGGAGAGATGGAAGCGGAGCTGGCGGATCCAGAGACCTGGAAAGACCCGGACAAGGCGGCGGAAACCACCCGGCGGTATAACGCCCTGAAGGATGAGATTGAGCGCCTGTATGAACAATATGATGAGCTTGAGAACAGCCTGTAATACAAGATAATGTATATGAAGCCCGGAACCGAAAGGCTCCGGGCTATTTGTATGCTTTGAAGGGGCTGTAAATAGACACACATGTCAGGGTGTATATAATTATCGAATAGAAGCGTTGAAATATAAGGATGGTATACGAATGAAAATTGAAAATTATTTTTTTACCCCCGGGAAAAGGGGAAATGGGCTGAAAACAGGGACACACCTGTAACAGTGTTCACATTGGAATGACGTAAAGCACGTAAAACCGTCGTTTACGGGAAATCGAAAAAGTAAAAAAGTTCAAAAAAATTTTCAAAAAACTGCTTTTTACCTCTTGAAAAAAAAACAGAACTCATATATAATTCTCCTGTTGTCTGTTTAGGGATGAAGTGGTAAGTTGCCGTCCGGCCAGACGGGTAATTATCACGGACCAGCCCGCTAATCGGGCGACGGACTCGAAGGCGTCAGAGAGGATCTGCACCTGCAGTGGATCCCGGAGAACGCAAACGAGAACGAATTGAGGAGGTTAACAGGAATGGCCAACCAGAAAATCCGTATCAAGCTGAAGAGCTACGAGCACAAACTGATCGACCAGAGCGCGGAGCGGATCGTTGAAACCGCAAAGCGTACCGGCGCTCGTGTCTCCGGCCCCATCCCGCTCCCCACGGAAAGGGAGATCGTCACTATCCTTCGCGCCGTCCATAAGTACAAGGACAGCCGCGAACAGTTCGAACGCCGCACCCATAAGCGGTTGATCGACATCAACAATCCGAATCCCAAGACGGTGGACGCCATGATGAAGCTCGATCTTCCTGCTGGTGTCGAAATCGAAATGAAACTGTGAGGCAGGAGGAGCGATTAATATGAAGAAAGCGATCGTGGGCAAAAAGATCGGCATGACGCAGGTCTTCACTGAAGACGGCCGTCTCGTACCGGTCACCGTGATTGAAGCGGGCCCCTGCACAGTGGTGCAGACCAAGAACATCGAAAGCGACGGCTACGATGCCGTACAGGTCGGTTTCGGCGACCTGACCGAGAACCGTGCCAAGAAGCTGCTCACCAAGCCTGAAATCGGCCACTTCAAGAAGGCCGGCGTGGAAGCCAAGCGCACTCTGCGTGAATTCCGGTTTGAAGACTGCAGCGGTTACAAAGTCGGCGACGTTCTGAAGTGCGACCAGTTCGCTCAGGGCGACAAGATCGACATCACCGGAACCAGCAAGGGTCACGGATACACCGGTCCCATCCAGCGGTGGAACCAGCACACCGGCCCCATGGCTCACGGCTCCAAGTATCACCGCGGCGTGGGTTCCATGAGCGCGAACTCCGACCCCAGCCGGGTATTCAAGAACAAGCACATGGCCGGCCACTACGGTGTGGATAAGGTCACGGTGCAGAACCTGGAAGTCGTCCAGGTGGACGCGGAACGCAACCTGCTGCTGGTCAAGGGCGCTGTGCCCGGCCCCAACGAAGGTCTGCTGATTATCCGTGACACCTGCAAGGCCTGAAGCTGAGCAAGGAGGAAGAGACAATGGCAAAAACCGCACTTTATAATATGGAAGGAAAGACCATCGGCGAAGTTGAGCTGAGCGACGAGATCTTCGCGGCCCCGATCAACGAAGCAGCGATGCACCTGATGGTCCGCTCCTACCTGGCAGCACAGCGCCAGGGAACACAGAGCGCTCTGACCCGCGGCGAAGTCCGCGGAGGCGGCCGGAAGATCTACCGCCAGAAGGGCACTGGTAACGCCCGGCACCATGGCAACCGCGCACCCCAGTTCAAGCACGGCGGTGTCGTGTTCGCCCCCAAGCCCCGTGATTACGATCTGGCTGTGAACAAGAAGGTTCGCCGCCTGGCTTTCAAGAGCGCCATGACCACCAAGCTGAACGCCGGTGAGATCATCGTTGTTGACAAGCTGGAGCTGAAGGATGCCAAGACCAAGCTGATGGCCGAAACGCTGAAGAAGCTGCAGGCTGAAAAGAAGGCCCTGGTGATCCTGCCCGAGCGTGAAGAGAACGTGATCCGCGCGACCGCGAACCTGCCCCAGGCCAAGGTCAGCTACGTGAACACTCTGAACGTTTACGACATCCTGAACGCCGACAAGCTGGTTATGACCGTTGCGGCCAAGGAAAGCGTCGAGGAGGTGTACGCATGAAGAACCCCCATGACATCATCAAGCGGCCGATCCTGACGGAAAAGGCTTATGAAGGAATCGACGAGAAGCGCTACGTTTTCGAAGTCGACATCAAGGCCAACAAGGCCGAGATCAAGAACGCCATTGAAACCGTGTTCGCGGAAGACGGCGTGAAAGTTGCCAAGGTCAACACCCTGCGCACCATCGGTAAGATGAAGCGCCAGGGCCGCACCCAGGGCATGACCCCCGAAACCAAGAAGGCCTATGTGATTCTGAAGAAGGACTCCAAGCCCATCAAGTTCTTCGAAGGCATGGCACAGTAACGCAAGGGAGGAACGAAAGAAATGGCTATCCGAGTTTACAAGCCGACTTCGCCCGCCCGGCGGCATATGTCGGTTCTGACCTTTGAAGAGGTCACCAAGAAAGCGCCCGAGAAGAGCCTGACCGAGGTTCTGAAGAAGAACAGCGGCCGGAACAAGCAGGGCAAGATCACCGTCCGTCATCAGGGCGGCGGCAACAAGCGGAAATACCGCATCATCGACTTCAAGCGCGACAAGGTGGACATTCCCGCCAAGGTCAGCGCGATCGAGTACGACCCGAACCGCAGCGCCTTCATCGCCCTGCTGAACTATGTGGACGGCGAGAAGCGCTACATCCTGGCTCCTCTGGGCCTGAAGGTCGGGGACACCGTGATCAGCAGCGACAGCGCGGACATCAAGCCCGGTAACGCCCTGCCGATCAGCAACATCCCCGTTGGTACCCTGATCCACAACCTGGAGCTGAAGCCCGGCCGCGGCGGCCAGCTGGTACGCAGTGCCGGCATGAGCGCCCAGCTGATGGCTAAGGAAAACGGTTATGCTCAGGTCCGCCTGCCCAGCGGCGAAATGCGGAAACTTCCGCTGAACGCCAAGGCCACCATCGGTACCGTGGGTAACACCGATCACGAGAACGTTCGCCTGGGTAAAGCCGGCCGCGTTCGCCACATGGGTATCCGGCCCACCGTCCGCGGTGTGGTTATGAACCCCTGCGATCACCCGCACGGCGGCGGCGAGGGCAAGAGCCCCGTTGGTATGCCGGCTCCTGTTACTCCCTGGGGTAAGCCCGCTCTGGGTCTGAAGACCAGGAAGCACAAGAAGTATTCCAACAAGATGATCGTCAAGCGCGCAAGCTCGAAGTAAAGGAGGCACCTGAAAGATATGAGTCGTTCCGTAAAGAAGGGCCCTTATGTAGAGCCCGCGCTGATGAAGCGCATCACCGAGATGAATGCGAGCGGCAAAAAAGCGGTCGTGAAGACCTGGAGCCGTTCCAGCACGATCTTCCCGGACTTTGTGGGCCATACCGTTGCTGTGCATGACGGCCGGAAGCACGTTCCGGTTTATGTAACAGAGGACATGGTCGGTCATAAGCTGGGCGAGTTCGCCCCCACCCGCACCTTCCGCGGCCACGCCGGGGACAAGAACAGCGCGCGGAAGTAATTGAAAGAGGAGGAAAAACGAAATGGCTACCCGTTCGAAAGAAAAGGCAGCGGCCCGTAAGGCGAACGCCGACAAGCGTCCCCAGGCTCATGCCAAGTACATTCGCATCTCTCCTCGGAAGGTGAAGATCGTGATCGATCTGATCCGCGGGAAGAGCGTGGATGAAGCCGCAGCGATCCTGCAGTTCACTCCCAAGGCCGCGAGCCCCGTGGTCCTGAAGGTCCTGAACAGCGCCATCGCCAACGCGGTGAACAACCAGGAACTGAACCGTGACAACCTCTACGTCGCCGAAGTGTACGCCAATCCCGGTCCTACGCTGAAGCGCTACGTTGCCCGCAGCCGCGGCAGCGCGTCACCGATGCTCAAGCGCACCAGCCACATCAGCGTGGTGCTGGACCAGAAGTAAGGCGAAGGAGGAAAAGACATGGGTCAGAAAGTAAATCCCCACGGTGCACGGGTCGGAGTCATCTATGACTGGAGCACCCGCTGGTACGCCGGCAAGAAGGATTTTGCCAACAATCTGGTGGAAGATTTCAAGCTTCGCAAGATGCTGAAAGAAAAGTACTACTCCACCGGTATCAGCCACATTGATATCGAACGTACGGCGCAGACCATGACAGTGAACATCTTCACTGCCAAGCCCGGCATGATTATCGGCCGCGGCGGCGCCGGCATCGAAGAACTCAAGAAGAACATCACCGAGTTCCTGGGCCGTCCCTGCCACATCAACGTGATGGAGATCAAGCAGCCCGACGCCGATGCTCAGCTGGTTGCTGAGAACATCGCCCAGCAGCTCGAGAAGCGCATCAGCTTCCGCCGTGCTCTGAAGCAGGCCATGGGCCGCAGCATGAAGATCCCGGGAGTCAAGGGTATCAAGACTGCTGTCAGCGGACGTCTGGGCGGCGCCGATATCGCCCGCAGCGAGCACTATCATGACGGATCTATTCCGCTGCAGACCCTGCGCGCGAACATCGACTACGGCTTCTCCGAAGCTAAGACCACTTACGGCCGTCTGGGCGTTAAGGTCTGGATCTACAAGGGCCAGATCCTGCCCCGGGCCAAGAAAGCCCCTGCCGGGAAGGAGGGAAAGTAAGCCATGTTAATGCCCAAGAGAGTTAAGCACCGCAAGCAGTTCCGCGGCCGCATGAAGGGTAAAGCCCAGCGGGGCAACACCCTGGCTTACGGCGAATTCGGACTGCAGGCCACCGAACCGCACTGGGTTACCAGCCAGCAGATCGAGGCGGCCCGTATCGCCCTGACCCGTTACACCAAGCGTGGCGGTCAGGTATGGATCAAGATTTTCCCCGATAAACCGGTAACGGCCAAGCCCGCCGAGACCCGCATGGGTTCCGGTAAAGGCGCTCCTGAGTACTGGGTAGCCGTGGTTAAACCCGGCAGAGTGCTGTTCGAAATCGCCGGCGTCTCCGAAGAAATCGCCCGTGAAGCGCTCCGTCTGGCCAGCCACAAGCTGCCTCTGAAGACCAAGCTGATCACCAAGGCAACCGAAGCCGCCAAGGCAGCCGCAGAAGTGACAGCCAAAGAAGCGGGTGGTGAAGAAGCATGAAGGCGAATGAATTGAATGCCATGAGCAAGGAACAGCTCGAGCAGAAGGTTAAGGAACTGAAGAGCGAACTGTTTGGCCTTCGCTTCCAGCTCGCGACGGGCCAGCTGCAGAACACCATGCAGATCAGCCAACTGAAGCGCGATATCGCACGGTGTAAGACGATCCTTCGGCAGAAGGATGAAGCCTGAGAAAGGAGGCAGCTGGAACAATGGAAGAAAGAGGACTTCGTAAAACAAGGATCGGCGTTGTGGTCAGCGACAAGATGGACAAGACCTGTGTCATCCAGATCAAGACCCGCGTCCGTCATCCCCTGTACGGAAAAATCATGAACAAGACCAGCAAGCTGAAGGTTCATGATGAAAATAATGAATGCGGCATCGGAGATACCATCAAAGTGATGGAAACCCGTCCGCTGAGCAAGGACAAGCGTTGGCGTCTCGTTGAGATCATCGAGAAAGCTAAGTAATTTAAGGAGGAAACCGCTATGATTCAGCCGCAAACCCGGCTTAAGGTAGCCGACAATTCCGGCGCCAAGGAAATCATGTGCATCCGTGTTCTGGGCGGTTCTTTCCGGCGTGACGGCAGCATCGGTGATGTCATCGTGGCCAGCGTCAAGACTGCAACCCCCGGCGGCACCGTGAAGAAGGGCGAGGTCGTCAAGGCCGTTATCGTCCGTATGCGCAAGAACAAGCGCCGTCCTGACGGCAGCTACATCAAGTTTGACGACAACGCCGCCGTCATCATCAACGACCAGAATATGCCCCGCGGAACCCGTATCTTTGGGCCCGTGGCTCGCGAGCTGCGTGAGAAGGATTTCATGAAGATCGTCTCTCTGGCTCCCGAAGTACTGTAAGGAGGCAGAACGGTAATGCATGTAAAGAGTAAAGATACCGTGATCGTTATCAGCGGCAAGGACAAGGGCAAGAAGGGTAAGATCTCCGCTGCTTTCCCGAAGCTGAACCGTGTGACGGTTGAAGGCGTGAATGTTGTCACCAAGCATCAGAAGGCCCGCAACGCCATGACCCCCGGCGGCATCATCCACAAGGAAATGCCCATTGACGCCAGCAACGTTATGCTGGTTTGCCCCAAGTGCGGCAAGCCCACCCGTGTCAACAACAAGGCCGAGAAGGTCACTGATGAAAACGGCAAGAGCCACCGCAAACTGATCCGCGTCTGCAAGAAGTGCGGCGCCGAAATCGACTGATAAGGAGGAAGAGCCAAATGGCAACCAGAATCAAGGAAAAATATCTGGCCGAGGCGATTCCTGCCCTGGAGGAAAAGTTCGGCTACAAGAACGCCATGCAGGTTCCGAAGCTCGCCAAGATCGTCATCAACATGGGTCTGGGCGATTGCAAGGACAATGCGAAGGCCATGGAAATGGCTGTTAATGAACTGACCGCTATCGCCGGTCAGAAGCCCCTGGTCACCAAGGCCAAGAAGTCCATCGCTAACTTCAAAGTCCGTGAGGGCATGAACGTTGGCGCCAAGGTCACCCTGCGCGGTGCCCGGATGGAAGAGTTCATGGATAAGCTGGTCAGCGTTGCCCTGCCCCGCGTCCGCGACTTCCGCGGCGTGAGCGCCAAGGCTTTCGACGGCCGCGGCAACTACAGCCTGGGCATCCGTGAACAGCTGCTGTTCCCCGAAATCGAATACGATAAGGTGGAGAAGATCCGCGGTATGGAAATCGTGTTCGTAACGACCGCGAAGACGGACGAAGAGTGCAAGGAGCTGCTGAAGCTTCTGGGCATGCCCTTCGAGGCGTAATGAGGAGGAGGACAGAATAATGGCAAAACTGAGCATGAAACTCAAGCAGCAGAGGCCGGCCAAATTCTCAACCCGCGCCTACACCCGTTGCCGCATCTGTGGCAGACCCCACAGCGTGCTGCGCAAGTACGGCGTATGCCGCATCTGCTTCCGGGAACTGGCCTATAAGGGACAGATTCCGGGTGTCCGCAAGGCCAGCTGGTAAGCGAAAGGAGGAGACAGGAAATGGTTATTAACGATCCCATCGCCGATATGCTCACCCGCATCCGCAACGGACAGGTGGCCCGGCACGACGCCGTGACCATGCCCGCCAGCAATACCAAGAAGGCGATCGCGAAGATCCTTCTGAACGAGGGATACGTCAAGGCGGTTGACTTTATTGATGACGGACTCCAGGGCGAGATCAAAATCACCCTGAAATATCTGAACGGCAAACAGACCCCTGTTATCGCGGGTCTGAAGCGCATCTCCAAGCCCGGTCTGCGGGTTTATGCCCGCAGCGAAGAGCTGCCGAAGGTTCTCGGCGGCCTGGGCATCGCCATCATCAGCACCAGCAAGGGACTGATGACCGACAAGGAAGCACGGAAGGCTGCCATCGGCGGCGAAGTGCTGGCGTACATCTGGTAATCACCGTTCACGCATAAGAGTCGTAACGGGTAGAAATTTGCCGGATATGGCAAAAAACATTCGTGTTACTGACCGCAGAGGAGGAATGACAATATGTCTCGAATCGGAAAACTTCCGATCACAGTACCCGCGGGCGTGACGGTGACGGTGGATGAGAACAACCTGGTGACAGTGAAGGGCCCCAAGGGCACCCTGAGCCAGCAGGTTAATCCCGACATCACCATCAAGCAGGAAGGCAACGTCCTGACCCTTGAACGCCCCAGCGAATCCAAGCCCCACAAGGCCATGCATGGTCTGTACCGGGCTCTGGTAAATAACATGGTCGTCGGCGTGACCGACGGTTTCGCCAAGACCCTGGAGATGGTCGGTACCGGTTACCGCGCTGCAGCGGAAGGCAAGACCCTGACCATCAACATCGGCTTCAGCCACCCCGTGGTTCTCGAAGCTCCCGAAGGAATCACCTTCGAAACTCCCAACCAGACCACCATCGTGGTTAAGGGAAGCAACAAACAGCAGGTTGGCAACCTCGCGGCGGACATCCGCGCCATTCGGAAGCCTGAACCCTATCTGGGCAAGGGCATCAAGTACCAGAATGAGCACATCCGTCGTAAGGAAGGCAAGACCGGTAAGTAAGAGAGGGAGTGACTGCAGATGTTTAAGAAACGTGACCGTAATGAAATTCGCGTGATCCGTCACGCACGGGTACGGAAAAAGATCAGCGGCACACCCGAAGCCCCGCGTCTTTCCGTATATCGCTCCAACAAGCACATTCAGGCTCAGATCATTGACGACACCAAGGGCATCACCCTGGTGAGCGCCAGCACCATGGATCCCGCCCTGAAGGGCCAGCTGGACGAAGTGGACAAGAAGGGTGCCGCCAAACTCGTGGGCAAGCTCATCGCGGAGCGCGCCGTCGAAGCCGGCATCAAGACCGTGGTCTTTGACCGCGGAGGGTACATGTACACCGGGCGCGTCGCCTCTGTGGCTGACGGCGCACGGGAAGCCGGACTTGAATTCTGATAAGGAGGACGACGCAAATGCAACGCACAGAACAGGTCAGCGAATTCAAAGAGCGCCTGGTAGCCGTCAACCGCGTCAGCAAGACTGTTAAGGGCGGCCGCAACATGCGGTTCAGCGCTCTGGTGGTTGTTGGCGACGAGAATGGCCGCGTCGGTGCCGGCATGGGTAAGGCTGCCGAAATTCCGGAAGCTATCCGCAAGGCCAATGAAGACGCTAAGAAGCACCTGGTGAACGTGCCGCTGGACGGCACCACGATTCCCCATGAAATGACCGGATATTATTCCACCGCGAAGTCCGTGCTGATCCCCGCTCCCGAAGGTACCGGTGTGATCGCGGGCGGAGCTGCCCGTGCCGTGCTGGAAATGGCCGGCATCAAGGATATCCGGACCAAGAGTTTCGGAACCAACAACCCGATCAACATGGTTAAAGCTACCATCGAAGCCCTGAAGCAGGTGCGCAGCGCCGAGCAGGTTGCCAAGATGCGCGGCAAGACCGTGGAAGAGATCCTGGGATAAGGAGGCAGAAGAGATGAAACTGAAGATTACCCTGGTGAAGTCTCCGATCGCCAGCCTGCCCAAGCATAAGGCGACCGTCGCCGCTCTGGGCCTGCGTAAAGTCGGCCAGACCGTGACCCAGCCTGATAACCCCGCTATCCGGGGCCAGATCTTCGCCGTGAAGCACATGGTGAAGGTTGAGGAAGTTGACGAATAAAGGAGGTTGAACCCATATGAAACTGCATGAACTGCGTCCCGCCGAAGGGTCCACTTCCGCTCAGAAGCGGCTGGGCCGCGGCGCCGGATCCGGCCTGGGCAAGACCTCCGGTAAAGGTCACAAGGGTGCCAAAGCCCGCAGCGGCGGCGGCAAGCGGCCCGGATTTGAAGGCGGCCAGATGCCTCTGTACCGCCGTGTGCCTAAGCGTGGATTTACCAATGTGTTTGGCACCGATTACGCTACCGTGAATGTTGAACGCCTGGAAGTCTTCGAAGACGGTGCTGTGGTGGATGCCGCCGCTCTGCTCGAGAAGAAGATCATCCGCAAGGAACTGGCCGGCGTGAAGATTCTCGGCGTAGGCGAACTGACGAAGAAGCTGACCGTGAAAGCGGCCAAGTTCTCCGCCACCGCCAAGGAAAAGATCGAAGCCGTCGGCGGAAAGGCCGAGGTGATTTAAAATGATCGAAAGCATTCGTAAGATGTGGAAGATTGGTGAGCTTCGCAAGAAGATCATCTACACGTTCCTGATGCTGCTGGTTTACCGTCTCGTCGGTGTTATCCCGGCACCTGGTGTGGATGCTGTGAAGGTTTTTAACTCTGCCGGCATGTCTAACACGAATCTGCTGGGACTGGTCAACATGATGACCGGTAATGCTTTCGAGAAAATGACGCTGATGGCCATGGGTATTACCCCCTACATCAACGCCAGCATTATTATGCAGCTGCTGACCATCGCTATTCCTGCCCTGGAACGCCTGAGCAAGGAAGAGGACGGCCGTCAGAAGATCAACCGGATAACCCGGTACGTAACCATCGGCCTGGCTGCCCTGCAGGCTATCGGACTTGTCCGCGGCCTGGGCTTCATCAAGGCTGGCTGGATCAACTACGTCCTGGTCGGTGTGAGCATGGCCGGCGGTACTGCCCTGGCTATGTGGATTGGTGAGCGGATCACCGAGAAGGGAATCGGCAACGGCATCAGCCTGCTGATCTTCGCCGGTATCATCTCCAACCTGTTCAACGGTATTGTCAGCGGATTCACCATGGCGAGCGGAAATGCCACCACTTCCGGCTGGCTGACCCTCATCATCGTTGTGGTCACCTGCATCCTGATGACCGTTGTTGTGACCTTTGTGGAACTGGGCGAGCGCAGGATTCCCCTGCAGATCGCCAAGCAGGTGAAGGGCCGCCGCGTATACGGCGGACAGAACACCCACATGAGCCTGAAAGTGGTCTCTGTCGGCGTGCTGCCCCTGATCTTCGCTTATTCCTTCCTGGCTTTCCCGGGAACGATCGCTCAGCTGGTCGACCCGAACAAGCAGGGTTGGTTCACACAGTGGTGGGAAGCAAACATGAATCAGGGCAAGATCGGATACATGATCATTTCTGGTCTGCTGATCATCGCTTTTACTTTCTTCTATTCTTCCATCAGCTTTGATCCCAAGCAGCAGGCTGAACAGCTGCAGCAGCAGGGCGCCGTGATTCCCGGACAGCGGGGCAAGAACATCCGGCAGTACCTGCAGAACATTGTCAGCCGTCTGAACCTGTTCGCAGCATTCTTCCTGGCCATCCTGGCCGCTGTGCCTACGCTGCTGATCACACTGGCTGGTGTGAGCGCGAACAGCATTCCGTTCGCTGCCAGCTCCATCCTGATCGCTGTGAGCGTGTCCCTTGAGACCGTCCGCACCATCCAGGGTGAAATGAGTGTCCGCGGCATCGATATGGACATGGACGGATTCATGTAAGCCGAAGGCTTGCTGAAACCGAATGAATAATGAATTTATTCATTAGAATGATGGAGTGTCATTATGAACATTATCTTCTTAGGGCCTCCAGGGGCCGGTAAGGGAACACAGGCGCAGCGCATCTGCGACGCGCTGAACATTCCGCAGATCTCCACCGGAGATATTCTCCGCCGGGCGATCAAGGACGGTACTGAGACAGGGCTGAAGGCGAAGAGCTTTATCGACGCCGGCAAGCTGGTTCCGGACGAAGTCATCATTGACATCGTGAAGGAACGCCTGGCTATGGATGACTGCAAAGGCGGTTATATCCTGGACGGGTTCCCCCGTACCGTGCCGCAGGCGGAAGCCCTGAGCACCTTCGCCAACATCGACAGCGTAATTGAGCTGGCAGTGGACGACCAGGTGCTGGTAGACAGACTGAGCGGACGCCGCGTCTGTCTCAAGTGCGGCGCTACCTACCACGTCAGCATGCTGAACGGCAAAACCACCTGCGACAAGTGCGGTGAGGAACTGATTCAGCGGGATGACGACAAGGCAGAGACCGTGCTGAACCGGCTGGAAGTATATCATGCCCAGACAGCGCCCCTGATCGGATATTACGGACAGAAGGGCCTGCTGAAAACGATCCCCGGGGATCAGGGCATTGACGGTATATTCACGGCGATCATGAACGCCCTTGGAGCGAAAGCATGATCAGCCTGAAAAATCCGAGCCAGATCGCAAAGATGCGTGAAGCAGGGAAAGTCCTGCGTGAGGTTGAGGATGAGGTTCGCCTGGCGATCAAACCAGGCGTATCCACCGCGGAACTGGATATCCTGGCTGAAAAGCTGATCCGGAAAAATCATGCGATTCCTTCTTCCCTTCACTATAACGGCTATCCCTGCAGCATCTGCGCGAGCATCAACGATGAGGTGGTGCACGGCATTCCCAGCGATCGCAGGATCCTGAAGGATGGAGACATCATTTCAGTGGACTGCACGCTGCTCCTCGACGGCTGGCAGGCTGACTCCGCTTTTACAGCGGGTGTCGGAACCATCAGCGAAGAGGCGGAGAAACTGATCCGGGTAACCGAGGAATGTTTCTGGAAAGCTGCCAGGCAGTGTGTGGCCGGAAACCGACTGGGCGATGTGGGCTATGCAGTCCAGAGCTACGCCGAAGCGAACGGGTTCAGCCCGATCCGTGAGTTTACAGGCCACGGTATCGGCAGGGAGATGCATGAAGATCCCGCCGTGTACAATTTCGGTGATCCCGGCAGGGGAATGAGACTGCGCAAGGGCATGGTCCTGGCAGTCGAACCCATGATTGCCGCCGGCAACTGGCATCTGTCCATTGACGATGACGGCTGGTGCGCAAGAACCGTGGATCACAGCCTGACTGCTCATTATGAGCACACCCTCGCCATCAACGAAGAAGGGCTTCCGGAACTCCTGACCCTTCCCGGATTCAACTGGGAGGAATAAGGATGAAAGAGCCTTTCAGCTTTGAACCTGGCAGGGTGGTGGAAAGCACACAGGGAAGGGACAAGGGACATTGCTTCCTGATCCTGGAAAGTGTGTCCGAAGGCATCGTCATGATCGCCGACGGCAGCCACCACAAGCTGGAAAACCCGAAGAAGAAAAAGACGAAACATCTGCGCGCAAAACCGGTGCTGCTGAACCTGAAGGCTTTGCGGCCGGAAGGCGGAGCGCTGCAGAACAGCGATCTGAGAAGAGCGCTGGAAGACAACGGTTTTGCCGATAAACGCTCGCTGCGAGAGGGGGACTGAGTTTGTCCAAGAGCGACGTAATCGAAATGGAAGGTAAAGTCATTGAAGCTTTGCCCAACGCCATGTTCCAGGTGGAGCTTCAGAACGGCCACCAGATCCTGGCGCATATCTCCGGCAAGATGAGGATGAATTTCATCCGGATCTATCCCGGTGACAAAGTAACGATTGAACTATCGCCCTATGATCTGACCAGAGGCCGGATCACCTGGCGCAGCAAGAACTGATCCTGAAAGAGGAGGGTATAACGATGAAAGTTCGTCCGTCTGTAAAGCCGATCTGCGAAAAGTGCAAGATCATCAAGCGCAAGGGCCGTGTTATGGTTATTTGCGAGAATCCCAAGCACAAGCAGAAACAGGGCTGAGCAACCGAAACCCGCACCGGTGAAAAACGTGTGCGGGTTTTTCTTTTTGCCGGTGTTCAGGAGACTAAGACGTACAGGGTGGAGGATGATCCCATCCGGCGGATAAAGAAGCCGCAGAAAAACCGCCTGAGGGGGTCGCGGGTGGCTGTCCCTTTACGTTCCAGCACCCTTGTGATAGAATAGGTGGGTAAAGGAGGGAAAGCCGTGTACAGACGTTATTCCCAGGTGGGAGACGGCAATATGTCTCTCTCACAAATGAACAGGAACCGAATCAGAAACATCATTATCCTGCTGCTGCTGGCGGCGGTGGTGGCACTGCTGGTGCTCAGCATCCCCATGCTGCAGGGTAAAAACAACACCCATAAGCTTTATATCTCCCAGATGCAGAAGGAATGCAAGGAAGCTTATGCGGATACAGCTTCACTGAGCCGGACAGCCGGCGCGGATTCCGCACAGATTCTTGCACGGGTCCGGTGCAACGTTCATGCCATGCGGGTAATCAACAACCTGAGCAACAGTGAAAACGGACATCCATTTGTGGAAGACGCAAAACTGCAGAGCCTGCTGAACGAAGTTGACCGTTTCCTGGGAGTGCTTTCAACGGGAATGGCTACGGGAGAAAACGCAACCGCCCTTCAGACTGCATTGTCTGAACTGCAGGAAATCGTAGGGAATCTGGAATAACCAAGAGCAGAAGCGGGAATCCCGCTTCTTTTCATTCGGGGAGGGAGAAAAAACAGTGATCAACTGGGGAGAAAAACTGGAGGAAAAGATCCGGATGCTGCCGGACTCCCCAGGCTGCTATCTGATGAAGGACGCCTCGGGTGAGATTATTTACGTCGGCAAGGCAGTCAACCTGAAAAACCGGGTGAGGAGCTATTTCCGGGACACGGCTCATACACCCAAGGTGGCGGCCATGATTGCCCATATAGACGATTTTGACGTACTGCTGTGCGAGACAAACCTGGAAGCGCTGATCCTGGAGTGCAACCTGATCAAACTGCATAAACCGTATTACAACATCCTGCTGAAGGATGACAAGCATTATCCCTATCTGAAGGTGGACATGCGCCAGCCGTTCCCCCGGCTGGAACTGTGCCGGAAAATGGAAAAGGACGGAGCCAAGTATTTCGGACCGTACATCGGCGCCAATGCGGTACGCCAGGTGATTGAAGCGGTGCGGGATGTGTTTCCCATCCGCTCCTGCAAGCAGGTCCTGCCGCCGAAGAAGCCCAAACGCCCCTGTATGAACTACGATATCGGCCGGTGCATGGCCCCCTGTGCCGGGAAATGCACAGAGGAAGCCTACCGGGAAATGATGGAGGGCGTGCTGAGTTTCCTGGGCGGGGACTATGACGGCGTGCTGAAAAAACTGAAGAAGGATATGGAAGAGGCTGCCGCGGCGCTGCGATTTGAAAAAGCCGCGGCAATCCGGGATAAGATCCGGGACGTGCAGGGGCTGATGGAACGGCAGATCGCCCTGCGGACAGACCGGAGTGAACAGGACCTGATCGCCCTGGCCCAGGACGGACTGGACGCAATGATCCAGATCCTGTACGTCCGGGGAGGCCGGATGGTGGGCGGCGACCATTTTGCGCTGCCCCGGGAAGGCGGGGAGGAACCGGGCGAGGTAATCGCATCCTTCCTGACCCAGTACTACGAGCAGGCGGGCCTGATTCCCCGGAACGTGCTGTGCCAGACGCTGCCGGAAGGCGCGGCGGAGCAGCTGGAATTGTGGCTGCGGGAAAAGAAAGGGGCCGCGGTTACGGTGGCCACCCCGCAGCGGGGAGAAAAGCATGAGCTGGTACTGCTGGCGGAAAAGAATGCCCGGGATGCCCTGATGAAGCGGAATGCCCGCCGGACCATCCATGAGGAACGGACGGTGGAGGCGGCGAAGAACCTGGGCAAAATCCTGGGAATGGACCGGTATCCACGCCGGATTGAAGGCTACGATATTTCAAACACCCAGGGTGTGCAGAGCGTGGCGGCCATGGTGGTATTCATTGACGGCGAACCGGCGAAAAAGGAATACCGGCACTTCCGGATCAAGACCGTGGAGGGTGCCAACGACTTTGCGTCCCTGTATGAGACGCTGAGCCGCCGGTATGCCCACGCGGCCCGCGAAACAGAGGAAGGAACAGAGCAGGGTAAGTTTACAGACCTGCCGGACCTGATCCTGATCGACGGCGGTCCGCAGCAGCTGCGGTTTGCAAGGCAGGCAATCCTGGACCAGGGTGTTGAGCCGCCGGCCATGTTCGGCCTGGCGGAAAGACTGGAGGAAATCTGGCTGCCGGACGCGGAAGAGCCAATCCTGCTGGATCACCGGACCCCGGAGCTGCAGCTGGTACAGCGGGTTCGTAACGAGGCGCACCGGTTTGGTATCATCCATCACCGGGCGCTGCGCGGAAAGGCCTCCATTCACTCTCAGCTGGAGGATATTCCCGGCGTCGGACCGGCCCGGCGGAAAGCCCTGCTGAAGGCTTTCGGCAGCCTGAAAGCGATCAGGGCGGCGGAAGTTGAAACGCTGGCCGGCGTACCCGGTATGAACCGGGCAGCGGCGGAAGCGGTGAGAGCCTGGGCGGAAAGCAGTCAAAAATAAACCCTTGTTCATCAACGCTATTCATGAGATAATAAATAAGTTAGGGCATTATCATTGAAGGAGGATTCCCGCATGGCTACCGCACTCTGGGTAAAGACGATCCGGCATCACAGGACGGACCGGCAGACTACGGTTCCCTGTACCCGGGCGGACGCCCACAGGGCGCTGCTGGAAGCCTGCCACGAGCTGGATCTTCCGGAACCGATCTGGCTGGATAAAAATGAGCGGGAATGGGACGAATTCGGAATGACCCGATTCCTGCCGGACGCTTTTTTTGAGACGGTGCCTTTTGAAAAGCTGGAGATCGAATATATCGATCCGGATGCCCCGAAGAAGAAAAGCAAGGATCCTCGAAATGCCTTCTGATTCAATTCAGAATTCATAATTCAGAATTAGCGTGGTTTCTATACTGAAGATGTTCCTGTTAATTACGGGTTAACATTTCAGAAGGAAAAACGGTTGAGGAAAACAAGGAGTAGTATGGAACAGAGAGTATATGAGCTGATTGACAGCTACCGGGACGCTTATACGGAAACGCTGCAGCGCTGGGTGCGGATTCCCTCCGTACGGGGCAATGTGGAAGCCGATGCGCCCTTCGGACGGGAAATCCGGAATATGCTGAATACCGCCATGGCGGACGCCCGGGAGATGGGCTTTGCAGTACGGGATTTTGACGGTTATGCCTGCGACGTAACGCTGGGCGACGCCGCGGAAAAGATCGCTGTGCTGGGACACCTGGACGTGGTGCCCGTCGGAGACGGATGGACGAAGCCGCCGTTTGAAGCCCTGATTGAGAACGGTCGGATGTACGGACGGGGAACCAATGACGACAAGGGACCGGCACTGGCATCACTGTTCGCCATGAAGGCGATCAAGGAAGCGGGAATCCCGCTGAAGAAGGGCATCCGCCTGATCCTCGGCTGCGACGAGGAAGAGAATTGGGAGGATATGGCCTATTACGGCGCGCACGAGCAGATCCCGGACGTGGGATTCAGCCCGGACGCGAGCTTCCCGCTGATCAACACGGAGAAAGGCATGCTCTGCCTGGAACTGCGTGCTCCGGAAGCGAAAGACGGCCTGAAGATTCTGAAACTGTCCACCGGAGACCGGATCAACGTCATTCCCGGCGAGTGCAGGGCCCTGGTTGAAGGCGGAGCGGATGTTGCTGGAAAAGTCAGCGCATACGCGGAAAAAACGGGCCTGCCCTATACGGCGGAAGTGACCGGGGAAGGCGTATGGATTACCGCCACCGGCATTCCCGGACACAGCGCCTATCCGGAAGGAAAACGGAACGCTATCGGTATGATGCTCCTGCTGCTGAAAGAGCTGGGCGCCGAAGGTCCGGCTGCTGTGCTGGCGGAGAAGGTCGGCATTGAACATGATGGAAAGAGCCTCGGCTGTGCCTGCAGGGACGAAGTATCCGAAGAACTTACCTGCAATATGGGGATCCTGAAGCTGGAAAACGGCAGCTGGTACGTCACGCTGGACATGCGCTGCCCGGTGACCGCCGACCAGGAGAAGCTGAAGGAAGCCGCCACGGCCAGCCTGAAGGGCTTTGACGTGAAGACGGCTCTTCAGAAGCCGCCGCATCATGTGCCTGCGGAGGGTGAACTGGTGACCAGCCTGCTGGCCGCCTATGAGGAAGAAACGGGACTGGAAGGGAAGCCCATGTCCACCGGCGGCGGAACCTACGCCAAGGTGCTGAAGCAGGGTGTTGCCTTCGGGGCGCTGTTCCCGGACGAGGAAGACCTGGCGCACCAGGCGGATGAATACGAGGATATCGACCGGCTGATGACGGCCATGAAGATATACGCTAATGCATTGATTCGGCTTGCAGCCGAACCAATGCATAATGAAAAATGAAGAATGAAAAATGAAGAATTAATGGTTTTAATTCTTCAACCGACAGTACAGACAGGAGAATGACCATGATTACAGTAAGCAATGTATCACTGACATTCGGCGGACAGAAGCTTTTTTCCGGCGCGGACCTGAAGTTCCTCCCGGGTAACTGCTACGGCATCATCGGTGCGAACGGCGCGGGAAAGTCCACTTTCCTGAGGATCCTGAGCGGTGAGCTGGAGCCCACCACCGGTTCCGTCACCATTCCGGCCACAGAACGCATGAGCACCCTGAAGCAGGACCAGTTCATGTACGACGCCTATCCGGTACTGGACACGGTCATCATGGGCAACCAGCGCCTGTACGACATCATGAAGGAAAAGGACGCCCTCTATGCCAAACCCGATTTCAGCGAAGCGGACGGCGAAAAGGCGGCTGAACTGGAAGGCGAGTTTGCCGAGATGGACGGCTGGAACGCGGAAAGCGACGCAGCCACACTGCTGACCGGCCTGGGCATTCCGGCGGAGGAGCATACCATGCTCATGTCCGAACTTCAGGCGGGCGACAAGTTTAAGGTGCTGCTGGCGCAGGCGCTGTTCGGCAATCCGGATATCCTGCTGCTGGACGAACCGACCAACAACCTGGACAACCGCTCCGTGGCATGGCTGGAAGACTTCCTGATGGATTTCCCCGGCACGCTGATCGTGGTCAGCCATGACCGGTGGTTCCTGAACAACGTGTGTACCCACATTGTGGATATTGATTATAACCAGGTGAAGCTGTATGTGGGCAACTATGACTTCTGGTATGAATCCAGCAAGATCATGCAGGCCCTGATGAACGACCAGAAGAAGCGCCGCGAGGACAAGATCCGCGAACTGCAGGCCTTCATCCAGCGGTTCTCCTCCAACAAGTCCAAGGCCAAGCAGGCCACCAGCCGCCGCAAGCTGCTGGATCAGCTGACCATCGAGCAGATGCCGGCTTCCAGCCGCCGCTATCCTTGGGTTGCTTTCACGCCTGACCGGGAAGCCGGCAAGGATATCCTGCAGGTGACCGGACTGAACTATACCCAGGACGGCGTACAGCTGCTGAAGGACGTTTCCTTCCTGGTGACCAAGGGACAGAAGATTGCCCTGGTGGGCAATGAACAGGCGCAGACGGCGCTGTTCCGCATCCTGGCGGAGGAAATCCAGCCGGACAGCGGCACGGTGAAGTGGGGCGTAACCATCACCACCAGCTATTTCCCGAAGGACAACAGCAAGTATTTTGACGGCTGTGACCTGACCATGATGCAGTGGTTCGCCCAGTATTCCCCGGAACAGCTGGAAACCTATATGCGCGGCTTCCTGGGCCGGATGCTGTTCAGCGGAGACGACGTGTACAAGCCTGTGAACGTCCTCTCCGGCGGTGAGAAGGTGCGCTGCATGCTGAGCCGTATGATGCTTTCCGGCGCGAACTTCCTGATGCTGGACCAGCCCACCAACCACCTGGACCTGGAATCCATCACCGCGGTGAACAACGGCCTGATCAATTTTCCGGGCAACGTGATTTTTACCAGCCAGGATCACCAGTTTATCTCCACTGTAGCTGACAGAATCATCGAGATTAAGCCGGATGGCACGATCGCTGACTACCTGTGCAACTACGAAGAGTACCTGGAGAAAACAAAGGAATCGTTTACACAGGATAAGTGAGTGTGTTATACTTAAAAATGACCGTTTTCGGACGGACAAATATATAGGAGGAAAAAGCTCCATGAAATACGGCCACTTTGACGACAAAGCGCGGGAGTATGTGATTGATACGCCGCGGACTCCGTATCCCTGGATTAACTATCTCGGCTGCGAGAAGTTTTTCGGCATCATCAGCAACACGGCCGGCGGATATTGCTTCTATCGTGATGCAAGACTGCGCCGGATTACCCGCTACCGGTACAACAATATGCCGATCGACAACGGCGGCCGGTATTTCTACATCAATGACAACGGCACCGTCTGGAATCCCGGATGGAAGCCCGTCAAGACCGAGCTGGATGAGTATTCCTGCCGTCACGGCATGGGCTACACCATCATCACCGGTAAAAAGAACGGCCTGAAGGCCTCCCAGAAGAGCTTCGTGCCCATGGGCTACGACGCTGAGGTGCATCAGGTTACCCTGACGAACGAAAGCGATGCCGCGAAGGACGTGATCCTGACCAGCTTCGTGGAGTTCTGCCTGTGGAACGCGCAGGACGACATGCTGAACTTCCAGCGCAACTTCTCCACCGGTGAAGTGGAAGTGGAAGACGGCGTTGTCTACCACAAGACTGAGTACCGTGAACGCCGGAATCATTATTCCTTCTACGCAGTGAATACGCCCATCGACGGTTTCGATACCGATATGGAAACCTTCCTGGGCATGTACAACGGCTTTGAAAATCCCCAGGCCGTGCTGACCGGCAAAATGGGCAACTCCGTTGCCTCCGGCTGGCAGCCCATGGCCGCCCACCAGATCAAAGTGCATCTGGAAAAGGGCGAGGAAAAGAAATTCAACTTCGTGCTGGGCTATGTGGAACTGCCCGTCGAAGAAAAATGGGAAAAGAAGGGCGTCATCAACAAGAAGCCCGCAAAGGCCATGCTGGCCGCCCTGTCCTCCGATGAACAGGTGGACAAGGCTTTTGCCGAGCTGAAGGCCCACTGGGACAACCTGCTGAGCGCCTACACGCTGACATCCTCCGAGGAAAAGCTGAACCGGATGGTCAACATCTGGAATCCTTATCAGTGCATGGTGACCTTCAACATGAGCCGGTCCACCTCCATGTTTGAGAGCGGCATCGGCCGCGGCATGGGCTTCCGCGATTCCAGCCAGGACCTGCTGGGCTTTGTGCACCAGATTCCGGAACGTGCCCGGGAGCGTATCCTGGACATCGCCGCGACCCAGTTCCGTGACGGCGGCTGCTACCATCAGTATCAGCCCCTGACCAAGAAGGGCAACAACGACATCGGCGGCGGCTTCAACGATGACCCGCTGTGGTTGATTGCCGGTACCGCGGCTTACATTAAGGAAACAGGCGACTTTGGCATCCTGGATGCCGCAACGCCCTATGACTGCAATCCGGATGACTGCGGCACGCTGCTGGAGCACCTGGAAGCCAGCTTCATGCACGTGGTGAACAACCGCGGACCGCACGGCCTGCCGCTGATCGGCCGGGCGGACTGGAACGACTGCCTGAACCTGAACTGCTATTCCGATACGCCGGACGAGAGCTTCCAGACATTCTCCAATCCCAACGCGCCGGATGAGCGGGTGGCTGAATCCGTGCTGATTGCCGGCATGTTCGTGTCCATCGGACCCGAACTGGTGGCGATTGAGCGCCGCAAGGGCAACAACGACAAGGCGGATGCCTACCAGAAGGATATTGACGCCATGACCGCCGCCATCGAGAAGGACGGCTGGGACGGCGAATGGTTTGTCCGCGCCTATGACGCAATGGGCAACAAGGTCGGCAGCAAGGAATGCGAAGACGGCAAAATCTTCATTGAATCCCAGGGCTACTGCGTGATGGCCGGGGTCGGCGTGGAGAACGGCATGGCCGAAAAGGCGCTGGAGAGCGTCCACAACATCCTGGAGACAGAGCACGGCATCGTGCTGCTGCAGCCCGCCTACAAGGAATACCACCTGGAGCTGGGTGAAGTAAGCTCCTATCCGCCGGGATACAAAGAAAACGCCGGTATCTTCTGCCACAACAATCCCTGGATTATCGCGGCAGAAACCGTGGTGGGCCACGGAGACCGGGCTTTCGACCTGTACAGCCGGATCGCTCCCGCCTGGCGCGAGGAGATCTCTGACCTGCACAAGCTGGAGCCCTACGTCTACAGCCAGATGATCGCCGGCAAGGACGCGAAGAACTTCGGCCAGGCCAAGAACAGCTGGCTGACCGGTACCGCGGCCTGGAACTTCTACGTGATCAGCAATTACATCCTGGGTGTCAAGCCCGACTGGGACGGCCTGAAGATCGATCCCTGCGTGCCTCACACCTGGGACGGCTACAAGGTGAGCCGCCGCTTCCGCGGAGCGATCTACGACATCGAGATCAAGAATCCGTCTCACGTCTGCCGCGGTGTGAAAAAGGTCACCGTGGACGGGAAGGAAATCAGCGGCAACGTGCTGCCGGCCTTCGCGGACGGAAAGACCCACGCGGTGGAAGTTATCCTCGGATAACGCCTCATCTGAATATCATGAATCCCCTGTTCCGATCAGGAGCAGGGGATTTTCACATAAAAAGAGAACCGCCGGAAATCCGGCGGTTCCGAAGGAAAGTATGGAGGTTACTTGGCGAGGTAAGCTTCCAGCTGAGCATTGGCTTCATTCAGGTAAGCTTCCATTCCGGCGGCATCCAGAGCGGCCAGGAAGGAGGGCAGTTCAGTCTCGGGATCGACAGCGCCGCAGTCCAGAGCCAGGGCGTACTGAGCAGCAACGTTGCCCAGGGCAGCCATTTCATTTTCAACGGGGCTGTTGTCGAACACGAAGCCCAGGGAAGGAATGCCCTTAGCGCCGGCATAGTATTCCTGGAAGGACTTACGGAAGCCCTTGCCTTCGGAAGCGGTGTCGGGCAGGATGGTGACGTTGCCAACGCCGTTGGTCCAGGGGCTGTAGGTGGCGCGGGCTTCATCGTTGAAGATGACCAGGCCTTCATCGTTCAGGGTGTAGTGGATGCCTTCAACGCCGTAGTTCATGAGGGTCATGAGGGTCGGGTCGCTGTTCAGCAGGGCCAGGAACTTGAAGGCTTCTTCCGGATGCTCGGAAGCGGAGTTGATAGCCATCATAGCGCCCTGGGAAGCGGTGGTGTCCACATAAGGATCGGTGCAGGGCACGAACTTGATTTCAGCGCCGCGGGCCAGCACGTCGGCAGAGTACTCATAACCGAAAGCGTAGGACTGGGTGCCGATCAGGTAGGAAGCGTCCTTCTGGTGGTTGGTGCGGCAGTCATTGGAGGTTTCACCCACGGACAGGGCGGGATCAATGTAGCCGGCTTCGTAATACTTGTGCATCTGTTCTGCAAAGGCCTTGTATTCGGGAGTGCCGAACTTGTTGACCAGCTTGTTGCCGTAGATGCCGTCAGCAGACACATCTTCAGGATTCAGGTACAGGGACAGCAGGTTGGTGGAACCGGCGTCACCGGCCACGATGATGGAGTTGGTAACCATACGTTCGGCAACCATGGGCTCCACGAGGAAGGGGTAGAAGCTGTCGCCCTTGACTTCCTTGGCCTTGGCGAAGATTTCGTCCCAGCCAAAGAATCCCTTGGCCATGAGGTCATCCACGGTGTAGCCCAGTTCGGTCAGCAGGGTGACGTTCACGTCCCAGGTGTTCTGGGTGGCGGTGTCTTTGAAACCATTGACGGCATAAACGCCCTTGCCTTCAGCGCCTTCGATGGTGGCGGCCTGCATCAGGCTTTCCGGGATGGCGGCCTTCAGGTCGGCACCGTACTGCTCGATCAGGTCATCCAGCTTCAGGAAGTAGCCCTTCTTGGCGTAGCTGTTGTATTCGTCAGAGCTCCAGGAGCAGGTGAAGACGATGTCAACATCCTTGTCACCGGAGGTCAGGGCATTGACGGCCTTCTCATCGAAGTCGCCCCAGGTGCCCCAGATGACTTCCAGTTTCGCACCGACTTTGTCAGCGATGTACTCGTTGACTTTTTCGAGCACGGCGGAGTCGTCGGAAACGTTGCTGCCATGGAACATGATGGTGATGGTGGGCAGATCGTCAGCGGCGGCAAAGCTGCACACGGACAGGATCAGCGCCAGGGTCAGAATGAGAGACAGGAACTTTTTCATGGTCATCCTCCTTATTTTCAGCACCTTCCCAGGTGCTGATATTCTATATTTTTAAGGGCTGTGCCCTTAAATCCATTTTTCAAAGGCTCTGCCTTTGAAATATCCGCAAGCTCAATCGACGCGTTGTATCGCACACGCACCGCGGAACTGTAGTCACAGTTCTCGCGCACCGCGCGCGGCAGGACTCCACACTGTGGAGATCGCTTGTTTCGCTTGAATTTACATCCGACGAAAATTCAGTCACTGACTGTCGTCGAATGTTCATCCTTTAACAGAACCGATCGTCAGACCGGCTACCACGTAGCGCTGGAAGAAGGGGTAAGCGCAGGCAATCGGGACTACGATGAACACGACCAGGGCCATCTTCAGGGACTGGGAAGGCAGCTGTGCCGCGGCTTTGGCAGCATCCGCACCCAGCATGGAGGAGTTCTTGGCCAGGAAGTCCGCGTTGCGCTGCATCCGCATCAGCAGGTACTGCAGGGGCATGATCTCCATGTTCTTGTTCAGGTACAGCAGGGACAGGAACCATTCATTCCAGTAGGCCAGGGAGACCAGCAGGGCGATGGTGGCAATGCCGGGCTTCACGACCGGGAGTACGATCCGCAGGAGAGTGGAGTATTCTCCGCTGCCATCAATGGTGGCGGCTTCAATTAGCTCCGTGGGGACGGTGGTCTGCAGGAAGGTCCGCATGATGATGACATTGAAGGGACTGAAGAGCATGGGGACGATCAGGGCGGCGTAGTTGTCGCTGAGCCCCAGAACGCTCTTGCAGATAACGAAGGTGGGTACCAGACCGCCTCCGAAGATCATCGTGAAGAAGCTGAGGAAGTTGAAGAAGTTACGAAACCTGTAGTCCCTGCGGAACAGCGGGTAAGCGTACAGCACTGTAATGGAGACGCTCAGGAGTGTACCAACCGCAGTGATCAGGAAGGAGTTAAAGTAGCTTCTCCAGAGGGCATTCCCCAGCTGGAAGGTGTAGGTGAAGGCTTGAGTGCTCCAGGAAAGAGGAGCGAAGGAATAACCGATCTGACGAATGCTTTCCTCGGAAGAGAAAGCGATGATGATGACGAAGATGAAGGGGATAATGCACATCAGCGAGAATGCTGCCAGCACCAGGTGGAAGACGCTCTGGGTTCCCGTGCCGAAGCGATTCAGGGAGAAGGAGCCTGCCTTAATCTTCTTCTTAGCAGATTGACTAACAGCTGTCATCGGGCGAACCTCCTCAATAATCAGAACAGGGAACTGTCGGGGTCAATTTTGCGAACCAGGGAATTGGCACCGATGATGCAGATCAGGCCGATAAAGCTCTGCAGGAAACCGGCGGCTGAGCTCATGCCCAGGTTATGGGTGTTTGCATAAGCCCTGTACACGTAGGTATCCACAACCTGCGTGACCGGATACAGAGAACCGGAGTTCTGGGGGACGTTGTAGAACAGGCCGAAGTCCGCGTTGAAGATCTTGCCGACGTTCATGATCAGCAGGATGACGATCATGGGGCGGATGCCGGGAAGGGTCACATGCCAGATCTGCTGCCATTTGGTGGCACCGTCCACAGCCGCAGCTTCATACTGGGTGGTGTCGATGCCGGTGATGGCGGCCAGGTACAGCACAGAGGAGTATCCCAGGTTCTTCCACAGGTTACAGATGGTCAGGATCAGCGGCCACCAGGTGGTATCGTGATAGAAGTTTGTCACTTTCTGTCCGGCGGCTTTCTGCATGAAGGGGATCATGCCGCTTGTGGGATCCAGGAACGCCAGGACGAAGTAGCTGGCGACGACCCAGGACAGGAAGTAGGGGAAGAACATCATGGTCTGGTACGTCTTGGCCAGGAACCGCGTGGTCAGTTCACTCATCATGACCGCGAAGGCTACTGAAATGACCAGGCCGAGAAGGATCCACAGGAGGTTGTAACCCAGGGTGTTGCGGATCATGATGCCCGTATCCGGGGATTTCAGGAACTCAAAGTTCTTCAGTCCAACCCATTCACTCTTGACGATATTGTTCCAGAATGTGTTGGGACGGAATGCCCGGTAGTTCTTAAAGGCAATCACAATGCCGAACATGGGCAGGTAGCGGATCAGAAGTAGCCAGACGGCGCCGGGCAGCATCATGGTGGTGAGCCAGAAGGTCTTCTTCGTGGCGGCGAAGCTGCGGAGCCCGAGGCGACGCCTGTCTTTTGCCTGAAGCGCTGTCATGGGCTTTCATCCTCCTTCATTGTCTTATCTGGTGATTAAATTCTATAAAAAGGACAATTTTCTGTCATTATCCTCTATTGTCAAATCTTGACTCCGGTTGCGCTGTTGGCCAAAGGATTGAAAAATAACGGATTCAGGGAACGGCGGTATGTATATATATAATCGGAAGCCGCAGGATTTTCTGTCATTGACAGGGGTTGACAGCAGAATGCCAATCCGAGACAAAAAATGCCATACCTGTTCCTTCTTCTTGAGCTTTTGATTTGGTATGCTTATAATGAAAAATACAGCGCAGGAGGTTCTATATGCGTTACGGATATTTTGATGATGCCGCACGCGAGTACGTGATTGACCGGGTCGACGTGCCTGTTTCCATGACAAACTATCTGGGTACCCAGCGTATGGGTACCGTGATATCCCATAACGCCGGAGGATACAGCTGGCTGGACAGCCCGCAGCATCACCGGATTACCCGATTCCGCCCCAACGGCGTCCCCATGGACTGGCCGGGACACTACGTCTACCTGCGCGATGATGAAAGCGGGAAGTACTGGTCCCTGAGCTGGCAGCCCACGGGTCTTCCGCTGGATGAAGCAAAATATGAAGCGCGGCACGGCCTGAGCTATTCCCGTTTCAAGTGCGACTACCAGGACATCAGTGCTGAACAGATCCTGTTTATTCCCCGGGAAGCCGGAAAAGAAGATCCGGTGGAGATTTTCGACGTCCGGATCCGGAACAATTCCAGCCGGAAGCGGAGCCTCAGCGTGTACGGCTATGTGGAATTCTCCTTCCATGAAATTGACATGGACAACCAGAACTTCCAGATGAGCCTGTATGCCGCCGGTTCCCACTACGAGAACGACGCGGTGCTCTGTGAGCTCCACTATGAACCCAACGCCTGGCAGTTCTTTGCCGGCAACTTCGTGCCGGACGGCTATGACGGCGTTCGGGAAGCCTTCATCGGCAACTACTGCACGGAACGGAATCCGGCGGGCGTGAGCACCGGAAAGCTGACGGCCTCCCATGAACTGGGCGGCAACCCCTGCGGCGCGCTGCAGAAGAAGCTGACCCTGAAGCCGGGCGAGGAAGCACGGGTGTTGTTCTACCTGGGCACGGGCAAGGGCGACGCCGCGGAGAAGGCCAGGAAACGCTATGACGAAGCGGGCACGGATGAGGCCTTTGCCGAACTGCGCAGTTTCTGGGACGCCAAACTGGGCGGCCTGCAGGTGAACGTTCCCCATGAAAACATGAACCGTTCCCTGAACATCTGGAACCTGTACCAGAGTGAAGTGAACGTGCTGTTCTCCCGGTTCTCTTCCTTTATTGAAGTGGGCGGACGCACCGGCCTGGGATACCGGGATACGGCGCAGGACGCCATGTGCATTCCCCAGGCGGAACCGGATATGTGCATGAAACGCATCCGGCAGCTGCTGCACGGACAGATGAAGCAGGGCTACGGCCTGCACCTGTTTGATCCGGCGGTGCTGGAAAAGGAAGAGAAAGACGGCTTCAAGTCTCCCACGGTGATCCCGGAGGCAGACAAAAAGGGTATGCTGCACGGGCTGAAGGATGCCTGCGCGGACGACGCCCTGTGGCTGATCCCGGCCATCGTTGAAAACGTACGGGAGAGCGGCGACCTGTCCTTCTTTGACCAGGTAGTCCCCTTCGCGGACGAAGGCAGCGGAACCGTATGGGAGCATATGAAGGCTGCCCTGGACTTCTCCTATGAACAGGTGGGAAGCCACGGCGTGACCAAGGGCCTGCGGGCAGACTGGAATGACTGCCTGAACCTGGGCGGCGGCGAAAGCGCCATGGTGGCTTTCCTGCTGGTATGGGCAACGAACCACTTCCTGGATGCGGCCCGGGCGCTGGGACGCAAGGAAGATGAAGAAAAGTACGCGGCGCTGAAAGCGCAGATGGAAGAGACCTGCCGGAAGGAACTGTGGGACGGAAAATGGTTCCTGCGCGGCTTCACGGCAGCCGGGGCGCCGATCGGTTCCCAGGCGGCGGTGGAAGGCAAGGTCCATATGGAAAGCAATACCTGGGCTGTGATCAGCGGCGCCGCGGACCGGGAGCAGGGCCTGTCCTGCATGGACGCGGTGGACGAATGGCTGTACACTCCCTGGGGCCTGATGCTGAACGCACCCTCCTTTGTTACGCTGGATGACAGCATCGGCTTTGTGACCCGGGTTTATCCTGGCGTCAAGGAAAACGGCGCCATCTTCAGCCATCCGAACCCCTGGGCCTGGGTGGCGGAGTGCATGCTGGGCCGGGGCAGCCGTGCCATGAAGTTCTATGACGCACTGCTGCCGGAAAACCAGAACGACAAGATGGAAATCCGCCAGGCGGAACCCTACAGCTACTGCCAGTTCATCATGGGCAAGGATCATACAGCTCACGGCCGGGCACGGCATCCCTTCATGACCGGTTCCTCCGGCTGGGCTTATTACGCGGCAACCCGCTACATGCTGGGCATCCGGCCCGGATTTGAGGGGCTGACGGTGGATCCCTGCATCCCGGCGCACTGGGACGGCTTTGAGGCGGTCCGGAAGTGGCGCGGTGCCGAATACAGGATCAAGGTAACGAATCCCTCCCATGTGGAAAAGGGCGTTGGACGGATCCTGGCGGACGGCAAGCCTGTGGAAACCATTCCGGTCTTCAATGAAGGCATTCACTTCATCGACGTGGAGCTGAAAGGAGAGTGATCCGGCATGATTAAGTTCGGTACCGGCGGCTGGAGAGCAATCATCGGCGACGAATTCACCCGGGCGAATATCCGCCTGGTGGCTGCCGCACTGGCCCGCAGGATGAAGCGGGAAGGTGCGGACAAAGAAGGAATCTGCGTGGGCTATGACCGGCGTTTCCTGAGCCGGGAAGCCCTGATCTGGTTCTGCGAAGTGCTGGCCGGCGAAGGCATCCAGGTGTTCTTTGTGAATATGAGCTGCCCGACGCCCCAGATTATGTTTACCGTAAAGGAAAAGAAACTGCCCTACGGCGCCATGGTGACGGCCAGCCACAACCCGGCGATCTGGAACGGTATCAAGCTGTTCACCTTCGGCGGACGGGACGCTGCCCAGGACGTAACGGAAGCAATCCAGGAGGAAGCAAACAGCCTCCGGGAGGATGAGATCCGGGATATGGGCTTTGAAGAAGCCAAGACCGCGGGCATCATCAAAATCATCGATCCGCGGGACGCCTACCTGGATTCCATCCTCGGCCAGGTGAATGTGGACGCGATCCGGAAACGGAGGCTGCGGATTGTGCTGGATCCGATGTTCGGCGTGAGCCTGACGGGCCTGCAGACGATCCTGTATACCTGCCGCTGCGACGTGGACGTGATCAACGACCGGCATGACGCCTTCTTCGGACGTCACCTGCCGGCGCCGAACCCGGACACGCTGGTGGACCTGCAGTATGCCGTGAAGGAACACAGGGCCGACGTGGGTATTGCCACGGACGGCGACGCGGACCGGCTGGGCATTATTGACGAAAACGGCCGGTACGTGACGGCAAACGAAATCCTGGCACTGCTGTATTACTACCTGCTGGAGTACAAAGGCTGGCAGGGCGCGGCGGTGCGGAATATCGCCACCACCCACCTGCTGGACCGGATCGCGGAGGACCACGGGCAGGAGTGTGTGGAGGTCCCTGTCGGATTCAAACATATTTCCGCGGGCATGGAAGCCCATGACGCCCTGATCGGCGGAGAATCCTCCGGCGGTCTGACAGTCCGGGGACATATCTCCGGTAAGGACGGCCTGTACGCGGCCAGCCTGCTGGTGGAAATGCTCAGCGTCAGCGGCAAGAAGCTCAGTGAACTGCTGCAGCTGCTGTATGACAAGTACGGCGAACTGCACACGGCGGAGTATGACTGGGCGCTGACCGAGGAAAAACGGGAAGAGATCGCGAAAAAGATTATGACGGACAAAGAGCTGCCCGTTTTCGACCGGAAGGTGGAAAAGGTCAGCTACCTGGACGGCTGCAAGGTTTACCTGGACGGCGGCTGGGTAATTGTCCGCTTCTCCGGTACGGAACCCAGGGTACGTATTTTTGCCGAAGCGGAAACTGAAGAAGAAGCAAAACGCACCGTAAAACTGATGGCAGACTTTACCGGCCTGCCGTGGGAGGAATAAACTCTCCGGGATAACCGGGGAAAGGAAAGGACCATGGGAAAGGATACGGGCAGGAAAACGAAAAAGCGCCTGTTTGGCAGCATCCGGCATTCGCTGCGTGCACAGATAGGCCTGATCGTGCTGCTCAGTTATCTGACGCCCGTGGTCCTTTTGGGCGTTTTTACGGGCGGTTTCATGATGAAACGGCTGGAGAACCAGACCCGCGCGGCAGTCACTTCCGGTGCTGAACAGGCCTGGACGCTGACAGAACAGAAGATTGAGCGGACGCTGGACCTGGCGCGGGACGCCACCTATGACGGGGAACTGACGGACACCTGGCAGAAATGGAACGACGGAACCATCGGGGACGCGGAATACATGCGGCTGTGCCGGAGCTACCTGGACCGGAAGTACAGCCGGGAATCGCTGCTCTCCTTTGCCGCCTTCTTTCCGGTAAAGAATCCTGAAATGCTCAGGTATATCCGGGGCGGAACAATCGGCGGAACCGGAGAACTGCAGGAGCTTACGGATACCGTGCGGGTTATGGGAGAAAAACTGGACACCCGCTGCCGCTTCTTCCGCTTCGGGGGACAGATCTACCTGGTGCGGAACCTGCTGAACCTGCGGATGGAACGCTTCGGCATGCTGATCCTGGGCATCAATGAAGAGCAGCTGCTTGAGCCGCTGAATGAACTGGGAGAGGCCTGGGACGCAAAGGTGGCCTTCCAGCTGGATGACTGCGGAAATCCGGAGAACGAATGGGTGAACCTGGCCCAGGGACTGACAGACGACGGAAAAGAACTGTATTATACCCGCCTGGCCGGGGACAGCGAGAACAGTCTGAACCTGCAGCTGACCATGGACAGGAGGAAGCAGTACAGCGAGGTCTATACCTTCCGGCTGCTCCTGCTGGTGATGGCCCTGCTGCTGATCCCGATCATGGTACTGATCGGCGTATACCTGAGCCGGCGCATTGTAAAACCCCTGACGCTCCTGTCCGCAGCCAGCCGGCGCATTGAGGAAGGCGAACCGGGCGTGACCGTTCCCCTGAACGGCGGGGACGAACTGGGACGCCTGGGACGGTCCTTCTCCAAGATGTCCCTGCGGCTGAAGGAACTGATTGACAAGACCTATAAAGAAGAAATTGAACTGAAAAACGCGCAGATCCTGGCCCTGCAGAGCCGGATCAATCCGCATTTCATCAACAACGCCCTGGAAGATATCAACTGGCAGGCCCGGATGGAGGGCTCAGAGAGCATTTCCTCCATGGTGACCTCCCTGTCCGTGCTGCTGAACGCCACCATGGCGCGGCAGGACCGGCGGCTGGTAACCCTGCGGGAAGAGATGGAAGTGGCGGAGGCTTACATCTATTTCATCCAGCAGCGCTTCGGATCTGACCTGACCATGAACCGGGAGATCGAGGAAAAAGCGCTGGACGGCATCCTGCCGCTGCTGACGATCCAGCCGCTGCTGGAGAACGCGGTGGAACACGGCATTGCCCCGGCGGGCGGCGGTACAATTACCATCCGCTGCTCCCTGAACGATGCCTGCATGCACATTGAAATCATCAATACAGGCCGGGAGACGGGCAAGGAAGACAGGGAACGGATCGAGGCGGCCCTGCATGGACAGCCCACCGGAAAGCACCTGGGCCTGGCCAATATTGTGAACAGACTGCGCCTGATCTACGGGGAATCGGTAGAGATCCGCGTGGATACGGACACCCCCGGGCAGACCACGGTCAGTATCGTGATTCCCCGGGAGATTCCCTGAAGGGAGGCAGAAGGATATGCGAATCAGGAAGTTGATTGCGGTAACAGCGGCGCTGCTGCTGACAGTCCTTGCCGGAAGCGGAACGGCGGAGGGCGGCGTTACGCTGCGCACCATCAGCTGTTTTGCGGGCCTGGACGGGTCTGCGGAAGAATACGTTGCGATCCTGCAGCACTATGAGTCGATGACCGGCAATACGGTGATCGACAATTCCGCCGTCATTGATGAGGCCTGGAAGACAGATGTCCTGAAGGACTTTGCGGCGGGAAATGAGCCGGATATCCTTTTCTTCTTCGCGGCGGGAGCGGATTCCGCGCCGATCCTGTCCCGGGTCGTTTCTCTTGAAGAAATCAATACTGCCTATCCGGATATGAACCTGCCGGAAAACGATATCCTGCGGGAACCGGACGGGAAGGTATACGCGGTGCCGGTGAGAGGATACTGGGAAGGCCTGTATGTACATACAGACCTGTTTGAGCAATACGGTGCGCCGCTGCCGAAGGACTGGACGTCGCTTCTGGAAGCAATCAAAATCTTCCGGGAGAACGGTATTATCCCGATTGCCATTTCCCTGTCAGACATTCCCCATTACCTGGCGGAAATGTCGCTGCTGGCCTGTGCGCCAAAGGAAGACCTGGCGGCAAGGCCGAAGACTTTTGAAGAGGTGCCTGCCTCCTGGCTGGAAGCGATGAGTCTGATCCGGGAACTGGCAGAGGCCGGGGCCTTCGCGGATAACGCGTGGAGTACCTATGAAAGCGCGACCACCAACCTGTTCCTGGAAAAGAAGGCGGCCATGCAGATGGACGGCAGCTGGATTCAATCCTCCTTTACGTACGGGATGATGGATACCCTGCGGGTGCTGCCCATGCCGCTGCACAATGGGGAAGGAACGGCCGACTGCTATGTCGGCGGCGTTTCCATGGGCTTCTACCTGACCCGCCGGGCCTGGGAGTCCGGACGGCGGGACGCGGCAGTGGCACTGCTGCAGGAACTGACCAGCGAGGAAAGTATCGCGGAGCTTGGCAGCTCTACCCTTTCGGGGCGGCTGCTGGATTCCGCAAAGGATATGCAGGCAGGGAGGCAGATGGTCAGCCCGCTGCAAGACGCCATGAACATCAAGGCCAGGGAGGTCTGGCTGCTGGAATGCATTCCCGCAGTGGCGGAGGGAACCATGACGCCTGAAGAATGCTGGCGCCGGGTGATGAGCCTGGCTCCTTTCGCGGAATGAGGTGAAGAGATGTATCGGGTAGTCCTTGTGGACGATGAAAGACTGATTATCCGCGGACTGTCCACGGTGATTCCGTGGGCAGAGCTTGGCTGTGAGATCGCCGGTACAGCCCATGACGGCGTCAGCGGCCTGGAACTGATCCGCAGCATCCGGCCGGATATCGTGCTGACGGATATCCGGATGCCGAACATGGACGGACTGACGATGCTGGCGGCCATCCGCAGCGAGTTTCCGGGCATCCAGATGTCCGTGCTGACGGCTTACCGGGATTTTGAATACGCCCGGAAGGCTATTACGCTGGGCGTATGCCGGTACCTGCTCAAGCCCAGCAACCTGGATGAACTGCAGGAAGCCGTGAAGCTGATGGTTTCCCGGCTGGACGCCATGCCGCAGCTGCCGGAGGATCCGGATGACGAATCCGTGAAGGAAGCCGGCAACCACCTGGTCAAGGCGGCGCTGGCCTATATGAAGGAACACTGCACAGAGCAGCATCTTTCCCTGGGAGAGGTGGCGGATCACGTTTATGTGAGCCAGTGGCATCTGTCCAAGCTGCTGAATCGTGAAACGGATCAGAGCTTCTTTGACCTGCTGGGAAGCATGCGGATTGCCAAAGCCAAAAAACTGCTGGCGGATCCGGCACTCCGGATACATGAAATTGCGGAAATGGCAGGCTTCTCAGACGTGGCGCATTTCTCCCGCAGCTTCAAGAAAATCGCCGGCTGCACGCCCGGAGAATACAGGAATCATCAGATGTAAATACAAATTTTGTTATAAATGGTCTTAAATTCTCAAAAAAAATACAAAAGAGAGAAGGAATTCGTCAAGGAGCGTCGAAATAATAAAACAGAAACAAAATGAAAGGGTGTGATGCCGATGGCACACGATCTTTCACAGAGAGGTATTCTGAACGGATAACCTTTCTGTGAGAATCATGTATCACAAATTTGAAAGGAGCCCATCGGAAATATGAAACTTACAATACAGGCACGTAACATGTCGGTCAGCCCGGCAATCACTCAGAGGATCGAGAAGAAGACGGAAACCATGGGCAAGTATCTCTGGCCGGAAACAGAGATGCAGGTCAAAATGAGAAAGGAGAAGAATGACCGCCGGGTGGTGGAAATTACCGTCCCCATGGGAAAGAACGTGATCCTGCGCAGCGAGTCTTCCGCGGACGACAACCTGTTCCTTGCCATCGATAAAGCCCTGGCAAAGATGGAACGGCAGATCCGTAAGCACCGGACGAAGCTGGGCAAGAACCTGAGAGAAGAAATCCCGGATGTGCCGGAATTTATTGAAGAGGATTCAGGCGAAGAAGAGAAAGAGAGAAAGGTGGTTAAACAGAAGACCTTCCCGGTACGCCCCATGAGCGTGGAAGACGCCGCAATCGAGATGGAACTGCTGGGACATAATTTCTTCGCCTTTGTAAATATCGACACAGACCGGACCAACGTCCTCTATCTGAGAAAGGACGGAGATCTGGGTCTGCTGGAGCCGGAAGCTTAACGAGACTGTAAAGTCCGGATAGGACAATCAGGAAACGGCAAAAAAGCTCAAACAGCATGTGGAATTTCCGGATGGAAGCCATGCACATCAAAACGCGATTAGCGATCAGAGCAACAAGGCCGTAGAAGGAAGAGACCCTGAGATCCGGACCGTACAATATACCCCGGGGCCGCGGGTGCGGCCCCATTTTCTTTGCCTTTCTTGAATATCTCTTGCTGGTTTGCTATAATTTCCCTTGAGTTCGGGAAGGAGACGATCCGTATGCGGTGTAGCTGTAAGCAGTGCGGGACCTACATGATCCAGGCAGAGAGCGATCATCTGGGCTGTATCTGCCCGGATTGCGGCTATCGCTGCAATGACTGCCTGGGTACAAATACGGTGGTCAGCCGGGAACGGCTGAAGGAACTGGCCTTTGATCCCCGGTTTGATCCGGAAAATATCGCCGCGTCCTTTGATGAGGATCCGGAAGACGCAGAATGGTTTGATGACAGGCCCTGACCCGGCTTTACACGGTTTTGCGGCTATGCTATAATGCCGACGTTGTTTTTTTGCCGGGACATTTATAATGCCCGCCGGAGGATATATGCTGAAACATTACATTATTTCATTTCTGATTTCCATGGTTCCCCTGATCGAGCTCAGGGGCGCTTTACCTTACGCACTGGCCAACGGGATTCCCACCCTGCCTGCTTATATCGTATGCATGGTGGCCAATATGCTGCCGGTGCCGGTGATCTTTTTCTTTGCACGTAAGGTGCTGGAATGGGGCAAGGATAAAAAATACATCGGTCGCTTCTTTACTTTCTGCCTGGAAAAGGGTCACAAAGCAGGCGCAAAGCTGAAGGAAAAGGCCGGAACCAAGGGACTTTTCATCGCGCTTCTGCTGTTTGTCGGCATCCCGCTTCCCGGAACTGGAGCCTGGACGGGCACCCTGGCTGCCAGTATCCTGGATATGGATTTCAAATCCAGCGTCATTGCTGTGCTGCTGGGCGTCCTGCTGGCTGCCATCATTATGGGCGTGGGAAGCCTGATTGTTATCAACGGCGTACAACTTTTTGCCTGAAGGGAAGGTTAATTCAATGCTGCAGTGGATTCTTGATATTCTGCGCGGAGCCGTTATCGGCGTTTCCAATATCATCCCCGGTGTATCCGGCGGAACCATGGCGGTGTCCATGGGTATTTATGACCGCGTGATCTATGCGGTGAACAACCTTTTCAAGCAGTTCAAGAAGAACTTCAAGGATCTGCTGCCGATTATCATCGGCGTGCTGATCGGGCTGTTTGCTTTTGCCGCACTGATCGGCAGCCTGCTGGGAACGAAATCCGAAGAGATTCCGATCACCCGCCTGCCCACCAATTTTGCGTTTATCGGCCTGATTCTCGGCGGACTTCCCGCTATTTACAAGCGGGTCAATATGAAGTCCGCCAAGATTCCCGGCGTTATCCTGTTCCTCGTTTTCCTGGCGCTGGTAGTGGTTCTGCCCCTGCTGAATCCGCCGGAAGCACGGACGGTGGATCATTCCATCGGTACCATCCTGCTGATGATCCCGCTGGGCGCAATTGCTTCTTCCACCATGGTCATCCCGGGAATCTCGGGTTCCATGATCCTGATGCTGCTAGGCTACTATAACCCGGTCATCAATGCCATGAACGATCTGCGGGGCGGGGACTGGTCCAGCCTTGCGATTCTGGCGCCTTATGTAATCGGTCTTCTTGTGGGCATCGTGTTCATCGCGAAGCTCATGAACTTCCTGCTCAAAAAGCATGCCGCACTGACCTTCTCCGCGATTTTCGGACTGGTGATCGGATCTCCTGTGGCACTGCTGATGCAGAACCGGGAATGCTTCCAGCTGGCAAACACCGGAAACTGGATTGCCAGCATTGCCTGCCTGATTGTCGGTTTTGCGATTGCCTGGTTTATGTCCACACTGGATAAGAAGGAAGCATAAAGCAGGCTGGTACGGGGATGGTTTAAGGGACTATTCCGGGCGCATACTCATACACGCCAGGGACTGAGTCAGTACTTGAAAAATTTCTTCCATAATGGGAAAAATAGTGATTGACATCCGTCAAAAAATCGTGTATATTATGACAGTCGCCTGCGGGATAGACCGTGGGAAGGATGCACCGGGGTGTAGCGCAGTCTGGCTAGCGCACGTGCTTTGGGAGCATGGGGCCGGGGGTTCGAATCCCTTCACCCCGACTCAAATCACCTCGTACGTGGCTCCGTGGTCAAGAGGCCTAAGACACCGCCCTTTCACGGCGGCTACCCGGGTTCGAATCCCGGCGGAGTCACTTTTTCTTCCTTTCCGATATGGGCCTTTAGCTCAGTTGGTCAGAGCGGCCGGCTCATAACCGGTTGGTCCGGGGTTCAAGTCCCTGAAGGCCCACAGCCATTTGGCCCGGTAGCTCAGTTGGTTAGAGCGCCAGCCTGTCACGCTGGAGGTCGAGGGTTCGAGCCCCTTCCGGGTCGCCACTTTTACGGTAGGACTCGCAGAACGAGCTTCGTGCTGGCGTAGCTCAATTGGCAGAGCAGCTGATTTGTAATCAGCAGGTTGCGGGTTCGAGTCCCATCGCCAGCTCCACCCTTTGGGTCAAGAGGGACATCATATGGGTAGGTTCCCGAGTGGCCAAAGGGAGCAGACTGTAAATCTGCCGCTATTAGCTTCGGTGGTTCGAATCCACCCCTGCCCACCATACTTGCGGGAATGGCGGAATTGGCAGACGCGCATGATTCAGGTTCATGTGTACGTACGTACTTGCAGGTTCAAGTCCTGTTTCCCGCACGTAGAGCTCTTGAGAAATCAAGAGCTCTTTTTCATATTAAAAGTCAATTTATATGGATCATAGATGCTTGGATTTGAATACTATTCTTTCTTCTTTATGCTTATTATCGAAATGCTTTATATTTCGGTACGGATAGGCAACGCGTCTTATCGTATAGAATTTGGGGATATATAACAATAAACTGCTCATCACATAAAAGACATCATGATAGACAATGATTCTTTTGCTGTGATATAATTTTTTATAAATTATGAGTTTCTATAGTTGCATAAAAAAGAGGTTATTATGACAAAAGAAAACGTTAATGAGCTAGACAGCTGGGTAACAATTGAAAAGTATCCCCAATATCAAGTAAATCCAATGGGTCAAATAAGAAATATAAAAACTGGTAATATTATAAAAGCCTATAGGAAATATAGAAGATATATCGTTCACATATTTGACTATAATGGAAAAGTTGCGGAGCCGGATGTGGATAGAATTGTTGCTGATACTTTTTTACCGAGACTAACTGATAACACAAACATGTTGTTGAAGCATTTAGATGGTAATCTGAATAACTGTTGTGTTGATAACTTGGCATGGGTTGATGATGATACGGCCGAAAAAGAATACTATTCAACTCATAGTATTCGTAAGCCAAAGGAGTATTTCAAATTCTATCCATTATTAGAATGCCCTGAAGAATATTATGAAATCAATAAGATGGGGCAAATCCGAAACAAAATTAAACATAGACTTGTAAAAAATCAAATAGTGAGAGGTTACCCGGTTTATGTCTTAAAGATAAACGGGAGATATGTATACCGTTTTGCTCATGTATTGGTTGCAAAACAGTTTATTCCGAACCCGGAGAACAAGCCCATTGTTAATCATATTGATGAAGATAGAGCAAATGCATGCGTGGACAATCTGGAATGGGTTACAAACTCTGAAAATTCTAGTTATGGAACTGGAGCGAGCCGAGCAAATCTTGGAAGGAATAAGATGTTGAATGAATACGATGTTCATGGAAAGTATATAAGAACATGGAAGTCAATACGTATTTGTACAGATTTCTTTGATACACTATATCCAGATCAGAATAATAAAGAAGTTATTAGAAGTATATTGAATTTTAATACTCACCACGAAACAGAAAAAAAAGCATTTGCAAATAGAGTGTTTATGTTTTACAAAGGGAACTGTGATGATATGCATTTTAAATCATGCATATATTATAAATCTAGAAAGCATAAAGATGCCAATCTGGATGGAATTGTAGTCCCCAATGAGTATTTGTTTGATGATAACGACAATTTGATATTACTGTCTATATTAAAGGGATTGCCATCGTCAAAACTTGGATTTACAAAAATCCAGAAAGAGGCCTTAAAATATGCAATAAAGTGTGCTGAAATAATTGAGCACGATAAATCCAAATACAATAATGCCATATAAAAGCACTGCTATCTAAGATTTTTGCTGAAAAAAAGTATGTTTTCATTTTATCACATTACTATATATTGATAATAATGACTAGCTTTATCGTGAGGTTGTTATGACAAAAGAAAATGTGAATGAGCAAGACAGCTGGGTAACAATTGAAAAGTATCCCCAATATCAAGTAAATCCAATGGGTCAAATAAGAAATACAAAAACTGGTAATATCATAAAAGCTTATAGGAAATATAGAAGATATATCATTCACATTATTGATGACAACGGAAAAAATGTGGAGCCGGATGTGGATGGAATAGTTGCTGAAGCTTTTTTGCCTCAACAAACTGATACTTCAAACCTGTTATTGGTGCATTTAGATGGGAATCAGGATAACTGTTGTGCTGAAAACTTGGCATGGGTCGATGATGATACGGCTGAAAAAGAATACTATTCATCTCATAGCATTCGCAAACCCAAAGAGTACTTTGATTTTTATCCATTATTAGAATGCCCTGAACTTTATGAAATCAATAAGATGGGGCAAATCCGAAATAAGACTACTCATAGATTAGTAAAAAAACACGCACATGAAGGCTACTGGGTTTATACCTTAAAGATAGATGGAAAAAGCAAGTTCCGTTTTGCTCATGTATTGGTTGCAAAACAGTTTATTCCGAATCCGGAGAACAAACCTCTTGTTAATCATATTGATGAAGATAAAGCAAATTCATGCGTAGATAATCTGGAATGGGTTACAAGTTCTGAAAATGCACGCCATGGAACTGGAACGAGCAGAGCAAATCTTGGAAGGAATAAGATGCTGAATGAATACGATGTTCATGGAAAGTATATAAGAACATGGAAGTCAATACGTATTTGTGCAGATTTCTTTGATACACTATATCCAAATCGTAGCAATATAGATGCCATTACAAGCATACTATATTATAATTTACACAACGATACAGAAAAAAAACATTCGCAAATAGAGTGTTTACTTTTTACAAAGGGAACTGCGAAGATATTCACTTTAAACTATGCACACAGAGATCTAAAAAATGTATAGATGCCAATCTGGATGAAATCACAGTTCCTAGTGAATATTTAGTTGAAAACATAGAAAGCATGACGGACTGGCTTTCCATTTTAAAGGACTTGAAGTTATCCCAATTCTCATTCTCAAAAATGGAAAGGAAAGCTGTTGAATATGCAATCAGATGCGTCGAAATAGTCGAAAAACAAACAAAATAAAACGGATGGCTATGAACAGTCTCCATATTATTATAAAATAATATATCATTCGTTTTCGACCTGCATTAGTTCTTCTTCCACACTTACTGAACAGCAACGTATCATCGATCGTGTTAATGAACTGTTAGCTACGTGCAATGAATTGGAAAAAGCTATGAATAATGAAGTCTATTTTGAGATACTGGAAAGACATGAACAAGCGCTAGAAAAACTACGTACTCAAGGAATAGCTATCGCAATAGGTATCTATGGAGAGAATTTAACAAAGGATGATCTATTTTTCTGTGCTTCGCTTGACCGCTGCCTTCGTCTGATCGATGGTGTGATTCCTATGTTGAAAGAGCGAAATCTGACCTGCGCCGGGGCGCTTCTGAGATTGCAGATGGACAACTGCCTGCGGACATACGCAGCTTTTATTGCGGCGGATAAAGAAAAGGTGATTGATTGCATTATTAGCGGTGATCCGATCAAAAATGAAAAAGACATCACAGGTCAGAAAATGACAGATGGACATCTGAAAGATGAGATCAGTAAAATTGATGACCAATTTGCACAGGTTTATGGTCAAGCCAGCGGGTTTATTCACCTGTCTTCAAAGGCGTTTTATCAGACTGTTGCTGAAATTGGTGATAATTGTAGTATATCATTTCATATAGGGCATGCACTGCCAGAAAAGAGGAATGAACCACTGCTTGAATGTGCCGATGCTTTTGTTCATTTTGTAAAATTGCATTATAGAATGCTGGACGCAGTGGTGGAGAGCAAAAGGCGTTTTGACCAGGAACAACGGAAAAATGAGTTGGGATGAATGGATGAATAGCCTTTCATCCTTACCGATGAAGTTGGTAATTACAAGTGTCGCCCAAGTACAAAGCACATAAAAGCCATCAGTTTTACATTTGCCCTAATGTGTTAGTATATCAGTGGATGGTCGTATTATTACATAACTTTACCTAAATACTTGGGTTAAACGGAACAATCAAAGACTTAAGCTAATCTTACAGCATACCGCAGTCTCTGTACCACTACCAGAGTTGATTGGTGTTATTTGTTCTTTGGTGTTCTTGTTCAATATGGTTTCATATGGTTAACCGGATTGTCCATTCTTGAGCGCTCTTTTTTAGAGTTGATCACCTCACTAGAATTCAAGTCCTGTTTCCCGCACGTAAGAGCTCTTGAGAGATCAAGAGCTCTTTTTTTATGTTTTTACACTTCAAAAGGAGACAGAGAACCGTCCCCTGTCTCCCGGTCCCCTGTCTCCCGAGAACCGTCCCCTGTCTCCCGCTTCCGGCACAATAAAAAGGAGGCAGGGAACTGCATCCCTGTCTCCTGATTGCATTTTCTGTCTCTGTTTTTCTGTCTGCGTTTTTGGGTTTATCGGGCATACTCCCGGTCAATGACCGTGCCGTCAATGGCGTTGATGGTGAAATAGGGCATGTCAGTCTCATCGTACCAGTCTTCGCAGAAAGTGTGGGAACCGAAGAAATCCCAGACGGGTGTCAGGATGTGGGATTCGGGATTATCCTTATCGGGAAGGATCATATAGGACAGTTCAATCCGGTCGATCAGGATGTTGGCATGGTCTCCGGAATTTTCGTAGCGGGACACTTCTTTGGGCGCCAAAACGCCGAGGATGCCCAGGATCTTTTTAAAGGACAGAAGCTTGCAGTCATCGCTTATCATTTCACCCAGCGTGAAGGGGCTCTCCCAGCGGAACTGGAAGATGCCGTCCGCCCCTACGTCCACATCCAGAACTTCATAGGGCATGGCGTAGTTGTAGGAACCGTCATCGCTTTGGTAGCCGGTGTCGGCAGTGCAATACACATGGGCCAGAGGGATCGCACCGACTTTGGAAACATAGTGGAAGCGGTATCCGTAGTCACCTTCGTCGTCCGATGCATGATTGCCCTCTTCCTGCGAGTAGGAAGCCCGGTAGGGCAGCGCCTGCGGATCCATGAATTTATCTGTGCTGTAATATACGTGGCCAGGGAAAACGGTGTTCACCAGATCATCCGCCAGCTTCCGGGCTTTGTCTTCGGAAGGAACAGCGTGGCTTTGGTTATCAGCCTGATGGAAGCTGAAATCGAGCGAGGTGTGTTCAATGCGGTTATCCAGCGGAATCCAGGTGGAGAGATCGGTAGTGATCCACTGATCGTTTTCAGTATCATGCCACATATATCCCGTCACATTCAGCTCGTCTAAAGAGTCCCACTCTAGCTGCTCCCGGGGAATGTTCTCCAGACCGAAAAACTTCAGGGCGGCATTGACGGTTTCCTCCGGGACAGCACAGGGGGACGTGCGATACAGCGGGATTTTTTCCACTTCCGGGATCACCACCGGTGCGTTCACGTAGACCATTGATTTGCCGGAGGGGCTGGACCAGGACGTGAACAGATGAGACGGGGCCTTGATTTTTCCCCGGACGGATTGTGCCAGGGCAGCGCAGGGCAGGAGCAGACAGAGAACCAGAATTACGGACAGCATTTTTTTCATGCTTATCACCTCCGGCATTAAGGTAACACGGCAGCAAGGCCGAAGTATTCATCAGGGAGTAAGCAGTTTGTAAGCAGCTTGTAAACAGTTTGTTTATTCTCCAGACAGAAACGGGTCCGGGGTGCAGGTGACGACGACCGGAGCGGATTCCGTCTGTTCTTCAATCCGTCGGACCATCCGGGGTAGACCCAGAAGGGATGCAGTGACCAGCAGGAGAATCACCAGGATGGCCAGGATGCTTTTTCTGCTCATTCGGCTTCCTCCTCTCCGGGCCAGATCATGCTAACCGTTGTGCCTTTATCGGGCTCGCTTTCAATTTGGAGCGTTCCGTCATGGGTCCGGGCAATCATCTGACACAGGCTCAGACCCAGGCCGGCACCACCCAGCTTCCGGCTGCGGGCTTTGTCCACCCGGTAGAAGGGCTCTGTAACCAGAGCCAGGTGGTCCGCTGGGATGCCGCTGCCGTGATCCGCCACAGAGAGGATCTGGCTGCTGTTTTCCCGCCGGGCGGTGAGGGTGATTTCGGTGCTTTCCGGACTGGCCTTCAGGGCGTTGTCCGTAAGGTTGGACAGCAGGGAGAAGAGCAGGTCCGGATCCCCGGTGAGGGTGTCCGTGAAAGCTTCCGCCTTCAGGGTGATTTTCTTCTCTTCAGCGGCAGGAATAAGGGTCTGCCGGACCTTGTCCAGCAGTTCCCCGGCACCGACGGTGCTTTTCAGGGTTGCGGGGTTTTCCTGAAGAGAGATGAGCTGCATCATCTTCCGGGACAGGCGGTCTGTGCGCCGGGCTGCTTCGTTGATCTCATAGGCTGCCTCCATGCGCTCCTTTTCAGAAAGAGGCATGGACAGCAGGCTTCCCGAGAATCCGAGGATTGCCGTCATGGGAGTCTTCATCTCATGGGTTAAGGCACCCAGCAGCAATTCCCGCCGCCGGGAGGTTTCTTCCAGGTCGGAAATTTTCTGCTGCACGGTCTCTGCCATGTGATCAAAGGAACGGGAGAGGTCCCCGACCTCGTCTCCGGCCTGCAGGCCGGAACGCAGATCATACTCGCCTCCGGCAATCTTCTCTGTGATTTCGGTGAGCTTTCGCAAGGGACGCAGCGTCCGCCGCAGAACGGCAGGCAGCAGGAGCAGGCACAGCAGCAGGCATCCCAGGAGGGCCAGCTGGGCCAGGCGGGTCAGTTCGTCAATATGGGCGTAGGTATCTGAAATATCCGCTGAGCGGTAGATGACGGCGGTCAGGTTCAGAACGTCCAGCCTGCGGGCGGAAATGAGCACGGGGGTGTTGCTTTTCCGCAGGATCATGGAGGCGCTTTCTGCTTCTTCCGGGAAGGGCAGGACAGACAAGGGGTGGTAAAGGGAAGCGTTGGACAGATACTGCCCGTCCAGTGCCAAGGACCAGGCGGTACTGCCGCTCGACAGCAGGCGGGCATGGTTGTCAAAGGTATACTGCAGCAGGGCCTGCCGGACGACGGGATCTGAATCGGAGGAAACGGAGCTTTCCCGGTTCAGGGTGGAAAGGTGACCGGCAAACAGAGCAGTTTCGTGATTTCCGGCGATGCAGGCCCGCTCCAGCAGGCTCTTTGTTTCCCGGGCCACAAAGAAGTACAGGCAGAGGCTCACGGAAAGAAGGACCACGAAGAGGGTGATCAGCGTCTGTTTCAGCCACAATTTCATGTCTGCGCCTCCAGCCTGTATCCGATTTTATATACCGTGGCAAGCTCCCGGTTCAGGTTCAGCTTTTTCCGCAGGGAAGCCACATGCACGTCCAACGTACGGGTTTCCCCGATAAACTCGTCTCCCCAAACCCGCTGCAACAGATCTTCACGGGTCAGGACGATGCCAGGGTGCTGCAGGAAAGCTGTCAGGAGATCAAATTCCATGGGTTTGAGGGAGACCTCCTCCCCGTTCCGGATGACTTTCCGGCTGGCAGTGTCTGCCAGGATGTCCCGCCAAGCCAGGATACGGGGCTGCTTTTGCGAGCGGGCCAGGACTTTTTCCATCCGGACCAGCAGTTCCAGAATATCGAAAGGTTTGACCAGATAGTCCTCCGCCCCCAGGCGCAGGCCCATGACACGGCTCTGCACACCCGCCTTTGCGGAGATGTAGATGACCGGGATATTCTTTTCCTTCATATAAGGCAGCAGTTCAAATCCGTCCAGTCCCGGAAGCATAATGTCACACAGGGCCAGGTCGAATTCCTGCCCCCGGAGGGCTTCCACTGCCTGGTTTCCGTCCGCCGCGCAGCAGGTGCGGTATCCGGACAGGCTAAGATTCATTTCAATGAGACGGGAAATGGCCGGATCGTCCTCGACGATCAGGATGCGTTCCTGCATAAATCAATCACCCGGGTCAGTATACCATGCCGCTGCGTGAAAGGACAGGCGGTTGATGTAAACGAGTTGTAAATCCTGTTTCCTCACACGCAAGAGCTCTTGGGAATCCAGGAAGCCCTTTTGCTGCCGGGAAGAAAAAGGAGACAGAGAACCGTCCCATGTCTCCACGGTCAAAAGTTGCGGCCATACCGATGGGCTGGGTAAAGGAAGTCGTGGGCGTCGGCGGATACAGCTCTCCCTGACCGGCCCGGGCCTGAACGCCGTGGGCTCCCTCGCCGCCGCAGGTGGAGGCGATGATCCCCAGACGGTCGTTCCGGACCCGCAGGGAGAACCAGCTGAACTTTTCCTCAACCGACATTTGGGAAACGAGCCATTTCGCACGGGCTTCGTTCGAAAGGCCTGTATCATACAAAGGGGTATTTCTGTCCATATGCTGACCTCTTTTCCTTCGACAATTGTTTTAAATATCTTAAACCATAGAGTTGACTTCAAGTCAATAAATAAAAGATCATTCTGATGAACTGTTCCAGCAGCCTGTCATTTGTTGCTGTCGCTTCTCGCTTTTTGTGATATTGTTGATTTCCGGCTATACACATGGTATATTCGCAGTTAATGACACTGGAGGAAAACGATCATGACAAACAAGGAATTGCAAAGCATTTATTTCGGCGCCTATACTTTTGATGAGACAGAAGACGGCTGGCTGCAGGCGTTCCAGTATTCGAAGGAGCAGGTGGCATATTTTGAATCCTGCATCAAGATCGGACTGGATTTCTGGTATGACCGGTGCCTGGCCACTACCGCCAAGACGCTGGAGATGACCACGGACGCCCGGACGATTTCCTTTGAATACAAATTTATCTGGGAGGGATCCCCGGACTCCTTTGAACTGATGGTTGACAGACTGATTACCGAAATCCGTTACGTGAAGGACCTGCCGAAGGAAGGAAAGCTGGAATGGAAGCTTCCGGAAGGGAAAAAGGATATTGTGATTTATCTTCCTGCGGACGCGACCGTGCTGATCCGCAACTGCGAGATTGACGGATCCTTTACTCCGGCGCGCAAGAATGAAAAGGTGCTGTGGCTCGGGGATTCGATTACCCAGGGCTACGGACCGCTTCGCTCCGCGATGACGTACGTCAGCGTGGCCAACAGGATCCTGAACTACGACATCATCAACCAGGGAATCGGCGGATACGTCTATGACAAAAAGTCCCTGATGAAGATGGAAGGCTATACACCGGACAAGATTATTGTGGCCCTGGGAACAAACCAGTTCGGCTGTGAAACCATGAAAGACGTGGAAGAATACTATGAAACGCTGATCGGAATTTACGGAGAACGGATCCCGATTCTTTGCATTTCACCCCTATGGCGCGGGGATTTGCCGGAACAGATTCCCGTGCTGATCCGCTTCTGCGAAAACGTGAAAGCGATCGCCGGCCGTTATTCCAATGTGAAAGTGGTTGACGGGTTCAGACTGGTTCCGCACCTTCCGGAGTACTTCCTGGACAATCTCCATCCCAATGCGCTGGGAGCGGAAGTCTACGGCAGGAACCTGGTGGAAGCGATCAGAAACCTGAAGTTCTGACCTGGATCCGGGAGCTAAACAGATCCATTACACTGAGAAGAGGAGCGTATGTTATGAAAGTACTTGTACTGAACGGGAGCCCCAAGAAGAAAAGCGATACCTTCCGGATGGCGGAAGCCTTCCTGCGGGGGCTGAATAAAAACCAGGAACACGAGGTTCAGATCGTCAACGTGATTGACAAAAAGATCGCCCCCTGCAGGGGATGCTTCGGCTGCTGGCAGAAGCTGGACGGTCACTGCGTGATTGAGGATGACCAGAATGCCCTCCTGGACGAATACCGGAGTGCCGACATCATCATCTGGAACTTTCCGCTGTATTGCTACGGCATGCCGTCCCACCTGAAGGCGTTCCTGGACCGGACAATCCCGCTGGTCAAAATGGATATGCGCCAGGAGGAGAACGGAAGGGTACGGCATGAAGCCCTGGTCGATTTTTCCAGGATACATACGGTGGTTCTCTGCGGATGCGGATTCCCGGACTGGGAAGGAAATTTTGACGGACTGAAGATGCAGTGCAGGCAGTGCTTCGGCAACCTGGAAATGGTTTGTGTTCCGGAAACTCCCATGCTGAACGTCCCGGAAGCCGCGCCGCTGGCGGATCCGCTGCTGGCCAGCTTTGAAAAGGCAGGGGAGGAATATGCCGCCAGCCTGAAGCTTTCAGCGGAGACAATCGCCAGGCTGGAAACTCCGATGATCCCGAAGGAGATGTATATCAATATTGTGAACGGAAACGCATAAGGCATTGCATTTCATAAAACGGACTCCTGGAAAACAGGAGTCTTTTTGATTTCAGCCGTTCAACGCGAAAAAAGAACCGGAAAGTCGTCTGCTGTTCCGTTATCACGTTATTGATCGTAAAGCAGTTTTCAGCTATGATAACCTGGAAAACAAGACTGTGTATGGAGAATCAGAAATATGATCCAGGATATTGAACCATCCAGGCTGGATAACGCATTCAGGCCGGGAATCCCTGAGGAAAAAGATTTCGTCCTGCTTTTTGACGTGGACGGAAGAATACTTGTCAGAACAGGAGACGGAAAGATTCGTTTTACCACTGGGAAAGAGGTTCCGGCAGACGGTACAGTTTATCTGTTTTCGGTGGATGGGGACAGGTATTTCTGCGCGCTGACACCCGCCGGGACAGCGCTTCCGGGGTTTGAATTCAGGACAGTGCGGGAGCTGCGGGATGCCGGCAGCGGCAAAGAGCTTTTTGCCGCATTTACCGCATATCACCTGTGGCGGTGGTATGCCGACAACCGCCGGTGCGGACGGTGCGGCGGGGAAAACAGATGCCATTCCGCGGAACGGGCCCTGCAATGCAGCATTTGCGGGCATGTGGTTTATCCAAGGATCAATCCGGCTGTCATTGTCGGCGTCATCAAAGGTGACAGCCTGCTGATCACCCGGTACCGGAAAGGCTATGCGCACAACGCGCTGGTTGCCGGTTTTACGGAAATCGGCGAGACGCTGGAGCAGACCGTGCATCGGGAGGTTATGGAAGAAACCGGCGTCAGGGTGCATAACATCCGGTATTACAAGTCCCAGCCCTGGGGAATGGCGCAGGACCTGCTGGTGGGCTTTTACTGTGACGCGGACGAGGAGTCCGTGATCCGGATGGATCCGAATGAACTGAAATATGCTGAATGGGTACGGCGGGAAGACATCGTCCTGCAGCCGAATAACCTGAGCCTCACCAATGAGATGATGAGGATGTTTAAAGAAGGGAAAAAGGTATAAGGCAAATGATTGAGTTTAAGAAATTTACCGATTTCCCGCGGGGCACGCTCTATGATATCCTTGCGGACGCCTATTCCTACGATAAAAGAAACCGGCAGATCTGGGAGGAGAACTGGAAGGAGACGGATGACTTCTTCTATGATAATCCGGAGATTGCCGACAAATACAGCCTGGTCACCTGCCTGGACGGAGAACCGATCGGGTTTGTGACGTGGGATCCGCGGCACAGACCGGATTACGTCGAGATCGGCCATAACGGTATCCGGGAACAATACAAGCGCAGGGGATACGGACATCTGCAGCTGGAAGAGGCCTTGCGCAGGATCCGGGCGTATGAGGGACTGAAGCGGATCATTGTGTGTACCAACAGTAACCTGATCGCTCCGAGGAATTATGAGTCAGTTGGCTTCGTTCTATATGACAGGAAGCCCAATGAGACGGAAAGCGCATATACCGGGGATTATCTATACTATGAGATAATTCTATGAGAAGTTACACGGAATCGTCTTAGTGCGAGGAATGAGACAGGATGGAATTGCTTGTTAATAATTTCAAAACCTTTTTGAACGCAAAAGTTCTTGTTGAATCAAGGACTTTTTTATTTGTTTATACATGTGTTAGTTATGATATAAAAATATCCGCATATAGATATGTTATTTAACTTGTCAATACTAGACGAAACAGGTTATTATTACTTATATAGAGGATACATTTAAAAAATAAGGTATTCCTGCTTTCGTGCAGAACTCTGATGATATGATACTAATATAGATCAAAAATGGTGCCATGTTATTACGTGAAAATACAGACGTCGAAATGAAAAGTGAATGAATATCTTTTTCGGCAACATTGGATGTTTTTATAAGATTTCGAATGTAATATGAGGTAATTATGACAGAATCTCCACTTTTTTCTTCACAGGAAGAAATGGCACGTTTTATGCATAACCCAACTCAGTCGTTATTTTATGAACAGATTAATAATGCTTCAGGGCAGAAAACACTTCAAAGCATACTGCTTGAAGCACAAAAATATGACATTGGCGACCTTCTTTCAAAAGTGGCATCAATGAATATGATTATTGAAAATCAAAATAAGAGTATATATTTTGATTCTTTAATTGCTACATTGATTTCACAACCTTTATCTTTTTACACGTCAAAGAAAAAAATAAAAACGAAAGAATTAAGGAAAATCATATCTCAAATAGAGAAAACTGGATTAGCGATGGCAATTGATCCCCCAGAAGTTTTATTTATAGAAAGAGTTAGATTCTATGGAAACTACTGGATTTTTTCTGGTATCAATTATATTCCCGCATATATAATCCAAAGAGTCATTGATGTTTTAGTGTTTAATGAAAACAAGTTTAATGCTTCCTTTTTTCAAATAGCGATGCATATAATTCATTTCGCTCTTTTTATTTCAAATGAGATAATAGAAACATTAAATTATGGATACCATACACAAAGAAAAACTGATAAGAAATATGTTCAGATACCAGATTACATAAAATTACAAGAACTCTCTTCTTTGCTAACATTCAATGTAGATTATCTTCAAAGTATATTGAAAATCAATTGTTCTGATTGCTTGTTTTCAGATTTTGAAGAAACAATACTCGAGGATGTTCTAAAGGATGACAATCAGAAGTTTTATCAGCATCCTTTTATCAAAACGCATAGTAATACCTGCATTCTTCTAAATCCAACATTGCTTGTTCCTTTTGCTGTACATCAGATTGTTCTGGAAGCTGATCGGTTTGGGCAGAAAGATATTCTGTTGAATCTTTACAATGAGAATAATTGGAAAGAATGCAGATTGTCACTAGATAAATTGGGACATAAGAAAATTAAAGAAGATTTATTGGGGATAAGTTTGTTTTCATCTGATAGTTATAGAGAGAGCTTATTTTCTGTTGGGTATAATAGTGTTTTATGGGTAAGCTTTTATTGTGATAACGGAAAGAACTATAATAATAATTCAATGTTTAGTACATATAGTATTATTTGTGATAGTATACCCCCCAAAGAACATATTAATGAAGTTGAAGAACAGCTTAAAAAGAATGGAATTATCTGTGTCGGATATATAAATGCTTTTTGCTCTTTTGGTAGAGTGATAAGGTTTCAAAATGTGCATGCAAAAAAAACTGTATTACAATTAGATCCTTGTGAATTGCACTATATTGCAGTGAATGAACGTGGTGTTGAATGCTATCTTCCTCAATATATTAAAGCTAAAAGTATAATAAAAGACACAGTGTTCTCAACTATTAGTGAGCTAAACGCTATTGAAATATACGATTCTAATCATCATTCGTTTTATATGGATGATAATTTCAATTTGAAAGAGACTATGGTGTATTTTGCCATAGGAGATTCGCTAGACTATATTGTTAGGGCAACAACCGAAGAGGATCGTAGATTAATCGATGCAAGTGATGAGATTCATCTTGAAGATGTGATACTAAGTGATAAAGTGAGAAAGATTTATACTCCATGTTCATTGGGTAGCCAAATAAAATATGCAGTTCCAATTGTAAATGGTATTATATGGATTCTGGCAGATATACCACAAAGTATCGATGAATACAATATAATAAGATCATTGATGGATGTATTATCTTTTTGGCTGGCAGAATGTCGCAGCGTTATTGATTCTGTAAAACTTCATGAAAAAGTTTATAGTATACGGATAGTCCTTTGTGGAGATATTATATTGTATAAACAGTTACAAAATGAGATCGATGACCTGTCTTCTTATTTGCATTATAGAAGTGAAGATAAGTGCATTTTTATGGAATGGACACCTCAAGCTTATCAGTATACTCATTGTCAGACAAATAAGCATGAAAAAGATATCATTATATCGTTACTTAAGGAATTGGCTCAATTTGGCACTATGCCAATCAATATGCAATTAGTTGATGAAGTGTTCCAAAATATTTACAAAAAGAAGTTTTTCTCATTTAATATTTCAGAATTTCCATATTATAAGCCAATTTATGGGAAAGTCCCAAATTTCAGTTTCCAATTTCAAGATGAACTACTTGATACTGTTGGTGAATATATAAAAAATAAATATAAGATTACGGGGATTATTCCTGATTCGGATAGAACACAAGTAGCAAATGATATTGTTGGCTATCTATATAGGTTGCTTCAGAATGAGGTCAAAAAAGTAAAAGTAGACGGATTATATGAGATATTATGCAACGATTTAGAAGTGGTGTTGTATAATGTATTAGTTTCAAGACATAGGTATACCTATGATATTGCTTGTTATCCAGAAAAAGAAAAACAGTATATCATAGAGAATAGTAAATTGAATGAGATGTCTGTTTCTTTGAAATTTTTGTTGGAATATGTTGCTGCGTGCCCTCCGTCTGGAAATCAGCCCATTGATGAAATACAATATTCTCGACTATTAACTATTTGTTCAGAGATAATTAATTGGGCATATAAGAATGATCTTTTTTTCTATCATGCAGTTAGTTCTCCGATTAGTATACTTGGATCTGGAAGGATTGGAATACAGCGAGATGAGATTGATTATTTGACAACGTTGAATTCTTCTGCCATGGAAACACGATTAAGGCATGAGTCTAATCCAACAATTGAAAAGTTTTATAAATCAGGGATGTTGTCAAAGTATATTGATCAATTGAATGAAGCATTTGATGATGAATATGGCTTTACATTTGTTGAGTTTTTTAGGTGTATTGATTCTATTATCCTCTTTGGCGAGAACATGAATGAAGATGTTATAAAAATCGACTATGAAAGTCTAATAGAGCAGATGGCTTGCGAAACAGAAATGGCCCGAGAAAAAATACGCAAGATCATTTCGATGATATCACTGACAAAAAGAGAAGATTATATGATTCCACCAGCTCCATATCAAAAGGAAGATGTTTATCCCTGGAGATTTAATAGAGAAATGTCTTTTACACGCAGACCGATAGTTATGTATGACAACACCTTAATATGGGGAAATAGACAGTTGTTTCACATGTTTTTGTATAGTATTGAATTAATTGAAAATGGAAAATATAAGGCACGACACCGGAAATTAAAGGAGGTGATAGGGAAGATAAATAATGAACGTGGAAATGCATTTAACGATAGTGTAATAAACAAAATAAGGTCATATAAGGAATTTATAGTGAAAGGAAAAGTCTCTAAAATAAATAAAAAAAGGTTAGAAGATGAAAACAAAATGCCTTTGGGTGATATAGATGCCATGTGTATAATACCAGAGAATAATAGTATTATTGCGTTCGAAGTTAAAGATTTTTCATTTGCCAAGAATCCATATGAAATGGAACAAGAGTATAAACGGATGTTTGTAGATGGAGACAAGATTTGTTTTGCAACAAAGCACAAGCGAAGAGTAAATTGGTTAATTGCTCACATAAATGACATAATAGAGGAGTTTAATCTGAAACCTGGGAAATGGACAGTTAAAGAGGCATACATTGTTGATGAAGAAATAATTAGCAATACATATCACAAAAAAGGAAAAACAATATTGCTTTATTCTTCACTTAACGAAGAAATAATAAAAGCAATCTAAAAAATCTGTCGATTATGAAAGAGTTACGACATACAGGGGAAACTGTTTATGAATGGCAAAACAGAATATGTAGGGCTGATTCTAGGAGAGGGGAAATATGCTTTGAACTGATAATCGAATTGACTATTCAATTCAGTTATTACAGTCAGACGAAATAATAGTGGAAAACAAAAAGCTTTCCACAGGGAGATCTTTTCTTAAACATCAAACAAAAAGGTTTCAGCGAGTAAAAGCTGAAACCTTTTTGTCTGCATAGTAAACGACAAAAAGATTCTAAAAGGGTGTTGACATTGCACTTAAGTGCAATGATATAACCTGAATCGGGAAGAGAAATACGACTCGAAAGATCAGAAGGAGGGTTACTTATGGCAAGAATATTCTGGTTCGGAAATAAGGTGTTTTTCATGTGGCCAAAATTCAGTGTGATGAGAAGAGAGTTCACCCATATTATGAGGACTTGGAAGACCTGACTGGGCGATGAAAAAAGATTGCGGTTCCGAATATGCCGATGCTATAATGAACCCGTCTCAGGACTGGAATAAAATTGCATAAGAGCAGAAAGGAACAGGAGCATGGTTACGGAAAGCAGCAACAGTATCATGAATTGGCTCAAGGATGCAGGACTGAAGCTTCTCGGCGGTATCGCGGTGCTTGTGATAGGATTCCTGCTGGTTCATTGGATCGGCAATATTCTCAAGCACAACAAGAAATTCCACGCGATTGAACCGACGCTGCGGGGTTTCCTGCAGAACCTGGTCAAGATCACCCTTTCCGCGATCGTGGTCCTGACCGCCGTGAATATTATAGGTATTCCCATGACCTCCGTTCTGACGCTGCTGGCTTCCGGAGGCGTGGCCATCGGCCTTGCGCTGCAGGGCGCAGTAGGAAACCTGCTCGGCGGACTGATTCTCCTGATTCTGCGACCGATCCGGGCGGGGGAATACGTAAAGATCGGCGACAGCGAAGGCACTGTTAAAACCGTGGGCGCTTACTATACGGAGCTGATTACCGTGGACAACAAGCAGCTCTGCCTGCCCAACGGTGCTCTGACCAATACGACCATTGTCAATTTCTCCCGGGAGGGAACGAGACGGCTGGATCTGACTTTCTCTGTTGACTATGGCAGCGATATGGACCAGGTGTACCGGGTGCTGAATGACCTGGTGGGCCAGGAGTCAGCCGTTCTGAAGGATCCGGCTCCGCAGATTGTCCTTTCCAAGTGCGCGGACAGCAGCCTGGATTTTGCAGTCCGGGTCTGGGTCAAAACCGCTGATTACTGGCCGGTGAACTTCCGGCTGCTGGATAAAGGAAAGCGGGCGCTGGACGCCGCCGGCATCTCCATTCCGTTCCCCCAAATGGATGTGCATGTTAAATCCTGACCGAACTGAAAACGGAGTTCCTGAATATCAGGAACTCTTTTTTGATGCTTGCCAGATGAGCAGGGATCTGGGATAATAATCCGGTTTGAATGAACAAACACTGCCCGGAGGAACGCATGAAACAGGAACGGAAAAGAATACTGATTATCTATACCGGCGGAACCATCGGCATGATGAAGACCCGCCACGGCTATGCCCCGCAGAAGGAGAAGTTCCATCAGCTGCTGGACGCCATTCCGGAGCTTAAGGCAGAGGGCATGCCAGACTGGGAAGTTGTGGACATGGATCCGCTGCTGGATTCCTCCAACATTACCGTAAGGGAATGGAACACCATCGGCACCATGATTGCCGGCAACTATGACCGGTTTGACGGATTTGTGATCCTTCACGGAACAGATACCATGGCCTATACGGCTTCGGCCCTCTCTTTTACCCTGCGGAACAACAGCAAACCGGTGATCCTAACCGGATCCCAGATTCCGCTGTGCGAGATCCGGAACGACGCCCGGGACAACCTGATTACCGCCATGCAGGTGGCGGCAGATGACCGGGTGCATGAGGTGTGCCTGTATTTCGGCGGGAAGCTGCTGCGCGGGAACCGGTCCATCAAGTATTCCGCGGATGACCTGATCGCCTTTGAATCCCCAAACTTCCAGCCGCTGGCGGAGGTGGGAATTGAGATCCGGTACAATTTCCCCGCACTGCTTCCGGCCTGCAAAGAGACATTTTCCCTGCAGACCCTGAAGAGCGTTCCCATCGGGGTTATCAAGGTTTTCCCCGGAATTCAGTTTGAACTGTTTGATTCGATTATGACAGAGCGGCTGAAGGGAATCGTAATCGAAACCTTCGGCGCCGGCAACATTCCCGGATCCGCGGACGCGCTGCTGCCGATTATCCGCAAGGCCAGTGAAAACGGAACTATTATTATCGTCTGCTCCCAGTGCCCGCACGGCACCGTCGCACTGGGTGCGTACGAGACCTCGGAGGCACTGCGGAACGCAGGCGCGGTCAGCGGGTATGACATCACCACGGAGGCTGCCGTTGCCAAGCTGTACTATTTGTTCAGCTGCGGGCTGGAGGAGAAGGAAATCCGCTCCAGAATGGAGCAGAGCCTGCGCGGAGAGATCACAATCTGAAGACGTAAGACAACAAGGCAGAAGGGCTCCTGAAGCATCAGGAGTTCTTTTTTTGCGTTCTTTTTGTATTTTAATTGACAATCCGGGGATGCAGTGATAGCTTACTGAAAAATAGTCCGGACAAGTTATTCATACGAGGGAGGATGAATTGATTATGAACGGTTTACTCATGATGATCATTGCCATCGTTGTACTGGGCGCCGGTTATCTCGTCTATGGCCGCTGGCTGGCGAAAAAATGGGGTATTGATCCCAAAGCCAAGACGCCGGCTTATGAGCTGCGGGACGGTGTTGACTATGAACCCGCCGATACCCATGTGGTTTTCGGGCACCAGTTTGCCTCCATTGCAGGCGCGGGTCCCATCAACGGCCCTGTCCAGGCGGCTGTTTTCGGCTGGGTGCCGGTTCTGCTGTGGGTTCTGATCGGCGGCGTATTCTTCGGCGCTGTGCAGGACTTTTCCGCTATGTACGCCTCTGTGAAGAACAAGGGACGTACCATCGGCTATATCATTGAGGAATACATCGGCAAGGTCGGCAAGAAGCTTTTCCTGCTGTTCTGCTGGCTGTTCTGTATCCTGGTGGTTGCAGCTTTTGCCGACGTGGTTGCCGGCACATTCAACGGGTTTGCCGCGGACGGTGCCCGGATCACCGCTAACGGAAGCGTTGCGACCACAAGCATGCTGTTTATCGTTGAAGCGGTAGCCCTGGGCTTCCTGCTCCGGTTCTCCAAGATGAACAAGTGGATCAACACCCTGATTGCCATTGCCCTGCTGGTGATTGGCGTCGCGGTCGGCCTGGCCCTGCCGGTGTTCATCCCTGCCAATACCTGGCACATCATCGTGTTCATCTATATCATGATTGCATCCGTGGTTCCGGTGTGGGCCCTGCTGCAGCCCCGGGACTACCTGAACAGCTACCTGCTGGTGTTTATGATCCTGGCTGCGGTGGTCGGCATCATGGCGACCAATCCCAGCATCAACCTGCCGGCGTTCACCAGCTTCACGGTGGCAGGAACCGGTAACCTGTTCCCGATCCTGTTTGTGACCATCGCCTGCGGCGCCGTATCCGGTTTCCATGCACTGGTTTCCTCCGGTACAGCGTCCAAGCAGATCAAGAATGAAAAGCATATGCTGCCGGTTTCTTTCGGCGCCATGCTGATGGAATCCCTGCTGGCTGTGATCTCCCTGATCGCAGTGGCCAGCTTCGCGGCGGGAGAAGCCGCGGCGGCTGGTTATTCCACCCCCACGCAGGTGTTTGCGGGCGGCGTTGCCAACTTCCTGGAGAAGCTGGGCATGCCCCATAACATCATCTTTACGCTGATTAACCTGGCGGTTTCCGCCTTTGCACTGACCTCCCTTGACTCGGTGGCCCGGATCGGCCGGCTGTCCTTCCAGGAACTGTTCCTGGATGCCTCCATCAAGGATGAGGATATGAAACCCTGGCGCAAGGTTGTGACCAACAAATACTTCGCCACGGTGATCACCCTGGTGCTGGCCTATATCCTGGCGAAGATGGGCTACAAGAACATCTGGCCGCTGTTCGGCAGCGCCAACCAGCTGCTCAGCGCACTGGCACTCATTGCCTGCGCCGTTTACCTGAAGAAGACCAACCGCAAGGGATGGATGCTATGGATCCCCATGGTCATCATGCTCTGCGTGACGCTGACGGCCCTGGTACAGAAGATCATTACGCTGATTGGTGATCCGACCGCGGGGAACATCCTGCAGCTCGCCTTTGCAGCAGCCCTGTTTGTCCTCGGCGTGATCGTGGCGGTCCTCGGCTTCAGGCGGCTGGCTGAAAAGACTCCGCAGGAGGCGCAGGAAGCGCAGAACGCATAAGAACGACTGTAAAGCATCCGGGAAACCGGATGCTTTTTTTATTTGGCGGCATGCAATTTGTTCCGGACGCTGTTGACAGGAATGAGGGCTTTCCGTAAAATGAAAACAGATGTCTGAAATGTACACACAGACTGAAAAACAGAAAAGGAGAATGAAAAATGGACATGAACCGCCGTGAATTTTTGCGTACCGCCGGAAAAGCCGCACTGGGTGCGGTCGCAGTCAGCAGCCTGCCGCTGTCTGCTATGGCGGAAGGGAAGGAAGCTCCCGTATGGCCCTGGAAATATGTACCGCTGGACAAGGATGAACTGCTGAAACGCTGCTATGAGAAGTTCTTTGAATATGGAGGATGCGGCGGCGGATGCTTTGGCGGCATCATCGACATCATGAGCGAAGTGACCGGCTATCCCTATAATGAGATGGTCCCCGGCCGTACCTGTGCCCTGATGGGCGGCGGCTTTGGCGCTGGAACACTGTGCGGCTCCCTGGGCGGTGCCCTGATGTTTGTGGGCCTGGTGTGCGAACCCCAGGACGCGGCTGCTGTGCGTGACCAGCTGTTTGCCTGGTACCGGGAACACAGCTTCCCGCAGTACCAGCCTGAATTTGAATCCATCACTACCGTGGCTCACTCCATCAACTGCGTTGATTCCGTAGGCACCTATATGGCGGCGACCGGATACAAGATGGCGGATCCGGAACGCAAGGCCCGCTGCGCGTCTGTGACGGCCGAAGTGGCAGTCAAAGCCATTTCCCTGCTGAACGTCCTGTACGGATACGAAGAGGCTGAACCGGAAGAGGAAGCCGCTCCCGCAGAGGAGGCGCTGGCAGCCAATGAGTATATCGGCACCGGCATCAGCGAAATCGGCGGCGAGGTGAAGGTGAAGGTCACCATGGACGGGGACAAGATCGCGAAGATTGAAGTGCTGAGCCACAACGAAACTGCCGGCGTCAGCGATCCGGCCTTTGCGGCCATTCCCGACGCGATCATCGCGGCCAACTCCACCGAGATTGATACAGTTTCCGGCGCGACCAAGACCAGCGAAGCCCTGATTGCCGCCGTGAACGATGCCCTGGCGCAAATCAAGAAATAAAAAACCGCGGTATATTACAGTCAACAGGACCGGAAGCCTTTCAGACAGGCCTCCGGTTTTTGTTCCGCCTGCAGCGGCACTGGCAGAAATTGCCTGTTGTGTTATAATAGACATGTCCGATCTGGTTTTCCGGGCATTCTTTTACGTTGAGACCAAGGGAGATGAAAGCGTGAACATTCTGCACCTGAAGTATGCTGTGAGCATCGCGGACAACGGCTCCATCAACAAGGCAGCGGAAGAAATTCATGTAGCCCAGCCCAACCTGAGCCGGGTAATCAAGGAACTGGAAGCCGACCTGGGGATTACCATTTTCCAGCGCAGTGCCCACGGTATGATCCTGACCCCGGAAGGGGAGGAGTTTGTGGGCCGGGCCAGGAAGATCCTGGAGCAGGTGGACGACATGGAACACATGTACAAGTCCGGACAGCCGGCCTGCCAGCGCTTTTCCATCTCCGCCCCGCGGGCCAGCTACATCTCCGACGCTTTTGCCCATTTTTCCCGGTCACTGAGCAAGGATGACGCGGAAGTTTTCTACCAGGAAACCAATGTACTGAAGGCTGTGAGAAACATCCTGGAGGTAGGGTATAACCTGGGCATCCTCCGGTATGCCTCCAAGCATGAAAAGTATTTCCGGGAGATGCTGGAAGATAAGGACCTGACCGGGGACCTGATTATGGAATTCACCTACTGTCTGATCATGCATGAGGACAGCCCGCTGGCAAAAATGGAGACCATCCGGATGAAAGACCTGGCCGGATATATCCAGATCGCGCATGCGGATCCCTATGTACCCTCCATGCCGCTGTCCGTGGTCAAGAATGAAGAACTGCCGGATATTCCCCGGAGGATTTATGTGTTTGAGCGGGGCAGCCAGATGGATCTGCTTTCGGAAAACCCGGAAACCTTCATGTGGGTTTCCCCGATTCCGGAGCGGCTGCTGAAGAATTTACACCTGGTGCAGAGAAGATGTGTGGATAACCAGAAACTGTACCGGGACGTGCTGATCAGAAGGAAGAATTATCACCTGACGGAACTGGATAAGCAATTTATAACGGAACTGACAATTTCAAAACGAAATTGTCAGTTCGATGAAAACGCGTGATGCAGGAGAAAACAGCGCTGATGGCGCTGTTTTCTCAAATGAATACTGAAAACTTAAAAATGAAAACTTAAAAATGAAGGAGAAAAGCGCTTCCGTATATGGCGGAAGCGCTTTTGTTGAATAAATGGGAATTCCTTCGGAATTCTTAGTAAGGGATTCCCCCGCAACCTCAATTGTCACACTACTCCCTTGGAGCGGTCGTATTGCTTGTTTCGGTTGACTCGTTCGGGTCGCTTCCTGCTTCGCAGGATAGCCCACTGGGCTACTGCTTCCCTCGCTCCCCACGCGGCAGCAAGCTGCCTTGGTCGGAATGACAGCATGGAGTGTACTGCCCAGCAATATGGATAAATCAAGCAAAACATGATATTTCAATGGGTTGACCTGCTTCGGGAGGGAGCGGGTTTTCTTTTTATATCGATATATCGATAAAGAGTTATCGATATATATATAACTCATATACGGTTTTGGTAATTCCGCTGAGGCGCCTGTTCTTCTATAATAACCCGCGGCAAGGAGGGAAGGGCCATGAGGAGCAGTACGCTGTCCAAAGCGACGATGGGTAGGCTGCCGTTGTATCTGCAGTTTATCCGCACCGTACAGACGGAGAATGTTTCATCCGCGACTGTTGCCCGGGCGTTGGGACTGGGCGAGGTTCAGGTTCGAAAAGACCTGGCCAGCATCTGCCCGGCGGGGATGCCGAAGATTGGCTATCCGACGGAGCGGCTCCGGGAAGACCTGGAAGCAGTGCTGGGCATGAAGCAGACGATCCCTGCGGTGGTGGTCGGCGCCGGTAAACTGGGCAGAGCCCTGATGGCCTATGACGGATTCCGGGAGTACGGGCTGGAGATCGCGGCGGCGTTCGATACCCGCGTGACCGATTCAAGCCACGAACGGAAACCGATCCTTCCCATGGAACAGATGCACGGATGGTGCCGGGAACATGAGGTTCACATCGGGATCCTGACCGTACCGGCAGGAGCGGCCCAGGAGGCTGCGGACCAGATGGTGAACAGCGGCATCACAGCGATTCTCAGTTTTGTTTCCGTGCCGATCCGGGTACCGGATACCGTGACGGTGAAGCATGAAAACATTGCGTTATCCCTTGCCTGCCTGAAGATCGTAGCAGGCATGTCCAATGAAACAACGGAGGAGGATTCACATGGATCAGAAGACCTATGAAACGGTGGACAGCCCGGAAACACTGGAGGCTGCCATAGCCCGGGTGCGGGAAGCACAGCGCCAGTACGCCTCCTACACCCAGGAACAGGTGGACAGGATTTTCCTGGCAGCGGCAACCGCCGCCAACCAGGCCCGCATTCCCCTGGCCAGGATGGCTGTTGAGGAAACCGGCATGGGTGTGGTGGAAGACAAAGTGATCAAAAACCACTATGCCAGCGAATATATCTACAATGCCTACCGGGACACCAAAACCTGCGGTGTGATTGAAGAAGACAAAGCCGGCGGTATGAAGAAGATTGCGGAGCCCATCGGTGTGGTGGCCGCCGTGATTCCGACCACAAACCCAACATCCACTGCCATTTTCAAATCCCTGATCTGTCTGAAGACCCGCAACGGTATTATCATCAGCCCACATCCCCGTGCAAAACAGGCCACGATCGCTGCCGCGAAGGTAGTGCTGGAAGCAGCGGTCAAAGCTGGCGCACCGGAAGGCATCATCTCCTGGATTGACGTGCCCAGCCTTGAAATGACCAACACCGTGATGAAGGAAGCGGACATTATCCTGGCGACCGGCGGTCCCGGCATGGTGAAGGCGGCCTACTCCAGCGGCAAGCCGGCCCTGGGCGTGGGCGCCGGCAACGTGCCCGCGGTGATCGACGAAAGTGCGGATATCCTGCTGGCAGTCAACAGCATCATCCATTCCAAGACCTTCGATAACGGCATGATCTGCGCTTCTGAACAGAGCGTGATCGTCGTGGACAGCGTCTATGACAGCGTGAAGGCTGAATTCGCTGCCAGGGGCTGCTGGTTTCTGAAGGGAGAAGAGCTGAACAAGGTCCGGAAGACCATCCTGATCAACGGCGCCCTGAACGCAAAAATTGTGGGACAGAGCGCATACAGGATTGCCGAGCTTGCGGGTGTGACCGTTCCGGAAGGCACGAAGGTGCTGATCGGTGAGGTTGAATCCGTGGATATCTCCGAGGAATTCGCCCATGAGAAGCTGTCCCCGGTGCTGGCAATGTACCGGGGACAGGATCTGGAAGACGCGTTTGCGAAGGCTGACAGGCTGATCGCGGACGGCGGTTACGGCCACACCGCTTCCCTGTATATCAATACCCAGGAGAAGCAGGAAGTGCTGGACGCTTTCGCGGCCCGGATGAAGACCTGCCGCATTGTGGTGAACACCCCGTCCTCCCAGGGCGGCATCGGTGACCTGTACAATTTCCGGATGATGCCTTCTCTGACGCTGGGCTGCGGCAGCTGGGGCGGAAACTCCGTGTCTGAAAACGTGGGTGTGAAGCACCTGCTGAATATCAAAACCGTGACGGAAAGAAGGGAAAACATGCTCTGGTTCCGCGCTCCTGAAAAGGTGTACATCAAGAAAGGCTGCCTGCCGGTGGCCTTGAGCGAACTGAAAACCGTGATGGGAAAGAAAAAGGCCTTCGTGGTAACAGACAGTTTCCTTTACCACAACGGCAACACCAAGCCGATTACCGACAAGCTGGATGAGATGGGAATCAGCCATGCCACCTTCTTCGACGTAGCGCCCGATCCGACCCTGGCCTGCGCCAAAGCCGGCGCCGAGCAGATGCGCCTGTTCCAGCCGGACGTGATCATCGCCCTGGGCGGCGGAAGCGCCATGGACGCGGCAAAGATCATGTGGGTGCTGTATGAGCATCCCGAGGTTGACTTCATGGACATGGCCATGCGCTTCATGGATATCCGCAAGCGGGTATATACCTTCCCGAAGATGGGCGAAAAGGCGTACTTTGTCGCGATCCCCACTTCCGCCGGAACCGGCAGCGAAGTGACTCCCTTCGCGGTTATCACCGATGAACAGAGCGGCGTAAAGTATCCGCTGGCGGATTACGAGCTGCTGCCAAATATGGCAATCATTGACACGGATTTCCATATGACCGCCCCCAAGGGCCTGACCGCGGCCAGCGGTATCGACGCGGTGACGCACGCGCTGGAAGCCTACGCTTCCATGCTGGCAACCGACTATACGGACGGACTGGCCATCCAGGCACTGAAGAACATCTTCACCTACCTGCCCCGGGCTTACGATGACGGCATGACGGACGTGGAAGCCCGTGAGAAGATGGCCAACGCCGCCACCATGGCTGGTATGGCTTTCGCCAACGCTTTCCTGGGTGTGTGCCACTCCATGGCGCACAAGCTGGGCGCCTTCCATCACATTGCCCACGGCGTGGCCAATGCACTGATGATTGAAGAGGTGCTGCGGTTCAACGCCGCGGAAACCCCGGCCAAGATGGGGACCTTCCCCCAGTATGAATATCCCCACACCATGCGGCGATACGCTGAAGTGGCGGAGGCACTGGGCATTACGGAAGGAACCGACGAAGACAAGCTGGAAGCGCTGATCAAGAAGATCAATGACCTGAAAGCCTATGTGGGCATCCAGTCCACGATCCGGGATTATGTGCCGGATGAGAAGGACTTCCTGGACCGGCTGGACGCCATGACAGAGCAGGCCTTCGACGATCAGTGCACCGGCGCCAATCCCCGGTATCCGCTGATGAGCGAAATCAAGCAGATGTACCTGAATGCCTACTACGGCGGGAAGCACTTCACCGAAACGGCCAAGCCCACTGAGTATGACATCGCCACCTACGAGGATGACGCGGCCAAGAAAGCCTATCGTCCCGGACATAAGCTGTGAAAGGGGGAAGGACAATGAATCAGGATCGAGTAATTGCCGTACGGAACGCCAAGACGATTTACCGGGACGGAGACCGGTGCCTGAAGGTGTTCAACGCTGAATATTCCAAGGCAGACGTGCTGAATGAAGCGCTGAACCAGGCCCGCATCGAGGAAACCGGACTGCATATCCCCAAGGTTCTGGAAGTGACCGTGCTGGACGGAAAATGGACCATCGTGTCCGAATTTATTGCCGGAAAAACCCTGAGCCAGCTGATGAAAGAAAACCCCGACGATAAGGACAAATACATCGGGCAGATGGTGGACCTGCAGCTGGAAGTGCAGAGCAAAACCTGCCCGCTGCTGAACAAGCTGAAGGACAAGATGAACCGCAAGATCAGCCAGGCCAGCCTGGACGCCACCATCCGGTATGATCTTCATACCCGGCTGGAGGGAATGCCGAAGCACAACAAGGTGTGCCACGGCGACTTCCGTCCCTCCAATATCATCATCGCGAACGACGGAACGCCCTACATCCTGGACTGGAGCCATGTGACCCAGGGCAATGCCTCCGCCGACGCGGCCCGGACCTACCTGCTGTTCTGCCTGAAGGGCGATACCGAAGGCGCTGAAAAGTACCTGGACCTGTTCTGTGAAAAGAGCAACACGGACAGGCGGTACGTCCAGAAGTGGATGCCGATTGTGGCGGCCAGCCAGTCGGTGAAGGGCAACGAACAGGAGCGGGAATTCCTGCTCAGATGGGTCAACGTGGTGGAGTACGAATAAGAACGGAGGATAAAGCATATGAAAATCACAGTCTGTATCGGGTCTTCCTGCCACATCAAGGGATCACGGCCGGTAGTTGAACAGCTGCAGGCCCTGATCGCGGAGAATGATCTGGGAGACCGGATCGAACTGGGCGGCACCTTCTGCATGGGCAAATGCCAGCAGGGTGTGTGCGTGACCGTGGACGGGGCACTGTTCTCCGTTTCACCTGAAAGCGTAAAGGAATTTTTTGAGAAACAAGTGAAGGCGAAGTTGGCGTAAATCAATACGCACCGGGCGGAGGAAACACCGCCCGGCGCCTTTTTGCAAGGAGGAAGCCGCATGCCGCACGGCCTGACACTGAAAAAAACAAACTGTAAAAACTGTTATAAATGTATCCGGCACTGCCCGGTGAAATCCATCCGCTTTTCGGGAAACCAGGCCCATATTATCGGCAATGAGTGCATCCTGTGCGGTACCTGTTTTGTTGTCTGTCCGCAAAATGCCAAGCAGATTGTGGACGAGACGGAAAAGGTGAAGGTAATGATCCAGAGCGGGGAGCCCGTTGTGGCCTCCCTGGCGCCTTCCTTTATCGCAAACTATCCCGGCGTGGGTATTGAAAGCATGCGGGAAGCCCTGCAGAGACTGGGCTTCCGGGACGCGGAGGAAACCGCCCTGGGAGCTACCCAGGTGAAGCGGGAATACGACCGTATGCTGCGGGAGGATGACCGCGATATCGTCATCTCTTCCTGCTGTCACAGCATTAACCTGCTGATCCAGAAGTTCTTCCCGCGGGAGCTGAAGTACCTGGCGGACGTGGTTTCGCCCATGCAGGCCCATTGCCAGGACATCAAAAAGCGGATTCCCAACGCGAAGACGGTGTTCATCGGACCCTGCATGGCCAAGAAGGATGAGGCGGAATACTACGAGGGAATCGTGGACGCCGTGCTGACCTTTGAGGAACTGACCAGCTGGCTGCGGGCGGAGAAGATCGGCCTGCGGCAGGATATCACCCCTGAACCCAACAGCCGGACACGGTTCTTTCCCACAACCGGCGGCATCCTGAAGACCATGGACTGCGACGCACCGGATTATACCTACCTGGCAGTGGACGGCGTGGAAAACTGCATCGCGGCCCTGAAGGACATCGAGAGCGGAAGGATCCACCACTGCTTTATAGAGATGAGCGCGTGCAAGGGCAGCTGCCTGGGCGGCCCGGTGATGGAAAAGAATCGGTGCAGCCCCGTGCAGGATTACCTTGCGGTGTCTTCCTTCGCAGGGGACAGCGATTTTGAAATCCGGCAGCCGGAGAACCGGCAGATGCGGAAGTTCTTTGAGCCCATTGACCTGAAGGCGGCCATGCCGTCCGAAGCGGAAATCACGGAGATCCTGCGGGAAATGGGCAAGTTCAAGCCCAGCCAGGAGCTGAACTGCGGCTCCTGCGGATACGATACGTGCCGGGAAAAGGCGATTGCCATCTACCAGGGAAAGGCCGAAATCTCCATGTGCCTGCCTTTCCTGATGAACAAGGCGGAGAACATGACGGACGCCATTTCCCGCAATTCCCCCAACGGCATCCTGATGCTCAATGACCGGCTGGAGGTTCAGCAGATCAACCCCATGATGATGAAGCTGCTGAATATCCATGATGCCGGCGCGGTGCTGGGCGACCAGGTGGTGCGCATCCTGGATCCGCTGCCCTTCATGAAGGTGCAGAAGACCCACAGGGGGATTTTCAACGAGCGGGTATACCTGACCGAATACGGCTGCTATGTGGAGCAGACCGTGGTGCCCGCGGAGGAAGGCCGGATGATCCTGTGCATCATGCGCGACGTGACCATGGAAGAGGAAACGCGCAGAGAGAAGGAAGAGATCAGCCGGCAGACGGTGGAAGTGGCAGACAAGGTGGTGGAGAAGCAGATGCGCATTGTGCAGGAGATTGCTTCCCTGCTGGGCGAGACCGCTGCGGAAACCAAGATTGCGCTGTCCAAGCTGAAGGAGTCGATTACCAATGAATGATCTTTGCTGCGATATCGGCTTCAAAAGCATTAACCATACAGGCGAACAGCTGTGCGGCGATCATGTGGATATCGCCGAGCAGGAGGATGGCTCCACGGTGATCGTGCTGGCGGACGGACTGGGCAGCGGCGTGAAGGCCAGCATCCTGTCCACCCTGACCAGCAAGATCATTTCCACCATGCTGGCGGCGGGCTTGTCGCTGGAAGAGTGCGTGGAAACCATCGCCGCCACCCTGCCGGTCTGCTCGGTGCGGGGCGTGGCCTATTCCACTTTTACCATCCTGCGGATCATCCAGAACCGTACGGCGGAAGTGATCCAGTATGACAATCCCCATGTAATCCTGCTGCGGGACGACGCCAACTGGGATTATCCCCGGCAGGAGATGTCCATCGGCGGGAAGCAGATCTACCGCTCGGTGATCCGGCTGCAGGAAAATGACGTGTTCATTGCCATGAGCGACGGCTGTCCCCATGCCGGCATCGGCGTAGGATACAACTTCGGCTGGAAGCGGGAAGATATCATCTCCTACATGGAGGCCATGAACCTGTGCGGGTATTCCGCAAAGCTGCTGTCCACCATGCTGGTGGACGAGTGCGACCGGCTGTACGGCGAAAAACCGGGTGACGACGCCACGTCCTGCGTGGTGCGGATGCGCAGGCGGGTGCCGATGAATATGCTCTTCGGCCCGCCCGGAAACCGGGACGACACGGACCGGATGATGAGCCTGTTCTTTGCCAAGGAAGGAAAGCACATCATCTGCGGCGGAACCACGTCCTCCCTGGCGGCAAAGTGGCTGAACAAGCCGCTGCGGCCTTCCCTGAACTATGAGGGGGACATCCCGCCCATCGCGAAGCTGGAGGGCGTGGACCTGGTGACTGAAGGCGTGATCACGGTGAACCGGGTGGTGCAGTATGCCCAGGATTTCATCGGGGACAATACCTGCTACGACGAATGGAGCAATCACAAGGACGGCGCCTCCCTGATCAGCCAGCTGCTGTTTGAGGAAGCGACGGACATCAATTTCTATGTGGGCCGGGCAATCAACCCGGCGCATCAGAACCCGGACCTGCCGATCAATTTCAGCATTAAGATGAACCTGGTTCAGGAATTGAGCGCGGCACTGCAGAAGATGGGCAAACGGATCAAGGTCAGTTATTTTTGAGGTGAGAGCATGCATAAGTTTGATACGAAGGTTCAACATCTGAAATACAAAGTGCTGCGGGAAGTGGCGCGCCACGCCTGGAATGATACGCTGATGGAAAACGTGATGGACATCCCGAAGGCCATTGTGCCCGGCAAGGTGCCGACTATGCGCTGCTGCGTATACAAGGAGCGGGCGATCCTGGGAGAACGGGTCAAGCTGGCTATGGGCGGTGGAAACTCGGATAACATCATCCAGGTGATCGACATTGCCTGTGACGACTGCCCCGCGGTGGGATACCAGGTTACGGAATCCTGCCGGGGCTGCCTGGCCCACCGCTGCGAGGACGTGTGCAAGCGCGGCGCGATTTCCTTCGACCACAAGCACGAGGCGCACATTGACAAAACCAAGTGCGTGGAATGCGGCATGTGCGCCAAGGTATGCCCCTACAGTGCCATTGTCAACCGGAAGCGGCCCTGCCAGAATGCCTGCAAGATCAAAGCCATCTCGATCAACGAGGATAACGCGGCGAAGATTGACGACGAGAAGTGCATCCAGTGCGGTGCGTGCGTATATCAGTGCCCCTTCGGCGCGATCTCTGACAAGTCCTTTATCATCAATGTAATCGATATGCTGAAGCGGAGCCAGGACAACAGCAAGTATAAGGTGTACGCGCTGGTGGCGCCCGCCATCGGCAGCCAGATGAACTACGTGAAACTGGGACAGGTGATCACCGGCATCAAGAAGCTGGGCTTCTATACGGTGGTGGAAGTGGCCCTGGGCGGTGACATGGTGGCGCAGACGGAATCCAGGGAACTGGTGGAGAAGGGATTCCTGACCAGCTCTTGCTGCCCGGCGTTTGTGCGCTACGTCAAAACCGCTTTCCCGGCACTGGCTCCCTACATCTCCCACAATATGTCCCCGATGGCAACCCTGGCCAAGTATATCAAGGAACATGAGGAAAACGTGAAGATCGTCTTCATCGGGCCCTGCACGGCCAAGAAGGCGGAGGTGCAGCTGGACAGCGTGAAGCCCTATGTGGACGCGGCAATCACCTTTGAGGAACTGCAGGCGCTGTTTGACAGCCGGGATATTGACCTGACCACCCTGGAGGAGGCAACGCTGGACAATGCCTCCTACTTCGGCCGGATTTTTGCCCGGAGCGGCGGACTGTCCGACGCGGTTGCCGAAGCGCTGAAGGAACAGCAGCTGGACGAGTTTGAACTGAAGGCCTGCACCTGCGACGGTATTGAAGAGTGCAAGGCTGCCCTGATGCGCAAGAGTCGGAATGCCCTGGACGCGAACTTCATCGAAGGCATGGCCTGCATCAGTGGCTGTATCGGCGGGGCAGGCAACCTGACCCACGGTGAAAAGAACAAGGCGGCGGTGGACCAGTACGGTCATGAAGCGCTGGAAAAGACCATCGCGGACGCGGTATCCATGCTGAAATAAACAGTTTCAGAATGCGGGAGCCCCTGAGGAATCAGGGGCTCTTTTTCTCATTTCTCTTGCTGTTCGAATAAATGATTTGATAAACATCTAAATAGTATTGCAAATCCGATTAGACTATGATATGATAAAAATGCGCCAGGGTAATGATGTGTATTTCGAAATGGACTTCAAGCGCCGGCTACATCGATTATACCGGATGCGGATAAATGGAGGTAACAGTATGATTGAACAGAAAGTATCTGAAATGAACAAATGGTTTGATGAAAAGATTGCGGCGTGCGGACAGCGCGACCGGGAACTGACTGCGGATGACCGGCAGGATGAAGCAGTTTTTGAAAAAGTGAAGGGCAATATCTATGACAATTACCGTACTATGCTGGGTGCGGGCGTGCGGATCGGCAGGGGAGATCCCGCCGCGGTGAAGCAGTTCTTTATCGGGTGGACGGAGACCGTTCCGGCCAGTTGGAAGACCGCGTATGAAAAGGCGAAGGAACACGACGACCTGGCCAGGATGCAGACAGAGCAGGTCAAGCTTGACGTGGTTCATGAAATCCGCGAACACTTTGAAAAGGTATGGGAGGGAGCAGAATGACAGAATCCGAAGCCATCCAGCTTTTCAAATGCCTGTCTGACAAGTCCCGGCTGCAGATCCTGAAATCGCTGGCGATCGAAGATATGTATGTGGAACGCCTGGCCGAAAGGCTCGGCATTTCTGCGCCCACGGTGTCCTTCCACCTGAAAAAGCTGGCGGATGCCGGCGCAGTGACCTCCTACAAAAGCCAGTATTATATGATGTACTCACTGAACAAGGATATCTTCCACACCAGTATTCTGGAGATCATCCAGGAAAAATCTGACGAAGCGGATCTCCAGGCGAAACGGGATGCTGAATACCGCCAGAAGGTCATCAACGCGTTCTTCGAATACGGGAAGCTGAAATCCATCCCCGCCCAGCAGAAGAAGGAACGGATCGTCCTGGAAGTGATTGCGGACGCCTTCGAGTATGACCGGATCTACCCGGAGCGGGAAGTGAATATCATCATTGCGGATTTTCATGATGATTTCTGTACCATCCGCCGGGATCTGGTGGCGGAAGGGCTCCTGGACCGGAACTCCAAAGGGTACTGGCGGATTAAACCGCAGAAATAATCCAGTATGTGCAGCGCGGCCCCGGTGTTTGTCACCGGGGCCGCGTTCTGTATCAGATCCGCTGTTTTTTTGCGTGTGCAGATGATATACTAGAGCAGATCTGGAACTCATAACAGAAAAGGAAAGAAGCACCCATGAAATACATACTGCAGATATTTGCGGGATCATGGCACGCGGAACATGACAAGCCGGAGGACATGATCCGTAAAATTGAAGAGATTTCCGCCCGGATTCCGGTTGAAAAGGTGATTATCGGCTGGAATACGGATGCGGCAGTTTACAGGACGCTGGGGACGTATCTTCACGAAAAGGGCATCCAGATGGTGCTCTGGCTTCCGGTCTTTACGGAGATCAGCGACGTGGCGGAGACCGACCAGGCGGTGGACCTTTTCGGGAGACCGATTGAAACTCCCGTCGAGCAGGAAGGGAAGGCATTCGTATTTTCCTGCCCGTCGTCCCGGCGGAATATCCAGACTGTGAAGGACGTATATGAGCATTATTTTGCTGAATGCGGCTTTGACGGGGTATTCCTGGACAGGGTCAGGAGCCAGTCCTTTGTGACCGGTGTGTCCGGCGTTTTAAGCTGCGGGTGTGAAAACTGCAGGCAGGTTTTCCGGCAAAAAGGCGTGAATACAGATGCTGTCCGGGAACAATATGAGCTGAAAAAGGATTCCTTTTTTGATATGGCAGCCTGTCCGGTGGACGGGCGGTTCGTCCTGGAAGATCCGCTGGCCCAGCGCTTTTTTGAGGCAAAAGAAGAAATCATAGCCGAGTCAGTCTGGGATCTCAGCCGGTTTTTCAAGGAGAAAGGCCTGATTGTCGGGCTGGATCTGTTTGCTCCGGTTGTCAGCCGGTTTGTGGGCCAGAACTACGGGATGATCACGAAGTACGCTGACTTCATCAAGCCGATGCTTTACCGGAGGACAGACGCTCCCGCGGGAATCGGATATGAATACGCGCTGTTTGAACAGCATGCCCCCAAGGCCCGAGGCCGCGTCAGCCTTCCGGAAGGCATCACCCTGCTGGAAACCCAGCTGGATGCGGTGGGGAAGGTTGCATGCGGGAAATATCCGGGGATTGAGATCAATTATGATAAGGAAATTGTCAGGACGGATCCGGACTATATAGCGGAATCCCTGGCTGCGGTCAGGCGTCACGGATTTGAAGGCGCCGCGTTATGCTGGAATATCATGGAAGCGCCGGAAGCGCATATTGAGGCGGCTGCCAGACAGAAAAATGAACAGCGGTAATGCAGCCGGCGCTTGAATTGTGCGGTCGGTCCGGTATACAATGGCAAAAACAGGATATTCATTCGTAGGTGATACTGCATCAAGCAGAGGAGGGCAAAACGATTGAAACCGTATCTTGAGGAAAAAGAGGCTGTACTGGCAGAGGCGGGTTCCTCCATGGAAGGCCTGAGCGACGAAGAGGCTGCGGTACGGCTGGTCCGGGATGGACACAACAAGCTGAAGGAAGGCGAAAAGGAAAGCCTGATCAGGAAGTTCCTCGGGGAACTGAAGGATCCCATGACCATCGTCCTGATTATCGCTGCGGTGGTAAGCGCCATCACGGCATTGTATGCCGGTGAGAGCCTGACCGATACCATCATCATCCTGGCGGTGGTGCTGATCAACGCCTGCCTGGGCGTTTACCAGGAGAGCAAGGCGGAGGCCGCAATTGAGGCGCTACAGCAGGTGGCGGCAGCCACCGCGAAGGTAATCCGCGGCGGCCACCTGAAAACCATCCACGCGGACGAAGTGGTCCGGGGCGATATGCTGATCCTGGAGGCCGGGGATGCTGTGCCCGCGGACGCCCGGATTGTGGAATGCGCGTCCATGAAGACGCAGGAAGCGGCCCTGACCGGTGAATCCACGGATGTGGAGAAGCAGAGCGAAGCGCTGGCAGCCGCCGAGAACGGGGAAGTCTCCCTGGGCGACCGGAAAAACATGGTGTACATGGGCTCCATCGTCACCTATGGACGGGGACACGCCGTTGTGACCGGCACAGGCATGGATACGGAAATGGGCGCCATTGCGGATGCCCTGACCAACGCGAAGGACGAGGAGACACCCCTGCAGATCAAGCTGAAGGAACTGTCCCGGAAACTGTCCGCGATGATCCTTGTGATCTGCGCCTTTGTGTTTATCGTCAACCTGGTGCGGAACGGCGGAAAGGCCGTCCTGGACACCTTCATGATCGCGGTTTCCCTGGCCGTGGCGGCCATTCCGGAAGGCCTGAGCGCGGTGGTAACGGTGCTGCTCTCCATCGGCGTGACCAAGATGAGCAAGAACCATGCCATTATTCGGAAGCTGACGGCTGTGGAGACCCTGGGCTGCACCCAGATTATCTGCTCGGATAAAACCGGTACCCTGACCCAGAACAAAATGACCGTGGTCCGGAAAGTGACTGACGATGAGAAACTGCTGATGTCCGCCATGGCCCTGTGTTCCGACGCGGAGCTGGAGGAAGGGGAGGCTGTGGGAGAAGCGACCGAATGCGCGCTGGTCAACGACGCCAACCGGAACGGCATGCCCAAGGAAGAGCTGGCGGCAGACCTGCCGCGGGTGGATGAAGCCCCCTTTGATTCCCTGCGCAAAATGATGACCACCCTGCACCGGATGGGTGCCGGGCATGGATTTATTCAATTTACCAAGGGCGCCCCGGATGAGGTGCTGCGCCGCTGTACGAAGATCTGGCAGGGCGGCCAGGCGGTTCCGATCACCAAAGAACAGCGGGAGCAGATTCTTGCTGAAAACAAAGGGATGGCGGACCAGGCCCTGCGGGTGCTGGGCGCTGCCCAGCGGATTTATGACGAGCGTCCTGCTTCCAACGCCGCTGAAGATCTGGAGCAGGATCTGACCTGGATCGGCATGTGCGGCATGATCGATCCCATCCGGCCCGAAGTGAAGGACGCCATACAGAAGTGCCGCAGCGCCGGCATCCGGCCCATCATGATCACCGGCGACCACAAGGATACGGCTACGGCTATTGCCCGGGAACTGGGCATCCTGCAGCCCGGCCAGATGGCGATCACCGGCGCGGAACTGGACGCGATCCCGGACGAAGTGTTTGCGCATGACGTGCGGCGTTACTCCGTCTATGCCAGGGTGCAGCCGGAGAATAAGGTGCGCATCGTGAATGCCTGGAAGGCGCTGGGCATGGTGACAGCCATGACCGGAGACGGAGTCAATGACGCTCCCTCCATCAAGAGCGCGGATATCGGCGTGGGCATGGGCATTACAGGTACCGACGTGACCAAGTCCGTGGCGGATATGATCCTGACGGATGACAACTTTGCCACCATCGTTTCCGCGGTCGGCGAAGGCCGCCGGATCTATGACAACATCCGCAAGGCCATCCAGTTCCTGCTGTCCGCCAACCTGGCGGAGGTGCTGGCGGTGTTTTCCGCCACGCTGATGGGCTTTACCATTCTCAAACCGGTCCACATCCTGTGGATCAACCTGATCACAGATACGCTGCCGGCAATCGCGCTGGGCATGGAGGATGCGGAAAAAGACGTGATGCAGCGTCCGCCGCGGCACCGGAAGGAAAGCATCTTCGCAGACGGGCTGGGCTTCGGTATCGCCTTCCAGGGGCTGATTATCGCCGCCGTGACAGTGTTCAGCTACTTTATCGGACACCGGATGGAAAGCGGAGCCTGGGGGATTGCGGAATCCCCGGCCGGCATGACCATGGCTTTCCTGACGCTGAGCATGGTCGAAATTTTCCATTCCTTCAATATGCGGTCCAGGCATGCTTCCCTGTTCAGCCTGAAGAAGCAGAACATGTGGCTGTGGGGAACGCTGGCCTTCTCGCTGCTGATTACAGCCGCGGTCATCTTTGTGCCGTTCCTGAACAAGGCTTTCTCCTTTACGCCGATCACGCTTGCTGAATACCTGACAGCGATGGCGCTGGCCCTGGTCGTGATCCCGATTGTGGAGATTGAAAAGGCGATCCGGCGCTGGACGACGCGGAAGAACCGCAAATAATTTCCGGCAATATTCTCTTGACACGGTATTTTTTCCGTAGTATAGTCATCCCAATATTTTTCGGAAAGGAGCGCTTCTCAGTGAAACGGTACGTGTGTGAACTGAATAATTATGCTGTCGTCGCGAACGTTGAATGGCTGGTCCGCGTTCATTTTACGTACCTTCAAACAGTCATCAGAGAAGCGTAGCTCCGGCAGATCCGGACAAGGTTTATCAAGCCGCTTATCTGATGATAAGCGGCTTTTTAATTTACATACCGGAAGGAGAATGAGGCCATGATTTTCACGGAAAAAACCATCACACTGAAGGACGGACGAAACTGTATCCTGAAGCCGCCTGTTCCGGAAAAAGCGGAGGAAATGATCAGCTACCTGAAGCAGATCGCCGGCGAAACCCAGTTTATGTCGCGCTATCCGGATGAGATCAGGAAAGAAGCGGAAGACGAACGGGCATTTCTCAACAGGACGCTGGAGGATCCGAAAGCTGTGATGATCGTGGCTGAAGCAGACGGGAAGGTAGTCGGGAGTTGCTCCGTTTTCAGCAACCAGGAGAAACGGAAGATCCGCCACCGGTGTTCCATGGGGATCGGCCTGCTGGAGGAATACTGCGAACAGGGCCTGGGCACGGCCATGCTCAATATGCTGATCGAGATGGCGAGGCAGATGGGCTACGAGCTGATGGAACTGATCGTGGTGGCGGACAATACCCGGGCGCAGGGTCTGTACCGCAAATGCGGATTTATCGAAAGCGGCCGGTATTATCACGGGATGAAGTTTGACGACGGAAGCTATCACGATGAGATCCTGATGTATAAAGAACTGTGAAGGAGGATGGAAAAATGCGCGAAGAGAAAGAAGCGATCCGCTCCCATTATGACGCGGATCCCCTGAAGGAATGGGACCGGCTGCAGAAAAGGACTCCTTATGAAAAGTATATAACGACACGTATGATGGACCGGTATATCCAGCCCGGCAGCAGGATCCTGGATATCGGCGGAGGCCCGGGACAGTATTCCATCCACTACGCGAGGCAGGGGCATACGATGACGCTGCTGGACCTGAGTGACGAGAACGTGCGCTTCGCAAAAAAGAAAGCACGGCAGTACGGGGTGAAGATCACGGCGGTGCAGGGAGACGCAACGGATCTATCCCGGTTCCCTGACAATTCCTTTGATACGGTTTTCCTGATGGGACCGCTGTATCACCTGCTGACAGAGGAAAGCAGGATCCGGGCCATCCAGGAAGCTAAACGGGTCCTGAAACCCGGCGGATACCTGTTCAGCAGCTTTATCCTGACCTTCGGCGGGGTTATCTACGGCATGCGGGAAATCCAGGAAACGATCCTGATGCCGGAAGAAGAGGAATTCTATGAACTGGCCGCAAAGGGGGAAAGTTTTTCCGGAGAGTCCTTCACCTACGCGTATATGATCACCGTCGAAGACGCGAAGAAGCTGCTGGCTTCCATCCCCGGACTGAAGACAGAGACCGCTTTCAGCCAGGAAGGAATCCTGGCACCCTACAAGCGGGTGCTCAGCAAGAGCCCGAGGAAGATCAGGAAAGCCTGGTGCGACTACGCACTGCGATTCTGCGAGAAGGAAGAGTACCTGGCACATTCGGAGCACCTGATGATTGTGTCCCGGAAGGAAGCATAAGGAGATAAGAAGATGAACATTAACCTGGAGACGGAACGGCTGATCCTGCGGAACCTGACCCCGGATGATTACCGGGAAGTATTCAAATGGTGCGGGGATCCGGACGTGGCGCGCTATATGGTTTATCCCGTATACACGAAGGCGGAGGACGTGAAAGCGTGGCTGGAGACACTGGATCCGGACAGTCCGGACGATTATGACGCGGGCATCGTGCTGAAAGGAACCGGAGAGTTGATCGGAAGCGGCGGCCTGTATTACTGGGAAGAAGAGGACCTCTGGACGATCGGGTACAACCTGCGGAAAGATCAGTGGGGAAACGGATATGCTGCGGAAATGATCCGGGCGGTACTGGAACTGGTCCGGAGCCAGAGGGATGTCCGGGGAATCCGGGGAACGTTTGCCAGGGAAAACAACCGAAGCCGCCGGGTGATGGAAAAGCTGGGCATGACCTATGAAAAAGACGTGATCCTGACCAAGCTGGACGGAAGCAGCAGCTATCCGGGTGAAGAATACAGGAGGTTGTTCCGATGAATTATCTGGATGAATTCTACAGCGTCTGTGATGAAGACAACCGGCTCCTTTCCCGGTACGGCCAGGTAGAGTACCTGACCACCATGAAATACATTCATGAATGTATAGACGGGATGGACGATCCCTCCATCCTGGAGGTCGGAGCGGGAACGGGAAGATACAGCGTGACCCTGGCGAAGGAAGACTACCGGGTGACTGCCGTGGAACTGGTGAAACACAACCTGGAAGTGCTGAAATCAAAGCTGGACGGAACGGAACCGATCCGGGCCCTGCAGGGGAATGTGCTGGACCTGTCCTTCCTGCCGGACAACGCCTTTGACTTAACTATGCTGCTGGGACCGATGTATCACCTGTATACCCGGGAGGATAAACTCCGGGCGTTAAGGGAAGCGGTCCGGGTGACGAAACCGGGCGGATATATCCTGGCAGCTTACTGTATGAACGAGCCGACGGTGATCAATTACGCATTCGGATCCAAACATGTGCAGGACCTGCTGGAGCGGAACATGCTTTCGCCGGACTGGCACCTGGGCAGCGACCCGGCGGAAGTATTCGACCTGATCAGGACAGAGGAGATTGCTTCGCTGGACGCTGAAATACCGGTGGAACGGGTGAAGCTGATTTCCACGGACGGTGCGACCAATTACCAAAGGGCGATGGTTGACGAAATGGACGATGAGACCTTCAGGAAATGGCTGGAGTACCACTTCGCAATCTGCGAACGGCAGGATCTGATCGGGGCATCCCATCATACCCTGGATATCCTCCGGAAAAACTGAAAGAGCATTCCGTGATTCCGGATTGCAACTTTCAGACAAGATCTCTATAATCAAAAGCAGACGGAAAGAACTGTAAAAAGATGTAAATGTACGGGAGGTCTGTATGAAAAAGTGGTATGACGAGGAATATGAGTTCACGGTTGAAGTGACAGGATTCCTGCGGGGAGATCATACGGAACGCTACTGCCGGAACGGGGAAGAACCCGGCGACAAATACACCTGCACCTACGGCTGCCCGGTGAACCAGGACGGACAGGGAATCTGCTCCAAGACGATGATGATGCTCTATCCGCTGATGGAGGCTGTGCGCAGCGGCGGAGACCTGGAGAACCTGGGCGGAGACAGCAAATATACCAAAACGATTGTGTGCCCGGACGGCTGCGTGATGTTCAGGCTGACCGCAAAGCCGCTGGGGAATGAGAATTTCCATAAAGGCGGGTTCTGGAAGGAACCCTGAAGGGAAATATATGCTGAGACTGAGACCTTACAAGGCCTGTGACGCACAAACGATTGTTTCCTGGATCGGGGACGAAACCATGTTCCGGAAATGGAGCGCGGACCGGTTTGAGTCCTATCCGATTACAGCGGAGGACCTGAACCGGCACTATGACAGGATGGCTGATTCGGACTCCTTTTATGAAATGACAGCCTTCGATGAGACCGGCGTGGCGGGACATCTGATCATGCGATTCACGGATGAAAAGAAAACCATTCTCCGGTTCGGCTTTGTGATCGTGGACGACGGAAAGCGCGGATACGGATACGGCAGGGAAATGCTTCAGCTGGCTATCCGGTATGCTTTCGATATTTTGAAGGCGGACAGGATCACCCTGGGTGTTTTTGAAAACAACGAGCCGGCATACCGGTGCTACCGGGCTGTCGGATTCCGGGATAAGGATACCGGAGAAACGGAATACTATCACTTTGGGAACGAAGCCTGGAAATGCCTGGAGCTTGAAATGGACAGGCCTGAATAAGGCAGGGAGAAAGCCGGGAGGGAAAACGGTATATGGCGCAGCAACATGACGTGTATCTCTTTGGACAGATCCTGGGTACCCATTCTTTCCTGCTGAGGGACGGATTCCTCCAGCCGGATGAATACGCGGAAATCAAGGACCAGTATTTCCTGCCGGGTGGTGAAACCGGGACGGCGGCAACAGTACTGGATTCTCTTGGGGTGTCCGTCAAAATGGACGGAACATGGATCGGCACAGAGGTCGCCCCGATGCTGAAGGCGTTTTACGCGGACAAGCAGGTGGACCTGTCTTCCATGTGCTTTACAGAAGATCCCGGTGTGATGGACTATGTGGTGATTGCCGGGCTGGTTCGGTCTCCCATGGGCCGGTTCCAGACACTGTTTTCCACGGGAGAACGCTGGTGGAACATTCCGAAGGAAGAAGATATCGCAGGCTGCAAAGCAGCGGCAGTGGATCCCTATTTCCGGGATGAATCCCTGCTGGCAGCTGAACTCTGCCGGAGGAACGGCGTACCCTTTGTGACGATTGACAGTCCGCATGATTCCCGGCTGCATCAGATGGCGGCGGTGAATGTGGTTTCCAAAGAATGTGTACCGGAGTATTATGCCGGAATGGAACCGGAAGCTGTTATGGAAAAGATGCAGCAGGAAACGGACGGGCTGACCATTATCACCCAGGGCGGGGGAGACATGCTCTATGCCCGGAAGGGAGAACCCATCCGCCGGATGAAGCCGTTCCCTGTGACAGTCCGGAGCACGCTGGGCGCCGGCGACACCTTCAAGGCGGGCTGCGTATACGGACTGATGCAGGGTATGCAGGATGAAGAACTGGTGCGGTTTGCCAGCGCTTGCTCTGCAATCGCTATTTCCCGGTTCCCGCTGCCGCTGAATCCACCGAAACTTGAAGAGGTAAAGGCGCTGACAGGCAACTGACACTCTACGAAGCGTAGGTTGCAGGCAGCGGTCGGCGGCGCTATGCTCATCCGGAAAGGAGTGATAAGAAATGGATCACTATGTAACCGGAGCAACGATCAAGGCGCTGCGGGAGAAACAACGGATGACACAGGCAGAGCTGGCGGAAAAACTCTGCGTCAGCGATAAGACCGTATCCAAATGGGAAAACGGAAGGGGATTTCCGGACGTATCCCTGCTGGAACCGCTGGGAAAGGCACTGCATATATCCGTGGCGGAGCTGCTGTGCGGGCAGGCTGTTGTGAATACCAACCGGGCATCCAATATGCTGAAAAGCCGGTTTTATGTATGCCCTGTGTGCGGAAATGTGCTCTTCGCGAGAGGGGACGCGATGATTTCCTGCTGCGGGATACAGCTGCCAGCACTGGAAACGGAAGAGCCGGATCCGGCACACAGGCTGGAAGTGCAGATGGTGGAGGATGAGATTTATGTATCCGCAGAACATCCCATGAGCAAAGAGCATTACCTTTCCTTTATCGCCTATATGACACCGGACAGCTGCGAGATCAAAGCACTGTATCCGGAAGGAAATGCGGAAACGCGGTTCTTTTTCCGCAGAAGCGGATGGCTGTATTACTACTGTAACCAGCACGGGTTATTCAGACAGAAAACAGACAGGACGGTGAACGTCCGGGAATGACGGGAGTTCAGAAATGGAAATCTGGGATTTGTATGATGAACAGGGAAGAAAGACCGGAGAAACATGGGAACGGGGCAGGATGCGGGAAATTCCCGAAGGGAGATATCATCTGGTCTGTGATGTCCTGATCCGGCACCGGGACGGGACGTTTCTCCTGACCCTCCGGGACGACCGTAAGGAAGCGTTCCCCGGCTGCTGGGAAGCCAGCGCCGGAGGAGCCGCCCAGGCCGGCGAAAACCCGGAGGAAGCGGCACGGAGGGAAATGCGGGAAGAAACCGGACTGGAGGCGGAAATGCTGGAGCTGATCGGGACTACCCGGAACCCGAAGACAAGGTCGGTAGTTTATGCCTACCTGGCGGTGGTGGACTGCGCGAAAGACGCTGTCCGGCTCCAGGAGGGAGAAACGGTGGATTATCAGTGGACAGAGCTGGAAACATTCTTTGGCCTGATTCCCAAAGAACCGGTGCTGAAAAAACAGTATGCGAGGTATAAACCCTACCTGGATCAGCTGGAAATTGGATGACCGGGATACAATGACCGGAGAGTATTATGATCAATCAGATAAAGGACAAGAAGGTTATTTTCTTCGACGTAGGCTATACACTGGACAGGCCGGCATCAGGCGACTGGATGTTTACCGGAAAGTTCCTGGAGCTGGCCGGGGAGAAACTGAAACAGCACAGTGAGGCGGAAATCAACGCGGCCAGGGATGCAGGACTGCGTTGTCTGGCGGAGAACCACCTGGTGACCTCTGTTGAGGAGGAACAGAAGCAGTTTTACCGGTACTATTCGATTGTTTCAGAACAGCTGGGCCTGGGACTGACAACAGACGAACTGGAACAGGCGGCCCGGGATCGCACCTTCAATATGGAAAACTATATTCCATATCCCGGGATTCAAGAGGTGCTGGAAACCCTGAGCAGGACGCATAAGCTGGGGATCATCTCTGACACGTGGCCGAGCATTGAACAGCAGCTGGAGTACATCGGTGTTTCCCGATACTTTTCCTTCCAGACCTACAGCTGTTTTGTGGGCGTGTTCAAGCCGGACAGGCACATGTTCCTGGACGCATTGGGCAAATGCGGCGCAGCGCCTGAAGAGACGGTTTTTATCGACGACAGTGTACGCAACCTGGAAGGAGCGGCTGAACTGGGAATCACCCCCATCCTGATCGCGGCCAATCCGGTAGCGGATGTGGAAACATCCTATCTGAAAATACATGACCTGAGGGAACTGATCCGGTCTGATGAAACGGAGGTAGGCGAATGAGTCTTGCGTTTGTCCAGACCGGTGTGGAGAACCCGGACGCACAAACGCTCCTGCGGGAGCTGAACGAAACCCTGATGGGTATTCTGGGCCATAACGGAATGGCACATGTTTGCTTTGACGACTTTAGCCAGGAGAAAGGCTTCTTCCTGGTGGGGTACGACGACGGAACTCCTGTGTGCTGCGCCGGGCTGCGTCAGTTGGACGACGAAACCGGAGAAATCAAGCGCGTGTATGCCAGAAAGAACCGCAAAGGCATCGGCGCCGCATTGATGAAGGCCATGGAAAAACTGGCCGGGAAGACCGGCTACAGGCGGCTGGTGCTGGAGTGCCGGGAAGGCAATCCCCACGCCATTGAATTCTATAAGAAGAACGGATACCAGGTCTGCGAAAACTATCCGCCCTATGAGAACGAAGCGGATGCCGTATGCCTGGACAAGGAACTGTGACAGGGATTCCGGAGGACAGAATGGAAAAGGAAATGACGGTGTGCGGGGAAGAATACCGCATCATACGGCTGCTTGGACACGGGAAGGGCGGCTATTCCTATCTGGCGGAAAGGGAAGGCCGGCAGGCTGTGCTTAAGCAGATCCATCACGAACCCTGTGAATATTACCATTTCGGCAACAAGATCGAGGCGGAACGCCGGGACTATGAACGGCTGCGGCAGGCCGGGATCAGGATTCCGGAGATGATTGCTATCGATGAGGAAGCTGAACGGGTGGTCAAGGAATATATTGCCGGCGAAACCATATTCGACCTGGTGAAGGACGGGAAATCCGCCGATCCCTATCTGGAACAGGTGCGGGAAATGGCAGCAAAAGCCAGATCAGCGGGACTGAACATCGATTATTTTCCGACGAATTTTGTGATCCGGGACGGCCTGATCTGGTATGTGGATTACGAGTGCAACGAGTACATGGATGAGTGGAATTTTGAGAACTGGGGAATCAGATACTGGTCCCGGGCACCGGAGTTCCTGGCATATCTGAAAGAACACGGACAGGCGGAATAAATCCGCCTGTTTTTTTGTCCGGAACTGACAAGGGAAAATATGGCAAACTTGTGATTGATTTTACCGGGATACTGATGTATAATCCCGCTAATATTTTTTCAGGAGGGAAATGCCTGTGAAGAAGAAATACGGATGGACAGTCTATGGAATCCTGGGACTGATCTTTGCACCGATGGGCTTGCTGTTTCTTGTGCTGGGTGTGGCTTTGTGGTCTGCAGGCGCCGGACAAAAACCGGAAGATCCCATCATATTCCTGGCAGTCTTCGGCGGGATCGGCGCCATTTTCCTGCTGATCGGCCTCCTGTGCCTGGGAAAGGATATCCGGCGCAGAACCCGCCAGCGCCGTGCCTATGAGGGCGGGTACTACGTGATGGCTAAGATTGTCGGCGCGAAAGTGAACCGGAACGTGAACGGTGCGCACGGGAATCCGTATATGCTGGAATGCCACTATACCGATCCGGATTCCGGCGTCGCGCATGTGTGGTACAGCCGGTATCTGTATACGGATGTGACGGACCTGTTGAAGTCGGATGAGGTGCCGGTTTATACGGACCGGTATGATTACAGCGTCGGCTTTGTAGATGTTGACGCGATCCTTCCGGAAATCCGTGTTCATGGTTAAAAACATAAAACTGACGGAGGAAAGTCGATGAACCAGCTGCCCTATCTTGCGGTGATTGTTGACCTTGACCGGACGCTGCTGCGGACGGACAAATCCATTTCAGACTATACCCTTGATGTGCTGCGAGACTGGCAGCAGGCAGGCGCCTATCTGTTTGCCGCAACTGCGAGGCCGGAAAGAGCCATCATGGATTACCGAAGGATCATTGACTTCCAGGCGGTAACCACGCTGAACGGGGCGCGGACCATTACGCCGGACAGGGTGTATGAGAATACCATTGCAACGGAGGACGCCCTGTCCATCCTTAAACAGCTTTCCGGGATGGAAGGCGTGGTAATCTCCGTGGAGGCCGAGAACGGCATTTACGCCAACCAGGACATTCCCATCTGGAGTCCCCGGGTGATTGAAGATATCGGAGAGCTTCCCCGGCGGGAAAAGATCTATAAGATCCTGGCCAGTCATCCGGACTGTCCGCCGGAGCAGATCCTGATTGACCTGCCGGAAACGGTATACAGTACCGTGGCAGATAAAAAACTGTGCCAGTATATGGGCGGTACCGCAACCAAGTGGCGGGGGATTCAACAGCTGCTGGACAGTGTGAAGCTGGAGGCAGAACAGGCCGTGTATTTCGGCGATGACAACGACGATGTGGAGCCGATCCGGAGATGCGGATACGGTGTGGCGGTGAGCAACGCGCTGGACTGCGTCAAAGCTGTAGCGGATGAAGTGGCGGAGAGCAATGATGAAGACGGCGTGGCCCGGACACTGGCCAGGCTGTGGACACGCAGCTGATATATCAAGGGATTCCTCGACATCACTCGGAATGACACCTGATGCACGTCATCCCATTCCAGGAACAAAGTGAAATTAGAAATGTCTGAAAACAGAGAAGCCGGGATCAGTCAATGCTGATCCCGGCTTCTTCGAACTTGTCCCGCATGGTGGGGTTGCCTTTCGTAAGCTTTTTGATCGTAAGATCCTGGGCCTTATCATTGGCCAGCCGCAGCTGGTAGCCGGACTTGGTGAGGGATTCCTTGACCTTTTCCAGGTGCTTGATGGTCTCGTCGATCTCGCTGATTGCCTTGTCAAAATGGGACTGGGCAATCTGATAGTTCTTGCCGAACTTATCCCTGAATTCCAGCAATGCCTGGTCAAACTGCTGGACGTCCAGGCTCTGGCGGCGTACGGTTTCCAGCTCCCGACGGATCTGTGTGCTGGAAAGCGCGGCATTGCGCAGGAGGGAGATGAGCGGAAGGAAGAACTGGGGACGGACGATATACATCTTCTCATACCGGTACTCGGTGACAATGCCCGCATTGTACAGGTCGCTGTCAGGCTCCAGCATGGTGACCAGCACCGCGTACTCGCAGTTTTTCTTTTTGCGATCCTTGTCCAGCTTGTCGATGAAGTCCTCGTTCTTATGCTTTTCTCGGTGGCGTCCGCCTCATTCTTCATTTCGAAGAGGATGGAGAGGAGGGGGAGCCCGTCCTCCGTTTCCTCCCGGTAGACGAAGTCGCCCTTGGTGCCCTCGATGACCTCATTATCCTTTTCAAAATAGGCGCGGGGGAAGGCCATCATCCGAACCTGGTTGAAAGTGGTCAGGCAGTGCTGCTCCAGGCTTTCACCGATCATCTTGGTGGACTGGCGAAGCTTGAAGTCCCGGTACTGTTCCACTTCCGCCTCCAGACGCGCCACCTCGGTTTTATGCGCTTCCTTCAGGCTCTGCTCGCGGATTTCGGCTGCCTGCTTTTCCTGAATCACTTTTCCGCGCAATTCAGTAATCTCGTTTTCTTTTTCCTGAATGGCTGTCCGGACGGCAAGCTGTTTCTCTGTTTCCGCCGCACGGGCGCTGTCTTTCAGATGGTTGATTTCCAGGTCTTTTTCGGTAAGAGCCTGCCTATGCTTTGCGTTCAGCTCGGCCAGTGCCTTTTCCTGGACAGCGGCGCTTTCACGGCGGACGGAATTGACCCGGTCCTCCACTTCTTTTTCAAACAGCGCGTTGCGAACCTGTGAAACGATGGAGGCATAACCGGCCTCATCCACCTGAAAAACCTTCCCGCAATTGGGACATTTGATCTCGTTCATGGACAACCTCCCCGGAAAAAACCGGCAATCTGATCTGGTTTTCTGAATGTCCTATTTTAGCACAGGGGTAAGGAAAATGTCCACGAAACGAATTGTCACCCAAAAGAAGCTGAAAAGGTTGACGATTGAGAGGCGATGATGATATCATCTCCCGGAATGAAACGGAGGGAGGGCCTGTATGTATATCAGGGAAAAGGCGCTGACACTGCTGGAAGCAGGAGATACGGTATCCGGTGAACAGCTCGCGAAGGAGCTGGGTGTAAGCCGGAACGCGGTGTGGAAAGTGATGAAACGCCTGCGGGAAGACGGCTATGAGATTGAAGCGGTGACAAACCGTGGATATCGGCTGGTTTCCGCCCCGGATGTGCTGAGCGAGGCCGGAATCCGCAAATGGCTGAAGACCCGGGAGCTGGGCAGGGAGCTCGAGATCCATGACCGGCTTGATTCAACAAACAACCGGGCCAAGATGCTGGCTGCAGCCGGGGCAAAGCATGGCACGGTGATCATTGCCGACAGCCAGAGCGGCGGCCGGGGCCGGCAGGGACGCAGCTTTTTCTCTCCAGATCACAGCGGCGTATATATGACAATGATCCTGAGACCCGACTGCGCGCCGGACCAGGCAGGATTGCTGACATCCCTGGCGGCTGTGGCAACGGCGCGGGCTGTGGAGAAGACCGCGGATGTGAAGGCGGACATCAAATGGGTGAACGACCTGTATATCAACGGCAGGAAGATCTGCGGCATCCTGTGTGAAGCCGGCCTGGGTATGGAAGCCGGGAAACTGGAATATGCCGTGGCCGGGATCGGTGTGAATACGGCGCGGATGCAGTTTCCGCCGGAACTACAGGAGATTGCAACCTCCATTGGCAATGAGTGCGGCGAAGCACCGGAACGGAACCGGCTGATCGCTGAAATCCTGAACGAGACAGAGGCCCTGCTGGGAGACCTGAAGACAGGACATTTCCTGGAGGAAAGCCGGAAACGGTCCAACGTGATTGGCCGGACGGTGACGGTCATCGAAGGAGACAAGAGATATCCGGCCAAGGCAGTGGATATAGATGACCAGGGCCGGCTGGTGATTGAAACCGAGGACGGACGCACCTGCCTGAACTACGGTGAAGTAAGCCTGAAACTGACAGACAATGGAGCAGAGGGAAAATGAGCAGGAAAATGAAGACATTGGATATGACAACGATCGCTGTGATGGCGGCATTGATCTGCGTGGCGGGACCGCTGACGATTCCCGCAGGACCGATTCCGCTGTCCCTGGCGACTTTCGCGGTTTACCTGGCCGGATCTGTGCTGGGACGAAAAAAAGGAACTATTGCGGTGGGGCTCTATCTGCTGATCGGTATCATCGGGGTTCCGGTGTTCAGCGGCTTCAGCGGGGGATTCCAGAAGCTGGCCGGGGTGACCGGCGGGTATCTGATCGGTTACCTGCCCTGCGCGTATATGTCCGGCGAAGGCGCGGAGAAGAGAGAACAGATCGGTTGGTGGTATCATCCGCTGATGATGATCGCAGGGACGGCGCTGCTGTACCTGGTGGGCACGGTGAATTTTATGCTCCATACAGGAAACGGCCTGGGCGCGGCACTGGCCCTGTGCGTGGTGCCATTTCTAATCGGTGACGCAGTTAAGATTGCTGCTGCGGCACTGCTGACAGTACCGGTGAGGAAAGCGGTAAAAAGATATTTAACGCATAATGCATAATTGCCAGTGAAAGCGTGGGTGAGCCCACGCTTTTATGTTGTTTAAATTCAGAAAAAAAGAGTGGAAAATAGAAACGTTTCATGTATAATGGAGGCAGCAAACAAAGCATAGAAAGAGCGGGTTGAAGTATGAAATTTGAGCCGACTTTTGAATCACTGAGGCAGTATTCCGCACCGGAATGGTTCCGGGACGCCAAATTCGGAATCTGGAGCCACTGGGGTCCCCAGAGCGTGCCGATGTTCGGTGACTGGTATGCCCGGAACATGTATATCCAGGGACAGCCGCAGTATGAGTATCACCTGCGTCACTACGGCCACCCTTCCAAGTTCGGCTACAAGGATATCTGTGCCCTGTGGAAGGCGGAAAAGTTCGATCCGGACGCGCTGATCGCAAAGTATTACAAGGCGGGCGCCCGGTATCTGATGACCCAGGCGACCCATCATGATCACTTCTTCAACTATGATTCCCGAATCAACCGCATGAACAGCATGAATGTGGGACCCCACAAGGATATCCTGGCGCTGTGGAAAGCCGCGGCAGACAAGTATCAGCTGCCTTTCGGCATCAGCGAGCACCTGGGGGCTTCCTTCTCCTGGTGGCGGGTGAACAAAGGCTGTGACAAGACCGGTCCTTATGCGGGTGTGCCCTATGACGGCAACGATCCGGCGTATCAGGACTTCTACCACGCGAACCAGGAGCATGGCACAGGGGAGGACCTGACGCCCTGGTATACCGATAACGAGCAGTTCCGGGATTACTGGCTGAAGTGCGTGAATGAGATGATTGATAAGTTCAAGCCTGACCTGCTGTATTCCGACGGCGTGCTGCCCTTCGGTGATCACTGGATGGCGGAACAGGGCAAACTGACGGACTTGTCTGTCTATAACCGCGGCCTGCAGGCGGTGGCCAGGCTCTATAACACGTCCATTGACAAACACGGAGAAAACCAGGCGGTGTACCTGCAGAAGGACCGTCGGGAAGAAATCTTCAGCGTGGGTGTGCTGGATATTGAAAAGAGCCAGCTGCCCGGTATCATGCCGGAACCGTGGCATACAGATACCTGTATCGGCAACTGGTTCTATGACGTGCATCATCCCTACAAGAGTCCGGAACAGATTGTGGAGATGCTGGTGGACATTATCTCCAAAAACGGCGTAATGCTGCTGAATATTCTCCAGCGGCCGGACGGCACCATCGACGAAGACGCGGAGTATATCCTGGACAGGCTGGCAGCCTGGTTCGCGATTAACAGCGAAGCGGTTTACGGGACAAGGCCGTGGAGGACTTTCGGCGAGGGTGAAACGCGGGTGAAGATTGACGGCTTTACCGAGGAAAAGACGGACTGGAACCTGAGTGACGTCCGCTATGTGCAGAAGGAGGGCGCGGTTTATGCCTTCCTGCTGGGGGCAAAGGGAGGAGAAACATTAACGCTGCGCAGCTTCGCGGAGGATGAGGTGAAGAGCGTGGAGCTGCTGGGATACGGACCGGTGGAGTTTAAGAAGGACTACGGGGTAGTAGTCGTGAAACTGCCGGATAAACTTCCAAGTTTCTGCGCAAATGCGCTGAAACTTGGAATCAATGCATAATGTATAATGTACAATGCATAATGAATACTCAGAGCGTGTGCGGTTTTCCGCACACGCTTTTTCCAGAGATATATGAAAAAAAGAGTGTCCTGTGAAGGACACTCTTTTGATTATTAGGTTTAGGTTGATTACAGGCGTTCCGTGATTTCCTTTTCGAGCTTTTTGATCAGCTCTTCCAGGGTCATGGAAGTTGTCTGGTCGGTGGCGCGGTCACGGACGGAAACAGTGTTTTCCGCGATTTCCTTTTCGCCGATGATCAGCATGTAAGGAACCTTGTCCTCCTGGCGGGCGTAACGGATCTTGTAGCCGATCTTTTCATTGCGCTCATCCAGCTCGGCACGGATGCCGTCGTCCAGCAGGGCTTCGGTTATCTTGGCGGCGTAGTCCATGCTCTTGTCGCTGACGGGGAGCACCTTAACCTGGACGGGAGCAACCCACAGCGGGAAGGCACCCTTGGTTTCCTCAATCAGGTAAGCCATGAAGCGGTCGATGGAGCCCAGGATCGCGCGGTGCAGCACGACGGGGGTCTTTTCAGAACCGTCCTGGTCCACATACTTCAGGTTGAACTTGGCCGGCAGGCAGAAGTCCAGCTGGCAGGTGCTCAGCGTGTATTCTGCACCGATGGCGGGCTTGACGTTCACGTCCAGCTTCGGACCGTAGAAGGCGGCTTCGCCGATTTCTTCCGTGAAGTCGATGTTCAGCTCTTTCAGCACTTCGCGCAGGGCGGATTCCGCACGGTTCCACATCTCATCATCCTGATGATACTTGACTTTGTCTTCCGGATCCCGCAGAGACAGCACGCAGCGGTAGTCTGTGATGTGGAAGTCCTGGTAGACTTCACGGATCAGGTTGACCACGCTGGAGACTTCGTCCTTGATCTGCTCGGGCGTGACGAAGAGGTGGGCGTCATTCTGGCAGAAGTGACGGCCACGCTCGATGCCCTTCAGGGTGCCGCTGGGCTCGAAACGGAAGTCATGGGCGATTTCACCGATGCGGATCGGCAGATCCCGGTAGGAATGCAGCCGGTTGGCGTAGATCATCATGTGATGGGGGCAGTTCATGGGACGAAGCACGAAGCTTTCGCCTTCCACCTCCATGGCGGGGAACATATTGTCCTTGTAATGATCCCAGTGACCGCTGGTGCGGTACAGATCCACCGTGCCGACGCAGGGAGTCATAACATGCTGATAACCCAGGCGGAGTTCCTTATCCCGGATATAGTTTTCCAGCTCGCGCCAGACGGTGTAGCCCTTGGGCAGGAACATGGGCAGTCCCTTGCCGACCAGGTCGTCTGTCATGAACAGGCCCATTTCACGGCCGATGCGGCGGTGATCGCGGGCTTTGGCTTCCTCAACCTGCTTCTCGTAGGCGGCCAGCTCTTCCTGATTCCGGAATGCGACGCCGTTGAGGCGGGTGAGCATCTTGTTGTTCTGGTTGTTCTTCCAATAGGCACCGGACAGGGCGGTGAGCTTGAAAGCCTTCAGTGCCTTGGTGTAGGTGAGGTGCGGGCCGACGCACATGTCGATGTAGTCGCCCTGCTGATAGAAGGTGATGACGGCGTCATCGGGCAGGTCGGCAATGTGCTCAACCTTGTAGATTTCGCCGCGGTCCTGCATCAGCTTCACAGCCTCGTCCCGGGGCAGGGGATAGACCTTGAAGGGCAGGTTTTCCTTCACGATCTTCTGCATTTCCGCCTGGATGGCGGGCAGGTCTTCATCTGTGAGTTTGACGTCGCCCAGATCGATGTCATAATGGAATCCCTTTTCAGTGGCGGGACCATAGGCAAAGTGGGCATCGGGGTACAGGCGTTTGACCGCCTGGGCCATGATGTGAGCGGCAGAGTGACGGAGCACCTCCAGCTCTTCTTCCGCGGGACATTCCGCGACATGACCGTCGTTGTAGATGATTTTCATGGAATACCCTCCTTTTTTTCCGGGCGTCTGTGTACAAAAAAGCATCCGCCCTGCATTCTTGTGCCGGGACGGATGCTGAAAAAGCATTCGCGGTTCCACCCTGCTTGTTGTAAAACCACTCATTAAGCCGCTTTATCGGTCGGCTGCCGCTTCTCATCCGGGAATGGTATCGTATCAGGGCCTTGCTGCGGGCTTGCACCTTCTCCCGCTCTCTGTGAACCGGTATCCTGACCGCGTGTTTCCCTTCATCTGAAAAGGATACAGGCAGTATACCCCCTTCGGGAATGAAAATCAAGCCCTTTCTGTTTTTCGTAACATAACCGCCGGACAACGGAAAACAAGGCGAAAGAACTTTGACACTTTGCCCTATATATGGTATGATTCTTCAGTCCTGAAACACAAAGGATGGAGGAATAGCATGCGCAGAATAACAGCAGTGCTTTTGCTTATGATTCTGCTGTTCTCCGCGGCCAGCGCGCCGGCGGAGGATTTTCTGCTGGGCGTCGCTCCTGAACCGTCCGACATAACGCCTTCCTTCCGGTCGGAGGAACCCCGGAACGGGGAACCGGATGATACCTATTGGGATACCCCCATGAACCTGGATGATGAGGAAGCCATCTGGAAGATGCTTACCCTGCCCATCACCGTGGCGGACATCGACATGAACAAACAGATGGTGATCTATTCCCAACCGGATGAGAGCAGCGAAGGCATCGGCATGCTGACCGGCCAGAGCCAGGGCGTGCATGTGCTGGAAACGCTGGATAACGGATGGACCAAGATTGAAACATATTCCACCAGCTTCCACGACAGCAAGGTAAAGAACTTCAACGCCTTTGTGACAGGCTATGTGCCGACCAAGAAGCTGAAAACCGTGGAAGTGAACCAGAACTACGGTATCGTAATTGACAAGCTGACACAGCGGCTGTACCTCTTCAAGGACGGCCACCTGGAGACATCGCTGGCGGTGTCAACGGGCAAGTACAATCCCAGCGCGAAGAAGCAGCAGCCCTATAATGAAACCCGTTCCGGTGAGTACCTGATCATTTATACCAAGACCGGTGCCCTGATAGACGACGAGTCCGGCATGGTCTGCAACTATGCCCTGAAGTTCAACGCGGCGGATTACATTCACGAGGTGCCCCACCGGAAGAATAACGACGGCTCCAAGAATTACCGCGGATTTGAGGAAATCCTCGGCAGCCGCGCCAGCCACGGCTGCATCCGGGTACAGGCGAAACAGAACCGGGCAGGGTACAGCATGTCCGTGCTGTCCAACCTGATTAAAAAACGGCAGGATAAAAACTGCGTCAAGCTGGTGATCTGGGAAGACTACCAGGGACGACAGGTGAAGATTCCAGACGACGATACCCCGCTGTACTACAATCCCAAGGGCGGCAGCAAATATCATTCCCAGGACAACTGTGTGAATATCAAAAAGCGGTATCTGCCGCTGACCGAGTTCCCCTACAGTGAACTGGATGAGCCGCCTTACAACAAGCTGACAGCCTGCCCATACTGTGTGCCTACTCCCCGGAAAGCGGTGCTGGAAGAGATCAACAAGGTCCACATGGAATCCTCTCCCGGTGAAGTGATGAGCGTTTACAACGAGAAAAAGAAAAAGTGAGAGAAACAAAACCCCGCTTCCGGACGATCTGCCGGAAGCGGGGTTTTTATATATGGCTTATTTGTTTTCAACGATCCGGCGGACGCGGATAACGCCGTCGATTTCCTTCAGCCGTTCCACTGTGTCATGGGGCATGGGATGACTGAGATCCAGCAGGGTGTAGGCGTAATCGCCGCGGCTCTTATTGGCCAGGTTTTCGATGTTCAGTCCCTGGTTGCCGAAGAAGTTTGTGATCTGGCTGAGCATGTTCGGAATGTTCCGGTGCAGGATGGCAACGCGGGCTTCCGTTTCGCAGAAGCCGAGGTTGATTTCAGGATAGTTGACGGAATTGTGGATGTTGCCGTTATCCAGGTAATCCTGCAGCTGCTTCACGGCCATGACCGCGCAATTGTCTTCTGCTTCTTCCGTGGAGGCGCCAAGGTGCGGAATGACGATGGCATTTTTCATATGGGCGCTGGCGGGAGTGGGGAAGTCGGACACGTAGCGCTTGACCACACCGGCCTCCAGGGCGCTGGCCAGGGCTTTTTCATCCACCAGCGTATCCCGGGCAAAGTTCAGCAGGACGACGCCGTTCTTCATCTGGGCAATCGCTTCGGCACTGATCATGCCCTTCGTGCTGGCAGTAGCAGGCACATGGATGGTGATGTAATCGCTGGCGGCGTAGACTTCCTCGATCTTCTCCGCGTGGATAACCATGGGGGAAAGATTCCAGGCGGAATTGACGGACAGGTAGGGGTCGAAACCATAGACCTTCATGCCCAGGGAGATGGCGGCATTGGCAACCAGGACGCCGATGGCGCCCAGGCCGATGACGCCCAGGGTCTTGCCCTTGAGCTCAGTGCCGGCGAAGGCTTTCTTGGCCTTCTCGGTCGTCTTGGCGATGTTTTCATCATCTGCGTTTTCCCGGACCCAGCTGATGCCGCCGGCAATATCACGGGAAGCCAGGAACATGCCGCAGAGAACCAGTTCCTTGACGGAGTTGGCGTTGGCGCCAGGGGTGTTGAACACCACGATGCCCTCTTCCGCACAGCGGTCCAGGGGAATGTTGTTGACGCCGGCGCCCGCGCGGGCAATGGCCCGAAGGCCGGCGGGGAAGGACATTTCCTTCATATCGGCGGAGCGAACCAGCACGCCGGCAGCCTCGTCGATGGAATCAATCAGCGTATAACCGGAGCGGAAACCGTCCGTGCCGATCTTCGCGATATTATTCAGGCAAAAGATTTTACGGTCTTTCATATTCACAAACTCCTTTCCTTACATCAGTTTCAGATCGTAGCACAAAGCCCCTGCCCGGTCAAGGAAAGGGCAGGAAAAGAACAGTGTTGACAAATACCCTGGGAGGGTATATGATTACAATACCCCGTGGGGGTATATCACGTACCGGAAATGAGGAGAAGCAGATGAGCGAAACGAAAGCCTGTCCGCATTGCAGTGAACGGAAAAAGAAGCGCACGGCGGAAGAACAGAACGCCCTCCTTCGGCGGCTGAAACTGGCGGAAGGCCAGATCCGGGGAATCCAGAAGATGGTGGAAGAGGATGCCTATTGCCCGGACATCCTGATCCAGGTGTCAGCGGTGAGTGCCGCGCTGAACAGCTTCAACAAGGAACTGCTGGCCTGCCATATCCGCAGCTGCGTATCGGAGGATATCCGGAACGGCAAGGATGAAGCCATTGATGAGTTTGTCAAAGTGATGCAGAAACTCATGAAGTGAGAAGAGAGAGGAAACCATGGAACAATACATTGTGACCGGTATGAGCTGCGCGGCCTGCCAGGCACGGGTGGAGAAGGCGGTCGGACAGGTGCCGGGCGTCTGCTCGGTATCTGTCAGCCTGCTGACCAACTCCATGGGCGTTGAGGGCAGCGCATCGCAGGAGGAAATCATCCGCGCTGTGGAAGCGGCAGGATACGGCGCCAGCCTGAAGGGCGCGCCTGCGGGGGAAGCGAAGACGGATTACCTGGCTGCACAGGAGGAAGCGCTGCAGGACCGGGAGACACCGAAACTGAAACGCAGGCTGCTGCTGTCAGTGGGCTTCCTGGCAGTGCTGATGTATATCACGATGGGCCATCACATGGCGGGATGGCCGCTGCCGGCTTTCCTGACGCATAATCACCTGGCGCTGACGCTGACGCAGATGCTGCTGGCGCTGATTGTGATGATCATCAACGGGAAGTTCTTCACCATCGGATTCCGGACCCTGATCCACGGCGCGCCGAATATGGATACGCTGGTGGCACTGGGATCATCGGTATCCTTCGGCTGGAGCCTGTTTGTGTTCTACCGGATGTGCGGGATGATCACAGGCGGTGCGAGGAATATGGACCTGATGGCGTTGTATCACGGTCAGCTGTACTTTGAATCCGCAGCGATGATCCCGGCCCTGATTACCGTAGGCAAGATGCTGGAAGCCCGGTCCAAGGGCAAGACAACGAACGCACTGAAGAGCCTGATGAAGCTGGCACCGCAGACAGCAGTGCTCCTCCGGGACGACACAGAAACCGAGGTGCCGATCGCGGAAGTCAGGACAGGCGATCTTTTTGTGGTCCGTCCGGGAGACAGCATCCCGGTGGACGGTATCGTGATTTCCGGAACAGGCGCGGTGAATGAATCAGCCCTGACCGGAGAATCGATTCCCGTGGACAAGGCAGAAGGCGATAAAGTCAGCGCAGCCACGATCAACCAGTCCGGATTCCTGACCTGCCGGGCGACACGGGTGGGAGAAGATACCACCCTGAGCCAGATTATCCGGATGGTTTCAGATGCCGCAGCCACCAAGGCTCCGATTGCCCGGATTGCAGACAAGGTATCCGGCGTCTTCGTGCCGGCGGTGATCGGGATTGCCCTGATTGTAACTATCGGCTGGCTGATTGCCGGCGCATCTGCCGGGGACGCTGTGGCCAGGGGCATTTCCGTGTTGGTGATTTCCTGCCCCTGCGCGCTGGGACTGGCCACACCGGTAGCCATTATGGTGGGCAACGGCCTGGGAGCGAAGAACGGAATCCTGTTCAAGACGGGTGAAGCACTCGAAACGGCAGGAAAAGCGCAAATTATCGCGTTGGACAAGACGGGTACCATCACCTCCGGAGAACCGGGCGTGACGGACCTGATCCCCGCGGAGGGGCGGACGGAGGCGGAACTGCTTGCAAAAGCGGCTGCCCTGGAACAAGGAAGCGAGCATCCGCTGGCCAAAGCAATCCTGCGGGCAGCGGAAGAACAGCAGATGAAACCGGAGAGCATATCAGAATTCCGGGCACTGCCGGGAAACGGACTGGAAGGAACGGCCGGAGGGAAACGACTCCACGGCGGCAGCGGCAGCTATATCAGCAGCCTGGTGCGTGTGCCGGAGAAACTGAACCGGCAGGCAGAAGCCTTTGCGGAACAGGGTAAGACACCGCTTTTCTTTGAGGAAGACGGACAGATGCTGGGTGTGATCGCCGTGGCAGACAGGATCCGGGAAGATTCCCGGGAAGGTATCCGGCAGCTGAAAAACCAGGGCCTGCGGGTAGTGATGCTGACGGGGGACAACGAGCGGACAGCGCAGGCCATCGCGGCACAGGCCGGGGTGGATGAATGGGTGGCCGGAGTCCTGCCGGAAGGCAAGGAGGAAGTGATCCGGAAACTGCAGGAATACGGCCGGGTTGCCATGGTGGGTGACGGAATCAACGACGCGCCGGCACTGACCCGGGCGGATACCGGAATTGCGATCGGCGCCGGAACGGACGTGGCGATAGACAGCGCGGATATCGTGCTGATGAATTCCGCCCTGACCGACGTGGCGGCGGCGATCCGGCTGAGCCGGGCGACACTGCGGAACATTCATGAAAACCTGTTCTGGGCATTCTTTTATAACCTGATCTGTATTCCGCTGGCGGCGGGGCTCTTCGGGTGGAAAATGAGCCCGATGATCGGGGCGGCAGCCATGAGCTTGTCCAGCTTTACGGTATGCATGAATGCCCTGCGGCTGAATTTGTTCAGGCTGAAGGACCCGGCAAAGGATAAACCGCTTAAAGCGGCGAATATACCCCTTACTATTACTGAATCAATCAAAGAGGAACAGAAGAAAGAGAGGAACAAAACCATGACAAAGACAGTAAAAATCAAAGGTATGATGTGCGGACACTGCGAGGCATCCGTGAAGAAAGCCCTGGAAGCGCTTCCCTTTATTGCGGAAGCGGCGGTAAGCCATGATGCGGGCACCGCGGTCATTACCCTGGCCGGAGAACTGGACGAAGCGGCGGTGAAGGCTGCTGTGGAAGCCAAGGATTTCACCTTCGAAGGCATTGAGTAAAAACAGATTGACAGACCATGTAACCCGGCTGGAAACAGCCGGGTTTTCTGATGCCCGGAAGAGACAGTGTTTTCCTTCCGGACAAAGGAAATGGAATGGTTACACGGAAATTTGGTCAAAACAACAAATTGTAATGAAAATACTGAAAAAATGTAACAATTGATTGTAAATACGGATTGTGAGCTCTGTAAACAATATGTTATTATTAATCAAATGGTAAGAAAGAAGTACGGACAGCTTCTTACCCTCCTTTTCCAAAGATTTGCATCCATAGAAATGTTACATTATAGCCGACGGAGAGATGACTATGTTCAGAAGCGTAAAACGCCCGATGTTCCTCCTACTTTTTCTGCTTGCGCTGTTCATTGCGGTGAACGGTGCATTCTCTTTGTCCGTCGGGTACGCGGAAGGCGCTTCACAGAACGGGCAGATTGTGAGCGCAAAGATCGAGTGGGTGACGCCGGACAGCCCGTCGGACGGGCAGGCGAACCGGCTGTTTATCCGGAAGCACAGCGACGATTCGGAAATCAGCATGCAGTTCCAGATCAACGCCGTCCTGACAGGACAGGAACCGCATGAGCCGGGTTCTGTCCGGATCCTGTTCCCGCGGCAGATCTGGCATGAGCGGAGCACATACTACGCTGATGGTGCGGTTATGTCGGCAGGATGCGGCGGAATGACCTTCTCCGTTCCGGACGCACCGAGCGAGAATTCCCTGTGGCACTGGGAGGAAGCGGAGAACGGGCAGTACGCCATCGTCAACGACGCGGCTATCGATGCCGCGGCGCAGATTAATTTCGAGTGTACGATCACCGGGGTCGTGGTTTCGAAGATCGTGGATATGCGGCCCAGCGATCCCCTGAAGGCTACGGTGGAGGTCACGACCCGCAGCGGCGTGAAGGACACCATGAGCACCCAGGAACTGACGGCGGTCATCGACACGAGGGAACGCCTGAGTGATCCCGGCGCGGGCATGTCCGCCCAGGTGTACTCGACGCCGGAAAGCGTTCCGGCGGGCGCGAAGGAGAACCTGCCCGGCGGCCCGGAAACGGCGAATAAGTATGTGTTTGTGCGCTGGAAAACCTGGCCGCTGTATGAAGGCACGCAGTACTTCAGCCTGGACATGGACGTGTGGGCCGGGGTGGCGGAAGGAAACGGGGTTTCGATCCCGGGCATCATCCTGGGTGAGGTCAACGTCAGCGACGGGACGGTCGGCACGGAGACCTCCGGCGAGCAGGCCGGGGAACACTACAGCCGGCAGACGGTCCGGTACAACTATGACGGCCGGGGATGGAACGACTACCGGGCCCGGGAAATCTGGGCGGCGTATCCCACGGACCAGATGCAGAACAACAAAACCTATACGATCCGCGCGGCGTCGCAGTGGACGCTGACGGAAGCCGACCCGGAGCAGGCCGGCGACCCGAGGGAAGTCTCCCGGGCCGGGGCGACAGCGTCGGCGAACTATCTGCACGCGGGATGGGAGTATCCTGCGGGAACGTTTGGCGTGTATAAGTATTCGGGCTCGCAGCCCAGCCATACGCACAACACCCCGGTGAAGGACCGGCCGGATGGGAGCACCAGCTCCCAGAGCCACAAAAAGGACAAGACCTACGAGATGACCGTCGGCGCGCTGCGCAACGGAAAGAGCGTGACGCTGGACTTCGAGGTGCTTACCGTGGGGTACGGCTATTCGTACACCGCGGGCCCGACGAGCGAGGTGCCGGACCTGCCAGAAGGCTGGGAAGAGGACCCCTCCCATTACCTGAACTGGACTTATCGGATGGAGACCACGGACGATACGGTTTCCGTGGCGAACATCAGCAACGGCGGGAACCTCGGGGCAGGGGACTACTATTTCGACAGCATCACCATCGCGGCGCCGGAGATGTTCTCCTACGGGCGCCAGACGTCGGATACGTACCAGATCCCGGGCTCTGAATTCGGCTACAGGCCCGACAACCGCCTGCCGAAACCGGACGTGGAGGTCTGGATCGAGAAGAACAAGAGCGGGAGCTGGGAGCTGTACCAGACGGTGGCAGTACGCAGCGGGACGAAGAAGATCACCTTCCCGGCGGACGCGAACGTAACCGGCTACCGGACAGTGGTCGCGACCAACCAGGCCGCCTGCAAGCTGGCGGTGTGGCCGAAGGTGACGATCCTACCGTCCGCGCATGTGATGGAGCTGGCGGAAGAGCGCCTTCAGGGCTACACGAACGTCGTCCTGAAGAACGAAGCACGGCAGGTGACGACCTTCTACCAGAGCGCGGAGCGGCAGGACGAGGTGCTGCCGGAGCAGACCGCGTGGCTGGAGGCCAACGACGACTACACAACCGAGAGCAGCGACAGCAGCCTGTCCACGCTGACGGAGGCCGGCTACAAGGTCTACGGATCCATGCCCTCGACCGGGGATTACACGTACACCAGAACCTCGAACGATCCGGTGAACCGCCGCGTCGTGGTGACGCTCTTTGCGGCGGTGTACGAACAGGCCAACGTGACGGACGGGACCAAATACAACGAAGCGGTGGCGATGGGCGCCATCACTCCGGAGACCTCCGGGACCTGGTACCTGCTGCTTCCGGAACACTTCGTGCCGAACACGTCGACGATCCAGATGCGGAGCGGCGACCGGGTCACCGACGTGAAGGTGACGGAAAACTTCCGAAACAGCGGGCGCACCCTGGTGACGGTGAAGGCGACGCTGACGCCGGATCCCAAAAAATTGTCCAGCTATAATTCGCAGGCCAACAACTGCTGGGGGGACAAAATCCAGATCTCCATGGATATGTATGTGCCGTGGTCGGACTACAACAAAGTCCGGAACGGGTACGCGGTCTACCACGCGGCGTTTGAATCGGGCAACCCGGGCCGGCTGGGGAACCTGACGGATCAGAATTATTACCAGACCGTCGGATGTCCGGACGTATGGCCGGGTACCCCCAACACCTACCTCTACAGCATTTCCGACTCGCAGATCCGCGGATGGATGAGTGACCTGGACCCGGACAGCGATGAGGAACGGTTCGTGTACCTGCGCGTCTCGGAGAGCATACGGGACGCTGACCTCTCGGAGCAGGTGGAATTCCGGAAGGACGCCCGGGCGGACCAGGGCGACTCCTGGGGCAGGGGCACACGGGATGAGAACCAGGTCACCGTAACCGAGGGCGGCAGATACACCTACCGGCTGACCGTTGCCTCGAAGCAGGACGCAAAGACCAAGGGCATCCTGATCTATGATGCTCTTGAGGAGTATGTGCCGCACGAAGGGTACGACCAGGACGACGTGAACGGGAAAAAGGCTTGGAGCGGCGCCTGGCAGGGCAAGGGCCAGTGGAAGGGAACGCTGGAGTCCGTGGACCTGTCCGAACTGTACGGAGACAGGTGCATGGGAAGACTGTACTACAGCACAACGTCCGGACTGGTGTTTGACAACAACATCGACACAAATGTGCGGGGATGGGTCAACTTCGACAGCGGCGCCTGGGGCAGCGCCTACAGGCTGACCGACACGGATATCTGGACCGAAGTGACCGGCAGCCTGGAAAACGGTGTCTGGACTGTTCCGGACGCACTGAAGGGAAAAGTGACCGCCATCGCGGTGAACGCCGAGCGCTATAACCAGGCGGACATCGCAGCATCCTATGACCTGGACCCGGGGGAGAAGCTCTCCGTCTACCTGAATATGGCTGCGCCGACGGACAACGGCAATGACGGCACATGGAACGCGAAGGGTGCCTACGACCACAAGAAGGACAACGCCGCGTCCACTGACGATATCGACTGGACCGGCGCGGCGGACCCCGCCAACAACATGTATGCCTACAACGCGGCGACAACCGTGTATATCCCCTTCGTCAAGTCCGGGAACAGCGAACAGGCCCAGCCCAGGGCACGGCTGGAGAGTGCGTATTCCCGGGTGGGCATCGTGCCCAGCGTGGTTTCGGTGCGGAAGACCTGGAACGACGGGGAAAGTGTCAACGGCCAATATATGGAGAACCGCGACGGGCTGCGCCCGGACAGCGTGACGGTGCACCTGAAGGGGCGGACCTCCGACCCGGATTCCCCGAAGATCGACCGGGATCTCACCCTGACCGCGGAGGGCGGCTGGAAGGGCGTGTTCCTGAACGCACCGGACACAGACAGCAACGGGAACGCGTACACCTATACGGTGACGGAGGACCCGGTGCCCGGGTACACCACGGGGGTGTACAGGGAGGCCGGACGTTCCTGGGAGATCGTCAACACGCACAAAAAGGAAACCTTCACCCTCACGGGTGAAAAGCTGTGGCTGAACCCGGACGGAACGCCGGCGGAACCGACGGTCAGCAACATCTGGATCGCGTACCGGCGGATCACCAGCACCGGGCCGGAAAACGGTACGCGCCAGATCCAGGTCACACCGGACAGCACGGGCCGGTGGATCTACGCGTTCAAAGACCTGGATCGCTATGAGCCGGGCGGATTTGAATACCAGTATGTCCTGGAGGAGCACAGCGTGCCGGAAGGCTGGTTCGCGCAGACGGAAGCGGTCCCGGCGGGGGTCACGGTGACGGCGGAGTACGATCCGGAGGACCTCACGACCTTCCGGAACTTCAGAAAGCCGGACTTTGGCTATGCCATGATCTACTGCAAAGTGGATAACCGGTCCAAGGCGAAGGACGGGAACATGGCGGTGCCGTCGTTCACCTTCACGGTGGACATGAAAAAGGACGGCGCGACCGTGGGCGGGGAATACGAATACGTCCTGTACGACAAGGCTCCGCAGAGCTCGTGGAGCACCGCCCTGCCGGAAGGCACTGCACAGATTGGCAGCGGAACGATCCGCAGCGGCGATACCGTGACGGTGCAGCCGGAGCAGACCGTGGAGATCATCGGCATTCCCAGCGGCACAGAATGCACGGTCAAGGAAGGCATGGGCGCGGGCTGGACGTCGGACCGGGACTACGCGGACGACACCTCAAGGATGACAATCGAACAGGGCCGGACGTCGAGCGTTGGCTTCTGGAACTATTATGCCGCCAGGACGACCCTCACGATCACCGGGACGAAGCGCCTGCGGGGACGGGAGCAGAAGGCAAAGGAATTCGCCTTCAACCTGAGCGACTACAACAAATTTGACGATACCGGCGATGAAAACAGCGGCTACGGGCAGGTCATCGCCACGGTGAAGACCGGCGTGAGCCGGGGCACGGTGACTGAGGATGACGGCACGAAGACAGGGCTCGCAATGTTCACGTTCCGGGCGACGTATGATGGCAACAGCACGTATACGATGCGCGAATACGGCGGGACGAAGGTCCTGCACTACAGGGCGGAAGAGGCCCTGCCCACCGGCGCACAGGTCAACGGGGACGGGAGCGTGATGTACAACAACGTCACCTATGACACGGCCCGGAAGGACGTGACGGTGACGCTCACGGATAACATGGACGGCACCCTGAAGGTCACGTCGACCCCGCTGGTGTTCACGAACACCTACCGCCCGCAGAAGAACATTGCCCTGACGGCACACAAGGAACTGGTGGGACGGACGCTGCAGCCGGACGAATTTTCCTTCGAGGTTCGGCGGAGCGGCGCCGCAGCCGGCTCGGCCCCCATCGCCCGGGGAAAGAACGACGCGGACGGAAACATCACCTTCACGCCGGAGATCACCCTGACGGAACGGGACCTGGCCGCAATCTCCGCGGAGACCGGCATCGGGGAAGTGAAGTTCCTCATCAGCGAGGTGCAGGGAACGGATCCGACGGTGGCTTATATGACCACGCCGGCCGAAGCCGTCGTGCAGATTGGCCTGGCGGCGGACTGTGAAGTCCTTACGGCGCTGCCCGGGCAGACGCTGAAGCACCGGGAGGCGGACTGCGAGACCTGCGGCGGCAGCGGCGAGGTGGGCGGCCTGACCGCGGTACTGCTGCAAGCCAGCAGCTCAAACACCGGACTGGAAAGAGTCGGAACGATCCGGCTGGCGGATAGTTTCAGCAGCCAGTATATGGATATCTGCTCGGACTGCGGCGGCACCGGATACAATTCTTCAGGTGCTCCGTGCGGCAAATGCAGCGGGAATGGCATCTTCCTGAAGACGGAAAACGGAATGAAAACGCTTCATACCCCTGACGGGAAAGTGTTCCTGGCGGTGTTTGACAATATGCCGCTGGAGGCGGTTATTGATATGATACGCATGGACGCCACCCAGTTCCCGTCGGCATCGTACTGGGGACTCCTCACATATATGTTCACGGAAGAACAGTGGACTGCCGCAAACGGAGATGCGGATGTGCTGGAAAGCATGTTGGATACCGTGGCCATTCTCTACCTGGCGGAGGGCGACGGCGAGTGCGCAACCTGCCATGGAACTGGAAAGGTGGATGGCGAACTGTACGTGGACGGCGAAGCGGAGCCTGTGGCCCTGGTGAACCACCTGAAGGTTGGCATTCAGTTCACGGCAGAAAAGCTGATGGACGGGCAGCCCGCAGCGGAGCCTTTTGAGTTTGTGCTGCTGGAGACAGATGAAACCAGAAGGACAGAAACGGAAATTGCCCGGACAAAGAACGGCATGGACGGCAAAATCCTGTTTGAGAATGTATATGTGGATCCGATCCCTGCCGGCGATCGTTACTATGTGATCCGGGAAGCGGAAGGAACCAATCCGGCGGTGGAATATGATACCGGCGAAGATCTGTACAAGGTGACTGTTATCAGTTCCCCGGACGGCATTCATACCGTGGAACAGAAACTGATGTCCGGTGACGGCGTCTTCCGGAACACCCGGAAGGCCGGATCGCTGGCCATTGAAATCAAGACAAAGGGATATACAAGACCCTGGTGGGCACTGAACTGGGAGCCTCCCAAATTCAAGGTGAATGTGCTCCTGAAGGACCGTGAGGGAAGACCACTGGCGGGTTATCCGCTACCGGGAACAAAGGAAAAAGTGAGACTCTCCGCAAAAGCGGGAGATATGACAACCGTATCGGACGTCCTGGTCAGGGCGGAAAGCATCGAACAGAATGTGACGGACAGCGATGGCCGGGGAACCATCCTGATTGAAGGCGGCAGTACCGCTGTGATTACCGGCCTTCCGGACGGAGCTACCTATGAGGTTTCCCAGCCGGAGGACAGCATGCCCAAGGGTTACAGCCAGGGCAGTGCGGAAGGAACCACAGGAACCATCAGGACCGGTCAGGAGAGCAAGGCAACCTTCGAAAACAACTATCAGGGCGAGGAAGAGCCGCCGGCACCGACAACGGAGCAGCCGAAACCTTCGGCGGAACCGACGCCTTCCGATAAGCCTGTGGACGGGCCTACCGTGAACCCCACAGACGAACCGACTGTAAAACCGACAGGGGAGCCGACCACAAAGCCGACAGAATCTCCGAAAGCCGGACCTACTGCGACTCCTGCTCCGACAAATACCCCCAAGCCGCAGGAGGTTCCGAAGACGGGAGATACGGATAACCCGATTGTGTGGGTGGGATTGATCCTGGTTGGACTGATCGGGATCGGCAGCCTGACACTGGGCAAATTCCGGAAAAAGAAATAAACGGACAGGACGTCCAAAGAAAGAAGTACCGGCAGGCTATGCCGGTACTTCCTTTTTTGATACATTATTGTTTCCTGCGGATATACATGAGGACGAAATTCAGGATCTGATCCAGGCCTTTAGAGAGGAATTCCTTATCCCGGATGCCGTATTCATGGCCGGTATTAAACCAGTCTTCCCAGGCTTCATCATAGCATTCAGCTTCGGTGACTTCTATATCACACTGGCTGCCGCACTCCTTTTCCAGCAGGGATTTCCACCAGGAGACCGTTTTGAAGCACAGGGCATCGTCGCCTTCAGCCCAGGTTTCAAACAGGGCACGCAGCTCACCCCGGGGCTCTTCCCGGAGGCCGGGGACCGCGATCATGACGGTGCCGCCCGGCTGGATAAAAGGCAGGATTTTATCCGCGAAGACGCCTTCCTTACACCCGAAGTAGTGATAGGAATCCACGCTGACAATGGTGTCAAAGTATCCGCGGGCAAAGGGCATGTCCAGCGCGTCTCCATGGATCGGGATGATTTTATCTTCCAGTCCCAGGGAACGGATCCGTTTCAGGTTATCCGCCGCGTCTACCCAGAGGTCGAAGGCGTATACGGATTTCGCGGGGGTTTCGTTTGCCAGGAAGACGGAGGTCAGCGCCATGCCGCAGCCCAGGTCGAGGGTGCGGTCATAACATCCATCCGCCGGACTCCTGCGGAGCAGTTCTTCCAGCAGGCGGAAGGAGTTGGGTCCCATCAGGTAATCCTTTGTAAAGTACTGACTGTATTTGTTTAATGTATTCATGTTTGTCATTCCTTTCATTCATCATTCTGTTTGCCATCTCTGATCACAATCACCGCGTCAGGATCGAACTTGCGCGACATGGTATGCGCAGCTTTCCGGTTGGCGACAGTGTCAAAGATGATTGAGAAATCATAATCCGGCGGATAGAGCTGTGAGGCGGGGACAAGCAGCTGCAGCCGGTTATGGCGTACTTTCAGCTTCTGCCCCTGCAGCTGGATGATGACATTTCCCTCGTCATCAGCGGGACGGTATACAATGGCGTTCTTTTTATCCGGCAGGAGCAGCACGCTGTCACCCATGCAGAAACGCTCAAAGCCGCCGTCTGTTTTCCGGATCAGGCGCTGCAGGCGGGTGGCGGGAATATGCATCTGATGATGCCTGCGCTCCGGAACCGTATCGGGACCGTGATCCGCAACCTGCCGGGCACGGGACAGCAGGCTTTCATCCATGCCGAGACGGCGGGCAATTTCAATGGCGCAGCTTTCGCCGCTCCGGCCCAGCTCCAGATGATACAGCGGCTTCAGGGAAACCCTGTCAAAGGCCATTCGGCCGGGAATCACGTGCGCTGTCTGTTCCGCCCACTGCTTGATCTGGGGATCATGGGTGGTCACCATGAAGAAACATCCGCGGCGCAGCAGCTCCTCCAGAATCGCGGCAGCCAGGCCGGAACCCTCAGCCGGATCCGTGCCGCTGCCCAGTTCGTCCAGCAGGACCAGGCTGTCCCGGGAACAGTGTTGCAGGATACGGATGATATTGGTCATGTGACCCGAGAAAGTGGACAGGTTCTGGCTGATACTCTGGCTGTCACCGATATCGCAGAGCACAGCATCCATCATGCCGATGACGGTGCCCTCCGCACAGGGAATATGGAGCCCGCACTGGGCCATGAGGGTCAGCAGCCCTACTGTTTTCAGGCATACGGTCTTGCCGCCGGTGTTCGGACCGGTGACGGCAATGCCGGAATCCGGAAGGGACAGCTCCAGGCTGAGGGGCACACAAGACTGACGATCCAGCAGCGGATGCCGGACACTGACCAGGCGGATTCTTCGCTCTGCTGTCAGTTCCGCCGGGCGGGCATCCATTTCCAGGCTCAGCTTTGCCCGGGCAAAGAGTACATCCAGATCTGTCATGACGCGGACGGCTTCCTGAAGCGGCTCCGCTTCGGAGGCTACCCGGTCGCTGAGCTTCCAGAGAATCCGCCGCTCTTCCGTATCGATATCGATCTGCAGCTGATCAAGCGCCTGGCGCATTGCCTGCACAGCGGAAGGCTCCATGAAAACGGTACTCCCTTTGCCGGACGTATCCACGACGCGGCCTGGAAACTGGCTCTGGAAACGCTTCAGCACGGGCAGGACAAAAGTGCCGCCGCGCTGGGTGATATAACTGTCCGCTAGTTCAGCTTTATGGTGAAAGATAATCTGATTCAGCTTCTCCCGGATGCCCTGCTCGGTGTGTTCCCGCTGACGGCGAAGATTCCGGAGGGCAGGGGAGGCGTCATCCAGGACGTTTTCCTCCCGGACAGAACGCTCAATCTCATCCTCCAGGCTGCCCAGGTCCGGCAGTTCCGTATACCAGGAAGCGATGCCGGCACTGTGAACCTGGGCGTTCTGCAGATAACGGCGCAGGCGGCGAACTGCCGCACAGAAGCGGGCGATGGAGGTCAGCTGCGCAGGCAGCAGCATGCCGCCCTGTAGGGCTTCTGCCAGACCTGTATCAGTGCCTTCGGTTTCCGCCAGCGGCGGGGTACCGGTGTTTTCAATAACGCGGCGGGCGGCAGTGGTTTCCTCCATCCGGGCATGGCAAAGCCCTTCGTTCAGGATGGGTTCAGTATCTGCCAGCAGACGTCGCGCGGCCTGTGAAACAGCCTGTTCTTTCAGTTGTTTAATGATCTGGTCAAAACCAAGCGTAAGCATATCCTGTGTCATGTTGGGTTCCCCTTATCCGTTTATTGATTGACATGAACGAAGATCAGGGAATGCGACACAACAAGAAGGCAAACAAAAAAGTGCCCGGTAACTGTCAGAACCGCGCCATGGCATCAGCAAACAAGCGGTCATGTCAACCGCTGTATTTCATTCGCCATGTTCCCTGTTACTGAACAGTCTCCAAACACACCTCCACAGGATTGCCCGCTCTCGTCGGGATCGCTGCTGCGCGTATTATAAAACAGCCTGAAAAACTTTGTCAAGCCTTATATTTCAAGCCTCAGAAAGCCGATAAATATTCGCCCGGGAGAAGTCTTGAAAAAACCGAACAAACAGAATATAATCAAAAAACAGTTTGCGGAAGAGGTGAGGCAGCGTGTTCAATATCGGGTTTTCTGAACTGATCATTGTGCTGCTGATCGCTTTTCTGGTTGTCGGCCCGAAGGATCTTCCCAAGGTGGCACGCTGGCTGGGCCGCATGGTCAAAAAACTGAAGCAGATGATCAACGAAGTGAAGAAAGAGACCGGCTGGGCTGATCTGGAGAAAGAGATCAACGATACGAAGACGGATCTCAACAAGTCCGTGAAGGACCTGAAAAAGGACCTGGATATCACGTCTGAACTGAAGGGTGCCTCCGCTGATCTGAACAAGAGCCTGAACAGTGTGAAGGATGAGCTTCATCAGACCGGAAAAGAGATTCAGGAAGAGACAAAAGAGATCAAGGACGAGACAATGAAAAAATAAGCCTGCAGCGTCAGGCATAAGGAGGATACAAACATGCGTCTGGGAACTACGGAAATCATCTTAATTGTGGTGCTTGCACTGGTACTGTTCGGCGGCGGAAAACTGGCCGGCGTTGGCAAAGCCCTGGGAAAGAGCATCAAGGACTTCAAGCATGAAGTGAAGGAAGATGACGACACCAAGTCCGACGAGGATGAGGACGAAAAGCCCGCCAAGAGCACCAAAGCAAAGAAGTAATAAGGCTGCCGTGATCGTATGAGCAAAAAGAATAGCAAAGAGCTCCGGAACGAAGCTGATCACGCGGAACTGGAAGATGCGGAACAGCAGACGCCGGACGGCGGAGGTGCACCGCTGCTGGTTCATCTGCAGGCCCTGCGGCGTGTGCTGATCGTCTCCGCTGCGGCAGTGGCTGTTGCGTTTTTCCTGGTGTTCTATCTCGCGATCGAAACCCTGATGGCCTGGATTATCGGGCCTATCGCGGAACGCGGGATTGAAATCATTTACACGGCCATGTCTGAAGCACTGGTGACCAAATTCAAGGTCGCGATCATTGCGGCGCTGATCCTGGCCTCGCCGGTGATTATCTGGCAGATCTGGGGCTTTATCAAACCGGCCCTTTTTCCCAAAGAGAAAAAGGCGTTCCGCATCCTGTTCCTGATTGCCCTGTTCCTGTTCCTGCTTGGCGTGGTGTTCTGCTATGTGGCAGTATACATGCTGGCAGTGGACTTCTTCCTGGTGGCGGGAGACAATCTGGCGACACCGATGCTGTCCATCGACAAATATGTCAGCTTCCTGTTCGGATTTATTATTCCCTTCGGACTGGCATTCCAGCTGCCGGTGGCGCTGTACCTGACCACCCGGATCGGATGGACCAATTACAAGATGCTGGCTTCCAAACGGAAGTTTGTGGTGCTTGGCATTTTCGTGATTGCCGCTATCCTGACGCCCCCGGATGTGGTGTCCCAGCTGGCCCTGGGACTGCCGATGATCCTGCTGTATGAGATCGGCATCCAGGCCTGCCGCCTGACCAAGCCGAGGGAAAGGGAATAAACACCGTTAAAAAATGACCGTCTGCGTTATGCAGACGGCCTTTTTTATTTCGAATACTGGCTGAAAACCTGTTTGGCCACTTCGATAAACTGATTGACGACGGCGGAGCGGGGTTCCCGGTAGACCAGCCCGATGGGCCAGCTCATATCCATTTTCAGCGGAATGGTCCGGAGAGGATGGAACTGGCTTCCCACATGCGGGGGTACCAGGCCGATATGACCGTCCTCAAAGGAGCGGACAACGGTGTACAGATCCATCACGCGGGGATCCTCGCTGATGCGGATGTCCGGATGCCATTTTTCCACATACTCCCGGAGACCGGGCAGGCGGTCAAACCGGTAGACAATGATGTGCTGTCCGGCCAGGTCATCCAGCGTCAGGGTATCACGGGAAGCCAGGGGGTGATTGGGAGACATCATACAGTCCCGGCCTTCCCAGAACAGCGGTTCGAAGTTGCGCCCGGCGGCATGCGCCCGGGGACAGTCAAAGTATTCGATCACATCCAGCGCTCCGCGGTCCAGATCACTGAAAAGCTGTTCCTCGCTTTCCATGACAGGCTTCTGGACAACATGGGGATACTTCTGGTAAAAGGGACCGCTGACCCGGGGGAAGAGATCGGGCTGCAGACCGAGGATGGCACCCACCCGCAGGGACTTGTTCAGGGAATCGGTTTCCCGGCAGCGGGCCAGCAGGGATTCAGTGTCAGAGCGGAGTTTGATGACGCCGTCCAGAAAGGTTTCCCCTGCCGGAGTCAGACGAATACCGGCGGAACCTCTCTCGAAAAGCTTGAAGCCAATCTCCGATTCCAGCCGGTTGATCTGCTGCTGCAACGCCGGAGATGAAATAAACAAGGCGTCCGCCGCCGCATTGATGCTGTTGTACTTGGTGAGGGTAATAAAGGTATCCAGGTTCTTTGTGTTCATAGTGCGCCTCTGGGTATTTGCTGGGGTGAAAAGGTTTCACTTTCCACAGTTATACAGTAAATCTTCTTCTAATGCAAGAGGATAGATACTATAATTTTGATACAAATAAAAGCCAAACGTGTGGCTGTATAGGAAGGAGTCTTTTATTGTGGAGAAGAACATTTCCCGCCGTTCATTCCTGAAGGGCGCCGCGATCGGTGCTGCAGGTCTGACCGTTGCGAGCGCCGGACTGAACCTGCGTGACGCAAAGGCGGAGGAAGAAATCGCGTGGGACGCGGAGTATGATGTTGTTGTACTGGGTTATGGCGGAGCCGGTGCCAATGCGGCTGTGGCTGCTTTTGAGCAGGGCGCGAAAGTGCTGCTGGCTGAAAAAGCCCCCGAAGGCGCCGAAGGCGGAAACACCGCGGTTTCCGGTCAGTTCGTTATGGCTACCGACGATGCTGACGGACTGTATGAGTACCTGACCACCCTGATGGGCAAGTTCCAGAACTGGGATCCCGACGCTGTCCGCGCTTACTGCGAAGGCTGCGTGGAGAACTACGCCTGGATGACCGGCCCCATGGGCGGCGACGCCGCGATCATTTCTCCCACCGAGCATCCCTCTGCCGGCATGGAAGCCATGAACAAAGACTGGAAATATGCCGACGGCAGCGAGGGCAACCTGACTGACCCCTACAAGCTGGGCCGGACCGACTACTGGTACTACAACTGGGCAGAGTTCCCGGAAATCCCTGCCAGCAAGCACTGCCTGTGCCTGACTGCCACCGGTTCCCGCTTCGACCGCGGCTACTACAACCTGTGCCAGGAAGCTGTGAAAGCCCGTCCTATCGACGTGTGGTTCTCCGCTCCCGGCAAGAAGCTGATTACCGATGCTGACGATGCCGTGATCGGTGTGATCATCAACAAGGACGGCACCGACATGAAGATCAAGGTCAACGGCGGTGTGGTTCTGGCCTGCGGCGGTTTCGAACACAACCAGGAAATGGTTTCCAGCTATCTGCAGATGCCCTACGTCCATCAGCAGGGCGGTCTGTACAACGACGGCGACGGCATCAAGATGGCGCTGGGCGCCGGTGCCGACCTGTGGCACATGTCCAACTCCGCCGGATTTACCTGGACCCACAAGCGCCCGCACCTGGACGCTGTGAGCCTGTTCAGCGGCCCCAACGCCAAGACCGGTATCTACGTTGGCCTGGGCGGCGACCGCTTCATGGATGAATCCGGTGCTACCCGCCACGGCCGTATCTACATCGGCGGCCGCTGGATCTCCACTCCCATGCCCCTGCCCGCCTACCTGGTACAGGATTCTGACCAGCTGGCAGCCGGCAATAAGCTGGTAAGCGCTTTCTCTGACGGATATGTTGACGAGCTTGCTACCGGCGAAGTCCTGATGGGCGAAACGCTGGAAGACCTGGCGGAAGCGATCCGGCAGTCCGAGGGCGGCAAGGACGCTCCCGACTTCAGCACCGAACGTTTCGTGGCTGCGGTCAATGCCTACAACAAGCGTTATGATGCCGGTGAGGACGCCGACTACGGCCGTCCCTTCAGCACCATGGTGCCCGTCAAGAAGGGCCCCTTCTACGCCACCAAGATCGGCCCGACCTACTTCAACACCCAGGGCGGTCCCCGCAAGAACAAGTTCGGCCAGGTCATCAACACTGACGGACTGCCGATCGAAGGTCTGTTCGAAGCCGGTGAAATGGGCTCTATCTTCTGTGACATGTACAACGGTTCCGGTAACCTGGGTGAGACCATGGTCTTCGGCCGGATTTCCGGTACCAACGCCGCCAAGCGCGCCAAGGGCGAATTCAAGAGCGAAGAAACCCCTGTGACCACCTTCGTTGGTGAGATCTACGCGCCCGGCACTACCAGACCCGCCAGTGCTATCGCTGCGGCGTCCGCCGACGTTACCGGTACTTTCGCTGACGGCGAATACGAAGGCGAAGGCAACGGCATCAACGGCAAGATCAAGGTTAAGGTCATCATCAAGGATGGAAAGATTGACAATGTTGAAATCCTTGAGCATGCTGAGACCGAAGGCCTCGGCGGTGTTGCGCTCCCGCAGTATGCTGCCCAGACTGTTGAAAAGCAGAGCCTGGACATCGACGTGGTTTCCGGCGTGACCGTTTCCATGAACGGCTACAAGGAAGCTGTCAACGACGCCCTGTCCAAGGCCGTAAAGTGATTATGACAGGATCTTCTTCATAACCAGGGTTAAGGGGTTCCGCTTCGGCGGAACCCCGATTTTTATACCGACCGGAAAGCGTCCGGGTCGAATGATTGTTGTTCGAGATACCTATCTGTGATATGCTGATCAAGCAGGTAATAAGGAAGAATCAGGAAAGACCGGAGGAGAAATTGTGAAGAACAGGCTGATACAGATCGCACAGGAAGCGGGTGCCTTTTTCCGGCGGGATGCGCTGACAGACGTGGTCAGCAAGGAAGGCCACGCGAATTATGTGACAAACATCGACTGCAAGGTTCAGGAGTTTCTGGAGAAAGAGCTTCTGCAGCTGCTGCCCGGTTCTGAGTTTATCGGGGAGGAGAAAGAAAACCAGGCCCTGACGGACGTGCCGACATGGATTGTGGATCCGCTGGACGGCACGACCAATATGATCCATGATTACCGCATGTCAGCAGTATCCATTGCGTTGTGCCGGAACAAAAAGCCGGTGATCGGCGTGATCTGGCAGCCCTTTACGCAGGAACTGTTCTATGCTGAAGAAGGAGCGGGGGCATTCCTCAATGACCGCCCGATCCATGTGTCTGATACGCCTTTCCGGAATGCGTTGGTTGCTTTCGGAACGGCGCCTTATTATGAGGAACTGGAAGATATCGGCATGAAGCTGGCAAGTGAATATCTCCATCAATGCGCGGATATCCGCAGGAGCGGCTCAGCCGCGCTGGACCTGACGTACCTGGCCTGCGGACGGCATGATATATTCTTTGAACTGCGGCTGAAACCCTGGGATTATGCCGCGGGCAGCCTGATCGTACAGGAGGCGGGCGGACTGGTACAGATGCCGCTGGCCGGCGGGGAAATGGATTACAACCTTTCCACGGCCATCCTTTCGGCGAATCCCCTGTGCATGCCAATGGCACTGGAAGTTTTCAACAAAACAGTACCAAAAGAAATGCCGGGACTGGAACAGAAGTAAAAATCTGAAAAAGGCAGAAAGAGAATCCGGAAGGGTTCTTTTTTTCTTCCTGAAGAAACTTTTTGTATCATAAAACCGTATATTATGTGAAGATCTTCAGTCGGGGAGGCCCCAATTTATGACCAAGGAAGCCTTTGAACAGCTGTATATAGAGCTGCTGCCTGGATTGTACCGGCTTGCGGTCAGCATCCTGTATCACAGGGAAGATGCAATGGATGCCGTACAGCAGACTGCGGAGAAAGCCTGGAGAGTATCGGACCGGATTCAAAGCGGCCGGGAGAAAGCATATATCGTCAGGATTGTGATCAATGAATGCAGAAACATCCAAAGATACCGTAAAAGAGTTGTTCCGCGATCAGATTTTGCTGAAGAAAAGACATACGATGAAAACCCGGAACTGTATGCCACTATATGCGGACTTCCTGAGAAATACCGTCTTCCGCTGCTGATGAAATATATGGAAGGGTTCAGCGAAAAAGAAATAGCCGAAACACTTCACATATCTGAAAGTGCTGTGAAATCCAGACTCCACCGGGCAAGAAACAAACTAAAAGATATCATTCTGGAAAGGGAGGGAGAAGAGTTGTGAAACGCTATACAGATAAAGATCTGAAAGAGATGTTCGGCGATGTGCCGCAGGAACTGTACAGCCGTGTCAGGCAGTCCTTTTCCAGCCAACAGGATGGCAAAGTGGAGGAGTTTGTCATGAGACGTAAAGTCCGCATCGGCCTGATTGCCGCCGCAATTCTTTTGATTATCCTGATGACGGCGGCAGTGGCGACGCAAATCCTTGCCCATAAAGAGGTCAGTGTAAACTGGGAGGGTGAGGTAATCAATGAAAGAGAATCAGATATGCCATATATTGATAATCCGAACAGCCCATATATGAGCTACTACACAAACGCCCAGAAGATCAGGAAACAATATCCATTGGACTGGTATATGACGATATATTATAAGGATATACCGGCGCACATGGGATCCTGGGGACGCTTTGGCTTTGACAGCTGGGAATCAATAGACAGCCTGGAGGTATTCACTGAAAAACTGAAGGATACTGGCTTCATGTATCCTTCAGCCGTGCCGGAGGGATATATCCTCACAGGACAATATATCAGGTATGAATGCAGAGCAGATGGCGAATATCAACCGGAAGGTGAATGGGAAGAAGAGGGGTATGAAGTCAAGGCCTGGTCCATTCCGGAAAAGGACCGGGTGATTGCCGGTTATTCAATGAAGTACCAGAGCGTCCGGGATGAAAACGCATACTTTATCATTACGATGCATGCCACATCTTCATATGATGGAGAAACTGCTTTCTCTGTGGGTGAGAATGACCTGGTTGAGAAGATTGACCTGCCGGGAGGAATGACCGTATTAAGAGTATCCTCGCAAATGCAGAACAGTTATATATTCAAACAGGATCTGCCCAAAACCGTTACTGCAGGTTATGAGGGAAGACAAAACTATTATGTAATGCCATCCGAATATACAATAGGGCATTTCAGTGTTCAGCTTTATAATATACCTTTCGATGAACATCTGCTTGTTGAACTGTTTGAGCTGAAATGATGGATGAAAGAAAAAACAGCCCAGGTTTATAATCAGGACGGATGGGGTTCCGCTGTGGCGGAACCCCATTTATTGGTTTTATCTTCTGTAATCATCTTAAACTGCGACACCGTGTTCGAGTCAGGTGTTTTTCCTTGGGCGCATTCTGTTTCCGGAATCCTGAGGGGAAAAGAGCTGAAAACAGGGGATAAACTTGACAAAAAAAGGAAGAGCCCCTATCATCGGGTTGAACGATAAACGCATAAGAGGAGCGACTGCTTTGAGCACGATCAAGGACATTGCCGCGGAGGCGGGCGTCAGTGTAATGACGGTTTCCAACGTGATCAACAATAATCACGCAAGGGTTTCGCCTGCGACTGAACAGCGTATCCGTGAAATCATGACGAAGCATAACTATGTGCCGAACATGGCCGCGCGGAGCCTGATCTCCAAATCCTCACGGATTATCGCGGTGCTGCTTCCCATCTGGCATGTTTCCACCGCCAGTATTTTGCGCGACCCGTATGCCGGGCAGCTGGCCGGCTATCTGGAGGAAATGCTCCGGGAAAAAGAGTATTATGTAATGCTCTGCTCCTTTGAAAATGTTGATCAGGTTCTGATGGTACAGAGAACCTGGCAGATTGACGGAATGATCCTGATCCTGCCGCACGAGGATACTGTGACACGGGGACTGATCGAAAAGACCCAGACCCCGCTGGTGGTGATCGACCGGCACTATGATGACCTGAAGACGCTTTCCGTATGCCTGGACGACCGCGGCGGCGGATATCAGGCAGCGAAATACCTGCTTGAGAAAGGGCACAGGAAGATCGGATTTGCTGCACCGGCCATTTATGAATCTTCTGTTATACGGGACCGCTTTGAAGGATACCAGGAGGCGCTGCGTGAATACGGCCTGAAGGAAAAGGAAGAATGGCTGTTTGATAGCGTCATCCAGCAGGAAGGCGGAGAAACCGTGGCGGAGACAATCAGCCGGATGAGCGACAGGCCGACGGCCGTCATTGCCACGGAAGACCTCCTGGCCTGCGGTATTATCAAAGGCTGCCAGAAGCGGGGAATCCAGATCCCGCAGGATCTGTCGGTGGTCGGATTCGACGATTCCATGCCGGCAAAGCTGATAACACCGGGACTGACAACGGTCGCCCAGGATATCCGGGAAAAGGCAAACCTGAGCGTACAGATGTTGATGCGGGCAATTGAGGATCCTTCCTTCCGGGACGAGTACCGGATCCTGCCGGTGAAAGTGAAAGAAAGACAATCGGTACAGGAAGTATAATGGTCTAGGCGGAGCGGAAGCTCCGCCTGTTTTTTTGTCGGAACAAAAAAGTTGAAAAAAGGGGTTGACAGGAAACAAGTTTAACGATATACTCATCTCACATGATAGGTTTATCGATAAACTCAATTGCAAGCTTTTTCTTTTTCGTTTACGAGGTATAACGATAAACCTATTCAAAAGAAAGGGGAATGATCACATGCGGCGGACGGAATCCATGCGTGGGCCTTCTGTGCTGGTAAGGGCCGGAAGAAACTGGGGATTGTATCTGCTGATGCTTCCCGCGATGGTGATTTTCATCTGCTTTACCTATCTGCCCATGTATGGCGTGATCATCGCGTTCAAGGATTTTCGTCCGGCGATGGGTATCTGGGGAAGCGCCTGGGCCGGATTGAAATACTTCCTGCGGTATTTCAACTCCTACATGTTTACCAACACGATTACAAACACACTGGTGATCAGCCTGTACACCATCGCGGTGACTTTCCCGCTGCCGATTATCCTGGCACTGATGTGCAACCAGATGTATGCCAGGAGATTCAAGAAGTTTTTCCAGGTATCAACCTACCTGCCGCATTTTATCTCCACGGTTGTCATGTGCGGCATGATCATCATGTTCCTTTCCCCGTCTTCCGGCGTGATTCCGAAAATTTGTTCCCTGGCCGGGATCCAGACGGGGGATCTGATGGGAAACGCGGGCGCTTTTTCCAGCATCTATGTATGGACAGAAGTGTGGCAGCATGTGGGCTGGGATTCCATTATGTACATTGCGGCCCTGTCCGCGGTGGATCCGCAGCTGTATGAGGCGGCAGAGGTGGACGGAGCCAGCAAATGGCAGAAGGTCCTGTCCATTGATATTCCCATGCTGGTACCCACGATGATCACCCTGTTTATCCTCCGGTGCGGAAGCATCCTGGGAGTGGGATTTGAAAAGGTATATCTTCTACAGAACGACCTGAATATCTCCAGCAGTGAGATCATTTCCACCTACCTGTACAAGATGGGACTGAAGAGCAATCAGTACAGCTATTCCGCAGCAATCGGACTGTTCAACAATGTTGTCAATTTCGTCATTCTGATCCTGGTGAACCAGTTCTCCAGGAAGATCAGCGACACGTCACTGTTCTGAGGAGGGGATAAAGATGAGCGAGATGACAATCCGTAACAGGAATAACCATATCAGGAAAAGCAAGGCGGACCGGATCTTTGATTTCATTATTTACGGCGTTGCAGCGCTGCTGACCCTGCTGGCACTTTATCCCATGTATTTTATCCTGATCGCTTCAATCAGCGATCCCAACCTGGTGGCCAAGGGAGACGTGCTCCTTTTCCCACGGGACATGAGCCTGGACGGGTATGCATACCTGCTTTCCATGGGTAACCTCTGGGGCGGGTACGGGAATACGATCCTCTATACCCTGGCCGGAACGGTGATCATGCTGGTGGTTAATATCCCGGTGGCTTATTCCCTGTCCAGGAAGGACCTGGCAGGAAGAGGATTCTTTACCTTCTTCTTCCTGTTCCCCATGTTCTTCGGAGGTGGACTGATTCCCACCTTCATTATCCTGAACAATACCTTCCACATGGTGGACTCCTTCTGGGTGATGGTGCTGCCCTTCTCGGTGATTTCCTACTACATCGTTGTGGCACGTACTTTCTTCCAGACAAGCCTTCCCGCCGAACTGTGGGACGCGGCACAGATAGATGGGTGCGGTAATCTCCGATACTTCTTCCAGGTGGTTCTCCCGTTGTCCAAGGCGATCCTGGCCGTCATTGCCCTGTGGGCGGCAGTGGGCCATTGGAACAGCTACTTCAACGCGATGATCTACCTGCGTACGCCCGCACGGTTTCCGCTGCAGCTGATCATGAGAAATATCCTGATCAACAACGAAATGGCAGCCACCGCCATGACCGGATCCGCCGCGGCGGAACTGAACCGGAAAGCAAACCTGATCAAATACGGCGCCATCGTCGTATCTTCACTGCCGATCATGACCATGTATCCCTTTGTACAGAAGTACTTTAACCAGGGCGTGATGATCGGCGCGCTGAAAGGATAATCCAACGGTTTCAAGGCGTGATGCCTGAACATAAATAAAGGAGGAAAAGACAATGAAAAAACTGCTCTCTCTGCTGCTGGTCCTCAGTATGGTGCTCACCATGGGCGCTGCTTTCGCCGAGGACGACACGACCTTCACCGTAGCCTGCGTCCGCTGGACGGAGGTATGGGGTACCGACTTTACCGAAACCGCTTTCCTGAAGGAAATCAGTGAGAAAACCGGTGTGACCATCGAGTGGCAGCCCTACTGGAACGGCAACTGGGGCGACCAGAAGTCCCTGATGCTGGCTACCGGACTGAGCGCGATGCCGGATGCCTTCTTCGGCTCCATCTCCCTGACAGATGCGGACATCGTTCCCAATACCGACTTCTTTGTGGAACTGACTGACCTGATTCCGCAGTACATGCCGAACCTGAGCGCGATCTTCGAGAAGGATCCTGAAATGAAAGCCCTCTGCCAGGATGCTGACGGCAAAATCTGGAGCTTGCCCAAGAAGCTGCCCATGCGCCCCATTACCGCCAACGAAATGTACATCAACAAGGTATGGCTGGATGAACTTGGCCTGCCCATGCCCACCACCTATACCGAGCTGGCTGACACCCTGGAAGCATTCTCCAAGTCCGGCGAAGGACGCTACGGCTACATCGCTGCTTCTTCCCTGCAGTTTGACCTGAACAACCTGCTGCTGCCCTTCGGTGTACAGGTGAGCCGGGCCGGAAACATGATGGGTATGGACGCTGAAGGCAAGCCCGTATTTGTTCCCATGACCGAGAACTACAAGGCTGCCGTCGCCTGGGCACGTGATCTTTATGAACGCGGTGCGCTGGATCCCGAGTACTTCACCCAGACTTCCGACATGGTCCGCGCCAAGGTACAGGATACTGAAGCCGGTCCGCGCACGGGTATTGTTTTCGCCTGGACGGCGGACGCTGAACTGCTGGGTAACGCCAAGGACTATGTGGTTATGGAAGCTGTAGCCGGCCCGGACGGAAACCGCTATGTTGAATCCGATCCCACTTTCCTGAACTACGGCAAGAACGAGTTTGTCATCACCAAGAACTGCAAGAACCCCGGAAAACTGCTGGAGTGGGCTGACCAGTTCTATACCGATGAAGCTTCCCTGCAGACCTATTACGGTTCCATCGGTGACGGAAAGATCGCAAAGAATGAAGACGGCACCTATGAAGTGCTGCTGCCTGACGCAGAATCCGGAATCAACCTGGATACTTCCTGCTGGACGTTCTCCTTCCGCGATCATGGCCCGAAATACATGAACAAGGAATTCGAAAGCAAGGTTATCCTGCCCACCACCGAAGGTGACGGTATTAAGCTGGCAGATGACGCCGTGAACGCCCAGTATGCCCGGCCTACTTTCCCGGTGGTTGCCTATACGCCCGACGAGCTAGACCAGATCGGTTTCCTCAGCCCCGAAGTGCTGAACTATGTGAACCAGCAGTACGCACACTGGGTCACCGAAGGCGGTGTGGATGAGGAATGGGATGCCTACATCGACCAGCTGGACAAGATGGGCGTTAACGACCTGGTACAGATTCACCTGGATGCATATGCCCGTTATATCGGTGAATGACGGAAACAGGCTGAATAAAACGGATAACGGGGCTGCTGTCTGAATAACGGCAGCCCCTTTTGAAAGAAGGACAAACATGAAGGCAAATGAGCTCTGGACGATCAGGCCGCAGGCAGCCCCTGAGGCTGTGATCCGCGGTGAAAAATATCGTATTACCATACTGACAAGCCGTATGCTGCGACTGGAATATGCCGCGGATGGTGCGTTCCGGGATACCGCCACACAAATGGCGCTGTGCCGGGAGTTCCCTGTGCCCGAATATACTGTGAGTGAATCGGAGCAGGGACTGACCGTGGAGACTGAACACATCCGGCTGCGGTATGACAAACGGGCTTTTTCAAACACGGGCCTGTCCGCGGAACTGAAGGGCGCGTTTGCTGTTTATGCCAGTGTGTGGCATTACGGAGATTCTCCGAGCACCCTGGGAGGAACTGCCCGCACCCTGGATGAGGCGGACGGTGAAATACCACTGGAAGATGGAATCCAGTCCATTAAGGGATATGCTGTGCTGGATGACGGTGCGTCAATGGGCATGGATGAAACGGGGAAACTGCTTCCTGCAACGTTTTCAGGGACCGATCTGTATTTGTTTGCTTACGGACATGATTTCAGGGCGGCAATGAAAGACTACCTGCATCTGTCCGGCAGTGTGCCGGTGGTGCCACGATTTGCGCTTGGAAACTGGTGGAGCCGCTTTTATCCGTACACCCAGCAGGAATACCGGGAACTGATGGAACGCTTCCGGCGGGAGAATATTCCGCTGGCCGTCTCAGTGCTGGATATGAACTGGCATGTGACGGAGATCGATCCGCAGTATGGACCGGGCTGGACCGGATATACCTGGGACAGGGAAAAGTTTCCGGAACCTGAAAAACTGCTTGCCTGGCTTCATGAGCAGGGACTGAAAGTAACCCTGAACGATCATCCGGCGGATGGTATCCGGCCTTGCGAGGAGCTTTATGCCCGTATGGCGGAGGCGATGGAAGAGGATCCGGAAGACCGGAAAAGTTTTCCTTTTGACGCAGCGGATGAAAAGATGATTCGCGCGATGGAAGACACTGTGGTTTCCACGCTGGAAAAGACAGGGGTGGACTTCTGGTGGCTGGACTGGCAGCAGCAGGGCGGCACAACAGATCCTGGAATGGATCCCCTGTTTGTGCTGAACCATACCCGATACCTGCATGCCCTTGAAACGGGACATCCTGCCCTGATCCTCAGCCGGTATGGCGGACCCGGCAGCCATCGCTATCCGGCAGGCTTTTCCGGAGACACCTGTATTTCATGGGCTTCGCTGGATTTCCAGCCCCGGTTTACGGCCACGGCGGCTAATATCGGTTATGACTGGTGGAGTCATGATATCGGCGGACATATGCACGGTTCAACAGATCCGGAACTGACGGTCCGGTGGATCCAGTTCGGAATTTTTTCACCGATTATGCGACTGCATTCCTCCAACAACCCTTTCATGAACAAGGAACCCTGGATGTTCTCCCCGGAGAAGGAGGAGATCATGAAGGAGTTCATGCGTCTCCGGCACAGGCTGATTCCCTGGCTGTATTCACAGAATGTGAGGTGCAGCGAAGAAGGGGATATGCTGCTTCGGCCCCTGTACTATGATTATCCGGAGGATCATTCCCTTTATTTCCGCAACCGGAACCAGTATCTTTTCGGAGACTGCCTGACGGTCTGTCCGGTGACCCGGCCCATGGACCAGGAAACGCTGCTGGGAGAAACAGAGATATACCTGCCGGAAGGAACATGGATTGATTTCTTTACCGGCCTTCGCTACCGTGGCGGCAGGCGGCTCAGCATGTTCCGGGCGCTGGACAGGTTGCCGGTGCTGGTCAAAGCGGGTGGTATCCTTCCGATGAACGGAGAGGAACACCTGAACAACGGAACAGGGCTCCCGGAACACATTCTGGTTCGCGTGTATCCGGATGCGGACGGGGAAACGGCTTTGATCGAGGACAATGGAAAACTGCCCGCGGATCCGGATTATCGCAGGGTGACCACAAAAATCCGGATTTGCCGGGGGAAGGGACTTACGGTGGAAATCTGCCCCCCTGAAGGGGACACAAGCCTGCTCCCGTCCAAACGCCGCTATACGGTGGAACTGAACGGCGTCGCGAACAGGATGCCGGATGTATGTGAGGGTGACTACTCTTCCGCATATGAAGCGGAACGGCGGGCGCTGAGCATTATGCCAAAGGAATTATCCTGTAGCCTGAAATGGAGCTGCTTCCCGGAACCGGAAATGGCGGACAGAACAGTCCTGATCCGGGATGTTCTGCAACGGGCACAGATTTCTTATGACCTGAAGGCAGATGTGCTGCATGTGGTCCGGAAGCACACAGATCCGGCGATACTGATGGCGGAACTGCATATAATGCCGCTTCCGAAGGTGCTTCAGGGAGCTATTCTTGAGATACTGACCGCTTTCTGACAGGAGAACGATATGAAAGTACTGGTGCTGATCCTGCTGGCGATGACTTCCATGCTGCTGATCGGTTCAGGGTCGGCGGGGAGTATTCCCGACGCGAAACCTTCCTGCCGGGTTTTCCTGGACGGGAGAGAACTGGAAACCGTGTATGAAACCGCGGTATGCCATCAGCGGTTCTGGACTGCTGAACCGGCTTTATCCACAACGCCGGTTGCGGTGGCTGTCCATGACGGTCCGTGCAGGGTAGAGATTGCCTGCCTGGGGCAGGAGATCGAAAACGCAGTGGTACGGCCGCTGGAGGCACAAATACACCCGGAAACAGCAGATGGGAAAGCGGCCTTTGAACTGCCGGGACCGGGAAACTATACGGTGGAGTTCAATGGAAGGACAGAGGGTGCACTCCATCTGTTCATTACCGGGACAGAAACAGATAAACCGGATCCTGAAGATCCGAAGGTTCACTGGTTTGGTCCGGGCGTACACCGGGATCAGATGATTACAGTGAGAAACGGTGAGACAATCTACCTGGACGCCGGCTGCGTCCTTTACGGACAGATTTACTGCGGACTGGGGAAGAATTTCACCATTGCCGGTCCCGGCGTACTGTGCGGCAGCATCTATGACCGGTACAAAGACACAATTGTGCCGGTAAACCTGTCCAACTGCAGTGATTTTACGATCCGGGATATTACCATCCTGGATCCGTCGGCGTGGACGGTGAACCTGCTCAAGTGCAAAAACGCGGTGATTGAGAATGTGAAGATCGTTTCGGCCCGCAGTAACAGCGACGGATTCACATTCCAGAACTGTGAAAACATTCTGGTCAAAAACTGCTTTGTCAGGTCATGGGATGACAGCCTGGTGGTGAAGGGATACGGCGGGGACGTGCACAACATCACCTTTGAAGACTGCACGCTGTGGACGGATCTGGCGCAATGCTGCGAGATTGGCTATGAGACCAGGGCAAAAGTGATCGAAGATATTACCTTCCGCAACATAACGGTTCTGCATGCGTTCCATAAACCGGTGATTTCGATTCATAACAGTGATAACGCTGCTGTAAAGCATGTGCTGTTTGAAAACATCCTAGTGGAAGACGCCCAGATGGGAATGGGGGATGGTACGCCCTATCTGATTGACTTTACGACCTTGGAATCCCAATGGTCCGCCACGCTGAAGCGGGGGACCATCGACGACGTAACGGTACGCAACGTGCGGGTATTATCCGGGAAACGGCCGTCCATCCGCATCTGGTCCTTTGACGAGAACAGCCGGATCGATCATGTGACGATCAGCGGGCTGAACATCCTGGGAGAAGAGATTTGTTCCTTTGAACAGCTGGACTATGAAGCCAGTCCCGCAAACGGTGAAAATATCATTATCCTGCCATATGAAAATGAATGATTTATTTGGAAATATGTTGACGGTTGGGGGAACCAGCCGTTTTTTTGTTGCTTGGGCTTTCTTTCTATGATATGCTGACTAAGATATTGACTATTACAGAATTCTTAGGAAGAAGAATTCTGTATGAACCATCAGCTGATAATTTTGAAATATAGTTAAGATGTAGGGTGTATTCATCCATATATTTATTTAGACGTCGGGAATAACGGACCTCGAAAACTATGATTGCGATTATGTAATAGATATAAGATTAAATGCGACAGATATAGTTGTCTTTATTGATGGATAGAAAGCATAATATGATAGTTTATCGAATAAAAGCAATTAAAAACAATATTGAACATGAAAGAAAAGATGACGAAAACCTAGGGTGAAAGATGACATTACGGGATTTATCAACTGTATTGTTAAACGCAGCAAAACGCGGCAAGAAGAAAGCAGATTAACATTTGTTGACGCTTCGCAGTATCAAAGAAGGGACGAAAATACCATGTCATTTGCAGAACACAGGGAAAGACTGTATCAGTCTCTCCCGGAAAACACCCTGGTGATTGCCTATGCCGGCGTTCCCATCCATACCAACGAGGATGAATATCATGATTTCGTGGTCAACAGCCAGTATTTCTACTTAACAGGACTGGAACGGGAAAACACAGCGTTCCTGGCATATAGACACCTGCACCTTTATGCCTCCGAAGCTGTTCGGCGGCCTGGCCTATCAGGATGAATACTTTACCTATGACGAGGAGACAAAACGAAGCGTGGATACCTGGTGGGAGTCCGTGCCGAAACGCCACGGGAAATGCCCGGCGGAGGTTGTTGGACCCATTATGTATACACAGGAGGAAATGGAGGAAATCGGCGAAACATGGTCAACCATTCAGGATTATGTTAAGGATTCGACCCTCCGTTTTGCGACCGGAGACCTGAGCATTGAACAGGACTGGGACGCTTATCTCAACGACCTGAAAATGATGGGTCTGGAGCACTTTCTGGAGATTGCCCAGAATGCCTATATCCGGATGAACTCCTATCATTACTGAAACGGAGCGCGTAAACGCCGGCCGGAAAACAATCCGGCCGGTTTTCTGTTGCCCGCAATGGGACTGTATGCTATTCTATAAAGCAATCCTGCAGTACAGTATTGAACAACTGTCCCTGATACTGAGCGGGGATCCTGCCCCAAATTCCAGGCGGAGGCGTGATGTTGATATGCGGCACGAAGTGATCAGACTTCCGGAAACGGGAGTGGAACTGGAAATTTATCTGACTGACAACCGGGCGGTGGAACCGGAAAGAAGAAGGCCGCTGGCACTGATTTTTCCCGGCGGCGCCTATGCCTGGCGCAGCGACCGGGAAGCGGAGCCGGTGGCTCTGCGCCTGCTGTCCCTGGGGATCCAGGCGGCGGTAGTCCGCTATTCCGTGGCGTCGGCGCGTTATCCGAAAGCCCTGGAGGAAGCGGCGGAGTCTGTGGCCTATGCCCGGGACCATGCGGAAGAATGGCTGTGCGATCCGCACAGGATCGCGGTTATGGGCTTTTCCGCCGGCGGACATGCGGCGGCGCATATCGGACTGAAATGGCATCAGATGCCGCAGGGAGAGGAATGCAGGCCTGACGCCATGATTCTGTCCTATCCGGTGATTACCTCCGGAGAATATGCTCACCGGGAATCCATTGAAAACCTTCTGGGGGATCAGTATGAGAACCTGAAGGAGGAAGTATCGCTGGAAAAGTTTGTGCGGGAGGATACTCCGCCGGTATTCCTGTGGCATACCCGGGAGGACGGGTGCGTTCCTGTGGAAAACAGTCTTCTGCTGGCAGAAGCACTCTGCAGGAAGGGCGTTGCCTTTGAACTGCACCTCTGGCAGCGGGGAGAACACGGCCTGTCCCTGTCCAGTGACCAGGTTTATCCGACAGGGGTGGGGAGCATCCGGCCTGAATGCCGGGAGTGGATTGAAATGGCGGCCCGCTGGCTGCGGGAAATATGATACTGGACGGAGGAAAATATGAACGAAATTCGCTGGTGCGCCATCGGGGACTCCTTCACATACCTGAATGACCACCTGGATGAAACAGGATACAGGGTGACTAAAGGATATCTTTCCAGGATCGGGGAGAAGATTCCGGAACTGAAGCTGAACAATATCGGGATTAACGGATCCACATTCCGGGACTGGATTGACCAGCCGATTCCGGAAGCAGATCTCTATACAGTCCTGTTGGGAACCAACGACTGGCATCAGGGAATTCCTATGGGATCTGAAGCAGACTTCAGCGGCAGAACGGCCGGGACGATCCTGGGGAACCTTGGAATCTTGCTGGATCATATCCGGAAAGCGGCGCCGGAAGCCTGTATTGTTGTGGGCAATCCGGTGGAACGCACGGATTTTGTATATCTGTGGGATCCGGAAAATAACGCGCAGGGAAGCTACGCACCGGAACAGGGACAGACACTGTCCTGCATTTCGGCAGCCATTCTGAAATGCTGCGGGCTGGAGGGAATTGCAACGGTCAACTGCCATGACCTTTCCGGCTTTACCCCGGAAAACGCGGTACGGTTCAAACGCGTCAGGTGCGGAGAACGGGTGGAGGATCTGCCTTATCCCGACTATACCGGGATCCCGTTTGCCCCCGGGGAGGATCCCTATCCCTATCCGCCGGAAGCAGCGTGGATGACATACGACGGACTGCATCCGACCGATGAAGGATGTGAAATCCTGGCAGATCTGTTTGCAGAACGGATCCGTGAGGCTGCCGGCGGGCTTGTGCTTTGAAAAGCCGAAGAAGCCATGGACCGAAAAGAACTGTAACAGGAGCCAGAAATGACCGAAAGAACAGAAATTACCCTGGAGGAGCTGGCAGATCTGCCGGAAGGCACGCGCCTCCTGATTGATACCCGGGATGAAATCTCCATGTCCTACGGAACGATTCCCGGCGCAAAGCATATTCCGGATCTGCTGGAACAGGCGGAACGCGGCACCCTGCCGAAGGACCGGAGCCTGATCCTCTTTTGCATGCACGGTACCCAGAGCCTTGCCCTGGCAGAGAACCTGCAGGATATGGGATACCAGGCTTTCAGCCTGAAGAACGGATACGGTGCCTGGCTGCGCAAGAACCTGACGCCCGTGGACCGCTCGGCGGAAATTGAAAACGCGATCCGCCGGGTAAGGCGGTTCCACGAAAAGCTGATGACGCCTTTTACCCGGGCTGTCAGGGAATACCAGCTGCTGCAGCCGGGGGACCGGGTTGCGGTATGCATTTCCGGTGGGAAGGATTCCATGCTGATGGCTAAGCTTTTCCAGGAACTACAGCGCCACCGGAAATTTCCGTTCGAACTGAAGTTCCTGGTGATGGATCCGGGCTACAATGAGCTGAACCGGCTGATGATTGAGACAAACGCTGCGGCACTGGGAATCCCGATCACCATTTTTGAAACCAATATCTTTGATATTGTGGACGGGATCCCGAACTCTCCCTGCTATCTCTGTGCCCGCATGCGGCGGGGCCATCTGTACCGCCAGGCAAAGGAACTCGGCTGCAACAAAATCGCATTGGGCCACCATTATGACGATGTGATTGAAACGATCCTGATGGGGATGCTGTGGAGCGGGCAGTTCCAGACGATGATGCCGAAGGTGCACAGCCAGAATTTTGAAGGGATGGAGCTGATCCGGCCCATGTCCCTGATCCGGGAAGATGACATCAAGGCCTGGCGGGATTACCACGGACTGCATTTCATCCAGTGCGCCTGTCATTTTACAGATACCTGTTCTTCCTGCCGGGATGACGGGGCGCCCGTATCCAAAAGGATGGAAACCAAGATGCTGATCAGGAAATTGCATGAAACCAATCTGGACGTGGAGGCAAACCTGTACAACACCGCCCGCTGTGTAAACCTGGACAAAATCCTGGGATACAAACAGGGAGGCGAAGAACACAGCTTCCTGGACAATTACTGAGCAAATATCCGGCACAGGCTGCAAAAGCAGCCTGTTTTTTGATTGCCCGGGAGTGATGTATATGGTATTCTTGAGCAGGAAGTCAAAACAGGATCAGATGAAAAGTATAAAGACGGTATACGCATAAACAGGAAAAGCGATACCGGATAAAAGGAGGACGGAAAAATGCAGTTTATCGTCAAAGCTTATGACGGAAAAGGTATGCTGGAGAAAAGGATGGCCGTCAGGCCGCGGCACCTGGAGGGCATGAAGGCTCTCGGCAAACAGATTATCTGCGCCGGAGGACTGCTGGATGAAGAGGGCAGGATGAAGGGGTCCGCACTGGTGATGGAATTTGAAAACCGGGCTGCGCTGGACGCCTATCTTGCCGCTGAACCGTATGTGACCGAGGGCGTCTGGGAGAAAATTGAAGTGGAACCGATGAACGTGGTTCTGGTTCTTGGAGAAAAGGCGGGCAAATGAAAAACTGGAAGGCGAAATGGTTCGGGGAGCTGACTACGGGGGAACTCTACGAGATTCTCCGGTCCCGCTCTGAAATCTTCGTTGTGGAGCAGCAATGCGTCTATCAGGATATTGACGGGATGGATGAAAAAGCCCTTCATGTTTTCTGCGAAGAGGACGGGCGGGTTACAGCATGCCTGAGAGCCTTCCGGAAGGATGCGGAAACGGTGCAGATGGGCCGTGTGCTCACCCTGAAGCATGGCACGGGAACAGGCGCGGAACTGCTGAAAAGAGGCGTTCATGAAATCCGGGAGCAGATGAACCCCGGACGGATTTATATTGAAGCCCAGACCCAAGCTGCCGGCTTTTATGAACGCGAGGGGTTCAGGATCTGCTCCGAAGAATTCCTTGAAGACGGAATACCGCATGTCGCAATGATTCTTGAGTGTACATAACAAAGAGGTTCTCATGAAAGTGACTTTTCTGGGTACGGCAGCAGCTACGGCCTGCCCGCTTGTATTCTGCAGCTGCCCGATGTGCGCGGCCGGATGGAACCGGCAGGGAAAGGATTTCAGGAGGCGTTCCAGCGCACTGATCGGGGAGGATACGATCATCGACCTGGGACCGGATGTGATGACGGCAGCTTTCGATTTCGGTATGGATATCCGGAAAATCCGGTACTGGCTGCAGACCCATGCCCATTCGGATCATTTTGACGCAGGCCATCTGATCACCAGATGGGCGGATTATGCCTCAGAAGGGATCCAGCCTTTGGATCTGGTTGCATCCCGGGAAACGATCCGGCATATGTCGGAACGGCTTTCCTTGGAGGAACCGGGAGCTTCCCTGGAAAAAGCAGAATGGCTGGAAAAATTGAAAATCCGGGTACATCCTGTCCGCCACGGTGAAATGGTCCGCCTGGGGAACAGGCACATCACCGCGGTGGAAAGCATGCACGATCCGCGGGACGGCTCGCTGCTGTATGTGATCGAAGAGGAAAAAAAGGCGTTCCTGTACGCTACCGATACCCTGCAGTTTACGGACAAGGCCATGGATCTTCTGAAGAAATTCCGCCTGGATGCGGTGGCAATCGATCATACTTATGGTCCGGGAATCAACGGGGGAGGGCACCTGAACGCAGACCAGGCTGCGGAGGAAATCAGCCGCCTGCGCCATGAAGGCATCCTGAAGCCGGCAGGGCATGCTTACGCGACGCATATCTCTCACGAAGGGATGCCGCCGCATGAGGAACTGACAGTTTTTGCCCGGGCACATGGATATGAAATTGCCTGGGATGGGCTTTGCATTATCCTGTAAATACAAAGGAACATAATCTGAGGGGGAAATGAGGGGGCACCGGAGTTTTTCACCTGCATGGATTCCGGCTGCGCCTTCGGAAAACTGGCAGATCCATACAGCGCCCCCTGGCCATTGAAAAATAGAAAGGATATATATTATGTCATTTGCAGAACATAGGGAAAGACTGTATCAGTCTTTGGAGGAAAACACTTTGGTGATTTCCTATGCCGGTATCCCCATCCATACCAATGAGGATGCTTATTATGATTTCGTGGTCAACAGCCAGTATTTCTACCTGACAGGACTGGAAAGGGAAAACACTGCTTTCCTGGCATATAAGACAGCGGAAAAGACACGGGAGTTCCTGTTCATTGAGGAACCGGATCCGCTTTCTGAACGGTGGACCGGAAAGATGCCCACTGTGGAGGAAGCCCGGACAATCTCCGGAATCGAGGACGTACGCTATACGGACAGCCTGGAAGGTGCGATCAGCAGCTTTATGGGGCGGTTCCGCGTGGAACAGGCGTACTTCGACCTGTACCGCTGCCAGATGAACGATCTGCCGGATTACAACCTGGTAATGGCGGAACGATTCAGGCAGGCCTATCCACATGTAATCCTGAAGGATCTGCATACGGCTTGCGTGCCGCTCAGGGAACAGAAGGACGCACAGGAAGTGGAAAGCATCCGCAAAGCAGTGGATATCACCCGCCAGGGGTTGGAATATGTGATGAAAAACCTGAAACCGGGCATGATGGAATATCAGGTACAGGCGGACTTTGAGTATACATGCAGACGGCTGGGTGCAAAGCGCCAGGCATTCCCCACGATCGCCGGTTCCGGTATTAACGGATGCATGATGCATTACGAGACAAACCACTGTGAAGTGCAGGATGGCTCGCTGATCCTGCTTGACCTTGGCGCAAAATACGAAAATTACTGCAGCGATATTACGAGGACTTATCCGGCTAACGGAAAGTTCAGCCCGAGACAGCGTGAGATTTATGAGCTGGTCCTTAAGGCGAATGAAGCGGTTGCTGCGGCCGCAAAGCCTGGCATGAATACAAAAGATTTGAACGATATCGCGAGTCAGGTTCTCGGGGAAGGCCTGATTGCCCTGGGGATGATCCAGGATGTCTCTGAGGTGAATAAATACTACATGCACAGCGTGAGCCACCCCATCGGGATCGATGTGCACGACATCTCCCTGGCCGGAGATGTGCTTGCGCCTGGCTGGGTGATCAGCAATGAGCCGGGGCTGTACATCGATGAAGAAGCGATCGGTATCCGAATCGAGGATGATCTCCTGATTACTGAGGACGGGTGCGAAGTCCTGTCGAAGAATATCATCAAAGATCCGGATGAGATTGAAGCATTTATGGCATAAAACCGGTGCATAATATCAAACACCGGCAAGTTATGAAAGGTTTGTCGAAAGAATGATAAAAGTGCTGTTTATCTGCCACGGGAACAGTGACGAAAAACTTGGCATCTGACGCCCGGACTTTCGTATCTGGGGGCAAAACGCGGCAAGCAAAAAGTAAATTACTACCGTTTTACTACTTTTGGTGAAAGTATGGCGAGCAGATGGATCTGCTCGTTTTTTTGTTCAGAAAATTGGCCAGGAAATCGCGCTGTCACGGTTGACTTTTCAGGAATTCTGAGCAATTACTCTTACTACTTCAACGAAGGAGGAGTAGTCAATGAAAGTACCGATCAATGAGAAACGTTACATCACCATTACAGAAGCGGAAGCGTATTTCAGCATCGGGAGGAAGACGCTGCGCGTTTTTGCCGAAGAGCATCCGGAGCTGGCATTTTTCTATGGGAACCGCTGGCTGATATTTCGTGAAGGAATGGAAGAGCACCTGAAAAAGTATGGATTAGGCGAAGGCGATGGACCGAAAAAACCGAAGCTGGATTTGGATCCCGATGAGGATGACTGTTGTGACTGGAACGGGTTTTACTACACATAACTCCGCATTCAATATTGATCGTCAAATATGATCATCAGAGGCCATCATCGCGATTTTTTAGATACTGAATGAATTCCATGACCGCAGCTGAAGTGGTACTGCTCTTTTGATAAGCGAACCCAATTTCACGAAAAAACGGTATGGTAAAGCTTCGCACTTCAATCTGATAAGGAACGCGTCGGAGGATCAGCCTTGGAGAATTCCGATTCCAAGACCGCTTTCCACCATGGATAGAATCGCATAGTCGTCCCAGGTAGTAAACCGGATATCTGGTTTTACATGGTGTTTCTCAAGCAGCTCAGAGACTTCTGTTTTTCCACCGTGCTCCAAAAGCATAAAGGGTTGGCCTTCCAGATCCTGTGGGGTGACCCTTTCTTTTTTTGCCAGGGAATGATCTGCAGGCACCACAGTCACATATTCATCCTTTGCCAGGGATACGGTCTTGAATTCTGCCCTGGTCGGTAAACGGAGAAAGCCACAGTCTAGGGTACGTCATATCGAATAAAAGCGCCGCTCCGGAGATAGGAGATTATTGATGGTGATTGCCCGGTTGGTTGACAGGATTGAGGTCAGCAGAGGTGGTCAGCAGAGGTTACGAGGTTCATATTAAGCTTAGGGAGGCACTGGAACAACTGGTCAGGACCGCTTGACAGAAAAGAGCCTTTCGCCGCAGGGAAACCTGCGGTTTTTCTTCTGCATTTTCCATGCAGAAATAGTATACTTCTTATACATGGAATGCAATTAATAGACAGGGCCAGAGGATGAAATTCAGGGATGCTTCAGGAATGCATCTCCTCAATATGGTAAATATAATCCAGGGTTTTCAACGCTTCGATAATTTCGGCATGGGTTTTATATTTTTTCAGCATTTCGCTGCTGACGGAAATGGATATGGAATAGACTGAAAGGCCGCTGCCCACGTAGGCCGGGTTCTGTTCAATCTCATCGATCCGCAGGCCAAGGCGGCGAATGACTGTCACGAAATCCTGCAGGGAAACGCTGTTTGTCAGTTCCAGGTGCACCTCAAAGTGGTTGGAACGATTATTGAGGGCGGCCTCCAGGGGCGGGAACCACAGTAGGATACACAAAAGAGCTGCAAAAGCGGCCAGACCGACCGTATAACAGCCAATACCCAGGGAAATGCCTGTCACAGCAGCAACCCACAGGCCGACAGCAGTAGTGAGCCCTTTGATCTGATTCCGTGAAGAATAGAATACGGAATGTACAGCGATGATCGAAGCGCCTACAATTACACTGACGGAGAGCAGGAAATGTCCGTCTCGTTCAGAGGCGCAGAATGTATAACTGTCTACGATGGCTGCCAATGTGCCGACAAGAAAGGTCAGCATGAAAGTACGCAGTCCTGCGGAATGTCGCTTGTTGGACCGTTCCCATCCGATGAATGCTCCCATGAGCAGAGAAAGGAAAATCCGCAGCAGAATAGATCCGACGGTCAGTCCGGCGGACCAGGTTCCGAGTGACCGGGCGATGGGGTCTGTGGTAACAACTTCCAGGTTCATATCGGTGTCCTCCTTGGAAATAATCGCGCGGGAAGCGGAATATCAGAAAAGATGTTTCCGAGCATTTCTCCGCATCGGCAAATGCTGTTCACGGTAGTATTCCTCAGCGGCTTCTGTGAACGCACGTTCATTCTCGTTTTCCGTATGTGCGGGAAGCTCGCTTTGGATCTTTTGGATCCGCTCAATCAGTAGTTCCACTTCAGATTTTTGCTTTCCTTCCTCATCCACAGTTGGAACCGGCGCCGCCGTTTCCAGCTCCTTGGAATAAGAACCGGAAAGGTACAGGGACAGCTTTGCGGATCCGGGGCCGATCAGCTCGTAGAGCACGCTGGAGGAAAGAATAATGGTTTCCAGCGCATGGCCCATTTCACCGCCCAGTGCCCGGGCGCCTAGCGCCGCGAGGCCAATGGCCACTCCAGCCTGCGGAATCAGGGCAAGTCCAAGATAGTTCCGTACCTTCGGGGATTTCTTCGCAAAACTGCAACCTGTCCAGGCGCCGATGTATTTGCCCAGGATCCGGATCAGGAAATAAATCACACCGACCACCAGCAGTGGAACCGTGCCGATGGAGCCAGCATTGTTGACGAGGGAGCCGAGATCGAAAGAAAGGCCGCTGCGAAAGAAGAAAAGCAGCAGAATCGGTGGACTGAAGTAATTCAGTTGTCGGAACAGCCGGTCGTCATCCGTGGCATTGATATAGACCATGCCCATCGCCATGCAGCCCAGAAGCGGCGAAACGTCCACCACAGCGCAGATGCCGCAGTAGGAGAAGAGGACGGCGATGACAATGATCAGCCGGTTATCAGTGCTCCTTCGAGTGCCTACCAGCCATTTCAGAATCAGCCCGAAGACACAGCCCAGGGCCATCAGAAGCAGGGTTTTGCCGAGGGGGATCAGGACGTTTTCGATTCTGAAACCGGAGCTGGAGAAAACAGCGGTGGCTACGGAAATCGCAATGGAATAAAGCACAAGGCCCACCATATCATCCAGCGCCACAACCTGGAGCAGCGTTTCCACAAAATCCCCTTTAGCGCCGGTTTGCCTGATTGTCATAATTGTGGAGGCGGGTGCTGTGGCTGTGGCCAGGGCTCCCAGAACGATCGAAAAAGCGAGATTCAACCTGAGCACCAGCCAACAGACGAGGAACACAAGCACAGCAGCACAGCAGGATTCCAGTACGGTAATCATTAAAACCTTCCCACCGTTCCTTTTTAACGTGGAAAGTCTGAAGAATTCGCCTGTGCTAAACGCGATGAAGGCCAGTGCGATATCAGGGAGGAAGGAAGTCCCCTCTACAATAGTATCGGGGAGCAGGTTCAGGCAAAAGGGGCCTGCCAGAATTCCGCCGACAATATAAGCGGTTACGTTTGGCAGCTTCAACAATTTGGTGATGCGAGTCATCAGGAAGCCAATGGCCAGCATCAGCGCGATGGAGATGATCGTCACAGCAACCGGGGACGGCTCGTCAATCCAGTTTATCCAGACCGGCACAGAAATCATCTCCTTTCAAAAAATGAATCGGAAAACAGTGCCTTCTGCCGGAAAAGACTGTATTCCATTCTTCTGTAGATCATTATACTTACGAAATGCGGTTTTGGCTACACTGTTTATCGGAAATGTTATACCCTGCAGTACCTGATGGAAATCTCTGATTTCGCTGAAAGGCATTCACGGCATGCTGCCTACCAGTCAGCTGATGGATCTCACAGGACAGCTTGTGGCGCTGAAGACCTGCTATGAACTCACCGAGCCTGAAATGCAGAAGCAGGCAGATTGTCCGCATTGCCACTTTAATCTGGCGGAAAATGACAGCAAACCTGTTCATGGTCGTCTGGGCCAGATCGAGGATAAGGCAGACGAAGTGCTGAACGGCTGGACAAACACACTGAAGTCTGCACTGGAAGATCCGATGCTGGAGGAACAGAAAGCACTGCTGGGCAAGAATGCTCGCACCGCCATCGACAAGTTCCAGCAAAGCGGGCACCTGCCCATCCCTGTGGATCAGCAGTTCATCGATAGTGTCAACTCCATGCTGTCCGGCCTGGAGAGTTTGGAAGTACACATGGATAAGCTGCAGGCCGTCATGACCAGTTGGGGCCCCTGTACACCGGAAGACTTCAAACAGAAGCTGGCCCAGTGGGTGGACAGTCAGATCAGCGGTAAGGATAAGAGCAAGGTCAGGATTGTAATTAAGTAAGAGACGGAGGATGCATCCCATGGAAGAGCGAAATCTCGCCAAGGCTGATATTGACAAGGTTCGTCATCCAACGTTTTCACAATTTCCAGGATCTATGCCAGCGGCACTGTCACGTACACCGTGAAGGTAACGGATTCCCGTGGACGGACAGCAACCGCCAGTGTGAGCATGACCTGGAAACCGGGATGAACCCGACCATGAAGAAGATGACCGTTCTGGAGCTTGTCGACAGGTATTTATCAACAAAGACCGGGATGAAGCCAAACACGGTGGCAAACTACAAGTTCGTCAGAAACTTGCTGTTGAAGGAAGAATTCAGCGGAAGGAAGATTGGCGATGTGAAAACATCTGATGCCAAGATGTTCTTGATTAAGCTGCAGAATGACGGGCGGAGACACAGTAGCATTAAAACCGTGCGGGGAGTGCTCCGGCCCGCTTTCCAGATGGCTGTTGATGATGACTGCCTGATCAAGAATCCTTTTGCTTTTTCGCTGGCGGGAGTGGTGATTAACGATTCTGTGACGAGGGAGGCAATAACTAATATGCAGATGAAGAAATTTATGAGATTCGTGCATGACGACGTCGTCTACTGCAAGTATTATGAGACTGTATGGATTCATCGACGGCTTAGATTAACCTGACAAGCCTAATAACGTTTTGCAGTAGACTTTTTTCGAAAACAAAGTGATTACTTTATGCAGAAAATTCAGAGCATTGATTTTGGAGACAAAAAATCCGCAAATGAAAATCTTTAGAAATACAATGAATTATCCAGAAATTCTCAGAAAAACAGACTAAGAGGGACAAAAAGCATACAGTCGCCGGATAACGGAGTAAATCGGCTAATCTTAAGTTTGACTTTCTTTGATCTTTGAATATAATATAATCAGCGTTCGGGAGAACGGGGCGGCCGGAGACCACAAAGTGCACGACCTGCATAAAGGCCAGATTGCGACCCGGCATGACGGGTGAGAAGCCCGGCGATGAAGGCCATGAATGGAGGTTGTTATTATGAGTACTTATCTTCCCAGCGT
>JAFRQX010000003.1 GCA_017428385.1 Clostridia bacterium | reverse complement strand
TTTATTCCAGCCGTATTGATATCTACCTAAATTCTGAATTCTGAATTATGAATTCTGAATTATATATAATTTTACCGCTTTCCGCCTTCTTTTTCAACGATAAAAGGCCGGCAGCCTGTTGGCTGCCGGCCTCGTATTCCGGATTCGGAATCAATTACTTTTTCTTTTTGGTGGTCTTGGGCTCAGGAAGCTTCAGGCCGAAGGATTCAACCAGTTTCTTGAATTCCTGGGAACCGGTGAACCCATCAAAGACGAACTCACGGGTCTTCTTCTGGTTCAGCGCGTTCATCCAGTTCAGCATACCGGGGGCATCCTCGTTACGACCGAACATCGTCCGATACAGGCGGTGCACATACTCGGTATCTGGCAGCTTCTTGTCAAGGAATTCCTTGGAGAAGAAGAAGCCTCTTGCAACGTCAACCACAGTGATCCGGTTGCTCAGCACCTGCTGGCACCAGTTTTCCAGACCGTTCACGTCGTACTTGCGGCCGAGGCACTCGGTGTACATACGGCTTACATATTCAGTCAGTCCCCAGTTCTTGTCACGAGCCTTGCTCAGGGTGATTGTACCGGGGGTCATGCTGTATTTCTTGCAGATTCCAATGAATTCCTGGGAACCAGTGAAACCCCAGATGATAGCGTCGTAGGTCAGGCCGAAGCTCAGCTTGTTCAGCCAGTCAGCCTTACCGTGAGCATCAGGTTCACGACCCAGCATAGCCCGGTACAGGATTGTTACAACCTGCTCATCATTGTACTTCTTACCAATGAATTCCTGGCTGCCGATGAAGGCCTGCACGATGGCGCTGCCGCCCTTCTTGCCGGAGGCAATCTGACCGCACCAGTCCAGCAGACCGGCTTCATCAGGAGCGCGGCCCAGGATCTTGTCATAGCAGCGAACCACGAATTCCTTGATCTTGGTGTTGCAGAAAACAATGTTCTTGTGGGTCTTGGCATATTCTTCAGCCGCGGATCCCAAAGGCGCCATCAGGTAACCGGAGGTGCCCAGGGCGTCAGTTCCCAGATACACCTTGTCCTTGCCCTGGCATTCTTCCCACAGCATCCAGCTGTTGGCGGAACGTCCGGTGAAGGCATTGTTGCCAACCTGCACCAGGCTCTTGGGCAGGGTGATCTTTGTAGCAGCACTGCAGCCATTGAACGCTTCACGGCCAATTTCCACAACGCCTTCGGGAATCTTGATTTCTTTCAGGCCGCTGCAGCCGCTGAAGCAGTAGTTGTTGATTTCAGTCAGGGTGGTGGGCAGTTCCAGCTTGGTGGCGCCGGAGCAGCCTTCAAACGCCCGGTTACCCATGGTCTTCACACTGCTGGGGATGATGATCTCCTTCAGGCTGGTGCAGCCGGCGAAAGCGCCCTGTCCGATGGTCTCCAGCGTGGTGGGCAGGTCAGCATAGGTCAGCTTGGTGCAGTTCTTGAAGGCGTTGTCGCCCAGGGTCTTCAGGTTTGTGCCGGTGGGAACACCGGTCAGGGCAGTACAGCCGCTGAAGGCGTCATGGCCGATAGTCTCCAGGTTTTCCGGCCAGGAAACGCTCTGCAAGCTGGTGCAGCCTTCGAAGCATTCGGCGGAAATCTCTTTAATACTGTTGTGCATGCTGACGCTCAGCAGGCTGGTGCAGTTACGGAACGCACCGTCATCCAGCGCGATGTTGTTCGGCAGGGTCACGCTCAGGATGGTCGTATTGTTGGCGAACACAGCTTCACTCAGCCGTTTCACGGGATTGCCGTCCTTGTCCTGCAGCGGCAGGGTGATAGCGGTGGAAGTACCGTTGTACTGGATGATCGTACCGTCAGCACGGATCACGTAGTCTTCAACAGCAGCGGTGCTCAGTTCTTCTTCAGCGGGAGCTTCTTCCTCAACAGGAGCAGCTTCCTCGGCGGAAGCAGTGGCTTCAGCGGGAGCAGCTTCCTCAACGGGAGCGGCTTCTTCCTTCACAGGAGCAGCTTCTTCAGCAGGAGCGGCTTCTTCAGCAGGAGCGGCTTCTTCAGCGGGAGCAGCTTCTTCTTCAGCGGGAGTAGCTTCTTCTTCAGCGGGAGCGGCTTCTTCCTCAGCGGGAGCAGCTTCTTCCTCAGCGGGAGCGGCTTCTTCCTCAGCGGGAGCGGCTTCTTCCTCAGCGGGAGCGGCTTCTTCCTCAGCGGGAGCAGCTTCTTCCTCAGCGGGAGCAGCTTCTTCCTCAGCGGGAGCAGCTTCTTCCTCAACGGGAGCAGCTTCTTCCTCAGCGGGAGCAGCTTCTTCCTCAACGGGAGCGGCTTCAACAGGAGCAGCTTCCACAAAGGCCACAGCCTTCAGCTCGGTTTCCTGCAGGTCGGCGTCGCCGGCATCCTTCAGGGCTTCAGCTTTCACCCAGGCAGTCTTAACCGTCTTGGCTCCGTTTTCCTTCACGGCATAACGGATGCTGGCGGCCTTTTCTTCCACAGCAGTCAGGATTACCAGCGCATCGCCGTCCAGGACGCCGATCTCGTTGGTCAGTTCCTTATCCGCATACAGCACGGTACCATTGGCGAGTTTCCTCGTCATGGATTCTTTCTTAGCTTCCTCAACAGGAGCGACTTCCTCGGCGGGAGCGGCTTCTTCAGCAGGAGCGGCTTCTTCAGCAGGAGCGGCTCCCTCAGCGGGAGCGGCTTCTTCAGCAGGAGCAGCTTCCTCAACGAGAGCGGCTTCTTCAGCAGGAGCGGCTTCCTCAGCAGGAGCAGCTTCCTCAACGGGAGCAGCTTCCCCAACGGGAGCGGCTTCTTCAGCAGGAGCGGCTTCTTCAACAGGGGCAGCTTCTGTAACGACTTCTTCAGCCGCAGGAATCACTTCAGCTTCCTCGGCAACGGCAGGCACGATGCTGCTCACCAGCAGGCACAGAGCCAGGAACAAAGCCAGTTTCTTCATGTCATTCTTTCCTTTCCCTAATCCATGTTAATTCGCGGATGGACTCCGGATCGCCATTGTGTATTTCTCACAAAAGCCCATCGGGTCGGAATTATAGTTATTATACCCTTAAAAAATTACGTTTTCAAGAGTGATTTTTCATTGTTTCTTCATATGTTTGACGCATTTTCGACTAATTGTGTCTGACTTCCGTCATTTGGTGTATTCCATACTACATCTAGTGATGTAAAAAAATGTTTACAACCGTCACTCCTTCCCAAAACCATCAATCATTGCGTGATACTTCTCCGTGATGACGTCCCAGCTGTAGTTTTCCTTCACATACCGTACCCCGCTTTCCCGCATGGTTTGGTATGCCTCCGGATGCTCTTCCATCCAGCGGACACATCCGGCGAACTCCTGGTAGAAGTCAAAATACAGTCCCGCGCCGCTCCGGATGCAGTGTTCCTTCAGTACCGCGCACTTTTCGGTCACCAGCACCGGTCTGCCCATCAGCATGCTTTCCAGCACCACCATGCTCAGGCTCTCAAACCGGCTGCATAGCACCAGCGCAAAAGCCTCCTTCATCACCGCGAATTTCATTTCCTCGCTCACAAAGCCCAGGGGAATGATGTCCGGATGTTCAGGAATCTTCATCACCGGCTTGCCCATCAGTACAAGTTTCAGGTCGCTTTTCTGCTCTTTCTTCAGCCGCAGGAAGAAGTCAAACATTTCGCCGCAGCCCTTGCTCTCGTCAATCCGTCCGGCATAGACCAGATACCGTTTTCCGCGGAGTTCCTCCGGGAGTTCAGGCAGTTCTCCCTGCGGACCGTCTATTCCGACGCCCACCATAATCCCCGGTGTATTCCGAATCACAGGAAACCGTTTTGTTGCGAAGGCCTTCTCCACTTCCGTGTTCCAGCAGATCCGTTTTGCTGCGGCAAACACCTTCTCATAGTGCCGCAGGTAGACCGGCGGCTCATCGTGCACCGTGGGAATCAGCATCGCGTTCGGGAACCCCATCGGCAGGCCTGTCGCTGTCAGGTAATACAGGTAGGTCATGAAGAACACCGCCCTGTATTCCCCATGTTCCTTGGCCACCGCCTCCAGCACCGCCGGGCAGTACGGCCCCTGTTCTTCCAGCCACTGTTTTTCCTCCGCGTCACTGTGTCCCGCGCCGGAGAACACCTTTGCGGAGATCCGGTCAAAGCTCTCCTGCACACGGCCCTTAGCCACAGGATATCTTTTCACTTTTATGCCGTTGATCGTTTCTTCCCCTTCGGCATAGTGGTTGGCCCAGGTCGTGTAATCCAGTGCGCACGTTGTATAGACCGTCACGTCATACAGAGCAGCCAGCTTTTCTGCCAGCTGTCTGCAATGCAGTTCCGATCCGCCGTTCACTTCAAGCCCGTACCGCTGACAGACGAATGCGATCTTCACCATTTTCATTACGCTCCCAATCTTTCAAACAGTTCCAGGTACTTTTTCACAATCACATCCCACCGGAAGTTCTCCAGCACAAACTGCCGTCCGTTCCGGCCCATTTCCGCGGCAATTTCGGGATGCTGTGTCAGATACGATATCGTCCCTTCAAATTCCGCGTAGTTGTCAAAGTACAATCCCGCGCCGGCGCGCTGTACAAAGTCCTTTGTCACCGCACACCTGCCGTTCACCAGCGCCGGTTTCTCCGCCAGCCAGCTTTCCATCAGCACCAGCGAGAAACTTTCCATTTCACTCGGATTGCAGAACAGTTCCGCTGCGCTGTACGCGTCGTACTTATCCTGGATATCCACAAACCCCAGGTCAATGACGTTCTTTTTATCGGGGATATCAATCTGTCCTCCGCCGATCAGTACCAGCTTCAGCTTGTCCGGATTCCTTCTTTTATACTCCGCAAAGTACCGGACCAGCATATCCACCCGCTTTCCGGCTTCTTTCCGTCCGGCGTACAGGATGAATGGATCCTTGATGCCGAACTTCTGGCGGAAGTGTTCTCCGTCGCCCGTCTGGTCGGTGTCCATTCCAATTCCGAAGGTCGCAAAGGTGTCTCCCCTGACCCCGAACAGCTTTTCAGCCAGCAGGCGCTCCGGTTCCGCATTGAAAACCATGCCGGCCACCTGGGAAAACGGATCCTTGAAGCACTGCATCTTTGCGTAGCTCTCATCGTGGAAGCACGGAATCAGCACACTTTTTCCGGGCCGGATCTGACATCCATAAAATGTAGTGCCGAACATATAGGGGATAAAAACATACAAGCCGTATTCAGCCTCATGCTCCAGCATGTAGTCGTACAGCTCCGGGCTGTTGATCATCTCCCGGCAGAAAATTTCCTCTTCCCCCGGAGTCACCGCCTGGCCCATCATCAGTTTATTGTTGACGCGGCCGAAGGCTGCATCATCCCGCTTGCGCGCCGGAAAGCGCCGTACCGGAATGCCCGCTTCTTCCGTCAGGCCGGGTTTGTGAAAATTGACGCTCCAGTCGCTGGCGAACTTTTCCACACAGGTTGTCAGCACTTCCAGTTCCACTCCCGCATCCTGCAGGTGATGAACCACTCCGCGCAGCTCCGCCTCAGCGCCTCCGCCGATTTTTTCACCGTACCAGGGCATCACAAATCCGATTTTCTTCATTGTTCCCCTCCGGCCACTTTCAGAATGCAATTCTTCATTGTCGCACTGACCTGCTCATACCGGAACTGCGCCAGCCGTGTCTTTTGTTCCTCCGAGATTTTCGCCCGCAGCTCCTTGTCCCGGACCATCCGGTCAATCGCCGCCGCAGCTACCTGCGGATCCTTGCTGTCCAGCAGGAGTCCGCCCTTTCCCAGGGTTTCCGGGACAGCGGAGGACGCGTACGCCACAATCGGCAGGTCAAAATACATGGCTTCCACCAGCGGCACACAGAAGCCCTCGTGCTCGCTCATGCAGACAAACAGATCCGCCAGGTGGTAATAGGCCAGGATTGCGGCAAAGCTGATATGTCCGGGGAAAATCACCCGGCCTGACAGGCCAAGCGCCCGGATATAGTTTTCCAGCTGATACCGGTAGTTTTCCATTCCCGTGTCGTTTCCGACCAGAAACAGTCGGCTCTTCGGATTATAGTCCCTGTGATAATAATAGAAGGCACGGATCACATCCTCCTGCTTCTTGTTCGGCGCAATCCGCCCCACAAACAGCAGGTTTGTCCACCCGTCTCCCTGGTATTTGCCTAATACTTTCCGATCCGGCTCTTTGTCATAATCCTCAAACGGAATCATAATCGGACATACGTCGATCGGGCACTGATATCCCATCTGTCGCAGTTCAAACCGGTTATAGTCAGAATCCGCCACACAGTAGCGGAACTGGTCCGCCAGTCTCCGGATCTGCCGGCGTCCCGTCTCTGTCAGTTCCTCCGCTGCCCGGGAATATCCCCGGAAAAAGGAAGACGGTGTAATGTTGTGATAAATCATCATCTTACGACCGCCGAAGGTGGGAACCTTCCGGTTCAGGATATCCCCCGTGGAGGCATGAAAAATCAGCAGATCATCATCATGAAGATCCTTCATCTTTTTCCAGTGGGCCGCTGTACCTTCCGGCAGACGCGAATCCACATTGGAGGCATATACTGCTGTCTTGTATCCCATTTCCGAAAGCATCCGGTCAATCGCCGCGGCATCATTGCTTACCGCGTCCCCGAATGCCATCGTCGGGAGCAGCTGAACGATCTTCATTCCGCTTTCTTCTCCAGTTCCGCGATCCGTTTTTCCTGCGCTTCAATCACTTCCACCGCTTTTTCCAGTGCGGTTTTCAGCGCGAGGTTCGTTTCGGTCACCCGCACGGACATCGGCGCGGTGGCACAATTCACAGCCTTCACCATAATTTTTTTATACAGACGTTTCAGGGGATTCCGGCTCGGATCCTGATAGCTTACCGGGATCACGTAGTCATCCGTCAGCAGTTTCACCTGCTCCTTCAGCTGATCACCGGCCCTGCCGTTCTCTTTGGATATTTTCGCAAACTCCGGCAAATCCTCCGCAGGAGCCCGTTTCAGCGCCTCCGCCCGGATTTCCGCCATAATCTTCTCGATATCCAGTTTTCCCTCTGTCGTTACCGCTGCTTCTTCCTTTGCCACGGTATCTGTCATAATGTTTCCCTCTTCCTCCGCCTGCTTCGCGGTTTCCTCAGCCTCCCCAGGCCGGGACCAGGCCATAAATACTTTCTCGCCTGTTCCGTTCATCAAACGAACTTCTCCCAGTTCGCCTTCCCGCACAGGCAAAAGAATCTTTTGTTTTCCTTCTGAAGCAGTAAATGTTATCTCTGTTTCTCCTGCCGGGCCGGTCACACGGATCTTGTTCTCTCCGTATTTTTCTTTCCGGTATTCCAGGTTCCACTCTGTCTTATCAGTAAATAAACCGGCTGTTTCTTTACACATCCAGTGCCCGGGAATCTCGCATATTCCCGGAGTCCTTTCACCCCAACCGTCACCAAACAAGATACCGTTACTATACTCATAGGCACGTTGTACCGCCGGATTGTCAACCGACATCGGTTTATTTTCCAGCTGGCTGATCTGCCTTGCGGGCACTCCTCCCCAGATTGTATTTGCCGGCACATCAGTTCCCGGCGTCACTACCGCACCCGCCGCGATTACCGCGTTGTCCCCGATGGTGCAGGGGCCCAGCACGGTACATCCGCTTGCCAGCCATACGCCCTTTCCGATCACAATGTCGCAGCCTTCGGTCGTCTCTGTATCCCGCCGCATAAACCCTGTCAGCTGCGGATCATGACTTCCTGCCAGAACACTCACGCCGGATCCTGCAAAGGTGGATTCGCCGATTTTGATTCGTCCGGAATTAGTGTTAAAAAAGCAGGTGAAAACCGCCGCTGTTTCATCGATTTCCAACCGATCAGGATCCCCCCAGATCGTAGGAGAGATACTCAATCCCCGGTTCAGCCGGGAAAGCATTCCCCGATCCTCGCACAGCCGCTCAAAGAAGTGAGGCTCAGAATCGTTGATCCGGCTTTCCGCTTCGCTCATGCGTCCCCGGAGTCCGTCAAACTGCTCATCAAAGCTGTCAAACCGCTCATTCATCATCTGAGAAACGTCCGCGATGCGTTCCGCCAGTGTGTCAAAGCGATCCGGCGCGTGAACAAAGGCTCCGATGATTTTTTTGATCTTTCCCATGGTCATCTCTCCTGTCGTTAATGAATGTCCCACTGGTGAGAAAGGGCGATCTCTCCCGGCGTCTGCACTTTATCCGCAATCTGGATTGTGCAGATATCCCGCCAGAAGTCGTAGTTGAATCCATCCGGCCGGTGGATGGCCAGGTCGATGGAATAGCTTCCGTTTGCCGCCGACAGCCCGTCAATCTTAAGGTCAACTGTTCCGCTTGTCTGTAGCGTCACCGGAGAAGAGGTATCGATCAGAGTGTTTGTACCGTAGACCAGTGTTCCGTCGCTCCGGTAGATAGCCAGACCGATAACCGCGTCCTCCAGCGGTTTCTGCGCCGTATAGTCAATATGAATGGTAAAAGGATCCCAGGGAGAAAAGTCTGTCTTTTCCGTTCCGTCTGCTCCAATTACTTTCACACCGGTCATCCGGGCTTCCCCGCTGCCCCAGCGTTTCAGGTTTCCTTCATTGTCCGTTTCGGAAACTTCTCCGTTTTCCCGCTCATCCTCTTTTTTCTCTTCCTGCTGGGTCTTCCGGCTCATCCATTCCATGTAGCGGGGATGCACGTCCCGGGGCTTTCCGTCCATGCGTACCAGCCCGTCCGCGATCCAGATGCTCCGGTCACAGATCAGCTCCAGCTGGGACATGGCATGGCTCACGATCACGATGGTGGTTCCCCGACCCTTGATTTCCTGCAGTTTCCGGAAGCATTTGGCCTGGAACGCGGCGTCGCCCACCGCCAGGATTTCGTCAATCAGCAGGATATCCGCATCCACGTTGATGGCCACGGCAAAAGCCAGCCGCATATACATACCGCTGGAATAAGTTCTTACCGGATCGTCAATAAACGCTTCCAGTTCACTGAAGGCGATGATGTCCTCCAGCCGCTCGTCAATCTCCTTCCGGCTCAGGCCGAAAATGGATGCGTTTGTATAAATATTCTCACGGCCGCTCAGGTCCGGGTGGAAACCGGCTCCCAACTCAATCAGGCTGGAAACACGGCCCTTCATTTCAATGGTTCCTTCATCCGGGTACAGGATCTTCGTCAGCATCTTCAGTGTAGTGCTCTTGCCGCAGCCGTTCTGGCCGATCAGGCCGACCGCTTCGCCCCGCTTCACTTCAAACGAAACCCCGTTCAGCACCCAGTGCTCCTCGTACTTCCGCCGTCCGGCAAACAGGATCCTGTCCTTCAGTGTGTTCCCGCGGTCCCGGTACACCCGGAACATCTTCTTCACATTCCGGACATCAATGACTACTTCGCTCATATTACATGACCTCCGAGAACCGCCGTTTCAGTCTGCCAAATACCAGGAAACCGATCCAGAGCAGCACTATACTGATTCCCAGCAAAACTGCCAGCTTCGTCAGCTCCGGCACCTTCCCTGCATAAAGGATATCCCTGTACGCCGTCACAATGATGTTCATCGGATTCAGCTGGTAGAGTGAATACCATCTGCTCCCTGCTACTATGCTTGAATCGTACATGATCGGCGTCACAAACATCCACGCCATCGCAACAACCCCCAGGATATGCTCCAGATCCCGGAAGTATACGTCAATCGCGCTGATAATCATCGTAACACCCAGTGCGAATATATATTCCACCAGCATCACCAGCGGCAGGCAAAGATAAGCCAGGACATTGAATGGGACACCGGAAAACACGCTTACCAGAATAACGATGATTTCGCATAAAAGCATATTTACAAAGGAACTGGTCACATAAGCAACCGGTACTACTTCCCTGGGAAAATAAATCTTGTTCACCAGGCTCTGCTGCGCCACCACGCTGCTGGCGCCTCCGGTCAGGCAGGCGGAAAAGAAGTTCCAGGGAATTAATGCCACAAATACATACAGATAGAACTTCTCTACCGCAGCTCCTCTCATGATGATACTGAACATCAGTGAGTAGACTGCCAGCTGACACAGCGGCACAATAAAAGTCCACAGAAAGCCCAGCACACTCGCCTGGTACCGGCCTCGCAGATCCTTGTGCACCAGCGACCGGATCATACTCCGGTAAGCCCAGATCTCCTTCAGCGTTTCAATCATTCGTATGGTCCTTTCAGCCTTTCATGCTTTCCGCCCGAAGGGCAAATCCCATTATGCATTTCGACTACTACCGAACATCACAGCGTTCGGTAGTAGTCGAGCGTTTCCTTCACTATTTCTTCAATTCCATGTTCCGGTTCCCAGCCCGTGTCCCGCGTCAGTCGGGAATGATCGCAACAGATCACAGGCGTATCGCTGGGTCTCATCCTCGCCGGATCCTGTTTCACCGGCACCGCACACTCTGCCATGCCGATCAGCATATCCAGCACTTCCTGTGCGCTGTAGGTCTTCCCGGATCCGACGTTATAAATTTCGCCGGGTTTTCCCTTTTCAGCGATCAGCCGGTAAGCCCGCACCACGTCCTTCACATGGGTAAAATCCCGTTTGGAAGTCAGGTTCCCGACGCTTACCGCGTCCGCTTCCCCGCGTTCCACCTTCACAATTCCGGAAGCAAAATCCGGGATCATGAATCCGGGCTTTTGTCCGGCACCGCCATGGTTAAAGCTCCGCGTCATGCAGATCCGCATACCGTAAGCCTTCGCGTAAGCCCTGCCCATCTGTTCCTGGGCAATCTTGGAGATGGCGTACGGCGTTCCGGGCTGCATCTCCGTCTCCTCGGAGACAGAGCTTCCCTTCTCCCGCAGGTTCCCGTATTCATCACTGGAACCCACCAGCACTATGGCGCAATCCAGACAGTACTTCCGTGCCGCCTCCATCAGATTCACTGCCGCAATGATATTGATCTCCATTGTCTTCGCCGGAATCTTCCAGCTCAGGCCCACATTGGCCTGGCCGGCCAGATGGAAAATCACTTCCGGCCGCAGCTCCTTCAGCAGCGTTTCCACTGCTTCCGGCTCCAGCAGATTCACTGCCACGGTCTTCTCTCCGGGCACCAGATCCAGGCCTGTCACATCATATCCGTTGGCAGTCAGTTCCGCCCGCAGGTATTTCCCAACAAACCCTTCACTGCCGGTAATCAACGCTTTCTTCATCATTCTTCCATGTATCCTAATGGATATCTCGTTTTTGTTATGTCATCCTATTCGCCATGGGTAATCCCAGGCGTTCAATTGTCATCTCGACTAAGGGATCCGAAGGAGACCGCATGGAGAGATCTCGTTCTCCCCTTCCCCCGTTGCAGCGGACAATTGTTAATTATTTGATTCCGGCTTCCTGCTTAGCCAGCTTGAGATCGTGTTCCGCCATAATCGCACACAGCTCTTCATAGCTCGTCTTCTGCGGATTCCAGCCCAGCTTCGTCCTGGCCTTGGTGGGATCGCCCCACAGGTTGACCACGTCCGTCGGCCGGTACCACTTCTCGTTCACGCACACAACCATCTTGCCGGTCTTCTTGTCATATCCCTTTTCGTTGATGCCTTCGCCCTTCCACTCAATTTCAATGCCGTCATGGGCAAAAGCCAGGGTGGTGAACTCGCGCACGGTGTGCTGAACGCCGGTTGCGATGACGTAGTCATCCGGCTCATCCTGCTGCAGGATCAGCCACATGCATTCCACATAGTCCTTCGCGTAGCCCCAGTCACGCAGGCTGTCCAGGTTACCCAGCTCCAGGTGATCCTGCAGTCCGCAGACAATCCGTCCGGCCGCCCGGGTAATCTTCCGGGTTACAAAGGTCTCTCCGCGGCGTTCGCTCTCATGGTTGAACAGGATTCCGTTGCAGGCATAAATGCCGTAGGCATCCCGGTACTGCCGGATCATCCAGAAGCCGTACTGCTTCGCCACAGCGTAGGGAGAATAGGGATGGAACGGAGTGTTCTCATTCTGGGGCACCTCTTCCACCTTGCCGTACAGTTCGGAAGTGGAGGCCTGGTAAACCCGGCAGGTCTTGTCCAGTCCGGAGTTATGCACCGCTTCCAGGATCCGCAACACACCCAGGGCATCCACGTCTCCCGTATATTCAGCCGCTTCAAAGGAAACCTGTACATGGCTCTGTGCCGCCAGGTTGTAGATCTCATCCGGCCTTACACTCCCAACGATCCGGCTGATGCTGGAGGAGTCGGTCAGATCGCCTTCATGGATCACCAGCTTATCCAGAATATGATCAATTCTGGACGTTGTCGGCACAGAACTCCTTCTGATAATGCCGTGCACTTCATATCCCTTTTCCAGCAGCAGTTCAGCCAGAAAGCTTCCGTCCTGTCCCGTAATGCCAGTAATCAATGCCTTTTTCATGTTCTCTTCTCCTTTTCCTTGATAACGTGTTGTTACAGTTGAATGTATTTCATGTATAGTTGTGTTCCTATTACTTTCCCGAACGTCAACGGATGAGGAGATCTTTCGACGCGGCCTCCGGCCTTGCTCAAGATGACAACGTGAGCCATCCGAATGATCCACAGCATCTGGCTGTCATTTCGACTAAGGGCACTTAGTGCCCGCGTGGAGAAATCCCTTGCTACGCCCAAAGGGCGATCGCACCAATTGCTTACAGCAATTCTGTGCGGTTAACTGCCCGTAAAACCTCCAGCACCTTCTTGATCTCTCCTGCGCTGTCCTTCGCACAGATCAGCAGTGCGTCATTCGTATCCACAACAATCGTATCTTCCATGCCGACCATCGCAATCATTTTCTTTCCGCCCTGCACAATACACCTGGAAGTACCTACCGAGACGATGTCGCCCTTAATCACGTTCCCCATTTCATTTCCGGGGTTCAGGCGTTCCACTGCCAGCCAGCTTCCCACGTCATCCCAGCCAAAGCTGGACGGCAGCACGTACACGTTTTCCGCCTTCTCCATGATGCCGTAGTCGATGGAGATGGACTGCATCAGGGCGAAGGCGCCTTCCACCGTTTCTGCTTCATTTTCAGTCCCGATGGACTCCTCTATTTTCTCCAGCAGCTCGTAGTTGCCCGGCAGTTTCTCCTTAATCTCGTTCAGGATCGTAGAAGCTTTCCACACAAACATACCGCTGTTCCAGAGATACTCACCGCTGGCCAGGTATTGCTTTGCGGTCTCCAGGTTCGGTTTTTCCACAAACCGCTTTACCTTAAACGCGCTCTCAAAGCCGGTGCCTTCTTCTGTATCGTACTGGATATAGCCATATCCGGTATCCGGCGTCTTGGGGGAAATACCCAGCGTCACCAGACCGCCCGTTTCCTCCGCCGTCCGCATGGCGCTTTTCAGCACGCCCCGGAACAGCGCCGGCTGACGCACCACATGGTCTGACGGCAGCACGATCATCATCGCGTCCCCGTACTTTTTCCGCATCGTTACCGCGCCCCAGCCGATGCACGGTGCGGTATTCTTCGCCGCCGGCTCGCACAGAATATTCTCCTCCGGCAGCTCCGGCAGCTGTTCCCGGATCAGCGCAAAATATTCCCGGTTCGTGGCAATATAGATATCCTCCATATTCACCAGCGGCAGGATACGTTCCACCGTACTCTGGATCATGGTCTTTTCTGTCCCCGTCAGCGGCAGAAACTGCTTGGGCATACTTTTCCGGCTCATAGGCCAGAACCGTTCTCCGCGGCCGCCGGCCATGATCAGGGCTGTTGTCTTCATCTTCCTTTTTCCTCCCTGAATGTTTTCAGGCTGCTTCATCCAGCTTATCTCCCAACAGGTTTTCCATCACTTCAATCTCGAAGTCAGTAATCCTGTCAATTCCCTTCGGATTCGGATGAAGTCCGTCCATATAATAAACGCCGTTGTCATGGATTGTATCCGTCGGCGCATGGAACATCGGTTCCTGGCTCATATCAAAATCGCACAGGGTGTACAGATCCAGGCATTCCACCCCATTCTTCGCGCAACATTCCAGGATTGCCAGCCGTTTTCGTTCCCAGTTGGCCTGCTGGCTCCAGGGGCTGTCCCCGTCGTCCCGCTGCTGCGGCAGATCGGTGCAGAAGATCATCACCGGCGCCTCTTCTTTTCCGGCAAACAGGTTTTGATACTTCCTCATCATGTGATCCACAGCCTGGATGAACATTGTCCCGCTGTAATCCTGGGACAGATCCGTCTCAGGCACCACCGGTTCTCCCTGTTCCGCAAGGGAAGAAGCTGCGTCAAAGGTTCCGATTGTCCCGGCTTCCCCGGGATCATTCCCGCCTACAAGCCATATGGAAAAATCGTGTTCCTGTTCAGCAACACGTTCAAAATATGCGTCTGAAGCATTATAAGCTACCGTGCATCCGCTGGCGCCTTCCACCAGGACAACACTTCCGGTTTTCTGCTCCAGGATCTCTTTATAGAATGTATAATCGGTGGAACTCCTGCTGTCTCCCGCCAGGAAAATCCGCATCCCGTCCAGGGAAGGAGCGGTTTCCGCCATTCCGGAAAAAGCCAGACATACTGTCAGCACAACTGTACACATTACAGCCACTGTCAGGATCCTTCTCCGTTTAATGATCAACCGACATCCTTCCTTCCATATCACAAAGTCCTTTGAAACCACGTTAAGTTTACCATAAACAGCCATTCCGGGACAAGGCTTGCGGGCATATGCTTTTGATGGTAAACTATGGGCAGAGAAGAGAAGCACAGCCGGAAGCAGCGCTTCCCGGCTCGGTTGAATACTCATCCGGGAGGGTTACGATGGGTTCTTTTGTTTCCTTTTTGCGTCGTAATCTTTTTTCGATTATTGTAGCTGTTGTAACCAGCCTTATTATTTCTGCAGAATTATATATCGAGTCTGCCGTCTATTGGACGCGGGCAGGGATCAGCTTTGCTATCCTCCTGCCTCTTTTTGTTTTAATTTCCGAAAAACGTCTTCTTCAGCAGGCAAAAAACCTGCTGAGTGAAAAAAAAGGATGGTCCCGTATCCTGGAGGTCTTGATCCTGCCAGGCATGACCTGTACCGTTTTTGTCGCGCTTCTTCTCTTTGCGCAGGAAATCGGCCTGTTACCGGTTAATCCTTTCCTGATTTGCCTGGGCCTTTTCATCTCTGTGTCTGCGGCCCTGGCCATCCGCCATCTGCCCTTTCCCGGTTATTGCCGCATTATCCTTATGGTGCTTTTCTACACCGTAATGATCCTCTATTTCTATTACAACCATATTCGGAGCGGCTATATCGGCTGGACTCAGGAGGGTCTGGATATCTTTTCTCCTCTGGCCGCTCGAGTTTATCCCTGGTTGCATATTGTCGGCCTTCTGCTCCTTGCAGCTCAATTCCGTCTCTCTCCTGCACGAGCATTAATATGCATCGTCGTTAACATTCCCTTATATTTTGTATTCATAGATTCCGGATATATGTTAATTAGTGATTTCTTCACTTTAGTTATGCTCAGTAATCTAGCAGCAACTCCCCGTACAACCGCAAAAGTCATATTAGGTAGTCTATGCTCTATCCTTGTTTTTGTTGCCATAGGCTTCACAACAGGATGGGTTACTAATAAAACAGTAGACTTTGTTTATGCAGGAACAGGTTACAGTCTTGGAATGGGGCATCCAAACCTTGCAGCCTTAATAGTTCTATCGATACTATTGTTAGTTTGGCATCTGTGGCTGAATAATCATCCAATCATAACAGCAATCATTTCCTTACCATTAGCGGTAGCTGTATACCTTGTTACTTACAGCCGCACAGGAGCAATTTGTCTTATTCTTCTTTCCCTATTGGGCTTTTACAAACTCTTTTCCCTGAAAAAATCATCGAAAACAGCTTTTGGTCTTCTAATATTATTGCCTATCATTGCTGCTGCTTTCAGCATCATAACAATTTATGCAGTTCCTAAATATTCATTTCAGGAAGGACAAACCTTCAGCCTTCGATTCATTTATCCATACTGGTTGCTAAAGGATCATGGTCTCCCTATATTTGGTTCCACCGTGATTAAACAAAGTGACTTTATTATAGACAACTTATTCTGTCATCTATTAATTTATTATGGTATTGTTTCTCTGATTCTAGTAATAGTTTTACTTTCCTGGACTGCATGGAAGTACTATAAACAAGAACAGTATACTGAGCTGATGATGCTCGGTCTGTTCATGGTATACAGCGTTATAGAAAACGCATTGATCTATATGCCATATGGATTTACCCTGCTATTACTGGCAACCAAAGAGCAATGGCATCCCCGTCACAATAACAAACATCTTCAAACTCTTCAGCCGTCACCCTGACGGCTTTATTCTATTTCCGCTTCCCTGATTACAAGCGATTGCATCGAAAGTGCCAGTTGTCTCACGTCTTCTCCCAATCCTGCTTCAGCAGGAGAACACGCATCTGGCAGTTCCAGCCGAACCCGCAGTTCTTTTCCTGTGACGGTTCCTTCCGGAATCGTCACATATTCTATCGTGTCCCCATTTGCATAATAAATGTCAACCAACCGATCGTTAACCCACACATTCACCGTTTGTTCCCCAAAGAACGTTCCATACTCCAGAATCATTTCCAACATACCCGATGTTTCTGGTATTTCAAACAACATTTCTGAAGTGTTTCCACTTGTCCAGGTATAATAACCTTCATTGGCACAAAATCCTGATATTTGATAGTTGCCGGCTGTCTCTCTGGAATCAAAGTACACTTTCGTTCCAAGAACATAACTTCTGTCCTTATGTAATGTATCCCCATGATATACGAAACCCGTGGGTTTCAATTCCTTTCCGATTCCCGGGCTGTCAATCACATATTCTGTCAAATCAAGAATACCATCTTTTTCATTCTGATAGTAATAATATCGCGGTCCCGTCTGCCTCCATTTTTCCAGAGAAGACAGTTCCCCTTGCAGTGCCTCCGTCATAATTTCTGCCATCGAAATATAGGAAATCGGAATATCGGAAATTTCAAACGCATGAGCTGTCCCGGGATATTTAATCATCAGCAGCGGACAGTATTCCATATAGCTGTGTCCGCCATAGCCGTGATCTGCCAGTACAATTACTGTCGTCTGGTCATAAACCCCCAGTTTCTTCAATTGCTCCATATATTCCGAGATGATTTTCAACGTGCCCAGCGCCTGCTCCTCTTCCGTTCCATTCCCATCCGTAACATTATTCAGATCCCGGTCCAGCACATAAGGGCCGTGAGCTCCCACCAGATGATAAAAGCGGAAGCATGGCTTCTCTGCCGATGCCGTCAATCCCAGGCTTGTAAGCCGGTGGTATATTACCGCATCATTCAGGCTGTAGGCCACCTTGTTGTCTGTGCTCTTCCAGCGTTCAAAATCCCCCGTATACATCCAATGAACCGGTACCAGCAGGGATGGCGCATACCGTAAGGCCACCATTTTCATAAACTGCTTTGTCAGTCCGTATCCGGACGAGACCTCTGGTACCCCGGTATCGACATTATCTATCGCGTCATCCCGGCTCATATCTATATACTGCTTGTATGTATAGAATCCTGTGCTGTATTTCCCTTTTTCCAGTTCCCGGATCAGAGGAGAAGTTTCAAATCCCTTAACCAGGTACTCCATATAGGATTGTTCTTCTCTGTTGGTGTCTCCCGTCAGGATAAAAGGAATCGCATATTTCGTCCGGGCGGCACCCGCCACCGTATCCGGATAAAACGTAAAATCCGGAAGCATTTCCGCCGTCTCTTCCGGATACTTTTCCAGCATCTGCGTCATCAGATAACCGTCAAAGGTGTCCGGCACAAAAACCAGCACGTTTTTTTCCGCCGACACGGTCAACTCATTTTTCCTTGACAGGAAACGATCTTCTTCCGGCTGTACACCTTTGTACTGGATTAACAAAACTCCCAGCGTAATAACCTGTGTGATCAGCAGTATGCACGCAGCGATCTCCACAATCCTGCGGAATTTCTTCTTCAGCCGGAACATGAGAAATATGAAAAGAACAATGACCGCCACCCACAGCAGGGCATTCAGGATGCCCCCCAACCGGTAAACGGACCAATCGATCTCCGAGCCATCCAGCGTACCGTAGTTTGTTACCAGCACATTCCCCTGCAGCCACATAAGAAAAGAGCAGGCGTATACACCTGCTCTGAAAGCAATCGAAAACTTCTGCGGAAGCACGCAGGAAAGAAACGTAATGGTCACAAAAGCCACTGTTGCAAAAGCGAGAAGCCAGGGGGCCAGTGCAACAGGAGAAAACCACAGTTCATCTGCTGTGGCAAAATACAGATCCACCGGTGCGAATACAAACAGCGTAAACGCAAATAAAAATCCGGGCAGCACAGAATGAACTGATAAACGCCGTCTATCCTTCACGGATATACCCCTTCCGTGTCATCCCGGACAAAAACAACCAGTCCGGTCTGATTTATATCGCCGGCTTCCAATCATCTTCAGTTTTTCCCCAGATCCTCTTCCTCCGGATAACTATATTCTTAATACTGTTGCGTTTTTCCTTCTTTTCTTCTGCTGATAATCAACAATACCTTACATACCACAATAAACCGGTTCTGTAACTATCTTTCAGCAACCGTACCAAAATGATGCCTGTTGTATTTTCGCATCCACTGCTCTAATGGCTTTATTCCAGTTCAGCCTCTCTGATGACGAGCGATTGCATAGCCAGCGCCAGTATCCTGGTATCTTTTCCTTCTCCTGTTTCAGCAGGAGACCGGGCGTCCGGCAGCTCCAGCCGGATCCGCAGCTGCGTACCGGTAACAGTCCCTTTGGGAATAATCACAAGTTCTTCCATTTCGCCGTCCGCGTAATAGATATCCACCAGTTTCTCATTGGCCCAGACGCCTACGCTTTGCAAACCATTGAATGTTCTGTAACGCAGAACCATCTCCAGGTCACCCGGTTCTTCCGGGAGCTCGAACAGCATCTCCGCGTCATTTCCGCATGTCCAGGTAAACCCATCCTCATGTTCATAGAATCCGGACACCTGGTAATCTTCCGCTGTAGCCCGTGCATCAAAGAACAGTTCAGTATCCAGGGTATACTTCCTCGTTTTCCGGGCTGTATCTCCGTGATATACGATGCCGGTCGCCGCCAGTTTCTGTTCTGTTCCCGGGCCCGGGTTCACGTACTCCTTCAGGTTCAGCACACCATTCTCTTCACTTTGATCATAGAAATACCGTATTCCCGTCTGCTGCCACTGATCCGGCAAAACCGGCCCATTCCGCAGTACCTCAGCCAGGTATTCCGGCATAGAAGCATAGGAAAGCGGAATATCGGATATCTCAAAAGGATGATCCATACCAGGCAGCTTGATCATCAGCAGAGGACAATGGCCCAGATCACTGTGGTCGGGAGAGCCGCAGTCCGCCATCACAATCACCGTGGTCCGGTCATAAATATCCCGCTTCTTCAGTTGTTCCATGTATTCCGCGATAATACGCAGCGTTCCGAGAGCCTGTTCTTCCTCCGTTCCAGTTCCGTCCGGCACATGCTCCAGATTCCTGTTCAGGGTGTAAGGTTCACTCACTCCGCTCATATGATAAAAGCGGAAACTGGGTTTATTGATTAACACCGTAGCAGCAATACCTTCCCCTGTCAGCCTTTGATACAGCGCTGCGTCATCAATGCCATACGGTTCATTATTCCCTGAATTTTTCAGTTTTTCAAACTCTCCGGAATATGTCCTGAAAAGCGATTCCATCTGGGCAGGAACAATCCTTGACGCCGTCAACTTCATAAACTGTTTCGTCAATTCATAAGCTGAAGAAGCCTTCGGTATTCCCTTTTCCGCGTTATCAATCACATCATCCCGGGTCAGATCCACATACTGTCCGGAGGTATAGATTCCCGTACTGTACTTTCCGCCGGATAATTCCTGGATCAGCGGGGAAGCATTGAATTCTTTGCTGATATATTCCTCATAGGATTGTTTGGCAATGTTTGTCTTCCCTGTCAGGAGATAAGGAATGGCATACTTTGCCCCGGCCACGCCGCCGGTAGTATCGGGATAAAACGTGAAATCCGGCAGTATCCCTGCCGTTTCCTCCGGATATTTTTCCAGCAGCTGTTTCATCAGCTGCCCGTCAAATGCTTCCGGAACAAACACCACCGTATTGGCTTCCGACGAAAGAACCAACTCATCCTTCTGTGAAAGGAATCTCGGTTCTTCCGGCTGGCTCTCCTGGTTTTTGAAATACAGGTATCCTGCCGTCACAATCTGAGCAACCAGCAGGATGCAGGCAGCCGTCTCCACAATCCGGCGGAACTTATCCTTCAGCAGGATCGCCAGGACAATAAACAGGATTATCACCGCAGTCCACAGCACCGCGTTCAGAACCCCGGATAATTGTCCCAGTACAGTTCCCTGCAGCCAAAAAAGAAAAGAACAGGCGTATACACCTGCCCTGAAAACACCAGAAACCTTCCGCGGAAGAATGCAGGAAAGAACCGTGATCAGCACAAAAGCTGCCGCGGTGAAAAAGAACAGATACGGAAGCAGGTCACCGAAAGAAAACCAGAATCCACCCGCATCAGCATGATACACACCTGCCGGTGCACATATGAACAACGTCACCGCGAACAGAAAGCCCGGAAGCATCATATGAATGGACAAGCTTTTTTCCTTCATTGCCTACAGGCTCCTTCCGTTTCTTCAGATCCGGTATTCCTTCTTATTGCCGGATCGCTTTTTCTTCTTTCCTCCTGCTGATAATCAGCAGAACCATGCATACCATGAATCCAATCGCACAGAACGGTCCGGCAGTCTTGATCGCTTTCACAATGAAAGCTCCGGAAAGAACGCTCGGCGACTTATATTTCAACTCACTCACAGAAACTGTCTTCTCGTTGATTTCCTGAGCCGCATATGCATCCAGCATCGTGGCGAAATCAGCCCTGACAACATCTTTCTTTACTCGCAGGGTTTCGATCTTCTTCTCAACGTCCGCCCGCAAAGCCGCCTTTTCAGCGGCCGTCAGTTCTTCCACTGCTGTCACATCTTCAGCCTCGCCTGCGTCGTCCGCTGTTTTTGCAGCCGTGCCCGTCATATCGTCCAGACGTGCCTGATACAGTGCAATCGTCGAGTTGATTTCCGCAATCTTGTCTGAAACGTTCTTGCGTTTCTCCACCAACTTGTCATAGGTATCTGAAGAAGTACTGCCCACCCGGCTCAGCGCTCCATTGGCGCTTACATAGATAATGCCGTCTTTTTCAAAGGCATTCACCTGTTCCTCAATCTGTTTCAGTTCTTCCGTCAGGCTTTCCAGCTGGAATCCCTGCGTACGGATTTCCATTTCATACCGTTTCTGCAGCCGCGTCCGATCCTTGGAAACCGCATTCAGCGTGATAGTTGCTTCAAGGCGATCGATGTCCTTACCAAGGTTCTGGTATCGTACAGCAATATCGCCGAAGCTCTTGCTATTCAGCTGGAAATCCGGAGCCAGCTCCTGTACTTCCTTCGCGTAACGGCTGTCCTGGTCAACACCGGTCCGGATCGCTTCCAGCTGCTGGGCAAAGTCGTATTCCTTAAGATCTGTAATCGGATCAGTCTTATCCAGGCTGGCGGAATAAGTCTTTGTAAAATAACTCCGATATACCGTCAGGATATTCCGCAGCAGTTCTGTCAGTTTTCCGGAGCTGATACCGGGATCAAAATTGTTGTACAGCGTAACGGAATACCGTGTCGCGTGATAATCGGAAAGCGTTGCCTGCATATCCGCGTTCGTATCCAGCAGGGAAACATACTTCGTCATCTGCTCCGCAATTTTCTCCGGATACACACCGGTCACATTGATACTCGTACGCAGCTGTTCCGCGGTATAGGTTTCTTCCAGCCCGGACGCCTTCAGTGCAATCTCCAGCACTTCATCCGATGTAATGCCGCTCACGTCAAAGGGATATCCGTTCGGAGCCTTTCCCTCCGCTGCTCCGTCAAATGAAAACTGGATTGCGGCTGTTGCATAGGTCTGGTTGCTTTCGCTGAAAAACAGTACGGCTGCCAGTGCGGTTCCAATCAGGCCGCAGATAATCAGCACAATCAGTGTGTTCCGCAGCCAATGTGTCTTCTTCACAGTCGTCATTTCGCAGCCGCCTCCTTTCCGTATTCTTCCTCTCTTCTGTCTTTGGAAAATTCAGGAGCCAGCCCAGCCAGGAACCACAGACCGCATCCCAGTGCCACAAAGAGCACCGTAAAGATGATGATTTTTTTCAGGTTGGCAGTAATAAAACTCTGCTCTTTCCCCTGAGGTGCACTGTGGTCCTCAAAGGTAGTGTATGTCTGGCTTTCCAGAACCTCCTCCATATGTTCACGGACACTGGCATACATGCTCTGCGCGGAAGCCATAGACCGGGCCAGTTCTTCCTCCACTTCAGCTGTTACATCCGTCCGTGTTTTCGCATCCAGCCGCTTAATCCGGTCTTCATAGTCAGCGATGGAAGCCTTCAGCTCTGCAGCTTTTTCATAATACTCTGTCTGCTGCAGAATCAGGTTGTTGTAGTACTCCGTCGCGGTTTTTGTAGACTTGGCGGCATCGCTCTCCTGCATGGAGATGAACACTTCGTCATTCTTGTAGTTCTTCAGCAGCTTCTCTGTCTCGGTAATATTATCATTTGTCCGATCCAGATCGTTCTGCGCCATGCGCATCATGTATTTCCAGCTGGTCAGCAGCGCTGATTTGTCCCTGGTAATCGCATTCTCGCTCACCATAGCGTACAGGTAATCCACATTGATGCTTTTGAAGGTCTGCAAGGTTTCCATCCAGTCCGTCAGGCTGCGGCCGGTTTTCCAGCTCCGGTAATTCTTTACCGTTTCCGATTTCGCGTCACAGTAGTTGTACAGAGCATCCAAACCTGCCCGCAGCTGATCCAGACTGTCCAATACGTCCAGATCCTGGGTATCAATCACGGAGAATGTATCATCCGGAAGTTTAACATCCGCATAAGTCCGTACCAGATAGTCGTTATATACCGTCAGGATCCGGTCCAGCAACAGCTTCAGTTCTCCATCTTTCAGCTCAATCTTTGCCCTGCTGTCCTCATCTCCGAATCCGTTGGTCAGCGTCACAATAAACCTATTTTCATATGTCGTTTCTGCTGTCTGCAGCTGTTTATACGCATCTGCATTTTTCGCATCCGCCAGGCCTGCCAGAGCCTCCCTTGTCCGCTGGCTTTCCTCTGTCAGCACAGTCCGGATCCCAATATTGTTCCGTAGCACATCCGCAGTAATCGATTTAGACAACGTCATGCTGTCCAATGCCGTCTGTAGCACATACGAAGAAGTGATCTGGTTCAGATCCAGCTCCGTCCCATCCGGTGCAGTCAGATCCTCGACCGGTCCGAACTCCGCTTCCTTCAGCGTTTTCTTCCCTTCACGGATCGCCTTTGTATCCTTTGCCACGGGTGCCTCATACCGCAGCGTCACAACAGATGACACCGTCAGCGGCGTTTTAGTGAACTGATACAGAAGCAGCGGAGCACATACACCAATAACAAGGCAGAGCACCAACACCCATGCGAAAATGTGCTTCTTCAGCTTCATATTGTGAAGGACATTCACAAAATCAATTGTGCCCTCTTCCTGGCCGTTGTTAACAACCAGCCGAATCTGACGGTCTTTATCCACCTGCATTGAATCCGTCCTGTTTTCGTTGTTGTCCAACCTTCGTTCCCTCCTGACATAGAGTCAACTGTTCGCTCTTCACCGATATCCGGATTAATGGCCTTTTGTGTTTTATATTCCGTTCTAGTGTTTAAGTGTTAAGTGTTTGAGTGTTTTATCTCGTCTGTAAACTGAGACCCGGAAAATGGACACATGTAATTTTGAGGGTGGGGACACATCCCCTGATGTGTGGACGATAAAAAAATTGCAACGTCCCCAAATCATGGACACCCCTCCTTTCAAAAATCTACTGTATGGACAGTTCCGA
>JAFRQX010000012.1 GCA_017428385.1 Clostridia bacterium | reverse complement strand
TCCAACGTAAACTGTGGTATACTTCATGTGATGACCTCCTTTTGTATGCGGTAAACCCTGTTACCACTTTTGTTCATCCATTTGTAGTATACAGGTAAATCCACGAACCTACAAAATGGAGGTCATTACATATTGTCTCCTCCGGAGAAGTGAACCTTCAAGCAATAGGGAATCTCTTGCGTGAAGAAAAAAAAATTCTGAATTATGAATTATGAATTGTGAATTAAAAAGTGACAGCCTTTCGCTGTCACTTTTTCTCACGCACTTTTCAGCGCGACAATCTTTCCTTTTTCCTGTTTGTCCGCTTCCACACCCGGCAGCAGCCGCCCGTGCAGGGACTTCACCAGCTTGAAATAGCAAGGGAACAGGAACAGATCCGCCATCACCCAGGCCGCGGGGTTTGCGAAGCAGGCGCCCACAAACCCGGCCGCCGGCACCAGGAACAGCGCCACCACGGTTCTCGCCAGCATCTCCGCCAGGCCCGCGAACATGGCCACCCGGGTATATCCCATGCCCTGGATGCACAGCCGCAGGATGTTCACATACAGCAGCGGAATATAGAACGCCGCGTTGATCTTCAGGAAACGGAAAGCCAGTCCCATGACCTCGGCGTTCTCGCCGCTGTCAATGAACAGGCCCAGCAGCTCGTCGCCAAACAGCAGCACAATACCGAAGGCCAGGCCGCAGTAGATCAAACCCACCGCGGATGCTGCCCGCATACCCTGCCGGACCCGGTCCAGTTTCCTGGCGCCGATGTTCTGCCCGGCGAAGGTCGCCATGGTGGAAGCCAGGGCGTCAAACACACAGCAGAAGAACATGCTCAGTTTGAAAGCCGCGCTCACGGCTGCCACGGAGTTCACACCCAGGCCGTTCACGGACCACTGAACCATCACGGAACCGATGGCGGTGATGGAAAACTGCAGACCCATGGGCAGGCCGATGCCCAGCATGGAGCGTCCACGCCGCATGGAGAACCGCCGATCTTCCTTCGTCAGTTTCAGGATCGGGAACCGCTTGATAATCACCAGCAGGCAGCCGATGCCGGAAATCAGCTGGCTGATGGCAGTAGCCACCGCCGCACCGGCCACGTCCATCCCGGCATAAATGATCAGCACCAGGTCCAGCACGATGTTCACCAGGGAAGCCAGCACCAGGAAGACCACCGGCGTTTTGCTGTCCCCCAGGGAACGAAGAATGCCGCTGGCCATGTTATACAGCACGCAGCAGGGAATTGCCGCGAAAATGATCCGGATATAGGAAGCGGATGAATCCAGGATTTCCTCCGGGGTGTTCATCAGCCGCAGCAGCGGTTTACACAGCAGCGTGGCTGCCAGGCCGAACAGCAGGCTCAGTCCCGCGCACAGCACAGCCGAATGCCATACGCACCGGCGCACCTCATGCTCGTTCTTCGCCCCGAAAGCCTGCGCAATCGGAATGGCAAAACCCGAGCAGAAGCCCAAGCACAGGCCGATCACCAGGAAGTTCACCGAACCGGTGGCACCGACCGCCGCCAGTTTCTCTGCCCCGAGATACCGGCCCACAATTGCCGTATCCACAAAGCTGTAGAACTGCTGGAACAGCATTCCGAACAGCAGCGGGGCTGCAAAGGAAAGGACCAGCTTCAGCGGTCTCCCTTCCGTAAGATCTTTTGTCATGGTACGTGCCATGCATTCATGCTCCTTCTGCAAACATTTAGTTTGCTGCGATGTTATAGCACTTTTCCCCTCCCCCTGCAATCAGTCGTTTGGTTGGTTTATAAGCCATTTCAGGCATGTTTCGAAAAAAGGAAAAAAAGAAGACCCCGCTTTCGCGGGATCTGCTTCCCTGTCAGTGCTTTTTGACGTCCACCAACGTCCCGTCCCGGCTGATGATTGCATACACTTTTTGCTCCACGCAGTCCACCAGCCACTGGCACTCATCCATTTTACCGTCAACCGTTTTGGCATAATCGTATTCATTCACTGTATAATATGCCTTCACGCCGTTCAGTACGCCCTCCGTCACTCCCAGTTTCTCCGCCATAGCTTTCCGTCCGGTTGCCAGCGCCTGCTCCTCCGGAACCGCTTCCGCGTCAGGGATCATGCCTACCAGATGCAGCGCATACAGTTCAGGAATATGATAGGACAGCACTGTTCCGTCAGCCTTCAGATAAACATACAGGGGATTGCCCCTGAACTCTCCGTCGGTTCTCAGGTCATACCAGATCGTCCAGATACGCCGTCCGGCAATATCTTCTTCAAAATACGGGCTCATAATGCCGTCATCCAGGTCCCTGTCGCTCTTACTTTCCAGCAGCGTCCGCGCAATCCGGACTGCTTCTTCCTGGTTGATCTCGCCTTCTTCCGGCAGGATAAATTTCGGGTCTTCTGAAGTCAGCATGCCGTATTTCTCCAGCATCTGGTTATACCAGTATTTATCCTCCACAGACCAGGCAGGCGTACCACCCTCCACGTCATTCAGCGTGGACAGGATCGTCTCCAGGCAGATCATATCAACCTGGTCCTCGCCGATATAGTCCAGCATGATCCGGTCGCACAGGGCGTCTTTTTCAGCGTCTGTCACGCCTTCACCCTGAAGCAGGCGCTCAGCATCCGCGTTTCCCTTCAGGGCTTCCATCTCATACAGATCCCGGACCAGTTCAACCTTTGTGGCTGTATCCCAGGTATCATAGTATCCGTATTCACCTTCCAGTTCAGCCACTTTTTCCCCGGCGTCCTTCCAGAGCACCGTGGCAGCCACCGCCGCGGCCGCAAGGACCAGGATCACCAGTGCAATTACCAATGTCATTGATATTTTCTTAACCATGGGTTCTTCTCCTTTCGCTTTGCGCAGAATCTCATAGCGGAGCGAGGGCGCTTCATCCACTCCCCGTGTACAGTCGTCGATCGCGGCGCGGATGTTCATCATCAATTCCTGATCATTTGCCATCATGCCCGCCCCCCTTCGAGTTCCTGCTTCAGTTTCTGTTTTGCCTTCCGGATTCTGTCTGAAACAGCAGCCTCCGTGATATCCAGCATTTCCCCGATCTCCTTCATGGAGTATCCTTCATAGAAATACAGCAGGACGGCTTCCATATATTTCGGTTTCAGCTTCATGATCGCCAGCGTCAGTTCCACATGCTCGCTGTCCGGCGGCTCTGATGACGCAGGCAGATCATTCAGGGATACCCGGGGATCAATGTAGCGGAACCAGGCGCTCCGCCTGTAGTCCCTGCATCCGTTCAGCGCAATCCTGATCAGCCAAGTTTTCTCACTGCTTTCTCCCCGGAAGGAGTCCAGATGGCGGAATGCCTTCAGAAAGGTTTCCTGCACAACATCCTCCGCAGCGTTCCAGTCTCTCAGATACAGACAGCAGAGGCGCAGCAGGTCTTTTTCATATTGCTGGACCATCCGGTCCAGCCGGTCAATCTGGGCTTGATCCGGCGCCTGAATCACTCCCACCGTCATCACCTCCTCATCCAATTAGACGAAACACGGCTGCAAAACTTAAGCGAAAAAAATAAAAAACGTCTGTTACCGGCAAGCCGCTAAATAACAGACGTTTGCAACAGGGGGCTTTCTTCCTCCGATATGGTTCAAAAACAAAAAAGCCGCCCGAAGGCGGCTGAATGAACCAATAGACTAATCATCCGCGGATTCATATTTACGGGAGGAAAAGTATTTGTCGTCCTCTTCCGGGAACTCCATCGTCGGAACATTTGCGGCCATGGCAGCCGTACGGGCCGCATCCTTTTCCAGATCACGCACTATGATCCGGTTCATCAACGCTTCGTCGACCGGGATCACTGGCTCAGTTTGCGCTTCTTCGATAGTTCCTGATTTCAGCTGTTCCCGGATAGCTTTCCGGGCTTCAATTCCATCTTTCAGCGCTCTTACGCCGTCTTCCGTCTTCCGCGCACATTTCTTCCCCAGCGCTCCAATTCCTGTCATCACAGCATCAAACCGTTCCGCGGCTTTCTCTAACCGTGCTTCACGCGCTTCCCAGCGAGCTTCCTGCATCGCTTCCTTGAATTCCCGTCTGTCTTCCCGGAACTCCCGGATTTCTTTCATCACAAGTTTCGCGGTTTTCTTTATACTCTTTCCGCTTTTCCTGGTTTTCCCGTACAACGTGACATCCCGGAGGGAGAGCCAAACAATCAGTCTCATGACCAGAAACAATACAACCATCAAAATCGGTCCGATCGGTCCGAGCATTCGTTCTCCCTCCTTTCAAACAGGAATGCTTTACGGTATGGAAGCAGTATAACACCTCAGGTGCTGTCAAAAAAGGATTCTGTTCGTAAAATATCCAGCTATATTTTTCCAATAGAGAAAACATACCGGTGGCCCCGCCGGCTGTTCAAATTTCTGAGCGCGATCCGGAGCAGTGTCATAGCCCGTAACATTGCTCATCTGTCGTTCACCTCCTGCATTTGTACAGGCGATTTAAAACCACATTCATCGCATTTTATCTTTTCTTTTTTCAAAAAAGCCGCCCGAAGGCGGCTGAATGAACCAATAGACTAATCATCCGCGGATTCATATTTACGGGAGGAAAAGTATTTGTCGTCCTCTTCCGGAAACTCAATCGTCGGAACATCCGCGGCCATGGCTGCCGTACGGGCATCCCTTTCCAGATCCAGCACCAGCTCCATGTTTTCATGCGCTTCATTGTCCGCAGTCACCGGCTTCGCTTTCACTTCGCGAACACTCTCCGCCTCTTCCAGCTCCTGGCGGGCTTTCCGGGCTTCGATTTCGAGTTGCAGCGTTTTCATGCGTCCTGCTGTCTTCTGCGCCAATCTTTTACCGTGTTTTTCAATCCCGGCCAGTACAGCATCCATCCGCTCTCCGGCTTTCTCTATCCGGGCTTCACGCGCTTCCCAACGGGCGTCCTGAATCGCTTTATGGAACTCCCAGCTGTCTTCCCGTGCTTCCCGAAATTCCCTTACCGCAGCCTTTACCGCTTTCCGTATAGCCTTTCCAATTTTCCCGACTTTCCCGACGGGCTGCTTAATCCCCATGGCTTTCCGGAGGCTGCGTTTTGCACGTATTTCATCGCACACAAGAAACAGGAACAGCAGTATCAACACCACGTACATTCGTTCCCTCTCCTTTCAGCCCGGAATGCTTTTTGCTTAAATCAGCCAAAAATCCCCATGGAAAGATCCACCAGGCCGTGCAGCAGAGCGCAGCCGAAGATATTCCCGTACCGGCGGTACAGCCAGGTGCAGACCAGATGCCAGACAAACTGCATGGGCGCATTCGCAATAAAGGTAGGCCAGTACTCCGCCAGTCCCATCCCCCGCCTGGCCATCTGGAAAGGCATATGCATCAGCACAAACAATATGCCGCCAACCAGGATCGTCAGCCATTCCTTCTTCAGGGCCGGGAACAGCCGGGGCTGGATAAACCCGCGGAAGGCAATCTCCTCGCACAGGCCGATGATAATGAAATACTGGTACACATTGTACAGGATCTCACCCGCCGGCAGCAGCTTCGCCCCGGAAACAATCCCGGGAATAACGGTCCAGGCTGCCAGGAATACCAGTCCGATCGCCGCTCCCATGAGCAGGGACGGTTTCAGGTTGCGCAGGGTAATGCCCACATGGGACAGGTGTTTCACACACAGCAGCACCGGTATGAGGGCAAGAATCAGGTTGCCGGCCTCGATCAGGTAGCGCCCTGTCCGGGCCTGCTCCCAGCCCATCCAGAAATAAGCCGCCATAAACAGCGCATAGTAAATCAGCGCCGCTGCCATATCTTTCAGGGTATAGTGCTCCATCTGTTCGCGGTATACCGGATCAATTGCCAGAAAACTTTTCTTCATGTTCCAGTCTCCTAAGTCTGTTTTTTCCGTCTCTCCGGGATCAGCATCAGGAGGCATTATATCACAAACGGCGCCGTTGGTTCGTTCCTGATTCAATTCAGGTTCATGCTTTATCAGATAGTTCCGCAGCTGGGCCCGGACGCTCCAGGGTCTTGAAACAAACTCACCCGGAATCGGCGGCATCCAGCCGATCAGTACACTCATATAGTCCCAATGGCCAAAGGCGCAGTACACATGTTGTGTTTTGTTCTTGAGCTGTTCCTCTTCCCGCTCTGTATGATAGATCCATGCAAGCAGGACGTAGCTCCACACAAATACCATCCTGTCATCTGATTCAGGAGCTTCCGCCCGGCACAGGGCTTCCACTTTCTCTTCCAGTTTCTCACTGTAACGATCTTCCGTAATCAGGTCGATCACAAGATCCAGCAACGGATTGTCCTCATTCGCCGCTTCCATCGCATAGGACAGCATATCCGATAACGTTACAATTTCATATTGCCAGCCCCAGCGCAGTTCCTGCCACGTCCAGGACTGTTTATACGGTTTTAATTCAGAAAATGCCGGCGCAAAACCGGCAAATGTTTTCACGTGCATCATCCGGCAATCACCGTCCTCAGTCCAAAACATAAACAGTTCAGGGGTTCTGTGCCCTGTGCCGATTATATCATGGCTTCAGCGGCCGCAGTGTAACAATACCGTAAACATTTATGGACACCGAAGATATTCGGTGTCCGCTTTGCAGAATTCAACAGCTCTTACTTCTTCCGCCCTATTCCCGCCAGACCAAGAACGGCAAAAATAATCAGGGCAATGGAACCTGCCAACAGGAAATAATACCCCATATTGTTCTGGATTAAGGATCTTGCCAACGCATCTATTTCTTTTCCCAGATTCGTTGTAATGCTGTTGTTCTCAATGAAAAACATTGCTAAAGAAGCCATTCCCAGAAATATTACCGGTAAATATTTCCCTATAATGGAGAAAACCAAAGCGGCGCCGGCAATGATTAGAATATAAATCCAGTCGTTACTGTCTTTCAGGCTTTTCGATACCGTTATTCCCAGCCCGGAAACAGAAAAATAAGGGAGGAAAGCGCTGACGCCAATTACCAGACAGGCAATGATGCAAAGGATCTTTATTTTCATCTGAATCATCTCCTCAATGCTTCAATATATAATAAACAATACCATCAAAATATCATCCACACAACAAAAAAAGGCTGCTGCCCGAAAGCAGCAGCCTGACATATATCAATTCAATTGTTCACAGCATCGTATCCGCAATCTCAGTCGGCGCAGCAGGCATCGCTGACGCTTCAACCCGCTGCTTGCTTCGATTGACTCGTTCACTTCATTTCGGCTTCGCCGACAGCCCACAGGGCTGACATTCAGCTCGCTCCCCAGGGTTCCTCATACCCCATGGCCCGGTCGCTGTCCTCCAGTCCGGCAGTAGTGGGATCCACGATCACGCCGATGAGTCCCAGGAAAGTCAGCACCTGGTTCAACAGCTGCACCACCAGGTTCTGGGTCACTGCCGGGAACACATCAAACAGCGCCAGCAGGCTGTAGATAAAGCCCACCACCAGGCTGAAGAAGCTTCCCAGCCACACCTTGTTCTTAAAACGCACTTTCCAGTTAATTCTCATCATCGTTCCTCCTTACAGATGTTTGATTTCCTTCAGTTCGTCCTGCAGGTTTTTGACGGTTTCCTCCAGGCGGAACATCCGTTCCACCACGCTGTTGTGCTTATCCACTTTCTCCTCCAGTTTTTCCAGCCGGTAGGATACAAGCGCCGTCTGCTTCCGGTTGCTCACATAAACGCCCAGGAACGCGAACCCCGCCGTAATAAGTGCGACCACAATCGTCTCGATGTTCAATCCGTTTCACTCCTTTCGATTCACAATTCATAATTTTGTGATCGCTGTTACCAAAGTCCCTTCAGGACTTTGACAGCTGTAGCATGGCAGTTGTTACCCAAATCAAAAATTTGGACAACTGCTCAATAATTCACAATTATGATTTGTTAACGCCTTCCAGGTGTTGGGACCTACTACTCCGTCTACGATCAATCCATGGTCTTTCTGGAACGCCTTCACCGCTGCCAGGGTTGCCTTCCCGAATATGCCGTCAATTCCACACGAACCCACGTCATATCCCAACTCAACCAGTTTTGTCTGGCACTCCTTAACAACCCTTCCTTTGCAGCCCTTCAGAATCGTCTTATGGTCATTCACTCCCTTTAATTGTTCATTGTGCATTGTTAATTGTTCATTCCCACCGGCGTAATCGACGCCGGTGAGCTCTCCCCAGTGCGTCCACTTCCCGGCGCTGACCTTTGTCGTAGTCACGCCCTTGATCGTCCCCATGGCCTCAATCACGATTCCATCGCCCACATACAGCCCCACATGGCTGTAATTGCTGCCGTTCCAGACGAAGACCGCGGTGCCGGGCTTCAGGGTTCCCTGATCCGTCCGCTTCCCCTTGTTCAGTTCTCCCTTGTTCACGCAATATTTCCGGTACATGGTGTCAGAGCCGTGGTACATCGTCCCGCCCAGCTTCCTAAAAGCCCACGAAAAAAGGCCGCTGCAGTCAGCGACCGTGTGCCCGATCCATTTGCTCCCGTACTTCCGCCCCTGGGCCCGGCTGGAATCCGTTGTCTTTTCCAGTTCCTTCTGTTTTGCCTCCGTCCAGGCTTCCCCGGCCGTACCCCAGATATAGCCCCAGTGCTCGTCCAGCGCCTGCCGGAATTTTACGATCAATGCTTCCGGTGTAATCATTCAATTCCCCCTTAAAAATAATTCATAATTCACAATTCATAATTCATAATTTTGTTTTCATGCCTGTACTATGATGATGTTCCTGTCACCTTCCTGAACGTGTAGTGAAAAAGAGATCTGCCGCTCATTGATCCTGATTTCTGAATTCATTTTGCCTTCGAGGCAAAAAAGCAATGTCTATTTTTCTCTTTTTGCCCTGTTTCCGGATTCCCGGCTGTCATATGATGTATGCAGTAAAAAAGCGGCTTTCGCCGCATTTGGAGGAAGATATCATGAAGAAAGAAATGTTTATCGTAAGTTTCTGCTACCGTGGTTTACTGGGCGGTGAAATCATCGCGGATGATCTGGCCATCACCTACAGAACCGGCAAACTGACAATTCCCGCTGAATACCGGAACCTCGAAATGAGGTATACGGATATCGCCTATGTCGGTAGTGACAAGGCTGCGTTCCTTCCGGCGGTTTCCGTTCATATGAAGAATGACAGCAACTACAAGTTTGTCTTTTTCTTCGGCCGGAAAAAGTTCTATGAGCTGATGAAGGCCCACGGAGTTACGGTCAACACATAACTATGCATTATGCATTGTCCCGATCCCCGCTGGGATCGGGAATACTTTACTCACCTCCACAGGTGATGAGCCCGTTATGGAAACCGTTCCGTCCCCGTTGTCTGTCTGCGTACTGCCCGGCAGGGCGATACCCAGCACTTCGGGGACGGTTTTGTTTGTCCCGTCCAAGCTCCACAGGGCCAGCTTCGCCAGCAGGTACTGCCGGAAGGTTTCATCCGGCACATCCGTTCCAATATCGGTACGGTTCAACCCGATGGCTGCCGCGATCTGATCCAGCTGAACCCCTTCCGCTTCTTCAAAGGAAAACCCCGCCTGCAGCTGCGCAGCCAGTGCCGCCAGGTCCGATGCCTGCCACAGCACTGCCTCCACCAGCGCCATAAAACGGGGCCGGTCCCGGGAGGCGCCCGGGAAAAGAGAAAGCCATTCCATTCCTTTTTCCCCCTTACACAAAATGTATCGTAATGCCCGTACCCGGCGCCGCGGAGATCTTTTCATTCCACGCGCAGGGAACCAGATCCCGGATCACGCCGGAAACTCCGGGCACGCTGACCTGGACATCCGTGACCACAAAGGTCTTCGCGATGGACGGATCCGCGGCATAGGCAACCCCGTACAGCTGCGGCACGTTCAGCGAAACCGTCAGGCCGAGGCTGTCCAGGTACTCCGTTACCGCGGGAAGCACCGCGTTCTGGATTGTTTCCTGGTTTCCGCCTTCCACCACCCGGATATACAAATGGAGAAAGATCCTCTTTTCTGTAAACCGGGTAAACGCCACCGTATGCTCCCGCCCCTCCGCGTCCGTCGCGATGCCGGAGTTGCTGCCCCAGGTTCCGATTCCCGGCGCCTTTTTGTCATAGATAGCCTGGGCCACCGCGTTTGCCCCGCCGGCCCGGGTAACCACGGCGATGCTGTGGGCTGGAATGCCGATGCTGTCCGTACTGTCCGTTTCATTGATGTACATCACCGCGTCCCGGACGCCCCTGGCGGCTTTCACCGCCGCCAGCAGGGCATCCGCGGTACCTGATCCCCGGCCTGCCAGGGAATGCCGGATCCGGTCACGGACCGAAGCATCGGTCTCCCCGGCCTCCCGGGTGATCCCGTACTGGGGCAGCAGCAGATCCAGCGCCTGGCCCGTCGCATACGCCGGATTCCGGCTGTTATAGGCCTGCAGCATCAGGGCGGATACGTCGTCCAGCGCTTTGGCAAAAACGGAAAGCAGCTGGTAATCCGGCACGGAAGCGGACAGATCCGCTTCAATGCCGAAGATGCTCCTGTACGCCGCTGTCAGCTCTTCCAGCCGATCCTCATAGGTCGGAAGATGAATGCCCGCAGCGTCAATGTATGGGGCAAAATAAGCCATAAAACCTCCTTGTTTTCCTCAGGGAAAAAAACTTTTATGCTAAAATGAAACCTGTTTTCCGGCTTCTCCGTCTAACGGATGGATTCAAACCCGGACAGATGATCTTCAGGAGGAACCAAAGTGACCAACGAAGCCTTTACCGAGGCCGTCATCCGGATGACGCCCACGCTCTACCGGATCGCCCGCGGCCAGCTGCTGATCGAGGCGGATCAGCAGGATGCCGTACAGGAGGCCATCCGCCGCAGCTGGGAAAAGCGAAACAGTCTGAAGAATGAGCGCTATCTGCAGACCTGGGTCATTCGCATTCTCCTGAACGTGTGCCATGATATCCAGCGGCATGGAAAAAGGGAGTTCCCGGTTGAAGAACTCCCTGAACGGTCACTGGCGGCACCGGATTATATCGACCTGCGGGACGCCCTGTTCCGGCTGAAGGAAAAGGAACGCGTCCCCGTCATCCTGCATTATGTTGAAGGATATGACGTAAAGCATGTCGCGGAAATCCTGAAGATTCCTGTCAATTCTGTCAAAACCCGGCTCATGCGTGCCCGGGCCCATCTGCGGAACATCCTGAACGAGGAGGCGCTTGAAGACAATGAAACGAAATGAAGATTTCAGAAAAGCATTGGGCGAGCCGGATGAGTACTTCCGGCAGTCCGTCATTGATACACTGGATCAGCTGAACATGCAGGCGGAAAAGAAGAGCCGCCCGCAAAGGAGATATTCCACCCGGATCATTGCCTCCTTTGCCGCGCTGGTGCTGGCTGTCACCGGCATTGTCCTGGGCCGCCGCTATATTCCGGGCATCTCCCCGGACGGGCATATTGACGCCATCAACCCCACACCCACGGTCGCTACCCAGCTTGCAAAATCAGCTTCTGTTGTGGAAACAGACCTGGCAACGCTTTCCATCCGGAATACCGGAATTGATGGGAATACAGTATATGTTTCCGTGGAAGTCATGCCCCGGAAAAAGAAAAGCCTTGCCCTGAACTGGAGCCTCAAACCTTATTCTGATTCAGTTACCAAAATCGGGAAAACACCGGATTACGAAGGGCAAACCGTTATGGGCTGGGCCCGGGAACACGGTTATGAAGAAATCATCCGCGTTGTCTTCAGCAATGCGTTTGAGCCCCTGACGCCTGGTGTTGTGGACGCCCCATTTGACCAGCAAACCGGTATTGTTCCTGCTCCTGCTTTTGATTCCCTTTGCATCAACCATTCGGAATATGAGGACAACGGCGCCACTCTCATTTATGTCACCGGCAATTTGCTTCCGGACACGAAAGAATATATGCTTGGGTTTGTGCTTCAGACCTGGGACATGACGCTGACAGACCATGCCGTTCATGACTCTGCCATCAGTATTGATCCGCAAATTTTCGGCAACATTCCCTTCACGATCGGTGAACCGGAGAAACCGGAAGTGATTGCGGAATACAGACGCGCGTCAGATCCGGAGAATCCGAATATAACCCTCTCGCTTCTCAGAACCTCTTATTCTGATTTTTATGAAATCAGGACGAATAACACGCATGATGCCCAGGAATATACGGGTACCTCCATTTTCGAATATGATAACGGCCTTCCCATCCCCATTTCAGTCAGCATTTTGCCCGGAGTCGAAATCCAGCCGGAAGGAGACAACGACCCATACGTCTTCAGGCGTGCCTGTGACATTAACGATGTTCCCGAAAAGCTGTCCCTGTTCCTTGTCTCAGGACAGATGCAGGAGTTTATCCTGACGTCCTCCCGCGCGGGCACTCCAACCGGTAACAGCACAGCAAGAAAAGTGGTACCGCCACTTGAAGAATACTCTGCACAGGCATGGGCAGTCACAGCCGAATCCCTCTCTGACCTGTATGAAAACGCAGAAGCCCGAATCGGCCAGGTGTACTGTGTCAAAGGTGTCGTAGAAAACACTTTCCTGGACGACCATTTAGGCCGGGTAATCATCAACGTCGGTGAAAACGGTCAATATCTGCCGGTCTGCGTTGAAAGCTCTGAAGATTATCCTTTTACCTGGAAAGTCGGATCTTACTACCAGATCTATGCGGATGTTACTTCCATTGAGGGTAACATGCCCATACTGACCGCCCGTTATTCCTTTACCATGTCTGAAAATATAGCCATAGGAACGGACTTTGCCACCCTGAAAGTCCGAGAAGCAAAAACAGACGGGTACGGTGTATTCCTGCAGGTTGAAGTGCTGCCCCAAAACGAAAAGACCCTGGTTGTGGCAAACACTCTCAACATCATGAATGATTCTGTCAGGAAACTGGGAATAGACGAGCGGAAAAGCATTTATCAATGGGCTGTTGACAATCATTATCAGCTTCTGATTGTTGATTTCAACTCACCGGCAGATACCACAGACAACGATACTGATCCTGACCGCGGTTTCCATTCTTACTGGAATGAGCCTTCCTTTACCTCTGAAAACGGCTCCACGGTCATCAGTGCAGCCAGGGATGCGATCCCGGATACTGCCCAATATGAACTGGGCTATACCCTGGCTTATATTGATCAGGATCCCTCAGGCAATCCGGTCCATCATTCTTTGGCAGAAGGCGTCATTCCCGTTACTGTCACCGAAACCGAAGAACCGAAGGTTATCGCTGAATACAAGGCTGTCAGTGAACCGTCCGCATATTTCGACAATCCCGACGCAACCCTCACTCTCCTTCGGAGCCCCTGGTCGGATTATTATGAATTCCGATCCAGTCATACGGATCATGCGTTCCCTGATAAAACCCGTTATAACTTTGAACTCTCCAATGACTTTTTTACCGACGGTGATTATGTCGAATATTGCGTGGGAAAGAACAACTTCAAGATCTCTTATCAGGCGATAGAAGATGACAACACGTTTGTTGTCCGTCATTCCTGTACCTTCCCTGAAAAGTTTCCGGAGCACCTCCGCCTGAATGATCCCTCCAATATTTTCTCCGGCTTATTCGAAAAGGTGCAGTAACGCATCACCGGATCAGTATTCATAACTGATCCCGGCCGTCCCGTTCTCCGTAACAATCTCACAGGAGTAACGGAACTGCCTTCCCTCAACGGAAACCTTTACCTCCCGGACGTCTAGTACGCCGGGAGTTTTCCTTATGAAGCCGGATACATAATTGGCCAGCACCTGCTGATCCGCTTCCGTCAGCCTGGATTCCTTCAGCATCTCCAGGATGCCGTTTCCCCAGGCCGGGTTTTCCCACCATTCTCCGGTCAGCAGCCGCAGCCGGTTCCGGACAAGTTCCGACTCTGCCCGGACACCTGTCAGCAAATCGGAAGCAGACAATACAGGCAGAATATCGCCGGAATCATCCACAGGTCTGATAAACATTCTCAAACTCCTTTCGCTCGAAATCCGACGAATGCGAAGGCGTCTGACAGGGAATGCTGCCTGCCGGATAAAGGAACCTCCGCCCCGCCGGACTCAAACCAGGCATCAATGTCGCAGTCTGCGAAAACCAGCAGGCAGGCATCCCCCGGGTTCACCTCAAAGGGCACGGGCATAAAAACCGGCACGTCCCGGAGCATCGGCATTTCGCAGGGTCCTCCGTTTCTCAGTCTGCGTTTCACCGCCGGGCGGACGGAAGCCGTCCCACTTTCCGGATCAAAGGCTTCCACAGTCCCCGGCAGGGCACAGTGAAGGGAGGCAAGAATCTCCGTCTTCAGCGCCTGGATGCCGGAAGGAAACCTCTCCGTTTCAGTCGAATTATTCATTCTGTCACCTCGATAAAAGAAATGTGTAAGGAGATACCTTCTTTGAAACTGCTGATTGCTTCGGATATACACGGTTCCGCCCTGTACTGCGGAGAACTGCTGAAAGCTTATGACCGGGAGAAAGCGGACCGGATGCTCCTGCTGGGCGACGTTCTTTATCACGGGCCCCGCAACGACCTGCCCGACGGCTATGCCCCGAAGGAAGTCATTCCCGCCCTGAACGCGCGAAAGAACGACATCCTCTGCATCCGGGGAAACTGCGACACGGAAGTGGACCAGATGGTGCTGGACTTTCCCCTGATGGCGGACTATGCCCTGCTGTGCATTGACGGCCTCCGGATTTACGCCACCCACGGCCATGTTTACAACCCGGATCGTATGCCGCCGCTTCAGCCCGGCGATATCCTGCTCTACGGCCATACCCATATCCCCGCCTGGGATCACCGGGACGGCGTCCTGTGCCTGAATCCCGGCTCTGTCTCCATCCCGAAAGCCGGTTCCGAAAGAAGCTACATGATCCTCGAAAACGGCACCTTTACCTGGAAAACGCTGGACGGGAAGGAATACCACACTGTTAATGCATAATGCACAATGCACAATGCATAATGATATTTACTCACCACCCTGTTGGACCGTTTAGGTATAAAAGTAACTATCATTTTTATGTTTTCAGTTTTCAGTTGTTGAGCAGTTGTCCAAATCTCTGATTTGGGGCGAAGAACCGATGACCGCCAGTGGCGGGAATCTCATCGGGTCTGAGGTCAATCGAAAGGGAGCAAGCTCTACAGTGTAGAGTTGCGACCATTGAGATTGCGGAATACGACTGCCATGTTACAGCCGTTCATTTCTGCAAGCTATAAGCGCTGCAGAAATGAAATACGGCGATCACAAAGTATTCATTTTTATAATCAGCGTACTTTCCCACTTCCCGTTCATCGTATTGGCATCTACCCTCCGTTCCACAACGAGTCCCTCTGCGGACCCGTTTTTCCATTTTACGGAGACTTTTTCCCCGACCGGCCATCCGGTCACAGTAGTCCGCAGGATCATTTGCCCGTCCGTAAAGGAGGGCACGTCGATCAGATCCCTTTCGGAAAGATACAGGCTTACCGGCAGTCCTTCCCGGGGAATCACCCGGAGTCCTGCGGGACTGAGGCCGGCCCAGGCCGGAACCGCGGACAGCGCTTCATTCACGCATTCCGCTGCCCGGCCGTAAAAAGCCTGCCCGCGGGTGCGGACAGGATCTTCCCCGGGGAAAGCCAGCAATGAAATCTCCGTTCCGGAGGCGGTCAGGATCCTCCGCAGGGTTTCGGAAACGGAAACGCCGGCCTCCACAGACAGGGAGACCGGCGCTTCCCACAGGGCAAGTCCCGGGGAAAAGATTACTTCCGTGAGTGCTCCTTCCGGCACATTCTGCCGGAGTACCGCCGAGATCCTGCCGGATGCCAGCAGGGAGTTATCCCGCAGGACGGTCAGTTCTTTTGCGGCATACAGCTGCCCGGCACCGGAATCCGGCAGGTTCAGGAGCCGCAGGGTGTAAGGCAGCGGCAGCAGTCCCAATGCTTCCCTCCCTGTCAGATGCGCATAACAAAAACCGGTCACCTGCTCTCCGTCCGCGAGGACGGTCAGTGACCGGAAAAGATTCTTTTCCATATCTCTTATATATTCACATACTCCGAAACGTCCATGCCGATCCGGCCCATGGCATCCCGCAGGCCGCTGAGGATCTCCTCCCGGCTGAATCCCGCCCTGGCCAGGAAGTCATCATCCTTGCTGTTCACGTGTTCATAGAACATGAGGATCAGCGGACCCAGCGCATCCTTGGGCAGGCCGGAAGTCTCGATGATCTCAAACAGCCGGTTCTCCGCCGCGTTGATTTCCCCTTTATCCACCAGCTCCAGCAGATAATCGTTATTGCCCTTGAATTCATCCCCGTAGGCAATGATCAGGTCCTGGGCATCCAGCTTCTTCCCGAAAAGGATCACGGCCAGCATCTGGATAATGCCGTAGATCATGCGCATGATGTAGTCTTTCTCATAGATATACATTGGCCGAAATCTCCGTTTCGTGGTTTTTGTTCATTGTACCCTATCCCTGTCCGCAGGGCAAATAGAAACTATCACATTCGACGTCAGTCGAATATTTCACATCGCGAAGCGATATTTCACATTGAGTCGCCTGCGACTCAATATTTCACATTTGCCACAGGCAAATATTTCATTTTCAATTTACCTCCTACTTCCTACCTGATCTGGTCACTCCAGATCAACTCAAATTCCCTCAAACTCTCCCACGCCGGATCCGGCTTCGCCGTCTCCTCTCCCGCTCTCAGACAAATCAACGATCCCACCCCTTTCCCTTCCCGCAGATGCCGGAAGGGCAGGAGCAGATCATTCACTTCTCCCCGGGAGCAAATCAGCGGAATCATGTTCACCAGCAGATCACCCGTTGCATGATCCCGCAGGGAAAAGAACCACTGATCCGGCGCCGGCAGGTACCGGATTTCAATCTGCGCCTGCATCGGTTCCCCATCCAGGATAACGTTCAGGGTCATCACCTGTCGGGGAGAAGAATTTAAAGGGAGCAAATAGCCTGAGGAAGATGTAAATTCACAATTCATAATTCATAATTACTATAATCTTGATTCAAAAAGTCTGTTCACAGTCTCGGCGGTCAGCTGAACCAAATTCCCAGTGAAGCCTGTGTTCTCTCTTGTGGAGGAGTTGTCGTTGGTTTTCACGCTGCTTTCCACCTCGGATGGCACATACTGGGTAAAGGTCAGGCTTCCGCTCCAGCCGCACTGGTTCTCTTCATCCTGGGTCGCCGTGATCTCCGTCAGCAGCATATCCGTATAGCTTCCCATGGAAGTGACCACACCGCAGAGCATGCGGTTCCTTTTCAGTCCCGCCATGGCCGCCAGCATGCGGGCTGCCCAGCCGGGTGAATGCTCCGCGTCCGACTCGATCACGGTGAGGGTCACCCGGTCCGGCTGGTTCCTGGCTCCGTTGATCAGATCCGCGCCCTGGGCGGCGGTGCTGTTCAGGGTCAGCGACAGGCTGTGCTCTATGGCTGTCACCCCGGTAAAGTGCCAGGCACAGGGCTCGCCGTTCACCCGGGCGGTCACATAGGCGGCGGATGTGGCATTCATCTTTCTCCCTCCTTCCGGGCATGAAAAACGGCCTGCCGCTGGCAGGCCGGAATGGCTTTATCAATGTTTATCTGACAAACTGGAAGATGCAGAAGGCCGCGTAGACACACAGCAGGATGATGCCCTGGGGCCGGGTCAGCTTCTGGCGCTTGAGTGCGGGGATGGTCATAAAGAGCATTACAAAGAACATCACCGGGATATCCACAGCCAGGGAGACCGGAATTCCGAAGAGGCTCTTGGCAGCAGGCACCGCGAAGGGACAGAGCGCTGTGCTCAGGCCGGAAACCAGCACCAGGTTGAACAGGTTCGCGCCCACGATGTTGCCCAGGCTCAGGGCGCTGTGTCCTTTGCGCAGGGCGGTGATGGCTGTCACCAGCTCCGGCAGGCTTGTACCCAGCGCCACAAAGGTCAGGGCTATGACGGATTCCGGCACGCCCAGCCACTCGGCGATCAGGGTTCCGTTGTCCACCAGCAGCCTGGCGCCGATGGCAATCGCCGCCGCGCCGACCACCAGCATCAGCATGGTTTTCCAGAGGGGATTGTCCTTGTTGTCCTCCGCCTGGTCTTCCACACCGAAGCCGTGCCGTTTGCCGGACCAGATGGTGTAGCCGATATAAGCGGCGAACAGCAGCAGCAGGGCGATGCCGGTCAGCCGGGTGAAATACCGGCCGATGTAAGCATTCAGCGCGTAGAAGACCGCCGCGGCGAAGAAGAAAATCACCGGCGTGCGGAAGGTTTTCGCTTCCACCTTGCAGGGCCGCACCGCGAAGGTGATGGCCGAGATCAGCGCCGTGTTGCAGATCACGCTGCCGATAGCGTTGCCGTAGGCAATCTCACTGTGGCCGCTGAGGGCGCCGGTAGCGGAAACCAGCACCTCCGGCAAGGTAGTTCCGATGGATACCACCGTCGCTCCGATGACGAGCTCCGGCACATGAAAACGGCGGGCCAGATCCGTGGAACCGTCCACAAACCAGTCTCCGCCCTTAATCAGCAGAATCAACCCAAGTATGAATAACAAAACCGGCACGAGCATGCTTATCTCCTCCTGACCGGTTGATTATATCACACTAACACCATATCGCGATGCCTGCTTTGAGAAAATAACGCAGGCTATTTTGCCGAAAACCGCAAAATAGATTTTTGCCTCAGCAGAAAGCGGACTCCAGCGTCCGCTGCAGGTGCCGTTCCGTCATGCTGTACAGGGACTGCCCGATTCTTTCCGGATCCGTGCCGGACGCGTGCACCTGGATGCTCACCGGTGCGGAGACGTTCTGATGGCTCTGGTAGACCGTAGTTACGACCTCCCCTGCGTTCAGGCTTCCCGAGAGAATTGCTCCCGCCCGCCCCCTGCTGTCCGCAGGTATGAATTGTTGCGGAGTCATCCGTGCTTCAGCACGGTTCATGACTCCCATGCTACAGCTGTCCAAATCTTTGATTTGGGTAACAGCGATCGCAGAATTGGAGATGCTTTCCCTCGCCGCCGGGGACAGTTCCGAAAGCAACTGACGCAGGAGGGGCAGCGCTTTTTCTTCCTTCTTCACGGGAATAATGTATTCCGCGTCCCCGTCCTCCGCCACCTGTACGTCCGTCGGCCGGGAAAACCTGCCGCCTGCGGACATCTTCAGGGTCGTTCCGCTGCTTTTGCTTTCCTCCCCGCCCGTTTCCGCCCGGAACCGGATATCCACCGGCTCCGCAAAAATGCTCCGCACGCTGCTCATGGCAGTCCGCGCGGCGGAAGTAATCCCGGAGGCGTTCACTTTCAGGGAAAGGGGCTGTTTCACCAGCGCGGTGAAAGCCTCATAATCGCTGAAAGCCCTGGACAGGTCCAACCCCACCGCCAGCCCGCCGAAGCCGCTCATTCCTTCTGTGGTGATGCCGTATCCGGCGGAAAAGTTCGGCAGGATCCCCAGCTCCTCCGCGAAGGAGCGGACCGCCTCCGAAGCGGCATGGAACGATTCTGCCAGAGCATCCGCCAGTTCCCGGTTTTCAGTCAGGATCGCCTGGAGCCGGGATACCCCGGCCTCGTCAATCTCCACCGCAAAGGAAGCCAGGAACTCCTGGTCCGCCATCTTTTATCCCCCTTTCTGAAAAAAAGATGTCAATCAATGGAACTTTCCGTTATTCCCAGCGTCTGAATAAGTGCAGCCGGAAAATGCTGCAGGAAAGGAAGTAATGAAAATGAAAAAACTGATTGCCCTCATCCTGATGCTCCTGATGATAATCTCCGCCGCGTCCGCCGAAGGTCCCCTGGAAGGCGGCTGGACCCCCTCCGCGGATCCCGCTGTTACCGAAGAACTCAAAGCCCTTTTTGACAAAGGAACGGAAACCCTGACCGGCGCCAGCTATATCCCGGTAGCCTATCTGGGCAGCCAGGTGGTTGCCGGAATCAATCACGCCTTCCTGTGCCGGGCCGTTACGGCTTATCCGGGTTCCCTGGAAACAGCCCCAGCCTATGCCATGGTTTATCTGTATGAAGACCTGAGCGGCCAGGTATCCATCCTGAGCATCGCGGACTTCGATATCGGTTCCCTCTGCACCTATTAATTCCTGTCCCCTGATCCTCCTTCCGTCCCCGGACCGCTTGTGGTCCGGGGGCTTTTCTGTCCGGCACTGGACACAGGCGGATTCCGGATGCTATCATTACCTCTGTTAATCCCCTTCAACTAATAACATCAGAGAAAAAAACAACTGCCTGAACATACAGGATCCATCCGGAATGACGGTAACAGGGAGGACTACAGCCATGAAAACCATCTATACGGTTCAGCATACACAATCCATCCATCACACCAACGGCATGGTCGGCTCCTGGACAGACTGGGAACTGACAGACCTGGGCAAACAGCAGGCGGATCAGATCAGCCTGAAGCTGCAGAAGGAACTGGAAGGGAAAGAAGTGGTTCTTTACTCTTCCGACCTGATGCGCGCTAAGCAGACCGCCGGGTTTATCGCCGACCGCCTGCAGGTTACCCCCGTTTACCGGACGGAGCTGCGGGAACGCAACCTCGGCAAATGCTGCGGCAAATCCGTGCAGTGGCTGCGGGAAAACATCGAATGCCCTGAAAAGACCATCGACGACCGGCTTTTCTCGGACGCGGAAAGCCGCCGGGACGAATGGAACCGGCTGAAGCCCTTCTTTGACAGCGTGATGGCGGAAGAAGCCGAAAATATCATCATTGTGTCCCACGGAGACCTGCTCAGCGTTTTCAACGCCATGTTCCTGGGCCTGGAAGCGGAAGCCCTGAACGCCGTGGACCTGTTCGGCTTTGCCGGAGGCGTTTCCCAGATGATCATCAAGGACGACGGAAAGCGGACCATCCGGCGTCTCAGCGATATGTCCTTCGTCGGATAACCGACAGGGGATCCATCTTTTCTGAAAAAAATAAATATCTTACTGCCATCCTTTTTTCTGCTGCGTACAAATTCATGGCAGGCCGATGAAGCCCGCCGGATATGAAAAGCAGTTACCGCCTGTACAAGGCGATGAAAGGAAGGATATTTTATGAAAAAGATTCTCAGCATCGTCATGATCCTGGTTACCGTGCTTGCCCTGATGATCCCCGCCTTCGCCTCCGCCGAAGAGTACACCGGCATTGAAATGTGGGTGAACTGCGAGAACGGAAAGAAGCTGAACGTCCGTGAAACGACCAACACCAGCTGCCGGATCATCACCCGCCTGGAATGCGGCACCAAGGTACAGGTTGACTACTTCACCGGAGACGGCTGGGCCGCCATCAGCGACTATCACTTCTCCGGCTATGTGCAGACCAGGTTCCTGGTCAGCGAAAAGCCCGGCAAATATGAAATCACCGAGCGGGATGATAACTTTGTGAATGTGAAGAATCCCTACCTGGTCAGCGCCCTGCGCCGGAGCGCGAAATCCGACAGCAGCGTCGGCCTTCGCGAGAAGCCCAACAAGACCGCCAAGGCCATCCGCCGCCTGACCGCCGGCGACCAGCTGCAGGTGATTGCCCGCGGCACCGTCTGGAGCAAGGTTGTGGACCTGCAGACCGGCAAAACCGGCTATGTGGCCAACGACTATATCCGGAAGATCTGAGACAGGAGGACAAGGATATGAACAGCAATCGTCGTGAACTGACCATGGAAGAACTGGAGCAGGTAAACGGTGCCGGCTTCTGGGATCTCCTGAAGGAAATCGGTGAAATGATCCTGGACGGCATGACCGGCGCGGACAACTGACGCCCCGACGCCATATCATTCAATGCTTCCACCCGCGCAGCATCCGCCGTGCGGGTTTTCATTTGGAAAAATAACCGGGGATATTTCTCCCATTTGAATCTGTTTTTCCCGCTCCCGCTGCCTTATCCTATGCACGTACCAAATGATTGGTACACCTGATAAGACTTGAAACGGAGGAACATTAAAATGCTGCGCCTGCTTGGAATTCTGACCCTTGGAAATCTGATCTTCGGTGGCAGCCGCCACCGCAATGACAGTCTCCTCGGAGGTCTTTTGCTCCTGCCTGCGCTGATTTTTGGCGGCTGGATCGCCCTCGCCGTTGTCGGCGGTGTGTTCAGCCTGATTGGCACTGTCATCGGCGGGATCTTCTCCGGACTGGCTTCCATCGCTTCCGGAATCTTCTCCGGCCATGGCCTTGTGATCGGCATCATCATCGGTGTCGCCCTGTATTACTACGTCCGTCGCCAGAACAACGATACTGCCGAGGAGGAGTAAAGCATGCTGATTCTGATTGGCATTCTGGTCTTCAGCGCTTTCCTGTACAGGAGGAGCCTGCGGCTTGAAGGAGCCGCCGAAACAAACCAGGATCTGTCTGTCCGCGCCTATGTGGACGGCAAACGGGTAACTTCCTACGTGAAGGATTCCGTTTCCTGAAGAATCAATTTCCCCGGGCGGCTGCGGCCGCCCTTTTTTGATTGCTCCTGCGGATTCGGATCAGCTCCGTGATATCCAGCAGGTCATCCAGGGTATAGGTGCCGTCCCAGAGTTCGTGCTGGCGCCAGTATCCCTCCGCCACCGGCAGGAACAGGAACTCATCGATATTCGGGCAGGTCAGGGGGACGTATCCGCAGTCCCGGTTTTCTCCCTCAACCCGCCTTCGCCGAAAAAACCGGAAAGGCTCCAGGCGATGCCTTCCATCAGCAGCTTCATGCAGGAGGGCGTGTCATGCTCCAGCTCCGGGTATCCCCATTCCGGCCCGGTCATCACCGGCTGCGGCCCGGCGGGCAGCAGCACCGCGGTATGATTCAGCACCGTCGTCATCACGGAGCGGAGCTCCTCCTCCGACAGGGAAGCAATCAGGTCCAACATAGTCGGATGCACATTCTTCTCTTCCAACCGCATCAGCAGCCGGAGCAGCATGATCCCGGAAAAAGCATCCAGTTTAGTAAGACGGAAACCAGTCTGGTTTCCGTCAATGTTTATCCGGATATCCTTATTGACTGTTCGCATACCAAACACTCCATAATTATGCATTATGCATTATGCATTGTGCATTGTTTATTGTCTTACTGTTCCGTTATCGTCGTTGCCAGCAGCGTATAACTCACGTTCGTCGCGGTCCGGTCGTACGTTCTCTCCGGCGCCTTCTGCAAGGAAACGCCGGTGCAGATCGTTCTATAACCGGAGACGCTGTCCGTGATGGTCAGCGTCCCCAGGGCAATCCGGTTCGGGCTGTTTGTATTTCTGGCCCACCGGGCCCAGCGCCGGAGGAAATCATCCCCCATGGAATTCTGCGGCACCTCAATGGTGATGGTACCGTTGGTTGTCTTCAGCCGGTTCACCACCACGTACCCGTCCGCTGTGGAGGTATGGGAGCTCAGGTCGCCCGCCGCGGCGATTGTGATCTTCCCGATCCCGCACAGGTGCAGGTTGGCGGTACCCACGTCCGGGTGATAGAGAACGGACTTCACGTCCGGGAGGCTGTATACGTTATAGGCCATAATGCGTTATTCCTCCGTGCATCAAGTTTGAAGGGAGATTCGTATTCATGAAAAAGGTTGTCACATTCATTCTTTCCCTGTGCCTGGTTCTCGCTCTCCTGATTCCAGGCCTGGCAGATGAGGTTTCCCCTGAAACCAAAGATTCATTCACACCCCCGACCGTTGTCCCCGCAAAGGGAATCGAGGACTTTATCGGTGAGTGGCAGTTTTACTGGATTATCCAGGATGACGGTACGGAAATGAACCGTGAACAGATGCTGGCGGACGGTCTCGTTGATAGTCGTGCGGAAGTGACCATAACCGAAAGCGAGCTCATATTATATACTGATTTCGAGGAGCATCTTAACTCCATCAAACATGAGTTTATTCCGGAAGACGGATCCCTGAAGATTCTGAACGGCAGTGATGAGCCGCCTGTTTTCCGTCTGAATGACAACGGCATGCTTTCATGCCTCGTCCCGCCTATTTCCTCTATATCTTCAGTGGGTATGACCTGCTACTTTATCCGCGTAACGCCACAGCCCTGAAAAAACCGTCTTTTCAGCCGCCGCGCTCCTGTGCGGCGGTTTTCCTTATCCGTGAGACAGTGGTATAATCCTTTTGTTTTAGGCCAATCACTGACGTTCGGAGGATAAAAGCGTATGCTGCCTACAGCGGAAGAAGCCCTGCAGGAACTGCGGATTGCGGAAGAGCTGAATCCAGGTCCCTGGGTGAAGCACTCCATCAACACCGGCATCGCGGCCCGGAATATTGCCGAAAAAATCCCGTCCATGGATCCGGAAAAGGCTTATATTGTCGGCCTGCTGCACGATATCGGCAGGCGGGTCGGCATTGTGGATATCCCGACCCATATTTATGAGGGCTACAAGTATTGTATGGAGAAGAGCTGGGATGAAGCCGCCCGGATCTGTATGACCCATTCCTATCTCCGCATGCAGGAAGAGTTCAACTATGAACCGGATAACGAAACGGAAAAAGCCATCAAAGCATACATCATGAACTGCGAGGCGGACGACTACGACCGGCTGATCCAGCTCTGCGATTCCCTGGCCGTGGATTACGGCTTTGTCATCCTGGAAAAGCGGTTCGTGGACGTCACCCGGCGGTACGGCATCATGGAAGGCTATATCAAAGGCTGGAATACCGCCTTTGCCATCAAGGAAGCCTTTGAAAAGGAAATGGGCTGTTCCATCTACGACGTCCTGCCGGACATTGCCCAGACGTCGCTGCTGACCCCGAAGCCATGGAAGCCAAGTTCAATGCAGAATTTATAATCCGCTTACTATACTTGTACGTTCACCGTAATCACAATGGACTCTATACTTCCCGCCGGTGTCAGGGCAACCTGCACCGGCATTGCTTTATGTGCCTCCCGGTCAGCGTCCGGCTGGTCGTCATAGCTGTCCGCCCAGAGCATGAAGCCGTTCTCTATGATCTCCCCACCCCTGACCGGGCCGATATCCGCCCCGCACCAGACGGAGGAAGCCAGCACGCCCCGCTCGGTATAGCCCATGAGGATAGACGAAAACCGGTTGATAAACTGGGCTGTGGAATCATCCGTCTGGGGCAGTTTGTCCGGATTCTCCGCCAGCAGCGTCACCGCCGCGTTCTGCAGATCCGCCCCGATCTTATCGATATACAGCACCTCGTCATACCGCTGCCCGTTGGCCATCGTGCCGTTCTCCAGCAGGAAATGGGTATAGCCCCGGGCAATATAGACGTTCCCGTTCTTTGCCTTGATGCTGTCCACCTGCGTCTGCGTCAGGTCCGCGGGCTGGATCCCGTTGACCGTCTTGTAGCACAGGGCAAAGGCGGAAGCAGTATGGGAAAGTTCCAGCCCCATGGCTGTGCCCATCACGGCGGCGCAGTCGGAAAGCGTCCCGCAGCAGAAGGGCAGCGTCCGCTTGAACTGTCCCCGGTACAGCAGGTCCAGTGTGCCGCCGGCTTCCGCGGAGAAGCCCGTCACCGGCGCAAAGAGCACCGCCGGGTTCTGCAAGGCCTCCACATGCTGTGCCAGGCTGACCAGCTCCCCGTCGTTCAGAACCGCAACCGGCATGACGCCATAGAAGTCAGCCGTCCGCTCCAGCACCGCGTCCAGCGCTTCTCCCGGAGTCTGGTTAGCCGGATAACAGGAAACCAGCAGCCGCCCCGGCGCCGGAGACGCCGCAAAATACTTCAGTGCCGCTTTGTACGCCTCGGAATCCGCCGTAAAGCCCAGCTCCGTTAGCCCTGCCGCAGCGGCCGGGCCGGAGGGATAGGTCATCAGCCGCCGATCCTCCGTAAAGGAGGCGTCCGGCACCAGCAGCAAGCCGGTATCAAAGGCGGAAGGCGAAGAAGAAGCCCGTATGGTATTCACAACCACACGGGCAATGGACGTTACAGGTAACATCGTTGTTCCTCCAATTCATTTCACTAATTCAGAATTATGAATTCAGAATTCAGAATTTTATGTTTATAAGCAGTGTTCCGTGCACAGCATAATTCATCATATGGAAAAATATAAAAAAGTATTGACTCTTACGTTACGTCATAGTTTATATTGATGTTGTCAGGCGAAAGGAGGAAACCGCTGTGATGACGGTTCATGAGGTGAGCAAGCTTGCCGGGGTGAGTATACGCACCCTGCAGTACTACGACAAGATCGGGCTTTTGCATCCGACGGGATACACCGATGCGGGTTACAGGCTGTATGACGATACGGACCTGGAACGCCTTCAGCACATCTTATTGTTCCGTGAACTGGAGTTTCCGCTGAAAGACATCAGGGACATCCTGAACAGCCCTGACTTTGACAGAAGCCGGGCGCTGGAGCAGCAGATCGAACTGCTGAAGCTGAAGAAGGAACACATCGAGAACCTGATGAACTTTGCGCTTGGGATCAAAATGATGGGAGTGAAACATATGGACTTCAAAGCTTTCGACAGAAGTAAACTGGACGAGTATTCCAGGCAGGCGAAAGAGCTTTACGGCAATACGCCGGAGTATAAGGAACTTGAGGAAAAGCAGAAGAACCGGACCAAAGAAGAGGATAACCTGCTGGCTGACCGGTTCATGCTGTTCTTCAAGGAAGCCGGGGAGATAAAAAATACCGATCCGGCTTCCCCTGAAGCCCAGGATCTGGTGAAACGGATCCAGGACTATATCACGGAGAACTTGTATACCTGTACCAATAAGATCCTGCGGGGTCTTGGGAAAATGTATTCCGGCGGCGGTGATTTTACGAAAAACATTGACGCGTACGGCGGTGAAGGCACAGCCGTATTCGTGGACAATGCCATCCGGATCTACTGCGATAAAGCTGAATAAAATGCCTGAAAGGGAGCCGGGAAACCGGCTCTTTTCCAATGCACAATGCATAATGCATAATGCACAATTATTTGTGAAGGACGACAGCTGGTACAACAGTAATTGATCTGCGGTCCGATGCCTGTTGTTCGTGTTGTATTCGCAAGGAGATCGTCAGGTCTGCCCGTTTCCGCCAGAGGGAGCTTTCCTCCTCATACAGGATGGAGGGCTGGGGCGGATCCGGGACCGGATAGATTCCCGCCTCCCGCAGGATCCGCCGGGGAAAGCCTGCGCCGTCCAGATACAGCATGGAGCGGATCCGGAGCGCGTACTCCTCTGCATCCGGGCCGTAGCAGACAATGACCAGCTGGTATTTCAGCGTCGTGTACACCACGACGCTGTTTCTGCCTGCTCCCGCCGTCTCCGGATTATACGTGGTGGAAACCGGGTCAGAAGCCGTATCCTGCAGCAGCGTCCAGTAGATCACATTCCGGTTCCGGGGCGGCCGCGGAGCGTTTTCCGGCTCGGCATATGCCTCATGGATGAGGGCAGCAGCCTCCCTTGAGTCCCTTCCCAGTCCCAGGCAGGCACAAAAAGCGTCGAAAATGGCGGTATGATGCGGTTTTTTTGAAAAAAACATACAAGAAATCCTTCCATTTGTATGGATTTAAATGCACAAGTATGATATAATGTCACAAAAGAAAGGGCATAAGCCCGGAAAGGAAAATAAGATTATGAACAAAACTGAACTCGTTGAAGTCGTATCCAAGAATGCTGCTATCTCCAAGGCAGAAGCTCAGAAGGTTGTTACCGCTACGCTGGACGCTATCGTTGCCGGTGTTGTTTCCGACGGCAAAGTGATCCTGCCCGGCTTTGGTACCTTTGAAACCCGTCAGCGTTCCGCCCGCAACGGCCGGAACCCCCGCACCGGCGAGGTCATCAAGATCAAGGCTACAAAGGCTCCCGCTTTCAAACCCGGCAAGGGAATGAAGGACGCCGTTGCCAAGAAAAAGAAGTAATTCAATCATCTCATAAACAGCCGGGAGTGATCATCACTCCCGGTATTCTTTGTCTTCCGGCATCCGTACTGCCCAGGCCTGCACATAGCCGAAGCCCTGCCAGTCCCGGATCTTTACCACCCGCCAGGCCTGCCCGCTCCAGTGAATCCGGTCCGGCGCGTCAAAGGACGCTCCGTCCTCCCCCGGAGTGCCTGTGCTCAGGATATAATCTGTATAAATCACAATAAAGGTCTCCTGCTGCTCCTCCGCCGGCAGCAGTTTCAGCATTTCCGGCGTTCCGGGATGAATGCAGCCCGTTGCCTGTATCGTCCGGCTGCAGGAGGTTGTCCCCTCCCGGCTCCGGGTACAGGTAATCCGCTCCACGGTGAAGGCCGTGCCCCCGAGTTCCGGATCCAAAAGAACGGAAGAAATATCCATACAGTTACCTTTTCCCCTCTTTTCCGACGCCAGCTGCGGAATATGCCGCCGTATTTTTCCCGGATTGTCCTGTTTTTCTTACAGGCGTTTTTTTATACTGATCCTGTACCTGGTAATTCATCGGGAAAGGAGGCGCCTGAAATGGCAGTACGCGACAATACAAACAGCCGCAATCCGGTTATGCGCGCAATGGAATGGTTTTTTCACCGGAACGGACTGATCCTCATCATCGGTATTTCCTTTGTTGCAGTATCAATCAACAGGGGTTATGACCGTGCCCTTCAGGCCATCCTCAGGACCCTTTCTCCCAATATCTTTACCGGCGGAAGCGTGGTGGCCGGCATCCTGCTCGGCATGCTTGTTCTCCGCAGGATTCAGCAGAATAAAGCTTGCCGGGCCGCCCATGCAGAAGAAGAAGTTTTCATCGAAGATGAAGAATATGATTTTGATGAGGATGAGGCAAATACAGAAGCGGTTGCCCGTCAGTCTTCTCCCATGACCTCCTGCTGGGATGACCCCCGGGCAAAACTCATGGATGAAACAATCATTCAGCTCATGAGTGCCAAAGGCAATCCGGAATCCGTTCCATTCTGAGCATTAATGTGTTACCATGCATCTATAATCCCATTCTCCGTCCGGAACAGATCCGGGACTTTCTTTCGTTATATGGATACCAAATAACAGGGAGGTCACCCCAGATGAAAAAACGCCGCCGGATTACCTGCATCCTGCTATGCCTGCTGACTGTTATCCTCTGCGCTTCCGCTTCCGCGGGAACATGCATCACCGCCGTGGCCACCTCCGTGAATCCGGATAACCTGGCCTGCACCGCCGTGAACGCCAGGATTCTCGGCTATCATCCGGAGAGCAACACGCTCACCCTGGAACTGATCGTGCCCGAAGTGTTTTCCGCCGAAGAAGTTGAAAACCTGAAAGTCGGCGACGCCATCTACTCCCAGGGAAAGGAAATCCCGGTGAAGTCCATTGAAGATGACGGACTGAGCTTCAGCATCAACGGCGGAGGCTATGAATACGAGGAAGGAACCCTCTGGCTGGTTCAGGATTCCACTGACGACAGGAACTACCGGCCGATGAATTACAATGATTATCTCTGGACGTCACTGGCGGAAATACAGGTGCCTGTGCCGGACTCCCTCCTGTTCCTGGATGATATCGACACACTCGGCGGCCCGCTCCCGCTTCCCGCCGTTTATACCGCGGAAGAGTTCCTGCGGATCCTGCGGGAAGAAGCAGAATACGACGGTGTCGGCTTCGCAACGAACAATGTATATGTGGTCTTTGACGGACAGGGAACACTGGCTTCCATTGAGCGGTATTACGTGCCCTGGCAGTAAGCTGTTCTCCCGGCATGCTGTTTTTCATCATCGGCGCTTTTTCATGCCCGCGGAATAATATGCAGTTTTATTTTTCCACTCCGGTGCTGTACTGAACCGCGTGTGTATGTTATCTTTCTTACGGTAAATAATTCCTGACGAACCTGAAAGGAGCATTCCGCCATGTCCGCCCGCAAAAGGCCCTCCCCTCACCAGAGGCGTTCCCTTGCTGAAGCCCGTGACAATATAATGCGGCGGAGAATTGAACGGGGCGCCTGGATTTTTTTCTTCATTGTGATTATTGCGGCAGGGATAGCAATCGGGGTCAACCAGAAAAACAACGGTGGCAAATCATTCGCGGTTGAGCATCCCGCGGCTTTCATTCTCATCAGCGTGCTTTGCGGAGTATTGATTGGCTTCTACCTGCACATGGATTTCCGGAAAAACAATCAGCGCCGTCCCGACCCTGAAGAGGATGAGGACCAGGAAAACGGAATTTCACGCAAGGCACGGAGAAACGCCGCCCGGAGAGCGTCCCTTAAGAATGCACAGGCTGCGGGAGAACCCCGCCTCTATCCCCTGATGAACACAAAAACCGAAAACAACAATGATTCCGGCCCTGCCGAAACACAGCGTTCCGCCCGTTCCTGACAAGACCTCCGCCCGTCCGGGACAAAAATTGAGGATTGTTTCGTTATATTGATGAACACTCTTCAAAGGAGGTAATGTGTAAGATGTTCAACAACCACTACCGGAAGCCTGTGATTACACGATTCCTGGGCGTTCTGCTGGCCGCGATCCTGATGATTGGATCTGCCTTCGCGGAAGGAAACGATACCTTCTTCGCCCAGTTTGACGGTATAACCTGGAGTTTCTGCAGCGGCGCCGGTGCCTGGAGTACGGATCTCACAATCCTGCCGGACGGCTCCTTCAGCGGAGACTACCATGACAGCGATATGGGTGACACCTCGGAAGCCTATCCGAACGGTACCATTTACGTCTGCTCCTTCTCCGGCAAACTGTCCCTCGTGGAACAGCTGGATGAAAACTCCTGGAAACTCCATGTGGATGAACTGACCTATACCGAGCCCAATGGCAAGGAAGTCATTGAGGACGGCGTCAAATACATTTATACCGACGTTTACGGTCTCAGCCTCGGGGATGAAATGACGCTGTACAAGCCGGGAACTCCCGTGGACAGCTTTACGGACGAAATGAAGTTCTTTGCCCATGCCTTTGACCTCACCGATCTGCCCGGCTGGTACTTCTACAGCGTCAAGAACAACAGCGGTTTTGAAGGTTTCCCGGTAACGCCCGACCTGTCCGCCGCCAACACGGACAACCAGGACGTATCCATGGGCAATCCCTGGGAGGTCATGACTGCCGAGGAGCTGCAGAAGACCATCGGAATCATGTTCCATGCGCCGCAAGGTGCGGATAAAACTGCCTATCGCTGGTTTGCTGCCGCCAGTCTGGCGGAAATGCAGTTCATCATGAACGGCGAAGACTACACCTTCCGCGCCCAGCCTGTCGCCCTGGATGTGGGTGAGATGCCGGACATCTCCGGCCTTTATTTCACCTGGGAAAACGAGGAGCCCGTTACAGTTGCCGGATTCAACGGCCTGATCAGGCAGGCAAAAACCGAAACCGGGGATACGGTAGAGTGCGTCCTGTGGTATGACAACACCACCGGCACCATGCATTCCCTTTCCGTGCTTGCCTCCGACGTGGACGGTCTGGACCTGGCCGCCGTCGCAGAGCAGATTGTACTTCCAGCTGTGGAATAAAATTCATGACAGCATATCCGGTACCGGCCTGAAAACCGGTGCCGTTTTCTTTTGCCTGATCATATTCATACATTCTCTTTTATGATATGATAAGCGCATCATTTTACCGGAGGAAGGCCATGCTTTACAGAGCGCTGACAGAAAACGACACGGAAGCTTTCTTTGAGATGATGTGCCGTCTGGACGAAGAAACGGAATACATGATGTATGAGCCTGGGGAGCGCCGGGAGAAGACAAAGAATCTGGACAGGCTGCGGGCCAACATTGAGGGAGCAAACAGCGGCGGGGATTTCCTGCTGGCCGCCGTGACGGAAGCCGGGGAAATCGCCGGGTTCATCTGGGCCTCCCGCGGAGACCTGAACCGGGTTCTGCACACCGCCTATATCGTCACCGGAATCCGCAAAGCCTGGCGCCGGCAGGGCATCGGAACAGAGTTCTTTAACCGGCTGGATGACTGGGCCAGGGCCAACAGCCTTGTCCGCCTGGAACTGACAGTGGAGTGTCCCAACGTCGGCGCAAAAGCCCTGTACGAAAAGCACGGTTTCTGCGTGGAAGGTATCCGGCCGAAATCCATGAAAGTCAACGGTGTCTATGTGGATGAATACTACATGGGCAAAATTCTGAAATGATCGTTAAACACGCCGATTCACGGCGTGTTTTTTCTTCCGACCCTTGGGCAGAACCCCCGGCAGGAACAAAACCGGCGGTTAAATCGTTCGTATTTAAGGAACCCTCCCCCAGAGCACCATCGTCCGGGAAAACACCGGTGACGAAGACTTGTAAAGGAGTTTGAAATCGTGAAAAAGATTATTCTTCTGGTTATGGCCATGATATTACTGGTCTCCTCCGCCCTGGCAGAAGATCTCCCGAACATGACAGATGAAGAACTGCTGATCCTGTACCAGCAGGTATCCGGCGAACTGGCAAACAGGAACCTCGCCCCGAATGAGCTGGATGAACCTTTAAAAAACCGCCTGTTTGAATTTATGAGCCTCTGGTACAAACAGGATATTGCGGGCATGGTACACTACTCTACGTCCGACTGGCTGGCCAAGCAGGAAAACCCCCAGCTCTCTATGTCTGAAATCCTGAAAGGCAGACAACCAATACAATACGAATTGATTTCTGTTTCCGGAGATCCCTGGGACTCCGTCCGGTTTGCTGACTGTGATATTACGATCAACTGGAACACCGGCAAACCTTACAAGAAGTACAATTTCAAAATCACCATGGTTCTGGAAGAAGACGGCCTCTGGCATGTTGATCCGACCAGTCTGGTAACGAATGAACTGCCTGAAGGGACCCTGATGCCGCCGGAGCTGACGCCCGCTCCTGAAGAAGCGCAGGATGAGTCCTTAAAAATGCGCCTGTATGAATTCATGTGCCTGTGGAGTGAAAACGATATTGCGGGCATGGTGAAATACTGCTCTTCCGAATGGGCAGCGCAGCAGGAAGATCCGGCAATGTCCCTGTTTGGCATCCTGAAAAACAGGACGCCCATAGTCTATGAATTGGTCTCTGTTTCCGGATCCCCGGCGGATACGACCCGGTCTGTTGCGTGTAATGTTGAAGCCGATCTGCATACCGGAAAAGACTACAAGACATACGAGTACCAAATCTCAATGGTTCTGGAAAACGGCCTCTGGTATGTCGATCCTGCCAGTATTGTGGCAAATTACACCTCGGAACCGACCCTGGTGCCGGAGCTGACGCCCGCCCCTGATGGGGCAGCGGCCGGCACTGCCGGGGATATCATAGATGCAGAAGTAAAAAACCGCCTGAATGAGTTCATCCTTTTCTGGTCCGCGAACGATTGCCCGAGCATGGTAAACTACTGCACTTCCGACTGGAAATCAAAGCAGGAAAACCCCCAGGCTTCGCTGCTTGCGGTTCTTAAAAACAGGACAGCTGTCACTTATAAACTCAACGCTCTTTTAAAAGCTCCTGACAATAAATCCTGTACTGCATCATGCAATATTGAAATAGACTCGAACATCGGTAAACCTCACAGGATATATCTTTACATGATCTCCATGGTCCTGGAAGACGACGGCCTCTGGTATGTCGATCCTGCCAGTCTGGCAACCAATGAAATACCGGAATCAGCCCCGGTGCCGGAGCAGACGCCCGCTCCTGCTGCGGAAATCACCGGAGACACCATCCTGTATTACAATCCGGAGGGTGGATCAAAATACCATTTAGATCCGAACTGCAAAACAGTCAATCCGAAGTTTATCCCGCTGCAGGGTACCTTCCGCTATTCGGAAGTGAACGACCCGCAGTACCAGGAACTGAGGACCTGCCATATCTGCCTCGCGCCCGAAAGGCCGTCAGGCGATTCCGGTGAGCTCTCACCTTCAGATTACACCCAGAAGGCATGGGCATTCACCGCTGAACTCTACGCGGAAATACTGAAGAATCCGGAAAGCAACACCAACCAGCCTTTCTGTGTCAAAGGCATGGTACAGGAAGTCGTTTCTGAAAATCCGCTGACCGTTGTGATCAACACCGGCGATGACGGCGAATCCCTGCCGGTCATCATTGAAAGCCCTGACGCGGACAAAATCCACTGGGAAAAGGGCTGTAAGTATCGGATCTACGGGGACTTTGTTTCCGTGAAGGATAACATGCCCGTACTGAACGCCCGTTTCAGCTTCACCTGGTAAAACTGCCGCATAATAAAACGGAGACAAGGATTCGTTTCCTTGTCTCCGTTTATTTTTTTATTTCTTCCGGGAGGCTTTCCATGCCGCGCTGCACAGAAGCAGTCCCAGGAGACTGAACAGGATCAGGCCGATCCATATCATCGGATGACCGCTGTCACCGGTTTTCGGCACCGGCCGCGGTGTTGCTGTCGGAGCCGGCGTAGGAGAAGGTGTCGGGGAGGCCGTTGGGGAGGCCGTCGGAGAAAGCGTCGGAGAAGCGGTAGCCGGCGCGGTTGTAACAGGCGCTGCCTGACTGACGGTCAGGGTCGCTTCCGCCTCTCCGTCTTCAAAGGTAATTACGATCTTGTGCTCTCCGGTGGCCAGCGAATCCAGGTACCCTGCCTTCAGCGTCAGGACCAGGCTGCCCGCAGTCTTGCTGTAGTTTCCCTCGCCGACAGGTTTCCCATCCACGGTGACGCTTTTAAAGCTGTCAAATGTCACCGCGTCCCGGATGCTGCGCTTAACCGTAAAAACAAAGTCTTTCCCGCTGCCCTGGATATACCCGTCTCCTTCCGCTGTAACGGAATAAACCGGATCCTCTTCATAGGTATAAACATAGACGGTGTCCTGAGTGAGTACCGTTTCCGTATCCGGCGTCACGTCCCAGCTGCCGGCCTTGCAGCTGGCGGCAGGTTTTGTGCCGGCGCCGGGAATCTGCTCCGTCTTCAGTTTCAGCGTATCCCCTTCGAAGCCGGTCAGCACGGCTTCCATGTCATCGCTGCCGCCCTGGTCCCATTCACCGTTGACCACGCGGAAGATCACCTTCACGCTGACCCCGTCCCGGACCGTCAGGCTGCCCGGTACATACTTGATATCGTAATTGCCGGTCATATCCTGCTCTTCGTTGTCCGTGATCCGGGCCGCGGACGGAACGATTTTCCCGTTTTCCACTTTCAGCGTGACCGCGCTGAGGGTATGGCCGTCTGCCAGGCCGTCCGCATCCACATAGCCTACGCCGGTTTCAGGCTGACTGCCTTCCATAACTGTCTGGGCTTTCGCTGTCACGGAAACCACTTTGGGGCTGATAACCACTGTGACACACTTCCTGCCGGAATGGCTGTGGGTGCTGTCGCCGGCCGCCCGGTACCAGACGTAATAGGTTCCTGCATCGGTACCTGTTGGAATCTCTTCGCCCCAGCCGAAAACAGGAGCATCTTCCGCGTTCTTGCCGAGAATATACTGCATCGTACCGTCCTCAGCCTTCCCGGCGCTAACAAGCGCAACGGCCGAACCCGTATAGCTTTTATCCTGCCCCCGGGGCACGGTTTGGACGGTTGCGGAAGGTTTTTCCGGCCATATCGCTTTTACCTTGATCACTCCGTCTACTGCACAGGAGCGGGTAATCAGTACTTCCGTTCCCACTTCACCGATCAGATCCACGCCGTTGACTTCCCAATGGCTGAATTTCCTTCCCTCCGGCGGTTCAAAGCCGCAATCCGGAAGTACCACCTTCCCGCCTTCACTGACCGTTTCGGATTCCATAGTGCCAAAGCCGCCATTGGGATCATAGACAAGTTTAAACTGCACGGACGGGAAACCCGCTTCTTTATAGTCCAGCGTTTTTCCCGTCTTATCAACCGGTATGCCTGTCGGCTGTTTCCACCGGTCATAACCCACGCCGGACACCTCATTGACCACGGTGCCGGAAAAGGCTTTTCCGCTATCCAGGAAGGCCTGTGTTCCCACAGAAACAATCTCTTTTTTGATCGTGACCTTGGAAGCGCTGATGCCGCCGCTTCCGCCAATCGCTTTGACTGAACCGCCGCTGAAGACCAGCGGACCGTTACAGATGATTGCCGGGCCGCCCCAGGTGTCGTACATTTCAGCATTCAGGCTGCCGGAACCGCCGATGGTTACAGTACAATCGGCTTTGGCGCTCCTGATGACGTTATCCTCATCATAGGCCCATTCCTTGCCCTGGATCACGGAGTTTGTCCCCTCCAGGAGAATTGTCAGGTTATCGGTGCCGTTATAGTAGATCGCGGCGTTTCTGCCGGCTGTATACTCATACCCCAGCCCGTTGTAGCTGTAGTCCTTCAAGGTGAGGGTATGGGAAGAGGGTTCATACTTCCAGTGGTTTTCCTCCAGGCTGCCGCAGTTTTCATCGGTAACCTGTGTTCCACCAATCCAGAGCGGATACTGAGTCGCGGATGTTCCCAGCGCGGCGGTGCAGGCTGCAGCAAAAACAAGGCATAGCAGCAGGCATGCCAGAACCTTTGTCCTGTTGATCATTTCTGTGTCCTCTTTTCACGCGGCAGCACCGGTGCTTTGCCCGGAAACCGCAATTCATAAATATTGTACATACTCTTTCTTATATTTTCAACATCAAAATATGCGTTTTTCCTTTCCCTACCCAGGTGTTTCGCTTTGTGTTATACTCTCACCGGATATTTCCTTTACGGGAGGACAAGGTCATGCAGATCCTGTTTGTTCTGGAAATCATCGGTACCATTGCCTTTGCGATTTCCGGCGCGATTGTCGGCATTCAGAAAAAAATGGATATCTTCGGCGTGTGCATTCTGGGCCTCACGGCGGCTGTCGGAGGCGGTATCCTGCGGGACCTGATCCTGAACATCACCCCGCCCGCGGCTTTCCAGAATCCTGCCTTTGCGGCGACTGCCATCGTCGTCAGCATCCTGGTTTTCATTCCGGCAATCCGGAACGTCTTTGAGCACGGGAAGAAGTTCTATGAAGCCCTGATCCTGATCATGGATTCCATCGGCCTGGGGCTGTTTACCGTGGTCGGCGTCCAGGTGGCCACCGCCGCCATGCCGGAGCGGAACCTGTTCCTGATCACCTTCGTCGGTGTGCTCACCGGTGTGGGCGGCGGCATCCTGCGGGATGTGTTTGCCGGGAATACGCCCTATATCTTTATCAAGCACTTCTATGCCTGCGCCTCCATCATCGGGGCGTGGACCTGTGCCCTGCTCTGGCCTTATACCGGCTCTGTCACCGCTATGATTGCCGGTGCCGCCCTGACCGTTATCCTCCGCCTGCTGGCAGCCCGCTTCCGCTGGAGCCTGCCCAAAGCAAAATAAACCCTCACGGAGTAATGGCAATATGAAAATCGGAGTCATCCAGGCAAGTTCCCAGGCTTCCAAAAACAGCCTGATATACAATACGGTCCGAAAGTATGCCCCGGATGCGGAAGTGATCAACTTCGGCTGCACGGAAGACGAGCAGGAACGCTACAGCTATATCGAGATTTCCCTGCTGGCCGGGATGCTGCTGGCCAGCGGCGCGGTGGACTTTATCGTCACCGGCTGCTCCTCCGGCCAGGGCATGATGCTCGCCTGCAACAGCTTCCCGGGGGTACTGTGCGGCTACGCACCCACCCCGGCGGACGCTTACCTCTTTGCCCAGATCAACAACGGCAATGCTGTTTCCCTGCCCCTGGGAGAGGAATACACCTGGACCGGAGAAGAAAACTTTGAGGCCACCATTGCCCGCCTTTTCTCGGAACCTTTCGGCCAGGGCTGGCCCAAGGGAGAATCCGCCCGGAAGCTCCGGGATACGGAACTGCTGAAGAGCATCCGCCGAAGTTCCCAGGTATCTGCCGTTGAGTTGTTGAATTCCCTGGACAAGTCCGTACTGAAAAGCATCCTGAGAAAACAGAATGTCATCGAATATATTCTGAAACATGGCAACGAAGAGATAAATCAATTCATAATTCACAATTCATAATTCATAATTTGTGGCTTATACACCAAATGGAGAATCTGTACACATGGACATTCGCATTGTTGACAACGACATCCGCCTGATTCCCTACTACCGGAACGACGAGGTTTCCCTGGCCTGGTACCAGGACCTGGATGTTTGCAAACAAGTGGATAACATCGATCACACCTACGACCTGGAAACCCTGCATAACATGTATGATTACCTGTCCTCCCACGGCGACTGCTATTATATCGAGTACCAGGGCGTGCTGGTGGGCGACGTCTCCCTGCGGGAGAACAAGGAAGTCGCCATCGTCATCTGCAAGGAATACCAGAACCGGCACATCGGCCGGAAGTGCGTCATGGATATGCTGAAGCTGGCAAAAGAAAAGGGCTATGACAAGGTCATCGCCAGCATCTATACCTTCAACGAGCAGAGCAAGAGCATGTTCCGGGCGCTGGGCTTCGTGCAGACCGGCGAAGAAGACTTTGAACTGATACTGTGAGGACTCCATGGATATTCAGCGCATAGACAACTATACAGATACCCGTTTTTCAAAGACAGTGCTGGAGCAGCACGGCGCTTACCTGATTGACAATGATCCCTATGAAATCAAAATCACAGGCCCGGCGGAAGCAACAGTCCGCGGGAAGGATCCGTCCGTGTATGCGGAGCTGATTGAGGAATTCCGTTTCCACGCACCGCATATCACCCGTTTCTTTGATGAAGCCGGTTCCCTGCTTGCGGAGTATCCGGTGCCGGAGATAATTGAGGTAGAGATCGACCGGATCCAGCCATCCCAGTTCTTTGTTGATGAGGAGAAGCTGGCCGCCATCCGGAGCTTTATCCATCAGCCGGAAGACGTCACTATCCAGGTGCTTCCCTGGAACGACCGGTTCATCTCCCTGGACGGTCATACCCGTCTGTACGCAGCTGTGCAGGAGGGTTTTCCATCCGTGAAGGCAGTTATCAGCGAAACAAACGAATGGGTCTGGCCCTTTGTCTTGGAAGCGGAGAAAAGAAAAATCTTCAGTCCCCGGGATCTGATCCTGCTTTCCCATGACGATTACGAGGTTCAGTGGAACCAGTACTGCGATTCCGTTTTTGCGCAGCAAGATCCCAACGCTGACGGATAACCAGACATATTTTTCCATATCAGTCCTTTATTCAGGGCTGATATATATTTATACTGTATCCATGAAGATCAATGAAGCCCAGGGAAGGAGTGAAACCCGTTCATGAACAGAATCCAGTTTCTCCCGATTCTTTCAACGGTTTTCCTCTGCCTGGTTTTTGCCGCCGGCTATTTCGGCATATCGGTGCCGAATTATATTACAGCCGCAGCGCTTGCCCTGGAGTTTATCAATATCAGCGTCCTGCTTGTCAAAGGGCTCTGGAGAAAGAAGGATAAAAATGATTGATTTCCTGTTTGATGCAGCCGAGGTTGTCCTGGACGTTATCATTAACATATTCTCAGCGAAGCGGCGGAAACGCAAAGCCCAGCGCAAAGCGGAGGAAACCGGAGGAACCAGTGAACACACCGAAGATGAACAGGGAAAATAATGTGCCTGTGACCTGTCCGTACTGCGGACAGGAAATGGATGACGGAGAAGTCATGAGCAATGGCCCCTGCGCTCTTTACTGGTTGCCGTCTGATCCAGAGCTCCGGGCTTTGGCCTTCCGTGGAGGCCGCGGCCTGCTCAAAAGTGTTGTTTCCAGGAACCTTGTGCAGATTTCTATAAAGGGAAATTACTGCCACACCTGCAGGAAGCTGATCATCCCCACGGAGATCCAGCCCTGACTTACCTCTCCGTAACCTCATAGTCAAAATCGTTATACAGCGCACCGGTGTCAAGCAAAGGCTTGTCACCGGTTTTCCCTTTGACCAGGACACCTTTCTTCGCCACCCGGTTATAAATCCATCCGCCGGAAAGGGTGACCGGGCTGTTGGGCGGATCAATCCCGGCGTCAATATATTCCCGGATACCCTCCGCACCCCGCTGTCCGGCATTCTCCAGCCCGGCCTGCGTGCCGGATAAATCGCCATTGTTTGCCGCCTCGCAGGCTTCCATCAGGCACTCCGCCATTTCCGCCCGCAGGGTTTCCCTTGCCAGGGCCGGCCGGACCACCGGCCGGGGCGGAATCCGCATGACCGGCGATCCCCGGGTATGGATGGCCAGCAGGAACTTTGACCGGGCGGAAGCCCCGGACGTCAGGCCCACGTCCACCCGGTGCGTTTGCAGATACTTCAGGCATTTTGACCGTTTTTTGATTTGATCCGTATTCTCTGTGACTGTGATCTTCAGCATATGTTCACATTTTGCGCATGCGAAATACATACAGACATTTTACAATCATAGTGGAGGATTCCATACAGAAAGGAGATTCCTATGGAAAGAACCACCCCTAACATTTCCAGCTCCCTGCGTCATGAGATCCTGAGGATTCCTGAGGCCACCTACGCGGCCACCGGGATTATCATCAACGGCCGGCGGATCAAGAGCCTGGTATTCACCACAGACCTGGCCATCATCCGTAACTGTGACGCGGACGCTGTTTTCGCTGTATATCCCTTTACACCCCAGCAGGTCATCAGTGACGCGATCATCAAGGCGTCCTATATCCCTGTTTTCTGCGGCGTCGGCGGCGGCACCACCCAGGGCCTGCGCACCGTCACCCTGGCGAAGGACGTGGAATGCCAGGGCGCCATGGGCGTTGTGCTCAACGCGCCGATTACCAACCCGAACCTGAGCGCCGTTGTCAAGGCGGTGGATATCCCCGTCATCATCACGGTCACCAAACCGGATACGGATATTGAAGCCCGGCTGGACGCCGGCGCCTCCATCCTGAACGTCGCCGGCGGTGCCGCCACACCGGATATTGTTCGCAGCATCCGGGAGCGCTTCCCGGAGGTTCCCATCATCGCCAGCGGCGGAAACACGGATGAGAACATCGAGAAGACGATCCTGGCCGGGGCAAACGCAATCACCTATACCCCGCCCACTACCAACGACCTGTTCAAGGCCCTCATGGAAAAATACAGGGAAGAATAATCCCTCAGGGAATATAGACTGACCGGCTGTACAGCCGGATCAGCGACAGCAGCTGCAGTCCAAAGGTGGTTTCCGGCAGATCCGCCAGGACCGTGGACGCAGCGGAAGAAGCAGAGGAGGCGCCGGCCGCGTAAGTGACCGACACCTCCCCTGCTTTTTTACCTGTAATCCGCTGCGGCTGCCCTGCCGCGGCGATCTGCGCTTTGGTAGCGGCGATCTCGTCGGGCAGGGCTGTGCGGGCATACAGCGTCAGCTTATGCGCCGCGTACAGCCGCCGGGCCTCCTCCGCGTCCTCCGCCGTGAAGGCGGAGAAACGGGCATTGGCCTGGGCAATACAGGAGGATAAAACAAAAGCGGGCGTAAAGCCCGCAAATTGTGGATAATAGGATTTAAACTCCGATTCTGTCAAAGTTTGATTCCTCGTACAGGTCGCTCAGATCCGGAAGGTCCAGCTTCACGCAGTTCTCAAAGGCGTCGGGGCCGACGTTTTCCAGTTCCTCCGGCAGCTCGATGCTTTCCAGTGCCAGGCAGTTGGAGAAGGCCTTGTCGCCGATCACTTCCACCGGATCGGGAATCACGATTTCCTTCAGCGTGTAGCAGCAGAAGAAGGCGCTTTCACCGATTTCCTCCAGATCGTCCGGCAGCCGGATGTCCGTCAGGGCAATGCAGCCGGAGAAGGTGAAGGGATTGATCGAATAGGTCCAGGAAGGCATCACCATGCTCTGCAGGGACTGGCAGCGGCAGAAGGCCTTGGCGCCGATGAAGCTGCAGGTATCCGGAATGGAGACGTTTGTCAGGCTGATGCAGCCGTCAAACGCTTCGCTGCCGATGTAATCCACTGCAGCGGGCAGGGTCACACTGGCCAGGCTTTCACAGTTCTGGAAAGCGCCGCCGCCGATGTAGAACAACTCGTCCGGCAGGATCAGTTCAGTCAGGTTTGTGCAGCCCGCGAAGGTGTTCTTGCCGATGGTGGTCAGGTCCACAGGCAGGCGTACGGAGGTGAGGCTTTCACAGTTCCGGAAGGCCATCTCCCCGATGAAGGTAATGTTTTCCGGGAAAACCAGTTCCGTCAGGGCGGTGCAGTCCTGGAAGGCACGCTCCGCAATGGAGGTTACCTTCGCCGGGAAGGTGATGCTCTTCAGCTTGCGGCAGCCGTTGAAGGCGTCCGCACCGACAGTGGAGATATTGGTATCATGCAGGTTAATATACCGCAGATTATCGCACTGGTAGAATGCCCGCCGGCCGATCGCCCGCACCGAGTCGAAAACAACCACCTGGGCGAGGCTTTCATTGCCGTAGAAGGCGGACGCACCGATAATGCGGGTTCCATCCGGCAGCGTATACGCGCTGTATTCCTTGGTCATCGGATAGCAGATCAGGCGGCTGTCATCCCGGCTGAACAGTACTCCGTCGTTCAGGTACAGGTTCGGGTTTCCTTCGGCAACCGTCATATCCGTCAGCCATGCGCAGCCTTCAAAGGGATTCATGCCGACCACTGTCAGGGTAGCGGGCAGGCTCACCTTCTCCAGGTTGGCGCAGCGGCGGAAAGCGTAATCTCCGAGGGAGACCAGGCCGTCTTTAATTTCCAGCTCTTCCAGGTAATCATCCGCCTGGAAAGCGGAAGGCCCGATGGCCGTAACCTTGATCCCGTTCAGTTCCTGCGGAATGACCAGGGAGGTCTCCGTACCTTCATACAGGATGATCTCTGCAGTGCCGTCATGCTGGATGATATAGGTATAATCCCCGGCCTTCTGGCTCTGCTCCGCAACAGCGGCCGGAAGGATACAGCAAAGGAAGAGAACGCAGACTATCAGAGCTGCTGCGAACTTTCTCATCCGTACCCCTCCCATCATGCTGTTCTATTCTGCCTTTTTGTGTCATATAATCATATCGTGTTTTCGCCTGTTAGTCAATTTTTTTGTTGTTTTCTGCCGCAGTGGAATCCACCTGTGGCGCGGTTTTTGCGGCGTTTTGCTTCCGGCCGGATGGATTCGGGCGCGTTTCCCCCTCCGGAGAGGGGGCGGCAGGCACTTTCCGGCCTGTCGCATCCGTGCCCTCCAGCGGCTCCGCTTCAAGCTTTTTCCGCTGTACGGAGGTCACTGCCGCCTCCAGGGAACCGTCATTCAGCAGCATCTGGAACAGGGGATCCTCGCGGATGGCCTCCGGGGCTTCCCGGAAGGTCAGGCGCGTTTCCGGGGTAACCCGGTGAATCACTGCGCCGGTATGATCACGAAACTCGGCGCAGACACGGGACAAAATGAGCATAGGTTTTCTCCTTTCAGTCGAAAACAATTCACAATTCATAATTCATAATTCACAATTGTTTTCAACATTAACAGACATTCTGGACTTACAATAGCATTGACATTATCATTTCGATCAAGATTGCAGATGACTACAGGAGCAATTTCACCCCGCAATTCTACAGAAGTTCAGCAACTCATAATTATGAATTATGAATTGTGAATTATGAATTGACGGATCAGATTCCATCTAAATATCTGATGGTAGAGGGATACAAGAACCTTACCTCGGAGAACTGAGCGATATAGGGGATTTTGATCCGCATTTCGGAGTACTCCGTGTCCATCCGGCGCAGGGGCTGGGTGAGGTTGAAGCAGATCCGGTCCACCCGGTTCATATAAACCACCATGCGGTCAGATCCGTTGCTGCCCACGCCGCCGCACCACTTGCAGGGAGAAATGGTCAGCTCACCGCCCTGCTGCACAGACAGGTTGTTCTCCAGCACATAGGTCAGGATGGACCGTTCAGAGTCGTCGGACACCTTGCGGGTCACCAGCTGGCCAAACTGCTCCACAGGGATCAGGATATGGTTCGGCAGAGCGTCGGAGGAGCAGTCGTTGTCCTTCCAGAGGGCGGAAATGGCCCTGTTGATGTCCGCCAGGATCTCATCCGCCGTCTTGTTGTCCCAGGCCGTGTCCGTTCCGCCCGGGGTATGCGGTGCCGCGGAAGACCGGGTGATATTCGGGTTATTGCACAGGCCCGTGGAGGAAACCTTGGTAAAGCCGGTATAAACGTTGCGGTCAATCAGCTTGTCGCAGTGCAGGCGGATACCCTTGTTCAGGAAAGTTTCCGGATCCCGGCCGACCTGCAGCATCTTCTCCCGCTCCATGGTGGAGAACCCGGGAATGGCACGGTCGATACAAGTAAACGATGCACCCCACTCGCCTTTCTGGGGTGCAAATAGGTGCAAGACCTATCGAGTGGGGTGCATCGTGTGACCGTATGGGGTGCATCAGTCAACCTGAATCTCCTCGCCGGTGCTCAGCGTAAAGCGTACATCCTTTTTCCCGTAAACCGTCACCTGGTCAATCAGCGTTGCCCAGAGCTCAGTGCTGAACTCTGAAACCGTATCGGGCATCTGCTCAACCGCATCGATGAAATCCGCAATCCGGAGGTTCCGCATTTCCTTATCCCGAATGCGAGTATCCAGCCTGGTCAGCTTTTCCTCCGCCTTCTTGTACTTTCCGGAAAGCTCATCATACTGCTTGATGTACTTCACCTGATCCTGCGCCTCTTTGGCATTCCGGTCGATCAGGGCCTGCAGCCTGTCTGCGAGAAGGTTCCTTTCAATCTCCAAGTCAGCACGCTCCTTTTCCAGCTCCTCTGTCCCGCCGACAAGGGTCTGCAGTTCTCGGAGGTTGGTGATGATCTCGTCCCGGTCAATTGAAAGCTTCCGGCAGACTTTCAGGAAGTCTGCTTCAATCCTGTCCTCGTACAGATGCGGCATCCGGCAAATTTTGGTTCCCTTGTACTTGTTGTTGCACTGCCAGATGACCCGGCGGTATTTGTCGTTGCTGTGCCAGACCTTAGGCCCGAAGGTTGCTCCGCAGCATCCGCAGAAGATCTTCCCCGAGAAAATGGTCTGGCCTTGGAGCGGCCTGTTCTTTCTCCGGAGAATCTCATCCTGGACTCGTTTGAAGGTCTCCGGGGGAATGATCGCCTCGTGATCCTGCTCGATGTGGTACATGGGGACCTGACCTTGGTTCTTGATGGGCGTCTTATGCAGGAAGTCTAGCGTGTATGTCTTCTGAAGGATTTTGTCACCCATATAGGTCTCGTTCGTCAGGATTCCTGCAACCGTCACATCCCGCCAGTTCTTCTTACCCGCTGGTGTCGGTATGCCTTCTTCTGTCAGGATTTTTGCGATCTTGTTGTAGGAGTACCCTTCCAGAAACAGGCCGTAAATCTTTCGGACAACAACTGCCTGCTCCTTGTTGACAACCGGTGTTCCGTCAGGCCCTTTGTCATATCCGAGAAAGTGAGCGTACCCAAGGCTATACTTTCCGTCAGCTGCTCTTTTCCGCTGGCCCCAGCGCACGTTCTCAGAAATGCTCCGGCTTTCTTCCTGAGCCAAGCTGCTCATAATGGTCAGCAGAAGTTCTCCCTTGGAATCGAACGTCCAGATGTTTTCTTTCTCGAAGTAGACCTCCGTTCCGTGCTCCTTCAGTTTCCGGATGGTGGTCAGGCTGTCTACGGTATTCCGAGCGAAGCGGCTGACCGACTTCGTTACGATCAAATCGATCTTGCCGTCCAGCGCATCCTCCACCATCTGCTGAAAGCCTTCCCGGTGTTTTGTGCTGGTAGCGGAGATTCCTTCATCTGTGTAAACTCTGACGAATTCCCAGTCATTTCGGCTCTGGATGTAGTTCGTGTAGTAACTGACCTGGGCCTCGTAGCTGGATTGCTGTTCTTCCAGTTCTGTGGAAACCCGTGCATATCCGGCGACCTTCCGTTTCGTCCCGCTACTGATTGGTGAGCCCCAGTTCCTCGGGCAGATAATCCTGTGTACCTGTCCGGGCCACAGGCACATTCAGGCAGAGGAGATACCCTTCAGGCTCTCTTTTTGAGATGTTTTCAGACAATCGCGTTCCATAATAGTGCATACTTCACCTCCAACAAGACAACAAGACAAGGGGACGGTTCTTTTGTCCTGTTTTTCCTTTTTGTTCCCTTTGTGATATAATAGTAAGGATTTCATTCTGTAATCAGGAAGGAAGCATTATGACTCAAAGACAGCGCAGCCTGATCGGCGGCATCTCCGTACTCGGTGTTGCCGGGCTCATCTGCAAAGTAGTCGGCGTTCTGTTCCGGATCCCGTTGTCAAACATGATCGGCAGTTTGGGAATGGGATTGTTCGGTCAGGTAATGCCCTGGTACAACCTGCTTCTGAGCATTACCTCTGCCGGTATTCCCGTAGCCATCTCCCGCATGGTTTCCCACTATGTCACCATCGGAGAACCCGGCAATGCCCGCAAGGTCTTCAAGACAGCCCTGAAACTGCTCACAGTGCTGGGTATTGTCTCTACAATCATCCTGCTGCTCTTCTCCCGCCTGCTCGCAGCATTTGTCAAGACTCCTGAAGGCTACCAAAGCTTTATCTGCATTGCACCCTCGCTGTTCTTCGTATGCATCATGAGTGCCTACCGGGGATACATGCAGGGCATGCGCCGTATGATGCCCACCGCCGTCAGCCAGCTGATTGAACAGGTGGGCAAGGTTGCCGTAGCCCTGCCCTTAGCCTCCATCGGCTTCGCCCAGGGCGGTGAAGAAACAGGCTGGATCCTGGGCAGCGCCGGCGCTCTGCTTGGCACTTCCCTGGCGGAATGTGCGGCCATGCTCTATATGATCATCCGGTGTCATTTTGTAAAAACTCCGCCGGCACTTCCCAATGAGTCCCAGACATCCAGCCGTGCACTGGCAAAACGGATTATCATGATTGCCATCCCGATTACCCTGGGTGCCTGCATCGTTCCCCTTTCCAACTCGATCGACGCGGCGATGCTCAAGAGCCTGATGATGGATTCCGGTTTTACAGACAAAGCCGCTCAAGCCCGTCACGGTCTCCTGACCGGTATTGTTTTCCCATTGATTAATGTTCCCACTGCTCTGGCCATGGCCATGTCCACGAACCTGGTACCTGCCGTCGCCTCCGGCCTGGCGCGGAAGGATATGAAATATGTAGCCCGGGAAACCGGCATCGGCCTTCAGGTTGCCTCGGTCGTAGGCTTCCCCTGCTCCATCGGTATGAGCCTTCTGGCCAAGCCGATCGTCTTCCTGTGCTTCGGCAGAAGCTATAGCCTTGAACATTTACTCATAGCCAGCAGCCTCCTGGAATTCTCCGCCATGACCATCATCCTGTTCACCATGGTGCAGGCTACTTCAGGAGCATTACAGGGCGCGGGCAAGCAGAAGATTGCCATGCTGACCCTGGTCGCCGGTGTGGTTTGCAAAATCGCGCTGAACGCCATCCTGGTCAGCCGGTATGACATCAACATCCACGGCGCGCCTATCGCGTCCCTGGTATGTTATACCGTTTCCATGATTCCGAACCTGTACTACACCTGCAAATATACCAGTTATAAGTTCTCCGTGATGAATATCATCATTCGTCCGCTGGGCGCCGCTGCAGTAATGGGCGGTGTTGTCTGGGCGATTTACAACTATGTCTTCGGCGGTGAAAAGGCCCTGCTCGCTGCACGTTTCTCAAAGCAGCTCCTGATGGTGGCGGTCTGTATCGCGGTCGGTGCTGTGGTCTATCTCATCGCTGCCATCCTTTTCAAGGCGATCAATCCCGACCATCTTCCCGCGCGTTTCCGCCCGAAGAAAAAGGCATAAACGAATATGAAATGAGATACCGGCTGTACTGCAGCCGGTATCTTTTTCTGTCCTGTTTTTATTTTCCTTTTTCCTGCGAAATAGCCTTCTTTATTCTTCACATTCAATCCTGTTGCTTTCCGCGCCGGAATGATATACTTTTTTCAAGATGAAACCTGTTCGAGCCGCTGAAAGGAGAACGGAATATGGATACCCGCAGCAATTGGAAAGATATCAACACCAAAGACAACACAGAAACGGCTCCCACCCCCGTCTGGCAATTGCATCCCAGAAGCGCCAGGGTTTTTATGCTCAGTGCCCGCGGATGGCTTTTGCTGTTTCTCTTCTCTGTCGCTGTCCTTTTCCTCCTTCTTCTTGGCACCGGCACAATAGCGAACTGGATGGACAGCCTGATTCCCATCCTCCTGGTCGTATTTGTCCTGCTCGGCGTCGGAGCATTTTTCATCAACCGCTTAAGCATAAGCAACGCACAGGACAATCGTGACAGGGCAGAGCAGGAAAAAGAAGAATCATACGGCTATCATCATTACTGATATCCTTCCGGTTTTGGTTATTAATCCCGGATTTTCGTATATACCCCCAGTTCTTCTCCCCGGCATTTCAATTCCATGACGGCCTGTTCCCTGGTGAACAGGCCGCATTTATATCCCTCGATCACATCCCCGGACAGTTTCTGCACCAGCTCCGCCCTTTCGGCGGGGCTGCTTGTCATCACGGGCTCAAAAACAATCTCCAGGCTTTCCGGAACATAACCCCAGCAGGAGACTGCCATCACGGGCAGCAGCTTTTCCAGAGCCGGGCGCAGCTGCCTCTCCTGCAGGGAAGCGATCATGTCGTAGTAGTTCCGCAGATCCGATTCACCAGTGGCGTTCATCCCCTGGGGCGAACGGCCGAAAAGCCGGGTCGCCGGAATCTCCGCAGCGCCTGCCATATCCATCATGAACTGCTCATAGATCTCGCTCAGTCCCGTAAAGGAATAAGGATGATTCTCCAGGCTGTCATCCCGGGACAGCAGCTGGATACCGAAGGAAGTCCGGAACCGGTTCTCCATTCCCATGGCGTATTCCACGCTCCGGCGCTGTTCCTCCGTTCCCGCTCCCAGCAGTTCCCCGAAATCGGACATCTTCAGCGTGGTGATGTTCGCCTGGAAGATCAGCTGGGCGATATTGGCGGAAGCCGCGCTGCGCTTGAGCAGCTCATCCCGGATATGCTCCATCTCGCTGGCGCCCCAGAAGTTCTCCCGGATGGTTTCTCCACGGGGCAGTTCCCTGCCGATAAAGCGCAGCACCCGTGAATGATGCAGCCGCACCATCCGATAGTTCTCCGTGTCCAGGTTCACGGTATAGTATTCCGGCAGGCCGAAATCCGGATCATCCAGGTCCGAAACCAGTTCCGCGGAGGGTTCAATTCCCTGCGCCCGGTCCAGCACCAGCAAGCCCTGGAAGCAGTCCGGCAGCAGCATCTCCTGTTCCAGCGGCTGATCCAGGCGGTCTTCCTCTCCCCGGATCACCATCAAGGCCAGCGAACCGCCATACAAACGGGCCCAGCGCAGGGCATTGGTCAGCTCCTGCTTCACGCTGTGTCTGGCTTCCAGCCGGCGCAGGACATGAATCTCCTCCGGATTCACGGAGGAGGAAAGCCTGTACCAGGCCCGGGTCATATCCTCCGACGGCGTATCAATGATCCGCTTCGTCAGCCAGGATTCCCGGTACATCGCTGTCAGCAGTTCCGGATCCGAGGTCAGCCCGGAGCGGAGAAACGTCCCGGAAGCAAGCAGCGGCGAATCCTCTCCCAGAAACGCCGCCGCATTGGAATAACCATCTGCGCCGCGAATACGGCGCGGCTTCAATTCATCATTCATAATTTTGTGATCGTTGTTACCAAAGTTCCTTCGGAACTTTGACAACTGTAACATGGCACTTGTTACCCAAATCAAAGATTTGGACAACTGCTCAACAATTCATAATGACTATAGTCTTATCTCATTTACGGGAACTGCGTTCAGCGGCAACACTATATAATTGTTCATTATTCATTGTTAATTGTTCATTGATATTTGTGCCATTCGAAAACGGGATGTTTTCGTATGGCACAAATATCTGAGCGCGTCCATCGCATGGTCATGCACCTTCACCGGCCGCTCCTCCCCTTTCATCCGCGCCTTCTCATCCCACACATAGCTGTGAACTTCTCCCAGCAAAGCCGGGCAGCGAACCCGCTCCACCCGGATCCTCCGGTTACTGATGCACACCGCCGTGGTGGCGATGCCTTCCCGGACGTCGTTCTTCGCGTCCAGCACCCGGAACCCCCGGTTCCGGAGTTCCGCCTTGAAGCTGGCCGCGCTGGGATCCACAATGATCTGCGTGTTCCGGTCATTCCCCAGGAATTCCGCCAGGTCATTGGCGTATTCCGCATCTGTTTTCTGGCGGCGTTTGGAAGCGGAATTCCAGTAATACTCCTTCATGATCCAGAATGTTTTCCCGTCATCCCGCACGTCCAGGAAAACGCAGGGATTCACGGTGCCGTAGTCCACCGCGCAGAAGCGGCGCATATCCCGGAATGGCAGCGCCTCCGGATCCCGTTCACCTTCGATAAAGGTATTCTCCTTATCATCCCACATGGGATAGACCGCGCCTTCCGCGCTGACCCATTCGCCCAGGATATACTGGCGGTAAAAAACCCCGGTAAAACTCCGGGCATAGCTCTGCCGGATTTCCGGAGACAGGGTCAGGTTATCGTCCATGGTGAAATGCAGCCGGTACAGGCCCAGCTCCGCCGCCCGGTCTATAAAGTCCGTCTTGATATAGTGCCAGGCGCCGTTGGGATTGCAGTTCAGGAAGATCCTGCTTCCTTCCACGGAGCAGCGGCCGATCATCTGGTCGATAAAGGACCTGGGAAACAGGGCTGCCTCATCCGCGTAGGCGCCGGCGGCCGTCATCCCCTGCAGCTTATCCTGGGCGTTATCCTTGTCCGCGCCAAAGAGGTAGTAGCTGTTCTTCCCGATGATCACCCGTGCCTCTCCGCGCTTCCATTCATAGGCGATCCCGAGGGTCTCCAGCATGGAAAGCATCGGCCCCAGCACGTTGCGTACCAGCGCTCCGGAGGTGACCCCGGCCATAATAAAGTCCCTCCCGCTGAAGCAGGTCAGGCTCCAGAGCAGGAAGGACAGGATCATGGCTACGGTTTTGCCGCTGCGGATGGCGCCGTCCGCCAGCACAATGCGCCGGTCTTCCACCCCGGATCCCGGCCGCCACCAGTTCAGCAGCTGGCTCTGCTTGCGGGAGAAGGGCTGAAACTGAAAGCTCAAGCCTCTTCACCGCCCTCTTCCGCTTCCCCGTACAGTTCCTTCATTGTCTCTGTGGTTGGCGTCACCGCGGTTGTCAGCAGCCGGATTGCGTTCTCGGCGTCATCCCGCGGATCCACACCCGCGCCGGGCAGGAACCGGTTGTACTGCTGGCTGATGATGGTGGCGCTTTTCTTCAGCTGGTCAAAGCTGGCCCGCCGGATGGCGATGAGGCCGTCCTTGCGAATCATGGGAATCATCTCTGCCAGCGGACGGCGGTAGGTCTTCCGGCACCAGCTTTCCAGCTTTTTCTCCGTGGTTCCGATATAGCCCAGGATTTCCTCTGTCGTACACTGGAGCGCCGCCAGTTCCTCAAATAAATCCTTTGTCAGTTCACGGCGCAGGCCGCACAGGGTTGTGGTCGCCTCCGGCATCGTTCCCCCTCCTCAACAAAACAGCCCCGGCACTTATGCCGGAGCCGTAAACATATTTTTCTATCTTAATGATAAGCCCGAAACCTACTGTTTTTCAAGTCTCACACAACTATCCTTTTACTCTCATAATCCTGCTCCCCTTTTTGTGATATAATGCGTCTGTTTAGTGACTGAACAGAAATGATTGGAGAAACGCATGATCCGGAAAGCTTTACCTGAAGAGCTGGACGCTGTTGAGCGGCTGTACAACGAGCTTCATGACGCAAAGGAAGCCGGCATCATTCCGGTTATCTGGAAGCGGGACGTCTATCCTTCCCGTGAAACAGCCCGTAAAGCGCTGGATCGGGATGATCTCTTCGTAATGGAAGCTGACGGCCGGATCATCGGCAGCGCCATTATCAACAAGATCCAGGATGAGATCTATACCAGCGCTCCCTGGCGCCATGACGTTCCGGATGACCAGGTCTGCGTCCTGCACACCCTGATGATTTCTCCCTCCGAATTTGGCAAGGGCTATGCCCGGGAATTCCTGGACTTCTATGAGCAGTACGCCCGGGAGCATGGCTGTCCGGAACTGCGGATCGATACAAACGATATGAACCTCCCGGCCCAGGCCATGTACGCAAAACACGGCTACGAAAAAATCTGTGTTCTCCCGGCCGGTGTTTTCAACGGAATCACGGGGATTCACCTGGTGTTGCTGGAAAAATACCTGGAATCGTGAAAACAGAGATAAAAGAAACACATAACAAATCAGGCTCCGGCGTTTCTGCCGGAGCCTGTTATTTATTCATCTTTTAATAGGTCAGGGTCAGGTCATTTGCGTTGAAGAAGAGGAAAGTCCGGTAATAGGAATCCTGCTCCTCGCCGCTGCGGAAGATGATGCCCGGCAGCGGATTGTTCTGCTTGTCAGGGCTGATGTAGCGGGCGGTGCGCCTTTCGCACATAAGAACCCGGGTGCCTTCCTGCAGGTTGCCGCGGTTGCCTTTCCGGTCCGTCGGCATAACGCCGGAAGTGTTGCTGTATACGGCGATGCAGTATCCGTAACTGACGGCCTCTGACAGGCTCATCGTCCAGTAGGGGGCAGTAACGAAATGAATCACGTCGATCCAGATCTTCTCAAACGTGTCCAGGCGGATCACCTGCAGGTGGCCGCCGTACTTATGTCCCCTCTCTTCCTTAATCTGCTGATCTGTTACCAGCACCGGCGTCTTATGCGCCACGGCGCCGACGACTTTCCACTTCGTGCCTTCCTGCCCGTACACAGGCAGCATCCAGGGTGTCTCTGTAAAGGTATTGAAGCGGCTGACCTCCCAGCCGGTCTGCAGGGCCACATATCCGACGGTTCCCTGGTAATCCGGTTCTACCCCGGTCACGTCCGGGTTTCCCCGGCCCAGCACTTCCGGCGTTTTCCGCGGCAGGATCAGGTTTCCCTCCGCGTCTGTGAGGTTCAGCATCGAAACAGCGCTGTTTGCCAGCATCAGATCAACATCCGCCGCATCCGCCTTTACGGGAGCAGGCAGGCAAACGGACACAAGCAGCGTAACCAGCAGCGCCAGCGCTGCCGCCCTGCGGACGTCCGTTCCTATAGTTGATCTCACGGCTTTTCCTCCTTAAGCTAAACCGTTGAAAGAAGTGAATGGCTATCTGAAAGCAATCCGTCTATGTCACTGAAAGAGCATGTGCATGTAACTGTGTAAGGTATTATAGCACCAATTGTACGGTTTGTCACGTATGAGTCGTTTTTTCCTTTCCTTACTATATAGCCAAAAACAATTGACAAAGAAGGACTCAAGCGCTATAAAAGGAATGCGCCGGATAAAACCGGCGATTGCAAGGAAAGAAGGATCTGTATCAATGGTCAAAGTAAACGTTATCTCCGGCTTCCTGGGCGCCGGCAAGACGACACTGATTAAAAAACTGCTGACCGGCCGTCTCCGGAATGAGAAGGTTGTGCTGCTGGAGAATGAATACGGCGAAATCGGTATTGACGGCGGTTTCATGAAGGATGCCGGCATCACCGTAACAGAGCTGAACGCGGGCTGCATCTGCTGCACCCTGGCCGGAGACTTCCAGGCCGCGGTGGACCAGCTGATCGACACCTATCATCCGGACCGCATCCTGGTGGAGCCCACCGGCGTAGGCAAGCTGAGCGAAATCCTGTCCGCTGTCGAAAAGGCCAAGGAACGCCACACCGATATCGAGACCGGCGGCAGCGCCACCGTTGTGGACGCCGGCAAGTGCCGGATGTATATGAAGAACTTCGGCGAATTTTTCCTGGATCAGGTAAAGAGCGCCTCCACGGTGATCTTCAGCCGCACCCAGCTGCTGGACGCCGCCCGGGTGGAAAAGAGCCGCCAGCTGATTGCCGAAGTGCATCCGGACGCCCGGATCATCACCACCCCCTGGGATGAGATGGAACCGGATTTCATGCTGGACGTGATCGAGAACGGCAAGCCCATCTGGTTCGCCCCGCTGGAAGATGACGATGATGACGACGAGGAGGACGAGCACGAGCATCATCACCATCACCACCATGATCATGACGACGATGACGATGAGGATGAGCATGCGCACCATCACCACCATCACGACGAT
>JAFRQX010000011.1 GCA_017428385.1 Clostridia bacterium | reverse complement strand
CGGTGTAAAACCGTTGGCGTAGAAATTATGCCTGGCAAAGATAGCGATCATTTCGGTGGAGCGGTGCTTCTCGCGCTTCTGAAACGCATTGATCTCACTTTCAAGGAGCCGCTTCAGTTCCGCACTCATTTCCTCCGTACTATGTTTGATCTGTTCTTTTTCAGTTTCAAGCTTGTCCACCATTTTTTGCGCTTTATCGTTCAGAGGCATCTTCCGCACTCTCCTTCCCGTTTTTGAACGGCCACACCCAAATGAGCCTAAGCGTGCTCACAAAAGCGGAAAACAGGAGCGCGCCACCGATGATCCTCATGAGTAAGGTCGGGGAATCCCACCAGGGATTCAAAAAGATCAATACACCCAAAGCCATAAGCACAATGGCAAATATGATCAGCATCCACCAACCCTTCCGATTGGAGCGGCGGGCAAACAACAGAGCATTCAACAGCGTAAACAGGCTATCTTGCACCAGCACGAATCCGAACAGCCAGCCCAAGGCTTTCAGAAGATCCTGATTGTAAATGAGTATGAAGACGCCGAGAATAGCGATGAATAATGCGCCGGTAAAAATGATGTAGTGAATCAAGGCTTTTTTGCTTACAATGAATTCAAGCATCTCCACGAGCGCAAAGATAATCATCCCATAGCCCACGGTCACAACGAGGGTATTCACATAGCTTTCGGGGCAGATCAGCATGACCACACCGAGAGCCATCATGAGAATTGCAGCCAGTATCGACTGCCGCTTGAGTTTATCCAATGATTGAAACAACATACAGCAGTGCTCCTTATTTAATCAGTTTAAGAAGGATTCCTCCTCGTGTGTTGATCACTTTGGCAGCCATGCCATGTTAATTTAAGCATTGGAACAGTGCTTTATTGGATTTCTGTTCCTTTGTTCAACATATATTATCATAGCACTGCTACTAGGTGAGTGTTTATTATTTTTTGAAATTTTTTCCTATTAGGCATACGAAACTCGAAAGAAAAACTGCTCGTTAATTGCTTATGTTTCTGGTGAAAAAAACGGAAGTTGGCTAAAGCATCACGATGGATGTGAACGAAATGCTTCCAAGGGTACGCAGTTTTCAGGTGAACTGCGTACCCTTTTTGCGTACCCCTCTGACAAAAAAGTGAAGTGGTAAGCTAAAACTGGACACGGAAGGGGTAGAAATTGGACACGACCCTGTTGTATGCTGAACACACATAAACAGAGGATCGGACACATCTGCCCAGACGGTGAACAGGAGGCTTACCAGTGAGATATACACCAGAAGAAAGACTTGAGATTGGAAGACGAATATACGAGAACGAAATAAACCGGTATCAAGCTGCTATCGAATATGGAATAAGCGAGGCATGCGCCAGAAACTATATGCGTGCTTATCGGGATACCAATGGTATGCCTGGCAAGAACCGATGTGGTGGAATCCGTCGGGATGAGGAACAGCCTCAACCAATTAAGACAGATTCGGCATTGGAAGAATACGAATCCATGACCAAGGAAGAGCTCATCCGGGAATTGGTCAGGTCCAAGATCCGTGAAGCACGGCTAAAAAAAGGCTACGAGGTGAAGGGGGATGGTGCGGAGAAGGTCTTTATTCCATTAAACAACAAGAATACCAAGTAATTCTGGAGCTCAGTGGAAAGTTCCCAGTTAAGATGCTTTGTAAGGAAATGGGCATCCAGCGCAGCAGTTTCTATTACTGGAAGAAGCGCTTATCTTCTCCAGCACAGCGCACAAGAAATCTGGTCAGTTCTATTATTCTGTTCCAGGAATATCATATGCGCTTTCCGTCACATGGGTATCGGTGGTTGAATGCCAAGATCCGTCTGGACACGGGATTGATTCTGTCAGATCCGTACGCTCATAAATGCTGCAAGATCGCAGGAATCAAGAGTCAAGCCAAGCACTATCGTTACAGGAAACCGGGAGAACCGTTCCGTGTTTTCCCCAACCTGTTATCCTCGGAAATGGTCATTCTCGGACCAATGGAATGTATTGTCAGCGATATGACAGCATTCCGGGTTCACGGAATTTATTACGAGCTGACGCTGTATATGGATCTCTGGAATAATGAGATCATTGCCCATGCGCTGTCAGCGAGACGAGGGGACCGGATGACCTATATCAGCGGACTGAATGATTTGATTGAACTGAAAAAGGGGCATCCGGAATACAGGATGATTCTTCACTCGGATCAAGGTTCTGTATATGCTTCCAAGGCCTTCAATGAGCTCCTGCCCATGTACCACATTGATCATTCAATGTCCCGGGCTGGAACGCCGACAGACAATGCCGCAATGGAAGCGATTAATGGCTGGATAAAGGCCGAACTGTTCATGGATTTCCATGTGACTGGTGATAAGCCGGTTGACCAGGAAATTGATGAATACATCGAATTCTTCAATGAACAGCGTCCGGCTTATTCTCTCGGATATCTGACACCGAAGCAGTACAAGGATAGTTTCGCGCCTTCGGTTGTCTGATTATTGATATTGTCGTGTCCAGTTTTTGTTGACTACTGCAAAAGTGCGTACTCCTGACTTCGAAAAGTGCGTACCCTTGAGGGGTACGCAAAAAAATCCGGTAAGCGTTGAACTTGAATGCCTACCGGATTCGTGGTGGTGACAGTTGGACTCGAACCAACGACCCCATCGATGTGAACGATGTGCTCTACCGACTGAGCCATGCCACCACGCGTTTGATGTTCCGACCACAAGGGACTACCAACTGAGCCAACAGACCATAACCGGGAACGAAAGGCATTATATCACGCCCTTCGTTTTCGGTCAAGGGAAATTTACCTCCTGTCTCTTACCAGACGAACATCCCATTCGCTTCTGCCAGCTTGTTCACAATCTCCAGCACCTTTCCGTCTGCGTTGTACACTGACATGTACAGGTCGTCCCGGTTCAGGGTGATCAGCACCTTCTCCTCCGGTAGCAGCACGCACAGATCCTTCTTTTCCCGGATCTTCCCAGCCAGCCATTCCGGAGCAGGATTGTCAAAGAACTTTCCCACTGCCGCTTCGCAAACGCTGAAGGCATAATAACAGCTCAGCTTCACCAGGATATCCGTAAACTTTTCCTGGAATCCCGCATACCGTTCAGGCTCCAGGTAATATTTCTCCACTGTAAAGTACTTCCTGGCATCTCTTTCCGGCACCTGATCCGGCAGGAAATCCACCACCAGGCACGGCATCTCCAGCAGTTCCTCAATCAGCTTTTCCTTTTCCACGTTCCCGCATTCTCCATAACTATCGTTTGCCTCAGAAGTTGACGTGAGAACCGTCCCCTTGTCAACTCTAGCTTTGTCAAACCGGTCCAGCACTTCTTTCATTTCCGGCGTGATCCGTTTCCGGCATTCTGCCTTCAGCTCCTCCGGTACGCCGTAGAACGCTTCCGCCATGCTGCCTGCTATACAGGTAAGTGTATCACAGTCACCGCCCAAAGAAACAGCCGTCCGGATCACATCTTCAAAACTTTCTCCTTCCAGGAAGGCCGTGATGGCTTCCGGCACCGTCTGCTGGCAGGTTTCCACATGATAATACCCCGGCCGGATCTCATCGCAGGTCCGGCTCAGATCATATCCGAATTCCCTTGTCACATACTCCCGGATCTCCTGCTTGCTTTTCCCGTTCCTGGCCAACCAGATCACCGCCGCCACGCTTTCCGCGCCCTTGATACCTTCCGGATGGTTGTGTGTCACCTCCGCTGTCAGCCTGGCTTTCTCCCTGGTTTCCTCCAGGGCATCATACAGCCAGCCCGCCGCGGCCACCCGCATGGCGGATCCGTTTCCGAAGCTCCCGTAGGGCTCCTGATTATCCGTAAACAGCCACCTGTAAAACATCCCGCCGTATCCCGCGTCCGGAATCTTCCTGCCCCACCGCTTCATGGAATACACCAGCAGTGTTTTGATCCTTTCCGGATCTCTGGCATCACTCAACAGGGCGTCTGCCACGGCAATGGTCATCACACTGTCATCCGTAAAAGTGCTTTCCTCCCTGAACAGCGGAAAATCCTTCGTCTTATCTCCCATGTCAAACTCGTAGGGGCTTCCGATAATATCTCCAAGTATCGCTCCGTACATGCTGCTTCACTCCAATCATACTCTCCGCTGCCTCAAAAGCAGCAACTCTTCACTCCACACTCTACACTTTTCACTCTTCACTCATCACTCTACACTCACCACTGCCCCACCCGGCATAACCAGCATATCAGAATCTTTCAGACAACGGGTCGCTTCCCGGGCGACAATGCAAAACTCTTCTCTTTTCCCTCTATTCTTCCCTTTTATCTCATATCTTCCCATCCGTGTCAATCTTCCCCTCCCAGTTCCACGATCCTGTCATGGATGCGCTTCTTCTCCGGTCCATGGGCATACCTGTACAGATACTGCCAGTCTCCCAGTCCCAACTCCTTCTCCGCCGCATCCAATTCGTCCAGAATCCCTTCCTCCTCCAGATCGCTGTACACAAACTCCAGCGCAATCACTTCCCTGCACTTCTCCGACGGAGCCTTCTCATAGTATTCCCGCCAGGAGGGATTCTTCAGCCACTCATTCAGGATCTCCACATACTGATGGATCATCGCACTTCTCCTTTCATTCTCTAGCCCAGAAGAAGCACGAAAAAACCATCCCATCGTCTCCGACAGGATGGCATACAATCCATTCCGTTTTTTCATCCTATCGGTCAAGCTTTGGCACCTTACCGTTCCCGGCAGGTTGTCGTGCGGTCACAGGGCTTGTCCCTCGCGCACTCTTCATAGGCATTATTCAGTTACGTATATATTATTCCACACAGCTGTGTTTTTTCCTTCTGCCTGCCATACAGCAGCTTAACCTCCTACTTCCTACCTTCTCCCTCCTACCTGCCGCGCAGCGGCATCACCTCCTCCCTTTTCGGAGCATTAGCCCTTGTTATTCCGCACATCCGGTCCTGTTATCCGCACTTTTCCCGTGCTATTCTTTTCTCAAACAAAGGAAACCATCCACGCCACTCTTATTGGAACGACCTTATGAAAGGAAGGACATCCCAAATGGCAATCGGTTGGAAAGAGAACCAGGCTTTTTATGAAGCCTCCCATCAGGAGACGAAAAAAGTTTCTTTTTTCGAGGCTCCTCCCGTCCGCGGCGCACACCTGAATATCACGCCCAACCCCATCGCACTGAAGGACGCGCGCAGGGCAATGATCAGGATGGATTTCACACCCACGAATATTCTTTCCATCTGCGGCATTGCCCTGGTCTGGGCTATTAACAGCCTTTTCATGTACTACTTTTCCACCACCCTGATCCCTATCACCAACAACTTCGTTGTGGACAGCCTGATCCTTTCAGCCGTCATCGGTGTCATCTGGGTCATCCTTCGCCATAGGCAGGAGGGCTATGACGACATCGCCGCAGAAATAGAAAGCAAGTACAGCGTCGACGGGGAAAGGAAAGGATAAGCTCCTTCCTTTCCCTTCTTTGTGAATTGTCATCCTGAGCAAGAGGTACGAAGGGAGCGCAGTCGAAGGACCTCATTCCACGCAGCAGCGCAGGCTGCTGCTTTTTCTTTTTCCTCCTATCCGATATTCCTACCTCATACCTCATACCTCCTCCCTCCTACCTCATACCTGCCGCGCAGCGGCATAATCTCCTCCCCCTTCCTCCCACTTCCTCCCTCTTCTCGCCGCAGCTTGCGGCAGCCTGCGGCAATTTGCCGCCTATATCCTTATCCTTATCCTTATCCGAATCCAATCCATATAGGAATCCTTATCCATACTGCACAGAGTAACTTCATCATCCAACCCTGCCGCAAATCGCAGCAGCCCCAATTCTCCCTCCCAAAGATAGTTCCATGAGAGTAAAAATACAGTCCCCCGAGACTTGAAAAACAGTGGGTTTGCCTGTTACGCTTTAAATGGAGAGATACACACAAAAGGAGGTTCACCCAATGCCAAGCAGGATCCTGAAGGATTCCATCCTGACCGACAAGGCATTCAACAGCCTGACCCTGACAGAAGAATCCATCTACCACCGCCTCCTCGTCAGCGCGGACGACTACGGCATCTTCTATGCCGATCCGATCCTCCTCCTGCGGATCCTGTACCCCCGCAAAACAGACGTCACGGAGGAAGTCATCCGGGAAGGCCTGGACCACATGGAGGAAGCAGGCATCATCATCCGCTACACAGCGGAAGGAGAAGATTACCTGAAGATCTGCTCCTGGGAAAACAACCAGCGGCTGCGGAATTCCCGCCACAAGTTCCCCGTCCCGGAAGAAGAAGCCACTCCTGAACCCGCACCTGAACCGGAGACAAAAGAAAAAGCCGGGCAGGAAAAACCCGCCGGCCGCAATGCCAACAAAAAAGCAGCAGATACAGAACCCAAAACAGCGGATGAGATCATCATCCAGATCCCCCTCAATGACAACACCGCCTATAACGTCACCCAGGAGGAAGTCACCGAATTCTCCTCCCTGTATCCGGCAGTGGACGTCCTCCAGGAATACCGGGGCATGAAGGCCTGGTGTATGTCCAACCCCCACAAGCGAAAAACCAGGAACGGCATCAAAAAGTTCATCAACGGCTGGCTCGCCAGCGCCCAGAAGCAAAACCAGAACGCCCCTCCGGCCTCACAAAAGCCGCTTCCCGCAAACCCGTTCCTGTAAACACAGGCACATATAATAAACCAGTCACATCTACAGCAAAAAAACTCCTCAGGAGGTATATATACACAATGGACATGAAAGAAACCAAGCGGATCCTTGCCGCCATCACTGCCATCTACCCCAGTTTTATCAAAGACAGGGATCCCGCTGTCCTCTCCCAGGTCTGGCAGCAGGTCTTTGTCAACACGCCCTATCCCCTGGTCAACCAGGCACTGAATGCCTTCATCGCCACAGACGTCAAAGGCTTCCCTCCCACACCCGGAGCCCTGAACGCTTTCATCCGGAAAGCGCAACAGCTCAACGGACCCACAGAGGATGACGCCTGGCTCAAAGTCCTCAAAGCCATCTCCCGAGGCCTGTACAACAGCCGGGAAGAATTCGACAAGCTTCCCCCGGACATCCAGGAAATAGTCCGCAGTCCCCGTATGCTCTTCGAATGGGCGCATATGGACAGCGACGACGTCAACAAAGTCATCGCCGCCCACTTCAAACGCTCCTGGCGCGCCAGACAGGAACTGAAACAGGAACTCCTCCTGATCCCGGAAAGCCCCACAGATCCCCTGCTGACACCATGAACACAGGAACACCTTCAAACCAAACAATCGTTCCCAGTGTCATTCCGAGCAAAGCAAAGCGGCGTCGAGGAATCCCTTACTAAGCCGAAGGCTATTCCCCAACGCCGCTTTTCCCTTTTTGTTATTTCAACAATCCCTTTTCATGTAGATCCGCAAAAATCAATTTATCCACTGGCGACACCGAATCAATATCCTCTGTCGTAAGCCAGACAACCTCCGCTATTTCGGAATCCGCCTTCAATTCACCGCTATACTCCGCAGTATAACAGGTCATTTTCACAATAACACCTTCCGCTTTGCCATGAGCCTGTGCTTCAAAGACACCATAGAATTTCGCGGATGATTCAATGATATCGACGCTCAGTTCTTCTTTTACTTCCCTAACCAGTGTCTCAATATCTGTCTCTCCGGCTTCCCTTTTTCCGCCGGGAATATAGTACTTATCCTTTCCTTTGGATCGGGTGCTTAAGATCTTTCCATCCTGGACATAAAGAAATGCCACTTTATCAATAACAGCCATCCAGGTCTCCTCCTGCTTCCTGCCTCACTTGATCATTCTCTTCAGTTTCTTCCGTTTATGGCGCTTCACCAGCCACCTAATCAGCAACACAATCACCACGATGACCACAATCAACGCAGCGATAATCATAAACAAATACTTTCTGAGCATAACACCAACGGAAGATACAAACAAACCAGGCAATGGTTCTGAAACAAGATCCTTGTAATACAGCATCTTCGTCTCATATTCCGCAGGTTTCTCCGCATTCAGTGTCACAAGCCTTGTCCCGTGTTCATCTCCCCGGCCGTAGAGATAGAACCCTACACCGGAGGTAGTAACCATATCGATTCCTTCATAGGTACCACAGTAGTCATTCAGGTGATCATGCCCGAAGAAGGCTGCTTTCACATTCATCTTCTTCCAGGCATCAAACTCACCGCTGTCATATTCAGAAGAACATGGTCCTTCTCCCATATGACCTGCCCAGATATATTCTTCATCCACAACATACCATTTCCCAAAGTTCGGTCCATAGCATGTTACCGCTCCGGTAGTTCCGAAAGGAACTTCCTTGATCATGTTATAGACCTGTGGAACAGGAATATGCTGGAACACATAGGATACCGGAGAAGCATACTTCCCACATAGTTCCTCATAAGCAGAAAGCATCCATTCATTCTGCTCCTCTGTCACATATCCGTATGTCCCTTTTCCTTCTTCAGCATAACTTCCACTGTCCATGAACCACAGCACTACCGGACTCTCCAGCTGAACAGGATTCTCTACCACAATATAGTAGTTCCCGCATCCGGGCAGATCTTCTCCATCCACAGCCAGGCAGCCCGGATAGGACTGATACATCTTAAGCTGTTCTTCCTTGCTGATCCCGCATTCCTCATCATGGTTTCCGAACACCAATGCAAACGGAATCCCCCGTTCGACTACCGGAGATACAGCTGCATCTATTGCCTTCCGCACTTTCTCTTCCCCACGCAGATCCCGGCCATGAATCATATCACCCAGGAACACAACCAGATCCGGCTGAGAAGCATCCAGGGAAGCATTCAGCAGGGAAAGCATAGCAGGCTGGGGAGTGTCGATGTCCTGGGGATCGGCGATAATGAGGATGCGGAAAGGATGGTCTGAAGAAAGGGCAAAGCTAGCATCTTCCGCCAAAACTATATTGAAAACGCAAGATATAAAAATTGATATTATCAAAAAAATAATTGACGAAATACGACGCATGATTACAACTCCTAAAATCAGAATATAAATATGAGAAAAACTGTTCATGGGAATGCTGGCTATATACAGTATATAAGATATATCCATGTTATTCAACAAATGAAACAGTATTATTTGGAAATATATGGAAGAATATAAAAACAACAACGGTTTCCCCTGATTGCAAACCTGCAAACAAAAAGGTATCCGCATACAGCGGATACCTCCATCAATTCCACAGCTATTTCCATCAAAACCACTTTAATGTTGATCTACTCAGTCAAACAAAAGCTGCTTATTTGCTGCCGTTAATCGTCCAGGTGTTTACTTCGAGATAATCGTCTGTAAACTTGGTATATGTTTTCTTGGCTGCTTTCCACAGATTGCCAGTGAGTTGGGTTTTGCTCTTTACAAGATTCACAATCAGAGGACTTCCTGTCTGGCATGCCGCATAATTTTGACATTTCTTCGTTTTTGTCTGATTATCAGACGTTGTAATGCTTTCATTTACGGTCATCTTATCAGAATGAGAATCGCAGGACTGACGCGCAAATGCGATGGAATCTCCAGAGAACAAGCCGCCTTTTTCAAAGTAAAAAGTAGCAGTATTGTATCCTACTTTTCTATTTTTTGTGCAATTGCTGGAGCAGTTATAGTTGTCGTTGTAATTTGCGGCCAGAACGGGAATAGCAATGACCAGCGCCAATACGGCACAGATAACAATCAAACCAGTCTTCTTCATTGTTCTTTCTCCTTTCTTTATATGATGAAAACACTGTGGAATAGATTTCTGTTAGCAGGTATTCATCAACTTATTCTTTTTCCCCCGTATCCGATATGATTTCTCCATCACTCAGTTCAATGATTCTCCGGCACTGTGCTGCCATATCATAATTGTGCGTTACGATTATGACGGTTGTTCCCAGCGCATTCATTCGAAGGAAAAGCTCCATGATTTCTCCGGATGTCTTGGAATCCAGCGCTCCTGTAGGTTCATCCGCAAGAAGAAAAGGTGCCTGGGTAACAATTGCTCGCGCAATAGCTACACGCTGCTTCTGTCCACCGGAGAGTGTGTTAACCGTCCGTCTCTCCAGTTCTTCAATTCCTGTCCTATGCAGTGCTTCCATGACCATGTGCTTCATTTTTCCTTTCCCGGAGAAGCATCCGGTGGAAAAGCGAAGAGGCAGGCTGACATTATCAAAGACGGAATAATCATCCACCAATGCGAAATTTTGAAGAACAATACCAATATTCCGGATACGGAAATTATTCAATTCCGGTTCCGACAGTTTCTTTATTTCCGTCCCGTTAATCATCAGTTCCCCGGTATCCGCCACATCTATACCGCCCATAAGATGCAGCAACGTGGATTTCCCTGCACCCGATTTCCCAACAACGGCGATTAATTCACCCTCTTTGATCTTCAGGGAAATATCTTTCAGGGCATATTGCTCGTTCGGTTTGCCCGGATAATAGATTCTGGAAACATTTTGCAATTCAATCATGCTTCATTTTCCTCCAATTCATGAACCAAGGATTTCCCTCTTCTGACGCTGCAGGGGATAACGGATAAAAGAACCAGCAAGGCAGTAATAAAACCAGTTCCGATAAGGATGCCTGAAAACCGCATATGATAGGTTGCCAGATTCCCCGTCATCATCAGAACTGTATAGATCACGGATGAAAGCACAAAAACAATAGCAGCCAGCAACAGATTTCCTGTCAGATTTATCACAAAGTAATCTCTCCGTCTCATCCCACACAGGCGATACACTGCGTCTCGACGTCTGTTTAAATAGATATTGAGAAGAGAATGACACAGAAGCCCAACAACACCCATGATCAGGAAACACAGCAAAAAAGGTACATAAGATGAAACTGTAAGTTTGAATTCCTCACGGGTATTTTCTACCAGTTCGCTGTAGGTACAAGACCAGGCTTCATTTTTCAACGAATCAGCAAGTGCCCTTCCTTCATCTCCCTCGTTTGGGAAAAGAAAGAGGTTATCATTAATCGTCCCGGCATATTCATACACTGTGTTATTCTGAATCATAACAGTATCTGTACCAAGGTCATCCGGCGTAAACTCCATGAAGAGATCCCCACCTGTCAGCATATTGGAACCATTTACAAAAGTCGGCCATTGAACATTGTCTGCAGCAATTCCGCATACGGAAAAGGGTTCAGTCAACACAGGCTTACCGTTATCATCGAAAAAAGTCAGTTCAAGAACAGAACCGACAGTTGGTTTCTTTTTGCCGAAATAAACACAACAGGATATACCATCTTCACTCTTCTCAGGAAGCCAACTTCCCTTACTCAAAAAGGCTGGAAAATTCTTTGCCATATGTCCCCCATAGGCAATGACGCAATATTCATCCCCTTGCATATCGTATGCGAGGCATGAGCGGAAGCTTTCACGGTCAAAGTTACCATGCTGATCAATTACCAGATCCCGACGACCGTTCTCATAGGGAATCAGATCGTCCGGCATATAAAAGACCATGTTTTGTTCCTTCACGTTATCCAGCATGGTATAAACTGATCCACAGTACTGACTGTAGCCCATAACAGCAGAAAGCATCACTGTAAAAACAGCCAGCTGAACAGCGATAATGAGATTGAACCTGATCTTTTTGATAAATTCATATGCTCCTATAATCGCTATCATCTCAACATCTCCCGTTCACATCGTCAGATTCCGAATCTGAGAAAGCGTTCCGCGGAGCATCTTCCGGATCGGAAAAACAAAGAATGCAGAAAATATCAACAGACAGATAAAATAGATAAGAACACAAATCCCGAATGTGCAGGCATCAGCATACATATAGTTGTATATCTCTGCCCAGGCGAGTATCAACTTAACAACCGGCACCGCCAGCAAGAAACAAGCACTGTACAGAATCAGAACTTCTCCGATACACTGCAGAAAAACCCGGATACCTGAACAGCCACAAAGTCTGAAAACAAGCAGCTGGTTTTTTCGCAATTCAAGAACCGTCTGATAAAGAAACACAAAATTGACAATGCCAATAGACAGCAACGCAATAATCACAATCAGATCAACGACATAACCTTTAGGCAAAGCAGCCGATGATCTGGAAACACGTATCTGATCCGTACCGAATATCTGTTTCAGAGATTGAACAAAGGTATCCTTATCGTTCATATGGTTGTTCGTTACAATAACCATATTCAGAACTGCCTCAGGACATGAGGACAGTGATTGATAAGGGATTTGGAAATAGTCCTCCATTCCGATTCCGATAATAAGATAATCTCTGCCAAGCAGCGGATAGGTATCCCCAATGGTGTATTTTCTTATGTCCTCCAAAGGAGTTTCATCATCGTATAAATAGGCATCGTTTGGGAGCAGTATCACTGCAGCGCCTTCGCTTTTCTCAATTTCAGTAAAATCTCTTCCATAAGAAATCCCGAATTTACCTGGAAAAGAACCGTATAGATCCGCAGTAATATACTCACCGTTCTGAAGAAGAGCAGCATAAACATGCTCAAGGCTGTCACCCCAGCTTTCCAAGAATTCCCGCCCCTGCTCCATCCGATAACTACCATCAACATGCACAATATAGGTTCTATCGGAAGTATCGTATTTCAAATGATCATTCATTAAATTGACTGTAAAATTTCCAATAAATAAAAAAACAAGCTGGGTAGCAAAAACCGCCAGCATAAAAAGGATAAACATCGTTGTCCGCCTGCACACAAAGTTCCGGATATTTTTGAATACAATCATTTCAACTGATCGGATCCTTTCGATTTTGTAAAATCAAACATCCCTGCAACCGTATATGCAAATTATATCTAATATATGCAACAACAAATTTATATCATATGATTTTCATTAGAACAATACAATTTTGCTACTATTTCGTACTTATATCGTTTTTTCTTGTTAAGCAAAGCTGTCATTCAGACTTTAAATATATAAAGATGAGACCATTCACTGTTTTATTCCCAGAAAATCATTTGTATTAGCTGTTGATTCAATTATGTAAATATTATCTTTTTTCTTTACACATAGCACTTTCTTGATTTCTATACTTGGTTTTCCATTCAATGTGCCATATTCATTTTGATAAAAAGTTGCACTATCCCCTGAAAAACTATAGGATAGTTGTTTTAGTTTCTCAACCGAAAGCTTATTATCCTTACAGTATTGAGTTGCCAAATCTATCAACGCAACTCTCTTTTTTCTTATATACCAACTCGAAGATTCTTTACTCTTTATTTTTCTCTCATATTTCTCTTTTCGTTTGTTCAACGACTGTCTATATAAATCTCTTACCAATTTGCTGAATCCATCATTATCATTCCATTCATTTATCATCTGTAATTTTAGCTCAACGTCTTTTTCCCTGTTTCTCCACTTAGTCAAATACTTTTCATAATCATATGTTTTTTCTCTTTTAGTAAATCTTTTTTTAGTTCTTATCTCTAGCACTTTCACATCTTTTGTATAAAACATAAAATATTGATCATATTTAAGATCAGCCGACATCGGTATATCTTTTTGTTCTATACTATCTCGCACATCATAATCCCGAAGAACCACATGGCAATGGCCGTCTTTATCAACTTCATAAGCTTTTACCTTTCCAGCAATCAGAACAGTCCTCCCTTGTCTTTCTGTTTGTAGTTCAATATATGCTCCCTCTTCAAGCATTCGATTCCATATAGAATACGTCGGATTTATTCCAAGAAGTCTAACAATAATATCTTTTACGAATCTTATCTTTGAAAGTATAATAATCAAAAGAGTAGCAAATAATACAAGACCAAAAGTAACAAGAATAATACTATTTTCATCATCAGAAATACTTTTAGGCAAGATAGGCTTGATTAAAGAAACAGCATATTTAAATCCAGCACTGATAAGAATGCTCATCAAGATTTCACGACTTATACCCGACTTAACATTTACGTCATCATAGGTTGGCCGTTTATTTAGTATTCTGAACAATTCAATTGCAATATATCCAGGAAAGAAAAGCATCAACAAATCTTTAGGGGACATATTTGCAATCATCTTGTTTCTCCGCCTTTCATTACTCTAGTTAATCATCTCTTCGGTTTTTCATCATCATCTTCTTCAGACGGTTCAACTACTAATGAAAATAGTTTAGGATTAAGCACACGTCCTTGTCTGTGTAATCGACCATCATATATATGTAATTTTGTATTTTTCTTTCCAGATTTGATAGTTGATGTTACATCAAAGCCAACCGGTTTCTTATGCTCAATTATAATTGGTTCACAACAATTTAGCATTTTACCAACACAAGAAACATGAGAAGATGAAGATATTGATAACTTTTTGATTCTTTGTTTTGTTGCCGCTTTTACAACACGTTTAGAGCCCTCAGAATTTATTATTTTTTTAGCATCGTCACTAATTTTTATTATGCCATATCCATTCTTTACAGAACCCATATTCATAGCATTACTAGGTTCCACAACAATAGATACGGATGAAATCTTCTTCGCTTTCTTCTTTTGCGATGCTTTCGTTGTTTTATTTTTTTGAGATGAATTTCCTAAATATCGTTCTACTTCCTCCCCACTAAATAAATACGCTTCATAATTACCATCGCTTAGTTTTAATCTCCTTGATAGTTGTTTTTTGTGTCTCGCTTTCATTTTTCTCATCCTTGTCTTTGTTATATTTAAGCAAAACCATCGCTTTGGGAGGCAATATTTTTTTGAAACTACTAATTTATAAATTATATTGCTGTTATATCATGATTTTAAGCAGCAATCAACATGTAACTGTCCATTTTCTTTTTTACTATTGCTTTTGTTTTGCATTTAAACCATCATGTGATACAATAATCAAGCTTATATGATTATATGAGGTAGATACGCATGTTTACTACTATTGAATTATTTGCTGGTGCTGGTGGTTTAGCCTTAGGCATTGAAAAAGCTGGGTTTAACACTATTGCTCTTAATGAGTTTGACTCAGATGCTTGCGCCACATTACGAGCCAATCGTCCAAATTGGAACGTAATTGAAGGCGATGTGGCAAAGATATCTTGCCTCGATTTGGAAGAATACTTCTCGCTCAAAAAAGGAGATCTTGATCTTCTTTCTGGTGGTGCTCCTTGTCAAGCGTTCTCTTACGCAGGCAAAAAATTAGGCCTCGAGGATGCTCGAGGTACCTTGTTCTATCACTATGCAAAGTTTCTAGAAAAGCTTCAACCAAAGATGTTTCTTTTTGAAAACGTCAGAGGTTTACTCACTCATGATAAAGGTAGAACGTATCATCTCATGCTATCTATATTTGAACAGGCAGGTTACAACATTCAAAAACAAGTTATGAACGCCTGGGATTATGGTGTCCCCCAAAAAAGAGAAAGATTAATTACCATCGGTATTAGAAAAGATCTGGCTGATCGCATTCATTTTGATTTCCCATTACCTCATGATTATAAACCCGTCTTACGCGACATCTTACTTGACTGCCCAAAAAGTGAAGGCGTCCTTTATTCCGATTATAAAACAAAAATCTTTGATTTAGTTCCTCCTGGCGGATATTGGCGTGATATAGATCCTGTTATTGCAAAAGAATACATGAAGAGCTGCTGGGACATGGGCGGAGGAAGAACAGGTATATTGCGTAGGCTTAGTTTAGACGAGCCGTCTCTTACTGTCTTAACCTCACCAAGTCAAAAGCAAACTGATCGCTGCCACCCTCTAGAGCCGCGTCCTTTTACCGTGCGCGAAAACGCCCGCGTTCAGACATTCCCTGATGATTGGATATTCTGTGGAAGTGTTGGCGCACAATATAAGCAAGTTGGTAATGCTGTCCCTGTTAATTTGGCATATGAAGTAGGCAAAAAAATCAGAGAGGCGCTTGAACAATTATGAGTTGGACAATTAGCTTTATCAGCGAACATGATTTTATGAATCATATTCAGTCTACCATACAGAAATATGGTGATAAGCTTGAGTCTTTTGATTTGCGTCGGTTCAATAAAAACACTGTAGACCCTGTTAAGCTAATTTTCGATAAAACTGTCTATAAGTCCACCTGGGAAGAAACCATAAAAAACGAGATTTTTAGGCAAAGAGATAAGTCAAATAATAACGATATAGGATATTTTCACCAGAGGATATTTCAGTACATTGATAAATGTCATGTGCCCGATAATGGCGAAGAAGGCGGTTGGGATGTCATTTATAAGAATCCCGATGGAATAACATTACCTGATGGATCTATTGTTCATACTGTGTATGTCGAGATGAAGAATAAACACAACACAATGAACTCAGCCTCCGCCGGAAAAACATTTATAAAAATGCAAGCTCAATTACTTCGAGATGATGACTGTGCTTGTTTTTTAGTCGAAGCGATAGCTCAAAGATCTCAAAATATAAAATGGGAAACTACTGTAGATGGACAGAAGCAAGGCCATAGACTAATTCGTCGAGTAAGTATAGATAAATTCTACTCCCTTGTCACCGGGCAAGAGGATGCTTTCTACCAGATTTGTATGGCTCTCCCTGATGCTATTCAAAAAGTTATTAACAACTCACCAGATGTCATCACCCCATCGGATACAGTATTTGACGAACTCCGAAAAATCGCATCTCACAGCCATTTTAAAGATGAAGAACTAGCTATGTCTTTAGCTATTTACATGCTTGGATTCTCGACATATAGTGGATTCGACACAGCTATTGTATCCGATTTGTTGCAGAATATACGTGAGGATTCCGTTCTTCTTGAATATACAAAGCAAGTTCTAAATCTATAATATACACGTTTATCTAACAGTCTTATCAAAGCAAAAACCAACCAGACTGTATATTCTGGTTGGTTTTTTGTTATGAATCTAACATCATCCGGTAATCATTAACATGTTTCTCGTATTAGTTCAGCAGAAGGATAACCCTTTTTGAAAATCCATATATAGCCATCCTTAATCAATTCCACAGGCACCAAAAATGAATCATAGATCCCCTTTCTCGTTAATCCGAGAACGACAATATCTTTTCCTCTGAAGTCATGGTGTTTTCCGCACAGGTATACTCTTGTATTGCCTCGGAATGCGGCGGTTCCGTATCGCAGAATCCCGTTCTCATCAATACGTGTTTCCACGATATTGCCTACCACGCAGTATTTCCATTTGTGTATCACATTCATACCCTTAGTCTTCTCCCTTTGGATAGTCCACTGCCTGGATCTCTTCCACGGATACGTCCAGGATGCTGGCAAGCGCCACCAGGTTGTCCACGGTTGGCAGGCTGATACCGTGCTGCCATTTGTAGATGGCCTGCGGGGTTGCAAAACCCAGGAGTTCCTGGAGTTCCCTGACGGAAACGCCGGAGCGTTTCCGCAGGATACAGATATTCTGTCCGGTTTTGTTAAGGTTCATTGCCTGGATCCGCATATGGATTTCTCTGATCTGCCTGTAACTCCTTTACCCTGTAAGAGTAAAAAAGTCGAAAATCACTTTTCAGCGAGAAAAAACATAATAATCTTTTGCATATGAATCACGACTATTGTATAATATGTCCCAGCTTCTCAATGATACAAATGAAATCTGTTCCTCTTTACCGCAACGGTATTATCAAAAAAGCACTCGAACGGGAGAATAATCTTATGAAACAAAAATATACCATCTCAAGAATTAGAAGTCTTTTGGGCAATCATGAAAATGAAGATAAAATCCCGGATGATATAAAGCTGTTCATTGATCTGGCTGCCTGTATTTTTGGCGGAACCGTTGCTGGTCCAGTTGGTGCTGCCAGTGCTGCTTCCTTTGCTACAATTATCACTTCCATTTCACAAAAAGGAGTAATTCTTGACGCCGCGAAGCGGGCCATAGAACTTCTACGCAAGGATAATCCTCCATATGCAGAAAGATGCAACCGCATACGTGAGGCATACGCGATACTTTGGATAGCCTCTTTTTTTGACGCATTTGAAAATACTGTTCGGAAAAGCACACAAAAGAAGTTAGCCTTAGCAGCTAAAGAAAAAGAAAGCATAGCAAGAATTATATGGCCGAGTGATAATCTCGATTCCGAATTTGACCTTCCAGAACTCATATATGATATGGATAAAGTATGTGCACACTTGAAGAATTTATATACTAATATGGCCGAACGCTTGCAGATAATAATATCCGGTCTAGCATTTTCCGAAGTGTCATGCGATAGCGATCCGCGTAATATAGAACTACAGCAATTGAACATAGCATTAAAAGAGCTTCCAGATAAAGCTCTCGAAACTTTCAAGATTCAATATTTTAATTTATGTTCACAGTTCGGTGAATTCGCTACATTGATGAGTTTTGAAAGAGAACAGGAATACAAATTGGAGATTGAAGCGCGTTTCTCCGCTCTTGCAGAGTTGCTTACAAATACACGTTCTGAGTCAGAACTAACTTTCCAGCAAATGGATTCCCTCCTCCTCTCTTATAGTGAAGCACGACAGAAACAAGAGGCCGCAAAGGTCATAAAAAACCTCAATGAACACTATAAATATGTGATACATCAGCCTATTGTAAAAAATAATCAAGATAATCTTGTTTTCCCCTCACCAGACCCCCTTATATATCCTTTATTAGAGGATTCATTTATTCCCCAGCGCTACAAATTAATGGAGTACAAATCGAATACTATACGTCTGGAATTAAAAAATGAATGGGATAAATATCCGGATCAAAAAGATCTTTTTACCTATTTAGGAAAGTATCTTTCTCATGTACAAAGTGTATCATGTCTCATGCTAATTCTGGGCGATCCAGGTAGTGGTAAGTCACGTTTAACTGAGATCATCAGTGCCATGCCCAATGTCAATACTGAATTAGTTGTCCGCATTCCTTTACGGAAATATTGGAATTTAATTGGCAAGAGAGAAATCGAGGATATTATTTGTAAACAAATTGAACAGGACGGAAACTATAAACCAATAAAAAGTTTTCAATGGTTAGTAGGCGAAAAACCTCAATATCCATCAACTATAATTTTCGATGGCTATGATGAAATACAACAGGCCACAGGATCATCTTATTCAGATTTTCTGACGAATCTTTCTACATTTCAAGAAAGCTGTCTGGAAAAAGGCCAACCGGTCAGGATTATTATCACAAGCAGAAAAGCCCTTATAGACAAAGTTGATATCCCGATTGGTACATTAGTAGTGAATCTTCTTCCTTTCGATGAATACCAAAAAGAGCGATGGATCAATATATGGAATCGAACCAATCATGAGCAATTCAAAAAAGCGGGACTCAAAGACTTTGCTCTTCCAGATAATATAGACATTCAGGACCTTTCCCGTCTTCCACTTTTACTGTTAATGCTTGCAATATTCGATGCAGATTTTGAAAACAAACAGAACGCATTAGAAACTATTATCGAAAAAACAGAAAATCATTTCAATCGTACACACTTGTACGATAAGCTTATTAGACGTTTTGTGCGTCGTGAGTTATCAAAATCCAAAGCGTATCTTCAAACAACATCAAATGAACGAACAACCATGGAACAATTAAAGATGGAAAAGCTCGGAATTACTGCTTTAGGTATGTTCGCTCGTGAAAAACTAGACATAACTGTACATGAGCTTAAAGACGATTTTCTAAAATTGGGAACATCTACAAAGAAAAGTGGAAAGGAAGGAACTCTAAAGGCTGAGGAAGTATTCCTTGGTAGTTTTTTCTTCATACATGAATCACGAACTGAGGAGTTACTTTCGCAGGGCATTATTGATGAAACAATTCAACATAATACACATGCTTCTTATACGTTTTTACATAAGACTTTTTATGAATTTCTAACTGCCAACTACATATTAGACTGCCTTTTTGAATACACCATTGCTTTTATCAAAATGAATAGAAATAAATCAAGTAAAGATGAAAAAGAATTGAGAAATAAATGGCAAAGGTTATATATTGCTATAAACGGAGCTGCATTATGTAATGAGCCTGAAATTGTATCCATGATTTACGAATGGTGGCAAATGAAAGCAGATAGATTATTAATTCAAAACACACTTATTTCAGAACAAGTTTTTTTGTCTTCAATCGAAGATGAGATAAAAAAGCAAACTGAATGTATACGCAAAGGAAATATGGAGATTTTCGAAATACAATCACTGCTTCCAGATCGTCCAACACATCAACTTTATGCTATTTTTATTCTCAATTTGATTACGCTTATGGTGTTATGTAAAGGAAAATGGAATACCGATATGGAAACTTGGAGATTTCTAGCTCAGTATATTAAACTATTCTCTCCAATTAGCAAACTTTCAAAAACAATAGTTTCTGAAGATAATCTGCAAGCTAATTTAACACATTATAATATAGCTCCATCCGAAAAACTCCCCCTACGGTTTATGGCGCTTTTCCAAATAAATAATGATGAGAATAATATAGAAATCCAGAGAAGGAACAATTCTGACTCTAGTATTGGTGGTCCTTTAGAAGATCGTATTGAGATTCTTCGATTCTTACAGGATCATATAAGTGATAATATCTATTCGCTTCACAATCTACATATACCATCACATGAGAAATTACCGATACTGACCAATTTATCGAATTATGATGATAATTTCATCCTTGAGAAATCATCAAAAGAACTATTACATCTCCTTTCGACTCCCCATTGGGAAAACGCAACAATAGAAAAACATCTTCATGGTTTTAGTAAAATCCTTGAAGAAAGTACTCTCGATATTGATAGCATCCTATCCTGGCTAACAATCATTTGTATCAAATGTGAAAAACAAATCAAAGATTTGGATCCCTCTGTAAACTCCATCACAGAAAAGCTCTTTCAACATTGTTCTAACAAACAACATCCTGATTGGGATAATGCTTTTATAATATGGAATAAACTTTTATCTACAAGCGGTATACATGAAGCACACATAATAAATCTATTGTCACAAACAAATATAACTCAATTATCCGGAACTATTCTATATGCAATATCAACATATCTCGAATCCACAAAAAAAATAGCACCTCTGGCAAATGATTCATATTATAGCTATAATGTGGGTATTGACCACCTTGCAGATTCATTTTTCTTCACTAATACAACACAATATTTTGTCCACACTTCTTCACCTAAATGGGCTGCAGGATTTCTGAAACTCATACAATTTGTTCTAACACATACAATACATCCTGAAAAAAATACGTGTTTTCAAAATAACAATATGAATTCTTTCCTTGATAGTTTAACAAAACGTTTCATTACCCAAATCAAGTCTTACTGGCGTGAATTACCATTGCTTCTTCAAGCATTTGTTATGTTTAATCAATCTTATTATGCAGACAAAATTCTTAAAAATATAAACCTTAATGACGAAGTACTACATTCTCAAGAAATTTACGATTATATTATGATTGCATATATAGTTAAAGATTTTTCTTTTATTCAAAAAACATATCATGCACTAGACTTATACGATGAGGCTTATACGTACACAGCTACACTTTTGAAGTCTGAAACTTTATTACTCACAACAGATATTGGGCGTTCGTTCTTCAGACCCAGTCGATTTACGAGATTACATGAGACAAATCCAATAGCTATGACGCGACTAATGACTATGCTATGTAAAGACAATTCTGCATATCAAGCATTCACTAATGATACGGAATGCCAGAATGCAGCATCATATATATTAGGTAACATACGATATATTTACCAACAATCACCACAGGTAGCAATCGACTTTTTGTCCTCAATTAAACGTCTTAAAAGATGGTTTAAGGCTTCCACCATTTTTAACGATACCGTAAAAATTCTATATTTACAAGCACAATTAAATGGGCAGATAGAGGAAGCCCTACAATTGAAGGCATTATTAAATTAAATACTTATCTGTTTTTTCAATTCATACACTTAACAACATACTAGGATTTATAGTTTGAAGTTGGGCACTGTTTTTTTTGAATCACATTCACATTATTATGATTCAAAGTTCAGTTGATCAATTTTAAATGTTGCCTTTTTATTTGATTGATCTGTAAAATGGTCAGGTTTAGTACAAAGCACAAACTCGTCTATATTTCTTAATAGTTCTTCATCCAATCTGCTTAAGTCAATCTCACACCAACCATCTTTAACCATATCCGGATATATAGTAATACTCTTCTGCTTATTTACTTTTCGATTCTTTATTTCCAGATTAATGCACTTCAATCCGGAATCCAAAAAATCAAATTTCATTTTCATCAATTTGTTTGCGGTAAGATTGATTTGCGGCACACAGTTAATACACACACCAGAATAAGCCGGTTCAGCATCTCTCTGTTTCGTATAATCAACATTTACCACACATCCACCGTCTTCATATTTGACTGTATACGTCTGTTCACCATAGCCCTTTTCATCAAACACAAACACACTATCCGCATATACACTTAATTTGGGCACTCTTTTCCCATCCGGATTGACCTTGTTGACCCAATTTATCAGTCGCTCTTGAGCAGTATTTTTTCCCGTGTCCAAATTTATATATGTTATTCCACTCAAGTCAGAAGCCAGCTTGGGTGATCCTTTTGTTACAATCGCCACCTTTTCAAAAGACAGCTCACCACAGAACAATCCAAATTCGAACAAAATATTATCTCTTACGCTATTGACAATATCATGCCTATACCAGGTACGATCATCCCCGGAGAAAATAAAAACTGCTGCGTCGACTTCCTTCGTTTGCTTGATAAGATCATCTAATGAATATTGACCCGGAGTAAAAATACCCACTTCATTCCACACATTTACATCAATGCCTTCTTTTTCCAGCCATGAACCAATCATTACTGCAGTCTTTACTTCCTCAACTGAGCTGCCAATAAAAATCTTCACGCCCAAGCCTCCCTTCTATCTTTGTTTGCTTCGCCAACAATAATATAAGGCAAAACACATATTCAACAACAGCAAAAACAGCAAAAATACATCGAGTAATCCACACAATTTGTAATCTTGATAATCGATTGCATAAACGAACAAAGAAATAAGGGTTCCTATTTGCGCAATTCAGTCCCTAAAAGCATATCAGAGCATAAAAAGCCAATATATACAGAGCATCCCCGGCATTTCTGCCGGGGATGCTTTGTATTGTCCTATCGTTTTTCAGATCTTCAGCTATCAGTTCAGGCAGCAATATGTGCACCAAGAACCCGGCCCTCCGGCATATCGGCCGCCGGTACCTACACGATAGCCTTCCATATACCCACCAGTTTCAGTCCCACCCCGAGCGAAAGGCGTGACAACCGTGCCGTCCCGGTCAAGGGCACATGCACAGGATGCCAGAGATACAACGAGTACCAGCAGTAGAGCAAACGCGATCAGTCTTTTAGTCATTGTTTTTTTCTCCTTCAGTTGTTTTCTGTTTTGTCTTTCTGTGAGTTCTTATCCTTTTTCTTTACCCACATCACAACCAGGAAAATGATCAGGGCATAGAGGATAATGTTTCCTACAGTGGTAAGCCAGGCCAGTGTGTTCACTGTGTCGGTGTCAGTCATAGGCATTCCCCCTCCCTTTGGTCTTTGTATATATAAACGGATCAGAGAACGGTTTTGTTGCAGGCGGATTGTTCCCAGTCTGTTTTATTCATTGACGTCAACACTCATAAATGCAAAAATAACAATAACTTGATTTTTGTGTTTACTTAATTACGTATGATAAAAGAAAGGAATAGAGCTTATGAAATCCAGTAAAAAAGCTATCCAATGGACTAGATGGATCATCTTCATTTTACTAATATTGATTATCTCCATATATGTCAATACTGATGTGAATAAAGAGGGAAAGCTTTTCTATGATCTATTTATGACCTGCTTTGGGTCTGCATTGTTTGGCATGGTTATTTCATTTACAAACTATATGACTAAAAGACAGTCCACAATGGAATACTTCTATGAAGAATCAGTCAGAGCCTATAACGTTATAGCGAATATTCCCGATTTAGGATTCCCAATAAACCTAACAGAGCAACATATGATTGCAGATTATATCAAAGCAGAAGAAGCCGGCGAAAAAACACAAACCTTTACTGACGGCTTAAGGAACTTATATCTCAACGACGGCGGAACAAATGAAAGTTCAACTTATTGGAATATTGATGATAAAAAAAGCCGCCATATGGCATTAACCGATGAGCAACGACAACAATATGTAGAAGTGAAAATGGCAAGATTACCTCAAATGCGAGATCAAATTATCGTAGCAGTTTCGTACATGGTAGATATGCTTAACACTGATCTTTCAGCACTGCATCGAGCTTATGGTCAATTAGATTTCCTGCATCATAATCTGGATATAAAATATCGCCTGGCTTCTCATATTTATGGAAATATTAACAGTATAAAGAACTATTGCCTTAATCATCAGGATACTATAAAAACATATGAAAAAACAGGAAACGTCGGAGATTGCGCATATAATGTCTTGTTTCTAAGCTATGCACTTTTCCACTCATCTATCCCTAATCCCTGGGGAACTACAGATGGTATAGAAATGCTGCATAGTGATATAGATAAATTCTATGATTACATCAACAAATACTCAATTGATCGACTTCTCAAAACAGAAAGCAAATCTTCCACTCCCTCTAACAACATTGGGGCAAAAGACTATAATTCGATAGAAAAGAGAATCGAGGATATCAGGAAAAAGGAAGAATCACTAAACAGCAACGAAAAGCCAAAATAAAACATATCATTCGAACATGCCAGCATTACACTTTCGTATATATTTTAATGCTTCCTCTTATCCTCCTATATTTCTTGATATTGTATCTAATCTTAGTCATAGGCAAAAAGCTCCGGTACATTAATCGTCCTGAATACCGGCTCTCCCTGTAATAAAGAATTCAGAGGTACCGCCACATGAGGAACATCCGGTGCTTCTATTCCTCCAAAGATCAGGTGATCCTGTCCAATCAAATAGAGATAACTGGCTGACGGAATTTCCGTATGTGCAAGTTCTTCTCCTTCCAAATTATAAAGTATCATGTCACAAGAAAAATTATCGGTGTTGGTTGTCATGCTATAAATATATCGTCCATCACAATAATACTGTGTATAATATGGATTCGTTTGATCGCCTGTCACAAGAACCCGTTTCTCTTTTGTATTCAAATCAAGCAAAGAAACTCCTTGATTGACCTGAAGTATATATGCCTTATCTCCTTTGCAATAATACATACCCTTCTCTTGCGTACAATACAGTTGCGTCCTTTTCTGCGTCTTCAGATCAAAACGCCACAGGTTTATGTCTCCATTCATTGCCCCTGTCATATAATACAGGCTATCATCAGACACCTGAAGAGGAATGATTGCTTTCTCAAGTCCATCCCACTCTTCAATCAATACTTTCTGATTATCTCTGTCACTCACATCAATCGCATAGAAAAAATCCTTCATCTGTAGAATCGTATTCTCCACAGAATCAATATATTCATTAACATAGAAATAATACTTCCCTTGGAATCCATACTCTTCCTGTTGTGTATTCCTATCCCATGGTGCCGGTATCCATTCCTCATGTCCCGTACCATCCATCTGCATCCTACCAATTGTATCAAAGCCTTGATAATATATCCGATCGCTTATTACTGTAATCCCAAATCCATCAATATACGCATCGCAGTCACTCAAGTGCATTTCATTCTGATGTAAACAATTATGCCTGGCACATACCAGTTTTGTTTCAAAAGATTCCTTATCACAGAAGAACACGAATCCATCATACGAGATATAATATCCTTCCGTTGTTTCCACCATGGTTTTAGTATTAGTGATAAACCATTGGCCTGGTAATGCCTCCTCACCGATAGCTGCATAAAAAGGGAAAAGGAGGATAACTCCCAACAATAAATAAACACATAAACGTTTCATGAGAATTATCCCCCTTTTCCCTGCTTAAACCTTGCTTCTACTCGAATTCAATATTTCAGTTTACTGAGCCAAAACCAAGATTGCTAATAGTATATCCATTAATCTTAGCACTTGCCCGGATTCCATCTACATGAAGAGCAGAGGCAGACGCTGTTGCTACAGCCCTACCGTTTCCACTACCGTGGCCAGATGCATACTTATACTGAATAATGCCTGCATAATTCTCCACTTCATACTTTATTTTGACATTAGCTTCACAGCGGCCAGTGCCAACTGCAGTAGCCTTACCATATGCACCACCAGTAACAAGGGTCAATGAACCACCATTGCATCCACGAGTATACGTCGCCGCAAGAGCAGATGTAATGATCAGGCTCGCCACCATCAAAACAGCCAAAAGAAGAGCAACCTTTTTCATGAGTATTTCCTCCTAATATTCTTTTTTGTTAGTGTCGGCGCCAACTTCAACATGAGTATATCATGTAACTTTTTGTTGCGCAATACCGCAATTTTGTATTTGTGGTGTTTTCGTTGTTGCGCACTGCTCGTTTTAAAGAAATACCCATTTGCATTGTTATGTAATGCTTTCCCGTTTCTTCTGTTTGGCAATTGTGCTGGCGTGGCTCGTTATCGCTCATATATATATTTAGTTACATTTGTTATTGTCATTCTCTTCTGTTAATCACTTTTTGTTGTGTTTCGGAAATGGAAAGGACAGAGCCTGCGCGGCCCTGTCCCTGGGATGATTCATTTTGTTTTTTCTTTTTGTGTTTTGGGTTGGTTTATCTGTTTGTTTTCATCTCTCCTTTCTTTTTTACTTTTCGGCTTCCAGGGTAATGGCTTCGTCTTCGTGGGCGCCTGTGCGGGCGTATACGGGGACGAGGCTCAGGGAACTTGTGTTGTCCATGCGGGGGAAGCCGATTTCATAGACGACTTCCTCACCGTCCATGAAGGCACGGTTTTCGCCGTAGACGTCATTGATGAGCTGGCCGTTCCGGTACAGGTCCCAGTAGATGATCAGATCTGTGGCGACTTCTGTTTTTCCGGTTTCCAGTTCGTTCCGGGCCTTGACCTGTTCATCTGAGGCCAAACGGATGGTCACCTGCATATCCGCCTTGCCGGCGGTGGCAGCTGCCTTGGCCTGCCAGGAGTTTGCCTGTTTGGATCCCCGGAGGGTTGTCACGTCCTTGCTCCGGGTTGCGGTGAAGGGAACGGTGGCCTTTTTGGTTTCCTGCCAGTTTTCCTTATAGCTGGCGTTATCCTGGAACTTAATGGCATGGTTGCAGGAGATGGAGATGGCAAAGGACTGGGAGTCCGCTCCCTTCTCTTCCGGAATGACTGCTTCCAGCCAGCCGATCAGGGAACCGTCCTTCTGCTTGATTTCCATTCCGCCGACGGTACGGGTTTCGGTTCCGTCCTCCAGGACGATGCCTTCGATCACATCATAGGGGCCTTCCAGCCAGCGCTGGCCCTGGCCGTTCAGCCAGTCATGCTCCTTCATATAATCCGCCTGGTCAATGGCAGGGGCTTCCCCTGTGATCCAGTTCTCCACCTCATGGGTCCATTTGGTCTCTTCGGGAGCGCCCTCATGAAGCTGGATCAGGTCAGCATTGGAACCCATTGTATAGGAAACGAAGATGCGGCTGCCTTCGTAGTAAGCCTGGTTGATTTCCATGGAAATGCCGTCTTCCAGGGTCTGGGAGGCAGCGGGCTTTTCCGCAATCTGGTCCAGGACGGTAAGGCGCCGGTCTGCGTACTCGCCCTCCTGGGCAGCCACTTCGCCGAACACTCCGCCGTCTGCCGCAAAGGCGGCAGATATGGAAAGCACGATCACGGAGATCGCAAGTAACACGGTCATGGTTTTCCTAATCATTTTTACCTCCTTCAGATACGGGCAATGGATTTTTCTTGCTCCCGCACCTGACAATAGAACGAACGAAAAGGCCATTTTGTTCCTTCTGGGATGGTTTATATGCCAGGAATGACAAAAAAGTGGCAGGAGCGTTCTGCTCCTGCCGTTGAAGGGAATGGTTCAAAGGAGGTTTTTACTTCTTTTGGAACCACTGGAAATCGTAAAGGTTGGCGATCAACTCCCTGGCATTTTTGCCCGGCTCAAGCCAGATGTCACATTTGTACTGGCAGCTGGGAATCAAAATGCGGGAATAACCATCCAGGAACTGAATCTTGTAGCCGACGATATTCACAGCGTTCGCCCGTTTATTGATCAGTTCCATATAGCGGAGCTCGTCAGGACGGATCTTGTTCTTCAGGGTGAAAACCACTTCCTGCACCCTTGTCCCGTGGGTCAGGCCGTTTATAAACAGGGCATATTCATTGTTGACGTTTTTCCCGTTCTGGGTACTGTTCACCAGCAAGGTCAGGCCGCCAGAAGATCCGGCATCCATGCCGCTTCCCAGTTCAATGCAGACGCGGATTTTATCCACATATTCCTTCTCCGAATTACTGGCCAGCGGTATCGGCAGCGGCATGTCCTGTGTAACGGTTCGAATGGCGCATTGCTCGAAAACAGCGTTCAGATCCATGGATGTGGAGCTTGCCATCTTGTAATAGTCATGCTTTTTCCCATCCCTGGTTTTATAGGTTACCTTCAGGTTCTTAATGGTTTGTTTATCCGAATGCATTTTCTTGATACACAAGAGCATATAGGCAGCGTCAATACTGTATCCTGATACATCCAGGGTAATGGAGCCTTTTTTCTGCTTGATCGGCACATCCCGTTTTTTACCGATCTCGATCGATCCGCCGACCATACCATTCAGCCGGCCGTAGACAATGGAGAACATATACTCCTTGTCCGATGAAGCCTCAATCGACTCAATGGTGATCGTCTCCACTTTGCGTTCCTTAGGCAGATCCACCGCGTCGATCTGGGCCTTTTTCAGGATCAGCATACTCGCTGCCAGAGCCTGTGAAACCAGCTTCTTGGCGATCTGGATCTTAAACTCATTTTTATTCTGTAAAGACTTGAAGGAATTGTAATCATTGAGATATGCGTTATAGGCATGGAAAGCGCACCAGGTAATGATCTGGTCAACAGACCAGGACAGATTGGGATTTGTTGTCAGATCATTCGGGTAAGTCACTTTTTCCGGTTTCTGGCCTATATAATTGTATATTTTGAAAAGATGCTTCGCATAATCCCGGATTTCCGCCAGGTTGGACCAGGAGCCTTTCCCGTTGTCTTTATCATACAGGTACTCCTCCAGGTATTTCTCATACTTGGCATGGTAATTACCCATATGTCCGGCCGCGTGATGCGGAATACAGGCATCCTGGACCGCGTGCAGGACAGGCCCCAGATCCCAGACCTTGCGGGACATCAGGAAGGTTTCATACCAGTACCGGCCCAGGTTATCCACCGGCATAAAGACACTCCAGGGAACACATTTGCCTTTATTCCGTTTACCGGCATTTGTTCCGTAGCCTCCCCAGGGGAAACGCTTTTCAAGTTCTGAATATTTATCGTATTTTGTTGGATAGGAGTAATTCCATAAAGCCGGAGAGCAGTTGCGGTACCATTTGGAACCAGGATATTCCACATTGCTGTCATTGAAATACCAGGCCAGTGCTTCATCCGTTTTCATGTTTTTAGTTGCTACACTCAGGAGTTTATTAATTCCATTCCATAAGGAATCATCTGTGAAATACGGAACCGCGTCATGCAGTGATTCATACTGATTACGGGATCCTGATCCATTATTGTAGGAATACCCGTCATAATCATCATAGATACCCTGGCCTTTTCCGATATCGATGAAATGATTATAAGCAGCGAAAGATGATCCAAGTCCGCTTTTTTCACATTTGTCAGGCGACTCAAATGCTTTACTCACATGTGGATCATCCAGGGCATTGTCGGTGGCTGTACCGGCACCATTGATGTCGATAAAACTCATTTCATTGCGAAAGTCATAGTCTTTGTACTTTTTTCCGTTATATTCCGGGGCATGTCCGTCGGTCTGAGAATTGGCAACAGCCAGGAGTTTTTTGTTACTCACCAGGGCAAAGTCCGTTCCGGAGATGATCAAACGCTTTCTCGTACTTCCATTACGGGGCTCAAGGTCGGCCAGGCATTCTACAGCAGCAAGAGTAACGGCGCGATGAGAAGTAGGGTTCATACAACGACTCTCCTTTCAAAATATAAAGTTGTAATGCAGATTCTTTTACTATAGAAGACTGGAAAATGTTGTCAATACGTTTTCTTATTTTGTGCAGACATTTGTGCATTAATTGCTGTTTCGGAAGAATAACATCAAAAACCGGCAGGAGCGTTATGCTCCTGCCGGTTGGTATGTTCAAAAGACTTTGGTTATTCCTTTTCCGGTGTGACTTTGAAAGCGCACTTCATCAGGAAGGCGGCACCGGTACCCATGAGGAAAGGCGGGATAATACCCAGCAGGATCATCCGAAGGCGATCTGGATTCGGAGCATTCGCGTACTCCTGATTCATCACGGTCATGTAATGGTGTGAGAGGGATGTGTTATTTGTCCGTTCATACAGATAGGACAGCACCGGTTTGATCCAGGTGCAGGCTCCGGCCAACAGCATCAAGGCCAGCACAAGGTTTATGGTCCGGCTTTCGCTATGGGTTCTCAGGATATAAGCCAGAATAACCGCCAGCATGACCACCCGCCAGTCAAACGCGGCCAGAAGCGTCTGCGGGATAATGGTATTGTGTCCCTGCCTGAGCGTATGGAACAGCATGAACTGGCCGAGAATGCAGGTCATCGAGGCAGAAAGCATGAGGGCGGTAATACCGAACACCCTGCCGGAGGAACGCCTCAGCAGGCGCACAAAACTCCATGCCACCAGGCCGCCCGCAGCCCCTCCCGCCAGGGCGATGAACACACTGTTGGCGGTTTCTTTGATCCAGATGTCATCTGTCAGCTTCGTCAGGTTTCCGGCAAGAACCACCACAGCGGCACAAACCAGGGTCGCGGGAATCGTCCGGAACTCAGTACGTGTTGTTCTGATTCCGGGGGTATTGTCTTTTTCCATTCCCCTGCAAAGCAGGACCGCCGGGACAATGCCAAGCAGAACCTGGAAAACCACTTTGATCACGGAGGTCGCACTGCACAATTCAACCCTCATGCTCATCATGAAATAATCGGTAATATGAAAATCCAGCGGAAAAGGTCCTTTGGCAGTAGCCACACCATATAAGAAAACAGCATTGGTTGACAGGTTCCCCAGCAGCCACACCAGCACCGCGGTCAGCAGGCCGGAGAAAGGATTCTTTTTCAGGTAAGCGAAAAGGCCGCCGGTGAAGCAGAAGATCCCGATTGTCTGGAGGCCGGTACCAGCCAGGTAAACCGCACCGTTATGGCCCTGGGTCATGACCACGACTCCTCTTCTTACAAGCATCACGACCATATCAGCCGGAAGCGCGACAGGCACCAGCCACAGGCAGGCCACGGCCAAGAGTGTTCCCGGTTTTTTCATCACCCGGTACAGGGAGCACATGAGCGCGGATATTGCTCCGCAGACCGCCAGGGCCAGGATTTTGATCACCAGGGTATCCTTCACGGCACTCCAGCCCTGCCCGTCAAAAAGCCGCCTGTAGTTTACAAGCCCCACAAAAGGGCTGCCCAGTAAGCCGTTCTTTGCACTGTATCGAACCATTGAATAATAGGCTGCGTTCCCGAAAACATACAGCATCGCCGCCAGCGCAAGGAGGGCCGGGATCATAATCACCGGCACCTTATACCAGGGCCTGGGCTTGTTGTCTGCGGCAGCTGCGGCTGCTGCCACATTTTCCTGTTCTTCCGGGACAATCCCTGTTGTGTTCTCCTGCATGTTGTCCATACCGGCACCCCTTCATTCAGTTCTGTAAAACATTCTGAACCTTTATCAGTATCCTATCATGAAAGCCGCAAAAACGGTGTAACAACTGTGTAAATTGTGATCCAACAAAAGAAGCAGCCCGTTTGGGCTGCTTCCTTTGGGTTGGGTTTTACCGCTGGCACTCCGGCACATAGTCCGGGAGAGGATCTGCGACACCCGCGGTTCCATCCGGGGCTGCGCCGATGGAAACGAAGAGATCGTCCATCTCAATGGCATACTCCTGGGTGGTGCTGTTCGCATAGCCGTAAAGGACAGCGTTGGGGCAATCGTCAACGATATTGACTTCCTTAGCCGAGAACCCTGCATTCTCCCTCATGATGGACGCGTTCGGATTCAGGATCATCACCTGCTTCAGGTTCGGGCAGTTCGCGAAAGTGTATCCGGAGATTGCACTTACAGAAGCAGGCAGGATCACGCTCTCCAGGGAGGGAGAGAAGGTGAAGCACATCCAGTCAATGCTGGTGACGCCGTCCGGGATCACGACCGTCCGCAGGTGCTGGACATCCTGGAAGGCGTACGGGCCGATGGCCTTCATCTCCGCCGGGAAATCATCCGCGCCCATGAATTCCTGTTTCCGGCCGCAGGGATAGCAGAGAAGTTTGCCGTTTTTATCAAAGAGCATGCCGTTCACAGAGCGTAAGGTGGGATGGTTTTCAGCCACCCGGATTTCCTTCAGCTGATCGTTGCCGGAAAAGCTGGTGCTGACATCCTGTTTGGTATAGGAAGAGGGCAGTTCCAGCGCGATGAGGCCGGTATCGGAGATCGCGCTGCTGCTGAAGTCCCGGGTTCCTTCCGGAATGACGTATTCTCCGCCCCGGTTCCTGCCGCAGGGATAATAAAGCAGCCTGGTCTTATCCGCGGTGAACAGCACGCCGTCCACGGAAACGAAGTACGGATTACCTTCCGCCACGTTGAAGGCTTCCAGCTTCGGGGTATAGGCAAAGGCCTGCGTGTACCCGATCCGCTCCAGGGAAGCGGGCAGGTTGATCTCCTGCAGTTCGGAACACTCGAAGAAGCAATAGCACTCAATTTCCTTCAGGGTTTCGGGCAGGTTCACCTTCGTCACACGGGCTCTTTCAAAAGCCCACTCGCCCAGCACTTCCACGCCGTCCGGTATGGTTGCTTCCCCGCCGGGGCCGACATACTTCACCAGGGTGGTTCCTTCGATGATATAGTCATCCGCATTGGCTTCCGCGATTTCCGTTTTGGTTCCGGGAAGTTCCTGAGCCGTTTCCTTCACGGCTTCCTCCGCGGGATCCACCACGATTTCATCCACAACTTCATCCACGATGGCCGTTTCCTGTTCCAGGGGTTCAAAGTGCAGGCCGCAGGTTTCAGCGTATTCCTGCAGTTTTCCGCCCGCATATCCGCACAGGACCGCGTCCGGGTTTGCATCCCAGAAAATATTATGTGTTTTTGGATCATCGACCCTGATATCTTCCGGCTGGATATCCGGATTCAGGATGGTGACTTTTTCCAGCTGCCTGCAGAAAGCAAAGGAATAATAACTGATATATTTCACAGAGGCAGGAACGATAACGGTCTTCAGGGAGTGAGCACCGAGGAAAAGCTTCCCGCCCATCTCTTCCAGGCCTTCCGGAAATTCCACCGTTTCCAGATACCGGTTGCCCCAGAAGGAGTTATGGGCAATCCGTTTCAGCCCCGCGGGGAAATCGTCCGCCTTCAGCTTCCTTCCTTCCTTTACGTTGGGATAGCACATCAGGGTATCGGAGGTATACAGGACGCCGTCCACGGAACGGAACACTTTATTCCCGGGATCCACGTTGATTTCCCGCAGGCACGGAAGCCCCACAAAGCTAACATAGTCTCCGCCGACACTCCGCAATGTGGAAGGGATATTGAGTACTTCCAGGAGGGGATCGCCGAATGACGTTTCCGCCAGCTTTACGGTTCCTTCCGGAATGGAATACTCCTTGTCTTTCTTTCCGTCCGGATAACAGACCAGGGTTTTGCCGTCCGCCGTGAACAGGACGCCGTCCACCGCGATATAATGGCCTCCCGGCGCCACGCTGAACGCCTCAAGGGCGCTGTTTGCCCCAAAGGCCTGGGTTGCTTTCTCCAGGCCCGTGAGGGAGGCAGGCAGGGTGATCTCCCTCAGCTGGCTGCACGCATAGAAGCAGTGATGGCCGATCTCCTTCAGGGATTCCGGCAGGATCACCTTTGTGACATCACTTTGTTCGAACGCCTCCGCCTCCAGCTTCTCGATTCCGTCCGGCACGGTCACTTCCCTGGCCACGCCGTTATACTTCACCAAGGTGGTTCCTTCGATGGTGAAATCACCGTCCGCGGCATCCTCCGCGGAGGCGGCAAGGCAAAGGCCGCAGGCCAGCAGGATGCTGATCATCAAGGTCAGGAGTTTGCACCATGTTTTACGTTCCATTTTTCCAAATCCTTTCTTTTCCCCGATACCCGGAGGACAATGCTTCACTTTACGGATCCATCTTACCCGGGATACTGTTTCAGAGTATTCACACGGATGTAACAGCGATGTAAATTCAACGTTTCAGGATGAACAAAAATTCCCTTTTTCCGGGACCGGCGGGCATTGAACGCATGAAAAAAGCAGCCCCTTGCAGGGCTGCTGACTGGGATTGGTCCTTACTGCTGGCAGGCCGGAACAAAGGATGAGAAGGTGCCGGCAGTACCCACGATGCCTTCCGGGGCCGCGCCGAGGGAAACGAAGCGATCGTTCCGCTTGGCGGCATAGTCCTGGGTGGTGCTGTTCTCATAGCCGTAAAGGACAGCCTTGGGAGAATCATTAATGATATTGAAATCCATGGTCTTCCGGTAGTCAGCCGAGAATTTTTCGTTGTCCAGCATGATGGATGCTTTGGGGTTCAGGATCGTGACCTTTTCCAGGCTGGGGCAGTCCGCGAAGGCGTATCCGGAAACGGAGGCCACGGAAGCAGGCAGGGTCACGCTCTCCAGGGAGGGAGAGAAGGTGAAGCACATCCACTCAATGCTGTCGATTCCGTCCGGGATTTCGACAGTCTTCAGGTGCTGCGCGAACTGAAAGGCGTACGGGGCGATGGCCTTCATCTCCGCCGGGAAGTCACCCGCGCCCAGGGTTTCCTTTTCCAGGCCGGCAGGATAGCAGATGAGGGTGCCGCTCCGGTCAAAGAGCATGCCGTTTACAGAGCGGAAGGTGGGATGGTTTTCGGCCACCCGGATTTCCTTCAGCTGGAAATTGTCCGAAAAGTCATTGCCGTTGTACAGCTTCACAAGCGTGGAGGGGATGTCAATCGCGGTCAGGCCGGTGTGCTGCAGCGCGGAACCGCCGAGGGCAGTGACTCCCTCCGGAATGGCATATTCCCCGCCCTGATCCCTGCCTTCCGGATAGTACAGGAGTTTCGTCCTGGCCGTGTTGAACAGCACGCCGTCCACGGAAACAAAGAAGGGGTTGCCTTCCGCCACGTTGATGGCCTCCAGCTGAGGGGTGTAGGCGAAGGCCTGCATGTCCCCGAGCCTCACCAGGGAAGCGGGCAGGGTCATCTCACTCAGGTATTCGCAGCCGAAGAAGCAGTAGTCTTTGATCTCCCGCAGGGTTTCGGGCAGGTTCACCTTGGTCACGCAGGAGTTGCTGAAAGCCCACTCATCCAGTACCTCAATACCATCGGGCACGGTCACTTCCCCGCCCCAGCCGTTATACTTTACCAGGGTCTTTCCTTTGATGGTGAATTCCGATTCACCGGCATCCTCCGCATAGGCGGTTAAGCAGAGCCCGCAGGCCAGCAGGATGCTGATCAGCAGCGCGAAAAGTTTACGTCCGGTTTTACGTTCCATTTTTATCATATCCTTTCTTCCCCCGCTTAAGCTTCGGGTTTTACTGCTTAAGCGGCTAAAGCCGCCCTCCCGGTACCTGAAGGGTAATGCTTCAGTTTACGGATTTATCATACCCGTCCCTTGTTTCAGAGTATTCACACGAATGTAACAACGATGTAAATTGAGTTTTTGTATTGAACGAGACTGCCTTCCCAATCGTTAGATGGTTTGAAGAGATATTGCCGCGGATCTGTTCCGGTTTCCCCGGCAGGTTCCGGGCCGTACCGAAAAAAGCCGAAAGGCACTCACAAAGAGGACTGAACACATGACAAAAGACACCCGGCGTATCATTGCCCTGATCCTGGTGATCGTCTCCATCGCAACCGTTGCGGCGACCGCCCTGGCCGCGGAAGTATGCGACTGCGGCGGAAAGCTGTTCTACAAATATGGTGCATGGGAGCAGCTCCCCACCTATCACGGAGCTCCGCACCTCCATTACAAGAGAACCGTTATGGTGCACTGCAACAAATGCTCCTTCTGCTGCACGTATACAGAAAGAAAATAAAACTGCGGAATCACAATCAGCCCCGGCTGCCTGCCGGGGCTTTTGTATATTCTTCCGTTCGGATTCATTTCTTTTATATTTTTTTATCAGTATAAACTTGTTTGTTCAAGTTGGACAAACAAGTTTTGTATACGCTGTTATAGATATATTGTCATGCTCTCATTTTTTCTTGTATAATTCCCTCATCCATATATCCGGGAGGGACGTTATGAGAATCAAAGCTGTGGTTTTTGATATCGGCCAGACCCTTGTCCATTATCCCATCCCGCTGAACTGGTCCGCCCTGTACCGCCCCGCCTTTGAACACATAGAACAGAAGCTGGAGCTGAACCTTTCCGAAGAAGCGTATGAGCACATCGGGGAAACCCTGGCAAAATACAACACCCGGATCAATCCCCGGGATCAGGAAGTCTCCTCGGATGTCATTTTCTCCGAGCTGCTGGAGGACACCGGCATTCCCCCCGAACTGAAGGAAACCGTCAAAAAAGAGTTCTATGATTATTTCCGCTGCGAGGCCCACGTATACCCGGAAGCGGAGGAAGCCCTGGCGGAGCTGGCTGAACGGGGAATCGTCACCGCGACCCTGTCTGACGTAGCCTACGGCATGGACAACAAATACGCCCTGGAGGATATCCGGCCGCTGCTGAAATATATCCGGTATCCATATACCTCCAACGACACCGGCTGGCGGAAAAGCAGCAGCAAAAGCCTCCTCACCCTGGCGGAAAAGATGGGCGTGCAGCCCCGGGAAATCGCCTTTATCGGGGATGAGATCAAAGACGTGATGTGCGCGAAAGGCGCCGGCGCGGTCTCTGTGCTCATCAACCGCACCGGCGAAACAAAGGACTTCGGGCAGGATTATGAGATCAAAGACCTGAGGGAAGTCATCGGGTTGATTGACTGAAAGAAATAAACTGCGGAAAACGTAACAAAGAGGACAGCTGCTGCCGTCCTCTTTGTTTTATCTTTGGTGTTATTCTTTGGTAATGGGTTTGGAGAATGTCAGTTTGTGTGCCATGGGTTCCGTTGTGCCTTCCCTGTAATCAGAGTACTTCACGGAGAAGCCAACCTTTCCCTCCGCCAGCTGCGCCTCGGTCACGGTCCATTTTCCAGTCCATTCCTTCGTTTCCCCGGCAGCGAAATCCGCTTCGCTGTATCCCACCACCTGGTTTCCGTCAGGATCATACAGGGTCACCGGTCCGGCCAATGTATCCCCGCTGACGTTGGTCACCGAGATGGTCACGTCAATGGTTTCCGGTCCGCTGAGCTTGTCCTTGCCCAGCTCCATATCGACCCTTACGGGTCTTCCGCTCCTGGTGACAGAAGCGTTTTCCGCTACAGGGGCTTCTTCCCTGAAAACGGGCCTGTAGAAACTCACGAGATGATCTTCAAACTCTTCCGTGCTTTCATTGTATTCGGAGAAATACAGGAAGAAAAGAACCTTCCCTTCCGCCAGCTGCTCTCTGGTCACGGTGTATTCCCCGGACCATGTCCTCGTTTCACCGGCGTCCAGGCCTGAAGCGCCGAACGCCTCAATTTGTGTCATGGTCTGATCATACAGCAGCAAGGATTCTTCCAGTTTCCTTCCGCTGGTATTGGTCACTGATATGTCCACATTAACGGGCGCCGGTCCAGCGAGCCTGTCCGCTGACAGTTCCATTGATACCGTAATGGGCCACGCCAGCTTCCGGGTTTCCTGACCATCCGCTGTCGCTTCCTGCAGCTCAACCACATTCATAAGCGTGAGATGAACATCCGGGTGGATATACCATTGCCCGTCATCTGCCTTTTTCATTTCGAAATCAATGTAATAGGCAAGATCTTCCCCTTTGGGTATCCGGAGTGACACGCTGCCATGAATGCTGCGGGTATTCTCATTATCTGTTTTGCGGATTTCGCCGGGATAGAATCCCTTCAGTTGTCCAAACTCCAGCAGGTAATCCATCACACTCTGATAACCGCGGTTATCTTCCCCGGGCACACACAGGGCCAGCATACCATCCCTGTCGTTGTTCAGCCAGCAGGAATAGAACTCGTTCAGGCAGTTTATGATTTCCTCATTGTCAGGGTTGTTTTTCCGGTTGTTTTCTTCTTCAGCGGTCTTCATCTGTGCAGAAAGCATATCAGAAGAGATTTGTTCAACGCTCCTGCAACTGAGATACCACGTTCCTGTTGCTTCCTTGATCGCTGTGATATCAACAGGATAAACAATCTCCTGCCCGTCTCTCCGACGGATTGTCAACTCGCACGCGGCGCCCCGGGCATCTTCTTCCGGTGCTCCATAGAGCTGGCCGATCTTCCATTCGATCGGTTTATCACCGTCTGTTACCATAGCCGCCACAATTTGCGCGAGGCGTTCGTCCCTCCCGGACGGCTGGCACAGGGCCAGCATGCCTTTTGCGTTGCCCTCATTCCAAAGGGTCATGAAGTCCATTATGCTGTATACAAAAGGCGGTATCTCTTCCACTTTTGCCTGGAAACCTTTTTCATTGCCGGTCAGGATGAGATCCCTGTCCGTAATGCTGTACGGAGAAGCCACACTCACCTTGGTATCCCACATTTCGTGCGGTTCAAAATACCAGACGCCGTCGGTTCCCTTTTTCGCCGTGAAGCGGAAGAAACCATCTTCCTCTTCCGACTGCATGGAGATACTGCATCCCACGGTCACAACCGGCAGTCCGCTTTCCTGTACCCACTTGATCTCCCAGCTCTGGGGCGTCCGGTTTTCAAGCAGCTGGTTCAGCCTGTCCCATTCACTCCTCCACGGAGTGGTGCACAGCGCCAGCAGGCCGTCCTTATCCTTCTTCTGCCAGCAGGTCAGGAACTCATCCAGGCGGCCGGCCAGGATTGTATGCCATTCATCGGTCGGTACGGGGGGTATCCCTTCAGCCGAATCCGCATAACGGTTTGCAATTTCGTCAATGCTTGCGGGGATAATGTACCACTGTCCGTCTGCTTCTTTACGCACTACGATATCAGCATAATTCATAATCCTGCTGCCATTCGGCCACAGGTGAACCGCCTCGCAGGACGCGCCCCGGATATCGTCTTCCGGCTTTCCGTAAAGATGGCCGATTTTCCATTCCTGCGGTGTTCCTGGCAGGCTCTGCAGATAGATCATGAAGTTCTCATAACCCGTGTCTCTCATATCCGGCGGGCAAAGCGCCAGCATACCTTCCTTATCGCCTTTACTCCAGCAGGTATAGAATTCGTTTATCCTGCTGACAAAGGGCGGGATCTCCTCCGCTTTGACGATACTGCCTGTCTCGTTGACTGACAGGATGACATCCTCATCCCTGATGGTGGACGAAGTACTGTAAACCGAATTACCTTCTCCCAGTCCGGCCGGTTCAAAATACCAGAGGCCATCCTCTTCCTTCTTCATTTTGACAAGATAGAAACCGGCGTCAGCTTCCGACTGCATACGGATTTCACATCCCACCGTCACAACCGGCCATCCTTCACCCTTTATATCGGTGACCTGCCAGACCTCCGGAACACGCTTGCCCAGGATCTGATTCAGCAGAGACCGTTCACTTCTCCAGGGCTCTGTGCACATCGCCAGCATGTCGTCCAGCTCTTTCTGCTGCCAGCAGGTAAGGATTTCGTTCACACGGCCCCTGATCGCGTCTTGCCATTCTTCATTTGTCTCTGCGGCTGCGGTTTCTGCCGGTTCGTTTCCTTCACAGATGGCACTCAGCGGGACACTGACGGCCCATTCATCCCGTACCACTTCCTCCGTGAGGCTGATATGGGCTGCCAGCCAGATCTGATCCGCTTCCTCCGGGCCGCGGTCCAGGATGAACTCATAGCGGGTCACGTTGCCGGTTGTATCGTCGCGCCATTTCAGCGGGCTGTATTCCGGGGCTTCGTAGCCACTGTCAATCCAGGCAGAAAAGACAGGAAGATAATCCGTGCTGTCCTGCAGAACCTTGCCGCTGTCTTTGTATTCCAGCCGCACATGCAGCTGGTTATCAATCCAGCCGATGCCGGTCAGCAGGACGTCTTCCCGGCCCAGGGAAATCTCCAGGCGGTTTGCCGGATCCAGGATTTTCACAGTTTCCGGCTGTCCCTTATCGGGAAGATAGCCTTCAGAGACAACCCCTTCCTCTTCTTTCGCGTATTCCTTCACGTATTGATTCAGGGTCTTTGCCTTTTCCCAGGCAAACCGGATATCCTTCAGGCCGAGGGTAACCTCCCGGTCATCCGGTTGAACCGGTCCCTTATACTTTGTATAGCAGTTATAATCAATCCTGTGGTTTGCTATATCCTCATCAAATCTGAAAATCGAACTGTGTATTTCGTCATCCGCAATTGTATGGATATACCGATCTGCACTCATTTTTATCAGGTAATCTTTATATCTTCCCTCCAGATCCTGAATGGAATACATAACCCAGGCTTCGTCACCCTTCACCTTGGCGGATTCCACGGTCATACGGATTCCCTGTTTTTCGACGCTGAGGCCGACAGGGAGCAGATCATCCGTAAAGGTTATAGCACCGGGTACCTGCATCAGGGCGTCAAAGTCTTCCGCCGGTTCAATTTCCGGGCAGATCATGCTCAGTGGCAGATTAACGGACCAGTTACCCTGCACAACGTCTTCAAGCACAGAACAATGGGCAATCAGCGATACTTCCCCGTAATTGTCCGGTCCGCAGTCCAGGATTTGCTCAAACTGGCCCACGGTAACCCCCGTTTTGCCGCCCTCTGTCAGCATCGAGTAATCCACGCCGGTTTCCGTTTCCGTGGGATGGATATAATCGCCGCTGATCCAGACATCGCAACGGCTGTCATACGGTACTCCGTTCTTGATGAGGGGCTGGCCCGTATACTTAATCCGCACATGCAGCTGGTTATCAATCCAGCCGATGCCGGTCAGCAGCAAGTCATCCCGGCCCAGGGGGATATTCAGTTTCTTATCCGGATCCAGGATTTTATGCTCTTCACCGAACGCCTTTGAGATTATCCCCTCTTCCTGCTTTGCGTATTCCTGAATATACGGGTGCATGTCTATTTCCATGCGCTTTACAAGCCACATATCCTTGATCCCCAGGGAGATTGCCCGGTCCTCGCCCTGGATCTTATGGGAATGATATGTGCGGATAATATACTTATTCCTGTATGCTTCCCCTTCGTTCACACCCCAGTCGATGGTCTCTTCCGGGTACATCGTCCCGTCCGCATCACAGTCTTCCGGAAGGATTGTATTAAAGATCTTTTCCGGTTCCATTTCCAGGCCGGGATATTGATTGTCCACATCCCGGATGGCATATAAAACAGAAGAATCATCGCCTGTCTCCATGCCGGCAATAACATCCACACGGATTCCCTGCTTTTCACAGCCCAGATTCACAGGCAGCAGCGAATCTTCATCGCCGATGTCTTCTTCCGGCAGGTCATCGGTTTCTTCTCCCGTTTCCTGTGACAGCCCCTCTGTTCCGTCTTCCTCCGGTACATAAACCTGGCTCAGCGGGAAGCTGACAGCCCAGTCATCCTTCAGTTCCTTCCTGCCATCCAGGAAGGCCGCGGTCATCTCCAGCTGTTCAATGTCTTCCGGTGTATAGTCAAAGATGTATTCATACCAGTACGCTTTGTCGTCGTACCAGTCTACGGGACTGTAATCCGCTTCCTTCCGCAGGATATCCATTTTCCCGTCCAGCAGGGTATTGATCCACAGTGCGTCATAGCTGTCAGGAGTCCTGTTTGTATGGCAGATCTGCACATGCAGTTTTCCGTCGATCCAGCCTGCATTGGCCAGATAAGTATGATTGAACAGAGGAATATTCAGCGGCTGGGTGTAATCCAGCACCTTCAGTCCGGGTACTTCGGTTGCACCACGATCCCTGTTACGCAGAATAATCGTCGCGAGCTGCGGAAGCTCCACGCCTTCCACAGTCTTAGCATGCTCCTGCAGCAGGGGAACCAGATCTGCCTGTGCTCCTTCATGCACCATCACAGAATCCATGTTCAGCGTCACTGTGCAGTCTTCAGGAGTGACAGGCTGTTTATAGTTCACATACACCATATAGACCGTATAGTGTTCCAGTGCGTTGCGGTACATACGGGTTGAGGTAACTTCCGCTTCCGCTCCAAAATTCCCGCTGAAAACAGGATCAATGGGGAAATCGGCGTATGCGCCTTCCATATCCTCCACGGCGCAGACAAACCAGCCTTCCTGATCCCGTATACCGCCGGACATTACATTCAGGCGGATTCCCTGTTTCTCACAGATGAGGTTCATGGGCTTCAGGTACTTTGTCGTATCGCTGTAACCATCACTTTGAAGTTTATTGAGAACCGTTGTCTGGTCCACAAGCACCATTTCCATGGCCGGATCATATTCACCGTCTTCCCAATCGATAAAGCCAGCCGGATCCACCTTATAAAAGCCGTGTTCTGTGGGCTTCACAGAAACCCGGTACCGACGGATCTCGATTTCCTCAGTGCCCGGAATCGTCATCTCCACGGTGCAGGTGATTATTTTTCCCCCGTCAGAAGCGCCGTCGGTAATATCATTGATCTGATAACGCCGCGGCGTTCCGGACGCAATCAGGCTGCGGAGGCTTCCGTCCCCGTCTTCCCTGCTCAGTCTCCATTCCAGCGTGACGTCTCCCCACATCAGCTCCGCATCTCCGGCAGCCCAGTCACGGAAGAATTCGCTGATATCATAAGCGATATCTGCATCCAGCACCGGACTCTTTGTTTCGACTTCAACCGGTTCATCTTCCACGTAAATCGTACTCAGCGGCACCTGGACCGTCCAGTCGTCATCCAGCGCTTCCTCGACGTTGATAACAACCGCGGATAAGTTTACCTTATCCTTTTCCTCCGGGCCGCAGTTAATGAGCGTCTCATACCGGACTGCTTTACCGGTATCACTGTCCTTCCATTTCAGCGGGCTGTAGCTTTCCTCTCTGAAATTCTCCTGATCCTCTGTGTTATACCCGCAGCTATACCAGACAAAGCAGGAAGGACTGTAGGGCTGGCCAGCCATCACCAGTTCCCGGCTGCCCGTGTTTTCCGTGCGGATATGCAGTTTTCCATTGATCCAGCCGATCCCGGTCAGCAGGATATCGTCCCCGTCCAGCGGGATATTCAGCTTCTTTTCGGTATCCAGCATCCTCATGGACTCCGCCGGCCCTATGAAACCTTCATAGTCACGGGCTACAAGGCCTTCCTCTGTTTCCCCGTGCTCCCTGAGGACATCCGTCAGATCCACGCGATTATCCCGGTAGAACTCTATAAAATTCACTCCCAGGGTCACTTCCCGTTCCTCCGGCTGAATCTGTTTCGAATGCTTCACTTTGCAGATATATACCGATTTATGTTTTTCCTCATCCGTATCAGCGGACGATATATCATACCCGTTCCTGTAAACGGTCACAGGAAGGGGTGTTTCCATCACATCATCCGGCCGGACGGTATTGACTATACTCGTGAGTGACATATCCAGATCCGCGTATTTCCCTTCCAGGTCCTGGATGGAAATCTTCATAAAGGATTCATCACCCTTTACCGCGGCGGAAATCACTTCCACCCGGATTCCCTGTTTTTCCACACTGAGGCCCACAGGACGCAGCTGTAAACCTTCCGGCAGGAATCCGGCTTCGTAATCGCCGGAGGTTCCCTCGTCCTCCCCTTCCGGCAGGTCGCCGGTGCCTTCTCCCTGTCCGGCGGACAGGGCGGTCACCAGGGGCTGGGCGGTATAGGTATCCTTATCCCGGATCGGGTCCGGGCCGCCGGGATTCCCGGTCAGGGCCGCGACGCCGATGCCCAGCACCAGCACCAGGGCCACCGCGGCGGGCATCAGCCTGCGCAGGCTGAACTCCCTGCGGACAGACTTGGCGTTCCGGATCTTCCGCAGCACATTCCAGGTGTTTTCTTCCGTCCATTCCGTATTCCGGACCCGTTCATTGAGGGTCTTTTTCATATCAATCTTCTTCATCGAAATACCATCCCTTCAGATTCTCCTGCAGCACTGCCTTGGCCTTGCGGATACGCGTGTTCAGCGTATTGACGTTCGTACCCAGCGTTATGGCCGCCTCCTGCAGCGGCAGTCCTTCCCAGTAGCGCAGCACCAGCGCGCTTTTCAACTGTTCCGGCAGTGCCTGTACCGCGTTCCAGACCGTAGGATCATAATCCGGCGGCAGGGCCGCTTCCTGTCTTTCCGTTTTTTCCGCCGCCTGGGCGAAAACGGATCTGAACCAGGAGCCGCGCTGCATGCTCCGGCAGGTATTCACGGCGATCCGGCTGAGCCAGGTCTTCTCCGAGCATTCCTTCCGGAATCCGGCGTAATGCTTCCACGCCTTGAAAAATGTTTCCTGGGCCGCATCCTCAGCCAGGAAAGAGTCATTCAGCAGGCACAGACACAGGCGCCGTATGTCTGTACCGTATGTGGTCATCAGATGAACAATTGCCTGCTCATCCGATGCGGGTGCATTGGACATTCTTTATCCCCCTTCCACATATACAGACGCACTGCCGAACAAAAATTGTTTTGGACTCTGAAGAAAAATTGAAGAAAATTGTAAATTCATTATAACACAAGAAAAATGATACCGCAGGAAACGTCCCCCCGGTATCCACCTTTCTTATCCAGTCATGACAGGGACCCGATCCCGGATTTACACAATTGTTACACTGCTGTGATGACTCGGTAATCTGACTCATGCTATATTGATGACAGGCAGGAACGGAAGGAAGAATAAGGGACAAGGAGAACAAACCAGATGCGCAAAGAACGGTACGAATCGCCTAAATTGAAATATGCGCCCCAAGCTTTACTGTTTGTTGTCTGTATTATCATATGCATTGTGCTCTTCCATGATCTCATGCCCGTAAGCCCGGTCCTCTGGACCTTGCTCACTACCATGATTTCATGCGGCGTCCTCATCCTGGTGTACCGAATCCGCCGACCAATTCGGAAAGTTATCGAAAAGAAGCAGGGCAGCGAACAAGGCGAAACATAACACAGGACACACTTTTCTATCCGGAGGAAATCTGTATGGGTCTGTTTTTCTCAAATCTGCATATCCGCGCTTCTGAAAGCGTCTCCGCCGATAAGGTACAGGAAACCCTGACTGAACTTCTGAAAAAGCAGGGATACCAGCCCGCTGCGTCTGCGGATAAGGCGGATATAACCCTTTATCTCTGTGACAAATGCAGGCAATGGATCTCCGTCTGCTCGGATGCCATGGATTTTGACTCAGAGCAGCCGATGGAAAACATCTGCCTTCCCTTGTCCGATCGGCTTTCGACAGATATCCTGCTGATCTCCGATTATGACAGCGACTGCCTGATCCTGAATCTGCTCAACCCGGGAACGAAAACAAACGCCATCGCCAAAGTCGGTTATTATCCTGATTTAAAAATTCGTTCAACCCCGGCCAGATGGAAGAAATATATTGAAGATATTGACCGGTGGAAAGCAGCCCTGCGGAAAGAGTACACCTTCGCCGAAGACGCCCTGGAAACCCTTAGCCCAATGCTGGGTCTTTCCTTTGAACAGGCAGAATTCTGCGATGGAATCTTTCCGGAAGAAGAGTACCCCGGACAGATTCGTACCCTGTTCTTTACCCTTCCGGAAACCATGGACAAACCGGAGCTGCCTCGACTGAAGATCAAAAGCTATGATCGTCAGCCCTGTACAATCGGTCAGTTTAAAGTTATTTCCGCACTCAACGTGGGCGGAAAATCAACCGGTCTTGCCATTGTGTTTACCGGCAGTTATATAGAGCATGAAGAAATCCGCTTCCGTGACGTAAAGCTGGAATACCGGTTCGGCAAGGAACCCTGTACCGCTCTTCCCCTGGAGTTGGAAAAGAGACAAGATGTAAACGGCAACTGGATATACTATACAGAACTACCGGAGTTTCAGATTCCGCCTGCTGTCAATCAAAACCTTCCGTCCCGGAAAGTCTGGGATCTGGAGTTTGAGCGGCAGTTAAACGTGCGTTTTACACCGGAAGGCAACCCGAGAAAGCGGCTGGACATCACCGTGCATTTTATCCCGCTCAAAAACCCGATAGACGGTCAATGCGGCTGGCGTGTCTGGGCCGGATACAAAAGCAAAAGAGCCTTTATTGAGGCCACCAACCAGCAGCACGCCAGCCTGTCCAAGAAATTCCAGGAGTCAGAAGCTTTTAAGCAAATGAATCCGGATGACTTTGATCTGGATTAAGCTTGCATAGCATATGTGACAAAGGGACAGTGGTGTTCCGATTGCGTTCCCGAATGTGAGCGGGCGGGGAGATTCTTCCACGCGGCCGCTATGCGGCCTTGGTCAGAATGACATAAACAACGCTGCGGACTTCTCCATGGTACTGCTCTTTGTATGACAAAAGGACAACAAAAACCCGGATACGACTGAGTCGTATCCGGGCTGGTTTGTTTTGGTTTGTTTATCTCTTTTTTATTTTTGGCTTATTCCGCCAGGATGGTTTCCGCCAGCTGCTTGCCGGCCAGGTAGCCGGAGGTGAAAGCCCAGCCCTGGTCAGCGCCGCCGTAGGTCACGTATTCCTTCTTCTCGGTGAACATGATGCCCAGGCAGTCGGTGCCGACCGCGTACAGGCCTTCCAGGGGCTGGCCGTCGGTCTTCAGCACGCGGAACTGTTCGTCCACATCCAGGGCGCCGGTGGTGGAATAGATCCACGGAGCACCCTTCACGGCGTAGTACGGTCCGTTGCCTTCGATCTTCTCGTACACGTTGTACTCACCCTCCATGGGGCGGCCGCTCAGGTCATAGATAACGGGGTTCTTTTCGATGCCCTGGGGCGGGTTTTCCTTCGTGTCGCAGTAGCTGTTGTAATCCGCCACGGTCTTGGCCAGGGTCGCGGCGTCCACGCCGATCTTCTCCGCCAGCTCTTCAAGGGTGTCTGCCTTGAAGATGATGCCCAGCTCCTCGCCCTTTTCCAGCACGTCATACAGTTCCGGAATCGGGGTGTTGGCGGGCCAGCCGCCCTGGTTGATGAAGATACCGATGTTGCTGAACTTGAGGCCGGTATCCCGGATGGACTGCATCTGCTCGTCAGACCAGATGGTGTAGAAGTAAGCTCCGGCCGCCCAGTTGCCGTAGGCGGTCAGGGTCGTCTCATCCTTGAAGCGCACACCCTGGCGGTTCACGGCCAGGCTGTTGGGCGCCACTGCCAGCATCATGGGGATATCATTCAGGGAAATGGTGGCGGGCTTGCCGGTGAAGAAGTCCGGATACTCCTGCTGGATAATCGGGAACTCATGCATCACCTTGTAGGCGCCGCCGATATGGCTGACCGGGGGCATGCCGATGCAGTAGGTCGCCGCGCCGTTGTCGATGGCGGACTGGATCATCTTGCCGTCGTTCTGGGTCATGCCGTACACGTTCCAGCGTCCGCCGCCGGACAGGTTGTAATACTCGTCAGAGAAATACTTGTCTTCCATCTCTCCGTTGCCGGCAAAGCCGCCGGTGGCGGAGACAACGTACTGGGCGTTGATGACGTAGGTCGTTCCGTCCGCGCCCACCGCGTTCACGCCGGTCACCCGGCCGGTTTCGTCAGTGATCAGGGAGGTGGCCTCGGTCTGCAGCATGTACTTGCCGCCCTTCATGGTGTAGTTGCCCATGAACTTGTCAAAGTAGGCCTGCACGATGGACTTGTCCACCATGAAACCGTCGCCGTAGTTGCAGCAGATCAGGTAGGGATCGGACAGGCCCTGCACCGGCGCGCCGAACACAAAGCCGTTGTCGATCAGGTAATCCACCGCGTCGCCGGAGGATTCCATCATCATATCGATAGCCCATTCCTTGGCGTCGCCTTCGGTGTATTCCATCCAGGCAGCCTTCAGGGCCGCGGCGTCCACATACTCTTTGCCGTCGTTCTTCTCCACGAAGGACTTGGGGTTGATGGACATGGGAGAAGAGGTGGTCACAGAGGTTCCGCCGTACTTGGCGGCCTTGTCGATCATCAGGACATCGATCTTGGTGGTGTCGCCTTCATAGGCGTCATACAGGGTATCCACAATGCGGTTGCCCGTCATGATGCCGGCGCCGCCCATACCGATCACCAGCACCTTGGTGTTGATGGTCTCAGTGGCAGTGCTCTTTTCCGGCACGGTATAGAACGCGCTCACAGCAGCAACGTCTCCGCCGGCCGCGGTGATGGCCTGCACCAGGCAGTCTTCCGTCGCCGCCTTGATGGCGCCGCTGGAAACGGTGGCGCCGGTGATGGAGTCCACCTTCACGGACTGATGCTCGATCATCGCGGGAATCAGGTTCTCAATGGCGGTGTTCAGGATAATCGCGGTATCCCCGTTGTCGCCCACTTCGATGGAAGCGATCTTTCCGCCTTCGATGACCGTCTTCACGTTCATCTGGTAGTTCATGGAGAAGCTCCATGCCTGGGCCTCATAGGTGCCGTCGGCAATCTTCAGCTCCGCGGCGCCTTTGCCGGAGGCCTGGGCCATGATTTCCGTCATGGCGGCCTTCACGGCGCCGGAGGTCAGGGTGGCGCCGGACACGCCGTCGATGGCGGCGCCCTGGGCTTCCTTCACCTGTTCAGCCAGCGGCTCAAGCGCCGCGGCGCCGATGCCTTCGGTCTCGCTGTCGCCGGTGACCGTCACATCGGTGATTCTGCCGCCATCGATGACGACCTCAACCTTCACAGGACCGCCGAAGCCCTGCTGTTCCGCACTGTAGGTACCGTCGGTCAGCGCGCTTTCCGCGCAGGCAATACCGGCCAGCACAGGCAGAACGAAGATTGCGGCAATCAGGACTGCCAGCATTTTCTTCATACTGTTTTCCCCCTTTAATTTTCACCCGTTTGACGGGCTTTTTCTGAGTTCATTGTAAACATTGGAACAGTTCCAATGTCAATACATCTGTGTTATAATCCAGGCAGAGCCATGATTCATATATCGGAGGGGATCCGGCATGAAAATCAACGATGCCTCCCGCGCCACCGGCGTATCCCGGGACATGATCCGTTTCTACGAAAAACAGGGCCTCGTCTGCCCTGCCCGCCTGCCCAACGGCTACCGGGATTACTCGGATGAAGACCTGTACCTGCTCACCGTGATCCGGTACCTGTCCAACCTGGGCGTGCCGCTGCGGGTGATCTCCACAGCTTTTGAAAGCGGCCAGACGGATCTCCTTGTCGGAAACCTGAAGGACGAGATCAGCCGCCTGACCCTGCTGCGCAGCCAGATTGAGGTCCGCATTGCCGCCGCCAAAGAGTCCATTGCCTGCTTCAACCTGCTGTCCTCCGGCACTCCCTGGGAGGTTTATGAGGCACCGGCGCGGTACCTTTTCTCCTTCGGCAGCCTCCGCTATCCGGTATACCGATCCGGTCCGGAACCCGGGGATTCCTTCGCCTTCTATTACCGCCAGCGCTACGGGGTAGAGGAAGAGATCACCGCGCAGGGCCAGGCCGACCGGGGCATCATGCTGTACTGTTCCCTGCCCGGCACGGAGCGCATCCCGCCCCAACGGTGCCTGCGGACGGTTCTCACCCATTCCTCCGAAAACAAGCAGCTCCTGGGCGCCCGGGAGCTGGAAGCGCCCCTCCGCCAGGCCCGCGCCCTGACCGGGAAAACCGAATTTACCGTGCTTATCCACCAGTTCTTCCAGAAAAAAGGGGAAGCGGCATTCCTGAGCGCTGACATCCTTTTAGGATGACAGTGCTCAGGGTAATTCACAATTAACAATTCATAATTCATAATTAGTATGGTTTTCCACGTCATGGTGTTCCTGATACCAGAGGGTTTACGTCTCCGGAGGAGCCTCTCCGCAATCTCAATAGTCGTTGCTCCTTTGCCGGGGGCTGCCGCCCGTTCTCCACTGAAAACTGTCCACTGGACAGTTTTCCGGGCGTTCCGAACCCATGGAGACAACTCCTTTTCGATTGACCTCAGAACCGATGAGATTCCCTCCACTGGAGTTCATCGGTTCTTCGCCCACTGGCGGTCGGAATGACAATGTGGACGAATGGATTAATCATAACAACAGGATAACGCAGAACGCAAAAGTGCGAAGCGCGTGACAAGGCGCGGGGACGTGACAGGGGAGACAGACACTCAGTCACATTTTCTTCGAAAACCGTGACAGACTATCAGTCCCGACAGTCACATCCGCCGCGCCCTTCCTTGTCATGCGCTCCGCGCTTTATTATTGCTTACTTCTTCTTCGATTTCACAATTTCCTTAAGGTACACGGTTTCCTTCGTGTGCTCACCGCTTTCCTCATATACGGGCACCAGCTTCAGGTCGGCACCGTTGTCCTTGCCGGGCACCAGGATCTCATAGGTAACCGCAGCCGGGCCGGTGGTATACATCACCACGTCATCCGTATTGAAATAACTGCCGTTCTGGTACAGGTTCCAGCCTGTGATGATGTCCGGCATGGTCATCTCCGTAAAGTCCTCGCTGTTCCAGGTGTTCACGGCGTTTTCCCATTCCTCGCTGACGCCGGTGAGGGTAATGGTGCACCGCAGCTCATCCCGGCCGGAAATGATCTCCGCCTTCGCGTCATAGGCGTCCGTATGCAGGGCGCCTGTCTTGCACTGGACCCGTTCATCCTTGCTCAGGGTAAAGCAGATTTCGGTTTTTTCACCGCGCTGAGAGTTCCGGTGATAGGTGGTGCAATCCTGGAAGAAAACAGAATAGCTGCGGGAAAGGATCAGCTTGAAGGTCAGGGTGTCCTTCTTGCTTTCCGGCGGAATCTTGCACTTTTTCCAGCCCACAAGGGTACCGTCTTCCTTATACTCGTTGTCTCCCTCGACGATGTCAGCATAGTTTCCGTCCTCCAGGTCCAGGCCGTCCATCATACCGGCAGACCAGAGCTCTGTCCAGCGCTGTCCCTTGCCGTCCAGCCACTCAAAGCCTTTCTGCTCTTCCGGGTTGTCCGAAGAAAACTGTTCCGCGGCGATCTCATTCTCATGGGTTTGCCGCCACTCGGTTATTCCCTCTGGAGCGCCTTCATGAAGCTCCACCTTCACAATGTCCCCGGTCACCCGGTAGGAAACATAGACCCGGTCGCCTTCATAGTACGCCTCACCGATCTCCACGGTGATTCCGTCCTCTGTGGTCAGGGAAAAAGTCATGGGTTCAGATCCGTCGTCTTCTTCCTCCGCCAGAACCGGCAGCGCGGCAAACACGGCCAGCGCCAGAAACAGCGCCAGCAAAGCAGACAGTTTTCTGTACATCGTTTTATCCTCCCATACCTCAATTCATAATTCTGCGATCGCTGTTACCAAAGCCGCTTTGCGTCTTTGACAGCTGTAGCATGGGAGTTATTCGCCGTGCTAAAGCACGGATAACTCCTCAACAATTCATAGACACATTTACTGTGTCTGGAGAATCTCACAAAAAGAGATTCCTTTCTCATTCCGGTTATATGACGATCGTGGCAAACAATTGATTCCCAAAAAATGACAGGTGCCGGATCAGGGCCTGCAGCCCGGACCGACACAAAAAAGGGAGGGGTGCTCCCCCTCCCTGCGGATCTTTGCGGTTATTTCCCAGTCTCATCCCATATGATTGCAGTTTCTTTTCCATACTGTCCATCAGATCTGGAATATCCTTCTTCAGCGTATCAAACACAATACTGAAATCCACATTCCCATAATCATGAACAATCCGGTTCCGGAGGCCGGAAATAGCCATCCACGGAATGGATGAATGCTCATCCTTATAACCATCTGTCAGTTTTCTCGTGTCTTCAGAGATCTGTATCAGCCGGAACATCATGGAATCCTGAAGAATCTCATTTTCCGAAAACGCCTTTTGATCCACGTTTTTCATGTGCTTTCTGATGAAAGCCAGATCTTCCAGAATCCTGCCGATATACCAGGCGTCATTTTTCACATTATCCATAGATCCTTATCCCATCCTTCAGCACTTCATCCAGCAGTTCACTATTCCCGGCAAGCTGTTTCACATCCAGCAGATCAATCTTCTTCCGCAGTTTTTCCCGTAATTTTTCCGCCAGCTCATAAAAACGGAGCCCCGTGGTTTCAGAAGAGACCAGCAGGTCAACATCGCTTCCTTCCGTGGCCTTTCCCTTGGCGTAAGAGCCAAAGAGATAGCAATACCGCACCGCGTAGTCCTTCATGATTTCCCCGCATGCTTCCCTGATTTCCTCTGTTGTCAGGATGCCATGCTCTTCGTCCAGACGTCCAAGCTCACTCATTTCCGCCAGCAGCAGGCGGTACATCGGGGTTCCCGCTTTTTTTTCTTCATTTTCATAGGAAATGTAGGAGCGCAGCGAAATACCGGTTTTCTCCGCCGCTTCCCGTTGAGTCATATGGTTTTTCAGCCGCTGTTCCTTCAGCTCACTCATCCGATTTGCACCTCCCGTTCCGTTATCATTATGCAATATTTGCGCTTCTTTGTCAATTGCATATGCAATATTTGCACATCGTCAGCATTTATAATGTGCAAATCCTCCGGATTATCCGCTCCGGCCGGACACAAAAAAGGGAGGGGTGCTCCCCCTCCCTGCGGTCTTTGCGGTTATTCCCCGGCGAATAACTTCAGCACGTCCTCCAGGTCCTTGTCTCCGCCCTTCCAGATATAAATATGTTCATCGGTGAATTCCTTCACGTCGTCTTCCTGCGGGGCGTCCCGGTAGTAGGGCCGCTTCAGGGTCACCGGGTTCTTCAGCGCCCTGCGCATGGCCAGGTCCATATCCGCGGTGGACGCCCGGTCCGGGAACAGCACCGCGTCCTCCATGCCCTTCACGGTGACAGCCTGCGCCGTTTCCTCACCGCTCAGGACTGTGGCCGCCTCGCCTTCCTCCGGCCAGAGGGTGGACTGGATCACATAGCCGTTTCCGTGCCTCATGGTAATGTTCACCAGGTATTCATACGGCACGGCGTCCTCCTCCGCAAGGCGGAAGCGGTTATAGCAGATCGGCCCTGCCTTCCCGCTCTCTATCAGCTCATAATTCCCGGAAGCCCTGCAGGCAAAGCTTACTTCCGCCAGGAAAGATTCATACTCTCCCTCCGGGAACCAGGACGGCGCCGTCAGCGTTTCCACGCCGGACATATAATCCAGGAAATCCTCCACATTCCGGAACACTTTTTTGGCCGGGTATGCCTCCGTGTTCAGGACATCCAGTTCATTTTTCCCCGTTCCGTCATCATACCAGGCTGTGACGAATTCATTTTCGGGCTTGTCCGCCATTTCCCGGCCGAGCTCCACCAGCGCCCCCGCGACCTGCGGGTCGCCTTCCACGAGCACCGGCTCCTGCACGTCCGCTTCGGTCTCGCCCTTCCAGTTCACGGTACGGTAAATTGAGGTTACGCCGTAGGCCACGGTGCCCAGCGTCAGGATCATCGCCAGGGCGAGCACCAGGCTCTTTCTCCACGTTCTCTTCACTTTTCCTTCTCCTTCCGCTTCAGAGGCGATGATGCCCTGAGCCAGCAGGAGATTGGCCTTCAGGTCGGAAGCATGACGATCCAGTGCGCCGCGGAACTCTTCCGCGCTGATCTTCTTATTCATCCAGTTCTCTCCCTTCCAGCATTTTCTTCAGTTTTTCCCTTCCCCGTTTCAGCCTTCCCGAGACCGAGGAATGGGAGAGGTTCAGTGCATCCGCTATTTCATTTACGTTCATTCCCTGATAGTAGTACAGGAGGATCGCTTCCCGCAGCTTAAAGGGCAGCTTCATCACCGACTCCGCCAGCTCCGCGTCATTGCGCGCTTCTTCCGCGGCCGCCTCACAGGGCAGCATCTCCGGCGTTACGTGCCGGTTCATCAGACGGAACCAGCCTGAATGGTTTATGTCATAGCACACCCGTGCCGCGATCTTCATGATCCAGGTTTTCTCGCTGCAGCCGCCCCGGTAATTGTCCAGCGAACGGTACAGTTTCAGGAAGGTTTCCTGGGTGGCGTCCTCCGCCTGCGTCTTGTCGCACAGGCAGTAGTAACACAGCCTCAGTACCGGTTCCTGGTACTGATCCACCAGCCGTTCAAAAAGCCGGTTGCGATCCTGAGCAGTGCCCGGGCCCGTAACATTGCTCATGCGCAGTATCACCTCCTGCATCTATATAGACGAACGAGGAAGAGGAAATGTCGCATTCGGAAAAAAGTTTTTCCGAATGCTCAATTCATAATTCACAACTCATAATTCATAATTCGTTCTGTTCTCAACGTAATGGTGTCCCTGATACCAACAGGTTTACATCCCCGGAGGAGACAATATGAACGACTGGGTTTATTCATAACAGAAAGAAATCGCAGCATACAGGCTGTCATTTCGACCAGAACGGAACGCAGTGAAGTGCAGTGGAGAAATCCCTTACTACGTCCGAAGGACGCATATAACCTGGAGCATCCATTCCTTTCGCTCCCTTGTATTCATTATCTACGGTATTACTACGGTGTAAATAATGGAGATCGGAGAAATAGCCTCCTTTATTTTCCGCTTCCCGCCCTGTTTTTCTTCCTTGCCGTACAGTATCCTTTTCTCATACCGGGAGACTCCCGGATGAAAGGAGAAGTATTATGCCTACCTGGCTGGGAATTCTGTTGCTTGGAAACCTTCTTGGCAGACGCCGCCGTTCCTTTAGCCGGAGCCTGCTCTTCGGCGGACTCCTGGGCTGGCTCTTCCACCGCAATTTCGACCTGGAAGAAATGCAGGCGGACGTGCATAAAGCCGCCCGCAAAGTCCGCAAAGCCGTGAGGAAGGCAAAGCGGGATTTCCACGATATCGGCAGGACCGTGCGGGAGCAGGCGCAGCAAAAAACAGACGAGCATGTTGACGCCGTCCTCGAGAAGGTCGAAGCTTCCCAGGCCCGGGATGAAGAGCGCCGCCGCAGAACGGATGAGAAGATCGCGGCTGCCCAGGCGAAAATAGAGGAAGTCCGCACCCGCCAGGATGAACGCGAACAGCGGAAAATGGAACGGCTGAACAATACCTTTGAAAGAATGGAAGCCATCCGTACCCGCCATCATGAGCGGCAGCAGGAAATCGCCGAGCACCTTGCCACCGTCCGCGCGGAAATCGCGGAGCGCAAAGCGGAGCAGGAGCAGCGGAAAACGGAACGGCTGAACAGCACCTATGAAAGGATGGAAGCTGTCCGGGCCCGCCACCAGGAGGTACAGGCGGAACCCAAGGCTGAAGGCAATGAGATCCGGCTGAACCAGGAACTGGTTGCGGATCTGGAGCGGAATGCCCGTACCGCCGCCATGGCCGCGGACGTGCCGACCATCGACTTCCCGGAAGAAGAAAAATATTATGCAAGCAGAAAATATTCTTCTGCTTGCCAATGAATACTGAAAACTTAAAACTTAAAAATAACATTGTTTTTCCAAGTTACCATAAAGTATGTGACTATCAAATCGAGTTGGGATCTCAAAGCAGCGCGGAATGCGTGACTGTCGGGACTGAACCTCTGTCACTGTTCTTGAGAAGAATGTGACTGAGGGTCTGTCCCCTGTCATACATTCCGCGCCATTTTTCCTTTTTTCTCCAACTTGTCTGTTTTTGCTTGTACACATCTTTTACATTGTTTACACCATTGTTACATCGCTGTGATGACACGGTAATTTCATGTATGTTATCTTTTTTCCGGAAGCAGAAAACCGGGCGGCCCTGTCAACCGCTCCGAACGTTAAGAAATGAAAGGGAGAACTGAACCATGAAGAAACTGCTGGTTATCGCTGTTGCGCTGCTGCTGTGCGTCGCAATCATGAGTCCTGCCCTGGCCGAGTACGGCTATACCCACCTGTCCCAGATCCCCATGGCTGTGGACTTCACCTTCAGGGTTGATTTTGACGCCAAGGGAGAACCGCATATTGTTACGGACTATCCCTACAAAGCCACCGGTGCAGAAGAATTGAACCTGACATATAACAAGAACGGAAAACGGGAAGCCTTCACCCTGAACTATGTATTTGCCACAGATGAAACCCAAATCCGGACATTCGACAGTTCCATCTATCCTATTTCAGGTTATGGTACGGGAGCCTGGGAAGCCTGGGAGGCCGGTATCTACAAAGATCTCCGGGAAGGCGCTGTGACTTTGGATGATGAAGTGTGCATCAACACGGCCAAGCAGAAGAAGACAGCCACAGACTGGTTCCTGACTTATTCCATCAGCAAAAAGGCCTATACCGAATATGAAGAAAAGACCTGTTCCCAGGGTTTCAACGCCATGGGCGCCGGCGGTGTACGTAATCTCATCATGTATGAAAACGGCACATTAACCGGTACTTATGTCCAGAAGCGGACTGAAGACGGAGACCTGTGCATTTACTATAATAAAAACGGAGACCTCCGTTATGCTTATGTCCATCTGCACAGAGGTGCAAACAAAGGTACCTACGATTATGACAAATCCACCGGCCTTTTCGACGGCAAAAAGCTCAGCGAGCTGGGATACAGTGATGATGACATCAACACTCCCCCCATCGCCGCCCTGGGCAGCAAACGGGATCCGAAAATGAACGAAAAGATCGAAGCCTACGTTGCCCGCTGCTACCAGATTATCCTGGGCCGTGACGCGGATGAAGGCGGACTGAAGACCTGGTACAACGAGCTGGCTTCCGGCCGGAAGGCAGCCGCGGAAATCATTGACCAGTTCATCATCAGCAATGAATTCCGGAACAAGAAGCTCAGCAACGCCGACGCCGTGGAAATCCTCTACAAGGCCATGCTGGGCCGCGGCTCCGACCCCACCGGCAAAGCCTACTGGCTCAGCGAGCTGGAAGGCGGAAAGCCCCTGCAGGCCGTTATCAACGGCTTCTGCGGATCCGGCGAATTCGGCAGCCTCTGCAAGAGCTACGGCATCAAGCCCGGCACCGTGAACGTTCCGGATGTCCAGCCCGAGGAGCAGCAGCCCGCTGCTTCGGATGAAAAGATTCAGGCCTATGTGGCCCGCTGCTACAAGATCATCCTGGGCCGTGACGCGGACGAGGGCGGCATGAAGACCTGGATCAACGAACTGAACTCCGGCCGGAAAGCCGCCGCGGAAATCATCGACTCCTTTGTGAAGAGCGCTGAATTCCAGAACAAGAAGCACAGCAGCGCCGACGCCGTGGAAATCCTCTACAAGGCCATGCTGGACCGGCCGTCCGATCCCGCCGGCAAGAGCAGCTGGGTCAGCCAGCTGGAAGGCGGAAAGCCCCTGCAGGCCGTTATCAACGGCTTCTGCGGCTCCGCTGAATTCGGAAACCTCTGCAAGACCTACGGCATCAACCCCGGCACCGTGACCGTTCCGGACACCCAGCCCGAACAGCCGGCCGCCGCTTCCAACGAGAAGACCAAGGCTTTTGTTTCCCGCTGCTACAAGATCATCCTGGGCCGTGACGCGGACGAAGGCGGCATGAACACCTGGTCCGGCGAACTGGCCTCCGGCCGGAAGGCTGCCGCGGAAATCATTGAGCAGTTTGTGGCCAGCGCTGAATTCCAGAACAAGAAGCACAGCAATCCCGACGCCGTGGAAATCCTGTACAAGGCCATGCTGGGCCGCGGCTCCGATCCCACCGGCAAGAGCAGCTGGGTTGCCCAGCTGAACACCGGCCGGCCCCTGACAGCGGTCATCAACGGCTTCTGCGGTTCCGCGGAATTCAAGACCATCTGCGATTCCTACGGCATCAAGCCCGGCACCGTGAAGGTGGAAGCCGTGAACACCCAGGCGGAAGAAACCCTGAGCGGACAGGCCGAAGAGGCTGCCCCCGCCGTGAAGAAGACCACCGGACAGAACGTGACCAAGGTGGAGATTGTCAACGCCTCCGAAACGGACGCAAACCTGGGCACCGCGGTGCAGGCCATCTACGTGAACGAAGAAAAGGCGAAGGAATTCATCGGCCGCTGCTACCGCTGCATCCTGGGCCGTGAAGCCAGCGCCTCCGAACTGGAAAGCTGGATCGGCCAGATGCTGAACGGTTCCAGAACGCCCGACCAGATCGCCCGCGGCTTCCTCTTCTCCGGCGAGTTTGAAAACCGGAACGTGGGCAGCGAAGAGCTGGTGAAGATCCTCTACCGGGTTTACATGAACCGGGAAGCGGACGCGGAAGGCCTGGCCACCTGGAAACAGAAGCTGGACGAAGGCACCTCCCTACAGGAGCTGCTGAACACCTTCTCCAGGACCGGCGAGTTCAAGGCCGTTGTGAAGAGCATGGAACAGGAATAAACGAAAGAGTGCCGGAACAATCCGGCACTCTTTTGTTTTAATGAATACTGAAAACTTAAGACTTAAAAATACTATTGATTCCAGCGCGGAATGCGTGACTGTAGGGACAGACTGTCTGTCACTGTTCTTGAAAAGAATGTGACTGAAAGTCTGTCCCTCTGTAATGCGTTCCGCGCATTATTCCTGCTTCATTGTACTGGCATTCCGGGCGGTTTTGTGATATCTTTTGGGGCAGGGAAAGCAATCTGAAAAGCGGAGTTGATCATATGTATTACCTGATCAAAGAGTCCCTGACCCCCTGCGAGCCCAAGGATCTTACCAAGGGCGGCGTCCAGTATGTGGCCGTGCTGACCACGGAAGAGTGGCAGCAGCGCCGGGACTGCTTTGACATGCTCATCGATATGGACATGGAAACCGTCCCGCCGCAGGAGACAAAGGCCATCGTGAACCAGGACTCCCTCACGGGCACCTTTTCCATTCCGGACCGGACGGACATCAGCGGCGCGCGCCATGCCTTCTCCTTCGCCCTGGATGAAAAAGGCATCGTCCTGGTGGACGACAGCGGATACGCGGAGCAGCTGGTCCAGACCATCGCCCGGACGAAGAAGTGGAAGCTGCCCGGGCTGGAGCGCTTCCTGTATGACCTGCTGGAAACCACCATCGGCCAGGACCTTGCCCTGCTGGAAAAGTCGGAGCACCGGCTGAACCAGCTGGAAGAAGCCATCCTGCGGGGTGAGATCGAAAGCTATCCCGCCGAGATGAACGACATCCGGGGCAACCTCCTGGACCTGCGGATCCACTATGAGCAGCTGATCGACTTCAGCCAGGAGCTGGAGGAAAACGAGAACGACTTCTTCCGGGATGAAAACCTCCGCTACTTCCATATGTTCACCGAGCGGGTGATCCGCCTGCAGGATATGGTTACCGGCCAGCGGGAATATGTGACGCAGCTGCGGGACCTGATCCAGTCCCACCTGGATGTGAGGCAGAACCGCATCATGACCGTGCTCACGGTCATCACCTCCATCTTCCTGCCCCTGACCCTCATCGCGGGCTGGTACGGCATGAACTTCCGCTACATGCCCGAGCTGGAATGGCGCTTCGGTTATCCGGTCATCATCGTGGTTTCCATCCTGATTGTGATCCTGTGCCTGTTCTGGTTCAAAAAGAAAAAGTGGATGTAAAAGACAATGCATAATGCACGATGCACAATGCACAATGATTTGGATTATATAGTTGTTTGAAAGCACTCAACAAGACACATTCAGACAATCAGCGGGCCCTGCGATGCAGAGCCCGCTGATTATCTTTTCCCTTATTCCCATTTAATGTACTTGCTGTCCTTGCCGAGATCCACGCTGACATATTTCTCCGCTGTCATCTTCAGGTCATACCTTACCCGGAGTTCAGCCAGGCGCTTCATCATGGTGGAGGCATGGTGCGCGTCCAGGGCGCCCTGGTCCGTCCAGGTATCGAGGAGCAGGATGGTGCCCGGCTCGTCCAGGGGCTGAAAATACTCATAGCGGACGCAGCCCGGCTCCCGGCGGATATCCGCCGCGATGCCTTCCGCTTCCATCTGCGCCACAAAGGATCCGGCGGCTCCTACCGAGCCACGGTAGTATATCAGCATTGTAATCATGGTCGTTGTCCTCCTGCCATTCAGTATTTTATGCAGTTGTCCTCATTTCTCTTCCCTTCCATATTACCTGTAAATCCGTCAGAATTCAAGTACCGGATCAATATCAAAAAAAGGCCCTGCACCGCAGGACCTTTTGATTATATATCTGTCACAGTTCCGGAACCCGGACCAGCATCTGCTGCACGCTCATAATGTAGTTATCACCCGCACTGGTCAGGTTTTCATTAATGATTTGGATATTCTGCCACAATCCTTCTTTTGAAGGGATCATTTCCATCTGCATCTTTCTCATCAACCTGCCATACCATTCCCCGGGAATCTCCTGCCTGTTGAGCGAGCGAACTGTTGTGCCCAGTTCATTCCCATCCGCATCCAGCCACAGATAACAGATGTTTCCGGGAATATCAAGCCCGCTGTAATAAGACACACAATATTTCCCTTCATACTCAGCGACATCCTCGAACCGTCGTCCCGTCTCAGGCTGCTTTTCCCAGAGGATCTCTCCATCAGCACTGAATTTAATCAGCGCCGTATACTCCCGCCAATCGTGAAAATCATTGGGGTGGTCGTAGTCTTTTACATGCTGTTTATGTACAGCCAGATAGCCGCCGTCACTCGTCCGGAAGCACCCGTCCAGATCTGATATGTCCGTTGCTTCGCCGCGCTCTTCTGTCATGGATGGCAGGATCTTTTTCCAAAGCAGGTTTCCCTGCCAGTCTATTTTCATAATGATCGCATCGGCAAAAGATGCGCCCACGCCGGGATCCCAGCCTGTCATAACCAGGCCGTCATCCTCTGTAAGCGTCGCATAAAAAGCGCCGTCTGTCCGGAACCGGAAGTTTCCATCCCAGTCAATGAATTCCGTAAAACCGTTCTTTTCCCCGTAGTGCTTCAGCAGACCGCGGGAAATCACCTGCGTATTGTCCACAGACGCCCCGCTCGGTATGACTTCCCTTCCGGTTTTTTTCCATCCGGGGTAAAAAGCACGACTTTTTCTTTCATACGGACGGCAATATTTCCATCTTCCAGGACAACCACTTTATAAAACTCTTTCTCGTCCTGATCCAAATACTCCCAGGATACTGTTCCATCCGGATTCACACACAGGAGCCTGGCCCTCTGCCGTTCAAAATCCGCTCCCCCTCTTCCACTGAAGATCATCCGTCCGTCAGGCAGTGTGTCCTGATAATTCACATAAATCAGGAGCCCGGTCCCGCCTCCGCCAATCTTCACCATATCATCCGCAAAGCAGGCAGAGCAGGAGAATATGGATATAGACAGAAGAAGCAGTATTGCCAGCAGCTTCTTATACATGACAGACACCTCACGTTTTAATTCATTCATAATTATAATATTTGCGTGCGCAGGGAATCCTCCCCTGTGTTCCTAGAGCACCGGAATGGGCAGCAGCACCTGCTGCATGCTGTCTTCCGTTTTCTTCTCATTATTCAGGTCTTCATCCCAGAATGTGATGCTCTGCCACAATCCTTCCTTCGTGGCAATCAGTTGCCCCAGGCTTGAGTTCACATTCCTGCCGGCTGCCAGTTCGGGAATATCCTCCTTACTGACCGACCGCCGGATGGTTCCCAGCTCGTTTCCATCGCTGTCCAGCCACAGGTAGAGCAGGATACCGGGATAGAAAGACTGCCCCTGTTTCCTGCAGAACACCACATACTTTCCGTTATATTCCGCGATATCTGTATAAATCATATCTGGATTTTCCCCGGAATCATCCGCTCTTTTTGTCCAGAGGATCTCCCCGTCGACGTTGAATTTGATAAGCTCCGCGAAGTATGACATCTGTTCCGTCTCGGGATGAAAAACAGATTGTTCATGCAGGACCAGATAACAGCCATCATCGGTGCGAAAACTCTTCTGCAGCCATGCACGCTCATCTTCTGCCATGAGGGGCAGCGTCTTTTCCCACTGTGTTTTCCCCTGCCAGTCAACCTTCATGATCTTCGCCGGGGGCTCAAAACCCTTCCGATACGACTCCCCGCCCATCAGGACAAGGCCGTCTTCCTCCGGGATCAAGCTGTGCACCTGGGCCATCAGGGACGCAGGCAACGTAAACAGGACACTACCATCCCATCCGGTAAGCTCCTTTGCCTCTGTCAGCAATCCATGGGTTGTAAGCTCGTATATATAGCCAAGCGGCGTATGTATCGGTATTTCCCTGCCCGTGTACTTCCCGTCATCTGAAAAAATCCTTACACCACCGGGCTGCAGCACCGCAATGGTTCCTTCGTCCGTCACGACCGTTTTATAGTAATACTCCGCAACCTGATCCACATACTCCCAGGATACCGTCCCGTCAGGGTTCAGGCACAGGAGCCTGGCCTTTGTACCGGAATCAGATTCTGTTTCCATGCGGCCGCCAAAGACCATCCGGCCATCCGGCAGCAAGCCGGCGAACCGCATATTATCTATATCTCTTTTACCGATCTTTACGGTTCCCTCCGCCAGGGAGGCAGAGCAGCAGGCAGCGGTTAAAGAGAGCAGGAGCAGTATTGCCAATATCTTTTTAAACATGATAACCCCCGACATAAAAATGAAATCTGTGTTCAGTTGACGTAGCGTATTACAAGCGCCACCGCAAACAGGAGCGTAAGGGCTATGGCTGAATTCAGATACTTATCGATTTTCCTCATAAGTTTTCCTTTCTGAAGATCCGATCTGTGATCCATGATGTTTTCAATTATTAGACGAACGGCAGGGCAATTTGGTTTCCAAAAAAGAAAAAAAGGACCGGGCAGTGCGCCCAACCAGACAAGGGGACGGTTCTTTTGTCCTGCCCCAAAGCGAACTGGCGCAAGCAAAAAACCAGACAAAAGAACCGTCCCCTTGTCTGGCTTTGGTTGATCAGAGTTTGGTTTCCGTCATGCGGAAACTCATATCCACCAGGGCGGTGATCTCCTCCCGCCCCGCGGACCCGTCCAGCAGAATGGTGATCCATTTGTCCTTGTTCATGTGGTAGGCCGGGCGGAAGCCGGGCTTTCCCCGGAGGGTGCCCATGAGCACCGGATCGCACTTGATGTTCACGATATCGGTTTCCCCGTCCCGGTTCATGCCCAGGGTCCGGTAAGGAATCTTCATCATGATCCCGAACCATTTGCGGTTATCCGTATGGCGGAAAACACAGGTCACGTCATCCCGGGGAAAGGGATAGTCCGGCTCCACGCTGAAGGCGTCAAAGATGTAGTCCGTCAGTTCCTGTCTGGTCATACCGTCCCTGCTTTCAGGAGATTCTCCGCGTTGCGCAGAGTCACGTCCAGCGCGTATTCCTCATCCACGTTATCAAACAGCCAGCGGATTCCTTCCTCCACCACCGGCCGGCGGGCGCCGGGCCGCATCCCGTGCATATCGCTGCCGATGAAGGAAATCAGCTTCTCCCTGGCCATCCACTGGGCCTGCTCCCGGATGACGGGATTGAGGTTCTTCTCCAGGTCAAAGGCGTTCACCTGCATCAGGACGCCGCTTTCCGCCAGCTCCAGGACCAGGTCCCGGTCATCCAGCAGGGCGCGGTAGCGCTCCGCATGCGCCAGGATGGGCTTCAGCCCCCGCTTCTGCAGCTGCGCCAGGTTCGTGCGGAATTTCTCCGGCCGCTCATGGCAGCCCGAGTATTCCAGGAACTCCGTCAGCACATAATTTGTGCCGTTCATCCGGAAGGCTTCCATGCGGAAAACCCGCTCCGCCAGCACCCAGGCGCAGTACCACTCCGTGCCCAGGTACAGCCGGATCTCCGGCACTTCCTCCGCCGCCCGTTCCTTCAGCAGTTCAAACTTTTCCCGCACCCCGGCTGCCACGGGCAGGAAGTTGTTGTTCTCCCGGCCGTAGTGCGGCGTGGCAAACACAGCCACCGCGCCCTGGTCCCGGTCCGCCTGGAGCATGCGGATGGCTTCCGTCATGCTCTGGGCTCCGTCGTCCGCGCCGTAGATAATATGGCTGTGGATATCAATAAAACTGTGCTTCTCCATCTGCTATATCCTCAATGTCCATCACCCGGAAGCCGGCCTTCACGGCCGCCTCCGCAAAAAGGCCCTGTCCCGGAATCTTCCGGCCGGAGAAGGTGCCGTCATAAATCATCTTCACCCCGCAGCTGGGACTGCGGGACTGGAGAACGATCAGGTCCGGCTTTTCCCGCTTCGCCAGCTCCAAGCCTTTTTCAGCGCCCAGCCGGAAAGCGGCGTCCACATTTTCCCCCGCCACATTCATCACGGTTCCGTTCACAATCTCCGCAGACGGCCGGGGTACCGGCAGCCCGCCCAGCACCTCCGGACAGACAGGAATCACTGTGTGTCCCTCCAGCAAGCGCAGCAGCTTTTCATTCCGGTTGCTGCCGCCGTTATATTTACAGTTTTCGCCCAGCAGGCAGGCGCTGACCATGATCTTCATCATTCATTCTCCGGACAGGATCATTACTCTTTGGATTTCCTGTATTCGTTTTCCTCAAACAGCGGAAGCCGGACGCCTTTGTAGTAGGCCTCCAGGGCGGTGATATGATCCTCCGCGAACAATTCCGGCACCTCGTCCGCTCCGAAGAAACGCAGTTCAAAGGACTCCTCGTCAATCCGGGGTTCGCCGCTGACAATCTCCGCGGTATACACGGCGGAAATCACATGCGCAGCGTCTCCATTGGACCAGACCATATCGTGGTTGTGGAAAATGCCCAGGAAGCTGGTCAGCTTCACTTCCAGCCCGGTTTCCTCCCGGGCTTCCCGCACAGCAGCCTGCGCGTAGGTCTCGTTCATTTCCACCAGTCCGCCGATCAGGCCCCATTTTCCGTTATCCGAACGGCGCTGGAACAGCACTTTACCGTCCTTTTCAATCACCGCACCCGCGCAGTTCAGGATCAGTTTCCGGGGTCCGGTCAGTTTCCGAAGTTCGTGAATGTAATCCATCAGAATTGTTCCTTTCGTCACAAATGAAATATCTGTCTTCGACAGATGTGAAATGTGCTTCGCACGTGAAATATTTGACTTCGTCAAATGTGAAATATTCTGCTTCGCAGAATGTGACTTATACTCTTCCACCAATGCCCCCAAGGCATTTTTCACATTGGCCGAAGGCCAATATTTCATTTTCAATTCTACTTTTCCTGTTACTTGACTGACAACGCGCGGTACTCTCCCGGCGCCATACCCTTTTCCGCCCGGAAGACCCGGTTGAAGCTGGAAATGCTCTGGAAGCCGGAGCGCATGGCCACCTCGGTCAGGGTCATCTCCTCATCCGCCAGGAGTTCCGTGGCCTTTTCCATGCGGATCATATTCAGCCAGCGGCTGTAATTGGTGCCGGTCACGCTGCGGAAGATCCGGGAGAAATAATCCTTACTGATGCCTGCCATCTCCGCCATCGCGGCCTGGGACAGGTCATCCGCTGTCAGGTTGTTCTTGATATAATCCGTGACCGTCATCATCCGGCGCATCACTGTATCGGTATAGCTGTAGGTATCCCCGCCGCGGAGCTCGGGCGCGAACTCATCCCGGTGACGGTCCAGGGTCAGCATAAACTCCATCAGCAGCATGCAGCAGCGGAGCTCCCGGTCCGGGCCCGCCTCAAACCAGATCTCCTTCATTTTGTCCGCGATCACCCGTAGCTTGCCCACCAGTTCCGGATGGGCATTGATGCACAGCACGTGCAGATTCCGGTAGAAATGCATGATCCGCTGCAGGTCAAACAGGGAGTTCATGAAGTTATTGCTGAACTGGATCACCAGCGATTCCTTCCGGTCCGCGTCGATGATCTCATGCACCTCCATGGGCCACATGAGCAGGAAATCGCCTTCCACCAGTTCATAGGTGCTCTGGTTCACCCGGAAGACGTTCGTCTTCCCGGGACCCACCAGCAGGATTTCGCCATAGGAATGCCAGTGCGCCTGGTAGCTCCGGGCCTCATAACCCGTGGAGAGGTTAAAGGCGCTCACCCGGTCGAACCCATAATTTTCATATTGGCTGTAATCCATGGTTTTTTCCTCCGTTCCTTTCCATTAAACCGCCTGACAGGCCGGAAGTCAAGGCCGGAAGGCTGTACAAAAAGTAATAAGCCTCAGGTCAAAAAATGGGCAGTTTTTCCCGAACCCCGGCTTTACAATAACATCGAAATAAGGGAAAACCTGATTTATTCCCCCGCCCATTTGCCAGCGCCCTTTTTGCCGTTATCTGCGCACAGCTTCCTCGATTTAGCGCCACTAAACCTTCGAAATCTGCGCTGGATCCCGACAAAAAATCCATCTGGCATCTGACGGACTCATTTAATCAGTCTTCCCTTAAAACCGGAGGGATCGCCATGAATCAGAATCAATTTGCCCACCGCCGTGCGGCCGCCCGTATCCAGCTGCTGAACCCGGACGGAACCCCCGCGGCCCGTCAGCAGGTCCGTGCCGATCAGGTATCCCACCAGTTTCTGTTCGGCTGCGGCGCCTTTGACGCCGTTGCCCTGATGAAATCCCAGGATGAAAAGCAGCAGGCTTTCCTGAGCCAGAGAATGGACAAGTGGCTGAAGCTTTTCAACTACGGCACGCTGCCCTTTTACTGGGGCCGGTATGAGCCGGAGGAAGGCAAGACCGCCTATCCGGAAACCATGGCCGCGGCGAAGTGGCTGCGGGACAACGGCGTCCAGGTCAAGGGACATCCCCTGTGCTGGCACACTGCCTGCGCCCCGTGGCTTCTGAAATATTCCAATGAAGAAATCCTCCGCCGCCAGCTGGAGCGTATCCACCGGGATGTGAGCGCCTACAAGGGCATCATCAACTTCTGGGACGTGATCAACGAAGTGGTGATCATGCCCGTGTTTGACCGGTATGACAACGCCATCACCCGCATCTGCATCGAAAAGGGCCGGGTCGGCCTGGTGAGGGAGGTTTTCGCCGCCGCGAAGGAAACCGATCCGGATGCGGTACTGCTGATCAACGACTTCAACACCAGCGAGGCCTATGCCCAGCTGATTGAAGACCTGCTGGAAGCGGATGTGCCGATCAGCGCCATCGGTATCCAGAGCCACCAGCACCAGGGCTACTGGGGACTGGAAAAGCTGAACACCGTGCTGGAGCGGTTCTCCCGCTTCGGTCTCCCGATCCACTTCACGGAAAACACCCTGATCTCCGGCGACATCATGCCCGCCCACATCGTGGACCTGAACGACTGGCAGGTGGACGAGTGGCCCAGCACGCCCGCCGGCGAAGAGCGCCAGGCCCGTGAGATCAGCGAAATGTACTCCGTCCTCTTCTCCCATCCGCTGGTGGAAGCCATCACCACCTGGGACTTCAACGACGGCTGCTGGCTGAAGGCGCCCTCCGGCTTTGTGCATGAGGACAACACCGAAAAGCCCTCCTATCACGCCCTGATGGGTCTCATCCACGGTGACTGGGAAACCCACGAAAACCTGGTGACAGACGAAAACGGCTTCGTGACCCTCACAGGGTTCAAGGGAGAGTACAAACTTACTACCAATACTGGCAGCACAACCCTGACGCTGGATGGGAAGACCACCAATGCACAATGCACAATGCATAATGCATAATGATTACTTACCCGCCCAAGCTCACAGTAAAATATTTTTAAGATTTAAGTCTTAAGTTTTAAGTTAAAGAAAATCCTTAAGGAGTTTCTTATGTCCCACATCACTGGCCGTGGAAGGCGGCAAATGACCATGAATATGACAGAAGGCAAGCCGCTGGCTCTGCTTTCTGTTTTTGCGCTGCCGCTATTGATCGGCAACCTGTTCCAGCAGGCCTATAACCTGGCGGACTCCATGATCGTGGGTCAGCTGCTGGGTGCGGATGCCCTGGCGGCTGTCGGAGCCACCGGTTCCATCTCCTTCCTGTTTTTTTCCATCTTCAACGGCATCAGCGGCGGCTGCGGTATCGTCACAGCCAAGTTCTTCGGTGCCCGGGAAGACAAGATGGTCTGCAAAGCCATCGCCAACTCGGCCTACATCACCCTGCTGACTTCCCTGCTCACCGGTACGCTGGCCTTCATCATGGTCCCCACCGTGCTGACCTGGATGGGCACCCCCGCGGAAATCCTGCCGGACGCCATCACCTACATGCGGATGACCTCCGCTTCCGTGCCGCTCATTGCCATCTACAACTACGCATCCTCTATGCAGCGGGCCCTGGGAGATTCCCGTACCCCGCTGTATTTCCTTGTCTTCTCCTGCCTGCTCAACGTGGGCCTGGACCTGCTTTTCGTGGGAGCCTTCGGCATGGGCGTATTCGGCGCGGCGTTTGCCACCATGCTGTCCCAGCTGCTGGCCGGTTCCGGCTCCCTGCTCTACGCCTTCCGCAAGAATCCCTATTTCCGCATGAACAAGTCTTCTCTGGCCTTTGACAAGGCCATCTCGAAGCAGGCAATCCACCTCGGCCTGCCCCTGGCGCTGCAGTGGAGCCTGATCGCCATTTCCACCACGGCGCTGCAGTCCGTGGTCAACACCTTCGGCCCCACCGCCATGGCAGCCTATACCGCCACCAACCGCCTGGAGCAGCTGGTGCAGCAGCCCTTCGGCTCCATGAGCATGGCGCTGTCCACCTATACCAGCCAGAACATGGGCGCCGGCAAGAACAAGCGGATCCGGGAAGGCTTCCGGGACAGCCTGCTGGCAATGCTCGCCGTGGCAGGTCTTATGCTGGTGGTTATGCAGCTGTGGGGCGGCTCCCTGGTCGGCATGTTCGTCAAGGAAACGGACGTGATTGCCCTGGGTGAAAAGGCCCTGCGGATCACCAGCTGCTTCTACGCCTTCCTGGGCATCATCTACGTAGCCCGGGGCGTGCTCAACGGCGTGGGCGACGCCATCTTCTCCTTCATCAACGGCATTGTGGAAATCGCGGGCCGCGTCGGCCTGCCCCTGCTGCTCCTCCAGCTGACCACCGCGGGCGTCTGGTCCATCTGGATCACCGCGGGCGTGACCTGGATGCTGGCGGGCATCTCCTGTATAATGCGGTACATAGCCTGGAGAAAAAAGCTGGAGAAAAAAACGAAAGAGAATACACCACAGGAGGTAAAAGATGATCAAGACCTTGTGGCGGCTCAGTCGTGAAGCCATCCGATACAGGACGCTGTATATTGTCGCGATTCTGTCCACCCTGGCCCTGACAGCAGTCAACCTGACGGCGCCGAAGCTGCTTTCCGCCATGACAGGACTGGTGGAGAAAGGCCTGACGGAGGAAGGACTGCATACCATCGGCCTGATGACCGCGGCGCTGGTGGCCCTGTACCTGCTGCGGATCCTTTTCCGCTTCCTCAGCAACTACCTGGCCCATAAGGCCGCCTGGTACCTGGTGGGCGACCTGCGCACCCGGACCTATGACAAGCTGGAGCATATGCACCTGGGCTATTTCCATGACAAGCAGACCGGCGACCTGATGAGCCGGATCGTCAACGATACCCGGGACTTTGAGCTGCTCTACGCCCACATGATCCCGGAATCCATCACCAACCTGGTGACCTTTACCGGTGTGCTCATCGTGCTGCTGACCATCAACTGGAAGCTGGCGCTGATCACCTGCGCGCCCATTCCCCTCATCTTCCTTTCCGGTATCATTTTCTCCAAAAAAGTTCGCCCCTTCTTCCGGATTTCCCAGAAGAAAATGGGCGAACTGAACGGCAAACTCCAGGACAACCTCTCCGGCATTCATGAGATCCAGTCCTTCGGCCGGGAAGAATATGAAACAGAACAAGTTAACGAGCATAACTTTGAACATATCCGGGCGATGCTGCAGGCGCTGAAGCTCAGCGGCATCTTTCATCCCTCCGTGGAGTTCCTTTCCTCCATCGGCACGATCCTGGTGGTGGGTTTCGGCGGCTACCTGGCCTATAAGGATGGCCTGAGCGTGGCGGACATCGTGGCCTTCCTGTTGTACCTGGGCCTGTTCTACGGGCCGGTCACCGGCCTGGCCAACCTGCTGGAAAACATGCAGCAGTCCATGGCCGGGGCGGAGCGTGTGCTGGCCGTGCTGGACGCGCCCACGGAGATCCAGGACCTGCCGGACGCCGGCACCCTGAAGGACGTGAAGGGCGAAATCACCTTCGACCACGTCAGCTTCTCCTACGGGGAAAACATTCCCGTGCTGAAGGACGTTTCCTTTGTCTGCAAACCGGGCCAGATGCTGGCGCTGGTGGGCCCCACGGGCGTGGGCAAAACCACCCTGACCCAGCTGATCTCCCGCTTCTACGAACCCACCTCCGGCCGGATCCTGCTGGACGGGCAGGACATCCGGCACGTGACCCTGGACAGCCTCCGGCAGAATATCTCCCCGGTGCTCCAGGATACCTTCCTCTTCAACGGCACCATCGCGGAGAACATCGGCTACGCTGTGCCGGACGCCTCCATGGAGGAGATTGAGGACGCGGCAAAAGCCGCAAAGATCCATGACGATATCATGGCCATGCCGGACGGATACAAGACCCTGGTCGGCGAGCGGGGCCTGCGCCTCTCCGGCGGCCAGAAGCAGCGG
>JAFRQX010000002.1 GCA_017428385.1 Clostridia bacterium | reverse complement strand
TTGAGGAAGCAGCCAGGACAATCGTGAACTTCATTGAGATGTACTACAATGCGGATCGCCTCCATTCAGGTATTAACTACATGTCGCCAAATGATTTTTTCAGTCTTTAATGTGTCCGCTAATCTGTACAAGTTTCCTTAAAAATGGTGGATAAAACTCTTCCAGAAAAACTGGAAGAGTTTTTACATATTTAAGAATTGTCTTTTGCTTCGCAAGAGAATGATATATTGCTTCGCAACATGATATATTCGCTTAATGCGAATATGATAGGTTCGACTATGTCGAACATGATATTTTTGACTTCGTCAAAAGTGATTATAGTGTTTTGGCTTATTGTTCTTATTGTGAGATTGTGGAGAAGTGTTTCGATGTGACAGCAGGGACAGCCCCCTATTGTCACATAAAGTGATAAGTGAAGAGTGAAGAGTGTAAAGTTGCTGCTGAACGGCAGGGAGATCTCTCCGCATCCTCAATGGTCGCTCATAGCCCTTGGAGCGGGCTATGCTCTTCCTTTCAGATGACTCGTTCGCTTCATTTCAGCTTCGCTGACAGTCCACTGGACTGACATTCGGCTCGCTCCCCACGCGGCCTACGGCCTTGATCGAGATGACAGTTATACGCATTGAATATTATTTTACGTGTGGGTTGTAAGAATGAGATCTATAGTTGAACAATATGGTGAACACTATACAATTGTGAATTATGAATTAATCAGCCGCCGGAGACGGCAGCAACATTGGCTTTCTGGCTTAGAACTGACCGAAAAATATATTTTCCTTTTCTTTTGTGCCTGAATATGGTATACTCTCATTTAGCTATTGATCCGGCTTTTCGCGAATTCGGAAAGCGGGATGATCATCGTTTAAATAAATAAGGAGGAATGACAACAATGGCTGAATTCGCAACCAGTAACATTCGTAACGTTGCCTTCATGGGGCATGGCAGCGAGGGCAAGACCACGCTGACCGAGGCGATGCTCTTCGCTGCCGGCATGACGGACCGTCAGGGCAAAGTGGAGGACGGTACCACAGTTTCCGACTTTGATCCCGAGGAGAAAAAGCGCGGTTTTTCCATCAGCGCTTCCTACGCTCCTATCCCCTGGAATGGAAAAGTTATCAACGTCATCGACGTACCCGGTTATTTTGATTTCATCGGCGAACTGATGGGGCCCCTGCGCGTGATCGAGACCGCGGTTATCGTGGTCGGCGGCGTGAACGGCCTGAGCGTCGGTGCCGAAAAGGCTTGGGATTACGCGGGCGCTCACAATCTTGGACGTATGTTCATCGTTAATCAGATGGACCGTGAGCATGCCAACTTTGAAAAAGTGACTACTCAGCTTCGTGAAAAGTACGGCTCCAGCGTGGTGCCGATCCTGCTGCCTCTCGGACAGGGCGCAAGCTTCCGGGGCGTTGTGAACGTTCTGGAAAAGAAAGCCTATGAAGGCGCTTACAAGAAGAGCCTGGAAGTTCCGATGCCCGCAGAGCTGGAAGCGGAAGTGAACGAAGCTTTCGAATATCTGACTGAACAGGCCGCCGCCGCTGACGACGATCTGATGATGAAGTACCTGGAAGGCGAAGAACTGACCTATGATGAGATCATGGCCGGTTTCCGCAAGGGCATGAAGGACGGCAGCATCGTTCCCGTAGTGGCCTGCTCCGCTGTGACCGGCGTGGGTATTGCCCGTACGCTGGATCTGATGGCCAAGTATCTGCCTTCTCCCGCTCATGAAGGCCTGTTCCAGACCGGTAAGAACCCCAAGACCGGTGAAGAGATCAAACGCGTCTGCAAAGATGAGGAACCCTTCTCCGCCCTGGTGTTCAAGACCATCGCTGACCCCTTCGTCGGAAAGCTGAGCCTCTTCCGGATCTTCTCCGGTATGCTGACTTCCGCCACGCAGCTGTATAACGCCAACAAGGAAAAGACCGAGAAGGCGGGCGGCGTGTTCTCACTGAAGGGTAACAAGCAGACTAACGTTGATAAGCTTCATGCCGGTGACCTGGGCGCCCTGGCGAAGCTGCAGTTCACCTCCACCGGTGATACACTTTGCGACCCGAACAACCCGATTATCTATCCGACAATCGAGTTCCCGGCTCCCTGCATCTCCAAGGCTGTATTCGCCGCAAAGCAGGGTGAAGAAGATAAGGTGTTCAGCGGCCTGAACCGTCTGGCGGAAGAAGATCCTTCCATCAAGATTGAAAAGAACGTTGAGACCACAGAAACTGAACTGAGCGGCCAGGGCGAAATGCATCTGGACGTGATCAAGAACAAGCTGGCTTCCAAGTTCGGTGCCAACGCTGTGCTGCAGGATCCCAAGATCCCCTACCGTGAAACCATCCGCAAGACCGTTAAGGTCCAGGGCCGCCATAAGAAGCAGACCGGCGGACACGGACAGTTCGGTGACGTGTGGATCGAGTTCAGCCCCATCACTGACAGCGATGCAGACTTCGAGTTCGAAGATGCAGTTGTCGGCGGTGTGGTTCCGCGGAACTTTATCCCCAGCGTTGAAAAGGGCCTGCGCGAGAATATCGTAAAAGGCGTCCTGGCTGGCTATCCGATGGTGCACCTGCATGCGAAGCTGTACGACGGATCCTACCATCCGGTAGACTCCTCCGAAATGGCTTTCAAGACCGCTGCCCGTATTGCCTACAAGAAAGGCTGTATGGAGGCAAGCCCCGTGCTGCTGGAGCCGATCATGCACGTTGACGTGCTGGTTCCCAATGAGTACATGGGCGATATCATGGGCGACATGAACAAGCGCCGCGGCCGTATCATGGGTATGAACCAGGTGAACGGCATGCAACAGCTGGAAGCGGAAGCACCCCTGGCTGAAATGTTCAAGTACGCTACGGATCTGCGCTCCATGACGCAGGCGAGAGGTTCCTTCTCCATGAAGTTTGAACGCTATGAAGAAGTGCCTCAGGTTGAAGCCCAGAAGATCATTGCCAACGCGAAGATCGAGGACGACGACGAAGAATAATCCTATATATAACACAGTCCCCGGCGGAAACGCCGGGGCTGTTTTGTTATATAGGATTATTCCAATGATATATTTCAAAGCAACGCTGTTGCTTTGAAATGTGATATATTCGACTTGCGTAAAACGCAAGCCGAATGTGTTATATGGTTTTATCCTTTTATAGGACAAGACAGATTTCAGTTCATGTCTCGGGTGTTTTAACATAGAAAATCCCCGCTGCCCGAAGGCAGCGGGGAAGGGAAACCAGGAAAGGATCGGATTATTCCGCAGCGATGGTGTTCGCAGCAGTACGGCCGGAGACGAAGATCTCAACGATCGCGTTGCCGCCCAGACGGTTACCGCCGTGGATACCGCCGGTAACTTCACCCGCAGCGTAGAGGCCGGGGATGATGTTGCCTTCAGCATTCAGCACGTGACGCTGGGTATCAACCTTCACGCCGCCCATGGTGTGGTGGGTGGAAGGAGCCATCAGACGAACGAACACGACAGTGTTGTCCAGGTCATAGGTTTCCGGAATGTACTTGCCGTTTTCATCCTTCTCGGTGTTACCGATCGGATAATCGAAGACCTTCTTACCAACTTCGCCGAAGTCAGCAGAACCTGTGTTGGCCTTGGCGATAACCGCTTCGTCGTAAGCCTTGACGGTAGCCAGCATGGTGGCAGCGTCTGTCTTCACGTTGGCGAATTCGGGTTTCTCAAGAACCTTGCTCAGTTCTTCTTCATTGCACTTGATCTTGTAGTAACGGCCGGGGAATTCGTCCAGAGGCAGCTGCGCGGTGGGCGGGCCGGGAATGTACTGATCAGCACGGAAGAACTCGATGAAGACACCGGGGGTGCCGTTCAGTTCCATACCGTTGCGGAATTCAGCCAGAGACAGCACGTCACGCTCGGAACCTTCGTCCACGAAACGCTTACCAGTGATGGGGCTGACCCAGCAGGCATAGGTGCCGCTGCCGAAAGCCAGGTTGCCGTTGTCAACCCAGGAGATGGGCATCAGCTGAGTGAAGTTCATGCCGGTGACGTCAGCACCAACAGCCTGAGCCATCACGATACCGTCGCCGACCTGAGAAGAACGGTTGGTGGTCTTGGTGGATTTGGTCAGATAAGCGCTGTCCCAATATGCGTTGTCCCGGAGAACGAGATCGATATTGGCAGCGTAACCACCGGTGGCCAGGATGACGCCCTTGGTGCCGTAAGCGGTGACTTCGGTTCCGTCATACATTTCGGCCTTGACGCCGACGACCTTGCCGTCTTCGACAATCAGTTCCTTGGCGGTGGTACGGGTCATGACGTTCTCTTCGCCAATGACGCTGAGCGGTCCCTTGAAATAGGGAGTCCAGTTTCCATCGGGGCTGGTGTATTCGTTTTCACGATACCACAGAGCGCCGATCAGGGTGGGCTGGGTGTGCTTGAATTCAGCACCCATGTCTTCCAGCCACTCCTTCAGACCCTGGCCATCTTCGATGAACTGCTTGACCAGATCGATATCACCGTAGATCCACTGAGACTTGTCAGCAGTCTGACGCAGACCGCCGTAGTAGGTCTGGAAGATATGCAGGTTCAGGGTGGAGAAGAGGGTCAGTTCAGTTTCAGGAGTGCCGGCATCCAGCTTGGGCTGTGCCCAGTCCAGATAAGCCTGGATCTCTTTCTTCAGATCCTGCAGCACGGGCAGATATTCCTGATGTACGCCATGCTTGCTCAGCTCGGCGTCGTCACCAGCAACAAATTCATTGGTCTTGTAGAACTCTTCATCAAAGGGTTCTTCGCTCCAGTTCAGGATGGTCTTCAGCACGTCGATGCAGCCAAGGCTGGCCTTGATCTTCGCGTAGGACTGTCCATCACGGCCGTAGGTGCCTTCGGTGGCATCGGGATCATTGGCATCCCATACCAGGTAGGGCATCACAGACTGGAACTGACCACCGGAAACCAGCGTGTTACCGCCGACTTCGGCGTTCTTTTCGATGACCAGCACGGAGTTGCCGTTCTGGGTGGCCTGAGCAGCAGCAGCGATACCAGCGCCGCCGGCACCAACCACAACGATGTCAACTTTCTTTTCGATGGCTTCACCAGCGGTATGCTCAACCTTATTGGCCTTGAAGGCATCCAGATTGGTGCAGCCAGCCTGCTCTGCGGCAGCGTTCACGATCTCGCGCAGGGCGCGGCCAGAGAAGGTGGCACCGGAAACGCCATCCACACCCGTACCGTTGGCTTCGATCATTTCGGGGATCATGATGCTGAAGGCATCAGAGCCAACATGGGCAGTTTCCATACCGCTGACGATTTCAATAGCAGTCAGGGCGGTGTCGGAGAAGGTCACTTTGCCGGTCACATTGCCGTTGTAGCCATAAGCGGTAGCTTCATACTCGCCGGCAGTGAAAGCCAGTTCAGCAGCGGGAGCATCGGAAGCTTCCGCCAGAGCCGCGTTAACAGCGTTTACAACAGCTGTGCAGGTGAAGGTGGCGCCGGTGTTGACGTCTACACCTTCGGTTCCGTTCGCCTCGATAATGGCAGCGATGACTTTTTCAACGCTGTCTTCACGGGCTACAGGATAGGTTTCTCCCTTGTCGTCCACTTCGAGGGCAGTGATCTTTCCGTCTTCAACGGTAACGGTCACTTTCACCTCGCTGCCGAAGCCCTGGGCAGCACCGGTCTTGGTTTCCGCGTCAGCAGAAGCCACGGCCAGCATGCCGAAAAGCAGGCAGAAGGACAGGAGAAGAGCAACAAGTTTCTTCATGGGATTCCTCATCCTTTCCTATAGAGTGAAATATGGATTTTGACAGATGTATAATCTGTGTATTTTATTGTACGCTTATTGAACCGGTTACGTCAACTTGAAAAAACGAATTTGCGAATGGTTACATATTGACAACAAATGAACAAAAATCGATGAAAAATAAGGGATTGAAAGGATTTTCAGAACAACAAAAGAGAATCGTTACGTGATTGAGGTGACGGGTATAAAAAAAATATACCTGCCAGCATATGGAAAAAAATATGCAGGGCTGGGCAAAGAAGTACGGAAAGCCTGTGAATAAACATACAGAAGGGACATGTTGCCTGAAGAGAACAAAATAGTTATAATATATCGTTACTGAAAACACAGAGGAGGAAAATCCTTGAGACCTCAGACGCAGAAAATCGCCCGGTTCGGCCTGCTGACAGCGCTTGCGCTGGTGCTGGGCCTGATGGACAGGGCGATACCGGTTTCGGCTCTTCTCGGAGGAGTGCTTCCCGGTATCAAGCTGGGGCTTGCCAATACGGTATTGCTTTATGCTGTTTACCTGATGGACTGGCAAAGCTGTGTCGCGCTGATGCTGACCAAAGTTGTACTGTCAGGATTCCTCTTCGGATCACTGTCTGCGATCCTGTTCAGTCTGTCCGGCGGCGTACTGAGCCTGCTCGTCATGCTGCTGCTCCGGAAAAAACCTGAAGCTGGTGCTGTTGCCACGATTCTGCTGACAGCCGCGGCGGAAATATACCTGCTGAACAAGAACAGGAATCCGCAGGGAGAAATGCTGATTACTGTCATCCTGATCGGGCTGGCGTTTATTGCAGGTATTGTGGTTCTGGTGCTGACATACAAGCGAATTGTTACACCGGTGATGGGCACGTCCCTGGCAGGGGCTGTGACCCACAATATCGGACAGGTGCTGATGGCATGTGTTGTGATGAACAACACCAGGCTGTTGATCAGCTATCTTCCCGCACTGATTGGTATCGGCGCGGCTGTGGGTTGCCTGACCGGCGTGGTAACGGACAGGGTGCTGACAGCGCTGAAGCTAATGAAGAATGAAAAAAAAGAATAAATGATTTGGTTTATATTATGGAGGAAACATTGAAAAAGATATGTAAGGTTGGGGTGGCACTGCTGGCAGTGATGATGCTGTGCAGCGGATGCGCGGAAGAAAAGATACCGCCGAAGCTTTCCGAGGTCGGCTTCTACCTGGATACGGTAATCACCCTGACCGCTTACACAGAAGACAAGCAGATACTGAAGGACGCACTGGAGGAATGCGGACGGTATGAACAGATGCTGTCCCGTACCGTTGAAGGAAGCGACGTATGGCGGATTAATCATGCCAACGGCGATCCGGTGGAAGTATCGGAGGATACGATGAACATCCTGCGCTGCGCACAGGAAATCAGCGGGAAATCCGGCGGGGCTTTCGACGTGACCATCGCACCGGTATCCACAATGTGGAATTTTACCAAGGAGCCTCATGTACTGCCGGATGCGGAAGAAATCGCCAAAGCAGCGGAACTGGTGGATTATACCAGGATGAAGCTGGAAGGGAACCAGGTTACGCTGCCGGAGGGGATGATGATTGACCTGGGCGGTATTGCCAAAGGATATATCGCGGACCGGGTGAAGGCCTACCTGGAAAAACGCGGCATAAAATACGCGATTCTCTCCTTTGGCGGCAACATTGTGGCAATCGGCAGCGGAAAACCGGACGGATCAGCATGGAAAGTAGGTATTCAGGATATTGACAAACAAACCGGTGAATATATGCTCATCTCCCTGAACAAGGGCGGATCAACGGTGACCAGCGGAACCTATGAACGCGGCTTTGATCTGGATGGCGTAAGATACCATCACCTGCTTTCCGCAGAAACAGGCTGGCCGGTACAGAATGAGCTGGCTTCTGTGACCATTTTCTCTGAAAGCTCTATGGAAGGGGATGCCCTGTCCACAACAGCATTCGTGCTGGGAACAGAAAAGGGGCTTGAACTGATCGAAGGCCTGGAAGGCGTTGAAGCTGTATTTATCGCGAAAGACCGGACGGTGACTTATTCCTCCGGCGCGAAAGAATATATGGTACAGTAAGCGGAGAGAAACCATGAAGAAAAAGTGTTTGATTACAGGGATTGTGGCGCTGATTGTTGTGATCGCAGCGGTCGTATTGCTGTTGCAGAACAACAAAGAGAATTCTGAATTCGGAAACCTTGATTATGAACTACATAAGGGGTCTGTAAGTACAGCCGTTCCTTCCACAGAAGAGAAAGGTCATTCAGAGGAAAAAACGGAAGCTGTAAGTACGGAAGTTCTATCAGCAGAGGAAAGCAATCAGTCTGCAATAAGCAATGAAGCTGTGAACACAGAAGTACCTGCGGCAGAAGACAATAAAGAAGGAACTGTGAAGGAAACGGCCGAAGCCGAAGAGAAGGATCAGCCGTTCCTGGTGCAGATTACAGATGATGATCCCTCCATTGCCTACGTTCTGGTCAGAATGCCGAATCCCATCGGACTGCTGCCGCTGCCGCTGGAAGGCGAGTACAGCAAAACCATCCGGACAAAACTGGCTGACGGTTCTGAATATATAAATGTGCTTCATATAACGCCCAATGGTTTCAATATGGTAGACGCTAACTGCGAAGGACATGACTGCATGGGCCAGGGTGAAGTGACGCTGGAAAACCGGGAAAACAGGATTATGTGGAATATGATTATCTGCCTGCCGCATCAGCTGTCCGCGGAACTGATAACAAGGGAAGAAGCGTTACAGATGCTCGCCCAATAATTTTACACGAACCGTTTTTGTTACAAAAATATAAACATTGAAAACTTTTTTTTGTGTCATTGCAATAAACACATCCTTCTTATCGTCTAATATGTAGTGGGAGGAGGTTTCCATATGAAGAAACAGTTCTTTTTGGCTGCCCTGATGATTATCTGCATCGTGTGCACAGCTGCCTGTGCAGATCCGATCATCACAGACTCTGAAGCGACCGCATGGATCGCTGAAAACAACTATCTGTATCTGCAAAACGCGGAAGGACGTATCTCCCAGATGCCTCTGGAGATGACCGACCTGCTGCAGATGACGAAAGACGAGCTGATCTGCCAGACCAAAGACGGCAGGACCATCGCTGTGAAAAAAGACGGTACCGGCAGCCGGACTGTAGTCCAGACGGCTGAACTTCCGCAGGATACCCGGGTGGAACTGAGTGCGGAGGGCGTGCTGAAACTGAACGGCGCAACGATTTCCAAGTCTGCACTTCAGGCTGTGAGTGACGGTACTTTCCTTTATTATACCGAGAAGATGGGCGAGCTCTATCTGCTGCGTGTAAGCCCCATGCAGAGTGATATGCAGCCCCTTACCGTTGGAAGCCGGGATGCCAACGCGGCACAACTGACAGGAAGAACAATTCCTGAACCGCTGTATGTGACAGTCAGCAAAGAAGCAGTTGTCGTAACCGTATCTGACCATCGCGTGATCGTGATGAATCTTATGGATGGAACAACGGAAGAGCAGGAGGCCCTGAGCACTCAGACCCAGGCGGCCTGCAAGGCGAACGGAGCACTGTACAGGTATACACGGGCAAAGGATGGCAGCTGGGTGATCGAATCCGGCGTGGCTGAAGAAGCGGCGACAATGAAACCTGCTGCCACAGACACTCCGAAACCGGCAGAAACCGCGAAACCGACAGCGACACCCAAGCCGACTGCTACCCCAAAGACGACGTCACAGGAAAGCTTAATCGATGACGATGGAACCGTTCATTACGGTGCACGGGGCAACACGGTTAAGAAAATCCAGAAGCGACTGGCTGACCTGGGATATCCGGTTGGTTCAGTTGACGGTAAATATGGCACTGATACACAGATTGCCATTGACCTGTTCTGCGACGCGATTGCTGTGAAGAGCCACGATTACATCACAAAGAAAGTACAGAACAAGCTGTTTGCTGATGACGCTCCGATCTGCGTTAACTTTGACATGTACCTGCCGCTGAAGAAGGGTGACAAGGGCGCAAACGTCAGATACATGCAGAAGAGGCTGAAGGAACTGGGATACGATCCCGGAAAGGTGGACGGTGATTACGGTAAGAACACCGTTGCCGCGGTTTCCAAGTTCCAGTCCGCCTATGACATTGCACGGGAACCCAATGAAAAACCCGGCGAAGTTGCATCACGCGATATGCTGATTACGCTGTACTCCAAAGATACCAAGCCGCAGATTGGTACTGCAGCCTCGATTGAGGGCGGAGCCAGCAATTTCAAATAAGAAATAATATGAAACCCGCCGGAGCGATGAAAGCTCCGGCGGGTTTTTTTTTATGTCAGATCAGGTCATTGGCGGACAGAACATGAAGTGCGGCGGTGATTCCGTCAGCGGCGGCAGAAACGATACCGCCTGCATAACCGGCCCCTTCACCAACCGGATAGAGTCCGCGGAGATCCTCGGCTTCTCCGATGGGATTACGGCTGATGCGTACAGGAGAAGAAGAACGCGTTTCCGGGCCTGTCAGAACAGCATCCGGATTTGCAAAACCGGAAAGCTGGGCATTCATGGCACGGATTCCTTTTTTCAGATCCTCAACGATCCAGTCCGGCAGAACAGCTCGAAGATCCGCAGGGACAACTCCGGGGCGATAGGAGGGGATTACTTCTCCAAAAGAGACTGAAGTCCGGTTTTCCAGGAAATCCCCGACGCGCTGGGCTGGTGCAATAAATCCACCGCCTCCGGCACGGAAGGCTGCCTTTTCAATACTGCGCTGAAGAATGAAGCCGGCCAGGGGATGATCGTCTCCAAAGTCCTGCGGCCTGACACCAACCAGAAGGGCGGAGTTGCTGTTTGCCCCGTCACGGGCATGATAACTCATACCGTTGGTGACGACTCCGCCGGGCTGGGATGCCGCTGCGATCACTTCTCCTCCGGGGCACATGCAGAAGGTGTAGACACCCCGGCCGTCCGGCGTATGACAGATCAGCTTGTAGGAGGCAGCACCCAGGGCAGGATGACCGGCAAAGGAACCATACTGGGAGCGGTCAATGAAAACGCGGGGATGTTCAATCCGGACCCCCATGGCAAAGGGCTTCTGCTCCATACGGAGTCCCTGACTGAAAAGCGTCTGAACCGTGTCACGGGCAGAGTGACCGATGCACAGCAGGATGGTGTCCGTGAGGAATTCACGGGGTTCACCGTTACAGGAAATCACCGCGCCCTCAACGTGGCTGCCTCGGATAATCAATTCTTCCAGACGGGTTTCAAAATGAACCGTGCCGCCCAGGCGGATGATTTCCTCCCGGATAGAAGCCACAACACCTTTCAGACGGTCGGTCCCGATATGCGGCTTCTGATCAATGAGTATTTCTTCCGGTGCACCGTGGGAAACGAAAGTTTCCAGAATGTTCCGGACATGGGGACTTTTGATGCCGCAGGTAAGTTTGCCGTCTGAGAAGGCCCCGGCTCCGCCTTCGCCGTACTGGACATTTGAATCAGGGTCCAGGATGCCCTGCTCCTGCATGGTATATACATCATTGGTCCGACGGTCCACAGGCTTTCCGCGTTCAATCAGAACCGGGCGGGCTCCCGCACGGGCAAGGGTCAGCGCGGCGAACAGGCCGGCGGGACCGGCACCAACCACCAGCGGCTGACATTTTAATGAAGAATGAAGCGTGAAGGATGAAGCATTATTCTTCTGACTGCATGAAGAATGAACAGGCGTGAGGTTCTTGTTCCTGCGCAGGGCGCCGGTTTCATTCTTCAGAGATAAATCGATAGAAAGCACAAAATGAACGTCCTGCTTATCCCTTGCATCAATGCTGCGTCGGGTGACGGAAAAGGAGATAAGATCAGACGGATTCAACTTCAGTTTTTTCAGGAGAATGGTTATTAAAGCCTCCTCTGTATAATCCAGAGGGACCTTCAGATTAGTCAGTCGAACCATTTGTTTCTTCCTCGTGCCATCTGACAGATGACGGGTCGGTAAAGGCTTTTTCCGGATAGCGAACCTGGGTCAGTTCAAGGCCATGAGGGGGAGCAGTCATGCCGAGCGCAAGACGATCCAATGTTTCAAAGGCTTTGGTGAAGGCATCCGGTCCGAATTTTCCCAGGCCGATTTCCACAACAGTGCCCGCGATAATGCGAACCATGTTGTACAGGAACGCATCGCCGCTGACGGTCAGAATCCATTCGTTTCCCCTGACTTCCAGAGCAGCGGAACGCAGGGTACGGATAGTGGTTTTGGCTGTACCGCCGGCGGCCTGGAAGGCAGCAAAGTCATGCTTGCCGGTCAGCGTCAGGAGTGCCTGGCGAACCGGCGCCTCATTCAGCGGAACAGGAACGTGCCAGTGGGTGTTGCGCCGGAGCGCGCTGGCGTGCCGGGCATTCCAGATCCGGTAGGTATAGGTTTTGCCGGCGGTCAGAAAACGGGCATGGAAATCTGCAGGCACCTCCCGGCCATCCTGTACCCGGATATCCGGCGGAAGCATAGTATTCAGCACAAAGGGATATTTATCCGGGGGAATCGTACTGTCTGTATCAAAATGAACCTTCTGATCCAGTGCGTGAACACCGGCATCCGTACGGGACGCACCGGTCACGGTAACCGGATGACCGCAGGCAGAAGAAAGCGCCTCCTCCAGTACCTGCTGGACAGCCAGACCGTTGATCTGGCGCTGCCAGCCGGCATAAGCGGTGCCGTCATATTCCACTGTCAGCAGGATCCGTTTCAAAGGAAGATTCCCTCCAGTATGATCAGCGCCAGAAGTGCAGCCATTGCACCGCAGGCGATCCAGTCGTTCCGGGTAAGCTTCAGGACGCGAAGGCGTGTGCGGCCTTCACCTCCGTGATAGCAGCGGCTTTCCATAGCCATGGCCAGATCACCGGCACGGCGGAAGGCACTGACGAACAGCGGTACAAGCAGGGGCACCATCGCCTTTGCACGGGAAAGCAGGTTGCCGCTTTCAAAATCCGCGCCGCGGGCCATCTGAGCCTTCATGATCTTGTCCGTTTCTTCCAGCAGGGTGGGGATGAAACGCAGTGCTATGGTCATCATCATGGCCAGTTCATGAGCCGGGAAGTGAATCACTTTCAGCGGGGAAAGCAGAATCTCAATTCCGTCAGACAGGGAAACGGGGGAAGTGGTGAGGGTCAAAAGGCTGGTGCCAATGACCAGGAAGATCAGACGCAGGGAATAGAAAGCAGCCTGCAGGAAGCCTTCCTTCGTAATACGGATGACCCAGAATTGTACCCAGACGGTTTCGCCTGTGGTGAAGAACAGATTCAGCAGGAAGGTCAGGATGATAATGATCCGCAAGGGTTTCAGACCCCGCAGAAGCATGCGGAAAGGTACGTTGGCCAGACGGGCGGTAAGCCAGACAAACCCAAGAATGACCGCATAGCCAAGGAAGGTCTTGGCCATGAAGACTATAACGATGAATACGATGGTCAGAATCAGTTTGATCCGGGGATCCAGGCGATGAACCTTGCTGTCTACCGGATAGTACTGACCCATGGTGATATTGTTCAGCACGCGGATCCCTCCTTCCAGATGCGGAGCAGCTGTTCCTTCAGCTGTTCCGGACGGAACAGATCGGCGGGCAGATCATATCCTTTAGCGCGAAGCCGGGCACAAAGGCGGGCGGCTTCCGGTATATCCAGACCGATGGAGGTCATCATGTCTTCCTGCATGAAGATTTCACGGGGTGTGCCGTCAGCGACGACTTTACCGTCGCTCATGACGATCAGGCGGCTGGCCAGGCGGGCCATATCATCCATGCTGTGGGAAACCATAAGGATGGTAACATTTTCCCGGGCGTGAAGCTCTTCCAGCATGCCCAGGATCCTGTCACGGCCGCGGGGGTCCAGGCCGGCGGTCGGCTCATCCAGAATCAGGACGGAAGGCTTCATGGCCAGGACACCGGCAATGGCAACACGGCGCATCTGGCCGCCGGACAGCTCAAAGGGGCTGCGCTCGGCATACTTCTGATAATCCAGGTGAACGCATTCCATGGCATAACGAACCCGCTCATCAATTTCAGCGGCAGTCAGTCCCTGGTTTTTCGGACCGAAAGCGATATCCTTTGCCACGGTCTCCTCAAAAAGCTGATATTCAGGGTACTGGAAAACCAGGCCGATGTGCTGGCGCAGGGCACGGCGGTTGACATGCTCACCGTTCAGATCCTCACCATCCACCAGAACCTGGCCGGAGGTGGGTTTGAGCAGACCGTTGAGATGCTGTACGAGGGTGGATTTGCCGCTGCCGGTATGGCCGATGATCCCGACAAATTCCCCGTTTTCAATCCGGAAAGAAACATCATCCAGGGCTACGGTCCGCAGGGCGCTGCCCTCGGAATAGCAATGGGTCAGGTGGCTGACTTCAATGGGCATAGTCTTTCCACCTCCTCAACAAACTCATCTACGGTCAGGATACCGGGTTTCAGGGGCATGCCCTCCGCACGGAGCTCACCCGCAAGCGCTGTCATATGAGGAACGTCAAGATGCATTTCCCGCATTTCTTCAACCCGGTCAAAAACCTCAGCAGGGGTGCCGGAAAGACGGATCTTTCCGTCGGTCACGACCAGAACGCGGTCAGCCAGGGCAGCCTCTTCCATGAAGTGGGTGATCCAGACCACAGTGATGCCTTTCTGGCGGTTCAGGGTGCGGATCGTTTCGAGTACCTCCTTGCGTCCGGAAGGGTCCAGCATTGCAGTCGCTTCATCAGCAATGATCACGGAAGGCTCCATAGCCAGGATACCGGCGATAGCAACACGCTGTTTCTGACCGCCGGACAGCAGATGCGGCGCCTTGTCCGCGTATTTGCTCATCCGTACAGCGGAAAGCGCGCTTTCAATGCGGGGAAGCATTTCCTCTGTGGGGACACCGAGATTTTCCAGACCGAATGCCACATCTTCCTTGACGACAGTGGCAACAATCTGGTTGTCGGGATTCTGGAAAATCATGCCTGCACGTTGACGGATTTCCCAGACTAATTTTTCATCACGGGTGTTGTAACCACAGACCAGGACGTTACCTTCCGTAGGGATATACAGCGCATTCAGAAGCTTGGCCATTGTGGATTTGCCGGAGCCGTTGTGGCCCAGGACCGCGACGAATTCTCCCGGCTCAATAACCGCAGAGACGTCGGAAAGAGCAGGCGTCGCCTGCTCTTCGTAGGAATAGGATACATCGTTCAGCTGAACGCGGGTATCGGAGCGCATGTCAGTTCCTTTCTATCAAACAGAAATCAATAAGTAAGCGTAAGGCAGTGAATCGTGGGGAAACAGAAAAGCCTGCCGGGATAAACAGAGGTTCCGACGCCGGGGGAGATCAGGAGATCCACCCTGTTTTCCTTCAGCCAGCCGCTGCGGTATCTGTCCGGCACGTCTTCCGCAATATTCAGCGCGGTGGAAAAGAAAGCCATCTGGCCGGCGTGGGTATGGCCAAAGAGCCCCAGATCAAACCAGCCGAGGTTTCCGGAAGAATCAGCAGCCAGCTGAGCTTCCTGGATAACGGAAGGGTTATGGCAAAGGAATATCACATAGTCACTGGCATTGACAGAATTTGCAATCCCTTTAATATCCGGCTTGCCGGTAAGCTTGTCATCCAGACCGGCGATGAAGATCTGACGGCCGGCAATGCTTACAGTGGCGACTTTATTGACCAGCGGGACAACACCGGCGTTGGTCATGGCTTCAGTCAGCTGCTTACAGGAGGCATCAGATTCTCCACGGTCGGCTTCACCGATGACACCGTAGATGCCGTAGCGGGAGTGAATGGTACCCTGCTTCTGCAAAGCACGGAAGAATTTGATGGCGGTTTCGTTATCGGTGGCATAATCTCCGCCCAGGAGAAGCAGGTCAGGACGGAGAGAATTGATCCGGCCGATCAGACGGTTCAGGTCTGCGTCAGAGAACCAGAAACCGTAGTGAATATCACTGAGATAAACAACACGGAGATTGTTTGCTTCTATGGGGAAGTCATCACTCTGAAGGGTTTTGCTTTCCGTCTGGAGAAGACGGGCTTCCACCAGGGGATAACAGATTACCAGGATAAGCAGCACAACCAGGAAGATCAGCCAGCGGCGGCGATGACGGTTCCGCACCTGATGACGACCGCGGCGGAAGGAGGGACCGGAACGTCGGGATGCAGAAGAAACATGTTTTCCACGGTATGCGTTCATCCCTCATCATCTCCTTCAGAAAAATTGACTGCATAACAGAAATATTATACACTAAATCCATGAATCTTCAAGGAGTGGAAAGAGATTATGGATAAGTACAGTTATCAGATTCTGCCGCCCTCCACACTGCTGAATCCTGCCCCGGTGGTGCTGGTCAGCTGCGGGGATCCGAAACGGCCGGAGAACCGCAATATGATTACCGTTGCATGGGCGGGAACGGTCAATTCGGATCCGCCGATGGTATCCGTCAGCATCCGGAAGGAACGTTATTCACACGGGTTGATCAGTGCGTCCGGTGAATTCGTTGTGAACCTTGTGGATGAAAAAATGGCCCGTCCTGTGGACTTCTGCGGCGTGAAAAGCGGCAGGGATACGGACAAGACAAAGGAAACAGGATTAAGCTATATTCCGGCTGACAGGCTCAATATCGCTCCGGCGGTTGAAGGCGCACCGGTAAGCCTGTGCTGCAAGGTCCGGCATACGCTGGAGCTGGGCAGCCATGATATGTTTGTGGGCGAGGTTGTTTCCGTCATGGTGCGGAAGGATCTCCTGGATGACGGAGGAAGCCTGCATCTGGAAAAGGCCGGGCTGATTGCCTACAGCCACGGCCTGTATCAGAAGCTGGGTGAAGTGATGGGATTCTTCGGCTGGTCTGTAGCCAGGGAAGACGTCTTCAAGCGCCGGATGAGTGCCTACCGCTGAGCCTTTCCCAGTCGGACCGAAGAATAGCGTACAGTGCAGTATCGATATATTCGCCTTTGTTCATAATGCGGCCCCGCAGGATGCCCTCCTGTGTGAGGCCGCATTTCTGCATTACACGGCCGCTTGCCGGATTGCGAACATCATGCTGGGCTTCCAGACGATTCAGGGGCAGGGAAGAGAAGAGAATATCAATCACCGCATGCAGGGCCTGGGTTGCATAGCCATGATTCCAGTATTCCCGGGAGAAACTGTAGCCCAGCTCCGCCGCATTGTTATCGGAGGAATACCAGACAAAACCGATCGTGCCGATGACAAGTCCTGTTTCCCGGAGCGTAACAACCCAGGAAGAAGGATAACCAGCACGGATGCGGACACGAAGATCCCGGACAAAGGAAGCGGTTTCGGAAACGCTGCGGTGAGGTTCCCAAAGGACGTAACGCGCCACTTCCGGATCTGAGGCATAACGAAAGATATCTTTTGCATCCCTCATGCGAGGCTTGCGAAGGCAAAGGTCTTCTGTTTCCAGCTCAGGCAGGCGGTAAAAGAAGGCCGGTGGGGACATAAAACCATCCGGATTCTTAGGCACTGCCAGGAAGCGGTTCCATAAAAAACTCATACAAACAAACCCTTTCGGGAATGAAACGGACGGACATTCCGTTTCTATAATTGGTTACGTCCTTCTTCTTTCGACGGTTCCCGCGGCTTTTCCTTCCGGGAAACGCAGCGGCCTACAGCGCCCGGTTTCATTGACACGACTGTCTGACGGCGGTACAATATCCGGGAGCTGTTACATATATCACATACAATTCAGGAGGACCGGATTATGACGATCAAGTATCAATGGATCCTGAAAAGAGCGACAGCACTGCTGGCGGCTCTGCTGCTGGCACTTTCCGCACTGCCCCTGGCTTCAGCCGCAAGCGCTGACTGGGCGGCATTGCAGATCAGCCTCAGCTGGTATGACAGCATGGGCGTTATGCAGAGTGCTGCTGCCTTCCCGGCCGCGGAAACAGAGGCGGGGGAAGGCTGTTTCTGGGTTCTGCTTCCCGCGGATGCCCCGCTGGACGGGCTCACTTTTTCAGCAATCCATCCTGCACATGAATATCAGTATTCTCCCGAACCCGGCAGCATACTGGCCGGTGTTACGGATGCTGGGGAATACATGGACGGCGTCAGCTATATTCCTGTATCCGCAACGGATCCGGGAACAGGCATGACGGAAGCGTTCTATCTGTATATTTCCACAGTCACCGACCAGCCGATGCCTGTGCCGGACGAACAGGAACCGTACACGGAACCTGAACCTGAACCCTACACCGAGCCGCAGCCGGAACCGGAACCCTATACCGAGCCGCAGCCCGAACCGGAACCCTATACCGAGCCGCAGCCCGAACCGGAACCCTACACCGAGCCGCAGCCCGAACCGGAACCCTACACCGAGCCGCAGCCGGAACCGGAACCCTATACCGAGCCGCAGCCCGAACCGGAACCCTACACCGAGCCGCAGCCCGAACCGGAACCCTACACCGAGCCGCAGCCCGAACCGGAACCCTACACCGAGCCGCAGCCCGAACCGGAACCCTAC
>JAFRQX010000010.1 GCA_017428385.1 Clostridia bacterium | reverse complement strand
TCTCCAGACAGGCATTTACCCTCTCCCTGTTTGGCAGCCCCGGGGGCTAGCCCCCGGCCTCTAATTTCCATCCATTCGTTACCGGCATTTTTGATTGCCCTCGAAAATTTAATTTGTCCTTGACAAAGGGAGCACTTTACGTCATTTTCCCGAATCATACTTTGCTCCCGTTGCAAGGAACATCTTAACCTGCATGGTGTCATCCTGAGCAAGGCCGCAGGCCGCGTCGAATGGATCTCCTCGCCGCAGCGATATTGTCATTCCGACTGTAGCGTCAGCAAAATGGAGGAATCCCTTACTCAGTGCCGCAGGCATAAAAAAACTGCAGACACTTTCTGTCCACAGTCACTTCGCATCTTAATGCTATCACGCAAAACCACTATACGCAACTACACGTTACTATACGTTACTATACAATTTAGAGAATTATCACTTTCTGCCCACAGTCGCTTCACATACTAACATTATCACATGGCAAGGATACCGTTCAAGTGATTTTTATGGAATTATAGTGAAGTATCAAAAACGCCCCGCCGCAGCATCCACCCTGTCATCTCGACCAAGGCAGCCTGCTGCCGCGTGGAGAGATCTCCCCCGCCGTGCGGATGTCATCCTGAGCAAGCATAGCGTGTCGAAGGATCTCCTCCGCCGCAGCCGCATTGGGAAAGGAAGGGATTTTTCCCGACTTTCCTTTCCTTGTGAAATGTCATCCTGAGCAAGGGGTACAAAGGGAGCGCAGCCGAAGGATCTAGTATTCATTAGGTATTTGGATCTTCCAAATACCCCACCTTTTTTCCCGTCTTCTTGGCATATTCTATCTCCGACCTGGTACTGCTTCCGATATATCCCCCGACGTTAATCACATAGATCTCATCCGCCATGTCGATCTTCCGCTTATGCATATCATCCAGCATTTCCTTGGTGCCTTCTGTCCAGACTTCATTGTCCCCAGAATGTCCGAACATTCCTACGCTGATGACAATATTCCCTTCGAGCGTCAGCCGCTTCTGGGCTTCCATGAATTCATCCTTGAAACGGGTACTCCCGCAAAGGGTAATCACTTTATACTTTCCAACCATGGTTATTTATCCTTTCAATTCACAAATACATCCTGGTGTTTACTGTAGTATATGCTGTTGATAACCAGCATCAAAACATCAAACAGGAAAGAATCAGCCAATCCCGCTTTCGACAGATCGGCATCAGGTGATATGGAAACCGTCCACATCGTAAGGATCAAAGCGCCTGCAATGCTCATCCCATACAGAATCTTCACAGACCCGGGACCGCTTCTCATATACTTTCCCAGTCGGTATAAGCAGATCACTGCGAATACTCCAATGGCTATATTCTCGATTCCAATACCAAGGAACAGATTCCTCACGGGAACCATACTTTCAGGCACATCTGCGTCAACATAGCCTCTCAGTATGGAAAGGCCCCTGATCAGGCAGCGTACAGCCCGTATCCCCACAAGGAACAATACAATCTTATGCCAAAGCATCATCCCTTGTGCATTGTTTATTATCTTCTTTTCCTTCTTCGGCTGCTGCGGTTGCGTGCCAGTTCCCTCGCTGTTTCCGTCAGGGCGTTCCTCCGCCCCATACTCCGTTCCGCAGTAAGGGCAGAATTTGCTGGTATCGTCAAACGTCGCGCCACAGGCTGTACATTTTTTCATGGCTGGCCTCCTGGGTAAGATGTGAACATGTTGGTGATATTATAGCTGTTGAGTAAGTGCGTGTCGAGTAACAATATCGGCAATTGCATCAAAAGTCAATTCAATATAGTCATTTTGTTTTAAATTGACTATATTGAAAGTAAAATGATCAAATTGAAACTCAAATTCATCTTCTTATGCTCAAAAAATGAATACATTCACCTTAAGGTACATTTAAGAAACCTGGGTTATATTATCCCCGTCAACAGGGCAAACGGCCGACCCTGGTCTAGCGGATTCCATCACTTCCGGTTTTGTTTCCGCCGGTGTGATGTTTCTTCATACTTCCCCTTCCCCTTTTCCCTTTAGGCAGCGGCTTCGCTGCCTACTTTTTTTACATAAAAAATCCCGGCTGTTTGCCGGGATGGTGTGTCTGTTGTTTTGATGTCGGGTGTTCATTTCAGAATATTGGTTTGCTCTCTTTCCTCTCCTTGGCAAAGAGCAGGAGGGCGATGAGTACTCCGGCGATGGCTCCGCCGAAGTGGCCCTGCCAGCTGACATTGGAGGAGAAGGTGTAAAGGACATTGCCGATAACCGCGTGGAGGGCATAGAGCATATAAAGAAACTTCCTTCGGGTAAAGATGCAGTAGATGAGGTTGGCTGCCATCAGGCCCCAGATGGCGCCGCTGGCACCGGCATGGAGGCTGTTACCGCCCACAAAGTTGATGAGCAGGGCGGAACCGATCATGGAAACCAGATAGACAGCCAGATACTTCCATCTGCCGATGCGGTTTTCGAATACGAAGCCGTAGGTCAGCAAGGCATACATGTTACTGATGAAGTGCGGGAAGCTCAGGTGCAGGAAGCTGCTCAGGATGATCCGGCCATACTCTCCGTGCTGGAGGGCGCCCTGGTACATACCGAAGTTCCGGAGTACGTCAGATTCTCCTCCGGCCAGCTTGTAGATGCCTGCAACAGCATTCAGGATTACCAGGATCAGGGTGACCCAGGGAAGCCGGATAGTGTGTCCCAGGATCCGGATGCCTGTCTTCTTTTCCTTTGGGGCACGGTTAATGAGATAACCGGTATCCTGCCTGCAGTAGGAGCAAACCTTGGTACCCTTCTTCAGCGGCATGCCGCATTTCTTACAAGTGATGATTACTGAACCAGCCATACTCGTCTCCTGTTGTATTTATTGTCCGGATCCGTTTGCAATATATCATGAGAAAAGGTCGAAAACAACAGGTTTGGCGGGATTTTACACCATTGTTACGCCGCAGCAATACTTGTAACACGTTGGAGTATTTTTACTCCCGCTTTTACCAGTTTTGCAGTTTTTCTGACCACTTATGCAGGATAGATAGTAAATGATCATTTTTTGTCTATACTGTAACTGCAAGCAGGGAGTTTCTTCATGCTCTCCTTCTTATGTATGGGAGGCAGTGTTCAGGGACACCGCCTCTTTTCAATTTCATCATTCAGGGGTTCAATTTGGTCATTTTGGGGGGATTTGATCAAATTGAACCCGTTTTTTAATTTGTATTGTTTTGTTAAGACTCATTTAAGGTTCACCCATTATATTACAGTTGTTCACAGGGGAAACGGCCGACCCTGATCTAGTGAATACCATCTTCCTGCCGGTCCAGGGCCCCGGCAGAGGATGTTTCTTCATACTCTTATTCTCCTCTTTCAGACAGCGCTGCGACGCTGTCTTTTCTTTATGCCATCACAAAGAATGAGCAATTTTTCATTTTGTTTGATCAATTCTCTTCCAATGATGCAGATAAACCGACCAGTTGTGCAGGTTGGGTAGTTTTGATGTGTTTTTTTGTGTATGCTCTGTGCGTTGTCGGCAATAACTTAATAATTCATTGGGAGGGTCTGTTAATGAAAAGGTTCCTGGCTTTCCTTCTGGCAGCTGTTCTGGTTTGTTCCATCGCGGCAGTCGCCCTGGCTGCATGCACTCATTCGTATATCCTGGTTCACGAGACCGTTGCCGGTACTTCTTCCGTTCCCTACTGCATGACGACTTGTGAGTATAACCAGTATGTCCACCCTCATTTTCTGAACTATGAAGATAAGGTGTATGTGTACTACTGCCCGAAGTGCGGTGACACTTATACCAAGATCGTCAAGACGTTTATCAACCAGAGCTGCCCTTGCCAGCCCTGATTATTTGCTGACTGTTTTCTGATTGTTGTCTCTTTTCCGGTTTCCTGCAAACCGGGTTAAATCATTTATATTTTAAGGAGGGGTATTCCATGAAAAAGTCTGTGGCTCTCATCTGTGCTCTGGTTCTGATCTGCTCCATTGCGGTAACGGCTTTGGCTGCGTGCGCAAACCATTATTTCACAATGGTTTATCAGACCACGAAGTATTACACCACGCCCATCTGGACAATGTGTGCGAACAACACCAACTGGCATGCGCACACTAAGAGCTGTAAGGATATCATCACGGTGTATGCATGCCCGAACTGTCACGAAAGCTATACCACGACAAAAACAGTTACCCTCAGTGTGACCTGCCCGTGCGCTCGTTAAGAATAGCTGATTGTCTACTGTCAGCTTTCTGACTGCTGTCTGCTTTCCCGGTAAGAAACGGTCCGTCTGCAACGGATCGTTCTGATAAAAAAAAGGAGGATCGTATCATGAAAAAGGTTATCGCATTGTGTCTCGTCCTGGTCCTGGTTCTTTCTGTCGCCAGCCTGTGTTTTGCAGGAAACATGCGTTGCAGCCGCTGCGGAAAATACTCCGCAGGAGTCGTTGATACGCAGAAAACCATTACTAGTGCAGGCAGCAGTCAGCACAAAATCGTCACCTCCAAGCAGATCTACTGCTCAAGCTGCCATTCGCTCTACTGGGAAACCACCACAACCTATCAGAATCACTGCAACCTGAAGCATCGTACTCAGTGGCTCACCCCGCACCTGCTCTATGAATATGACCTTTGCGGTGTCTGCGGTGAAAAGATCCACGAACAGACAACCTATATGAACTAAACCACCCCATTTGTTTACAAGAAGCATCTCAACAGCAAATTCATAATGTTTTTATGGAATGATTCGCCTGGTGCGGATCATTCCAATTCTTCATTGACAGGAGAATAATACCATGAAAAAGCTGCTGGCGTTTATCCTTGCTGCGGGCTTGGCACTGTCTGCTGTATCAGTATGTTTTGCTGCGCTGGCCTGTACTCATAAGAAGTGTACCTACAGGGAACATTGGCAAAAAAAGGACGCTCCGGTTTACTGCGGGTTCTGTCAGTATAATCATGGGCCGCATACCCATATCCATGAGTTCTGGAAGATAACCGGAACGGATACCTGCGATTACTGCAGTAAAAGCTGGGTGGTTTCAGATTACACCGTGGATATCCGCACCTACTGCACCTCCGGACCGCATTAAAGTTTGCTGTTTCCCGTTTTTTCCAGGACCCTTTTTGTTTTTCTTTTTACCTTTAAGCTTCACTTAAGGTTCTCGGGATATACTGTGCTTGTCAACAGGGACAACGGCCGGCCCTGATCCAGCCTATCCCAATACTGCCGGCGGAATTCGGCAGGATGTTTCTTCATACATTTCCCTTTTTCCCTATCCCCTTCCCCCACAAAGAGCGGCACCGGTTTCCGGTGCCGCTCGATTTTTACTGTTATTGATTTTTGTTTTCTGTTTTGTGATATTGCTTATTCGATGACTTCGAACTTCAGGTTGTTCTCTTCGCAGAACTTCTGGGCCACCGAACCTGCATGACTCTTGATGATAACCTGTTCGCAGTTCCAGAAAGCGCTGGAATCAATCTGCTTCACACTGTCCGGAATGGTCAGTTCGGTAATCTTCTTACAGCCCTGGAAAGCAACGCCGTCAATGGCCTTGATACCATCCGGGATGGTGAACGCGCCTTCAATGGCGGGAGAAACGCTGATGATCTTCTGGGATTTCTTTTCAATCAGAAGCAGGTCTTTCGTCTCAAAGCTGCGATTCTTCGGAGAAACGTTGATTTCCTTCAGGTTTTCGCAGTAGCAGAAGATGCCGTTGCCGATCTTCGTCACAGTAGACGGGATAGTAACGGATTCCAGCGAGATATCATACATGAACACCTGGGATCCAAGGCTCTTCACGCCTTCGGGAATCACCATTTCTTTCAGGTAATAGCAGGACACAAAGGCACAGCTTTCGATATCCTGGATTGTTGCCGGCAGATTAATAGCCGTCAGCTTGCTGGCATTGAATGCATCATTCGCGATAGTTTTCATGCCCCAGAATACATCGTATTCGTTCTTAATGATCCGTGCGTCCTCTTCCACCTGGCCCAGGTACTTGATCAGGGTCATGTCCTTTTTCCGGAAGAGGATGTCACTGTTCACCCCGAAGACCTTATGATAAGGAGAAATCTCAACGTTTTCCAGCTTAAAGCAGGCCGCGAACGCCTCGCCTCCAATGGTTGTCAGGCTGTCCGGAATATTGATAGATTCCAGTTCCACGCAGTTTGAAAACGCACAGTATTCAATCTTCTGCAGACCTTCGGGAAGGACCACAGACTTCAGTTCTGTACAGCTGTCAAAGGCATACGACCCGATGGCGGTCACTTTTTTGCCGTCAATTTCAGCCGGAACCTCGGCCTTTTTGATCTCCTTATCTTTCACACCGGTGATGACCACGTTTTTACCGTTTACCGTATATTCATACAGATCCTGCTCTTCCGCGATGGAACATGCAATGATTCCTCCGCACAGCAGCAGTACCGCCAGGATCATGCTCAGACACTTTTTCATTGAAGTAAACTTCCTTTCCTTTTTCCTGCCGTCTCATTCCGGCCGGCTTTCTTTTAATGTTAGTCAAATGATTATTCGATGACTTCGAATCTGATATTGTTCTGCTCACAGTACTTCTGGGCACCGGAACCGGCATGGCCCTTGACCACCAGCGTCGGACAATTCGAGAAAGCGCCGACGCCGATCTTCTTCACGCTGTCGGGAATGATCATTTCCTTTACATCGCTGCATCCCTGGAAGGCGCTGTTATCGATCTCCTTGATGCCGTCCGGAATCTCAACCGTTCCCTTGAGTGCGCTGGTGGCGCTGACGACTGTCTTCCTGGTTTTATCGATCAGGAGCATGCCCTGTGCCTCATACTTTTTGTTGGCAGGATCAACCTGGATATCGGTCAGCTTTCCGCAGTAATTGAATATGCCGGGTTCAATCCTGATCACGCCGGCGGGAATTGAGATGCTCTCCAGGGATTCGCAGAAGCAGAAAGCCTGGATGCCGATGGACTTCACGCTGTCGGGGATAAAGATATTCTTCAGGTTTCCGCAGCTGATAAAGGCGCAGGCGCCGATTGCCGTCACGGAATCCGGCAGGATAACGGCGCGCACTTTGCTGCCATTGAATGCTTCTTCCCCGATGGATTTGATGCCCCAGAAAACTTCACAGGTGCCGTTCTCATTTCCATAGCACCGGAGGAGGGTCATGTTCTTTTTCAGGAACAGCTGTTTGTTGCAGATGCCGTAGGTTTTGTGATAAGGAGAGATTTCAACGGTCTCCAGTGCGGAGCAGGAGGAGAAAGCTCCGTTCCCAATGGAGGTCACGCTGTCCGGAATATTAAGCTCCTTCAGTTTATCATTGTTGGCGAAAGCCGAGCGTTCAATCTTCTGCAGGCCTTCCGGCAGAGTCACTTTCTTCACAGTGGTGTTTCCGTTAAAAACATACATGCCTATGGATGTAACCTTTTTCCCGTCCAGTTCCGCCGGGACCTCAATTTCGCCCGTTCCGTTAATCACGGTAATTTCCGCGTTCTTTCCCTTGGCCGTATATTCAAACTCACCTTCCGCCAGGGATCCGCTCAGGATTCCCCCGCACAGCAGCAGTACCGCCAGGATCATGCTCAGACACTTCTTCATTTCAGTTAAACCCCTTTTCCCTTTCGTTTAGCCTGCGGGCTGTGCACCGGCCCGCCTTGTTCCTGATGAGAATATACCATGCCTGCTGTTACCTTGTTTTCACAGTGATGTAACAACGGTGTAAACTTTTTTTCGTACGTGAACAAAAAAAGGATTTTTCTGCGTCTATATATAATGTAGGGCTTTAGGAAACACAGAAAGGATGTGCCGGAATGGACCGTCAGCCTGGATGTAAACACTTTACCTTGTTCATCTGCATACTGCTTGCATGTATGCTCTGTTTTGCTGTATCCGCGGCAAGCGCAGACAGCGATTTTGAAATTGAAGGAACCACCCTGGTAAAATATACAGGGAATGGCGGTGTAGTCACCGTTCCGGACGGGATCACGGTAATTAACGAATGGGCTTTTGACAGCAGCGCCGTGACTAAAGTGATCCTGCCTGAAACCCTGGAAGAAATCCAGAACTATGCATTCTTTGACTGCACAGAACTGGAGGAAATCACCCTGCCCGCTTCCCTGACGATTCTGGAATATTCCAGTGACGACTCCCATGACTACAAGATTTCACAGGCACAGGTTTTCTATAATAACTGGAAACTCCAGGCCATCAACGTAGCGGAAGGGAATCCGTACTATAAATCCGTAGACGGTGTGCTTTTTACCATCGACGAAAAAAAGCTGCTTTATTACCCGGCCGGGAAAAACTATGGCGGCCGGTACGCCATTCCGGAGGGAACGGAAGAACTTGGATATACTGCCTTTGCCAGCGCCGAGCTGACCTCCATCGAGCTTCCCTCCACCCTGACCACGCTGTATAACGGAGGTGGTGACTTTGACGGCATTTCCGGCTTGCTGAAGATCTCCGTTGCTGAAGGCAACCCTCTTTATTATTCAGCGGATGGCGTATTATATGACCGTTCCGGAACGCTGATGCTGTATCCTGCCTGGAAAGAAGGATCTGAACTGGATAAGGATTCCTTTCCCAAAGGTATTACCGGTATCGGTGCATTCGCCTTCCGGGGAAACCAGAACCTGAAGTCAATCGAATTCCCGGACGGTGTTCTCAGCGTTGACTGGATGGCTTTCCAAGGCGCCCGCTCCCTGCGGAGTGTAACTTTCCCGTCTTCCTTATCCTATGTCTCCGGCTATATCTTCAACGACTGCAAGAAACTGGAGCGCGTCACCTTCCGGGGTGCAAGTGTTACCTTCCCGGATACCGATTCCAATAACACCGGAGATGACATCTTCACCAGAGCCAGGAGCGGCCTCGTGCTCTGCGGACCCGAAAAAAGTACTGTGCGCTCTTATGCGGACAGATGGGGTCTTGACTTTGAAGTTCTGGACAACAACACAGAAGCCGCCGGCACTGAGGCAGTCAAGCTGACTGCAGCCGATAACAGCAGTACGCAGGCCTCTGTGGACAGCGAAATCCCGGAACCCGATATAATCGTGCTCCACACCGATACAGATGATCTTATGATAACCGATGAGGTGGAAGAGGCAGATAATTCGTTCCCCTCCGAGCCTGAAGAAGCGGACGTTCCCGTCCCAGCCGAGCCTGAAACGAAAACAACCGGAGTTTTTGAAATACAGGATAAAACCCTGTACCGTTACACCGGCCATGATGAAACAGTCGTCATACCAGACGGCATCGAAGTACTGGGCGAATGGGCATTCGACGGGTGCGATGCGAAAAAGATCATCCTTCCTGAAACCCTGAAAGAGATCCAGTGCTACTGCTTCTTCGATTGTCCGAATCTTGCTGACATCACCCTGCCCGCTTCCCTTGTAAGGATCGATGAAGCGCAGGCCTTCAATTTGCTTCCATCCCTCAAGCGGTTCAAAGTCGCTCAAGGCAACAAAAACTTCGTTGTCGTAGACGGCGTACTCTTCAGCGCCGACAGGAAAACCCTGCTGTATTATCCGGACGCGAAAAATGCCGGTGGTCAATATTCAATTCCGGAAGGCACAACAGATTTCAACGTTTCTGCCTTCGACGGAGCCAAACTGACATCGATTGAGCTTCCTGCTTCGCTGAACAGAGTGTCTTCCGGTCTTGGTTTCTCCAGCATGAACTTCCTGAAAGAGATCACCGTTGTCCCCGGTCACCCGTCTTGTCAGTCCATCGATGGCGTTTTATATGACTTATCAAACACTTTGCTTTATTATCCCAGTGCAAAGGAAACGAAAGTCCTGGGAAAAGAAGACTTTGCCGAGGGCATCCGAATCATCGGTCATTATGCGTTCCAGAATAACCAATATATAAAAACAATTGAGTTCCCGGAGGGAGTGGAATCCATTGGCTGGATGTGCTTCACCTGGGCAGATGCCCTGGAAAACGTCACCGTTCCGGCCAGTGTACGGAGCATTGATGCGTTTGCCTTTGCAGACTGTCCCAACCTGAAGGAGGTTGTCATCCTGAATTCGGACGCAAACCTCCGCCTGGACGAATCAAAAATCAACGAGGACTACAATTTCAATATCATTGACGAATCTCCCTATGCTCGCCTCTGCGGATATGAGGGTAGTACAGCGCAGATCTACGCAGAAAAGCTGGATCTGCCCTTCAGGTCCCTTGGACCTGCACCGAAAAAAGATCCCAATGCCACTCAACCAGACCCGGAACCCACCCCGGTCTTCATTCCGGATTGCATGGAGTAAAATCACCAAACAGCAAGAGCAGTGCTATGCGGCACTGCTCTTTTCGTTTTGCTGTCCTGCCTGGTCTGTTTCTGTGTCATTCCAGGTTCAGAATGATATCCTTCCGTATTTCCCAGGCATCGCAATGCTTATATTGATAATCCCAGTACGGAATAATGATCTCGTAAAAGTCCTCTATTAATTCTTTTGCTTCATGCTCGTTGTTCTGTAGCATCTGCCGGGCATTCCGTATGGTGAAAACATAGCGGTCATAATCAAACCAGGACAGATCCCTGATCCAGTCCAGATAGCGATCCACCATGCCCTCACAGTCCCGGGGAAACTGCAGTTCCTTCTGCATGACGCTGACGAAATCCTCATAGCTGTGTATTTTCGATCCATCCACCGTAACCAGCATAGTTCGCAGATCCTTTTCGGGAACCTCACCGTATGCATTTCCTGCTTCCGGATGCAGATTCAGGTACACATTCAGCGCGTCCTCCGCATCGGCTAATTCATGCAGAAACGGATCGCTCCCGCCCTCATACAGCTCTGTATGATTATGATACAGTTCATAATATATGCCGCGGATATGATTATGAATGAAATCCGCATGCTCCAGTTCGTCTATCTGCGCTTCATATTTCCTGATATACTCCGTGTAGGCTCCGTCCTTATTCTTTTCCCGGAGCACTTTCAGTACTTTCCTGATCTTTTTGATTACGCTCTGCTTGTCTGTCACAAACAGAGTCATCAAATTTTCCGTCTCATTTGCTTCCCAGCCAAGGGCAATCAGACGGTTTTCCCCTGAAGGTCTGGCTTTTTTGTAAAACGTATTTGTAGTGCCTTTCAGGTAGTTATGAACCTTTCCGGCACCTTCCAGATTATTCAGCTGTTTGATGTATTTACGAACAAAATATGACAGTTTGCCATCCTGATTCTTTTCCCTCAGGATGGTCAGTGTCTTCCTGACCTGTTCTGCCACCATCTGCCTGTTCATACGATCTCCGTTTTGTCGGTTTTACTCCACACTGAAGCTTTCTGTCTTCAGGTCCTTGTAGTACCTTCCGCTTTCCGCGGTGAACTTCAGAACACAGTAATCCGGATCGGTCACGCCCTTCTTGTAGAAGACGCTGTCCCCTTTCCGCCAGATCATGTCCTTTGTCTCCTGGTCCGTAAGCACCTCCATGGTGCCCTTGAGCATCACGCCCTCATAGCGGATCAGTCCCTTGTGATAAAAGTAGATGCTGGCTTTGGGGTTCTCCTGGTACTGCCGGACCCGCATGGAAGAGGTGTTGGTGGAGAACCAGAACTCCTTCAGGCCGTTCCATTTCCGGGGCTTCAGCATGGCCTTAACGTTCGGGAAACCGTCATCATCCACGGAGCAGACGAAGCTCACATCCTGTTTTCCTACAAAGTGCTCAATCTCTTTCAGATCCATCTGTTCAGATCCTTTCAAAGAAGTATACGTTCTCCGGCATCTGAAGCCGTTCGTAGATCCTGGTTTTGATCAGTTTTCCGCCGATATGCTCGTAGAAGCTGTTGGAGGGATTGCCAGCCAGGCAGCCGATCACCATCTTATCGCAGCCCATGGCCTTCAGTTCGGCGATACCGGCCTCAACCATCTTCCGGCCGAAGCCTTTGCCCTTGAACTCCTTCAGGAGATAGACAGCATGGATTTCCCCGCAGCGCTCATATTCCTTCTCATCTGTCAGGCCCACATTCATGTAGCCCGCGATGGCGCCGTCCGCTTCCAGCACAAACTGGTGGTTGTCCTCCGGAAAATTCTTCCGGCTGTTCTCCGCGATTGTCTGCTCATCCGTCCGGTTCAGTTCTTCCTCCGGCACAATCCCCCGGTAGGTTTCCTTCCAGGAGGCGGATATGACATGGGCGACTGCGTCGCAGTCGTCCCTCGTCATCTTTCTGATCGTGTAATTCATCTCTTATATCCCTTTTTACGAGAAGTCCAGGTCCATGGCAATACGGAGTTCATAATCCGGGAAGGCTTCCTGTACGTCCGCCACAATCTGCTGCCAGACCGCGGTACGGTCCTGGGCGTCAAAGCTGATCACCACGTCAAAGCGCATATGCTTGTTCTCCCGGTCCAGGTAGAAGCCGTGCATACCCTTCACGTGTTCGTGATCCAGCACGATACTCTGCACCTTTTTCCGGGTTTCAGTGATAAAGGAATCCTTTGTGTTCATGGAGTAGACGCCCACAGCAGTCAGGATCACATTATGCTTTTTATAGACGGTTTCCTCAATATCCCGGATCAGGGCATCCAGCTTGTCCGCGGAATAGGTATCCGGAATCTCGATGTGGATGGAGCCGTTCAAGGCTTCCGGACCATAATTGTGCAGCACCAGGTCGTAGGCTCCCTGCACATCCGGGAAGCTCCGGACTGTCTGCTTGATGCCCTTGGCCAGTTCCGGATCGTTGCCTTCGCCCAGGATCCGGGAGATGGTGTCCTTCAGCATCTCCACACCGGATTTGATGATCACCAGGGAGATCAGGGCGCCCAGCCAGGCTTCAAGGGAGATATGGAAAATCAGGAAGATGGCGGCAGCCACCAGCGTGGAGGCAGAGATAACCGCGTCCAGCCGGGCGTCCTCGCCGGAGTTAATCAGGGAGTCGCTGTTCACCTTCTCGCCCGTGGCCTTCACATACCGGCCCAGGAAGAACTTCACCAGCACAGCCACGCCGATGATGATCAGGGAAACAGCAGAATAATCCGGAGCTTCCGGATTGATAATCTTTTTGATGGATTCCACCAGAGAGGTCACGCCGGCGTACAGCACAATCACGGAGATGACCATGGCGCTCAGGTATTCAATCCGGCCGTAGCCGAAGGGATGCTTCTTGTCCGGCTCCCGGCCCGCCAGCTTCGCGCCGACGATGGTAATCACGGAGCTGCCTGCGTCAGAAATATTGTTCACCGCGTCCAGGATGACAGCGATGGAATGACTCAGCAGGCCTACCGCCGCCTTGAACGCTGCCAGCAGCACATTGGCGATAATACCGATGATACTGGTCCTGACGATAATCTTTTCCCGGGAAACTTCCTGGGCGCTCTCTTCTGTCTGGATGGATGTCTTATTCATTGTTCAGACCTCCTGTGTCTGGAGCATTAAAGTCATTATACGACAAAACAGGGAAATAACAAGTAGAACCATAGTGGGCACTTTCCAATTTGTACCATTCCAAAAAACATTATCATTCCTGTATCATCAGTGGTTTATCCATGATACAATCTGATAAGCGACTGCAAATCTCGTTGTTTAAAAGGAGTTAGGAAATGAAACGATTTCTCGCATGCATATTGGTTCTGATCCTTCTGTGCGCGCAGGCCGCACTGGCTGAAAGCCCTGTTCAATATACCTGCGGCTTTGCTATGGATTTTGACGAGCTGGTTTTTATCGTCAATAATGAACGCATTGATATGCCTTCCGCACATTATCGTCTTCTTACCACGGATCAATTTGATCAGGTACAGCTTTCACTCAGTATGGAGCGGAACGGACAGGATTTGCTGGCACTCTGGGCGGAAGAACTTCCGGACGGAAACGGCAGCCTGACGCTGTCCAATTGCAGTGAAAGGGTCTTTTTCCGCGGTGATGAATGTCCCCCGCGAGTATTCTTAGCAAAACTATTTAAGACCTATATTCCAAGTATTGACCCTGAAAAAGTGCCTGCCTTGCCGGAGCTTTTAAAGCCCCTGTTCAGTGCCGAAACTACTCCGGCTTTAACTCCTGGCACGTACAATTACGGCCAGTTGGTTTTCCGCTATGAAAAACTCGAAGATGGGCGGATCAAGGCTCATCTGACAATGCCTTCTGAAGAAATTGAGTGTATATGCAGCTTAAATTATTGTGATGCAGAAGAACCGCTGTTTGACCTCAGCGACAGGAACACCATTCCCTATGAACCCGGCTTGAATCTTATAGAGAATGCCGCTGTTGCCCAGGCGGTAATGGAAATGTACAGCAACATATTGCAGGATGATGGCTTCCAGAAGCTGATTGTTCTCTCTGCAAACAAGTTTGCCGATGAGCTGCCTGACCAGCAGTAAAAAAGCGGACGCTGTTATGGACATCCGGGACATTTTGTCCGTTTTCATTTGGAAAAATAAGCGCGGTTATTCGTCCCTTTTCGTTCTGTATCGGGTGGCTGTCCCATGTTATCCTTGGATCACGGTAAGGGAATCACCCCTGCCGAATGATGTAAAGGAGGATCCATAAAATGATCTGGATGAACAACATGGGTCCTCGTGGCCGCATGCATGGACACAGAGGATCAATTGGCGGCTTTCTGGCCGGCCTGCTCGCTTTGATGATGGGCGGATGGATTATCCTCGCCGCAGTCGCAGCGTTGATTGTCTCCGTAGTATTCATTATCATCCCTGTGTTCGGCCTGATGGTTGACATCGCACCTGTTGTCCTTGGCAATCTGTTCAGAATGAAAAGCCTTGCCATCGGCATGGCAATCGGCCTGCTCTGGTATAACAGAAACAGGAAAAATCGGGAAAGCGCCGCCGCGGATGAAGAGGAAGAAAAGAACGACTTCGTCACGGTTCAGGCTCGCAGCTGCAGCGGCTGACAAAAGCCGGCAGCTATACCAGGGGAACGATCCAAAATGATGATCGTTCCCTTTTTTCTGTTCACGACTCAAAACCTGAAGCTTTTTTCAGTAATCGCCCTGTTTTTTCATTTCCCCGGCAGGTAACTGGGGTTTTCCTGTAGAAGTATTCAGGGATGTATTTTTTTCACCCCACAGATTCATACATAAGCAAAAGGCGGAAAAGGAGGCATCCCCTATGTCCATCGCTGCTTCCTATATGGTTCCCCATCCCCCGATGATCGTTCCCCAGGTGGGCAGAGGGAGCGAAAACCAGGTTCTGAAAACCATTCAGGCCTATCAGGCTGTCGCCGCGGAAATTGCTGAAATCAAGCCGGAAACCATCATCGTAACCAGTCCGCACAGCGTGCTGTATACCGATTATTTCCATATCTCTCCCGGTGATCACGCCTCCGGAGATTTCGGGAACTTCCGGGCGCCGGAGGTTTCCTTCCGCAAGCAGTATGATACGGAGCTGGTGAAGGCTCTCTGTGCTATCGCCAAGGCGGAAAACTTCCCCGCCGGCACCCTGGGAGAACGGGACAAGCACCTGGATCACGGCACCATGGTGCCCCTCTACTTTGTGGACCAGCAATACACAGATTACCGCCTGGTGCGAATCGGGCTATCCGGTCTTTCCCTGGCGGATCACTATACCTTCGGAATGATGCTCCGCCAAGCTGTTGAACAAACCGGCCGCAAGGTAGTCCTCATCGCCAGCGGAGACCTGTCCCATAAACTGCAAATCTACGGCCCCTATGGCTTTACCAGGGAAGGGCCTGAATATGACCGGCGGATCATGGACGTAGCCGGACGGGCTGCCTTCGGCGAAATGCTGGAGTTTGAGGAAAACTTCTGCGATAAGGCGGCTGAATGCGGCCACCGTTCCTTTGTGATCATGGCCGGCGCGCTGGACGGGCTGGCTGTGGAAGCCAAGGTGTATTCCCATGAGGATGTGACCGGCGTCGGCTACGGCATCTGCTCCTTCCATCCCGCGGAGCCGGATGAAAGCCGGCACTTTCTGGACCAGTACCGGGCTGTGCAGGAAGAAAAGCTCCACAAGCGCCATGAGGCAGAAGATCCCTTTGTCCGCCTGGCCCGGGAAACCGTGGAATCCTACGTGTTGGAGCGGACAACGCCGGATATTCCGGACTGGGCTACAGACGAAATGAAGCAGAAGCAGGCCGGTGTGTTTGTTTCTATCCATAAGGAGGGCAAGCTCCGGGGCTGCATCGGCACCTTCCTGCCGACCCGGGAGAACATCGCCAGGGAGATTATCAGCAACGCCGTCAGTGCCTCCACCCGGGATCCCCGGTTTGATCCCATCGGACCGGAGGAGCTGAAGTGGCTGGAAATCAATGTGGACGTCCTTTCCGCACCGGAGAAAATCAGCAGCATGGCAGAGCTGGACGTCCGCCGCTACGGCGTCATCGTCAGCTGCGGTTCCAGGCGCGGCCTCCTGCTGCCGGACCTGGATGGTGTGGACACCGTGGAGGAGCAGGTGGATATCGCCCGGCGCAAGGGCGGCATCCGGGAGAATGAACCTGTTACGCTGGAGCGTTTTGAAGTGGTAAGGCATTATTGACAGGACGGTATTGAGAGATGGCTTTCTGCAACGTATGTTTCAGGCACTGCGAACTGCACGACGGACAGACCGGCCCCTGCGGCGCGAGAACCGCTGTCAACGGCCGGGTAGAACCGCTGTATTACGGCCGGATTTCCTCTCTGGCCCTTGATCCTATCGAAAAAAAACCTTTGAAGCAGTTTCACCCGGGCAAGATGATCCTGTCCGTAGGCGGCCTGGGCTGCAATCTCCGCTGCCCCTTCTGCCAGAATCATGAAATCGCCCAGCGGGAAGGCAATCAGGATTTCACCGTCCAGACGGAATGCATGTCCCCGGAGCGGCTGGCCGACCTGGCCACCTACTATGTACCCAGCAAAAACATCGGCGTGGCCTATACCTATAACGAGCCGCTGGTCTGCTGGGAATACGTCCGGGATACCGCGAAGCTGGTACGCAAAAACCGCATGCTCAACGTCATGGTCACCAATGGTACCGCGAACCTGGATATCCTGAACCAGCTTCTTCCCTATATTGACGCAATGAATATCGACCTGAAAGGGTTTACAGACCGGTATTACAAAGAGGTGCTCGGCGGAGACCGGCAGACGGTCATGAACTTTATCCAGGAAGCCGTGAAGCGCTGTCATGTAGAGCTGACCACCCTCATCGTTCCAGGAGAAAATGACAATGTGGATGAAATGACCGCCCTCGCCGAATGGGTCGCCGGCCTGAAGAACGTCCAGGGCGGAAAGCAGGGCCGGGAAATCCCCCTGCATGTTTCCCGCTTCTTCCCCCGCCATCACATGATGGACAGGAACCCCACCGACATCAACAGCCTCTATTCCCTCGTCCAGGCCGCACAGAAGCACCTGCTCTACGTCTATCCGGGAAATGTATAAAGATTGTCAAGGGGACGTATCTGTTGACAACTTTTCCTGCAGTTTAACTTCCGTGACAGGTGGTTCTTCTGTCACGGTTTTATTTACTTTCCTGTCTGTCCTGTGCTATCATTTCCCGGTACGCACTTCATCAACAACTATCAGGAGAACAAACAATGAACCAGAACGACTCCCTGAAATGGTATCAGAATCACACTGAAGAGTTTATCGCCCGCACCGCGGACGTGGATATGACCGCGCATTACCGCCGTTTCCTGGAGCAGGTTGTTCCTGGCGGGCACATTCTGGATCTCGGCTGCGGCGCCGGCAAAGCCTCTTTTTATTTCACCCAGAACGGCTATCAGGTGCTGGCCGTGGACGGCTGCAAGGAACTGTGCGATTTCACCCAGAAGCGCGTCGGCTGCCCCGTCCGGCATATGTTCTTTGAGGAACTGGACTATGCGGATGCCTTTGACGCGGTCTGGGCCTGTGCTTCCCTGCTGCACGTATGCAAAGCGGACCTTCCCGACATCTTCCGCCGCATCCACCGTGCCCTGAAGCCCGGCGGCGTCTTCTATGCCTCCTTCAAATACGGTACGGAAGAGCGGGAGAAAAACGGCAGGCTCTTTTCCGACTTCACGGAGGAATCCCTCCGCGCCCTGACAGATGAAGTCGGCGGTTTCCGGATCACGGACATGTGGCTGACCCATGACGCCCGTCCCGAACGCCAGGATGAGAGCTGGGTCAACATGTTCTGTATCGCTGAGAAGGCCGAATGAGGTCCGTATGATGAATTTCACGACAATCCTCTGGGATGTGGACGGCACCCTACTTGATTTCAAAGCCGCCGAAAAGGCTGCCGTCCAGGCCCTGTTCCGTGAGTTTTCCCTTGGCGAATGCACGGATGAGATGGTGAAGCAATATTCAGGAATCAATGAGATCTTCTGGGAGCGGCTGGAGCGGAACGAGCTCACCAAGCCCCAGATCCTTGTGGGCCGTTTTGAACAGTTCTTCACTGAGGTCGGCGTTCCCGCCTCCCTGGCCCCGGCATTCAATGACCGGTACCAGCTGGCCCTGGGCGATACCATCGTCTTCCGGGATGACAGTATCAACATCGTCCGCTCCCTCCGGGGCAAAGTAAAGCAGTATGCCGTCACCAACGGAACCGTAGCCGCCCAGAACAAAAAACTGACCAATTCCGGTCTGGGCAGCCTGCTGGACGGTGCTTTCCTCTCTGAGGGCGTCGGCGCTGAGAAGCCCAACATTGCTTTCTTCGACGCGGTGTTTGAGTCCATTCAGCCTGCGGATCTGTCAAAAATCCTGATCGTTGGAGACTCCCTCACCAGCGATATCCGCGGCGGCAACAACGTCGGCATCCGAACCTGCTGGTATAACCCGGACAATCTCCCTGCCAGGCCCGGATACGATATCGACTACACCATCTCCGACCTCCACGAGGTACTGGACATCCTCCAAAGCTGAACATATAAACGGACCGGATCAGGGTCCGTTTTTTTCTTGCCGGATTTCCCATAACCGGGACAGTTTTCCGCTTTCATGGTATACTCTTTACAGGGATTATCAGGCATTCAGCACAGCCGCAGAAAAGGGGTAAAGGAGAAGATGATTTATATTACCGGGGATACGCACGGTGACTTCAGCCGCCTGTTTGCGTTCTGCCAGCGCTTTGAAACCACCCGGGAGGATATTATGATCATCCTGGGCGACGCGGGCTTCAACTTCTTCGGCGGCCAGCGTGACGCGAACAACAAGCATAACGTATCCGAATTGCCGATCACTGTCTTCTCCATCCACGGCAATCATGAGATGCGTCCGGCCACCCTGCCCTCCTACCGTGTTACCGACTGGCACGGCGGCAAAATCTACGTGGAAGCCGCCTATCCGAACCTGCTTTTTGCCATGGACGGCGAGGTCTACGATCTGGACGGCATCCGGACCGTGGTCATCGGCGGCGCCTACAGCGTGGACAAGTTCTATCGCCTGGCCAACGGCTGGAACTGGTGGGCGGATGAGCAGCCCTCCCCTGCCATCAAGCAGAAGGTGGAAAACACCCTGGCCGCCCGGAACTGGCAGGTGGACGCGGTGCTGTCCCACACCACACCGCTCAAGTACGTTCCTACGGAGGTATTCCTCACTTTCATTGACCAGCGCGTGGTGGACAAAACCACGGAGATCTGGCTGGACAGCATTGAGGACCGCCTGACTTACAGGCACTGGTACGCCGGACACTTCCATACGGAAAAAGATATCGATAAACTGACACTTCTCTTCGGTTCCATCCGGGAGTTCAGGGCGTAATCTTCACGGAAACATAATAAAGCGGCAGGGAGTTCAGCTCCCCGCCGCCGTTTTTTTACTCTTCGCTGCCGTTTTCATACGGCTGCTCATCGCGTTCCTTCAGCTTTGCCTGTTCTTTCCAGTACTGGATAAAGTGCAGCTTCCCGGTCTCCCCGGCCGCCCACTTCTTTACGGCATTCACGTTTTTCTTAATTCCGATGCCTGACTGGTCCACAAAGATGAAGAAGCCGGCCAGTGCTATATATCCACCTATGAGTTTCAGTACTTTCATATTTCACCTCCAGAGATTCATATGGGATACTGAATATAGAACGAATCACCTGGCCAAAACCATCCCCGGAAACACCTTACGCCTTCTTCCCGACGTATGCCGCGTGGCCGCAGGTTTCAACAATTGCCTTATTTTCAGCGGTTTCGTTGATCATGCCGATCATGATCTCAAACATATCCGGAGCCTGCTCCTGTGCCCGGAAGAACCGCTCTTCCCTGCCCCAGCCGAAACCGCGGATGGAACGGATCTGCTGTTTACTGAACCCGTGGTTTTTGAACAGCTCCTCGATCTCCTCCGAGGTTGGATAGTAACCTTCCTGGAAGCCTGCAGTGGACAGGTTGTTGAACTTACCGGAACGGAAAACTTCTTTGATGGTATCCGCATCCACCTGGTTCGGATGGTTGAAGAACCGGTCCACCACGCCGATGCTTCCGGACAGATAAGGCAGGAAAGTTGCAAATACGATTCCACCCGGCTTTAACACCCGGTTGACCTCGGCGATGCACTGATCCCGCTCGGATGCCTCCAGCAGATGATACAGAGGACCCATCACGAGGACAGCGTCAAACTGGCCGTCATTATACAGACTCAGGTCGATGGCATTCACCACATTGCAGATCACAGGATGCTCAACCTCCCTGTTCTGCTCCTCCGCCTGTTGAATCAGTTCCTCCGACAGGTCTGCCAGGAACACCTTATACCCTTCCGCTGCCAGCGGGAAGGAATATGCGCCGGCGCCGCCGCCCAGATCAAGGATCGATCCTTTCTCGGGCAGCCAGCGTTTCAGCATTTCCATGCTCATCAAAAACTCCAGCTTGCCACTGCCACTGTTCACCAGCCGGTTCTTTTCATCAAAGAACCTGTAGTACTCTTTTACCCTGTCGAAGTCTGTCATTTTTCTCTCCTCCTTTGGATAGATAAAATAAAGCCGCTTATCTGATAAGAGATAAGCGGCTTGTTAACTGATAAAATATTACCAGGTGACTCTCCTCTTATCTCTGTACGGGCACAGCAGAATAGCACGGACAAGCTTCAGCGTGTTCGCAAGCAGCAGAGCCAGAGCGATGTATCCGTACTTCATCCTGAGGAGAGCTCCTTTCTGAATATATTGGACAGACTATACTACGGGGCCTTACCCTGTGTCAACACTTTTTTGCAGTTTTTTCACGCAGGCATAATCAGCGTGGACATAGCCTTCTTCTGTTCCTCCGGCGGAGGCGTCAGTTTCCCGCTGTTCACCAGTTTCTTCAGGCAGTAGTACACAAACCGGCCGTCCGAGTTGAACAGGAACTGCAATTCAAACTCTTTCATCTTCCGCATCTGGGAGGGCAGGTTCTTCAGGGCAGCCTGGGTATACGTCTCCTTCAGTTTCCTGAATTCCGCTGCTTTTTCTTCCCGGATCTTTGTGCCGACGGCCAGCAGTTCCTCCCGGATTTGCTGATTGTCCAGCACCACGATCTGCCATTGCGCCCGGTCCTCACTGTCCAGGACAATCTGTCCCATCTGGGCCAGCCAGGCATACTCATCCACAGAAAGCTTATCCTGTTGTTCCCTTTCATACAGGGCAAGGATTTTCGCCGCGTCTTCCTGATAGTTCATTGCCCGTTCCTGCAGGTTATCTGACCATTCGCTGCCCACCTGCCACAGAATGTGTTTCCCGTCCCCGTTCCAGCAGGGACCGAACCAGCCGTTCATCGCCTCATATTCTTCCGGCACTGCTTCCCGGACCTGCGCGTGAAAGATGTTGGTTCCGCCGTCCTTCCGGACCGTTGCGGCTTCCTCAAAGGAAATCTTCATCTCCCGGACGCTGTCTCCGGAGCAGGCCGCAATATAGGGAATCAGCGCCCACAGCAGGAAGTTTTTATCCATCTTCCATCTGCCGGTAATAGACGGAGAATCCAGGACGCCGCTCTCCGTCAGCCGGGTATAAAGTTCATCAGCAAACAGATCCGCCGCAGCCTTGTAAGTATCATTTTCCAGCCGCAGGAAGTCCAAATTCGGCTCCTCCAGCAGGAAGTCCGCCAGGTACTTATCGCCCTTCTTTTTCAGGAAGCCAAACTCCTCCAGACGGGCAGCCTCGTCCTCCAGGTAAACCGGGGAAACGCCCAGGTCATCCGCAATCTCATTCACGGTTTTCCAGGTATCCCGTACCGCGTAGCAGAGATTCTGCACCAGCGGGCTGCCGAACATATCATATACATCTTTCCGTCCAAGACTCCCGGTAATTCCCCGGGTTACAAACCGGACGGGATTATATTTCAGGTTGCTTGCTTCTCTCATTTTTCCCATTCCTTTCTTCAGCTCTTTCTTCGCCTCGAACAGATGCCATTTCACAGTTCCGACGGGAATACCGAACTCCCGGGCAATCTGTTCCTGCTTTTTGTGGTCGATGTAATAGGCGATCACGATCTTCCGCTGCAGTCCGGACAGATAGGCAATCTCCTTCTTCAGGCGCTCCACCGTCTCCACGTCCTCTTCCGCGTCTTCTGCGGATTCGGCCGGGAGATCCGCCAGGACTTCCACCGGAATGCCGATCATGTTCCTTGATGCGCTCCGGTAGTAGTTGCACAGGGCGTTGTGCGCCACAGTCCAGATGAATTTACTCACGTCCTCCACGTCGTCACGCAGAAGCAACGCTCTGTAAACCCGCAGGATGATCTCCTGGGAAAGATCCTCGGCGTCTTCCGGAGTTTTGCACCGCTTCAGCGCAAATCCGAGCACCGGATTCAGCCAGGATTCCAGGATTTTTTCCGCTTCCTGTTTCCTCATGAGATCCTCCTTTCTGAAAGCTTTCACCTATACAGACACATCAATATGAAAAAGGTTGGGAAAAATCAAAAAAATAATCAATATTGTCAGGGGGACGTATCTGCCGACAACTTTTTTACAGTTTTTTTCCGTAGTATTCCACTTCGATCTCCGTCCCGTCGGGATAGCTTTCCTGCGAGCGTTTGATCAGCTCGCTGAATCCCCAGTGGTCATAGATCCGCCGGTTGGTTTCCTCCTCCGGCTCCACACCCACCGTCACCTTCGTATATCCCTTCAGCCGGAGGTCCTCCAGCATAAACTGCATGAGCGCCGAGAAATAGCCCCGTCCCCGGTAAGGCTCGTTTGTCCGGAAGGCGCACAGATAGGCTGTATGCTCATCCGCCAGTCCTTCGCCGTTCTGCACATATTCCGGTTTCAGAACCGCTGTAGCCTCGCAGATGATCTTCTCTCCCAGGAATCCGTAATACGGGATGCTGGCTCCGTCCTCCGCGTTTTTGACAGCCATTGCCTTCCAGACGATCCAGTTTTCCCGGTCCTCCGCATTACGCTCAATTTCCGCGTCCCATTTCCGCTCCATCTCTTCCCGGTTCGCAATCCGGCACACATATTCACTTTCCCGGATCAGCTTTTCAAAGCTCTCCGCAAAGCGCCGGTCATCCTCCTCCGTGCGCTTGGCCGGGCCCTTCAGGTGATGCTTTCCACTCTGCCGGGCCTTCCTGGCCAGGTGCCGCTCCATCAGCAGGCGGTCAATATTGTCATCCGTATAACGCATACCGCTCTGGTGGATGGCCTTCGCGCCCTTCCCCAGTGCCAGCGCCGCCACCCCGTAATCCTGGGTGATCACGATATCTCCCTGTCGGCACAGGTTGATCAGCGCCAGGTCCACGGCGTCCGCCCCGGCCCCGATGGTCCGGACCGTGCTGTAATCTGACGTCAGCAGATGATTGGTGTCGCACAACAGGGTTACCGGGATGCCGTGCTCTTTCGCAATGCGTTCGGCAATCCTGGTTACCGGGCAGGCATCCGCGTCAATGTATATCGTCATATAGTTCTCCTGTGGTCTTTCAACGGTCTCAGAAACGGCATCATTATACCATCTCACACCCCGAAACAACAGAAAAAAAGTAGCCGGTAAAGGATGTGACAGTGGGATTGTCCCTCTGTCACATCAAAGATTATCTATTTCTTTTTGTTCAGAACTTCAGCAGGATATGCTCATTCGTCAAGTCATGATACAGCCGGCAGTCCAGGGCGCTGACGTCCGCCAGGCAGACCACTTCCCGCTTCTCCTCCCCGCCGGGAATCTCCCCGATCAGGTTCGGCACCTGCCGCAAAAGCTCCGGCCGAAAGTGGATGGTCCGCTCTCCCGGGAAGACCGCAGTATAGAGGATCTGCGCCTCCACCAAGTCCTGGAAGATGTGGCTGCCATAGGACAGTTCCGGATTGTACCCCGCCCGGCTTTCCGCAATCTCGCATACAGCGTCAAACCCGCTGATATCCGAGAAAGCCGTTGGCACGCCCAGTTCCGGTGAGGAAGTGCCGATCCGTCCGGGCACCAGTAGCATCATATGCATTCCGGTATCCCGGTATTTCCAGTTGATCCGGCCGATCAGGGCTGCGATCGCCGTTTTTTCGTTATAGGGCAGCTGGTAGTATTTCACCGGATCCACATAAACAATCCGATCCAACTTCACTTCCCTGGACAGGCCCATGGAAGCATGCCGCGTTTCCAGCAGTATATCCTCCGCGTGCACGTTTTCCGGCACGGTGACGCCGCCGCCGTCCTTGAACACCTGCAGTGGCCGGCACTGCAGCAGGTTAATCATATACTCCCGGCTTTCCGATACGTTGATCGTGAACTCAATGTCCACCGGCTCGCTGTATTCCTTCTGGATCAGGTGCATCATCCGCTGCATCCGCTCCATCATCTCCCGGTTCCGGACCAGGCCCAGACAGGAGATGAAACAGATATTCCGCCAGATGCCTCGCTCATGCAGTGAAGCCTCCGCTTCCGTGTCATGCTCCAGCACCTGGTTCTTCACATAGGCCGGGAGCACCGGCTCCAGGTCATCCAGGGGCACCCTGTTCAGGCTCCGGGTCTTCAGGTCCACAACCTCCGCCTTCCGTTGGGAAAACTGGTGCTTTTCCGCCACGGTGGTGAAGTTGGTTACCTCCGGCTTATCCAGGCTGACAAGCCGCGGATAGGATCCCTCTGTCCGGTCCACGGCGGAGGTTCCCAGGCCTGCCACCAGCCGCAGCATGCCGGCGGAGGAATCAATATCATTCAGGAACTTGTAGGGGCTGAAGGAGTAGCCTACACCCGCAGCGCAGGGCATATAGTAGGAGCCGTAAGCGGATCCGGAAACCCGCATCACCAGCAGGGCCATCTGCTCATCCCGCTTATCCAGTCCCCGGCGTTTCCGGTAGTCCAGGGCGGAAAGCCCCGCGGAGCTGGCGTATACTGTCCGCACGGCGTTCTCAAACTCTTCCAGCCGTTCTTCCGGGGTACCCCGGTTGGCGCAGAACACGGATTCATATTTGCCCGCGAAGGCATTGTCAAAACCGTCCTCCAGGATACTGCTGGAGCGGACGATGTAGGGATCCTGCCCGTAGTATTCCAGGATATGGGTAAACTGCTCCTCAATTTCCCGGGAAAAATGCCCGCTCCGCAGCCGCTCCGCCAGTTCCCCGGCCAGGGTGAAATACCCTTCCTCCGTCCGCTGCCGGACCCGGATGTCCCAGAAGTCATTGTCCACAATGTAGGTATAGAACACGTCGGAACCGACGTAGAAGGAATCATGAGGTTCCAGCACCGCGTTGATATCCGGCGCCAGGTTCCGGATGATGGCCCGGGCCAGCAGCATGCCGCAGGTCTTGCCGCCCACCATGCCGGTACCCACCATGTGGTCCCGGACCCGGAAGTAATCCTCCGGTTTAAAATGTTTCTTGACCAGCACCCGCAGCCGCTCATCCCGGGTCATCATGATATTGCACATCCGGCTGCACTCTTCGCTCACGGGCATCCTGCTCTCGTGCAGGACTTTGGCACGGTTGAAAAAACGGTCCCAGGAATCCGCATACTGTTCCTCCAGCGTGCGCTGGTAACCATCCATCACCTGATAAAACCGGCTGGTCTGCACGCCGTCCTGGATGGGCTTGATTGTCCCTTCCGCCGGGCGGTACAGGTGCGGCAGGAACATGGTATCGGAATTCCGGTTCCACACCTTCTGCGGGCGGATATAGACTGCTTCCCGCTCCGCGTCAGAATACACATCCAGGAACAACTGGGTGGTATTCATGATCTTGGTAATCGCGTTGAAGGAATGCCTGCCCCGGATGATCGGGAAAAAGGCCACCGTGTCCAGGATGAACAGGAAGGGACAGGTCACCCGGAAGAAGTTGCCCATCATCATGTCCGTGGCCCAGGCGGTCTGCAGCTCCGAAAGACAGTCAAACACATAGAAAGCGTCCCGGCCTTCCTGCTCAATCGCCTTGTGGATCTCCACGGTGAAGGTTTCAAACCGGTGGGACAGCGGCACACAGATCCGCTTCACCTCCGGGCACTCCGGCACCAGCTCCGGATGGCTGGCGAACCGGAAATAGATGATGTTCCGCCTGTCTTTTTTCGCCTGTTCCACAAAGGGAAGCGCGAAACGGCGGAATTCATCCAGGTCTGACACACGCCAGACCACATTGTCCCCCATCCGGATATTGTCCAGCACCTGATCCAGCGCGGGAATACCCGAAAGCACCCGGTCAAACGCAGCCATGAGGAAGCCTCCTCCCTGTCAGCTCAAAGCTCCTTCGCGAAGCATACCGCGCCCTCCAGCTTGTCATACGGAGGGTAGTTGTCAATTCTCTGGTATCCCAGTTTTGTGTACAGCCTGACGGCGTCTGTCATAATCTCCCGGGTCTGCAGCACCGTCCGCCTGTAGCCCTTTGCTTTTGCCTTATCTTCAAGGATTGCCATCATCAGGGTAGCAATCCGGTGTCCCCTGTAAGTCGGATCCACCCAGACCCGCTTGACCTCCGCGTCCGTATCTGAATACCGTTTCAGCCCGGCGCAGGCCGCCGGAACATTATTCTGATAAACCAGAAGCACATCCTCCACCGCGGAAGACAGGTTGTACGGAATAAACTGCCGCCGGTTCTCCTCCCCGCCGACAATCCGGCTGTAATACGCTTCCGTGATCAGGTAAAAATCCCTGAAAACCTTGTCATTTCCGTCAGTCCATGTGAATCTCAGTGCCATTAAAATTCATTCCTCCGGTAACAAAAAGACAAAGGAATCAAATCTGACTCCCTTGCCGTCAAACAAAGTATATCATAATTTATGTTTTTCGTACAATAACCCGCTCTATTTTTCCAAACAATTCCTTTTATTCCAGGCCTTTTCCATGTATTATACTTACAGCAAAACACTGTTATGATGAAGGGAGTACCTGCAGATGAACAGCATGCTTTACACACACGGAACCGGCGCTTTTGATGCTTTCGGCACATTAATTGTCGTGCTTTTCATCGGCAGCCTCATTTACGCTATCGCCAAGGGCGCCTCGCAGTGGAGCCGAAACAACAATTCACCGGACGTGACAGAGAACGCGACGGTGGTAGCGAAAAGAACAGAAGTATGGGGCCACGAGCATGCCCATACCAACTACTACGTGACCTTCCAGCTGGAAAACGGTGAGCGGCTGGAGCTCCCCGTGAAAGGTACCGAGTATGGCATGCTCTCCGAATCCGATCACGGCAGGCTCAGTCATCAGGGCACCCGCTACCACGGATTTCAAAGAGATTAAAGGTGACTGCGGGGACTGAACCTTTGTCACGATTTTGAAAAAATGTGACAGAGGGTCTGTCCCCCTGTCACATCCTGTATTGTTGTTTTAATCAATCCTCAGGATCAGCCGCAGAACGTTCACTGCGGCTTTTTCCATTTCCTCCCGCGTGAGCACACCCTTCTCCAGCGCCTCCAGCAGTCTCTCCGGGAAACCGGTGGCCATCTTCATATCGTTGCCGGCCGCCACTTCCTTGTAGTGCTCGCCCAGGGTCCACCAGTCGGTGGTCACCATGCCGTCAAAGCCCCACTCCTCGCGGAGGATGCCGGTCAGCATATCCTTATACTCACTGGCCCGGTGGCCGTTCACGATGTTGTAGCTGGACATGAGGGACCAGGGATGAGACTCCTTCACCACGATCTCAAACTGCCGCAGGTAGATTTCCCGGATAGCCCGCTCGGAAACCCGGGCGTCGCAGTTGCGGCGGTTGGTTTCCTTGTTGTTCAGGGCAAAGTGCTTCGGGGTTGCCGCGATATGCTGGCTCTGCACGCCCCGGACCAGGCCTGCGGCCTGCTTGCCTGCCAGCAGCGGATCCTCGGAATAATACTCAAAGTTCCGGCCGCACAGCGGGTTCCGGTGGATGTTCACACCGGGTGCCAGCCAGACCATAATGTTGTTCTCCTTGGCTTCCTGCGCCACCGCAACACCCACTTCGCCGCACAGTTCCGGATCCCAGGAGGCAGCCAGCAGCGTAGAGCAGGGGAAGGCGGTTGTGGTCACGCCGATATGCTTATGGAAGCGGATTCCCGCAGGGCCGTCCGCTGTCATGATATTGGGAATGCCGTAAACCGGGTTGTTGCCGTAACCAAAGGTGTTCGCCAGGCCCACATTGGGCTGACCGCCCAGCAGGGCTGCCAGGTCTTCTGCCGGCAGTGCGGACACAAAGGCTTCCAGGGTCATCTTCCCTTCCGCCACATCCTTCAGCTTCATGCCGTCCTTGGGCCCCATGTGGCTGATCCGCGGAATCGCCCGGGTTTCCGGATTAGCGAAGATCACTTCCGGTGTCATGGGTTCCAGGGCGGTATAGTTGAAATCATTGCAGGGGCCGGTGGGTAACTCCTCATAGCTGCCGTCCGCCTGAAGGCGCTTCTCCAGGTTCGTGGGCACCATGCGGGCTGTCAGCTGCTCTGTCACGCGGTCCTCCGCGAGTTTCCAAGTTTCCTCCGCCCAGGCTCCGTCCCGGACGCTGGTGCCGATAAAGAACCGGTATTCGCCCTTCTCCAGCACGCGTGCGGAGCGGGCTACTTTGCCCAGGTCGTCATAGCTGGCCATCTGGGACAGCGGGAAGCGGATCACAATCTCTTCCGCCTCGCCGGGAGCCAGCAGCTTCGTCTTCCGGTATCCGGCCAGTTCCTTCGCCGGCTTGCCCAGCAGGCCCTGGGGTGCGCTGAAGTAAACCTGCACAATCTCCCGTCCCGGGCAGCCGCCTTCATTGGTCACCTTCACCCGGATTTCGGCCTCGTCCTCTGTGAAGTTCACAGTCTGCTCCGTCAGGGAGAAGCGGGTATAACTGAGGCCGAATCCGAAGGGATAAACCACCTTCTCCGCCGTCCCGGCAATCGTCTCAAAGTACCGGTAGCCGACGTAGATATCTTCGGTATAGTTCACAAAGGTGTCACTGTCATAGAAATCAATGCAGCCGGGATAATCATCCAGTTCTTCCGCCAGGGTGTCCGGCAGTTTGCCGGAAGGCGTCGTCACGCCTGTCAGCAGTTCCGCCGCGGCGCAGGCGCCCTCCATACCGCCCTGGAAGGCCAGCAGCAGGCCCTGGATCCGGGGATTGTTCCGGAAGCAGGCAGTTTCCATCATGCCTCCGGTATTCAGCACAACGATGACCTTGTCAAAGGCTTCGCTGACGGTTTCCACCATGATACGTTCTGCGTCGGAAAGATAGAAATCCCCCCGTTCAAAGAGCACGTCGCTCATGCTGACGGCGTCGCCGGTCACCGGATCCTTCCGGGTGATCTTCGCCCGGTCAGACTTCCGGTCCCAGTCCTCGCCGGAGAAGCGGCTGATGGAGATAATGGCGGTATCCGTGAACTCCCGGGCTTCCTTAAGCAGGACATCCGGCACCGGCGGTTCCGCCACCATGCCGGGTTCCCAGTGATCCTCGTATTGGGCGGCCACATAATTCCGGTAATACTTCATGGTGCCCGGATAAACGGCTTCTTCGCCGATCACTTCGATCATTCCGTCAAACATGTCCCGGACGTAGGCCACGGTCACGTCGCCGCTGCCGCCGCCTCCCTTGACGTAGTCCGCGGATGCTTTGCCGAAGAGCGCCACTTTGCAGCCATGCCGCAGCGGCAGTACCCCCTCGTTCTTGAGCAGCACCATGCCCTCCCCCGCTGCCCTGCGGGAAAGGGCGATATGTTCTTTCCCTGCGGTTACCCGTTTCCCGTCTTCTCCCAAAGGAATGCCGGGCAGATAACGCGCGCGAATCCACTTTTCCATACAGATCCTCCCGAAAATATAAAACGTTTACAACACCTTGCCTATGATATAGCTTAGAGCAAGCTTTAAGTCAAGAACTTTCTGTCAGTTGAAACACAACTCCAAATCCGCTATAATATCCTCACCAGCAAAACTGCACATTTACCCCCTGTGGACAGAAGGAGGTCCTTATTTATGCTTCAGGATTTTGAAAAATACAAGCCAGAGGATAAAGATACCCTCAATACGGAAATCAAAGAACTCCGCGCCCGTCTGATTGCCACCCAGCAGCTGCTGCGGGAGAAAAAGCTGCCGGTGCTGGTACTGATCGAAGGCTGGGCCGCAGCCGGCAAAGGCAGCCTCATCAAGGAGATTATCAGCGAGATCGATCCCCGCTTCTATAATGTGGTTTCCCCAGCCGTGATTCCGGAAAGTGAATCCCGGTATCCTTTCCTGTACCCCTACGCCTCCGCGATCCCGGAAAATGGCAAGCTCATCTTCCTGGATTCCGGCTGGATGGAGAACGTGGTGCGGAAGCAGCTGCGGCTGGAGATTTCCAAGGAGGAATATAAGCGCCGTGTCCGGGCTGTGAACGAGTTTGAGCGTCAGCTGCGGGACGGCGGCTACCTGGTGCTGAAGATCTTCCTGCACATCGATAAGAAGGAGCAGTTTGAGCGTCTGAACGCCCTGACGGAAAGCGCGGATACCGAGTGGCGGGTCACCCCGGACGACCTGTGGCAGCACCGGGAGTACAAGCAGTTCCTGAAGGCCTATGATGACTTCATGGAAAAGACTGATGAAACAGTGAAGTGGCACATTCTGGACGGTACGAAGAAAAAGGCAGCCGTCCGTGACGCTATGAAGCTGCTGGTGGAAAAGATCGACAAGGCGCTGGAAAAAGGCCGCTATACCGGCGAACCCTTTGAGGAAGAATTTCCCCTGCTGAAGATGCCGAAGCTTTCCGAGGTAGACCTTTCTCCCACCATTGAGGAAGAGGAATACAAGAAAGAACTGAAAAAGCTGCAGAAGCGACTGAGCGAGCTGCACAATATCATCTACCGGAAGAAGATCCCCGTGATCCTCTGCTATGAGGGCTGGGATGCCGCCGGCAAGGGAGGAAACATTCGCCGGGTAGCCTATCCGCTGGATCCCCGGGGCTTTGATGTACATCCCATTGCCTCTCCCGAACCTCATGAGCTGAACCGCCAGTACCTCTGGCGCTTCTGGACCCGCCTGCCCCGCACCGGGCACATCTGCATTTTCGACCGCACCTGGTACGGCCGGGTCATGGTGGAACGGCTGGAAGGCTTCTGTGCCGAGAAGGACTGGAAGCGAGCCTATAACGAAATCAACGAGTTTGAGCGCCAGCTGACCGACTGGGGCGCCGTACTGCTCAAGTTCTGGATTCACATTGACCAGGACACCCAGCTTGCCCGGTTCAACGAGCGGCAGAACACACCGGAGAAGCAGTGGAAAATCACCGAGGAAGACTGGCGGAACCGGGAAAAGTGGCCCCAGTATGAAACCGCGGTGGACGAAATGCTGCAGAAGACCAGTACGGAGAACGCTCCCTGGTTCATCATCGAGTCCAACGACAAGCATTACGCCCGGATCAAAGCCCTGCGGATCATCGTAGAAGCACTGGAGAAAGCCTGTGAATCCCACTTTGAAAACACCTACGGCTGATACGCATAAAAATTCAAGAAAACAGGATGCTGCCTTTCGGCAGCATCCCGTTTCTTTGGAGGTATGTTCATGGTATATCATTCGGGCTGGCTTTTCCCAATTGATACCGCTTGGCAGTTAGCATCAACTAACCTTCAATATAATATCAAATTCTGCATCATTCGTCAACAAGGAATCTCATTCTTTTTTATTCCTCTGCCGTCTCCGGCTTCGGCCTTACCAGCACGCTCCGTGAATACCGGATAATCAGCAGCGTGGAACAGAGGATCCATCCCACAGGATAGGCCAGCGCCACCGCCAGGAATCCGGCGCCCAGCGCCTTCGTTACCGCCAGGTAAATCTGCCGGAATACCACAAAGGAAGCCAGCATAATCACCGTGGGCATGGTGGCATCCCCCACACCCCGCAGGGCGCCCGCATAGATCTGGTTAAAGCAGATGGCGATATAGAACGGCGTCACAATCCGGATAAAGCGGATGCCGTAATCAATCACTTCTTCCTCTGGGGAGAAGAAATTCATCAGCGGCCGGGCCAGCAGGAATACCATCAGGCCCAGCACCGCGGTGGAGACAAGGCTCATCACCGTGGCTGTCCGCACGCCCTCCCGGGCCCGCGTGATCTTCTTCGCGCCCCAGTTCTGACCCACAAAGGTGGTGGAGGACATGCTGATGCTCTGCACCGGGATCAGGGCGAAGGCGTCAATCTTGCCGTACACGCCATAGCCTGCCATGCAGGCGGAACCAAACTGGTTGATATAGGACTGAACGAATACGTTGGAGAAAGAGGTCACCGCTGCCTGGATGCTGCTGGGCAGGCCGATCTTCAGGATCATTGACAGGGACCGCTTGTCCACGCAGAGTTTCTTCCAGCGGATGCCGTAGTTCCCCTTCTCTTTCGTCAGGGTGAACATGATCAGCAGGGCGGATAAGATCTGGGAAAGCACCGTGGCATAGGCCACGCCGTCCACACCCATGCCGAAGGCCAGCACAAACAGCAGGTCCAGCACCGTGTTCAGCAGGGCGGAAATAATCAGGAAAATCAGTGGCCTGCGGGAATCTCCCACCGCGCGCAGGATACCACTCCCCAGGTTGTAGAACAGTACCCCGGAGACGCCGGCGAAGTAGATCGTCAGATAGCAGGAGCTTTCCGGCATCACATCCTCCGGCGTCTGCATGAAGCGGAGCATAGGATCAATAATCATCAAACCGAAAACCGTGGCCAGCAGGCTGACCACGAATGTCAGGGCCACCGTCGTATGCACGGCCTTGCCCAGGCCTTCATCGTCATGGGCGCCGTACCGCTGGGAGATTACCACCGAAGCGCCGGTGGCCAGGCCCGCGCAGAAACCCACAATCGTATTGATAATCGGTCCCGTGGAGCCGACCGCCGCCTGGGCTTCCTGCCCGACGAACTGGCCCACCACCAGGGTATCCACCGTATTGTACAGTTGTTGGAAGAGCAGTCCGATGGCCATGGGAATCGAGAATTGCAGCATATGCTTCCAGATATTTCCTTCGGTCATATCCAGATCCAGCCGAGCCACAGAATCCCCTCCTCCCTTTCATGTGGACACCCATTATAGCAGAGGAATCAAAAAACGCAAGAAAAAAGGAATGCCGAAGCATTCCTATTTTTTGTCATGTTTTTTGATCAGCTTTCCCAGTTCCGGATCACCAGCGTATACTGGCCCTTCTTATCATCCGGATCCTCCAGCATCACATAAGGCTTGCCGGTCATTTCCCCCAGTTCCTCCGGGGTATAAGGATGGTGAACTCTCCCTTTCCATTTTCCGTCCGTATAGAGACAGTCCCCGTCCTCATTCACGGTATGGGGCTCCGATTCATACTCCTCATCCGGCCCGTCCACCGACGCGATCACGCAGCCGCCCGGCCGGGTAATCCGGCAAAGCTCCTGCACGGCCTTCTTTGCTTCCTGCAGCGGCATATGATCCAGCACGTCCATGGATACCACCGCGTCAAAGGCATGATCCGGATATCCGGTTTCCGTCACTGTCGCCGCCCGGAACTCCCCGTAATACCCTTTCTTTTTCAGCAGATCCGAGGCGATCCCCGCTGCCTTTGCGGAAATATCAAAGCCGGATACGGAAAAACCGTTCGCGGCCAGTTTCAGGGAGAATACCCCGCAGCCGCATCCGGCATCGCATACAGAAACTGCTCCGCGCTTGTGCAGGTACCTGATCACCGCATCCGGCGTCAGATCACACTTTTTCACATAAGCCGTGAGCCGCCTCTGGTCTGTTGCTTCCCATATCTCATCCCAATACATTAACATCACCCGTCGTTTTTTAGTGACAGAAAGAAAGCTTCTGTCACCAATTGATACGTTTTTACTTGATCTTCTGTCATTATTCTATACCATCATTGCAAATAATGCAAACATATCTTTACAAGAAAACTATTTTCCTGGATTTATGACTGTTCGTCTCTTTTCCTTCAATGCTATAATTCAACTGCCGGTGGAGACAGGTTGCGAAACACTGTATTCTGTTTCCCCGGCTCACAGGGTATCCTGCAGGAGAACAACGCGAAGGCAGGCAGCAAACCGCTTGCCGGAAAGGAGCTGACCATGAACTTTGGCAGCAATCTCAGAAAGCTCCGGAAGGAGAAGAACCTGACCCAGGAAGCCCTGGCTGAATGCCTCAATGTTTCCGCCCAGACCGTGAGCAAATGGGAGAACGGCGCTTCCATGCCGGATATTTCCCTCCTGCCCCTGCTGGCGGACTATTTCCAGGTATCGGTGGATTCCCTGCTGATGCACGATGCTGCGCAGCGTCTGCAGGACGTCAGGAATCTCGGCAAGGAAATCCGCACCCTGGTTGATGCCGGGAAAGCGCAGGAAGCCTATACCCGGCTGAAATCCTCCATGAATCAATGGAAGTTGTCCGTTTCTGTGAACCACTTCATGAGCTGGTCAGCCCGGCAATACGCCCAGGAATGCACCGGGGCAGAACGCATCCGCCTGCTGGAAGAGGCCATCTTCTGGGCGGATAAAACGATCTTCCTGGACTGCGGTGAAACTGGCCGTACTATGCAGGCAAAGATGGCCAAATGTTACTGCCTGTTGGATCTGGACCGCCGGCAGGAAGCAAGGGATATCGCAGAATCCCTGCCCTCCCTCTATTCCTCCCGGGAAATCGTCCTGGCCAGAATCACTTCAGGAGGCGAGCAGCAACAATTCATTCAAACCGCCCTGCAGGATCTTGATGAACTGAAGGAATCCCTCCAGGCGCTGAAATAAGGCCAGCCAAAGTTGACAAGAGTGACAGCTCTCCTGTCAACTTTTTTATTCTTCAGCAATCAGATGCTTCCTGTCGTTCAGCCGCAGACCGAACACAGCTCCGCACTTCCTGCAGGCCAGTGCCCGTATCCCGCAGCCCCTGGGAACCACTGTATCCTGAACCACAGGAACAAAGCCCACGCCCTCCATTGCCATCAGATCACCTTCAACAATTTCGTTACTGCCGCATTCCGGACACCTGGCTGCTCTTACCCTTTCTTCGTCCTGCCCTGCATTATACGTTTCCCAAAGTCCCTTACGCATCCTGTTCTCCTCCTTTCGTATATCAGGATGTTTCTTTTTTATTATTTTGCCTGACTTCAGAAGATGAATACAGGACCACATCAGAAAGATACACAGGGCTATTTTTCCATCGTTGTCTTATCCACAAAAAAAACTAAAAACTTTTTTGCAAATTATTGACAAACGATAATTCTGTGTTATTATGATTATCGTAAAACAATAATTTCTGCAAACGGGGTGAATCTTTTGAAACGAAAAACGCTGATCCGGATCCTGATCGCGGAAGGAATACTGCTGGCTGCGCTGTCCCTGCTGACGCTGATGATCCCGACCCTCTTTTCTTCCCTGCTCTCTTTCCCGCTGGAGCAGATCGCCCTCGGGATGAGATCCCTTTCACTCACCGGCACTGTCGGCAACGGGATTGCAATGCTCCTGATCGCGCTTTCCGCCCTGATCCCGCTGGTATTCGCCCTGCGCTATCCCCGTGGCCGGGACACCCTGGCGGAAAGAATCGCCCTTTTTGTACTGGCCCTGATGCTGCCGGTAGCCCTCTACGGCATCCTGAATCCCGGCATGTTCTACGGCAAGATTCCGGGCGGCATTGAAAGCTACGAGCGGGCGCTCCGGGTATTCCTTTCCCTCTCCGTATGGACAGTGCTTATCCTGTTCATTGTGCTGAGGCTGATCCGCCTGTTCCGGAACGGCAACCGGGAGCAGCTCTTCCGCTACCTGCGGAACATCCTGTGTGTGCTGTGCATGTATTTCACCGCACAGCTGGTGATCAGCCTGGTGGTCGGAATCCTGACGCCTGCCGGAACCCAGGTCACCGCGGCAGAATTCATCCATGGCCTGCTGAACCTGGCAGCGGTGATGGTTCCCCTTGTGCTGGATATCCTGGTCAGCCTGCGTATGCTTGCCCTGCTGGAAACAGCCGCCACAGAAGCGCAGGAGGGCCTTACAGACGCCGCCGGAAAGCTCAGCCGCCTGAGCTGCATCTCCCTGGCCATTACCAGCGGGCTTACCGCCCTGCTGTACATCGCGCAGGTTCTCCTGCTGCCGAAGCTGTCCAACGTCAGCACGGAAGTGAACCTTCCGATCACGGATCTGTTCTTTGTCCTTGTTATCCTGCTGCTTTCCCGCCTGCTGATAGAAAATAAACAGCTGCGGGATGACAACAGCCTGTTTATCTGACCGGAGGGAGGAGTCCTATGGCAATCCGGGTATGTCTGGAAGACGTGCTGAAAGCCCGCGGCATGACTTCCAAAGAGCTGTGCGGGCTGATCGGAATCACGGAAGCCAATCTGTCCATTCTGCGCAGCGGAAAGGCAAAGGGCATCCGGTTCGGCACCATCAACAAGATCTGTTATTACCTGCAATGCGACGTGGGTGATATCCTGAAGTTTGACGGAGTTCTGGAGGACGACGATGAAGACTAAGAAATATATCATTATTCTTGCCTGCTGCATCCTGGCGGCAGCCTTTATCCTGGGCATAACCGGCGTGATCAATTTATCCACCGGTATCCAGGTGAAAAACAGCGACCGGCTGATCGGCTTCCTGATCACCCGTGACAGCCTGGATCAGGCAGAGGATTACCACTATCCGGCCACCCGGGTTGAAAAGCCGGGTGCCATTGAGATGGACGGCGAGGAAGAACCGTACACGGAAGTGGAATACGTTTTCGAAGGCATTGACGGATTCCCGTTCATGATTGCCGATGCCAAGGGTGAAAACGGCGTAAACACCTCAACCACTATATCAGACGGTGCCGTATCGGACATTCAGCATTATCTTTCACAGACAAACGATAACGTCACCGAAGAAAGCCTCATCGGCACCCTCTACCTGGCCCGCGGAAAGGATGACTACCTGTTCTTTTTCAATCCAATCTACCAGACCGCGGACGGCGACGTCTATGCCGTCAGGGCTGCCTCCGGCATGGCGCCGAGTCTGGGGCTCTGCTCTTCCGTATCCACCCACAAAACACAGGACCTGAGCTGGACAGAAGGATTGAAAACCTTCACCCGTTCCATGCGTGTGGAAGTCAAAATGCTGTTAACCGATAAGCCTGTGAAGGTCAGCATTTACCAGTACAACGCTGACCACGAGCTGATCCACTCCGATGAATATGATCCCCGCAGCGTTCCGGAGACTATATCTCCCCGTCCCCTGGCTGAATACATTGTCATTGAGACGGAAACCGACGGCGGCGATCCCATCCGGGAAATCTGCGGAAAAAAGGATGAATCCTTTACCGTTAAGCTCGCCCGTGAAGACGGGATCTGCGTGGCGGAAGGGCATGAGATAATCTGGCCTAAATGGTAAGCGAACGGACACTGGTTATCCAGTGTCCGTTTAATTCATAATTCAGGATTATAGTGCGCAACACGCTATGAGTTATCCCATACTCCCACATTGTCATCTTGAGCGAGCCCGCTTGCGGGCGCGTCGAAAGATCTCCTCCGGGGAAGTAAATCTTCAATTCAAAGGAACATCATTATGTAAAGAATAAAATCAATTGTGAATTGTGGTTAATGGCTTGTTTTGAAACATTTTTCACAGTTGCCTGCAACGAATAAAACAACTATAATAACAGTGTCTGCAGTACCGCAGATACTGTTTTCTGTTTTTGACTTTATCCTGGAGGAATATCATGCTTAGAAAAACCAAAATCATCTGTACCATCGGCCCGGCGAGTGAGAATGAAGAAACCCTCACCGCCATGTGTCAGGCGGGTATGAACGTTGCCCGGCTGAACTTTTCCCACGGATCCTATGAGGAGCACCTGCGGCGCATTCAGCTGATCCGCTCTGTGCGGGAAAAGCTGAACCTGCCTATCGCCATCATGCTGGACACAAAGGGACCGGAATACAGAATCAAGACCTTCGCGAACGGTCCTGTGACGCTCCATGATGGAGATCTGTTCACACTGACCACGGAGGATATCCTGGGAGATGAAACCCGGGTTGCTGTAACCTACGCCAACCTGACGAATGAACTCTTCCCCGGAGATACTGTGCTGATCAACAACGGACTGGTCATCATGAAGGTGGAAGAGGTCAAGGGAAACGACGTCATCTGCCGTGTGCAGAACGGCGGCGTCCTGTCTGACCGGAAGAGCATGAACTTCCCCGGCAAAGTGCTGAAGCAGGATTTCCTGTCCGAGCAGGACAAGAAGGATCTGCTCTTCGGTATTGAAAACGGCGTGGACTTCGTCGCCGCCTCCTTCGTTTCCTCCAGGTCCGACGTGCAGGCCATGCGTGACCTGCTGAACGCGAACGGCGGCAAGGACATTGACATCATCGCCAAGATTGAAAACCGCAGCGGTGTGGATAACGTGGAGGAAATCTGCGAGGTCGCGGACGGCATCATGGTGGCCCGCGGCGACCTGGGCGTGGAAATCCCCTTTATGGAGGTTCCCGCCCTGCAGAAGTACCTGATCAGCAAGTGCCGCATGCTGGGCAAGCGGGTCATCACCGCTACGGAAATGCTGGAAAGCATGATCCAGAATCCCCGCCCCACCCGTGCGGAAATCTCCGACGTGGCTAACGCCGTCTATGACGGTTCTTCCGCCATCATGCTCAGCGGTGAAACCGCCGCGGGCAAATTCCCGGTTCAGGCCGTGCAGACCATGGCTGAAACAGCCCAGTTCACCGAAGCCGGCATCAACTATGCCAAGCGCTTCCGCACCATGGAGTTCTCCATTAACAGCAACCTGGACTCCGTTTCCCACGCCATCTGCTCCATGGCCGTAGACGTGAAGGCGAAGGCCATCGTGGTCAACTCCATTTCCGGCCGTACGGCACGCATGGTTTCCCGTTTCCGCTGCCCGGTGGATATCATCGGCACCACCACCAATGAGCGGGTCTGGCGGAAGCTGAACCTGTCCTGGGGTGTCACTCCGGTGCTGACGGAAAGCTACTCCTCCATGGACGTCATGTTCTGGCAGGACCTGAAGATCGCCCGTGAAATCTTCACCCTGGAACCCGGCGACAACGTGGTGCTGACCGGCGGCCAGATCAACGGTGATCCCGGCAACACCAATACCATCAAGGTGGAGTGCATCAGCTGAAACTGAACAGTATTCCCTTCGAACCGTCTCCTTGTCTTGCTGGAGACGGTTCTTTTGTTTTGCTTAATCTGGTCTTATGTTTTTGTGTGATTCTGGCACTTTTCATAGTACCACTTTCCGTCTATACTCCTCACCAACACGAGCAAGGGTTGAAGGAGGTACTCAACATGACGACCGCAGCTTATTCCATCCGCAGGGGCTCCCTCATCTGGCTGACCATGACCGCCCTCTTCATGGGCATGAATATCATTCTTTCGCTGAGCATTTTCAGCATTCCGGTGCCGGGCGGACACCTGTATTTCTGTGACGTGGTCATCAACACGGCCGCCGTGCTGCTGGATCCCTTCGCCGCGTTCCTGGTTGGCGGCGTCGGCTCCTTCCTGGGCGATTTCTTCTTCTATCCGGCGCCCATGTTTGTCTCCCTGGTTACCCATGGCCTGCAGGCCGTGGTGGTCTCCCTGATCTCCCGCAAGGTGCTGTTCAGGAAGCAGGCTGCTTCTTCCGTCATCGGCGTCACCGTCGGAGCCATCATCATGACCGTTGGCTATACCCTGGGCCGGGCCTATGTCTACTCCACGCCTGAATACGCCATCCTGAAGCTTCCCTTTGAGATCCTCCAGGCCGGCTTTGGCGCAGTGGTTGCCATCCTGCTGCTCTATCCCATGGGACTGAGAAAGCTTTTCGAAAAAACGGTCCGGAGATAAGCTCCGTTCCGGTTGTACAAAAAGACGATCCGGCATCTGCTGCCGGATCGTTTTATGTTCAGGAGGAAAATCCATTATTTCTTCCTTTTCTCAGACCTGTCAAGGATGATCTTTTCAAATATTCCAAACACGAGGAGCACCCCGCCAAAGCCGAAGGCCGCAAGGAAGACCGGAGGAAGAAACAGGCACGGGATCAGCATGACCAGTCCCATCGCCAGCATCGGCGTCAGCCCCACCTTGCGCAGCAGCTCATATACGCGGCCCTGGTATGCCCGGGGCTTTGTCCAACGCTCAATATATCCCGTCCCGCGGCTTTCCAGCATCTCGTTTTCTTCCATTTCGTCCATGAGGGCGAAATTGCTCCTGCCCCTGTTCTCACTCATAGCGGGTCACCTCCCCTTCCTGCAGTTTCCATTGTATCAGGTACCGTGTTTCAGTGTCATCACCATCCTGTAACAATGGTGTAAATAATAGCATTCCACAATACACATGTGACAAAGGGACAGCCCTGCTGTCACATTCACGCCGCCTATTCTACGTTTTGTAGAAAAATCATTTTTCATTTTATACGAACTGGGTGTTCATTCTCCATACCAGGCCGTTTATCATGATATCAGATCAAGCGAACGGAGGAAACGATGATGATGGCCATGACTACGATGAGCAACAGCACCGTGAAGATGATAGGACTCGAAGGAAGCCGCCGGAATGCCCGCCGGAGCAGCATCTCCAACCTCATGGCAAAGATCGGTGCCTTTCTCCGCAGCCGTCTCCAGGCCGGTTCCGAAACCCGCTGGAACCACACCCGGAACGAGAGTGAAGAGCGGCTTCATCAGGCCCGCTGCATGAGCTGGGCCGCAAACAGCGCCCTTACCTGCCGTCGGACTTTCTGAGCAAAGAAAACGCCTGCGGGAAACATTTCCCGCAGGCTCCTTTTTTTATTTGTCGCTGTAATGGAATTGTTTCATCCGGTGCCCCCAGACAAGGCAGTGAATTGTTCCCGCCACGCCCAGCACAAACATAACCACCGCGGCTCCCGATCCCTTTCCCGTTCCAAACAGGAAAGTCAGGGCCTCCACGGTTTCATGGCTGGCCATGAAAGGTTCAAAAACACTGTCCACCATCCAGCCGCCCAGCAGCATCCCGATGGGGATGGTAAAAAACTGCAGTGAATTCCTGCAGGCGTATACCCGTCCCTGCAATTCCACTGGCACCGTGCTCCGGAAGATTACGTCATAGTTTGCGCTCATCACCGGTACAAGGATCCATCCGATTACCTGGCTCAGGCACCAGATCCATGGGATCCGGCAGAAGGCCAGCAGGAAGTTTTCCACGCTCAGGGAAATCAGCATCGTCACATAAACAACCCGCATGCGGTTTTTCGGCCTGGGAAGCACGGAGACCAGCAGGCTTCCGAGCACCATGGCAATCCCTGAAAAGGAGGTCACGATACCCAGCATGGACGTGCCGCCCCGGGGATTCGGGATCACATAGCCGGGCAGCGCGGCGTCAAAGGCGGATGCCACCAGGTTAACCCCGGACATGAACAGGATCATGGTCAGGATCATCGGCGTACGCTTCAGATATGCAATGCCCTCCTTCACCAGCACCGACATGCGCTCTTTCTGTGTGACAGGCACCTCCGGAATCCGGATCAGGAACAGAAGCGCCAGGAAGGCAACCGCAAAGCTGGCCAGGTCGACCGCAATCACCAGCTTCAGTCCGGCCAGTCCGTACAGTGCCGTCGCGAACAGCGGATTCAGGATAGAGATCATGGATCGGGACATGGAATGCAGTCCGCTGGCCCGCTGATACTGTTCCTTCGGAATCAGGAGAGTGGTGGCCACTTCCGAGGCCGGCTGCTGCACCGTGTTCATCAGGCCTGAGAAGGCGTTGATCGCATAAAGGTGCCATATCGCAAGACTGTCGGTCAGATACAGCACCAGCACCGTGACAGTACACAGCGCCGCCAGCAGATCGCAGACAAGCATGGTTTTCTTCTTGTCAAACTTGTCCGTCAGGGCACCCGCAAAAATGCTCATAATGACGTAAGGCGCATATGAGCAGATGGTCAGTGCTGCCGTCTTCAGGGCCGATCCGGTGGTTTCATACAGCCACAGGGTCAGGGCAAACGAAGTCATGGCACTGCCAAGCTGGGACAGACTCTGTGTGCTCCACAGAATCAGGAAATCTTTTAAACTTTTACTTTCAGATTTGTTTTTATCGAATTTCATTTTTCTTTGCTCCTATTTTGCTTATTGTTTTTTAGAAGCAAAGTCTGAGGCTTATATTAATCCTCCATACAGTCCCTCAAACCCTGCATGGAGCTGAGACAACGGCCAGAAACATTTCCCCTTCACCTTTCCTTTGCATTTACATTAAAAGCTTTTTTCGCTTTCACACACTACTTCAGATATACTTCATACGTTTCAATACCGAACAGTACAGTCAGATAATAGTACAAACAGCCTGCTCCCTGCAACACCTGTTCCGGATTTTTCCTGAAAAAAGCTGACAGAATGATCTGTCAGCTTTGGGAATCAGTATGGATACTGGTACAGGATCTTGACGTATTTGTCCATCCCGTCAAGCAGCATCTTTTTCTGGGTTTCCTTATCCACGGGACTTGATCCCATGCGGTCATATCCGTAGATGCTCATATCGTCCGGGGTATCCATGGACCATATGCGGATATATTTCAGCTTTTCCGGATCATTGTTTCCCTCAACAAACAGCCTGACGTATTCCGTTCCGTTTTCGCAGAAAACCACCTTTTCGCCCCGCACATGCTCCCAGTTGACTTCGGACTGCTCCGCCCGGGTTTTGAGGAACACAACCGCGTCTTCCGGCAGCTTTATGGCCTCGATGGCTTTCTCCGCCCGGCGGCATGAGATATAGGGCGCAATGACGCCAACGTAAACCCAGCCGACGATGATCAGTGCACATAACGCAATCATGGCGATAAAGAGCTTCTTCTCTTTCATATATGCTCTCCTTATTCAAAAAAGTTGTCACACGAAAAAAGCTGACAGGATGTCCTGTCAACTTAACGAATGAAACCGATAAAATCTTCCTGATGTGGAATCCGCCCTTACGGGAAGCTCAGGTAACGGCTCATCATATAGCCGATTTCGTTCTTATATTTCACGATTGTCCAGATCTCCCCGCGCAGGAGGACTTCCACCTTTGTCTTCGCTTTCACCTGGTGCAGCACCTTAGCTTCCGGATCGGGTTCCGTCCGCATCCGGACTGCGGAACTGACCTTGGCAAAAATGCCGGTTTCCGTATTCACAGGTTCCAGCACACCGCTTTCCTGTATCTCAATATAGCGGCCGTCTTCCGTTTCACACAGATAGTGTTCTGTCGAATCCGAATGACTGCTGCTGGAAGGGAAAACACCTATCACATTCAACAGTGTTCCGGCAGGCAGCTCCGAATAATCCCCGTAATTTGAAAAGCGGGCGTTCACATTCTCTTTTAACCGCACCTGGGTGATACCGCTGTATTCGATATCCTTGCCGTTAAAAGACAGATACTCCTTCATAACGCAGCCTGTCTCATTGTATCCGCCATTCGGTCCGGTAACAAAAACCACTGCCCATTTTTCCGTTTGAGTAATCACGTGGACTGGAACGCCGGAACATAGTTTCACTTCCGCCGTATAATCCGTATTCGCGCACCATCTCAGGTTCAGCCGATCCAGTGCCCCATCGCATTTGACCCAGGCCGTCGGATAGGAATGTGCTCCCTCCGGATCCAGGAAGCGTTTTTCCACAAAACCGCCGCCGGACAGCTGGACCCAGTCGCCCAGGTCGCACAGCACCCTGACTTTCTGGTTGCTCGTATAGCAGAAAACATTTGAATCATCGCCATATGCACCCGCGGAAGCAACCTTATAAACCGGTTCCGTTTCAGACGCATAAAGCGTCTGTACGGGCAGGCTGTCATCTTCATACGCATTGTTGATCTGATCAGCCTTCAGGTCTGAAACCTTACGAACAGCGTCTTTGGCGACAAAGCCGTCTGCCCGTTCTTCCACATAGTAATCATTTCCGAATTCTCCGCAGACAAGGAGAAGCGTTCCTTTTTTATGGCGGACCGTAACATGCTTATGCCCGGGAGAGCTGTAAACAGGCGTATCATCCTTTACAACCTCAACCATGAACATATTACAGGGACGATTTTTCTCCCAGTTCTCCATAAGAGCTTCATATTCATCATTTTCCATCTTATCCGTCCATTGGGGAATCAGGCTTTCCGCCTTCTCCTGGTTCACCCAGACAGAATAGTCCAAAGTCAGATCACATTCATATCTCCCATTAGTTGATTCCAGGGAAAGGCCATTGCCATAACCGTTATACAGGATACCGGCTTTCGAGGAACCGGAGGAAGAACTGTAAACGGTTATTCCTTTTCCTTCCGTCGATACACGGAAATCATTCCAGCCGGCTGACGCTGTCCCTGCCCACAGAAGCAGTCCAAAGAGCAGCAGCCATACCGGCACAAGCATAAAGAGACGTTTCTGTTTTGTGGTTTTCATTGTCAGCCACCTCCGTTTATTGAAACGGGATACAGCATCCATTTCTTCCCAGCAAAAAAGCGTGACTTTTACAGCCACGCTTTTCTGCTTATTTGTTCAGGAACATCAGGCTCAGGGCGATCAGGATCTGCCCGGCATAATACAGGCTGATGTTCGTTACCCGCAGGCTCTGCTTTGTTTCCTTCCCGAAAGTGTTCAGGATCAGGACAATATCGCTGAGCAGGAACAGGATGGCTCCGGCCGCGAACACAGCAGTAAAAGCGGAGGGTGAAACAATCAGGTTACCGATGGCCACGCAGTTCAGCAGCACAATGGCGCCGATACACACCACGCCGAAGATCTTGAACGCCTTCTTCGCTGAGATTTGTTTGAAGATCCACATCATCAGCAAGGCCGTGAGGATCACCGCAGCGATCAGGCAGATCCACCAGTGTGCCGCGCCCCGCATTACGGCGATCAAGTACAGGATGTGCCCGCTGAGGAAAACCAGGATACCGATCAGGAAGATGGGCTGTCCTTTTTCCGGAATAACCAGGCGGAGATTCAGCAGCACGTCCGCGATGGCGCCCAGCAGCAGGCCGGTGGTAATCAGCTGTGCGGTTTTTGTCCCGTCAGAGAGCATGAAACCAAGTACCACAAAGCAGGCGGAAGCCAACCCTTTCAGGATCACTGCGGGTATATATTCCTTCCGGCTTTCCTTGCTCAGAAACATCACCATCAGGCACAGGCATACCGGGATCAGCGCATACATCATCGTCAAATCCTCCTGTATATTCTTTTGATTGTCTTTCTGTCTTTCAGTATCATATCACCCATCCCCTTACAGAGGCAAGGCAAAACATACTTTCACATCCGGGCGTAAGCACGGATATTTCACATTGAGCCCCAGGCTCAATATTTCACATTTGACGAAGTCACATATTTCACATCGCGAAGCGATATTTCATCCGTTTATATTTCCTTTTCGACCACTTGTCGCAAAACAGTGGAAAACCATCCCTCTTTTTTCATATAATGCAATCACCCGGGAGAAAGGAGTCAGAAAAGTGCAGGTTGAAGTCAGAATCGATCCATCGGTCACAGAACCAAAGGTGATTGTCATGGCAAACGAACTCACGGAGGAAGTCAATGCCCTGGTACAGGCATTGTCCGAATCCGAGCCAAAGATGATCGCCGGTTTCCGCGAGGACACCGTCACCGTTCTGGATGAAAAGGATATCCTTAGAATCTATGCTGCAAACGGCAAAGTATACGCCGTGCTGCCCGCGGGTGAATACATGCTCCGGCTTCGCCTGTACGAAGCTGAGGAGCGGCTGAAGCCCTCACGCTTTGTGCGGATTTCCAACTCAGAAATCATCAATCTGAAGAAGGTCAGGAGCTTTGATTTGAGCTTTGCCGGCACGATCTGCGTTACCCTGGCCGACGGCAGTAAAACCTATGTTTCAAGACGATATGTATCAAAAATCAAGGAGGTATTGGGCATATGAATAAACAGCTCTGGAATAAAGCGCTGCGGCGCGCCCTGGTCGGCATGCCCATCGGTCTGCTGATCAGCACCGCGATTACCATTATCATTTCCCTGTGCAAGGGAGACGGACACTACTATGCGGTTGTCCCCGCACTGATTGAGGACTGCGGCTCCGAAATCAACGCCGTGCTGATCCAGTTTATCTGTTCCCTGCTGTACGGCGCGGTCTTCGCAGGCGCGACCGTAATCTGGGAAACAGACTGGAGCCTGACGAAGATGACCGTGGTTCACCTGCTGGTGGTTGCTCTCATCACCTTGCCGATCGCTTACTTCATGCAGTGGATGAAGCACAGCTTCACCGGATTCCTGACCTACATCGGCATCTTCCTGGCTATCTATGCGGCTATCTGGATTGCGGAGTACACCCGCATGCGCAAAGGTGTCAACGACCTGAACCGGAAAATGCGTGAAAACACCTGACACTTTCCGTCCGCACCCGCGGGCGGTTTCCTTTGCCTGCAAAAGCCGTTTCACAACCAGATATCATTATTCTTTTTAAGTTTTAAGTTTTCAGTATTCATTCACTGATGCTATAATCTTTATAGCATCAGTTTTTTTGGAGGATCTTTCATGAAATACGATTTCACCACCATGCCGGACCGCCGCGGAACAAACGCCATTGCCCTGGACGATATAGGCCACGAAGGCGCCCCCGGCGCGCCGAAGGAAGGCTTTGACGCCATCCCCATGTGGGTGGCGGACATGAACTTTGCCACCTGCCCCGCGATTCAGGAGGAGATTATCCGCCGGGTGCAGCACCCGGCCTTCGGATACTTCAATATTTCAGATGAATACTACCAGTCCATTATCCGCTGGCAGGAAAAACGTAACGGCGTTACCGGCCTGGAAAAGAAACATATCGGCTATGAAAACGGCGTGCTGGGTGGTGTCATCTCCACCCTGAATGTACTCTGTTCCCGCGGAGATCCAGTGCTGATCCAGACGCCCCACTATATCGGTTTCACCCATGCCCTGCAGTATAACGGTTACCGGCTGGTGCACAACCCGCTGGTCAAGGATGCGGACGGCATCTGGCGGATGGACTATGAGGACATGGAAAAGAAAATCGTGGAGAACAAAATCCACGCGGCCATTTTCTGTGCTCCCCACAATCCCTGCGGCCGGGTCTGGGAGCCGGAGGAAATCCGGAAGGCCATGGAGATCTTCGAGAAGTATGACGTATGGGTGGTCTCGGATGAAATCTGGTCCGACCTGACCCTCAACGGGCATAAGCACACTCCGGTTCAGTCCGTCTCCGAATATGCCCGGAACCACACAGCCGCCTTCTACGCCCCCTCCAAGACCTTCAACCTGGCCGGCCTGGTAGGCAGCTACCACATCATTTATAACGACTGGCTCCGGGATCGACAGGCCAAGGCGTCCACCATGAGCGACTACAACAATATGAACGTCCTTTCCATGCACGCGCTCCTCGGTGCCTACGGTCCCGAGGGTGAGGAATGGGTGGATGAGCTCCGTGAGACCCTGAGCGGTAACATCAACTTCGCCTGTGACTTTATCCGGAATTACTTCCCGGGCGTAACACTCATGAAACCGGAGGGCACCTATATGCTCTTCCTGGACTGTGAGGAATGGTGCAAAGCCCATAACCTGACCATTGATGAACTGCTGGTTCAGGGAACTGACGTGGGCATCGCCTGGCAGCCCGGCTGGCTGTTCAACGGTCCCTGGAGCATCCGGATGAACCTGGCTCTTCCCCTGCAAAAGGTGCAGGAAGCCTTTAACCGCCTGAAGCAGTACGTGTTCCGAACCTGATCTTTAGGCCAAATCCAAAATCAATAAAAACCTGCGTTGTTCAGCTGAACTCCGCAGGTTTTTACAATTCTGTAAAAAAACGCTGAAACCGTTGAAATGTATGTACATAAGGCTTTTGGATTTACGCCTGATATGGTATAATAGTGACATGTCAGAAAGCATCCCGGTTACGGATGTAATATCCGGCACATGTGATAGACCGATTCTGACAGTTTTGGTGCAATCGTTTTCTCCGGGTCATTTTCGTCCCGGCGATTGACTGAAACTTTTGAATAAATAGTCAGGAAGTTGCTTTAATGTCCTACTCGACGACCGGCCTGCTGGCCCTGCTTGTTCACGTAATTGTTAACTACGACGTAATCCGAAATGCTCACTACCAGAAGGGCACCCCCGCCGCGGATTCCTACCGCGGCATGATCCTGGCAGTGATTCTGTTTTACATAGCTGATATTCTCTGGGGCATCTTCTATGATGCCCGTCTTGTCACGCTTACAACCGCGGATACGGTATTTTATTTCCTGGCTATGGCCGCCACCGTTTTCATGTGGACCCGGTATGTGTTCCTCTACCTGAAGCTGAACGGCAAGCTGATGCAGCTGCTTTCCATTGCGGGATGGATGTTCCTGGTACTGGTTGCCCTGGTGCTGTTCCTGAACATATTCGCACCACTGATGTTCTGGTTTGATCCCGCGGGCAACTATCACGGAGGCATGATGCGCAGCATCCTGCTGGGGCTTCAGGTGCTGATGTTCCTGTCCACCTCAGTGTATGTATTCGTTGTTGCCCACAAGGCTGAAAAAGTGATCAAACGCCATTACAAGGCCATCGGATCCTTCGGACTCACGATGACCGTGATGGTATCACTCCAGATCCTCTATCCCCTGCTTCCCATGTATTCCATGGGCTGTCTGCTGAGCGTCTGCATCCTGCATACCTTCGTTGTGGGCGACATGAAAGAAGACCGCCGGCGGGAACTGGAGGAAATGCTGGCCCGGGAGCAGCGCCAGAAGCTGGAGCTCGGCTCCGCCAGGCACCTGGCCTATACAGATTCTCTGACCGGTGTGAAAAACACCCACGCCTATGTTGAAACAGAGAAACACCTGGATGAGCGGATTGCCGAAGGCAGTATCCGGGAGTTCGGCGTGGTCGTGTTTGACATGAACGGGCTCAAGCAGGTAAACGACACCCAGGGCCATGAAGCCGGCGACCGTTACATCCAGGAAGCGTGCAGGATGATCTGCAGGCAGTTCCAGCACAGCCCCGTATACCGCATCGGCGGAGATGAGTTTGTGGCCCTGCTGGAGGGTGAGGATTACCGGAACCGGAAGATCCTGATCTCCGCTTTTGAAACCCATGTGGAGATGAACATGCACTCCGGAAAGGCTGTGGTGGCCAGCGGGCTTGCCATCTTCCGTCCCGGCCAGGACAACAGCTACCGCCGTGTGTTTGAGCGGGCCGACCAGCGGATGTACGACCGCAAGGGTGCCCTGAAGGCAATGTAAAAACAAGGGAGACTGTTTCCGCAGCAGTCTCCCTTTTCATATATGTTTCCCTTCGGCATTCATGATCTTCCCCATGAAGTATTGCGCATTATTTCTCCCGGTCCCGTCGTTTCCGCACGGTGGGATTGGCCGCGTTGATCCGCTGATAGCAGGGGCAGTTTTGATCATGATCATTCACGATGCCGCAAGCCTGCAGATGGGCATATACGGTTATGCTGCCCATATACTTGAAGCCGTATTTCTTCAGTTCCTTCGCAATATCGTCAGACAGGCCGTTGCGTGCCGGAATACCCTTGCTTTCATGGCCGATATACAGAACCGTCTTTCCGCCGGTATGGCTCCACAGCCAGTCACAGAAGCTGCCATGCTCCGAGCGGATCTTCTGAAAGCACCGGGCATTATTGATCACTGCCAGGATCTTCTGGCGGGAGCGGATCATGCCCTCCGTGTTCAGGATGCGTTCCACGTCCGTTTCGTCATAAGCTGCGATCCTGTCATAATCAAACCCGTCAAAGCAGGAACGGAAAATCTCCCGTTTTTTCAGCATCAGGGACCAGGACAGGCCGCACTGCATGGCCTCCATCATCAGGTGCTCAAACATTTTCCTGTCGTCATGCACCGGCACGCCCCATTCTGTATCATGGTAAACCCTCATTGCCTCAAAGGTGAATCCCCATTCGCAGTTTCCCATCCTTTGTCCTCCATGATCATTCTTTCCGGCAGTTTTTTGTTATCATATCATGCTTTTCCCGGCAGGAAAAGACTCGTCATGAAGATCTGCAGATACCCCGGGAAGGTTTTTGTCTCTCCATTCGTTCATATAGTATGTTCACTGATTTCACAATCAGTTCACTGCGTTTTCACAAAAGAGAATTATGCTTTAATCAAAAGATCAGAGAAAGTCAAACCATGACAGGAGGTAAGAGAATGTTTGCCGAGAAGATCAGGGAATTAAGGCAGTCCCGCAATTTGAGTGAAGCTGCGCTGGATGAAATCTTCGGTCTGATGCGCGGCACCGTGGCCAATTGGGAACACGGGTTTTCCGTTCCGGATGAGGAGCTGATTGACGACATTGCCGATTACTTCAAGGTCAAGCGTTCCGAGCTTGTCGGCGCCTGACGCTTCAGTCTCCCTTCCATGTAAGAAGGAGGCCTTCCCTCTTGAACATACAGGCATTCATGCATCGGTACCTGCATGAATGCCATCTTTGCGTTGAGTTGTCCCTGACAGATCACCGCCAATATAAAACCCGCCTTCTTACGAAGCCGGGTTCTTTTTTTCTTCCAGGTAAGCAACCACCGGTTCAATAAACCGGATATCCGCCAGGTCATGGTTCTGCGCAATGAATTCTCCCATTTCCTTATCCTTGGCTGTGGCATTCTTCTTATTCTTCAGGGAACCGGCGAACATTTTCATGGCCATCCTGTAAGGGAAGCTCATCCGGTCATAGTTAATACCGCCCTGGCAGTAGAATGCTTTGATATACTTCCGCTGTTCATCCGTCAGCAGCTGCTTCATAGCTGCCGCCACCTCCGGGGTACCGTCCGGACTGCAGCCCACTGCGAAAATGGCCAGGCGCTTCCCCTGCCAGGCGGAAACCTTGCCCAGGAACCAGCCGCACTTTGCCACTTTCCCGGCCATGCACCAGCCGCCGTAGACGATGGCATCATATCCATCAAAGAAGCTGTCCGGTTTCTTCTTCGCCTCCTTCAGATCCAGGATATCCGCATTCATTCTTTTCGCGATCCATTCGGCATACCGCTTCGTAAAGCCTGTCTGAGACGTGTAAATCACAACTGTTTTCATAGCTTGCTCACATTCCTTTCCATAGTCATGATGGTTTCTATGGTAATCCTCAGTTTGTCTTCATCGATGCCCTCAAAGATACAGCCGATGATCTCCTGGCTGGGCGCGTCATTTTTCTCACAGAACTCGCGGCACTGTTCCGTGAGCACAATCCGCTGCTTCCGCCGGTCCTTCCCGTCCGTTGTCATTGATACAAAGCCCTTGCGCTCCAGCTTCAACAGGATCTGCTTCACATTCTGATGGGAGCTGCCCATGACGTCCGCAAGATCATTCAGCGTAGGTGCTTCCCTGCACAGCTTGATGCAGATGATGGCAAAAAACTGCTTCCAGGTGATCTCCTTCATGAAATTATCCGCAGAAGCCTGATACCGGTTGTCGAAAGCGCTCAGGAGACCCAGCAGGAACGCCTGCGGCGGCATCTTACCGAACTCTACCTTACCCATACCCATCGCTTCATCATAATTCATCTGATCTTCTCACCTTCTTTTTGAAGCATGTAATATGTTACATGTTTATAATATATGTAACATATTACTTATTTTCTGTCAACCCTTTTCTGGTTGTTTCCATAAAAAAACCGGCCTTTACAGGCCGGCTCCGGCAGGAAACGTCATCAGGGGCAAACATCACGTGATCTTATTCAGCCGCCGCCTTTTCCAGGTATCCGGCGGTATCCAGGATTGTGGTCTGCACATAGTCCAGCCCTGCCAGCACGCTGACAACCGCTGCCTCCAGGTCATCACTGCAGCCGGCGCAGGCATCGGTGATATAAACTACGGGACAGCCCAGATCAATCGCCTCAAAGGCAGTGGACAGGACGCAGCACTCACTCACAACCCCCGTGAGCACCACCGAGCCGCCGCGCGCTATACACTGTTCCGCCGCAGCCCGGATTTCCGGAACGGTCATGGATGAGTATGTGGACTTGGAGTAGACGGGATACTGCTCCAGGTAGGGCGCCATCTGGGGAACCATCTCATTCATCCATTCATCCTCATTGACTTCCTGGTTAATAACGTTATAGTCTTTCCAGGTGCCGACAGGATCCTGCGGCGCGTCAAAACGGGTGAAAACAATCTCCGCAAACCGGCCGGATTCAATCAGGGCGATGATCTGTTCCGTCGCCCTGCCCATGTTGGGACAAGTCCAGGGGCCTTCCGCCGTATAGGCATTCTGCATGTCAATCACCAGGAGCAGGTCACCGCCGGCCTGCTCCGCAATCCCTCCAGTACAGGCAAAGCAAAAAACAACTGTCAACACTGTGCAAAGAAAAACACACCCTGCTTTTGTGCCTCTGTTCATGCTTATGATTCCTCCTTTTTCAATTGTCATCTGCCGAAAAAGAAACACTGGTCCAGTCAGCTCCCGCCGCGAAGAAAACTGCCCCTTATGACGACTGCATACAGAATACAAATTGTTCTGGCACAATTATATCATGCGTTTTTCGCCGCGGCTGATGTCAAGTTGGAAGGTATTTATACAAGTTTTGCATGTTTCCGTTCTGTCATCAAAAAATCATTTTTGGACAGATGGAAGGAAAGCCTCCACTGTTTCGTACGATATAGTGAAGGCTTTCATTTCACTGCAGCACATGATAAGATGAAGATAAGGAAAAATGGAGGAATATGTTATGAAGCGGTTTCTTGCAGTTATGCTGGCTTCAATCCTGCTGATCTCGGCCGCGGCAGCGTTCGCGGACGGCTATAGCGCCACGGATCAGGTAACCATCCCTGATCAGATCCATGAAGCCCTGAAAAAGGAAGCCCTTTCCGGCTACACGGCAACAAGCTGCCTGGAGCATTCCGGCTGCGCCTTTGTCGTCATGCAGGCAGCCAACGGAACCAACATCCTGTACGTCCTGAATCCGAAGGGCAGCGGCTGGTCCATTTATGCCAAGACCAGCAAGGCTGTTCCTCAGGGCACCGGGCTGGTGACCGTTGAAAGCGATTGGGAAAAAGACGGCATCGTCCTCATCCAGAATTATGAGCACCCCTATAACGTTGATTCAGACATCCACAGCTTTGAAAAGCGGGCCTATTACACGAAGAAGAAAAACGGCACCTGGCAGCTGTGGAAATTCCGCGATGAAGTCGCCTGGGTTACCATCGCTGCCTCTGAAAACCGGCTCGCCTACTACGGCGGCCAGGATGCCGAAGAGTACCAGGGCAGCGCCTACGGCACCGTGCAGACGGATCTGCGGTATGTGAACCTGAGCAGTCTGCCCGGCACGCTGAAGGAAGCGCGGAACAAACTGACCATTGCGCCCACGCTCCCGGGCGGAACGCTGACCGCGGAAGTGATCAAGTTCACCGGCGGCAAGAAGTACGAAGTCTATTCCGGCCCGGGTGAAAATTACCTGCGCGGCGCAAACGGAAAGGCATCCGTTTCCACCAACGACTGGATTCAGGTTTTCGGCGAGCAGAACGGCTGGATCATGATCCAGTATGCGATTGACTCCACTCATTACCGCATCGGTTATATCCAGTCCAAGGCCCTGCCGAAGAAAGCGGAGGTTGCCCCGCTGACGCTGGTCGGCAACGTCCGCACCGTGCTGCAGACCGCTGCGGTAACGGATGACCCGCTCTTCTCTGGCGAATCCATTGCCGTCCTTTCGGAAGGCACCGAGGTCACGCTGCTGGGAACCCTGGGCGAATACGCCTACATTGAAGCAAACGCCAACGGCCAGTTCCGCGGCTTTGTCCCCGTCGCTTCCCTCTCCGTCCCGGAGATCACCGGCGAAGAGAACGGCTGACGAATTACACGCATATAACAAACCGGCTTCATCATGAAGCCGGTTCTTTTTTCAGTCCATGTTTTCAACCGTGAACTTGACTGTTTCACCGCAGTCCGTACACTGATACGGGCCGTTCCGCAGGTTGCCGCCCCGCCGGAACGCGTAAATAAAAGGATACAGTGCGTTCATGGCGACCATGCAGATTCTGTCGCTGTGTTCCTTATCGATCTCGCTTCCTACAAAGCAGATGACGTCACCCACCTTATATTTCGGGCAGTGGCTTTCCACCACCGTAACTTTGACTTTCCGGTCTGTATAACTCATATTTTCCTCCAAAGTGTATTGTATTTGCCCTTATTTCAGGCAGGATACCATTTTCACCCTGTCCACCTCTTTACCGTTGGACATGGTCTCTGTCAGGGATTCAACGACCTTGAACCCGCACTTCCGGTAGCAGGCCTGGGCAGGTGCATTGTCGCTGTCAGTGTACAGGAATACCTGCTCAATGCCCCTCTGCTTCAGGCTGTCCAGCACTTCCCGGATGGAGCTGGTTCCGTATCCCTTTCCCTGGTATTCCGGCAGGAAGGCCGCCATCTTCAGGTATGCGATGCCGTCCCCGCCCAGCAGGCCGTTGATGCCCAGCCAGCCCGTCCGGATGCCTCCAGCCAGGACAATATAGTCTTCCTCGTCTTCGTCCTTCAGCCACTCGCTGATGGCGTCTGTCCAGTCCTGCCGGGTGGTCGGGACCTCGTTCAGCCTTTCAAGCACAGGCGGACAGTTCATCAGCTGATACAGGAACTTCACGTCGGATTCATTGACAGGTCTGATCTGAAGAGATTTTTCCAATTGTCTTTTCCTTTCAAAACAGCCCCGTTTTCCGATGACGGAAACGGGGCTGTGATCTGTTTTTGTCCAGGTTCTCGATAATCAGTAGAGCTTGGCGCCGGCCGGGATATGAGGATCCACCATCAGCAGGTGCAGCTTCTCCTCGCCTTCTTCATTATGCACGGCGGAGAGCAGCATACCGCAGCTTTCGATGCCCATCATGGGACGGGGCGGCAGGTTGGTAATGGCAACGCAGGTCTTGCCGACCAGCTCTTCCGGTTCATAGAAGGCATGAATGCCGGAGAGGATGGTGCGCGGTGTGCCGCTGCCATCGTCCAGGGTGAACTGGAGCAGCTTCTTGGATTTCTTCACCGCTTCGCAGGCCAGCACCTTCACCGCGCGGAAATCGCTCTTGGAAAAGGTTTCAAAGTCGACGAAATCAGCAAACAGGGGCTCAATCTCCACCTTGGAGAAGTCGATCTTCTCAGCTTCCTTCGCTTCCTTGGCGGCAGCCTGGGCAGCGTTGTTCGCCTCGTTCTTCGCAGCGCCCTGGCTCTTCATTGTCGGGAAGAGCAGCACGTCACGGATCGCGGCGGCATCCGTCAGCAGCATGCACATCCTGTCAATACCGAAGCCGATACCACCGGTGGGCGGCATACCAATCTCCAGGGCGTTCAGGAAGTCTTCATCCGTGTGGTTGGCTTCCTCGTCGCCGGCAGCAAACTGTTCTTCCTGCTTGGCGAAGCGGCGGCGCTGGTCAATGGGATCGTTCAGCTCGGAATAGGCATTGGCCATTTCCCAGCCGTTCATGAAGAACTCGAAGCGTTCCACGTAGTCCGGATTGCCGGGCTTCATCTTGGTCAGGGGAGAAATCTCGATCGGGTGATCCATGACGAAGGTGGGCTGAACCATATGCTCTTCGCAGAACTCCTCGAAGAAGAGGTTCAGGATATCGCCCTTGCCGTGGCGCTCTTCAAAGGCCACGTTGTGTGCCTTCGCGGCGGCCCGGGCTTCCTCAACCGTGTGAATCTCGTTGAAGTCCACACCGGCGTACTGCTTCACGGCGTCCACCATGGTGATCCGGGCAAAGGGCTTGCCCAGGTCCATCTCGATGCCGTTGTACACGATCTTCGTGGTACCCAGCACCTCCTGGGCCACGTAGCGGTACATATTCTCGGTCAGGTCCATCATGCCGTGATAATCGGTATAGGCCTGATACAGTTCCATGAGGGTAAATTCCGGATTGTGGCGGGTGTCCAGGCCTTCATTCCGGAAAACGCGGCCGATCTCGTAGACCTTTTCCAGGCCGCCGACGATCAGGCGCTTCAGGTACAGCTCCAGGGAGATACGCAGCTTGAAGTCCTCATCCAGCGCGTTGAAATGCGTTTCGAAGGGACGGGCCGCGGCGCCGCCGGCATTGGCGACCAGCATGGGAGTTTCCACTTCCATGAAGCCCTGGGCGTCCAGGAAACGGCGGATAGTGCTGATGATCTTGGACCGTTTGACGAAGGTGTCCTTCACTTCCGGATTCATGATCAGGTCCACATACCGCTGGCGGTAGCGCATGTCGGTATTGGTGAGGCCGTGATACTTCTCCGGCAGGATCTGCAGGCTCTTGCTCAGCAGGGTCAGCTCGTTGGCATGAACGGAGATTTCCCCGGTCTTGGTCTTGAAGACGGTGCCCTTCAGGCCGACGATATCACCAATGTCCATCTTCTTGAAGTCCTTGTAGGGATCTTCACCGATGGAATCCCGGGCCACATAGCACTGGATACCGCCCTTCAGGTCCTGGATGTTGCAGAAGGAAGCTTTACCCATGACGCGTTTGGACATCATACGGCCGGCGATGGCAACTTCTTTGCCTTCCAGCTCGTCATAATTGTCCCGGATATCACTGCTGTGATGCGTCACGTCATACTTTGTGATGACAAAGGGATCCCTGCCCGCTTCCTGCAGTTCCGCCAGCTTGTCCCTGCGGATCTGGAGGAGTTCGTTCAGGTTCTGAACTTCCATATCTGCCATATCAGCTTCATTCCTTTTCTGTATTCGTTAAATTAGTCCTTGCGAATGGACAGGATCTTGTACCGGAGCGTACCGGCGGGGATCACGATGGTGGCGGTCTGGTTCTTCTTCATGCCGATCAGGCCCGCGCCCACGGGACTCTCATTGGAGATCTTGTTCTCCAGGGGATCCGCTTCGTTCGCACCGACGATGGAGTATTCATAGGTCTCGCCGTCATCCAGGTCTTTCACCTTTACAACGGTACCGATGGATACCTTCTCGGTGGTGATTTCGTCATCCGCAACAACGGTGGCGGTCCGGATGGTAGCCTGCAGGCGGGTAATCTGCTCCTCGACCTTGGCCTGTTCCTTTTTCGCCTCGTCGTATTCGGCATTCTCGCTCAGGTCGCCGAATCCGCGGGCAACGGCAATCTGCTCGCTGATCTCATTCCGGCGGACGGAAACAAGATAGTCCAGTTCCTCTTCCAGTTTCTTCAGACCGCTTTCGGTCAGGATCGTTCCTTCAGGCATGATGGAGACTCCTTTCATAGTAAGAGAAACACCCTGCTTCCGCTCCCGGTACAAGGTGTTTCAGGATCTTCTGAGGATGAAGTGCATTATACCTTCTTCCCCTTAAATTGTCAACGCTTTGGGGGATTTCTTACTTCTTCAGCAGATCAAGTGCGGTCTTCAGCAGATCGCCGACTGTAGAGGCTTTTTTCACTGCCAGCTTGATGGCTTCCTTCTCGATGAAGTTCAGCTTGTGATCCTGGTTCTGGTCAAACCAGTCCGTAAGCAGTTTCAGGTCTTGCTGATCCATGTCTGTCCGTCCTTTCTGTGTTTTTCTTCTGTGGAACAACATCACGCGGGGGTGATGTTCAGGATAATCAGTTCACAGGGGTTGCCGATGCGGGGAATCCGCGGTTTGGCGCCGTTGGTCATCCCCCGGGACAAAAGCATCTTCCCGTCGTCATACAGGCCGTGGGTGAGCTTCGGAAACAGTCCCTGCCCCGGCGCGTACAGGCCGCGGCCCGCAATCTGAATCTGGCCGCCGTGGGCATGGCCGCAGAGGGTCAGGTCAATCTCCCGTCCGGATACATAGTCCCGGTACATCTCCGGATGATGGCACATGAGGAGCCGGTAGCCTTCTTCCTTTTCAAACCGGTCCAGGAAGGCCTTGTCCGGTACACCGTCCCGGACGCTGGAAAGGCCGCCGAGGCGGATGCCGTGAAAGGCTGTACTTTGGTTGTCCAGCAGGGTGACCCGGCTTTCCCGTACCCGCTGCAGGAATTCTTCCCGGTGTTTATACTTCCGCTCGTGATTGCCCACGGACAGGAACACCGGGGCATAATCCGGTGCCACATCCAGGAACCGCAGGGCATTGCTGTTGTTCTTCCGGTGACGATCCACCAGATCGCCCGGAACCAGCACCGCGTCGCAGCGGCCGAACTCCCCCAGCACATCGTCAAAGGCCGAGCTGTGGATGTCTGAGGCCACAGCCAGGCGCAGCGGCCGGTCTACCCGGTCCGTGCGGAAGGTGTATTCGGTCAGCACTCTTTTCATGCTTTCTTCTCCCTGCATTTCAGCAGGCACACCACGCAGCCTGCCGCAAACAACGCCACAATGCCGGCGGTCAGCAGCAGGGAGCCGGTGACCACGCTCTGATACTGAAGGGTCAGGCCGGCGGAAGCCTCCTGGATCATCGGGAGGATACCCGCGCAAAGATACAGCACCACGATTGCAGCCATCACCAGTGCGGCAGCACCCAGGGCAGAACCGATGTAACGGAGCACCCGGCGCAGGGGCCGGCCGTCAGCCAGGGCAGCAAACCCGGCAAACAGCGCGGACAGTGCCAGCGCTGCCCATGGCATGCCCAGGAAGAACTCCACGATATTGACCAGGTCAATCCGCTTTTCAGCCTTTTCCAGTCCAAGGCTGAAAACCAGCTGGCGCATGGGCAGCACCATATTCACAATGCTCTTATGGATTTCTTCTGATACAGAGTAGGCAAAATACGCCGCTTCCTCCGGATTCTCCTGCACAGCGGGATCCTCCATGAGGATCTGCTCCACCTCTTTGGTGTCCCAGTGGAGTTCCTGACCTGCCTTGCCATCCCGCAGCACGCTGCTCCACCACAGGGAGGCCTGGCTGTTCAGGTCTTTCAGGACGTCCTCGTTCACAGCGGCAATGACCGGTTCCGGGTTAAAGCCATAAAGCTCTGCCAGGGCGGTGATCCGTTCCCTGGCCAGATCCTTTTCCTCCCGGATCAGGGAATCGCTGACGGGAGCCCCTTCGTCCCCCATGGCCGGGGCAATCACCTGACGGCCCACAAGGCACACGCCGAAAAGGATCAGGCTGCCGGTCAGCAGGAGCGCAAAAAACCACGCGATAATCTTTTTCATGATACGACGGCCCCCTTGATCAGCACGCTGATGACCCGCAGGATGGTGGGGCCCAGGCGTAGCGCCGCGAAAATGATAACCGCCAGGAACGGCACGGCCAGCAGCACCGGCCCCAGCCAGAGCCGCTTGTTCCCGGATTTATGTTCAGTGTTCACTCTTTCTTGTTCTCTCCCTTCGTCTGTGCCGCCGGCTCTGGTTATCGTCCTTCATGGGCGCTTCACCCCGGAGCTCGAGCAGCCTGTCACGCAGCTGCGCGGCGCGCTCGAATTCCAGCTCCTTCGCCGCGGTGAGCATCTCATCCTCAATCTTCCGCATCAGGGCAGCACGTTCATCTTCATTCAACGCCGCGGGAGCGGTTTCCTCCACCCGGCGTGTGATTTCCAGCACGCTGCGAATCGCGTTGCGCACGCTCTCCGGTGTAATGCCGTTGGCCTTGTTGTATTCCTCCTGGATGGCGCGGCGACGGTTGGTTTCCGACATGGCCTTGGCCATGCTCTCCGTCAGCTGGTCGCCGTACAGGATGACCCGGCCGTCCACGTTACGAGCCGCCCGGCCGATGGTCTGCACCAGGGAGGTTTCGCTCCGCAGGAAGCCTTCCTTATCCGCGTCCAGGATCGCGACCAGCGCGACCTCCGGCAGGTCCAGGCCTTCCCGCAGCAGGTTGATACCCACCAGCACGTCATACTCGCCCAGGCGCAGATCCCGCAGCAGCTCCATCCGCTCCATGGTCTGGATATCGCTGTGCAGGTACCTCACCTTGATATCAAGTTCCTTGAGATACTCGGTGAGGCTCTCCGCCATGCGCTTGGTCAGTGTGGTGACCAGCACACGCTCGCCTTTCTCCGTCACCTTCCGGATCTCGCCTACCAGATCGTCCACCTGGCCGGTAGCCGGCCGCAGGATCACCTCCGGATCCAGCAGGCCCGTGGGCCGGATGATCTGTTCCACCACCTGCTGTGCCCGCTCCCGCTCATAAGGGCCGGGGGTGGCGGATACAAAGATAGTCTGGCCGATGCGCTCCTCAAACTCGTTGAACAGCAGCGGCCGGTTGTCATAGGCGGAAGGCAGGCGGAATCCGTATTCCACCAGCGTATTTTTCCTTGCCCGGTCTCCGTTGTACATGGCACGGATCTGGGGCACAGTCACATGGCTTTCGTCAATCATCACCAGGAAGTCCCCGGTAAAGTAATCCAGCAGCGTATAGGGTGCGTCCCCGGGCTTCCGGCCGTCAAAATACCGGGAATAGTTTTCAATGCCCTGGCAGTATCCGATCTCCCGCATCATCTCGATATCGTAGCGGGTACGCTGGGCAATACGCTGGGCCTCCAGCAGCTTACCCTGGGATTCAAACTCCTCAATGCGCTGCTTCAGGTCCTTTTCAATATCCCCGATGTGCTCCTCCATGTGGGCAGGGTCTGTGGCATAGTGCGTCGCCGGGAAAAGGGCCGCGTGCTCCAGGGTGGCCAGGGCATGGCCGCTCACCGCCTCAATAACGGAGATCCGCTCAATTTCGTCCCCGAAAAGTTCCACCCGGATGGCCTTCTGGTTTTCACCCGCGGGGATGATCTCGATCGTGTCGCCCCGGACCCGGAAGGTTCCCCGGTCAAACTCCACGTCATTGCGTTCATACTGGATGTCGATCAGGTCCCGGATCAGCTTTGTGCGGCTGTATTCCATGCCCGGCCGCAGGGAGATCATCTGTCCCTCGTACTCGCTGGGGTCGCCCATGGAATAGATGCAGCTGACGGACGCGACGATGATCACGTCTTTACGCTCACGAAGCGCCGCCGTGGCCGAGTGGCGCAGGCGGTCAATCTCATCATTGATGGAGGCATCTTTTTCGATATAGGTATCCGAGGAAGCGATGTACGCTTCCGGCTGATAGTAATCATAATAGCTGACGAAGTATTCCACCCGGCTGTCCGGGAAGAAAGCCTTCAGCTCACTGCAGAGCTGTGCCGCCAGCGTCTTGTTATGGGCAATGACCAGGGTGGGCTTCTGTACTTTTTCAATCACCGAAGCCATGGTGAAGGTCTTGCCGCTGCCCGTGACACCCAGAAGGATCTGATCCTTCAGTCCCGCCTGGATTCCTGCCGCCAGCGCCTCTATGGCCTGGGGCTGGTCTCCGGAGGGCGCATAGGGCGCCTTCAGGACAAACTGATCCATGCTTTTTCCTTGCCTTCCGGGTAGCGCATCACAACGGTTTCGCCGTCCTTTGCGGCCCAGGTCCTTTCAAAAATCGTTCTCGTTTCCGGCAGGTACTCCTCCGGATCCTCCAGGCTGGTGCTGAAGTGGGTCAGGAGCAGTCCCCCGGGCATTGTTTTCTGCGCAATTTCCGCGGCTTCCCGGAAGAGCATATGGTGGTTCTTCAGGGCCTGGGGCATCTTATCTTCCGTGCCATACATGCCTTCCAGGATCAGCAGATCCGCGTCCGCGCAGTTCTTTTCAAGCGTTTCACAGGGGCGGGTATCTGTGGAGAACACCAGCGTGATGCCCTTGCGGGCCGCGCCGGTCACGTCTCCGGGCAGGATCCGTTTCAATCCCACATGCACCGCTTCTCCCTGCTGCAGCCGTTTCCAGTCCTTCATGGGAACATTCAGTTCCTTTGCCTTTTCCGGATCAAAGACCGCGCCCCGGTCCAGCGCCATGCGGTAGCCGAAGCAGGGAATGCCGCCGTGATCCACCGGGAACGCCCGGATCTTCAGGCCGATCAGCTCCACATTCCCGCCCTCGGCAGGCAGCTCATGCAGCATCACCGGGAAGGAAAGCTGGGGTACGATGACGCACAAGCCTTCCACCACACGTTTCAGCCCCCTGGGGCCCCAGATGTGGAAGGGCTCATCCTTTCCTGCCTTTTCCAGGCTCAGCAGCAGGCCCGCGATGCCGGTGCAGTGATCTCCATGGTAATGGGTCAGCAGCATCCCGTCCAGGCAGCGGAATCCCCAGCCGAGACGGCGGATGCCGACCTGGGTGCCTTCACCGCAGTCAATCAGCAGGCTCCGCCCGTTCACCCGGACATAAAGGGAAGATAACGCCCGCTCGGGAATCGGTAGTGTCCCGCCGGTCCCCAGCGTGCAAAACTCAAGCATCGGTAAACTCCTCCGGATGCCGACTTGTCGGCAACTCTACACTTTTCACTCTACACTCTTCACTCATCACTGAAAACTCAACACTATATCATTTTTAAGTTTTCAGTATTCATTATTCATTCTTTCACTTAATGACCTCGTCATAAAGTGAAAGATATTTCTCTGCCGACTGTTCCCAGGACACGTCCTTCCGCATGTTCCGCCGGACCATCTCGTCCCAGGCGCCCCGGTCAGTAAAGAACACGGTCTTGGCCTGGTTCACGGCCTCCAGCAACAGGTTCGCGTCATAGCGGTCAAAGGTGAAGCCATTGCCTTCGTTCAGGTCGCCACGGAAAGGCTGCACCGTATCCTTCAGGCCGCCGGTTTCCCGGACGATCGGTGCCGTGCCGTAGCGCATGGCGATCAGCTGTGTCAGGCCGCAGGGCTCAAACAGGCTGGGCACCAGGAAGGCGTCCGCACCGGCGTAGATCGCATGGGCCAGGACTTCGTTATAGCTGATATAGGCGCACACGTCGCCCTTGTATTGTCCCTCAAACCAGCGGAAGGCGCTTTCGTACCGCGGGTCACCGGTGCCAAGCACCGCCACCTGCGTATTCCCGTCAATCAGTTGCGGGAAGATGGCGTCCACCAGGTCCAGGCCCTTCTGGTCCGTCAGGCGGGAAACCAGGCCGATGACCATTTTCCGGTCATCCTGGGTCAGCCCCAGCTTCTCCTGCAGGGCCCGCTTGTTTTCCTTCTTCCGCTCCACGGCGTTTTCCACGTCATAGGGAGCAGCCAGCAGGGCGTCCTTCGCGGGATCCCACTGCTCCACGTCAATGCCGTTCACGATACCCTTCAGCCGCGGGCTGTGATAGCGCAGGTGGGCATCCAGGCCCTCGCCGAAGGCCGGCGTCTGGATCTCCTGGGCGTAGGTCTCGCTGACGGTGGTAATCCGGTCCGCGAAGGCCAGGCCGCCCTTGAACATATTGGCCTCATCCTCATTGTGCTTCAGCACCGGATAATCAAACAGATCATCCCGCAGGCCGGACCAGTATTTCAGGTGTTCGATACTGCAGATACCCTGGAACCGGAGGTTGTGGATCGTCAGGACGGTCTTTGCCTTGCCCACAGGCGAATTCCAGAACTTCGTCCGCTTATACAGCGGCACGAGGCTTCCCTGCCAGTCGTGGCAGTGGATTACATCCGGCGCCCAGTCCAGGTAATTCAGGATTGCCAGGGAAGCCTTGGCAAAGAAGCAGTACTTGGGAATATCTTCCCACAGTCCCGTATAGGGATTGCCCCAGTCAAAGAACTCCCGGTTGTCGATGAAGTCATAGATGACTCCGTCCATTTCCAGCTCCATGATACCGACGTAGAAGTTTCTCCCGTCCGACGTCTGATCCATCATGAAGGAGCCCTTGTACTCCAGTTTTTCCTTGTATTTCGCAGGGATGCAGGCATACAGGGGAAGGATGACTCGCACCTCGCAGTCCCTGGTTACCAGTGCCCTGGGCAGAGCATACATCACGTCTCCCAGACCGCCCGTTTTTACAAAAGGATAGCATTCGGATCCGACAAAGGCTATTCTCCGTTTAGTGGCCATGGTCTCTCTCCTCCTGTCATTCTGATCCCGATTGATTGGACATTCTACATTTATTATACCAGATAACAGGCGTATTGAGAATTCATAATTTCGTGATCGCCGTTACCAAAGATCTTTCAGATCTTTGACGGCTGTAACGTGGGAGTCATTCGCCTCGCTAAATCGCGGATGGCTCCTCAACAATTCATAATTATATTTGGTTTTCAGCAAAGCTTCAGCTTGGGCGACATTGTAGTCATAGGCTCCCCGCCTCTATTGTCATTCCGAGCGAAGTCGAGGAATCCCATACTACGCGAATGCGCATTTAATCGAAAAAAACAGCACTTTGTGCTGTTTTCTCCGCAATTATGAATTGTGAATTATGAATTAATGAGCAAGTCTCTCATTCTCCGATGAGATATTGGCTGATGGCTTCAATGATTTCCGCATTCGGATATCCGTTTCCTTCCGGCCCCTTCTCCCCGTAGATCACGGCATAGGAGAAATTGTCCGCCAGGCATTCTTCCGGATCAATGACGTAGCCCGTGTTGGTTCCGAAGACCTCGTCAAAGTTGGAAGCCTGTTTCACGGTGTACCAGGTATCGGTTCCATCCACCGGCACCAGCGCCGTGACGCCGAAATTCATAAAGCTTTCTTCCTCGTTCTCACAATGCTTTGTGGTCACAAAGGCAGTGTAGCACTCCGTCTCCTTCCCGTCGATCAGGAAGGTGGCATGGGAGTTGTGGTGCTCCACGTCCGGGTTGGCAATGTAGTATTCCATCACAGAGGCAGGCAGTTCATATTCTGCGTCTTCCACCGTGAAATGGATGATGGAGTACATATCCTTACGGAAATACGGATTGCAGCGGGTCAGGCAGTGGAACAGCTCATGCGCCAGGATCGTGGCGACCGGCACGTCTATCTGCTCGGGTGCCAGGGTGGCGTACTGTTCCAATGAACCAGAAAGGTAGATCTGCGTGCCGTGGGTATATCCGAAGGCGCCGTCTTCTTCCTCCATGGTGGTCCGGATAAACACGACGGTCTCCAGTGGCGGCATTTTCCAGCCATTGTCAACAAAGGACGCTTCCACAATGGCCATGCAGCGGTCGATCAGTTCCTTTTCCGCATCTGTCCAGTCCAGCACCTGCTGCCCGGCGAAATCCAGGTATTCATCCATGGACACGTCGTTCTTGTGCATAATGAATCCGATCTTGTTCTCGTTAAAAGTATCAAAATACGCTTTATTGGCCAGCATCAGTTCCCGGCCTTCCTCCGCGGAGGCAAACCGGTATGGAATCACAGCCGCTGTTTCCATGTTTTCGGCTGCCTCGCCCAGGGCCGGCAGGCAAACGCTGCAAAGAAGCATCATCATGATCATCATCAGGGTTATCAGTTTCTTCATTCCAAAATAGTCCTTTCTTTCCATCCGGTCGGGTTTTCCCTACCGGAACACTTCCGGAACAGATTACTCTGCCGCCGTCTTGTTTTCAACCTACCATCTATGTGTTTTTCTTGTACTCCGCCCATACCCGCCGTAGGGGCAGAGCCTTCCCAGGCCAATGTTTTAAACAGCTCCCCGATCCTTCTGTTTGGCGGTTGGAAACGATCACGTCTCAAGGGTATCCGGAATGGTAAAAATCACTACAGAAAAAAATACATTTTTCTTCCTGTATTTTTTGGAAGAATCTGTTGCATGATCCCCCTTTTTGTGTATGATTTAAATTGTATTCTTATGGAAATGCGGAAAAGGAGAGAGCGGTATGCGCAAACTGATCGAATTCAGGAATATCGTCAAAAATTTTGACGGCCAGATCGTGCTTAAAGGTGTCAATCTGAACATTTATGAAAATGAATTTGTGACGTTGCTTGGTCCTTCCGGCTGCGGCAAAACCACGCTGCTGCGTATCCTGGGCGGCTTCCTGGAGCAGGACGAAGGCACGGTCATCTTTGACGGCCAGTGCATCGACAACGTCCCTGCCTACAAGCGGGAGATCAATACCGTCTTCCAGCGCTACGCCCTGTTCCCCCATCTGAATGTTTTTGAAAACATCGCCTTCGGCCTGCGCATCAAAAAGCAGCCGAACGATATCATTACCCAGAAAGTTAACCGTATGCTTTCCCTGGTAAACCTGGAAGGCTACGCAAAGCGGAACGTCACCAAGCTTTCCGGCGGCCAACAGCAGCGTGTGGCCATCGCCCGCGCCCTGGTCAACGAGCCGAACGTGCTGCTCCTGGATGAGCCCCTGGGCGCCCTGGACCTGAAGCTGCGCAAGGAGATGCAGCGGGAACTGAAGCGCATCCAGCAGGAGGTCGGCATCACCTTCATCTTCGTCACCCATGACCAGGAAGAAGCCCTGACCATGAGCGACAAGATCGTGGTCATGAACGCCGGTGCCATCGAGCAGATCGGCACCCCGCTGGAAATCTACAACGAGCCTGTTAACTCCTATGTCGCCCGCTTCATCGGCGAGAGCAACATCATGGAAGGCGTTATGCTGGCGGACTACAAAGTCCGTTTCGACGACAAAACCTTTGAGTGCACGGACTTCGGTTTCCGGCAGAACGAGCCGGTGGACGTGCTGATCCGTCCCGAAGATATCGCCATCGTGAAGCCCCGGGAAGGCGTCCTGCGCGGCGAGGTTAAGAGCGTGCTGTTCAAGGGCGTCCACTATGAATTGATGGTGGAAACCAAGACCGGTACCAGCAAGACCGTCAAAATGAACGTTGTTACCCAGCACGACATCTATAACGAGGAAGCCGGCGAGAAGATCAGCGCCAACGACTTCTACGTTGACTCCGACGACCTGGAAAACAAGGAGATGACCGATCAGGACTTCATCTCCATCGCCAACGCCCAGGCCTGGGACGATGAAAACCGCGACATCTCCCTGACCCACGTCAGCCACAATATTGAAAACCGTCCCGGCGTCTATACCATCACCTTCGGCACGGACAAGCACACCGAGGTGACCGTCAAGGTCTACGTTGTCCATCCTGAATACGTGGAGGACGCTCGCCACAACATCGGTATCAGCGCCCTGGACTTCTTCATCACCCCGGATGAAATCCAGGAATCCATGGCCATCTCCACCGACCTGAAGACCTGGGCCAGCGCTGAAGCCTGGAACCTGCAGGATGACTCCTCCATCGACATCACGGACGTCAAGTTCGATTTCGATCCTGCGGACATCAAGGAAGGTTCCTACGATATCACCTTCGCCACCCAAGGCCGGGAATACAAAGTCGAAACCACTTCCCATCACGAAGTGGGCGACAAAGTAGGCCTGCTCTTCGGACCGGATGATATCCATGTCATGCATAAGGCGGTGGTGGAATGAAATCCTTCTTCCGGATGAGCTATCCCTACTGCCTGTGGATCGGCGTCTTCATCGTCGCTCCGATGCTGATGATTTTCCTTTACGCGATTACCAATACCGGCAACAGCACACTCACCTTCCAGTTCACGCTGGATAACTTTGCCCGGTTCATCAGGGATCCCGATTTTATCAGGATCCTGCTCACCAGCCTGCGCATCGCGCTGCTGACCACCGTCGTCTGCCTGCTGATCGGCTATCCGGCTGCCCTGTTCATCGCAAACCTGCCGGACAGGAAGCAGACCTTCATGATCCTGCTGATGACCCTTCCCATGTGGATCAACATGGTTCTGAAGACCTATGCCTGGCGCGGCATCCTGCTGAACTTCGATTTCAGCAGCGAGTTCAAGGTATTCATCGGTATGGTCTATGACTTCCTGCCCTTTATGATCATCCAGATCCATACCGCCATTGCCAAGCTGGATCCCAACCTGCTGATTGCCGCCCACGACCTGGGCGCCAACAATGTGAAATCCTTCCTGAAGGTGACCCTGCCCCTGAGCGTTCCCGGCATCATCTCCGGTATCACGCTGGTATTCCTGCCCGCCGTGTCCAGCTTCTTTATCCCGAGGATGCTGGGCAACGGAGAAGTCATCCTGATCGGCAACCTGATCGAGCTGTGCTTCAAGAAAACCGGTGACTGGAACTTCGGCAGCGCCATCTCCCTGATCATGGCCCTGATCATCATCACCGCCATGTGGGCAACCAGGAAGCTGGACCGCAGCGCAGAGGAGGACTGATATTATGGGAAATGTCAGTAACAAATATCTGGCGGGGGTCAGTTTACAGAAAGAAACCGAGCTGGAAACTGCCAAGCAGAAGCAACCCGGAGATATTTCCGGCGAACCGTTGCAGAAAAAGCCGGCAAAACGTTCCTCACGGATCTTCTCATCCTTATACCTGGTGCTGGTCCTGCTGTTCATCTATCTCCCCATTGTTTATCTCGTGCTGTTCTCCTTCAATGAGGGAAAATCCCAGACCAACTTTGTCGGTTTCTCCCTTCGCTGGTATGAAAGCCTCTTTAAAGACCGTACCATGCTGGAGAGCATTTACGTCACCCTGATCGTTGCGGTCATTTCCACCGTCGTTTCCACGGTAGTGGGAACCATCTCTGCCATCGGCCTGTCCAAGGCCAGGCGGCTGATCCGCAGCGTGGTACTGGAAATCAACAACCTGCCCGTGCTGAACCCGGATATCGTCACAGCCATCGGCCTGATGCTCCTGTTCATGTCCATCAAGCTTCAGCCTGGCATGCTTACCCTGATCCTGAGCCATATTTCCTTCTGTACGCCTTTCGTCATCCTGTCCGTCATGCCGAAGCTGCGGCAGCTGGATGACAACGTGGCGGAAGCCGCCCTGGACCTGGGAGCCACCCCCTGGAAGGCCCTGACCAAGGTCATCATCCCCCAGATCTATCCCGCGATCCTGACAGGCGCACTGCTCGCCTTCAGCATGTCCCTGGATGACTTCGTGGTTTCCTATTTCAACGCCGGTCCAGGAATCAACACCATTTCCATGTACGTTGAGTCCATGAAGCGGTATAATCTGAGTGTTAACGCCATGGCAACTCTGTTTGTTGTGGTGGTTGCCCTGATCCTGCTCCTCACGAACCTGGTGCCCATTATTAAAGATAAAAAAGCCCAAAAGGAGGAACCCCGAAATGTCTAAGAAACTGATCTCTGCCCTGCTCATCATCTGCCTGGTGTGCCTGCCGCTGTTCGCGCTGGCGGACGGAACGCTGAATGTGTTCAACTACGGCGAATACATCGATGATGAGGTCATCTATAACTTTGAAAAGGAATTCGGCGTCCGCGTCAATTACTCCCTGAACAGCAACCCGGAAGAAATGTATACCAAACTGCAGACCGGCGTCTCCTACGACGTGGTGGTCACCAGCGATTACATGATCGACCGGCTGATCAAGGAAGAGCGGATCCTGCCCCTGGACAAGGAAATCGTCACCAACCTGGATCAGATCTCTGACACCATGAAGGGTCTCTACTTCGATCCGGATAACACCTACAGCGCTCCCTACCTGTGGCAGAACGTTGTGCTCTGCTATGACACCACGAAGATCGATCCCGCCAAGGTAGAGGATAAGGGCTGGGAAATCCTCCTGGATCCTGAACTGGACGGTCATGCCTTCATCTACGACTCTCCCCGTGATGTCTTCATGATGGCCTTCAAGGCGCTGGGTTATTCCATGAATACCGACAATCCTGACGAACTGCAGGAAGCCTATGACTGGCTGGTCAAAATGAAGCAGGCCATTCACCCCTCCTTCGTGACCGATGAAATGATCGACGGTATGGCCCAGGGTGAAAAGTGGATCGCCATGATGTACAGCGGCGACGCCGCCTACGCCAGCATGGAAAATGAAAAGCTGGCTGTCTGGGCTCCCACCCAGGGCACCAACATCGCGATTGACTGCATGTTCATCCCCTCCAACGCCGCCAATCCCGAGCTGGCCAATGAGTTCATCAACTACGTGCTGGATTATGACAACAGCATGATGATCACCGTGGAAACCTGCTACACCTCCCCTAACGCGAAGGTGCTGGAGGACGTCACCGCTCCCGGCGGAGAATTTGACGGTGTGGAAGGCTACCTGCCCCGCATGGGTTACGAAAAGGATGAAATCTATCAGTACGTCAAGCTGCTCCAGAATGAAACCCCTGAGCTGCTGATCAAGGTCCAGATGCAGTAATCATAGATAATTCAGAATTAAGAATTCAGAATTATTACTCTGATCCTGCTGTATGATTAACCTTCAGCGTTAAGGTAATTGAATTTCACCGAAAACGCTTGATTTCCATTCTGTTATTTAAAACCATTATTTGTGAATTGTGAATTATGAATTGTGAATTGAAACGCATCCTTTCCCTTTTGCTTGTCCTGCTGCTTTTCTGTGCCCCTGCCCTGGCAGCCGCACCGGCACAGGAACCGTCATGGATCTGCCTGTATTGCGGTGCGGAAACCACGACCAACGTCTGTGATCAGTGCCATGAGCTGTCCATTGCCTGGACCTGCTGTGACTGCGGTACCCGTAATCTTTCCGACACCTGCAGCTCCTGCGGCAAGGAAAAGCAAGCCTCTCTTGAGCAGCAGGCGGCGGATCCCCGTCCGCAGGTCGCTTTCCCGGCTGTGCGTTATCTGGCTGCCGCCGGTGATCCGGCTTCCCTGCTTCAGCTGGGACAGTTTTATGAAAAAGGGATCGGCGTCGGTAAGGATATCGATCAGGCCATCGCCTGCCTCCGGCAGGCCGGCGAAGCCGGATATGCTCCCGCCTGGGTGTATCTGGGCCGGCTCTATGACGCGGGCATCGATATGAAATCGGATCCCGTGGAAGCGCTGAACTGCTACCGGAAAGCTTCCGATCTCGGCAGTGCGGAGGGACACTGGTATGTCGGTTCCTTCTACGAGGACGGATCCGTCCTGGAGCAGAACTACGCCCTTGCCCTGGATTACTATTACAAGGCCGCCGAGGCCGGGGACGCGGATGCCTGGATGAGCGTTGCCTACTTCTATCTCCGCGGAAACGATGTTGAGAAAGACCAGAACAAGGCAATGGAATATTATCTAAAGGCCGCGGAAGCCGGCAGCAATCTTGCCTGCGACTATGTGGGTTATCTGTATATGACCGGCTCTATCATCTCCCAGGACGTCCAGAAGGGCCTGGAATGGTATCGGAAAGCCGCGGAACTTGGAAACGCCCGCAGCATGTATGCCCTCGGTTATGCGTATCAGTGCGGACAGGGCGTGGAGATGAACATGGAAGAGGCCCTCCGCTGGTATGAAAAAGCCGCCCTCGCCGGCCATGAAACCGCACTGCAGGTCTATAACGCCTTTAAATAATTCAGAGGAACCCATGGAATAACTTCTGGTTGCGTTGATCTTTGGCAGACATAATTATTCTTAAGTTTTAAGTCTTAAGTTTTCATTATTCATTGAAAAAGAGCAGGAATCCATTTGGATTCCTGCTCTTTTTTATTCAGGGTGCCGGCGTAGCGATCGGTGCCGGTGTCTCCTGCGGATTCTTCGCATTCCGTGCGGTCTCCGCAATCAGGTCAATCAGTTCCTGGTTGACACCGCCGTTGGCCCTCAGGCCGTGATCCTGCTGGAAGGCTTTGACCGCCTTCACAGTCTTCTTCAGCATCTTGCCGGTGACCTTGGTATCGTAGTAACCCAGGTCTTTCAGCGTTTTCTGGAGCCAGTAGACGTCTTCGCCCTGGCTGTTTTCCTTCAACTGGCGCTTGCCCAGCTGCGGCACGTTGTCAAGGCTGTATTCCGGCTCAGCCGTCGGTACCGGCGTGGAGATCGGCGTGCAGTATTTCTTGTCCAGCGGCGGCAGTTTCAGCGCGTCGCGGAGCTCCGGATCCGGATCCATGCCTTCCACAATGGAAACCACCGTTCCGGCTCCTACATTGTCATATATCCACTTTGCATCCCAGACCGCCAGACGGATACAGCCATGGCTGGCCCGCTGACCCAGCATTTTGTAACTGCTGATCTTCATGGCGGAGTTGCTCACTGCCGTATAAATCGGGGAATGGAACGCGATGCTTCCGTTGATCCGCGTCCAGTAACGGGCATAGCTGTTGCCCCACTTGGGGAAGATACACCAGGTGGAGTGCCGGCCGTTCAGCACCCAGTCACCCACGTCGCTGGGGGTGGCTTTCATACCGGTGGAGCAGAGCATCTGCCGGACCGGTACAGTATATTCGCCATTCTCATCCCGTCCGTAAACGGAGGTCACCTGGTTCGCGACATCCACAACGATGTGGAAGGGCACCGGGGTGGGTTCCGGCGTGGGCTTCGGCGTTGCGCCGGGCATTACGATCCGGGCATCGTTAAAGATGACATTCCATGTTTCTTCATCCACCACACCTGTGGACTCCATTCCGTTCTGGGTCTGGACTGCCTTCACAGCACGGGTAGTGTATTTCTGGAAGTTTCCGCTGATGGGACCTTCGTAGTATCCCAGCTCCGTCAGCCGCTCCTGCATGGTCTTGACCAGTTTGCCGGAAGAGCCGCTCTTCAGCTTCTTCTCAAAGGCAACGTCCGCCACGGCCACGCCGTTTTCATTATCGTCAACCAGATAATTTGAAAGGTTGGGAGCCGGCGTATTGGTATCGTCTGGTTTTTCGCTCTTGCTCAGGATTCTTCCTTCCGCAATCATATCCTGGAGGTCCGCGTCAGCAACGCCGTTCACTTCCAGGTTGTTTTTCTTCTGCAGGTTTTCAACGGCTTTCTTGGTTGCTTCCAAGTAGTTGCCGCTGATCTTTCCCTTGTAATATCCCAGCTCCGTCAGCTGCTTCTGCAGTTCCTTGACGTCTTCGCCGGAGGAACCATAGCGCAGGGGCCGGTGATTCAGGGAGAACAGGATAGACAGCGTCCGCAGGTCAGCGATACCAGTCTGGTCCAGTTCAAAATCAGCCTGGAAGGTTTCCACTGCCTTCCGGGTGCCTTCCCGATAACGGCCGGACAGATTGCCGGTGTAGTACTTCAGATCCTTCAGCCGTGTCTGTAGCGCCAGGACGTCGTCTCCTTCATCCCCGAACTGCAGTACCCTGCCCTGGAGGATTTCCTCCTGCACTTCCAGCTCTTCATCCTCCATCATGTCCACGGGCTGCGGATTGGAATCGTCTCCGTCATCCGCCTCGACCGGCACAGGATTGGAGTCATCTCCGCCGTCCTCCATTTCCGCAAAAGCGCAGGCGGAAAACAGCAGGATCAGAGCCAACAGCAAAGTAAGCAACCGTTTCATCCAGACCACCTCGGAAGTCATCGTTGACCGCCGATTTTTGTTTCGGCGTATCATTAATATTTTAATACTTTCGTAACTTTTGTGCAAGTATTTATTCAACAAATATAAAAAGACGGCTGCTCCGAAGAGCAGCCGCCGTGTTTGGTTGATTATGCTTAGTCGTCGTCGCTGAAACTGGCAACCCACGTTTGTTTCTTGCCTTCTCCGACGCCGGCGGGATAAACGCCGTTCTTCCGGCAGATGAAGCCGATATCGGCATTATAGTTTGCCTTATCGCTTTCCACCTGGATTTCAACGGATTCGCATATCTCCCTGTCTTCCTCTTCCAGTACGGAAGCGATCATCGGGATGTCTGTCCGGTGCTTTGTCGGCTTCACTTCAGAAGGCGCGGTCACCTGCAGCGTGTAAGCGGCGGGATACAGGTCGTTGAAGCGGTAGAAACCGTACTGATCTGTCACCGTCTCCGCCACTGCCGTGCCATCACGCATCAGGACAATCTTCACGTTCGGAATACCGGATTCATTCATTCCCTGCAGGCCGTCTCCGTCCAGATCCAGCCAGCACAGATCGCCCACGCGTCCGGGCAGGACGCAGCCGATATTCATCTTCAGCTGATCCTGGGCCATCTTCAGGTCGATTACGTCGGATGTTCCCTTCCGGTTCACGGTATCCGTGATCACGGAAATCTGTTCTCCGCCCAGCCGGTGGTCATCAGGTTCAATGATCACGCAGCCTTCCGGTACCGTCACGTCCAGCTGATAGTTGCCGGGCATCAGCTTGTCAAAGCGATATGCACCGTTTTCACCTGTCGTCACGGTCTTCAGGACTTCTCCGTGCTCATCCAGCAGGGAGACTGCCGTTCCGCCCAGCGTATCCATGTTGCCGTTTCCGCGGTCGATCCAGGCTGTACCTCCGATGGACGTGTAGCGGACAATACCCAGCAGCAGGCCGCTGCGTTCCTCGTCTTCCATCAGGGTGATACCAGGCAGAACCAGCTTGCCGTTCTCCTCACGGAAATCACTGCTGCCGTCCTTCGGGGCGATGGTCTGTTCATCCAGGGCGTAGGAAAGGGTGAAGTTGCCGGGAATCATCCCGGAAGTGGCAAAGCGACCCTGTTCATCCGTACGCAGGATATCAAAAACCTTGCCGTTCTTATCGTCAGTTACGGTAATTTCATAACCGGCGGGAGTCTGTTCGTCAGTATCGAACAGTCCGTTGTTGTTTTCATCCAGCCAGAACTGTCCGCTCAGGGATGCGGGCATCACAACGCCCAGCAGCTGGTTGCTCCAGACAGCACCCATGATTACGGGCAGCTGGACAGACTGGGTGTCTTTGCCGGCGATCAGCGGCAGGTCCAGGTTATCCGTACGGCTCAGCACATACTGTGCCGGAGCGCTGACAGTCAGCGTATAGGTGTCCGGACGCAGGTCCTTCAGCTGGAATGCACCGTCCGTGCCGGTGGTGACTGTAATCTCTTCCAATTCACTGCGGGCGGGAGTCAGGGTTACGGTGATACCTGCGGCGGATTCTTCATCGCCTCCGCGGTCGCCGTCTCCGTCATGATCCATCCAGGCGCTGCCTTCAATCCGGCCGAGAGTCAGAGCGCCGCATACCGGGCCTTCCACTTCATCACCGGACTTCATGCTGAAGGATGCACTGGAACCTGTTCCGTCGCCGGTAATGGTATTGCCGCCGGCAGAGGTCCGTGCGAATACGGCATGCTCGGGCAGCACGTATTCCAGTGTATAGCTGCCGGGCATCACTGCGTCGAACAGGTAATTGCCGTCCTCCCCGATCACCGTGCTGAAGGCTTCGCCTTCTTCGCCCATCAGGCGGACAGTCACACCGCTCAAGCCGTTTTCATCCGCATCCCGGACGCCGTTGTCGTTCCGGTCCGCGAAGACGCTGCCCTTGACTGTACCGGGCTTGATCAGGCCGATGTCCATACCGGACCGTTTCTCACCCAGGCCCAGGGTGAAGTTTTCGGAGTAGCCTTCTCCGTTCGTCTTGTTCAGGATCACGTTGCCCTCGCCCAGGCGGGTAAAGGCATATTCCTTCAGCTGCGGGGAACTGCTGTTGTTCACGCTCAGGCTGTACATTCCGGGCGGAACGTCCTTCAGTTCAAACTTGCCCTTCACGCTGGTTTTATCCTGGGCTACCACGTTTCCGTCCGCATCCAGGAGCTTTACCATGTAGCCGGTTATAATCTTTTCCTTTCCGTTCATGTCGCCGGAGAAGTCGTTGTCCATATAGACATAACCGGTAACAGTTGCCGGATAGATCACGCCGACGTTCATCTCACGCTGCTGGGAATTCGCCAGTTCGAAGTTCTGCCAGAAGTTTTCCCGTCTGCCCGGCCTGGACGCGAAATGGTTGCCCAGCGGATCACTGACAGTCTTGGTAAAGTCGCTTCCGTCATCCGGCAGGAGTGCCCGCATCTTATAGGTGTTTGCACGCAGGCCGCTCAGTACATATCTGCCGTCTTCACCGGAGTATGTTACGGCCGCTTCCTCGTCCTTGGCTTGTTTGATTGCGGCAACCTTGACACCGGCCATGGGCAGATCGCCCTCATCATAGATGCCGTTATAGTTGGCGTCCTGGAAGCAGATACCGGAAATAATGCCGGACCAGGTAAAGCCGATATACTGCTTTTCCTTGCTTTCCTTGTCGTTCAGGTCGAGCCGGTGAGCGTAGCTTGTCACGCCGTCCTTGGCGATCACGGTCTTCTTTCCGTTACGGGAGGCCGCTCGGGTAAACATCATGCCTTCAGGCGTATATGCCCGCAGCTTATAGGCGGCAGGCTGCACCCGGTCGATATAGAAGTTACCGTTCTCATCGGAAACCGTCTCATAATGCAGGCCGTTCTTTTCGCCGTCCAGCTCGATTTTGACGCCCGGCAGCACCGCTTCACCGTCTGAGAACAGGCCGTCCACCTGTGTCTCAAACCAGCAGGTACCGCTCACGTGCAGACACTTGCCCAGGGAGATGCCGGGGGTGGCAACGGTGCCCGCGCTGACGCTGAAAACGTCGCTCATGGCTTCGCCTTCAATCGTATAGTCAAACAGGCTGGCATATGCCTCGTGTTCGCGGCTCTTCTTGTTGAAGGCCCAGCCCCGGGGCAAGATCGCCTTGATGCGGTAATTGCCTTCCGGCACGTTGGCAAACTCAGCAAATCCGTCGCTGCCGGTGGTCACAGAGGCCACTGCCTCTTCGTTTTCCGTGAACAGGCAGATGATCACGTTGGCGATGCCTTTTTCCGCTTCATTGGGCACGCCGTTGCTGTTCGAATCGGAATAAGCATATATACGGATGCCGGCATCGCCGGGGGTAAGCATCTTCCATTCGGGTTCCGGAGTCGGAGCGATTGCGGACAGATCGTAAGGCGGCATGGTCGGCGTGGTCACAGCACCGTTGTTTACCTGTACCGGTTCCTCGTCGAAATCCTCTTCGCCGTCCGTTTCATCATCATAATCTTCCGGTTCTTCCGTATCATCGTCGTTCTCATCTTCCGGAAGCGGAATGACGTTCGTATCCGTTTCTGCCGCAGGCGCAGTCCGGGGTGCCGCAGCAGCGCCATCCTTCAGCTGCTCCACAATCACCGGTACGGTGTAGGTTGAGCCGCCGTCAGGCGTCACATCGCAGGTGGCGTTGCTCAGGTCCCATTCAGGATCAATGGTTTCCGCCAGCGGAACAATCCGGATCCGTTCCGTATCCGGCAGGGTCAGGGTTCCTTTACCCGCCTCGATGGTACCTATTTCATCGCCGTTCTGCAGTACGCGGAACGTACCATCCAGCCGGACGATATTTTCCGTACCGTCTGCGGAAACCTTCCTGCCGCAGAAATAGATACCCAGCGTTACCACATCCGCCTGGGCTGCGGGGATCATCCCGCACAGCAGCACCAGTACGAGCAGCAACGCAATACAGCGGTTTGACTTCAACATCTTCAGAATTGCCTCCAGATAGTAGACTACAACGCGCTTTCCGGTAAACGGAGAGCGCGTCGTGACCGGTATTTACATTAAACCAGAATTCAGTTTGTTTTGCTGGCAGCTGCTGCGGTAGTGTCGATGATCTTCACCGTGTGACGGAACTTATCATACACGTTGTCCACATAAACACTGGTGTATCCCTGCGGATAGCTGACATGCAGGATATACAGTGTCTTGTTGACGCAGGAGATGATCATACGACCCGCGATCTTGGCGCCATCCAGCGTGGTCGCCTTGTAGTTGGCATAGACGCCGTCCACGTTCATGAACTTACGGCCAGCCGTCTGGGAGCGCTCATACTTCAGGCAGGTGCCGCCGATTTCGTCCAGTCTGCTCTTGACTTCCTTGATCAGCTCGTTCTTGTTCCTGGCCTTGTCCACAGGAACCAGTTGGATGGACAGCTGTGCCGCATAGTCCACACCTGCCGTCGGGTTGGTCAGGATGTAGGTGTCAGGCATACTGTCGTCCGGCACCCAGCCCACAGGCGCTTCAAAGGTCAGGTGAAGAGCAGATGCTTCATACTTCTGATAGCTGAAGGTCAGCGGCGGCAGCGGCGTAGGGGTGGGCTTGTCGATCGGATCGACCAGCACAGGAGTAGCTCCTGCATACTCACTCTTCATGGTAGGAGCAGGCGTCTGAACGTCCACGATATTGCTCAGATTCTCGAGGAATTCTTCGTCCCCGCCCTCTTCAGAAGCCGGATTATATTCTCCGCTGTCCCAATCTCCAACAGTGTTCTGCTGCGGCAGCGCCGTTTCTCCGAAGAGATTCTGCGCGTCAGCAGGCTGAGAAGCAGTCTGCTGCTGTTGCTGCTGTTGCTGTTGCTGCTGATCCAGCGTCATGAAGGTCTCTTTCTTCTGACAGGATGACAGCACCAGTATGGAGCACAGAACCAGTACCAGGCAGAGAATCCTTTTCTTCCACATGATTTTGTTTCCTCCTTTGCGAAGCAAAACTTTACACTCTTCACTCTTCACTTACGAAGTAAAACTCTTCACTCATCACTTTGTGAAGGAAAACTCTGCTCTACATTCATATAGAACGTATCACAGCAGTCATATCTTCCTAAGTCATCCGGGAAAGTTGTCATTCCGAATTCCGGATTACTCGTTTTCCTCTCCGTACAGCGGATGATACACTCTCCTGTCAAGGCTGAAGATCTTCTCGCTGAAGGCTCCGGGAGGCGTCTTGTCCGTAACACTCTTCATAGTATTCATACGGGCATCCATAATGTCGATCCAGTGCAGCGCTTCCGCTTCCGGAAACATCGGCGGCTTGGGGCTGCCAAATTCGCTCTCCCCGTGGTGGCTCAGCAGCATATGCTCCAGCAGGATCAGGCTTTCTCCGCTCACTCCGGCTTCTTCCGCCACCTTGTTCAGGTTGGTGATGCCGCGAACCAGGTGACCCAGCAGCTGTCCGTCCCGGGTATAGTCCGTGACGTTGCCAGTCTGGTCGCTCTTCATTTCCTCAATCTTGCCCAGGTCGTGGATAATGACGCCGGCCATCAGCAGATCTCTGTTCAGCCAGGGATAAATCTTCAGCATCGCGTCTGCCAGACGAAGCATATCCGTTGTGTGATGCAGCAGGCCGCTGCGCTCCGCATGGTGCATCCGCTGTGCCGCCGGGAACCATCTCAGCCGGTCTCCGGCCAGCTTCAGCATTCCCCTGGTCAGCTTTTTCAGGTCTTCATTCGAGAAGCTTTCAATTGCTTCTTCGATGTCTGTCAGCATATCTTCCGGTTTCCGGGGCGCGCAGGGGACCAGCGCGTTCATGTCCACCGGATCATCGTCCGTACACAGCCGCCATTTCTCTACCCGCAGTTGCAGCCGTCCGTTATACTCCTGGATTGTTCCGCGAACCTTGATTGGCTGTCCGGCTTCCGGGGTTTCCGCTTCCGGATCCCAGTTCCAGATCTTGCAGTTGATCTCGCCGGTCTTGTCCGTCAGGTTCATATCCACATAATCGTTGCCTTTGCTGTCCTTCCGTTTCTCTGCAGAACGGATGAGCAGGAATCCTTCATACCGCATATCCCGCTGCAGCTGGCAGACCGAATAATTCTCCATTAATGCTTCTCTCCAATAACCTCTGTACTGATATCTTATAATTCTGAATTCTTAATTCTGAATTCTGAATTATTCAGTCCCGTATCTGATCATTATGCATTATGCATTATGCATTGATTAAAAGGGTGCTTCCCCGCCGTTCATCTGCTCCCTCGCCAGATTTGCGAAGGTGGTGAACTCACTCAGCCAGGCAAGCTTGACCGTTCCCAGCGGACCGCTGCGCTGTTTGGACACGATCACCTCGCCGATGTTCTTGTCCTCGGTCTCTTTGTTGTAGTATTCCTCACGGTGGAGGAACATAACCACGTCTGCGTCCTGTTCGATAGAACCGGAATCACGCAGGTCGCTCAGCAGCGGCCGCTTGTCGATGCGGTCCTTGTTGGCACGGCTCAGCTGGGCACAGGCGATGATCGGGATCTTCATTTCCAGGGCAATGGCCTTCAGCCGGCGGCTGATTTCGCTGACTTCCAGCTGGCGGCTTTCGGACTTGCCGTCTGACTTCATCAGACCCAGGTAGTCAACCACAATCAGGTCCAGTCCCTTGTCCATCATCAGCCGGCGGCATCTTGACCGCAGCTGTGTGGGAGACAGGGCTGCTGTGTCGTCAATATACATGGGTGCCGCGGAAAGCGGTCCCAGCGACTTTGCCAGTTTGACCCAGTCGTCGTCATGCAGGGTGCCTTTACGCACCCGCTGCATATCCACCCGGGCATCAGAGCACAGCATACGCATGGCAATCTGTTCCCGGGGCATTTCCAGTGTGAATACAGCCGTTACCTTGCCCTTGTTTACCGCGGCATATTCCGCGATATTCATGGCAAAGGATGTTTTACCCATAGCCGGGCGCGCGCCGATGATGATCAGTTCGCCCCCGTGCAGGCCGGTCAGCATGTTGTCCAGATCCGTAAAACCGGTGGGTACACCGGCGATCTGTCCCTTCTGCCTGGCCAGTTCCTCAATGATCTCATAGGTGTTGACCAGCACCTCGCTCAGGGGTTTCAGTTCTTCCCCTTCCTGACGGTTCATAACGATATCGAAGATCGCCTTCTCCGCGCCAGTCAGCACGTCCTGCAATTCCTTGTCCTGGGTATAGCAGTCCCGGGTGATGTTTTTGCACGCGGCAATCAGCTTCCGCAGGGTGCTCTTTTCCCGGACAATATCAATATAGGACCGGACGTTAGCCGCGGTGGGAACGTCCGCATTGATCTTCATCAGGTACCGGATGCCGCCGACGCCTTCCAGTGAGCCCTTGCGGGACAGTTCCGCCTGCAGGGTCACCAGGTCAATAGGCATCTGCTGGCGGTTCATTTCCGCCATCACACGGAAGATTTCCGCGTGTTCCGGATGGTAGAAGTCTTCGGGCACCAGCTGTTCAGCCGCGCGGAGCACAGCAGAGCTGTCCTGCAGCATTGCGCCCAGGACACTGATCTCCGCCTCAACGCTGTTGGGCGGTACCATGCTCCCCGTTTCTTCCCTGATGTCCATCTTCTGTCAAAATCCCCTTGATAACGTTCCGCTTATTTCTTCATGGGCTGGACGTCCAGCTTCATGGGCGTGGTCACTCCGGAATAGAGCCACACGGAGATTTCCCGGATACCGGTTTCCCGGATGGGATCGCCAATATCAATCTTCCGCTTGTCCACTTTGATGCCATGCTGCTTTTCCAGGGCGTCAGCCACTTCAGCGCTGGTTACGGAACCGTAGAGACGGCCCTTATCGCCGCACTTGACTTCCAGGGCAATCACCTTGTCCTTCAGGGACGCGGCCTTGCTCTTCGCCTCAGCCAGCATTTCCGCTTCGCGGGCATCCTGCGCCGCACGTTTGCGTTCGATTTCCTTCATTGCTCCGGGCGTGGCTTCCACAGCCAGCTTCTGGGGGAACAGGAAATTCCGGGCATAACCATCGCTCACCGTCAGGATATCGTCTCTTTTCCCGACGTTCTTGACATCCTTCAACAATACAACCTTCATGTTGAATCTACCTCCTGCACATTATGAATATTTTATCCCATTTCCCTTCAAAAAGCAAGAAAAACGCCCGCTTTCAGATGAAAGCGGGCAGGTAAATACAAGCTCAGGGAGGATCTTATTCCTTAACGATCTCCTTGATTTCCAGACCGATCTTCTTCAGGGGCTCAACCAGCTTTTCAACAACGCCCTTCAGTCCCTTTTCGTCCATATTGTCGAAGTCCACAGCAGCCTTCAGTTCTTCCACCTGCTTGTTCAGACCATCAATGGTGGTCTTCGCTTCGTCAGCAGCGGTCTTCAGGGCAGCTTCGGCTTCTTCCTTGGCCTTGGTGGCGGCGGCGGTCAGCTCATCAACCTTCGCGGTCAGGGCGTCTTTTTCGCCGGTGAGCGCTTCGATCTGGGCCTTCACGTCATCCGCGGCGACGGTAACGGTCGTCTCGGCGGCGGCGGTCAGCTCGGTCACCTTCGCGGCCAGGGTATCCTTTTCCTCCGTCAGGGTCTTCAGAGCGGCAGCAGCCTCGTCCTTGGCGGTCTGCAGAGCGGCAGCAGCTTCATCCTTCGCGCTCTGGAGAGCTGTGGCAGCTTCTTCAGCAGCCTTGGCAGCTTCGTCCTTCACGGTCTGCAGTGCGCTTTCCGCATCGGTCTTGGCCTTTTCGGCGTCAGCAGTCAGGCTCTCAACCTGAGCAGCAAGGGCATCCTTCTCATCCGTCACAGCCTTCAGTTGGGCAGCGGCTTCTTCAGCTGCCTTGGCAGCATCAGCGGTCAGGGTTTCAACCTGAGCGGCGAGAGCGTCTTTCTCATCCGTCACGGTCTTCAGGGAAGCAGCAGCGTCTTCCGCGGCCTTGGTGGCGTCATTGGTCAGGCTCTCAACCTGAGCGGTCAGGTCATTCTTAGCCTTGGTCAGATCGCCGTTTCCCGTAAAGTACAGGACAGCAAAGACGATGGCCACGATGGCGAGCAGGGCAATAGCAGCAATACCGGTCTTCTTCATGAAAATATTCCTCCTGTTCAGTTGATAAAACGTGATCCGGCCTCGCCGGTCGGGATTTGTGATTATTCTATCACAATCCCACCTTTTTGAACAGGAATTTTTATCCAAATTTACACTTTTATTCGGTTTTTGCAGGGGCAAGCCTGTAGATGCTCGCCTCGCTGTTTTCAAAGACCTTTTCGCCCAATGCTTCCAGGCCTTCCTCGTCTACGTTGTAGCTGCTCAGCTCATAGCTGGAGACGAGCACATATTCCGCGCCGTATTTTTCCGGAACATCCCGGTTTGCCTGCGGATCTTCATAGAAATCCTCCAGGTCCCGGTTCCGTTCCCAGGTGTCGAAACCGTGATAGTACAGCCACAGATCCGGTCCGCAGACAATCGTCCTGCCGGCAATGGACAGCACCGGATTCAGGTGCTGGGTTCCGGTAATGAACACGGCGTCCTGCGGGGTATTGTCCCGGACGTACTCGCCGGCTTCCACGGAGTCGGCACTGAAAGCCATATAGCTTGAAACGCATTCACGCCAGATCGTCAGCCCGGCGCTGAAGAAGGTAACCACCGCCGCAGCCACAGCCAGGAACCGTCTTCCGCCGAAGCCCTTCAGGCGCTGCCAGAGGCCGGAGACCCAGTCCGCGATAATCATGCAGCACAGCAGCCACGCCAGGTAGAACAGCTTGTTGTTGTCATATTCATTGGGCTGGAAACGGATGAATTCCGCCGCCAGGATAATGGGCAGCGCCATCCAGAAGATCCTGCGGTTCCTCGGTTTCTTTTCAAACAGCGCTGCAATCAGCGCCAGTACCGGCAGGCCGATATTCTTGATATAGAACCAGAGATACAGATCCCGCATGCCGTTTCCGCCCGGATTGTTCACCCAGTTGAACTGCAGCTTCAGGAAGGAATGGGAATCCTCCTGGAACGCCTGTCCAAAGGTGAAACAGAACAGCTGCGGCGCCGCCAGTGCCAGGACAATCAGGGCATAAACCGCATACCGGAGCAGGATTTTCCACCGGGGTCTGCGTTCCATGAGCGCTTTCGGATCCCCGTGGATCAGGTCATAGCACATGGCGCCGATGGACGCCAGTCCGAGGGCCAGGAAGCTATGGGTGTGAATCAGAGGAAGCGCACCTGCCCAGATGCCAAGCAGGATCAGACCCCGGTTCCGGTTTTCCCGGTCCAGCAGTTTCGCCCGGAATTCCGTATTGAGCAGATAGAAGCAGGGCACCACCATGCACCAGCCGCCCAGCGTCGTCCGCTGGGGAACCAGCATATCGCAAATCACATTGCTCCATCTCAGGTTGTTGGGATCCGGCTGATTGGTGGGCGTTTTGTAATACCCCGTCAGGATAAACTTCACCCGGTCCGCAGCAGTGGAAAACCAGTCTGAAATCGCCTGCCCCACCCTTGCCAGGAAGGGTGCATCCTCATCCATCACCGTCCAGGTGCCGCTGCCTGCCTGGTCAAAGTCATACAGGAACCCCAGTCCGCCGTTCAGGAAGAACAGTGCCGCTGCCAGCAGCGCGGTCTTTTTCCCGCCGGTCATATCCCGTGCCAGGACCAGCACGCCCATATAGCACAGCGCCATCATCAGCGATCCGGGAATGATGACCGCAGCCTGCAGGCTGCATCCCAGCAGATAAAAGGTGGAGCTCAGGCTGTCCGTCAGGAAAGGATAGCTCAGCCGTGCCCCGGGGAAGAAGGTATAGTCTGCCGGGAACTTTTTCCCGACCAGACCGGTTACAAAGCTCAGGTGCATCGGCAGGTCTCCGTAGGTGCTCTGACCCACGTTCCAGTTTCCGTCCGCATCCACACGCATCACATGGCTGTACTGCAGCCAGATGCCCAGGATGGTCAGCGGAACCCCGATGATCAGCAGCTGCCGGAGCAGCCCGCTTTCCTTTTCATCCCATTCCGCCGGTGCGCGCTGGTCCCGCAGGAACCAGCACAGAACCGTCAGCAGAAACAGGACGCCCGCGGCAAAAGCATGCGCCTCCACATCAAACCGGAACAGGAAAGCGCCCAGGGCGGGCAGCCACATTTCCTCCAGCAGACCCAGGCTCATCCCCAGCCACAGCCGGTTCAGCGGACGGTGCCGGGGCAGCAGGAAGCGGACCGTCATCACACCGAAAAACAGGTACATCAGGCAATATACCAGTGATGCGATCATCATGCTTCTTCTCCCCCTTTCCCGTATTCCTTTTCCACCTGCTGTGCAATCTCCATCAGGCGGCGCAGACGATGATTCACGCCGCTCTTTCCGACCGGCGGATCCATCATTTCTCCCAGTTCCTGCAGGCTCATATCCGGGTTTTCAACCCGGAGTCTCGCCACTTCCCGCAGGGCCGGAGGCAGGGTAAACAGTCCGCGGGCAAGTGAAATCCGGCGGATGGCTTCCGCCTGCTTCTGGCCCGCGTCCAGCATTTTTTCACTGTTATGTTCATCGCAGTTGGCGGCCCGTGTCGCCGCGGCCCGCAGCTGCTTGTTGATCCGGATGTTTTCCATTTCCAGCACGCTGCTGCCGGCACCCATGATTGCCAGCATATCAGAGATCTGCTGGGCGTCCTTCAGGTAAATGATCTGCTGTCCTTTCCGCAGGTAGCTGTGATAGGGCAGCTCGCATTTCTCCAGCAGTTTCTCCAGCGTATCCGCCAGCCGGTCATCCGCTTTCCACTCAAAATGATATCCTTTTTCCGGATTGGTCATCGTGCCGGCGCCGAGAAAAGCACCGCGCAGGAAAGCCCTGCGGCAGCACTGGCGCGTCATGGGATGCCGCGGTACGGTATGCTTCAGGTGAAGCTGGCCGTTCTCGTCCTCCTCTGCCATATGCAGGGCATTCAGCAGGGCCCGGGTATCGTCCGTTCCCAGGGTCAGCACGCAGCTCCGGCGGCCGCCCAGCTGGCTCGTCTGGACAAAATGAAGCTTGGGTGCGGCCCCAAGGCGCATTTTCAGAAGCTGAAAAAGCCGCCGTGCCGTACCTGCGTTATCCAGCCGGTAACTGACGGAGATCCAGCCGCCGCCCCGGAAGGACAGGTGACCGGAAGTCTGGGTCAGGGCGGAAATCTCGCTGAGCATGCAGCAGGGTTTCCCCAGGGGAAGCCGGATCAGCTCCTCCTTTACCCCGGCGGAAAAGCTCCGCGTGTCCGAAGTGCGCATTATTCCTCCTCAACCGGCGTCGTCCAGCGTGCCTGCTCAAGCAGCAGATCCCTGTGATTGATTTCCGTCGGCAGACCCTGCTCCCGCAGGTACTGTCCCAGCGCCTCGGCAATGGCAACAGAGCGGTGGGCTCCGCCGGTGCAGCCGATGGCAATCACCAGCCGGCGCTTTCCCTCTTCCTTGTAATGGGGAATCAGGAAATCCAGCAGTTCCGTATAACGGCGCATAAATTCCTGCGTGGTGGGATGATCCATCACGAAGCTGCGCACATCCTCGTCCAGGCCGCAATGCCGGCACAGGTTTTCTATATAGAAAGGATTCGGCAGGAAGCGGACGTCCGCCACTAGGTCTGCCTGCCGGGGCAGGCCCCTTTTGAAGCCGAAGCTGAGAATCTCCGCCCGGATCGGCGGTTCCGTATCAGACAGATCGCCCAGTGCCTTATCCAGCGCCTTTTTCATAGCCCGGGCTGTCATATTTGTGGTATCAATCACATAGCCGGCAGTTTCCCGCAGCGGCTGCAGGCGGGTACGCTCCTCCACGATGGCCTCGATCAGAGTCAGACCTTCCTGGCACAGGGGGTGTTCCCGCCTCGTCTCCTTATAGCGGTCCAGCAGCGTTTCATCACTGGCTTCCATAAAGATCAGCTCAATCTGATGACCCATCTGGCGCAGTTCCCGGATCATCTTCGCCACGGCGTTGGCGTCAAAGAACTCACCGCTGCGCACGTCCACAGCAATCGTCACCGTCTGGTGCTTCACCGGAGTCGTGTCAAAGGCTTCAATCAGCTTCGGAAGCATCATCGGCGGCATATTGTCCATGCAGAAGCTTCCCTTGTCCTCCAGATAGCGGACGCAGGCGGTCTTGCCTGCTCCGCTCTGGCCTGTAACGATGATGTATCTCATAGATCTGTACCGATTATCCTGATCTCCGGCTCCAGCCGGACACCAGCCCTTTCTTCCACTATATCCTGCACCTTATGCATCAGATTCAGGAAATCCTTGCTGCTTTTACCCGTATTCACCAGGAAGCCGGCATGTTTCTCACTCACCCGTGCTCCGCCAATGCTGTAGCCCTTCAGGCCGCACTGATCGATCAGTGCGGAAGCGTAATATCCTTCCGGGCGTTTGAACGTGCTGCCGGCACTGGGCAGATCCAGCGGCTGCTTCTCTGAACGTTTTGCGTTCAGCTCAGCCATCCTTGCGCGGATCAGGGCCGGGTCGCCGGGTTCCAGTTCGAAAACAGCTTCTGTCACAATAAAGCCCTTTTCCATTACAACAGAATGACGATAGCCGAAGTCCATTTCTTCCCGGTTCAGGCAGATCTTTCTGCCATCCGGATAAATACCGTGCACTTCCTTTACAACCTGCACAATTTCCCCGCAGTATGCACCGGCATTCATCGTCACACCGCCGCCCACGGTACCGGGAATACCGGAAGCAAATTCCAGGCCCCTCAGTCCGGCTTCCGCCGCCTCCATCGCTACGCTGCCCAGCATTGCGCCTGCCTGTGCACGGATGATATTGCCCTCCCGGGTAATCTGGCGCATGTTCTTTCCAATACAGATCACCAGGCCGCGGATACCGCCGTCCAGCACCAGCAGATTGCTTCCGTGTCCGATTACTGTCACCGGGACGTTATTTGCGCAGGCCGCAGCAAACATAGCGGCGATCTCTTCCTCATCATGGGGGAAAACCATATAATCCGCCGGTCCGCCAAGTTTCAGCGTCGTGTGCGCACTCATCGGCTCATTCACCAGTGCGTTGAACTTCTCGAACATGTATCCCGCTCCTTCATTGCCCTTTCGGCAACAGTAATCTCTGTAAATATGCTTTCTGATCAAAGAATCAGGAAATAAATTTAACGTATTATTATACCGTTTTTATCCCTTTCTCTGCAACTTATTGACAAAATTGTTTTTTTGCTGTAATTTGTATACAAAGTGCAGAAAAAATTCTGTACTTATTGATGAGGAGGAAAGATCATGTCCCTTTCATTCCAGCCTATGATGGAAAGCCGGCCCATTCGGGAAATCGCTTACGAAGTGCTGAAAAAGGCCATTATTACCGGTGAAATTCCTGCCGGTGAACGGATCGTCGAAACAGATTACGCCGATCGTCTTCATATTTCCCGCACGCCGCTGAGAGAAGCCCTGCGGAAGCTGGAACGGGACGGTCTCGTAGAATACGTCATGCGCCGCGGCGTGATCGTACACGCCTTTACCGCCGATGACGTGGAGCAGATCTATACCATCCGCAACAGCCTGGAAATGCTGACACTGCCGGATATCATCGCCAATGCGACGGCGGAAGACATTGCCGAGCTGCGGGAAATGCTTGCCAAGATGGATGAGCTGGATGCGAAGAACGATGTGGAGAACCTCTCCCCCATCGCCCGTGACTTCCATACCCGGCTGACTTCCATCTCCGGGAAGAACCGTATCCTGAGGGTCATTGAAGGCCAGGATGAATACATCCGCCGCTTCTCCGCCATGGCCATCCGGCAGGAGGATCGCCGGTCCGACGCCAATGCGGAGCATCACAAGCTGGTGGACCTGGTGGAGCAGAAGGATCTGCCCGCTTTTGAAACCCTGATGAAGCATCACATTGAGCGCAGTAAGGAATGCTGCCTTACCGCCCTGGCTGCCAGGAAGCAGAACCGGGAGCTGTAATGATGAATGCATAATGCATTCGAAAAAACTGAATTCCATGAGAATTCAGTTTTTTCAATTGACATCGTCAATCCCTTATGTTATTATATGCGGGCTGATTTATCGAGGAGGTTTTGTTCTTATGGCTACCGTTATTTCTATCGTGCTGATCATCGCAGCGCTTTTTATGATCGTTTCCGTTCTTATGCAGTCTTCTGAAGAGGGCGGCATCAGCGCCATCACCGGCCAGTCCAACAGCTATCTCAGCAAGTCCAAGGCCAAGACCTTCGAGGCCAAGCTTGCCCTGTGCACCAAGATCGCTGCCGCGGTTTTCGTTGTGCTGAGCCTGCTCATGCTGGTCGTTAAGTAATTCAATCGTTATTAAAACGGCTGCTTCTGTGGAAGCAGCCGTTTTTCTTTTACTCTTCAATTCCGTTAATCTTGAACCGCAGTCTTCTGGGCTCGATGCCCAGTTTTTCTCCAAGTTCAAACATTTCCTGCATCAGCTTCGCCTTGGCGACCCGCTCCGTCACCTCGCCGGAGGAAACGCTCACCTGCAGGTTCGGATAGTCCGGATGAAGGCAGACCAGCATATACATTGCCGGATCCTGGGTACGGTCCACATGCCAGCGGATTCGAATCAGGTCTTTTTCTTCTGTCATTTGCCGATTCCCTCCGTCATCAGGATCTTCCGGGCCACAGATATGCATTCCGGAATGCCCGCGCCGCTGGCCATATCCGGTCTGCCGCCTCCCCGGGCAACCCGTTTGATCAGATCGTTCATATCAATCTTCACATCCGCGGAACGGGCAAAGGTCAGCCGTTCTCCGGCACACAGGAGCAGCGCCCTGCCCTTGGCGGCAATATATTCTGATACCGCTGCCATCACAGCCCGTCCGTCTGTCTCAGGCATTGTCAGCACGCACAGGGTCACACCCGGCAGGTCTTCCGTGTTTCCGGCTTCCGTCATGGACGCCAGGATTTCCTTGGTCTCCAGCCGGTTGGCCCGCTTTTCCGCTTCCGACAGCCTGTATTTCAGCTCGCTGGCTGCTGAGGACAGCTTATCCACCGGGCAGCTCAGTGCTGCACCGGCCTTGTCGGCATAGCGCATGTAGGTCTGGAAAAGGCTCACCGCGCGACCGCCGCATACAAAGGCCACCCGGACCTTCCCCTTGGCCGGAATGGCGGAAAGGATCTTGATCAGTCCGATTCTTCCCGTGGAAGAAGGATGGGTACCGCCGCAGGCGACCATTTCGAAGTCTCCCATGGCCACAATCCGTACATGTTCCGTCACGGTGGGGGCCTTGCGCAGCGGCAGACGCTTCAGTTCATCCTTCTCCGGGAACCAGCAGCGAATCGGTGCATCCATCCGGATGCGTTCGTTCACCGTGTTTTCCAGCATGAGGATTTCTTCCTCTGTCAGATGGGTACGTCCTTCCGGCAGGGAAACGTCAATGGTGGATTCCGTCTGGCCCAGGTGCAGGCCGATCGTCGTCCCCTCAAGCTTCTCCCAGATCGCGCCGGCCAGCATATGCTCACCGCCGTGCTGTTCCATATGATCCGTACGCCGCGTGCCGTCAATCTTTCCGCGCACAACAGTGCCTGCGGGGATTTCCTTGTCCACAGTGTGAACAACGTCTCCGCCGGCATCCACTTCCACGTCCGTAACCTTCGCGGTCACCTTCCCGAAAGTCAGCGTACCGGTATCAAAGGGCTGCCCGCCGGAAGTCGGATAGAAGGCGCTCCGGTCCAGGGTGATTTCCCATTCGCCCGGCCGCGTCCCGTTCTTCACCGACGTGACTTTCCCTTCAAACTCCCACAGATATGCGTCGTCGTAATACAGTCTCTCCGTCATGTCTGCCCCTTTGGTCAAAACAAACTCATCCCATTCGACGAAGTCGAATATTTCACATTTGGTCGAAGACTAAATATTCATATTGCGAAGCAATATTTCATGGATCGGCTTACACCATTTCTTCCGGATGATACGCCGCATCAAATTCTTCTTCCGTCAGGAAGCCGAGTCTGACGCATGCTTCCTTCAGGCTCAACCCTTCCCTGTGCGCTGTCTGTGCGGTCTTCGCGGCATTCTCGTAGCCGATCTTCGGAGACAGCGCCGTCACCAGCATCAGGGACCGTTCCACATTTTCCTGCATCTTTTCCCGGTTGGCCTGGATTCCACTGACGCAGCGTTCCCGGAAGGAATCCATGCTCTCCGCCAGCAGCCGTGCGCTCTGCAGGAAGTTGTAGGCGCATACCGGCATGAAAACGTTCAGCTCAAAGTTGCCCTGGCTGGCCGCAATGCCGACCGTCACGTCATTGCCCATCACCTGGGCCGCCACCATCGTCACCTGTTCACACTGGGTCGGATTCACCTTGCCCGGCATGATGGAAGATCCCGGTTCGTTTTCCGGAATCGTGATCTCGCCCAGTCCAAGCCGCGGACCGCTGGCCAGCCACCGGATATCATTGGCAATCTTCATCAGGTCCGCCGCCAGCGCCTTCAGGGCACCATGGGCAAACACCATCTCATCTTTGGATGTCAAGGCATGGAACTTGTTCTCTGCCGTCACAAAGGGCAGTCCGGTTTCTTCCGCAATCTTTGCGGCGGAGAGGCTGTCAAAACCGACCGGGGCGTTCAGCCCTGTACCCACAGCCGTGCCGCCCAGTGCCAGTGAAAGCAGCGGTTTCTCCGCCAGCTTCAGCAGTTCCTCATCCTTTTCCAGGCTGGACCGCCAGCCAGAAATCTCCTGGGAGAACAGGATCGGCGTCGCATCCTGCAGGTGGGTGCGGCCGCATTTGAGCACGTTGGCGTTTTCCTTCTCCAGCCGAATCAGCTCATCCTTCAGCCGGGTCAGGGCTGCGCCTGTCCGCTCCATGGCTTCCGCCGCGGCAATATGCATTGCTGTGGGGAAAGTGTCATTGGAGGACTGGCTCATATTCACGTCATCGTTGGGATGCAGCAGTTTCTGCCCGGCTATCTCGTTCCCCCGGTTGGCGATGACTTCGTTCATATTCATGTTGCTCTGGGTGCCGGAGCCTGTCTGCCAGACCACCAGTGGGAAATGCCCGTCCAGTTTTCCGGCGAGGATTTCCTCTGCCGCCTGCCGGATCGCGTCGCACTTTTCCGCCGTCATTTTTTCCGGCTTCAGCTCCCGGTTTGCCAACGCAGCGGCCTTTTTCAGCACAGCAAAAGCCCGGATAATCTCTTCCGGCATGTTTTCCCGTCCCGCACCGATCGGAAAATTATTCCGGCTCCGCTCTGTCTGCGCTCCCCAGTACCGGTCCGCCGGTACGCGTACCTCGCCCATGGAATCATGTTCTGTTCTGTATGTCATGCTGTTCCTGTCCTTATCGTTTGGTTTAGTCTAAGTCCACAATGTCGTCGTTCGCCGTATACTCCGAATGGCCGGATGAGAACCAGCCCCAGACGCCGTCCACCCAGATATAATACCAGGTCTTCTCCGTGGAACCAATTTCCTCACCGTAACAGGGATAGCTTTCGCCTCCGTAGATCCTGGCCACCATGCTGGATTCAGGATTTGACCTTCTCCGCACAATCATGGCCTCGTCAGAATTGCCGTTCACGGTGATCATGCCTGTCTTGGTGGTATTCATCGGGGAAACCGCCGGGAAGCCGAGCTCCTCATTGCCGGTATAAACCTTGCCGTCGATCTTCAGGGCAGCCCAGTCTCGGTCGATAAAGCCGCGGGTCAGCCTTTCGTTCAGTTTGGTTTCCACATACCACCAGTTGCCGGTATAGGTATACTTGCCGAGGATAGTCACTTCCGTTCCCTTCTGCAGCGTTCCGAAGGGTGTGCTGTTGGAGCGCGGGTTGTCTGTAATATCAATACTTTGAGCCAGCTTCACAGGGATGCTGACAAATGTCATCTTGGAAATATTCGCCTTCAGGGGCTTGCAGTACTTGGGTGGAATATAGCCCACGCGGGCCTTCCCGTCCTTCATCTCACAACGGACCATCAGCCAGCTGTCCACATATCCGCCTACACTGATCCCGGTCTCCACGTTGCAGGACGCTTTCCCGTCAGCCAGCCGGATGGACTCCTCCGAGGGGGCGGTATAGATGGGGCAGGAACCTGTGCCGATTCCGTTTTCACGCACAAAGAATTTAAAATCCGGCACTGTCAGCAATGCTGCCACAGTTTCGGATTCCGCTGCCGGGCAGGACTCTTCCGCCAGTACATTCCCGCAGGAAAAGAACAGCATCAGCACCAGCACGATTGCACTCAGCCTGAAACACATTCCGTTATGCTTCATTTCTTTATTCCTCCTCATGTTTTCCCCGTCATATTACCATACCCATAACGTACCTTGCAATCGTATAAATAAAGTAACTACAACGTTTGCAAAGCAAACATTTCTCAGATTCATGAAGTGAATCTCATTTGTCGGCGGATTTTATCAGATTCCTGTAAAAATCCACGGCTCCCGGCAAACAATTATACTCAATATTCTCATTGACTCCATGCATTCCCTTCATTTGCTCCGGTCCGTAAATCACCGGAGCAAACCGCACCACGTTGTCACAGATTTTCTGATAGAACCGGGAATCCGTGGCGCCGGTCATGACGTAAGGACTCCCGGCACAACCTGGGAAGGTTTCCGCAATCACACGCTGTACGGTCCGGAAAGCTTCCCCGTGGATATCCACCGGTTCAGTATAGTCATTGGCTGCCAGCACTTCCATATCCAGCCCGTGCTTCTCCGCCAGCTTCCGGACGATGTCCAGGCTTTCTTCCATCCCCTGATGCGGAATAAACCGCATATTGGCGGAAATGCTCGCCTCCTGTGGCAGCACATTGCAGGCGTCGGATCCGCTCATCTGGGTAAAGGCCATGGTGGTGCGAATCATGGCACCCGCCTGGGCGCTGATCATAGGCAGCACCTTCAGCAGCACAGGCCTGAACAACCACAGGTTGGAAAGTACCAGCTTCAGCGGGAAGCCTGCATAAGGTGCAAGTGTTTCGAACATCGCCGCCACTTCCTTCGGCATCTTCCGCCTGAAAACCGGGTGTGTCTCAATTTCGTTCACAAAGGCTGCCAGCCTCGCCACCGGTGAATGGGCCGGCGGGGCGCTGGCATGGCCGCCGCCGGATCTGGCAGTGAAGCGCACGTCCGCCTTGCCCTTTTCAAACACGCCTACCATAGCAAAGTTGCCGTGAATGCCGCCGATGGGTTCGGTAATGATGCCGCCGCCTTCATCACAGACCAGGTACGGTTTCACGCCGCGTTTCTCCAGCTCAGCCACCAGCTTCGGACAGCCGTCTCCGCTCCATTCCTCCGTGCAGGAGGAGGACAGGTACACATCCTGTGCCGGAACATATCCCTCTGCCAGCAGCTCTTCCACAGCCTGGAAGAAAGCCATCACGGAACACTTCGTATCCGAGGCCCCCCGGCCCCAGACCTTGCCGTCCGCAATATCCCCGGAGAAAGGATCATGTTCCCAGCTGCCTTCCGCGGGCACCACGTCCTGATGGCTCATCAGCACCAGCGGCCGGTCGCTTTTCTGCCCTTTCCAGTAAAAGAGCAGGTTTCCGTCAATCTCAGTCTTTTCCAGTTCCCGGTGTACCAGTGGAAACAGTTCCTCCAGCACTTTGTGAAAACCCAGGAACTTTTCCCGCAGGTCCGCTCCGGGCACGGATATCGTCTCATACCGGACCATATCCGCCAGCTTCCGGGCATAGGTTTCCGCCCGTTCCGGATCCGGATCCGGCCGGTAGGTGGACTGTTTTCCCGGAATCAACAGGGTATGGATCACCGCAGCCAGCAGCAGAACCAGCAGCAGGCTGATCAGACCGAGCACAATCCACAGCACAATCATTCGGCTGCTCCCTTCGTCTCCCGGCGGTACTTCACCCAGGCCAGGGCAATGGCCAGCGCACCGGCGGGTATAATCATGAAGCTGGTGGAAGACGTCAGGCTCGGCACCAGCGTAAACAGGATGATCATCACCGTCAGGGGAATCAGCGCCAGCAGCGGATCCTTCCGGTAATACTTATAGGCCATGGCGCCGAACAAAGCCGGAACCACATTGGCAAAAGCCGGAGCAAGCACAGGGCTCTGCAGCACAGGCTGCAGCGGGATCAGCAGCACTACGCCCATGGCCAGCACCACAATCGTCACCAAGGCGGAAGTGGCGATGGACAGGGTCGCAATCACCTCGTTCTCCGCCGTGCCGGACTTGGCGTCCACCAGCTCTTTCGCGTTCATGGCGCAGGGAATCTTCATGTTGATCAGGTTGCCGGTAATGAAGGCCAGGTAGCTTCCGCCGGCGCCCAGCATGGGCGTGTAGACCAGGAATTCCACCACACTGGAAACCGTCCAGACCAGGCCCACGGAAAGGAAGCCGCGGGCTACAGCGCCCAGGTCCGGACCCGCACCCAGCAATGTGCCAATCATGAACGGTGCGCCGACCAGCAGCACCAGTGTAATCATGGAAACAATCCGTCCCAGCCGATGGGTGGATTTCAGGTAAGCTTCATAGTTCTTCTGCTTTTCCATTGCGCTCACTCCCCTCTCAGTGACCGATCAGCACCGCCGCCAGCATACCAACCAGCATGCTGCCCGCGATGGAGAAGTTGTCCAGCCACGCCATGCCCTTCTTCTCGGAGAAGTAAGTGAACACAGCCATTGCCAGTGCCGCCGCAGCCACAACCGCCAGCGGTGTCCAGCTGCCGGAGAAGGAAAACAGCCCGCTGCCGGAAATCCATCCGCCGACATAGCTGCCGATATAGGCGCTGACCATGCCAATGAACATGGCCGCCATCGCCTTGTCACCGAAGCCGCCGCCCGTGCGGGCTTCATTCTTTCCGCCCTGCTGCAGTCGGTGCAGGTATTTCTTATTGAAGAGTGTGGAAAGGATCATTCCCCACATGATGCAGATGCTCATCAGCAGGGCGATCGTCGGGAAGGCCTGCGCCGTCATCTGCCCGGAGCCCAGGGAAACGCCCAGCTGTTCCGCTGCCGCGTCCGCCACCTGCGTTTCATAGTGCAGGGCGCCGATCACGGACAGCCGCAGCCATGGCCACGGCACGCCAAGGCTTCCGCTCAGAGCCAGAACGCCCAGCAGAATACCCACGCTGGGCAGCACGGAAAAAGTCGCGCTGGCCGTCACCGCCCGCTTCATCCGGGTCACGTCCATGCCCAGGGCTTTGCCCGCCCGCCAGGCACGCACCATAAAGATCACACAGACCACGGCAATAAACGCCACGATTGAACCACAGATGAGATACACCCCTCCGCCGTTCAGCTGCTCCAGAACGCTCATATGCATATCCTCCTGTCCTGATCCGATAACAGATATCAGCAGAATTATAGTACATCGCTGTCCCGGCTTCAAGAATATACTGCCTGCCCGCTTGCACATTACTGATATCTCTTTTCTGTTTCCATTTTAGAACGTTATTCTATTTTCTCTTGACATCCACTATTGTCTCCTGCTATGCTTTAGTAGAACGATATTCTATTTTAGGAGGAGCAATCCATGAAAGGAAGAATCTACTACTTTACAGGAACAGGAAACAGCATGCGTGCAGCGCGGATCATCGCCCAGCGGCTTGATGATACAGAGATCATTTCCATGAAAGTCAATCCGGAGGAAGTACCGGCAACAGACTGTGACGTCATTGGATTTATATTTCCTGTGTATCACTGGACCATGCCCGCACCGGCAGCGGCTTTTGTGGAAAAGCTGGCTGTCAATCCACACGCATATATATTCGCGGTCGCTATGCCCAGTTTTATTTGTGGAATAGCCTGTGAGAGACTTGCCGGAATTCTTTCTGCCAGGGGAATAGCCCTGGACTACGGCAATAAGGTACACAATGTGGCCAACTATGCCATTGTGTATCCACCCTTCCCTTCCGCAAAACTGATGGTACCGCAGGCTGAACGGAAGATTCGGAAAATTGCAGAGGATATTGTCCGGCGAAGAAAACGGGATTATCCCCGTGCAGGCGCATTTATCCGGCGGAAAAGGGAGCGTGTCATGACTCCGTATCTGGAATTGCAGAAGTATGCGGACTACCCATTTACAATCAGTGCTGACTGTATCTCATGCGGTCTGTGCAGCAGGGTCTGCCCTTGCGGGAATATTATCCTGGAAAACGGAAAACCTGCCTTTCAGCATCACTGTGCCAACTGTATGGCATGCGTTGTCAGTTGTCCGAAACGTGCAATCGGGTATAATATAACAGAAGGTGACCGGAAGCTCCTGAACGCGGCGGATTCGAAAGCGCTGCTTGTCAGATTCATGGGGCTCCCGGAAAAGCGTAAACTGTACCGGAATCCGTATATTTCGGCCAATGATCTTGCAAAGGACAGGGAATTATGGCAAAAAGAGGCGAAACAAGGGACGTAATCATCCAGGCCGCCGCTAAAGTTTTTTTCGAAAATGGTTTTGAAAAAACTTCCGTCAAAATGATCCTGGAGGAAGCCCATGTTGTCACGGGGAGCTTCTATCATTTCTTTGCGTCAAAAGAAGCGCTTTTTGAAGCAGTGGCGGAAAGTTTCATGGAAGCATATACCAGACGGGTCAGCGCTATTCTGGATGACGATACGCTGGATATGGATCAGATCATTGACTGTTTCCTGAACGAGCTTGGCCGGACCGCTGATACCTACACCCGCATGTTTCAGGGAAACAAACTCCATTGGACCGTACGTTCCGCCCTGCATGACAGAACCCTGGAAGCAATGATCCCCCCGCTGGCCCGTGCATTTACCAGGCTGAAGGAAAGCGGAGCAATCGGAAATACCCTGGATGTAGATGACATGACGCTCGCGAGGATTCTTATTAAAGGCTCCGAGGCCATTATCTGGAGTAAAACGCCGCCGGATCCTGAATATCTCAAGTCTGAAAAAGTCCGTAACGCATTAACTGAATACTGGAAAAGAATCATCAGCTTCTGAAAAACTTCATGAGTTTTACTGCCGTCCTCCTGCGCGGATACGTATAACCGTTCGGAAAAGAACATGCTCCCAAGGAGGATTGAACCATGAGTCTCACAGTGAGAGAAAACCAGACAGGAACCGAAACCAAACCCGACGCCATCCGGAACAAATCCAGCCGGATCAGGATCATCGCCATGACGGTGATGGACGTCCTGTTCAGCTGGCTGGCCTGCGGGGTAACCTATGCGGCCATCCGGCCGGGTCTCGCTTTCCACAGGGCGCTCGTCAGCCCTGTCGCCCTGCTCCTGATGATTCCTGAATCCGTTGCCTGGTTTTATCTCATCCGCACCATCCGGAACAGCTCCCGGTAAAGAAAAATAGCGGAGGACCGGTTCATTCCGGTCCTCCGTTTTAATATGCAGTTTTTTATCTGACTTTCACCGGGAAAGACAATTTCTCGCCGTTATCCAGCGTACAAGCCATGACAATGGTATCCGGCAGATCCTCAAGCCTGAGTGTCTTCCATCTGAATTTCCAGATCATTTCTCCTTCGTGATCTGGAGAATCATATCTTTCCCTTTTGTCAGGGAAGAATTTGCTGCCTTCCAGCATGTTGCCTTCCCCATCCATAAGCAGGCAGGTTCTCCTTGTTTCGCACTGGTCATTCTTCGGTTTCACCCGCAGGGTCAGGCACAGGCCCAGTGAAGAAATATCCGCCTCTTCAAACACCGCCGTGCAGTATTCATTTTCATAGCTTTCCTGTGGCTGCAGATGAACAATGTCTTCCACCAGCTCCGTTTTGTGCGCATCAAAACTGATCTCCAGCGTCTCAACCGTCATGCCGCCCATCAGGTCGTCCTCTTCATCCGGATGCCCCGACACTGCAATTGACCAGCCGGCAGGACAAACGGACAGGTCTTCTTCAGGGCAGAACTGTCCGTCCGGATACAGTATATGATCCCACTTGAAACCCGGAATCACATAATATCCTTCGGCTATTTTTTGTTCAAGTTCCTGCCGGAAAGATCCCTGCGTATCAATCAATATGACAGGACGAATCGGGCGATAGACCTTTACCCTCATTTCCACATGGGCAGTATCTTTCCCATCAGCATGGATCAGGGAAAGATCTATCATTTCTCCGCATTGGGCAATTCCATCGGGATATCTTTCATTCGGCAGCCACTGATCCTCAAAGCCGCTGCTTACCGAATAAAGCAGTCCATTTTCAACACCGCTGCTGGCCGGGACATAAACCACGCCCGGCTCACATGCTTCTCCGTTGACGGTAAGCCTTTCCACCCAGCACCACATCGGCACTTCCGGACTCTTGTTTTCCAGGGTCAGGTCAAAGGCCACTTTTGTACCATCATAGACTGCAGATTCCACCTTCAGCCGCGCATTCTCCGTTTCTGATTCCTGTTGTACGGTTGTCGTGATAAACGTGGCGTCCTCTTCTTCCCAGTCTTTCAGGAAATCCAGTACGGTCCAGTTGCTGACTGCGGCGATTCCTATGCTCATCAGCCACACGATTGTCAGGGCAATCAGGATTGTCCCTGTGGATACCTTTTTTCTCATCTGTGTTTCCTCCCCGTTTTCCGCGCGCCGTAGGACCTTCTGCTGCAGCCAGGGATCCTCCCGGATTCCGGAAGCAGCATCGTCAAGACACTGCTTCAGTTTGTCCTTATTCATCGATGCCCTCCCCTTTCAGTTCCTTTTTCAGCTGCTCGCGCGCTCTTTTCAGCCGGCCTGTTACAGCCGGCTGTGAAATATGCAGTATATCTGTAATCTCCGGCATGGTCATTCCCTGATAGTAATACAGCAGTGTCACTTCCCGCAGTTTTCGCGGCAGGTTCATCACGGCTGCCGTCACCTCGCGATGAAAGGGATCTGTCTCCTGCCGGACCGGAAGTTCCTCCGGTGTTATCCGCCGGTCCATATGGCGAAACCAGCCGGTCCGGAGCATATCCTTGCAGGTATTGATCGCGATCCTGGTCAGGTACGTCCGTTCGTTCGCCTCACCGCGGAAGTTTTTCAGGGAACGGTAAGCCTTCAGGAAGGTTTCCTGTACGGCATCTTCCGCCAGCGTCCTGTCATGAAGGTAAAAATAGCAAAACCGCTTCAGGGAAACCTCATTTTCCCGGATCAGCCACTCCAGCATTTCCTCCGGATAACTGTCCGGTACCTTGACAGCTTCCATAACCGGCCTCACCTCCTTCATTTATTTAGACGGAAGATATATCTGAAAATATAACATCCGGAATAAATCTTTTCTGTCCTCAGAAGGAAACGGAAAAGTATCGTCTTTCCTTCCATCAAGGTCAGCAGGATCTTTTTCCTGTGCAGGAATGAAAAAGGATGATATAATCCGACTATCTCATTCAGAAAACAATTTGCCCCGAAGGAGGATTATCCATGAACCATCTGATTCAGAACACCCTCAGCCGTTTCGTGGACTCCGGCGAGATTGCCGGCTGTTCTGCGCGAATCATGCGGAATGACGAAGTCCTGTTTGAAGGAAGCTTCGGATACGCGGATATTGAAAACAAGCTTAAGATGTCTGACAATACAATCTTCCCCATCGCGTCCATGTCCAAGGTCATCACTGTGGTCGGCATCATGCAGCTCTATGAACAGGGCCTGTTCAAGCTCTGGGATCCTGTAAGCAAATACCTGCCCGGATTCAAAAATCCAAAGATCGCGAAGGAAAAGCCGGACGGTTCCTATGAGATCGTTGATGCCAAAGGTGAAGTGACCCTGAGGCAGCTCTTCACCATGACCAGCGGCGTCCCCTATGGCTGGGGAGACACCGCCGCTGGCCGGATCCGCAGTGAAAAGGAAAATGAATGGCTGTCCAGCGGTCTTCCTTTCCCGGGTTCTGTGGAATATGTCAACCTCGTCGGCCAGCTTCCCCTCGCCTTTGAGCCTGGCGAACGATGGATGTACGGTTTCTCCATTGATGTTCTTGGTGTTGTCCTGGAGGTGCTGACCGGCAAATCCCTGGGTGAATACCTGAAGGAAAACATCTTTGATCCCCTGGGCATGACCGACACCGGCTTCTTTGTCCCGGCCGAAAAGCACGACCGGATTGCCACCCTGTATCATATTACTGAGGGTATGAAGCCGGATGAAAGGGGTGCGCAGTCCTCAAAGCCTGACTTTGAAAGCGGCGGCGGAGGCCTGTTCTCCACAGTAAAGGATTACTCCCGTTTTGCCCAGATGCTGCTCCACGGCGGCACGCTGGACGGCGTTCGGATTCTCGGCCGGAAGACGATCGACCTGATCTCCACGGATCACCTGACCCCTGAACAGCGGAAAAGCGACAACTGGGAAACCCAGCGGGGCTACGGCTACGGCCTCGGTGTACGCGTCATGACCAATCCCGAGCTGGCGGACATTAACGGTTCCGTCGGAGAGTGGGGCTGGGACGGTGCTTTCGGCAACTGGTTCTGCGTGGATCCAAAGGAAAACCTCACCTGCGTTTACCTGACCACCAACCGCCCGGGTGAACATTATCGCTTCATTCCGAGGCTGATGGCCTCCATGTACGCATCGTTGGACTGATCTGCCGGTAACAATACAGAAAGCAGAGGAACAATACTGATGGGAATCCTGATCTGCGGCCTCAACGGCTGCGGCAAAAGCACTCTGGGCAGGCAGCTGGCAGAACGCCTGGGTTACCGTTTCATTGACAATGAAGACTTATATTTCCCAAAGGATGACCCTTCCTATCTCTATTCAGCCCCCAGAAGCACAGAGGAAGTCATCCGGCACCTGGAAGATCTGATCGAAGAAGACCGCCGCTTCGTGTTTGCCGCGGTCAAAGGAGATTACGGGGACAAGCTTCCTGCCTTCCTGGATCATATCGTTCTGATCGAAGTACCCAGGGAGGTTCTGAGCCGCCGGGTCAGGGATCGTTCATATCAGAAATTCGGAGACCGGGTGCTTCCCGGCGGAGACCTGTACGAAAAAGAGCAGAAGTGGTACGCCCTGACCGACAGCCGTCCGGATGACTATGTGACGCAGTGGCTGGATACTGTCCGTTGCCCCGTAACCCGCATAGACGGCACCCTGCCTGTTGAGGAAAATCTCAGCAGACTCCTGTCCATTCTTGCCTGATCACAGGAACCGATCATTGAACGATGCGCCTTCGGACGCATCGTTTATTTATGTAATATTTGTAACATATTGCGTTTTCATGTAAATATTTTGTAATATTTTATTTACATTTTAGAAATAATGTGGTATCCTCTCATTGTAAAATTCTGTCAATTCTGAAGGAGGGGACGCAGAATGATGAAAAAACAGATTATCAGCCTGTTTCTGATTTTTGTGCTTCTGCTTTCTGTCTGTACCGTTTCCTATGCTGTGAAACCCGCCACCCTTTCCCTCAATTCCACAGGCGACAATGTGAAGTCCCTGCAGAAATCCCTGATTTCCCTGGGATACCTGAAAGGAAAGGCGGATGGTGTGTTCGGGTCCAAAACTGAGGAAGCCGTCAAAAAGTTCCAGAAAGCAAACGACCTGACCGTGGACGGCCTGGCCGGTGCAGATACGCAGGGTGCAATCAACGCAGTGCTGAAAAAGAAGAACAACGTTTCCACTTCAAAACAGGTTACCCCGAAAACCACTGAGAAGCTCCCTGCCGTGTTGAAATCGATCCTGCCGGAAATTGCAGCCGGCGGGCGGGATCCGGTGTTCGGCAGAGATTACTCCACCCTGTGCAACGGCTCTGTGGGCAACCGGGTCAAAACCGTTCAGACCATCCTGATCGCCATGGGCTACCTGGGCGGCTCCGCAGACGGCATTTACGGCACCAACACCGAGAACGCCGTCCGTAAATACCAGGAGGCTGCCGGCATGAGTTCCGCAGACGGCATTGCAGGACCGCTTACACTGGCCAATCTGTATCTGTACGCCACCAATCCGGAATCCGGGCTCAGCCAGTATAAGTAATCACCTTCCTTCCATATTTTTCCTCTTTTCGCACGGGCAGCATACGTCCGTGCGATCTTTTTTTGCCAGGGGGTTGACAAGCAGCGAGTCATAGTGTACTATCTACCTCGTACACTAAGTCACTGCTGAAGGAGGATGGCTATGGACTTTGATCCCATGAGCCCCATCTGGCTGCAGGTAGTCAACCGGATCAAGGGTTCGATTGTTACCGGTACGATCGGCCCGGGGGAAAAGCTGCCCGGCGGAAGAGACCTGGCCTTGCAGTTCTCCATCAACCCGAATACAGCGGCAAGAGTTTATCAGGAGCTGGAACGCGAGGGATTGTGTGAAACCCGCCGCGGCATGGGCACCTATGTCACGGAAAACAGGGAAACCATCTCAGCCCTGCGTGCGCAGATGGCTTCCGAAGCGGCGGATCGCTTTTTCCGCGATCTGGCCGCGCTGGGGATGGATCATGATGACGCGATCCGGTTCCTGAATGAAAGGAAGGATACAGATCATGCTTGAGAGCAAGGAACTGACCAAGAAATACGGCGCTAAAACCGCCGTTGACTGTGTGTCTTTGTCCATGGAGCCCGGGCATATTTACGCGATGCTGGGGCCGAATGGCAGCGGTAAAACCACCTGGATGAAGATGGCAGCGGGCCTGGTGAAGCCCACTTCCGGCACAGTCTTTTTCAACGGAACACCCGTTGGAATCGAAAGCCGCAAAGACGTAGCCTATATGTCCACGGAACCTTATTTCTACGACTGGATGAACATCGAAGCCGCCGGAAAGTACTATCAGGATTTCTTTGAAGACTTCTCCATGGCCAGTTTCCTGCGCATGCTTCATGATATGGGCCTGAATGAAAAGGATAAAATCAGGACCCTCTCCAGCGGTATGGTAGCAAAGATGAAGATTGCCCTGACCCTGGCCAGGGACGCAAAGGTCTATATGCTGGACGAGCCTTTCAACGGCATTGACCTGCTGGCCCGGGACGAAATCCGCCCCGCCATTCTTAGCGCGGCTGTACCGGAAAAGCTGCTGCTCCTGTCCAGTCACCTGGTGGAAGAGATGGAAGCCATCGCGGACCGTGCGGTGTTTATCAGCAACGGCCGTCTGGTTGAAGTCAGGGATCTGGAAGAAATGCGGGAAGTGGACGGTGTCTCCATGGCGGACCGCTACCGCTCTATCTTCGGTCACGGGGAGGTGCAGGCATAATGCTTCGGCTTTTGAAATATGAATTCAGAAAAACCCTCTTTCCGAAACTGGTTCTTCTCGCACTGCTCGTCATTTTTGAAGGGGTCTTCCTCTATGGCTACTGGACCGACAACAACTCAACCGTCACCCTGGGCCTGTCCCTGTTCCTGTTCACTTTCCTCTGCAGCCTGCTGGCGATCGGTATCATAAGCCTGGTCACCCTGCATAAGGATATGAACACCCGTCAGGGATACATGCTGTTCATGACGCCCAACAGCACCTACCGCATTCTCGGTGCCAAGGTGGCGGAGAACGGCCTTTCCATGCTGGGCATCGGTGCCGTCGGACTGGGCATCTGTCTCCTGAACTTTTCACTGATCAAGCAGGAACTGGAGTTTATCACCTCATTCCTGAAGAATTTCGGCATCGGTCTCACGCCAACATTTCCGCACCTGTCCGCGCTGCTTGTCTATATTATCAGCAGTATCCTGTGCAGCGTGACCACCGCCTACCTGGCGGATGTGATTTGCTCTTCCCTGCTGAACGGACAAAAGGGCAGCATGGTCATTACTTTCGTGCTGTTCGCCCTGCTCAACTTTGGCATTCAGAAGATTATGGGGCTTGTGCCCGCTTCCCTTGATATTGTTGTGATGTTCCTGCTTCAGGGTGCCATTGCGCTGGCCCTGGCTGTTGTGATGTATATCATCACCGCCCGGCTGATGGACCGCTACCTGAGCGTCTGACACTGCTCTGAAAAAACAGAGGGTGCGCTTCATGCGCACCCTCTTTCTTTCGTTCTTGTTATGCTTTCGGAATCGTCCAGAAGGCGGAAACCGTATTCCGTCCCTCCACCCTGGTAAAGCCCATGGATTCATAGAGCCGCAGGGCCGGAATGTTGTTCGTAAATACGTCCAGTTCCATCCCGCTGGATCCATTCATCTCAATCGCCTTCGCCAGCAGTTTCCTGCCCCATCCCTTGCCACGGCTTTCTTCCGTCACCAGCAGGTCGCAAATATAATTCGGATCTTTCGGCCAGCTTACGTCCACATAACCGACCACCCGCTGATTCTCCAGAGCAATGAACACCCGGTAATAATCCGGTTCTTCCACAATCCTTTCCCCGGTCCAGTACATATCCTTGTTGTGCAGGGCAATGTATTCCTCCTGCCAGGGCTCGGAAAGCAGTTCAATTCCTTCGGTATCCACAGCCGGCGGGTTTCCGGTCAGCTTCATGTACTGCTGTTCCTGATCAATCTCCGCCCCTCTCCGCTTCAGCAGCTCTGTCAGCAGGTCGTTGGCCGGATTGAACACAAAATCCGCCTCAAACCCTGGGAAGTGCTCCAGCAGGTGTTCCGCCATCGCTTCATAAGCTTCACCGGACCGGGAAAAGCCGGCAAGCATCTCCACATACCGGTCATCTTTCAGGATGCTGAAAACAAACAGTCCCTGCTGAATTCCGTCCTCCAGGATGCCCAGCACCAGCTTTTCAGGATCATCCACCGCCCGGATGATTTTTCTTTCATACATTTCCGGTGTGGCAATGGTCGGATTGGCAAACCGCGGATCGCTGTTTATTTCTTTGATAAATCCCATCCAGGGTTCCAGGTCTGTGATTTTCTCTATACGCATGGATATGACTCCGTTTCATCAGATTGTCAAGGCAGATTCTAACATATCCCCCCTGCCTTGTCATGTAAAATTCCAGCTCCCCTCTTGTCCTTTGGGGCCGCGGTATAGTAAACTGACGCGAACCCTTTTGTGGATGAATATCAACGTCAGGAAAGAGCGTAGAATCAGATGCGTAAACCGGATGAAGCCGGAAAAAACCGGCGGGCTGTACTGTTTGTTTTCCTGGCCTCCGTGTGCTTCAGCACGGGCGGCCTGTTCATCAAGCTTGTCCCCTGGTCCGCGCTGGCCATCAACGGAGCCCGGAACCTGATCGGTGCCGCCGTTATCGGCCTTTATTTGTTGTTCACCCGCCGCCGGATTATCTTCAACCGCCGGGTGCTGATCGGCGCCCTTTCCATGATCGGCGTGACCACGCTTTTCGCCATTGCCAATAAACTGACCACCGCTGCCAACACCATAGTCCTTCAGTTCACCGCGCCGGTATTCGTCATCCTGTTCATGACCCTGCTCTACCGGCAGAAACCCGGCCGGGTGGATCTGATCACCTGCTTCCTGGTGCTGCTGGGCGTGGTGCTGTTCTTTGTGGACGGCATCCAGGCCGGCAACCTGACCGGCAACATCGTCGCAATCCTGTCCGGCGTCTGCTATGCCGGTGTGTTCATGATGAATACCGGCAAGGACGCGGATGCCATCTCCTCCTGCTTCCTTGGCCAGCTGACCGCCGGCCTTGTGATGACACCCTTGTGCTTTGGAGAAACAGACTTCTCCCTGCCGACCCTGGCAGCCATCGTAGCCCTGGGTGTTGTACAGGTGGGAGGCGCCTACATTCTCTTCTCCATTGGCATTCAGCGCACCCCTGCCGTCACCGCCAGCCTGATCACCGGCATGGAGCCTATTATGAATCCCTTGCTTGTTGCTGCCTTCTATGGAGAGAAAGTCTCTGCCCTGGCAATCACCGGAGCCATCATCGTGGTTTGTTCCATCCTGGCCTATAATGTCTGGCTGGCCCGGCAAAAGAGCCCTGCGCCGAACGTACAGGAGGCCTGTGAATGATATACAAAGAAAAGCAGTTTTCCTGTTATCTGTATGATCAGATGGATCAGGAGAATGAGGCCCTCCATCCGGACAATCCGCGGAACTTCATGGATTCCCTGTCTCCGCTGATTTCAGCCATGGTTTCCCGGGAAGCCGGAACCGTTTTGTATGAAGATCTGGCCGGACAGTTCGGTAGTGAGTATATCGACCGTATGATCCGGTGCGGTGTCCTGCGACGGGAGGGGCAGCGTGTTTACCTGGACACACCCGTATTCCTTGAATCGGATGCTTCCGTGCTGGCGGATCACTTTGCCTCCGCCGCCGGCAAAATCACCGATCTCATCATGTCCTGCAGGCAGCCGCTTTATGAACTGGCCGGAAAGATAAACAACGGTTTTTCTCCGGAACGGAACCTGTATCACCTGCTCTGCGGCTGGAGTATGGACGGCGCCATGATCGACAGGCTCATTCAGGAAGATATCATCTCCGAGGGACGGTCCCACCCCACTGGCCTGGATTACCTGCTGATCCTCTATGAAAAAAGCCCTGCCCTGGATGCTTTTTCAGACAGGCTGCTTTGTTCCTTCAACCGGTGCGTGCAGGAAGACTGCGCCCTTGAATCCTTTGGTGACGCGGACGGCAACCGTCTGGACTGCTTCCGTTATTTCCGCCTGAAGGAGCAGGGAAAGCTGACACCCGCATTCGATTCCATCCATGAAGCCATGAAAGGTCTGTCCGCGGCGGACCTGACGCGGGCCGCCAGATCCCTGTCTTCCGGTCAGGAAGCGGATATCCGGGCAGTCCGTGCACTGGAAGCCTTTGGCTACGTACGGAACGGAAAGCCCTGTGTCCCCGTCTTCAGGCCGGAGCATGATGTTGTTTTTTATGCCATTGAGGAGCTGATCGAAAAGGTTCTGCTCAAACCTGTTGCCAATGTGTTTGAAGGCATGCGGGATCTGAGGATCACACCGTCCCTGCACAGGGTTCCCCTGAAGGAGACGGCTAATGAATGCTGGCACATCCTTTTCGGCAGCATCAATGAAGCCCTTGTGAAAAACGGATTTGTTTCCCCGCCCGAAGCCGGTGCCGGCGAAGGCCGTTATCTCCGGTGTATTGTGATCGGCTGACTATTCTGGTTTTGATTATTTTCTCAGGAGGCGTCCAGTGACCCTGACTCCCTTATCTTTTCTGATCGTCTGTCCCCTGCTGTTCCTGGCCGGGTTTGTTGATTCCATCGGTGGCGGCGGCGGACTGATCTCGCTCCCGGCCTATCTGCTGGCTGGCCTGCCTGTTCATCAGGCCATCGCGACCAACAAGCTGTCCTCCACCTGCGGCACCAGTCTGTCCACAGGGCGCTTCCTGCGTCACGGGCTCATCAACCTGAAGCTGGCCGTTCCGGCCGCCCTGGCAGCTTTCGCTGGCTCAACCCTGGGAGCGCAGCTTTCCCTGCTCGTCAGCGAGAATGTGATGAAGTATATCCTGTTTGCCGTCCTGCCTGTCGCGGCTTTCTTTGTGCTGAACCGGCATCTGTTCACAGACCGTGGCGGAGATGCGGTGGCTGACCGCCGAACCATGATTATCTGTGTTGCCGCTGCCCTCCTCATCGGCGCCTATGACGGCTTTTACGGTCCCGGAACCGGCACCTTCCTGATCATTGCCTTCACTGTTTTTGCCCGGATGTCCGTTTCCTCCGCCAACGCGCAGGCCAAGGTCATCAACCTGACCTCCAACATTACCTCCCTTGTGGTTTTCCTGCTGAACGGACAGGTGGTATTCCTGCTTGGGCTGGCCGGTGCGCTTTGCAATATGGCCGGCAACTGGCTGGGTTCCGGCCTGGCCCTGAACAAGGGCACAAAGATCGTCCGTCCGGTGATCCTGGGCGTCCTGCTGCTTCTGTTCCTGAAGATCATTATCGGTTTCTGACCCGGAGGCTGCAGTATGGAACATCAGACTGAAGGCATCACCTACCGGAAGGCCAATAACCGGATGGAAATCGTCCGGTACCGGAACTGGTCAAAATCCTACGCGCCTCATACCCATACTTCCCATCTGACTCTGGGGTACGTGGAAGAAGGAAAAATCCGGCTCGTCGTCAATGATGAAAGCCGGATTTGTGAAAAGGGAGACAGTTTCCGCATTCCGCCGGATACGCTTCATGAGATCCGCGCTGTGGACGGCAAGCCCTATTCCATGATGGTACTCTGCATCCGGACTGAACCGGAAATCGGAGATACAGATCTGCAGGATATTCGCCTTGCCCTCCTGGAGCAGCCGGAAAACCTGTATCTGATTCAGGAGATGGCGAAAGACGCCCACATCAGTCCCTACTATATGATCCGTCGTTTCCGGAAGGCCTTTGGCCTGACCCCGCACCAGTTCCAGATCCAGTGCCGGGTCCGGAAAGCCCAGAAGCTGCTGGAAAAAGAAAAAAGCATCTCCCGGGTGACTTATGACGCGGGTTTTTCCGATCAAAGCCACCTCGACAAATGCTTTCAGAAGCTGGTGGGACTTACCCCCGCCCAATACAGGGATGCGGTCCGGGCTGAGGATCAGCAGAGCGCCGGGAAGAATTTGGCGAACAAGTAAAGTCCCTGTGAGCCCGCCTGCACCTCATGATGAACCTTCGCGGGCAGGATCGCAATCACACCCGGAGCATAACGCTGGCTGTATCCGTCGTTGACACAGATACCCTCTCCGGCAATCACTTCATGAGTCTCCAGCTGTGTTTCGTGGATATGGTCTCCGATCTGCTTATACGGGGCGATCCGGACCAGGTGATAGCTGAATACGCCGTCCGTATCTTTGGCTGTGATAATGTGCTTGAGTTCCACACCTTCAAACACGGGATGTGCGGACCAGGGAATCCGGTCAAAAGGGATGTTCCGGTCCTCACGGCACAAGTGTCCGGCATTGAAGGCTTCAAAGGTTTCATGGTTCATAGGGCATCCTCCTTTCTGTTTTACAAGAAGAGAGTATCCCGATTCTGTTTTGGTTGCTTGTATAAAATTGCTGTAAATAGATTCTCTCCATCAGAACAAATCTGCCCGTACCTGGAACAGTATATAGAATTATGAATTATGAATTGTGAATTATGTATTTAATACATTACCATTTCTAACTCTTCTTTAATGTGAAAAAAGGCATTGCATGCTATCATCACTTTTGTCATTTCAATTCATCAGGAGGAAACTGTAACATGGAAACACAGCTCAGCAGGAAAACCGGAACCCGGTTTCTGGAATATGCGTTGATTGCATTCGCCGGTCTCGGCCTTGAAGTGCTGCTTTGGTTTGTGCTGGAACCTGTGCTCTATGGCTGCCCGTCAAATGAATGGTCTGATCTGCAAAACATTCTTCACTGGATCCTCACCTGTATCTGCTGGGGACTGGTCTTTTTCTTCCTTTCAAAGCAGGCAAGAAAAGAATGCGGATATGATCTGTTCGCCCCGCAGGAGAAAGTAAAGTCCTGGCAGTGGGCTGTGGTTGCGGTCCTGTTTGTCCTGATGCTTGTTTACTCCTGGTACGACTGGAACGGATTCAAAGTGGTGAAAGAATTCCGCTATAACGGCTGGCTGAAGTTTATTTTTCAGTATATCTATTATGTCTTTGAAACCGGCCTCGTGTATCTGATCATTGCCTTCGGCCAGAAAGCCTTCGAAGCCTGGTTCCATCAGGGAAACAGGACAATGATCCCCTACGGCGGCCTGCTGGCCGGGCTGACCTGGGGCCTTGCCCATATCCTGACCAAAGGCAGCCTGACCGGCGGTCTGGCCCTGCTGGTTGTCAGCATCTTCTATGGCCTCACCTGGCTGCTGCTCAACCGGGATATCCGGAAAGCGTTTCCGGTACTGTTCCTCATGTTTGTGCTGTAACAGTCCGGTAGAAAGGAGCCCTTGATGAAAATCGGTGCTTATCAGTTCCCGGTGACCGGCAGCATCACGGAAAACATGTCCCATATGCTGGACGCCGTCTCCCGTGCTTTTCGGGAAGGCGTTAAACTGCTTGTTTTTCCGGAGTGCGCCGTAACCGGTTATCCGCCCCTGGCTGTTTCCTCTCCCGCGGAAATCGACGATGCGCTGAGAGACGAAGCCCACGCACGGCTTCAGGATGCCGCCGTTCAACACCGGATACATCTCATTGCCGGCACAGTTGTCCGCAGGGGATCCTCTTTTTATAATGCCGCCCTGTGCTTTTCGCCGGACGGTACCGTCACGGAATATGACAAGCGCGCCCTCTGGGGCTGGGATCAGGAAAACTTCGTTCCGGGAACCCGGGACGGTATTCTGCAAGCCGGAGCACTGAAGATCGGAATCCGGATCTGTTTTGAGGTCCGTTTTCCGGAATACTTCCGGGAACTGTACCGGCAGAAAACCGACCTGAACGTCCTCCTGTTTTCTGACACCGCCGCCCAGGCGGATCCGGACAGGTACGATCTGATCCGGGCACACATCCGGACCCGGGCGGTGGAAAACGTCTGCCCGGTCCTGACCGTCAACAGCACAACGCCGTTCCAGACAGCGCCTACCGCGCTGTTTGACGCGTCCGGCAAAACATTGTGTGAACTGGAGCCCGGAAAAGAAGGACTGCTGATATACGATTATGAAAAGAAGGAACCCGATTTCGGTGAGCTCGGCCGGAAAGCCATTTCCGACAGCCTGGAAAGACATCAACAGTCGTGACCGCAATGGTCACGACTGTTTTTTCTGCGATGATGGATTGTACAAGCCGGGATCCGATGTTCCTTGCGACTGTGTGCGGGGGATATCTGTCAAACACAGCTTTTGTGGCGCTGTCTCTGCATTTTACCTGCCAAAATCAGCCTCTTACCTCCAAACAGATGACAAAACGCTGTTCTCCTTATATATTATACTCAACCTAACTCAAGTTGATGTGCACTCAACAGGAAGGAAGATCTTTTATGCAGGTTAAGCTTGAAGTTGCTCCTGAACACACGACTCCCCTGGCAGTCATATACACGGACCGACTGACACCGGAAATCCAGCGTGCCCTGGATATCCTGCAGGCTAAAAACAGTCCGGTTCTGGCGGAACAAAATGGGCGGACCATTCTCTTTATGCCGCAGGAAATCTATATGGTACGTGTGGAAAGTGGCGAAACTAAGCTCTACACGCAAAAGGACAGTTTCACTTCCCGGAAGAGACTGTATGAATTACTGAATCAACTGGGCGACGGTTTCCTGCAGATTTCAAAGGCATGCGCTGTGAACCTTTCCTGCATCCAGAGCGTGGAAGCAGGATTCGGAGGCAGTTTGCTTCTGAAAATGAAAAACGGACTTTCCGACTATGTTTCCAGGAAATACTTGCCGGATCTCAAAAGCTATTTAGGTTTATAGGAGGAATTATTATGAAAATAAAGAAAGAAAACGCCGCCTTTGTGATGCAGTTCACCAAAAAGACCGTCGCGATCTCTTCGTTTCTGTTCCTGCTCTGCGCCCTGATCAATGATCTGAACCGGGGCGGCACCTGTTCCCTCTCCGGGTATGCGATCACTAAAATGGCATTGGGCACTTTGGGCATCGGTCTCGGCTTTGGCCTGTCCGGTATTGTTTACACCAATGAAAAATGGAGCCACCCGGTGCAGACTGCGATATACATGTCAATCGGATGCACCGTGATGCTGGTAATCGCCTTCCTGGCTGGAGGGATCCCCCTGGACCGGGGTCTGCTTCCCGCCCTGCTGGCAATCCTCTTTATGCTCCTGACCGCCTTTATCGTTTTTGTCCTGTCCTACCGCCATCAGAAAAAGCTGGCTGACCGGATCAATCAGGAACTGGAGCAAAGGCAGCAGTAATCCATTCACATTCTCCAGTCAGTCCAAACAAGAAGGAGGCACTTCCATGCGAAGTGCCTCCCTTTGTTTGCTTTTTATAGAAGTTTCTTGGCAATCTCCAGGGCCAGGTAAAAGTGCTTCAGCGTATGATTGGCTTCCCGCAGGCCATCCGCTGTATATTCCTCAGCATCCAGCACGTCGCCGGTAATCAGGTAGTTGTACAGCGAGAACCCATGGAAGCTGCATACAGCCTGCACCCCGGCCAGTTCCATATCCACCGCCAGGCAGCCTTCCTGCTGCCGCAGGGCTGTCTGGTTCTTTGTTTCCCTGTACAGGGCGTCCGTCGTCCAGACGCGGCCCTGCACATAGGGCAGTTTCAGTTCCTCAAACACCTGTGACACCAGCTCCGCGCCGGGGATGCCGATATAATCCGAAGGCGCCTCGTAGTGATAGGACATTCCCTCATCCCTGTACGCCTCGGACGGCACGACGTACTTCCCTTCAGTCGCGCCCTTGTTCAGGTTGCCGGCAGAACCGAACATCACAAACTTCGTAGCGCCGATCATGTGATGGCATTCGATCACGTCGGTTCCGGCGCCGGCAGCACCGACGTGGGTCAGGTAGAACCCGATCTTCCGGTCGTTGACTGTCAGCAGGTAGATTGGGGTAATCCCGTTGCAGGCATGAATCTCCGCCACCTGCTCATGCGGAAAAGTCTCCAGCACATGGGAAAAAATCACATGGGAAAAGGTGATGATGCACACGTCGCACAGATGCCGTGCCTCTCCGTAAAAATCACCGGGAGAAATGATTGCCGGACTTTCCGGATCAAAAGAATGAATAATCATCTTTCCGCTCCTTCGTCATCAGTTCATCTTTCCGGATAATATACCACAGCATGCTTGTTTCAGGAAGACAGAATTGCCGCTTTTTTGCTTCCTGTTGTCTGCCTGTATCGGTCAAACCGGAACAAATCCCCCTTTGGAATCGTTTATATATATGGAAGCTGATTCGGCCGGTTCCCCTCTCCCCCGTGAATACAGCCGATGTTTCCGATTGCCCGCGTGTTCATGGAATGCGCAATGGAACCCGGATATACAGAAAGGAATGCATCATGAAAAAGCAAACGAAATTGATCATACTGGCTGTGATTGCGGCACTGTGCCTGCTGCTGGCAGGATGCCACAACTCAACGGATGAAACAAATAACAACTATCAGGGTACGTCTGGGCAGTTTGCCACGGTTCCGCCGGCACAGCCCCAGGTCATCTTCCCGGATACGACGGACGTCAGCCAGCCGCCTGCAGAGACACCCGAATCTGAACCCACGGATTATACAGAATCCACTCCCGGTTCAGACCAGACCTTTACCGACGACTCAAACGGCTGGATAGACCTGACCTCTGCCGTCACTCCTCAGCCGGTGGGCAGCGAAGCCACCCCTGTTCCGGATTACTTTAACACCGCCGGTCCCATCATCACTACCACTTCTCCCACCTCAACCCCTGTGCCGGCCGACGCTCCTTCTCCTACTCCCAAGAGCCTGCAGAAGGGCTTTACTGACAGCGACGCTGTACGTGAGGTACAGAAGCGCCTGAAGGAACTGGGATACTACAAAGGCTCCGCAGACGGCGATTTCGGTCCGGCAACAGAAAAGGCCGTTATTGCTTTCCAGAAGGATCATGGCCTGACTGCGGACGGCAAGGTTGGAGAAAAAACCCTGTCCAAGCTGAATAGTGCGAATACATCCTCCAAGCAGTCTTCCTCCTCCTCTTCTTCGAATGAGTCGAAGGCTACCGCAGTCCCGAAGGTATCTGAAAACACCTACCTGGAGCATGGCAAATCAGGCAAGCAGGTCAAGACCATGCAGAACCGCCTGATCGAGCTGGGATGGCTGTCCGGTTCAGCTTCCGGAACCTACGATGACGCGACCGAAGCAGCCGTTATCGCTTTCCAGAAGAAAGCGAAGCTTTGGGCGGACGGCAAAGCCGGCCCGAAGACCCTGGAAGCCCTGTACTCCTCCAAAGCGCCCTCCAGCTCAAAGCCCGCCTCCGGCAGTGGTGAAACCCTGGAGCGCGGCAGCACCGGCAGTGAAGTGAAAAAGCTGCAAAACCGCCTGAAAGATCTTGGCTATCTGGACGGCAGTGTTGATGGTGACTTCGGTGAAAAAACCGAAACGGCGGTCATTGATTTCCAGCAGAACAACGGCCTGACCGCGGACGGAAAAGCCGGTACCGCCACACAGAACAAGCTTTACAGCGATACAGCGAAGAAAAAGTCTGCGGCTTCCGAGGATTACATCGACTGATATGTGAAGAAAAAAAGCACCCGGGCAATCAGCCCGGGATTCTTTCTGTTCACTGGAGGCTATCTTCTTTCTCTTCGTCCGTCAGCACCCGGGGAATAAACCTGGGTGCAAACTTCCCTTTTCCCTTTTGCTTTACAAAACAGTAGCCGATGATGGAGAACACCACCGCGCCCACCATGTTCACCAGCAGGTCCTTCATGGTGTCATGAATGCCCAGGTCCAGGTAACCACCGACTCCCAGCGGCTGGACGCTCCCGTCTGAATGGATAACCGCCACGTCCGCGATGTCCTTCACCTGGATCGGAATATTGTTCTGGGTTTCATCCAGGGTCACGGAGTTGAACTCCTGGATCACAGTATCTTTCTGCATGTCCAGCACAAAGAGCCGGTCGCCAGTGTATTCATAAAACTCCCACAACACACCGATGGTCATGGAAAAGCAGAATGCCACAATCGCCAGGAAAACCGGGGACAGCCGGAGGGAAACCCGCTCATGCCGGTTCAGCATGTCCACCAGCGCAAAACCGATGGCCGCGAAACAGAACCCGTTGATCGTATGCAGCACTGTATCCCAGTGAGGCACACGCACATAAAACTTGTTGATTTCCCCCAGGATCGTTGCCGCGAAGATAAAAATCAGCAGGAATATCTCCAGGGTACTCGGCAGCTCAATCCGCAGCTTTCTGGACAGGATGCTGGGAAGCAGCAGGAGGAAAAAGGTAACCGCCGCGATAAAGACCGATTCATAGTCACCGCGGAGGATGGAAAGCACAGCGGTCAGCGCGACCAGGATGCGCAGCACAACAAATACAATGACCGTTCCCTTGTGATTGTACCAGACCTTTTTACCGGATTGTTTCATACGCGCTTCCCCCATTTTGAACCAGCCTGACGGCAGCTCCGCCAAAACCTCTCTGTCCTATTAAACGACTGACTCCGTCTTTTGTGACAGCCGGCCTTGTTTTTGTATTGTTTTTATTCCGGTTGACGGTACACGTTTCCGTCTGCTATCATGATCGCTAAACACACAGGAAAAAGAACAGAAGCGGAGGCGGCACCATGATTATCAAAGAGACAGAGTATACCATGAAGAATGGCAGGCAGGCGCTGATCCGCAGTCCGCGGGAGGAAGATATCCAGGGCATTCTTGATTATCTGTATCAGACTGCCTGTGAAACGGAGTTTCTCCTCCGCTATCCCGAGGAATGCGGTCAGTATACCCCGGAATCTGAGAAAGTATTCCTTGAAAGTATAAACAATTCCGACACCGAAGCTTTCCTCACCGCCCTGGCGGACGGGAAAGTGGTCGGTACCGCCCAGATCCGCTGGACCACAAACCTCAAGCTGAAGCACCGTGCCAGCGTCGGAATTGCGCTGGTGAAGGAGTACTGGAACCAGGGGCTCGGTACAGTCATGATGCAGGAAATGATCCGCATCGCGGAAGCCAATCCGAACATCCTGCAGATTGAATTGGACTTTATCGAGGGCAACTCCCGCGCCCGGGCCCTGTATGAGAAGATGGGATTCCGGATCACCGGAGTGCGGCCCAATGCCATCCGCCTGAAGGACGGCACCCTGCTGAATGAATACTCCATGATCCGGGAAATCCGGACAAGGGGGGAACGAACCGAGAGGTGCCCCAGTGGGGCATTCGCCAAAGGCGAAAGCGAGGTGAATGAGTCAACCGAAACGAGCAACGAGTCCGCTCCAAGGACGAGAGGCGACGATTGAGGTTGCGGATCGGTTCTTTTGTCTTGTTCATGAATCAACAAAAGGAAGGAAATCACCATGCTGAACGTCCGACGCGCTGAATCGCGGGATATCCCCGCCATCCTGGATCTGCTGGTCCAGGTGGATATGGTGCATCACAACGGTCGGCCGGATCTGTTCAAAGGCCCGGCAACCAAATACAATGCCGCTGAGCTGGAAAAGATCCTGGCGGATGAAGAAACGCCTGTTTTCGTCTGCTCAGATGAAGATGACCGGGTATTGGGGCATGGGTTCTGCATCATGCAGCATTCCGGCGGCCAGCTGCTGGTGGAGCATACCACCGTCTATATTGATGACATCTGCGTGAACGAGTCTGCCCGCGGCCGGGGTGTCGGCCGGGCGCTGTATGATCATATTCTTGCCTTTGCCCGGGAAAAAGGCGCCTATAACGTAACCCTGAACGTCTGGAGCTGCAATCCCGGTGCCATGGCGTTCTATGAAAAGCTGGGACTTGTTCCCTATAAAGTCGGGATGGAAAAGATCCTGTAAGGCAATGGACTGCACACATCATTATGAATCCCCCTTGGGCGGCATCACCCTGGCCGGAGACGAAAACGGCCTGACCGGCCTGTGGTTTGACGGACAGGCTCATTTTGCCGCGACCCTTTCTGCGGATCATCAGGCAAAAAAGCTGCCCGTTTTTACGGAAGCGGAACAATGGCTGGATCGTTATTTCAGCGGAAAGATTCCGGATTTCACGCCCGCACTGAATCTGCGGGGCACTCCTTTCCGCCGCCTTGTCTGGGAGTTCCTGCTCACCATTCCCTACGGCCGAACCGTCACTTACGGAGAAATCGCTTCCAGGCTTGCGGCACGGACAGGACGTCCTGTGTCTGCCCGGGCTGTAGGCGGGGCCGTCGGACACAACCCGGTTTCCCTGATCGTTCCCTGTCACCGGGTAATAGGAGCAGGCGGCAGCCTGACCGGATACGCCGGCGGACTCGACCGGAAAACCCGGCTGCTGCGGCTGGAGCAGCAATACTCCTGCGGCAAATAAATAACTGGAGATATAAGTATCATGTATACAATTAAAAAGCTGGGCATTGAAAGCCTTGATGCCATTCTTGCCCTTGAGGAAAGCTGCTTTTCTGCCCCGGACCGTTGGAAACTGGCGGACTGGAAGGAACTGCTGGAAGATAAAAGGGCTGTCTATTATGCCATGACTGACGGAAACAAATTGATCGGCAACGTCTTCATTTATAACTGGAAAGGTGAATATGACTACGTCAAAATCATGAACGTCTCTGTCCATCCCGACTACCGGAAGCAGGGAGTCGCTTCCCGGCTGCTGAACCGGGTCACAGAGGACATGAAAAGTGACGGCATGTACCTCTTCCGCGGAGAAACCCGTTCCACCAACACAGCCATGCAGAAGGCCTTTGAGTCCTGCGGCTATAAACTGGACCGGGTGGAGGAAGGATATTTCCATGAGCCGGAGGAACCTGCGTGGAAATACCTTCTGAGCATTTAACCAGGTGTTATTCCCGGGAGGCAGGATACCCTGTCTCCTTTTTTTGTCCCCTTGAAAGCCTTGATTTGTCTGATGATTTTCCCTTTTCACTGATATATAATAATCAGCAGGAAATGGATACAGGAGGGCATCCGATATGCAGGCTTTCAACCCCTATCTTCCCGGATGGGAATATATCCCCGACGGCGAACCCCACGTGTTCAACGGAAGGGTTTATGTTTACGGTTCCCACGACCGGTTTAACGGTCACGTTTTCTGTCTGAACGATTACGTCTGCTGGTCCGCGCCGGTGGATAACCTGGCCGACTGGCGGTATGAAGGCGTCATCTATAAGAAGACGGATGATCCGGACAACCGGGAAGGCAAGGCCTGCCTCTACGCCCCGGACGTCACCCAGGGTCCCGATGGACGTTATTACCTCTATTATGTGCTGGATAAGCAGAGCCGCGTCGCCGTCGCCGTCTGCGACACCCCTGCCGGCAAGTATGAATTCTATGGCCATGTGCATGATCAGGAAGGCGGCCTGCTGGGCAACCGGCCCGGGGATGAACCCCAGTTCGATCCCGGCGTGATTACGGAAGGCAGCACCACCTGGCTGTACACCGGTTTCTGCTCCCCTATGGACACCTCCCGTCATGGTCCCATGTGCACAAAGCTGGGCGCGGACATGCTGACCATTGAACAGGAACCTGTTTTCATCATGCCCAGCCGTCCCTTCAGCGCCGGCTCCGGTTATGAAGGCCATGAGTTTTTCGAGGCCTCCTCTATCCGGAAGTTCGGAGACCTGTATTACTTTGTCTATTCCTCCATTGTCATGCACGAGCTGGCCTATGCCGTCAGCAAGTACCCGGATCACGGATTTGAGTACAGGGGCGTCATCGTCAGCAACAACGATATTGGCATCAGCAGCTATAAGCCTGCCGGCAAGCCCATGTACTACGGCGGCAACAACCACGGCGGCCTGGTGCAGATGAACGGGAAAACCTATATCTTCTATCACCGCCAGACCAACGGCACCACTTACAGCCGCCAGGGCATGGCGGAAGAAGTGACCCTCCTGCCGGACGGCACCATCGCCCAGGTGGAGATGACCTCCTGCGGCCTGAACGGCGGCCCGCTGGAAGGGCGCGGCACCTACCCGGCTTATATTGCCTGCAACCTGTTCACTGACAAGGAATCTGTCTATACCGGCGGCTACGGCGGCGGAGTCTGGGCGGACGGCTGCTTTCCCCGCATCACCCAGGATGGCAAAGACGGCGATGAGGAACAGGCCTATATCATGAATATGCTCAACAGCGCCACCTGCGGCTTCAAATACTTTGATTGCAAAGGCGTGAAGTCCGTCACCATTGAGGTCCGCGGCTATTGCTCCGGCGCCTTCGAAGTGAAAACCTCCTGGGACGGTCCCGCGCTGGCCACAATCCCGGTGGAATTCACCAACGTCTGGACAGAATACACCGCCGACGTTGCCATTCCAGACGGCGTCAACGCCCTCTACTTCACCTATACCGGTCCTGGTTCCGCAGCCCTTCGTAGTTTCACGCTTCAATAATGCAGATGGCTGCGGAAACTATTCACTTTTCACTCTTCACTGCCGCGCAGCGGCAACTCTACACTCTTCACTCTTCAATCATCACTTCACTGCCGAAAGCCTCGCTTTCGGCAGTTTCTTCACTCTTCGCTCATCACTCTTCACTATGCCATGAACACCCGCTATAAATCCAACACGCCCAGTTAATCCCTGATGCATAGCACCAGGCTGTCATTCCGACCAAGGCCGCAGGCCGCGTGGAGGAATCCCTTACTAAATCGTTATATCGTATTGAAGCAACACCGCCATATTTCAACGGTGTTCTTCTTTGTCTGACAAATAATCTATGTTATAATCATTTATGAACCATAAAATTACTATGGCACACACTATAAAATTGTGAATTATGAATTTTGAATTATGAATTGTAATTTGATTCTCCCCGTTCCCGTTTCCATGCTGTTAAGCCAGCTGAAAGAATCCGGCTTTTCGGCATATGTCGTCGGCGGCTGTGTCCGGGACGCGCTCCTTGGCATTGTTCCCCATGACTGGGATATCTGTACCTCCGCCCTGCCGGAACAGATGCAGGAAGTTTTTCATGATCTGCATACGGTGGAAACCGGCCTGAAGCACGGCACACTGACCGTGGTGGTAAATCATGAGCCTTATGAAGTAACCACCTTCCGTGTGGACGGGGATTATACCGATCACCGCCATCCGGATTCCGTCTGTTTTGTGGACAACCTGACGGAAGACCTTGCCCGGCGGGACTTCACGGTTAACGCTATGGCCTGGGCTCCCGATACCGGGCTTGCCGATCCCTTCAACGGGCAGCAGGATCTGGCGGATAACCTGATCCGCTGCGTCGGTGAGGCGGAAAAGCGTTTTGACGAGGATGCCCTCCGCATCCTCCGTGCCCTGCGCTTTGCTTCTGTCTATGACTTTGCGATCGAACCCGCCACCTCCGCTGCCCTGCGGAAGATGGCGCCGGATCTTACCCGTGTTGCCGGAGAGCGGATCCGGGAAGAGCTGCTGAAGCTTCTGTGTGGCAAGGCCGCCGGACGGATCCTGCGGGAATACCCTGAAGTGCTGGCGGAGATCATTCCGGAAATCAGTCCCATGATCGGCTACGACCAGCAGAATCACCATCACAGCTATGATCTTTGGGAACACACCGTCCGCGGAATCGAAGGCGTTCCCGCCGAACCTATCCTGCGCCTCACCATGCTCCTGCACGACACTGGCAAACCCGCTGCCCGCACTACGGACGAAAAGGGTGAAGGGCATTACAAAGGGCACCAGAAATATTCGGAAAAGATTGCCCGGAAAACCGCCGAGTCCCTGCATCTGGATAATGCTTCCCGGGAGCGGCTGTGCAATCTCGTGCTGCACCACGACATCCCCCTGCGTACTGACAGCGGTGCAATCAACACCGACCGTTCCTTCCTGCTGCGACGGCTGAACCGCTTCGGAGAAGAAGACCTCCGGGCGCTCTTCCTTATCCACCGTTCTGACCGGGTCGCTACCGGCTATACAACGCAGGAGCGGGAGGATGCCCGGCTGAAGGAGCGCATGGCCGCCCTGGACGCCCTGCTGGCGGAACAGCCCTGCTTTACCCTGAAGGATCTGGCTGTCAACGGCCGGGATCTGATTGCCGCCGGGCTGAAAGGTAAAGCTGTCGGCGAAGCCCTGCAGGCGCTTCTGGAAGCTGTCATGGACGGCAAAGTGCCGAATGAGAAAAACGCTCTCCTCTCTGAAATCAGGAAATAGATTTACAACGGAGGATGCTACATGTCTGCGTCATCAATTCGAAAAACTTTCAGGGGGATTATCCTCACAGGAATAATCCTCCTGCTCATAGGTGTGTCCTTTGCTTCCGCGGAGGATCTCTTTGTCGCCGGGGAACAGAACCTCAAAGACCATGGTCTCGTTCTGGAAGATGTCATCAGTGAGTATTCTGAATTCGGCAACTCCGGGAATGGATTTGCCGGTTTCTGGCTTCCCTACCGGCAGGACAACACGCCTGCTTTCCATCTGTTTGACGTCACCGGAGACGGCTGTGTGGACCTGGTCACCGGCCGGATGTTTGGCAGCGGCATGGTTCGTCACGAAGTGGTCGTAATGGATCCCCTCAACCACGAGATTTATGTCCTGGACGGATACGACTATGATTATGGCGTCACCGATGTCACCGCGGATCGTCTCACCGTCGAAAAAAGCGGACCCAACGGCTACAATAAGCCGGTCACAAAAACCCTGGGAACCATAAAACTGGAGGACGGCCAGCTGGTTTTTGTTCCCGACGAGAAATAACCCTTTTGGGTATATCAAAACCGGCGGTCCTGCTGAGCATTCAGTCTCTGGCAGGCCGCCGGTTTTTCATTGCTTACAGAATATCGATATACTCGCCGTTCAGGGCCTTGTTCATGCTCCTCACCGCGCAGAATTTGCCGCACATGGAGCAGGTGTCGTCATGCTCCGGGGCACGGCTGTCGCGGATCGCTTTGGCTGTCGCAGGATCAATGGAACACTCCCACTGCTTGTCCCACTCAAACGTTCTCCGCGCTTCCGCCATCCGGTCATCAATATCCCGGGCATGCGGGATTTTCTTTGCGATATCTGCCGCGTGCGCCGCGATCCGGGAGGCGATAATGCCCTGTTTGACGTCTTCCACATTCGGAAGCGCCAGGTGTTCCGCCGGAGTAACGTAGCACAGGAACGCAGCGCCCGAAGCCGCCGCGATTGCGCCGCCGATAGCGGAAGTAATGTGATCATATCCGGGTGCGATATCCGTCACCAGCGGTCCGAGCACATAGAACGGTGCGCCCATGCAGATAGTCTGCTGCAGCTTCATGTTTGCTTCAATCTGGTCCATCGGCATATGCCCTGGGCCTTCCACCATCACCTGCACATCCTTCTCCCAGGCCCGCTTGGTCAGTTCGCCCAGGCGCACCAGCTCCTCAATCTGGCATACGTCGCTGGCGTCGGCCAGGCAGCCCGGCCGGCAGGCGTCGCCCAGGGAGATGGTCACGTCATATTCCCGGCAGATATCCAGGATCTCATCATAGTATTCATAGAAGGGGTTTTCCTCTCCTGTCATGCTCATCCATGCAAACACCAGGGAACCGCCACGGGAAACGATATTCATCTTCCGCTTGTGCTTTTTTATCTGCTCAATGGTCTTCCGGGTAATCCCGCAGTGCAGGGTCACGAAGTCCACACCGTCCTCCGCGTGCAGGCGGACCACGTCGATGAAGTCCTTTGCGGTCAGGGTGGCCAGGTCCCGCTGGTAGTGGATCACGCTGTCATACACCGGCACGGTACCGATCATGGCAGGACATTCCGCGGTCAGTTTCCGGCGGAAGGGCTGTGTATTGCCGTGGCTGGAAAGGTCCATAATGGCTTCCGCGCCCATATCGACTGCCGCCATCACCTTCTGCATTTCAATGTCATAGTCCTTGCAGTCCCGGGAAACGCCCAGGTTGACGTTGATCTTTGTCCGGAGCATGGAACCGACACCGTTGGGCTCAATACAGGTATGCAGCCGGTTGGCGCAGATGGCCACCTGGCCTTTGGCCACCAGTTCCCGGATCTCCTCCTCCGTCCTGTATTCCTTGGCGGCAACCTTCTTCATTTCCGGGGTGATGATTCCCTTCCTCGCGGCATCCATCTGGGTCGTGTAGTCTCTCATTGTTTTTCTTTCCTTTCAGATTTCATTAGCTTCTTCGGCAAAACGGGATTTCAGGTCAAAATTGTGCATCATCGGTCCGGCGCCTTTCCCCAGGTCCAGCATCGCCGCCAACGCACCGGAGATGTATTCCTTGGCTCGCCGCACAGCTTCCGCCAGGGTGAAACCCTTGGCAAGATTGGCCGCGATGGCGCTGGACAGCGTGCACCCGGTGCCATGGGTGTTGGGATTGTCAATCCGTTTCCCTTCAAACCAGGTGATCTTCCCGTCCGCACACAGCAGGTCGTTGGCGTCGTTCACACTGTGCCCGCCCTTCAGCAGCACGGCACAGCGGTAAGCGCTGCTGATCTGCTCCGCAGCCTTCACCATATCTTCCGCATTTTCGATCTGCATACCGGACAGGATCTCCGCCTCGGGAATATTGGGCGTCACCAGTGCCGCCAGGGGCAGCAGTTCTGTCATCAGCGTCTGTACCGCGTCGTTCCGGAGCAGGGCGGAACCGGAGGTGGCTACCATCACGGGATCCAGAACCACGTTCCGTGCCTTGTAGTACCGCAGCTTGTCCGCGATCACCCGGATCAGCTCACAGGATGCCACCATGCCGATCTTCACGGCGTCCGGATAAATGTCCTCAAATACCGCGTCAATCTGCTGTCCCAGGAAGGCTGGTGAGGTCTCCTCGACCGCCCGCACGCCGGTGGTGTTCTGCGCTGTCAGCGCCGTGATGGCGCTCATGGCGTAGACGCCGTTCATTGTCATGGTCTTCAGGTCCGCCTGGATCCCGGCGCCTCCGCTGCTGTCGCTTCCCGCTATGGTGAGTACGGTTTTCATCTCTCTGTTTCTCCCTTCCGGCGGATCAGGCCGAGTTCTTCCGCCCGGGCCTTCAGCCCTTCCGCCGCCTTCTTCGGATCCGCCGCTTTCATGATGGCGGATACGGCGCAGATCCCGGCAACCGGAATCCCGGCCAGCACGTCAATGTTGTCCCTGTTCAGTCCGCCGATGGCGTTCACCGGGATGGACACTGCCCCGCAGATCTCCCGCAGGGTATCCGTGGAAGTCAACACCGTCTTCACCTTTGTCGTTGTGGGGTAGATTGCCCCTACGCCCAGGTAGTCCGCGCCCTGTGCGGCTTCCTCCAGGGCCCACGGTACTGTCTTGGCAGTCGCGCCGATGATCTTGTCCTCCCCGAGGATCTTCCTTGCCGCGGCCACCGTCATATCTTCCGCACCCAGGTGTACGCCCTCCGCCTCCACTGCCAGGGCTACGTCCACCCGGTCGTCGATGATCAGCGGTACACCGTACCGCCGGGTCAGTGAATGCACCTTCTCCGCAAGATCAATGTATGCCCGGGTGCCTTTGTTCTTTTCCCGGATCTGCAGGATGGTAACCCCGCCCTGCAGCGCAGCTTCCACCCGGCGCAGAAACTCGTCTTCTTCATATCCGGTGCTGTCCGTAATGAAATACAGGCTCGTGTCAAATGTCTTCATTATATTTCCTCCACATCCATCAGATCCTCCAGCTGCGTATCTGCTGCGGTGGACAGGGCATCCAGCAGGTTGACCATAAAGGTCCAGCTTCCCTTCGGGGTTTCAGCCATCTGCCCGCAGGTGCCCAGCACGACACATGCTGCCGCCGACGCCTCCATTCCCGTACATACGCTCAGGTATGCGCCGCAAAGAGCTCCCAGCATACAGCCCGTACCCGTCACCGTGGTCAGCTGCGGGGTGCCGTTCCGGATCAGTGCATATCGGGCGCCGTCCGTAACGATATCCGTCTTTGCGCTGGCCAGGACCGTCATATGGTATTTCCGCGCCAGCCCGCCGGCTGCTTCCCGCACATCATCCTCGGTAAGTGCTGTATCCGCGTCCACTCCGGCGGAGCGGTAAGCAGCCTGGTGTAGCGCGTATATCTCAGAGTAGTTTCCTTTCAAAACGGTCGGAGTGGCGATCTCCAGCAGCCGGGCTGCAAACTTCCGTCGCAGCGTGGAACAGGCAGTGCCTACTGCGTCAAGCACCACAGGGATGCCCTTCTCCTTTGCTGCCCGCAGGGAGATCTCCATGGACTGCATCCTTGCGTCCGTAATGCTCCCCAGGTTCAGCATCAGCGCGTCCGCCGTTTCGGTGATTTCCTTCACTTCAGCCGGATGCTCTGCCATAATCGGGCGTGCTCCGGCTGCCAGGATCGCATTGGCGCACTGGTTAATGGAAATCGGATTGGTAATGCAGTGGATCAGGGGACGTTTCTCCCTGACTGCGTTGCGAATCTCATTCAGCTTTCGCATCTGCTTCCTTTCCCTTCTTTATTCTGTAGTAAATCAGTCCGGCTGCAGCCGCGGCTGCCGGGGCAATATATGCCGCTGTATTCCATGCCGGCGATTCCAGGCCGAATGCGGTACAGGCCACCTTGATCACCACCCACAGGATTCCGCCCAGGGCCGCAATAGTCAGTGCGTCAGACAGGATGCTGGGCTGATCCTGGTACCCCGCGGATCCTACAGACCGCTGCATCCGGGCCAGCATACCGTTCGCTGCCAGCTTCCGGAGGAACACATAGGCAATGCTTCCGCCGATCAGCGTACCGCAGGTGAAGGAAGGAATATAGAACAGCCAGCTCAGCCCTTCCTTTCCCCAGAGCAGGGTCATCACAGGATAGGAAGCCAGGGCGCCGATAATGCCGGTTCCGATAATCTCCCCCAGCACCGCCAGGATGATCTTTCCTTTTGACAGCCTGTAGAACACCCCGGACAGGAACGCGCCGAAAACCGCGCCCGTCAGTGCCAGCGGCGGAATACCCATCGTCAGCATCCGGATAATGCCGATCAGCGTCGCGCACAGCAGTGAATACCACGGTCCCATCAACACAGAGCAGATAATGTTGATCAGATGTGCCATGGGGCACATTCCCTCCACCCGGAGGATCGGCGAAATCACCACACCCAGGGCGATCAGCAGGGACAGGACAACCAGTTTCAGGACAACGTCAGACTTTCTCATTTGGGGGAACCTCTCTTCTTATTGAATACGAGGCAGAAACGCCTCGCCCGGTCGGGAATCATTTTTCCCCTCTCACCCCGAAACACGGGTTCCCATCGCTGAATACGAAGCCCAGGGCGCTCCCCCTCGGCCCGCCACGTTCCGTGGAAACAAAAAGCAGGAGAAACCTTTTGTGGCTTCTCCTGCGTCAATACGTGATCAGTATAACTTCCTACGGCGGCATTACCCACATCAGGTTTAAGGGTCGAAGGTCATACCTTCCTCTCAGCCTGTCGCTACAAGCTCCCCTGCATTTTTAATTGTCGGACAGCTGCGGGTTTCCCCGCATCTGCTCCGGGAATGGATTATATGCCTGATCCAGGAAGAACACAAGATGAGTTCAGAGAAAAAACATACGGTATGGATCCACCTTGTCTGTTATATCTGCCGCTTCCTTTACGGAGCAATCCTGATGTTGAATGTTTCCCGATTCAATTTTTGTGTTCTCTTTTGATGATTTAATTTTTTCGTAACATTCTTTATAAAAATTTAAGATTTTATTTGAAATTTTCATTGCCATTTTTCTTCCCTTGTGCTAAACTGTGGAAGTTAGCCCTGGTTTGCCACCGGGCGGCTGCATCCGTTGAAAAACGGGTGTTCCGGTGGGAAATCAAACCCCGTCTCTTTAGGCGCTGGCAGACTGCACCTTCCATAGCAGTCCGTCAGTGTTGTTGTGCGCCTGCTTTCACCAGGAGCCAACATGGAGTCGAGTTTCGCGGTGCCTGGTTGGGTTGCCTCGCCCCATGCGAAACAAAACTTTTCCCGGTTGACCAATTAGGTCAAACAACATACGGAGGTGTATTACTTAAAATGGCACGCATTGCAGGTGTTGACCTGCCCAGAGAAAAGCGCGTTGAGATCGGCCTGACCTACATCTACGGCATCGGCCTGACCACTTCGCAGAAGATGCTCGCGGAAGTCGGTGTGAATCCCGACACACGGGTAAAGGATCTCTCCGAGACCGAAATCAGCAAGCTGCGTGAATACATTGAGCACAACCTGAAGGTGGAAGGTGATCTTCGCCGTGAAGTTTCGCTCAACATCAAGCGTCTGATTGAGATCGGCTGCTATCGCGGCGTTCGTCATCGTCATGGCCTTCCCGTTCGCGGACAGAATACCAAGCAGAATGCCCGCACCCGTAAGGGCCCCAAGAAGACCATCGCCGGCAAGAAGAAAGCCACCAAGTAAGTCTCTGACTGAATTGATTCCGCTCTTATGCGGATAATACGGAGGGAGTAAAATCAATGGCACCTAAGCAAAAGCTGAAGAAGGCTACGCGTAAACGCCGCGAACGGAAGCTCGTTGAGCGCGGCGCTGCCCATATCCGTTCTTCTTTCAACAATACCATCGTGACCATCACTGACACCCAGGGCAATGCTCTTTCCTGGGCCAGCGCCGGCGGTCTGGGCTTCCGCGGAAGCAAGAAGTCTACGCCCTTCGCTGCTCAGATGGCCGCTGAAACCGCCGCCAAGGCCGCTATGGAATACGGTCTGCGCACGGTTGAAGTGTATGTCAAAGGCCCCGGTTCCGGACGCGAAGCCGCTATCCGTTCTCTTCAGGCCGCCGGTCTGGATGTGAACATGATCAAGGACGTGACGCCCATTCCTCACAACGGTTGCCGTCCGCCCAAACGCCGTCGCGTGTAAGAAGGAGGACAGACAGAAATGGCAGTGAATAAAGATCCGATTGCCAAGAAATGCCGGAAGTTCGACATTTCCCCGGCCGTTATGGGCTATGGCAATAAAAAATCCACCCGCAATCCCGGCGGAAACCGCCGCAAGAAGGTCTCCGAATACGGCGCCCAGCTGCAGGAAAAGCAGAAGGTTAAGTTCGTATACGGCGTCCTGGAAAAGCAGTTCCACAAGTACTACCTGAAGGCCGCCAACATGAAGGGCATCACCGGTGACAACATGCTCCGCCTGCTGGAGCAGCGTCTGGACAACGTTGTGTTCCGTCTTGGTCTGGCCAAGACCCGTCGTATGGCTCGTCAGATCGTCTGCCACGGCCACATCCGGGTCAATGATATCAAAGTCGACATTCCTTCCTACCAGGTGAAGGTTGGCGATAAGATCACTCTGCGCAAGAGCAGCGAAGAGATGGAGATGTTCAAGAGTCTGCGTGAAGGAACCAGCACGCTGATCCCGAAGTGGCTCAGCTTCGACGCTCAGAACCTCACCGGCACCGTCAACGCTCTTCCCACCCGCGAAGATATCGACCTGCAGGTTCAGGAGAACATGATCGTCGAGTTCTACTCCCGTTAATGATTACTGGACAACCCGAATGAGGAGGGTACAACGAAATGATCGTCGAAATCGAAAAAGCCCGTATCGACTGCGTCGAAGTTGGACAGAACGGCTGCTATGGCCGCTTTGTGATCGAGCCGCTTGAACGCGGATTCGGCCACACCCTGGGCAACTCCCTGCGTCGCGTGCTTCTTTCCTCCCTCCCCGGCGTGGCAGTCTCCTCCGTGCACATCGAAGGTGTGCAGCATGAGTTCTCCACGATCCCGGGAGTCAAGGAAGATGTAACGGAAATCATCCTGAATCTGAAGACTATGGCCTGCAAGATGTTTGCCGATGGCCCCAAGCAGCTCACCATTGATGTGAAGGGTCCCTGCGAACTGACTGCCGGTGATATCAAAACGGATGATGAGGTTGAGATCGCCAACCCGGACCTCCATATCGCCACGCTGAATGAGGATGCTCATCTGCAGATGCAGCTGACCCTCGATCGCGGCCGCGGTTATGTGAGCGCCGACAAGAACAAGACCCCCAGCATGCCTATCGGCGTGATCCCGATCGACTCTATCTTCACTCCTGTGAAGAAGGTCAACTACACGGTTGAAGATACCCGCGTAGGTCAGATCACGGACTATGACAAGCTGACCCTTGAGATCTGGACCAACGGCACGCTGAAGCCTGAAGAGGCTATTTCCAGCGCTGCCAAGATTCTGAATGAGCACCTGAACCTGTTCATCAGCCTGACCGATCAGGTCATGCCCGTGAGCATGGTGCAGCCCGAAGACGACAAGAAGGACAAGGTTCTGGAGATGACTATCGAAGAACTGGATCTTTCCGTCCGTGCTTATAACTGCCTGAAGCGTGCCGGCATCAACAGCGTTGCTGAGCTGGTGCAGAAGAATCAGGAAGACATGATGAAGGTCCGCAATCTGGGCCGCAAGAGCCTGGAAGAAGTTGAGCAGAAGCTCAGCGCTCTGGGTCTGGGCCTTCGCCCCAATGATGACTAATTTAGGAGGGAATTCCCATGGCTAACCAACGCAAGCTGGGTCGCACCGCGGATCAGCGCAAGGCGCTGCTTCGTAACCAGGTGACCAACCTGATCTGGAACGGCCGGATCACGACTACCGAAGCCAAGGCCAAGGAAGTCCGCCGGATCGCCGACAAGATGATTACCCTGGCTGTGCGCGAATGCGAAAATACGGTTTCCACCACCAAGGAAACCCATAACGACAAAGGACAGCTGGTCACCCTGGAAGTGGTGAACGATGCTCCGTCCAAACTGCATGCCCGCCGCATCATGATGGCTTACCTCTACGATCTGAAGGAAGCCAAGAATGCCGACGAGAACAAGGCTGAATACCGTGAGCGTACCAAGGACAACAAGCATCCTGTGGTCGAAAAGCTCTTCCGTGAAATCGGACCCAAGTACAAGGCCCGCAACGCGGAAAAGAACTGCTCCGGTGGCTACACCCGCATCTACAAGCTCGGACCGCGTCGCGGCGATGCCGCCGAGATGGTCATTCTCGAGCTGGTCTGACATTAACCGACACATCAAGCAAGCAAAAACTCCTGCCCCCTGCACAAGGGCAGGAGTTTTCTTATTGCTCAAAACGATTTTATCAATACTATCCCATAAGATTTGAATGTCATCCTGCGTAAGTCCGCTCGCAGACGCGTCGAAGGATCTCCTCCCGCGGACATGATCCATTCTGTTTTTTATCACTCAATACCTTGACTTTTTTTCCTTTTCCCGTCATGATATTCACATGCGTTTTAGTATTTAATTATGCATTATGCATTGTGCATTGTGCATTATTTTTCCGGAGGAAAAATATCAATGAAAGACCTTTATTCCGAAAATGATCTCCTTTCCCTCTCTTCCCAGCTGAAAAAGCGCTATACTTTGCTGGGCGTCATCCTGGCCGTTATCATGGGCCTGTTTGTCTATTCCATGATCATCCGGGTGGAATGGCTGAGTGTCGTCCTGTTTGCTCTTTTCTGCTCCGTTGCGATCTTCTTTATTGAGCTGTTTTGTATGCCGTTGCATCGGTATAAAAAGCTGATCCAGTCCGCACTGAAAGGCCGTACGCACACCGAAACGCTGGTTTATGATCATGAGGAAGCAGAGCCCTCCCTGGTGGACGGCGTACTCTGTTCCGGTCTGATTCTCCTTGGAGAGCCGGATAAACACGGCATCCGCGAACATCGCTATTACTGGGATAAGGAAATCCCCTGCCCCGCTTTTAACTCCGGCGATCAGATCACCATCAAATACACCGGCAAAAACATCATCGGTTATGAACTGTAATCCTTACTCATTGACTATACAGACAGGTTTATAAAGTAAATATCATTATTCATTTTTATGTCTTAAGTTTTCAGTATTCATTAAAAACGACCAATGCATCGCATTGGTCGTTTTCCTATCATGGCAACTCCGTCATCCCGTCCTTAATCAGGTAAAACCTGCTTGCTCCGTCCAGCGTGACCAGGTCGTGCATCTGATCCAGATCGGATAATTCAAGGACATGTGTCCTGCCGCTTACAGTTCGGAACGTATACTTTGTATGTACGTTAGTCGGCTCATATTCCTGTGAAAGCTTACCACTCACCGTTACTGTCAGCAGCCTGTCCCAAGCCGCTTCAAACGTCTCATACGGAATTTCCACGCCGTTTTTCAGGCAGCGATATTTTTCTTCCGTCACTTCTTCCCCGTTGCCGGCATTTTCCACAGGCTCCAGGACATAGGAAACCGTCTCCTGGCCCTGCTTTTCCACCACAGCACTTTCCAGGGAAGTCAGGGGGATGGTCACCACGTACCGGGCAACAGTACTCGTCGGCTCCACGTTCAGGAATGCGCTCATTGTGAAATCGCTGATAGAATAGATATTGTCTTCGTACAGGATGTAGGAGGACATTTCACTCTTTCTTCCGCCAATAGCGAGGGTATACAGGTGTTCTTCCCAGTCTTTCACATCAAATACGCCGCTCATACCTACCGTTCCCGTAGAACCGGCAGCTGTATGAAACTCAAGGATAGCGGAAGGTTCTTCTAAGCCATAATCCTTCAGTGTTTTTTCTGTTGCTGCATCTATAAACACACCCAGCCGTAGGTTGCCCGCATTATCCTTCAGATTCACAATCGAGTTGTAATTGGCAGGATAGGTAAAGGGCGCAGTCAGCTGCCAGTTTTCCGCTGCGTCCTGGTCCTTCACATCTCCCTGAAGACGCCATTCCTTCCGGATACTTCCGTCAGCGTTTTTTACGCTGATTCTGTCCAGCAGGGCACTTTGTATTTCCAGCCGGGGAACAGGGTGAAGCAGTGTCTGTTCCGTGGTCAGATCATCTGTAATGCCCGCTGAAACGGCGTACAGGTGCTCATCTCCGTCCACAGACATATAGTAATAACTGTTGTTTTCAGGATCAGCCGATTTCCCGATGTGCACGGTTACGTCCGTGCCGTCCTGGAAGCTGAACACGGCGGTTACCAGTGGATCTTTCAGGCCAAAAGCTTCCTCAGCGACTTCCCACTCTGACCGCTTTTCGGCAAATATATCATCATAGGTCAGATTCGTGGCGACGCTCATCAGCAGTTCTGCGATGTTTTCATCCACAGTCCAGGAAGAAGGTTCTCCTGTCTCCTCATGCAGCAGCCGCAGCTTGCCTTCCGTGTCCCTCTCCACAGTCCAGGGATCCTTCCCCTGCTGGATCAGCCTCAGGCTCTTCAGTTCACTTTCATTTCGGAGAAATATATCCCCGGTTTGCGCCTCATATCTCACATTCGCTTCTGATGCCGTTTTTTCTGCCTTATCCTTCATCAGAAGACCCACTGCAACGCAAATCACCAGCAAAAGAGTGCACAGAAGTACCCCAGTCAGCCTTCTCCGCTTCCGGTCCTTATGCTTCTGTCTCTCTACTTTTTGCATGCCATCATTTTCTCCTATGATTTATAGACTGCTGCTGTCAAAAATGACGGCAACTCTACTCTCTTCACTGGTCTCTGACATACTTAATCATTTTTCAGTCTTAAGCTTTAATTATTCATTAGAAAAACAGGTATCACCTGTTTTTCCTCGGCCCCAGCACCAGCAGCGCTGCAAACAGCACCGACAGGGGCAGCGCAATCAGCAGGATTGATCCAAGGCTCAGGCTTTCTGTCTTCAGGCCGGGGCGTGCCGCATCCTTCGGTGTAATATTCAGGCTTGTTCCGTCATTCTGCAGCAGGAACTCCATCACATTCACAGTCAGCTCCTGGCTGTGCGTGACGGAATACAGGGATCTGTCAATCAGCAAGTCTCCGCACCCGATGATAAACGCCCGGGATACATAGCCCTCCTTCGTGACACGGCGGGCTTCCAGCGCCAGCGGATATCCGTCTGTTACACTGGGTTCAAAGCTTGTGCTGTCAATTTCACGTATTGCCGTCTCAGCGCTTCGAAGCACAACACTGACATCAAGATTCCGATCGCCTTCCTCCGGCTCCGCAAAGGCCCTCGTTTTCGGAATAATCAGGTAATCCCTGCCCAGTCCCACCAGGTCCATCGTGATATCCGTGGAACACATCACAGGTAAAAGAAAGTATTTGGATTCATAATAGGAATTCTTTTCCAGCGGATCAGCGCTAACCAGGCCGTCCAGCGGTTCAAACCCATAACTCCGCAGCAGTGTCATATAATTGGGCATATTAGCCATCGGAACTTTATAATCACAGGCGAACAGGAAACTGCCGCCCTTCGCGGCGAATTCCGTCAGCTTTGTCATCTCAGTATCCGTCAGATCTTTCCATGGATTAAAGAAAATCAGCAGGTCTTCAGGATCCGGCGAATATTCATCATCTCTCAGGGTCTGGTATTCCACTTCGTACTGATTAGCTTCCAGCAGGTTCTGGAAGTCCGTCAAATACTGCAATTCATATTCATCGTGGCCCTGCAGAATTACGGCCTTCGGCACCCGGTCCTTCACCACGTAGGCAATCGCTCCGGTAATGGCACCTTCAAAAGTCAGGCTGTCATACTCCATCGTGCCAGTCTCAGGATTGTACCCCAAGCCCATAAAATCTTCGCCGCCAAGAATCCTGAACCGGTTCGTCTGCTCACACCAGACAATGAAATTGGATTCACCCGGTACCAGGTTATCCGTGGAAAAGCGGTTCAGCAGTTCGGGATTCACCGCTGGATCCACCTGTTTCCAGGTGATCTTATCGCTGGACGCGGCATACTTGTTCAGCAGCTCCTGGAGCTCCAGCCAGTCCCGTTCAGCGGACTTGCGGAACAACGCATATATCTCAACCGGCTTATCCAGTGACTCAATGACTTCCTTTGTTTCCGCACTCTGGGACAGAATGCCGTTGAAGGAGAGATCGATACGCCATCCCTTATTCTTTTCCAGCGCGTATACGCCCGCGTTCAGCGCAATCAGTGCCAGCAGGACCATTGCCAGCATCAGGGCTGATATGGAACCGTATTTCCACTTCCCGGTTTTAAACTTCCCTTTGCTCATGGGTGGCGTTTTTCTCTCCTTTCTGCCTGCCGTCAGGCAACTTTTCACTTTTCACTCTTCACTCTACACTCGTCACTCTAAACTGAAACACTATATTATTTTTCAGTTTTAAGTATTCATTGCGATAAAGATCAAAGATCTTTACCGCCCATATCTCTTCCTGTCCAGCCTGAACACCGCCAGTGCCAGGAATGCCGCGATAAAGGACAGGTCATACAGGATGGCCGCGAAGCTCAGCTGTCCCAGCTTGATCATGTTCTCATTCCGCCGGTATACAGACAGGAATTTCAGGATCTCCGACAGCCATTCCGCTTGAATCATGCCGTACATTTCATCCAGGATCCACAGCAGCAGGTTGGCGCCATACGCCAGCACCGCTGCCGTCACCGGTGTGCCCGCGCATCCGGAAAGGAACAGATCCAGTGCCGCCAGGGCACAGCCCTGCAGGATGAATCCCAGGTAGTTTACCGCCAGCTCCGCCGGGTATACCCTGCCGTAGAGGGCTACCACCAGCACAAACAGCAGTGTCATTCCCGCGGTAATCAGCAGCACCGTCACCGCAGCCAGGTACTTCCCCAGCACAATGCCCGGCAGGGATACAGGACTTGTCAGCAGCAGCTGATCCGTCTTCTTCTGCTTTTCCTCTGCCAGCAGGCGCATCGTCAGGATCGGGCAAAGCAGCATCCACAGATAGCTCATCGTATAGATGAAGTTCGGCAGTTCACCGCTGCGCGTCCTGAGTATACTCACATAAAACAGGATGGAGGAAATAATCAGGAATACCCCGATAAACACATAGCCTACAGAAGTATAAAAGTACCCCTGTATCTCCCGTTTCCGGATCGTATTCATAGTGACTTTCCCTCCTTTCTGTCTGTCTTCAACAGGCAAACTTTTCACTCTTCACTCTTCACTGGTCTCTGATAAACTTAATCATTTTTAAGTCTTAAGTTTTCAGTTTTAAGTATTCATTGAGATCTTTCTGTGAAACACTTATGTGTTTCTCAGGAAGATCTCCTCCAGACTGTCCTTCTCCTCCGTCATCATCCGGATCGGCGCATTCAGCCCAGCCAGCAGTCTGAAAATCTGGTCCGTTGCCTTTCCCTGCTCATCCGCCGTTTTACAGGTCAGCAGGAACTCTGCCGTGCCCGCCTCCGTGCTGTTGACAGCTTCTGCCTGCAGTACGCATTGCAGGCCCTTCAGGGCGCCCAGAAGGGCTTCCCTCCGTCCGGCGGCGCGCACCCTCAGCCGCAGGGTATCAGCTGGCTTTTCCGTCAGGTCAATGCTCTGTACCATCCGTCCTTCGTTCAGGATAATCACCCTGGAGCAGAGCTGCTGTACTTCGGTAAGGATATGGCTGGAGAAAACAACCGTGTGGTCCTTTCCCAGTTTCCGGATCAGTTCCCGCATTTCCACGGTCTGCCGCGGGTCCAGGCCAACAGTCGGTTCATCCAGGATCAGCACGTCCGGTGCACCGCACAACGCCTGGGCAATACCCACGCGCTGCCGGTAGCCCTTACTCAGGTGGCCGATAACCCGTTCCCGGACTTCTTTCAGTGAGCACAGCTCGATAATCTCGTTCACATGTTCCCGGTTCGCCTTCCGCGTCACTTCCCGCAATTCGCTGACAAAGGCCAGGTACTCCTCCACTGTCATTTCATCATACAGCGGCGGTTTCTCCGGCAGATAGCCGATCATTCGCTTGCAAGCCCGCGGATCGGCAATCATATCTTTGCCGCCCACCCGTACCTTGCCTTCTTTCGGCGGGAAATAGCCGGTCATCAGGTTCAGCGCAGTGGTTTTTCCTGCGCCGTTGCGGCCCAGTAGTCCCACTGTCTGTCCTTTGGGAACATGAAGCGAGACATCCCGGAGTCCCGGGATGCTTCCATACAGCTTGGTGACATGTTCCAGTTCAATCATTGCTTTGTCCTGCGGTACAGCACCGCCCGTTTCGAGAAGTAGTTCCAGATCATCACAATCAGCGTTGCCAGGCACTTGTTCAGCACATACATGTTGATCGTCCTGGTTCCGAGGGTCAGTATCACGGCATCTTCACCCAGGATCAGCCGGAACAGCAGCATCAGCAGCTCATTCAGTCCCAGGCCGATCAGGCTGGTAATCAGGAAGCCTGCCTTGGCGCCTGCTCCCCGGTTCTTGGCCCCGCGGAAAACCCATACAACGCACAGCAGGTAATTCAGAATCACTGAAATCAGGAAAGCAATGGGCGTTGCGATCAGCGTATCCACGCCGAACTTCCCCTTCAAAAGAATCAGTACGGCCAGTTCCACCACAAAACAGACGCCGCCGGTCAGGGCAAACCGAATGATCTCCGCCGCCCGGCTCTTCTTCTGCTCCATGAGTTTCACCCCTTTTGCTTCAGTACCACGTTTTCCGCACCCAGCACGTCCTTCAGCCGCTGGATGCAGTTTTCATCCGCGCTGCACCAGTTTTCCTTCGGGCACAGCAGCGTAATCTTTTCTTCCGGAATATGCATATAGACCGGGATCTCTCCCGCGCACAGTGCCAGTACGGCGCCCGCCCGGTCCATATCCTGCCGGTTCAGCCGCAGGAAGACTTTTTTCTCCGCTTCAGCTGCCAGCTGGGCGTCCGTTTTCGGTGTTTCCCGCATCTTCCGGAATTCATCCAGCCGCAGTGTGGAAGGCTGCGTGGTCCACTCTTCCAGCCGTGTTACCCGCTCCGCCAGCAGCTTGGGCGCTTCATCTTCCCGCACGCTGATCTTACCGCTGATCACCACGGCCTCATCCGCGTTCAGCAGCAGCCGGTATTTCTCAAACACCCTCGGGAACACCAGGCACTCAATCTGCCCGGTCATATCTTCCAGGGTCACAAAGGCCATGTAGTCGCCCTTCTTGGTCGCCTTTTCCTTGACCTCTGTCAGGATGCCGCCCAGATCCACAAACGTTCCGTCCAGGTCCGGTGTCTCGGCTTCCTCCTCGGGTTCCGTGATTTCTGCCGCCGTAAAAGTCAGCTTTTTCAGTTTCTCCCGATAATCATCCAACGGATGACCGGTCATATAGACTCCCGCGGCGTCCTTTTCCATTTTCAGTTTGGCCTTTGCCGGGCAGTCCGGAATGTCCGGCAGCCGCAGTTCAGCATCAAACATGGGCTGTTCTTCTCCGCCGCCGAACATGTCAAACAGGCTTACCTGACCGGATACATTCTTCTTTTTCTGTGCCTGGTTCGCGTCCATGGCCGCCTCGTATACCGCCAGCATCTGCGGCCGGTTGGCGCCAAAACCGTCAAATGCTCCTGCCTTGATCAGGCTTTCCGTGACCCGCTTATTGCACTCCGCTGTGTCAATCCGCCGGCAGAAATCAAAGATATCCCTGAAAGGTCCGGCGCTCTCCCGCTCACGGATAATCGCGTGAACGGCGTTCTCGCCGACGCTCTTGATTGCGCCCAGGCCGAACAGGATAGCGGCTTTTCCTTCCGCATCCCGGTCCACTGTAAACTTCCAGCGGCTCCGGTTCACGTTGGGCGGCAGCACGGAAATATCCCTGCCCCGGCAGTACTGGATATATCCTGCGATCTTGCCGGTATTGCCGTACACGCTGTTCAGCATTGCCGCCATAAACTGCACGGGATAATATCGTTTCAGCCAGGCCGTCTGCATAGCCACCACGCCGTACGCCGCAGCATGTGACTTGTTGAAGGCGTAACTGGCGAAGGCGATCATTTCATCATAGATCTCGTTCGCCACATTCTCCGGAACACCGTTCCGTACGCAGCCGGGTACCGTAACATTCCCGTCCTTGTCCGTCATGCCATGGACAAAAATCTGCCGTTCCTCTTCCATGACCTTGTGCTTTTTCTTCGCCATGGCACGGCGCACCAGGTCGCTCCGGCCGTAGCTGTATCCGGCCAGGTCACGCACGATCTGCATAACCTGCTCCTGGTACACCATACACCCGTAGGTCACGTCCAGGATCGGACGCAGTTTTTCAGTTTTATACTTTACGCTGGCAGGGTTCGCCTTGCCCGCGATATAGCGCGGAATAGATTCCATAGGGCCCGGACGGTACAGGGAGATAGCAGCGATGATGTCTTCAAAACAGCTGGGCTTCATGTTCGTCAGGAAGCCGGTCATGCCCGCTCCTTCCATCTGGAACACGCCGTCCGTATCGCCCCGGCTGATCATTTCATAAACGGATGGATCATCCAGCGGGATATCCTCCGGCTTCATATCCTTGCCGGTTTCCCGCATCATGTCCAGCGTATCCCGGATCACCGTCAGCGTCCGCAGGCCGAGGAAGTCCATCTTCAGCAGACCCAGGCGCTCAATGGTGCCCATCGGATACTGGGTGGTAATGACCTCGTCGTTCCGCTGCAGGGGTACAAACTCCACCACCGGCTTACCGGTAATCAGCACGCCCGCCGCGTGGGTGGAAGCATGCCGCGGCATACCTTCCAGCGTCAGTGCCGTATCGATCAGTTCCCGAACCTTCGGCTGGTTGTCATACATTTCCCGGAGCACCGGGCTGATCTTCAGCGCCTTGTTCAGCGTCATCCCCAGATCAAACGGAATCGCCTTGGCCACCGCATCCGTTTCCTGGTAGCTCATCCCCAGCACCCGGCCCACGTCGCGCACAACGCCCTTGGCCGCCATGGTACCGAAGGTGATAATCTGGCTCACATGGTCTGATCCGTATTTCCGGGCCACGTAGTCAATGACCTCCTGCCGCCGTTCGTAGCAGAAGTCAACGTCAATATCAGGCATGCTGACGCGTTCCGGATTCAGGAAGCGTTCAAACAGCAGCTGGTATTTCAGCGGATCCAGCATGGTGATGCCCAGCGTATAGGCCACGATAGAACCGGCGCCGCTTCCGCGGCCTGGGCCTACCATGATCCCGTGGGATTTTGCATAATGGATGAAGTCCCAGACGATCAGGAAGTAGTCCACATAGCCCATATGTTCAATGGTGGACAGCTCATATTCCAGCCGCTGATAGGGTTCGTCTCCCTCTTTGGCGTCCGGATAAAGCTTCTTCATGCCTTCTCCGCACAGGCGGCGCAGCATGCTCTTTGCGGTCTCACCTTCCGGCACGGGATAATGCGGCAGGCGGGTTACGCCGAATTCAAACTCAACGTTACACCGTTCCACAATCTCCTGCGTCCGGTCAATAGCGTCCGGCACCTGCCGGAACAGGGCGCGCATTTCCTCTTCGCTCTTGACGTAGAGTTCTTCTGTCTCCATCCTCATCCGCTGGTCATCTGCCAGCGTCTTACCGGTCTGGATGCACATCAGCACTTCCTGGGCATGCGCGTCCTTCTTCTCCAGGTAGTGACAGTCGTTTGTCGCAACCAGCGGAACATTCATTTCCCGGGCCAGGCTGATCAGCCGCGGCAGCACGGTTTTCTCTTCCCGCAGGTTGTGATCCATGATTTCAATATAGAAATTCTTCTCGCCGAAGATCTCCTGCATTTCCCGCACGTAGGCATGGGCGCTTTCATCCTGACCGTTCAGCAGCATCTTCGGCAGATCGCCGCTCAGGCAGGCGCTCAGGCAGATCAGGCCTTCGTGATGCTCCCGGATCAGATTGTAATCAATACGCGGCCGGTAATAGTAACCGGTCAGGAAGCCTTCGCTGATCAGGTACATCAGGTTCTGATAGCCGGTATTGTTCTCGCACAGCAGGATCAGGTGGCTGTTCTCACGGCCGGTCATGGACTTGTCCGTCCGATCCCGGCAGACGTATGCTTCGCAGCCGATGATCGGTTTGATCCCGGCTTCCTTCATCGTGTTATAGAAATCAATCGCGCCGTACAGTACGCCGTGATCCGTAATTGCGCAGGAGTCCATTCCCAGCTCTTTCAGCCGGTCGGCAAGCGAACTGATCCGGCAGGCACCGTCCAGCAGGCTGTACTCCGTGTGCAGATGAAGATGCGTAAAGCTCATAATCCCTCCGGCGGCTGAACCGCCATTTCGTGCAAATATGAACACTTGATTATACCACAAATCAAGTTATAAACACAAAGCCGGATCCTCACGGATCCGGCTGAAATACAATTTATTCGATTGATTACTCCTGCCTGATGGAAGACATGATCTGCACGGTCCGGTCAGCCGCTTCCTGGGTGGCATACCAGAAGTCAATTTCAATCATCAGGTCACCGTCTTCGAAGATGTAACCGATACCCGGGGCTCCGTCCGATTCATCTTTCATCCGCACGCACACCATCGTGATGCGGTTCACCTTCCGGAGTTCCGCTTCCCAGCCTTTTTCCTTAAGCACCTTCACGGTTTCCTTCAGCGTTTCCGCCATGCCCAGGTTTTCCGCTTCAGATTTCGGATAGCAGAAGCAGTCCATCTCCAGGTCATTGGTGAAATAGGTTTCAACGCCGTTCTCTGAAGCTTCCGGAGACTCATATTCCATATCATCCGGCAAGTCCACCACATAGCCCAGTCCAGGCAGCAATTCAACCGCCTGGTCCGCCATTGCAACTCCGCTCACCAGCATCATCAGGCAAACCACCAGACCGATAATCTTCTTCATATTCATTCCCCTCCCGGTTATTGCCTTGATTATACTTTCCCTCTTAATTTTCTGTCAATTATTCAATGCCTTTCGTTACAAACCATAGGCCAAAACATTATTGTTTTTTAAGTTTTAAGTCTTAAGTTTTCAGTATTCATTAAAACAAAAAAGAGGCTTTCGCCTCTTTTTGTTTAACCAGCGCAGTAATACTTCTCCGCATTATTTTTCATGATCGCATGTGCTGCGATGGCCAGGATCACCAGGGCACCCGCAAGGATTCCGAAGATCGGCAGCAGCTCCAGGTGAAGCTTGTCAATCAGGACGTAAGTCAGGGCCGCCAGGGCAATCAGGATACCCCAGGAGACGAACATGGAGATCATCACACCGAAGTTCTGCTTCACAGCTTCCTGCTCTGTCACCCAGTCCAGTTTGGGCTTTTTGATATCCCGGCTCAGGGCCAGGGCGGAGTTCACATAGCTGAACAGCAGGCACAGCACAAGCGCCATGATAACCTGCAATTCCACGCCCGGATACATGATAAGCAGTGCAACTGAAGCGGCAATCACGCCGGCCGCTCCGAATCCGTAGCCTACGATGAATTTCGCGCGGATAAAGGTCATGGTCGGCACCGGCAGCGCCGTCAGGAAATCATGCCCCTTTCCTTCCCGCGTCACCGCGGTGGAAAGTGCGGGATTCATACCCGCCATATAAGCCATCATCGCAGCCAGGATACCCATGATCAGGGCAGGATGCATACTCTGGAACAGCGCGCCCAGGCTTTCGCCGGCTTTACCGATAGAAACGCTGAAGATAATAACCATCAGCAGCGGCATAAAGCAGATCGGCAGGATGTTTGTCGCATAGGACGGCACCCGCAGGATCGTCTTTACCTCACGCAGGACGCAAGCCTTCAGCTGTCCGCCGGCTGCGAAAGATTCCCGCCCGGTAAACTTTTTCTTCGTTCCGCTGGGTGTTTCGGACTGCAGCATGGACAGTTTGCGATAGCTGTATCCCAGGAGCCATACCGTGACGACCGGAGCTGCCAGTGAAATCAGGATCCATACAAGGAACATCTGGTTGTTCTGGCCCAGCATACCTTCAGCTGCCCATTCCGCAGGCGGGAACATCTTTGTCAGGCTTGCAAACCGGCTGGCGCTTCCTGTCACGAAGCTTTCCATCATCGCTCCGTCGTCCGTTGCGCTGCCGCCCGTCATGCCGCCCAAATTCGACATCAGGAACATATAGGCAATCAGAAATGCGATACCGCCGACTGTCATGATTGTTTCACGATGCTTCCACAGTGCGGAAAGACGGATCAGCACGCTGGACAGGAATGCAATCAGGCAGATCGGCAGCAGTGCGATCAACAGCCAGACCACAACCATCCGGACGTAGAAAAGTGCTTCAGCACCGGTCTTCACACCGTAGAGAATACAGGCAGGCAGAATCAGCAGTGCGTCAATGCAGGTCTCGGAAATCCATACCTGGGTCAGTTTGGCGCTCAGCAGCGTTCGGGGCTTAATGGGCAGCGATGCCAGATGAGTTGCGTCACGTCCCAGGTACAATACACTCAGTGTGAAGAAGAACGCCATCACCAGCGTACCCGTGGTGGCAAGCACCACCGCCAGGATCACCAGCATTTCGGGCATGTTAAGCCGGATCAGGATGTCAATCATCTTGGTTTCCAGGTAGAACAGCATGCCGCCCAGATAAGCGATCAGGAAAATGATCGCGATGATCATTCCGATGGTGCGGCCTTTCTTTTCCTTCAGTGCCGTCTTCAGATTACGCGGTTTCATGTCCGCGTATCTGGACAGCAGCTGCAGCCGCAGCAGTGCAATAAAGCTTTTCATTCGTTGTCGCCTCCGTCATCGGTCAGCTGCAGGAACAGATCTTCCAGGCTGGCGCCCTTTTCGCCGGAGCGCAGCTCTTCCAGAGTGCCCTGGGCACGCAGGGTGCCATGATCGATCACGCCGATGCGGGTGCACAGCTTTTCAGCAACTTCCAGCACATGGGTGGAGAAGAATACTGTATTGCCCTCGTTGCAGTGACGGATCATCTCTTCCTTCAGCAGGTGAGCCGCCCGGGGATCCAGGCCGCCCAGGGGCTCGTCCAGGATCCAGATCGGAGGATTGTGGATCAGGGCGCCGATTACGACCAGCTTCTGCTTCATGCCCTTGGAATAGGTGCGCACCTGGCTGTTGATGGCGTCTTCCAGCTCAAAGATATGCAGGTATTTTTCAATGTGGGCCTTCCGGCGGGAAGCACTCACCTGGTAAATATCCGCCATAAAGTTCAGGTATTCCATACCGGACAGCCGGTCATACAGATCGTTTCCGTCCGGCACAAAGCCGATCAGCCGCTGGGCTTCCAGCCGTTCGGATTCCATCCGGTGTCCCGCCATGGTGATGGAGCCTTCATCAGGCTTCAGCACGCCGGTCAGCATTTTGATCGTAGTGGTTTTACCGGCGCCGTTCGGTCCGATAAAGCCAAACAGCTCGCCGCCCTTTACAGTCAGGGACAGATCGTCCACGGCCTTTTTCTTATTCTTTGAGTACGTCTTGGTTACGTTCTGAATCTCAATCATGGGGTCCTCCTCCGGCGGTTTCTCCGCCTGTGCTTGTTTTTGACATATCAGATGATAGCATACTGTGTTTGGAAAAAAAATGCAATCATAAGAGACATATCCGTACCTATTTTTCTCCCCCCGGATAAAAAAAGACGCTATTTCTCAGCAGCGTCTTTTTGCCTGTATTTCCTTATTTTTCACGGTTCAGGCGGAACGCAACAGAGCGTTCCAGATACTCCATGTACTCGTCGTCGCGGCACATGGTCTTTCCGGCCGAATCGGACAATTTTGCGACTGCCCGGCCGTTCACTGTCTGCAGTTTGATGACAATATTCAGCGCTTCTTCGCTGGTATCGTTGGAGCAGAAAGTGCCGATGCCAAAGGAGACCTTTGCCCGGTCCTTAAAGTAATCGTACAGTGCCTGGGCCCGGTCAAAATCAAGGCTGTCGCTGAACAGCAGCAGCTTTGTTTTCGGATCCGCCCCGTATTTCTTGTAGTGGGCAATCATTTTCTCGCCCCATTCATAGGGATCGCCGCTGTCATGGCGCACGCCGGTGAAGTTGTTCACCATTGCCCGGTTAAAATCCAGCAGGAACAGGTCTGTGGTTACGGTATCGGTCAGCGCCGTTCCGTTGTCGCCGCGGTACTCGTCATACCAGTCTTCCAGGGCATAGTGGTTGGTATATGCAAGCGGGATGGAATCAATGCCCTGGTACATCTGCACAAACTCATGGGCATAGGTTCCGATAGGTTTCAGGCCGTATTTCTTTGCCAGCATGACGTTGGAAGTGCCAACGCAGTTTGTTGTCTCCGTAGCCAGCCGCCGGACCACCTCATCCTCCCATTCCCGGGACAGACGGCGGCGGCAGCCGAACTCGGCAAAGCTGAAGGTATACTTTCCGCTCTGGAAGGCTTTGATCTTCTCATCCAGCCGTTCTTCCGCCGACTTTCTCAGTTCATTGTAATCATATTTCAGGCGGAAATAGACTTCGTTGACAATCTCCAGCAGGTAGATTTCAAACTGCATGGCGGAAAAGAGCGGTCCGCGAACGATGATCTTCAACGTTCCGTCTTTGGTCAGCCGCGTTTCAACATAATCCCGGATCGGCCGCCACAGACGCAGGAATTCCACGTAGTCGCTCTTCAGGAAGCGGATGGAGCGCAGATAGTCCAGTTCATCTTTCGTGAATGTCAGCGAGCACAGGTGGTCAATCTGGGCATTGATTTCCTCAAACATTTCAGGCGTAAAGACAACACCCTCATTCCGGCAGCGGAAATAATACTCACCGCTCAGATCCGTGTGCTTGTGGAAGATCACCTGGTCCATGTTGAACTTGTACAGGTCGGTGTCCAGCAGGGAGGTGATGATCGGATCCAGCTTCATCGCGTGCTCTTTCCGTTCCGTGCCCAGCAGGCCGAGGATTTCGCCAGGTACCAATCCCTCGGGAGTCTCGCCCCGGGTGATCAGTTCCCGCACCTGTGTGGAGGAGATATTCTTTGTTTCCTCCGGTGTTTTCAGCACAGTAATGTAAGGCATCAGCTCTGTCAGGAAGGCACTGTCCCGGATAATCTCCCCACAGTCGTCCCCTGCCCGTTCCATACAGACAATGCCGAATTCCTCTGCAATCTCCCGCACGTATTTCCAGCCGTTCTCCAGCTCTGTCAGCTTGTCAGAGCCCATCAGCAGGGCTGCGTCGTACCCTTCCTCTTTCAGGCGGCACAGGGTCTCATAGGACCGGGGCTGATGATCCAGCGTCAACTCATAGTCTGTCACCGTCATCCACGGCCGCTTTTCCCGGGCTGCCCGGAGCATAGCCAGGCGTGCACGGTCGGAATAGGCATAGTCCTTTCCCTGCTCTTCCCGGATATAGGCCGACCGGGAGGGCACAAACACAACCGTTTCACGTCCGGTCTGTTCCAGTGCGTAGTGGGCCAGCTCCAGGTGTGCCGTGGTAGGGGGATTAAACGCTCCGAAAAATGCCAGTGCCTTTTTCATTGTTCTCCATCCTTTCCGAAGGGGTCCAGGATCAGCGGCATCCGCCGCTTATGCATGTTTGCCGCTTCCCTTCTGCGGATTTTTTCATCAATCTCCGGATTGCCGCAGGTGCCTTCCCGCAGGTAGAGGTGAATATCTGCATACTTCAGTCCCATATTTTCTTCATCGCTCTTGCCGCTCAGGCCGTCGCTGGGTGTCTTTTCCACCAGTTCCCGGGGCAGCTCCGCCATGGTTTTCCCGACCTCCACCACCTCAACGCTGGTCAGCTTTCCCAGCACCGCAAAGTCGCAGGAGGTATCGCCGTCTTTGGTGCAATAGCCGGTCGTAGCTTCGCTCAGGTTACCTGTCCCGGCCAGCCGGGCGTCCAGTGCCTGGGCAATATATCGCAGCGTTGTCATCCGCAGGCGCGGTCCTACATTGATATCCGCTGCCCGGCTGTACGCAACGGAGAATTCTCCTTCTGCTGCCACAGATCCGTTCTGGTCTGTTACTTCCTTCAGGGCTTTGTGCATCGCCCCGATATTTACTGTCCGCTGCTGAATCCCCAGTGATTCACAAACTCTCCGGCTGTCGCTGATATCTTTCTGCTCCCCGTCCGGCAGCATCACTCCGTATACGTTTTCCTTACCCAATGCCCGGGCACACAGCGCCGCGGTTACTGTGGAATCCTTACCGCCGGAAATTCCGATCACCACGCGGCTGAATCCCTGCCGCTCCGCTGTTTCCCGGATCAGCTCCACCAGCTGGTCCCGTACCTTTTCCGCATTAAACTCGTAAGCCTTCATATATCGGTTCCTCCTTAGGGTTTATTACAGGATATCAATCTGACAGCTTGCCATTGTCTCCAGTGCCGCCTTGTGCTTTTCCGGCGTCACACCGGCACAGCAGCCGCTGCTGACCTGGATCGTCGCTTCCGGAAACGCTGCCTTCAGCAGCAGTGCATTGGAAACCACGCAGATGTCCGTGCAAAGGCCGATCAGTTCAATCGTCGCGCCTTCTCCATCCCCGATCTTTTCCCGGATCAGTCCCGGCAGGCGGACGCTGCCGAAGGTAGGTTTCTCCACCAACACACAGCTTCCCAAAGCTTCCCGGATCACCGGATTCAGCTTCCAGCCTTCAGTCCCACGTATACAGTGAGCCACGGGAAGCCGCTTCCCTTCCTGGGTTTCGGCATAGTTTTCTTCATGGGTATCCAGGGTGGCGAAGATCTCTGCTCCGGCTTCCCGCCATTCCCGAATCCTTGCTGCCGCGGCGGGAACAATTGCTTCTGCTTCCTTTGTACCCAGGGCGCCGTCTATAAAGTCGTTCTGTAGGTCTACTGCAACGAGAATCTTTCTGTCCGTCATGGTCTTATTCTCCCTTCAGTTGGTAGAGCAGGGACGGCCGTCCTCTGCTCTTCCTGCCTTCCCGGTCTGTCAGTGTCATCTTTCCGGTATCCTCATACCGGGCCTTGATCGTACGGCGGAAATTGCTTTTGTCCAGCTGCTTTCCGAGTACCGCTTCGAACACAGTCTGCAGTTCTCCCAGGGAAAATGCGTTCCGGTCATTCAGAAACCGGAAACCGACCTCGGTGTAGTCGATTTTCCCCTGCAGGCGCTGCACGCCCGTTCCGATGATCCGTCCGTGATCGAAAGCCAGGTCTCCGCCGGTCAGGATTGTTCCATCCGTTCCTTTCAGGCGCAGCCAGTCCGCTTCTCCTGATATCTCAAACCGGCTGAAGGGAATCCTGCCTTCCTCAAACAGCGCTTCCAGCCTGTTCCAGGGAATAATCACCAGGTAGGCGGTGGAGATCACTCTGCCCCGGGGATCCCGGTTTACCTCTGAGAAGGTGTAAAGCTGCTCAAGGAATACGTCTTTTACCGGCAGCATCTCCTCAAGCAGTTTATGAACCGTTGTCTCCGCTGATTCATCAACCCCGACAAACCGTCCCGGCAGTGCCCACTGTCCGGCATAGGGTTTGTCTTTTCTCTGGGACAGCAGCAGGTTCAATTTCCCTTCCCTGACCGTGAGGATCATCATGTCCACCGTCACATACAGCTGATCCTCTTTCAGTGAATCATGCATCCTCATCTCTCCTTTATGGTCTGTTTGACTATAATTAAAATATACGCCTTCACTGTATTTGTCAAGTATTTTTTGTCATTTTTACAATAAATAAAAAACAGGCCTTGCGGCCTGTTGATTTATAAAGTGTTCCGGCTGATTGATCATTCACAGGAGAAGAATTCAATCCTGAGTTCCGGGCTGATCCGTACCACAAAAGTTACATCCTTGCCGTTCACATCCGACGATTCTCCGATGTACTGTGCATATACATGATCATACCGTTCATACAGCCATTCCATCTTAAACTCTTTCACGGTCTTCAGAACATCCGGATTCATTTCCTGGATAAACGCAGTCATGAACGCCTTTGCCTTTTCATCCGTTTCCTTGTTCACTTCCGGATTGAAGGCGAACTGATCCGCTGAGCCGGTCTGCCATTCAGCATTTTCACTGGTCATTCCCGTCAGCTTTTCATCTGCGGTAAGCAGGAAGGTTTCTTCCCATCCTTCCGCGCCGCCGAAGGAGACTACGCAGCCTTCCTCTCCCTTGCTATGGTATCCTGTATAGACGATCATGTTCCTGTCAAAGCCCGCGCTGGTCAGACCCTTCAGTGCTTTCAACTCTGCATCATTCAAACCTGCGTCACTGAAGTTCCTGGGTTCTGCAGCTGCCATTTCATACTCTGAAACAACACCGTAATCATCCGGTGTAAACCGTTTCACCGTCGTTTTGCCCGCATCTTTCACATTAACCTGGAACATGACATCTACCTGCCGCAGACCTTCCGCACAGGTTTCCACATTCAGGGAAGCCTCGCCTTCCAGATGCTGCAGCAAACCGTTCTCATCCCGTTTTATTGTAACGGAAGCATGCTTCAGCGATACGGTTCTGGCGGTAAAGAGGATACCATGCGTAACGGTTTCGTAATCGTCGATTCTCGTGTTGTTGTCCGCTGAGGCATTGTCATAATCCTCATCAAAATATCGTCTTGCCGCAAACTGGAAAAGATTGTTCACCGCTGCGTTAAGAAGATCCGGCACGTTATCCTTCAGTTCAAAGTGGATATCCCCTTCCGGTGTTTCCGTCAGGGTATCCGTACCCAGGAACAGATCTGCATGACTGACCAAGGCCCTGCCCAGGCCAATCAGCTGTTCTGCCTCAATGGATCTGCGAATCAGGGAAGTGTGTTCTGTCGTCCCGCCCGTCCTGTAAACACCGGGAGTAACTGCCTCCATCAGGTAAAGCGAGGTACCGTCCGTAACAATGGTATAACCGTTCTTCTGGGTTGTTCCATCCCGTTTGGGGCCTTTGAGCGTCAGCTCCCTGAAGGTCCGGTTTCCGTCCTGTTTCAGCGTAATCTCCGCGTTTTTGAACAGGATCCCGTCCAGAGAGAACTTCGCTGTGCCTGTCAGCGTCACATTCTCCGTGTAAAACAGTGTCTTCACAAGGGAATCATACAGTTCAGCCGCGGGTGTATTGCTGTCCGCAAATACGGAAAAGCAGATAAACAGCACAAGCATCAATGCAGTCAGGCTTAGAATCAGCTTTTTCATTTTCATACTCCTTCTGTCCGTGAGGAAACAAGAATCCGTATTGTGTTCAATGCATCCCTGTGCCGGATCTGCCGGGGCTCAAACTTCAGCAGATTGTAAACCAGCTGCATTACGATCCCGGCGCCGAAGGTGCTGATCAGCGTTCCGATTCCGATCGGTCCGCCCAGCAGCCAGCCGGCCAGCAGCACCGCTGCCCAGAGCAATACTTCCACCATGCCGATGGGCACCTTCGGAAGCCGTTTGCCCAGGCCGACCAGCAGGGAATCCCGCGGTCCGCAGCACTGTTCGCCCTTCATATAGATCCACATTCCCAGGGCCATAAACACAAAACCGGTAAGCATGATCAGAATGCCGAGCCAGGTGCTTTTGTTCTCTTCCAGCGGGTTCAGGTCGTTGAACATCTGCACAAAATTGCCGGTCAGCAGCGCATCAATAATCGTTCCGAAACCGATCCGCTCCTTCAGCAGCAGGTCAATTCCCAGAATCATCAGCGCCATAACCGTCATGGAAAGGCCGTAATTCAGCGGTGTATGCTTCGCGATTCCCATCCCGAGACAATCCCAGGGGGCCAGACCGATGTTGGCAAAGATCGTCAGATGAACACCAAAGGCAAACACCAGCAGGCCGAGTACGATTCTCCCCCACTGAATAACAATCTTCTTGCGCATAACGGTCTCTCTCCCTGTATTCCGGAATACAGCGAGCATTATATCACACACCACCTCCTCTGCCTATCCCGCTCTCTGATCACATATATTATAGGGTTTATACCCTGCCCTTTGTTCCCGTTTTACATCTATTTTACAATAATTTTCAACAACGTTTACATTCTTCTATTATAACTTCAATCATCTTTTTCAATCCAAAGAAACCGCTTCCTTCCGGAAGCGGTTTCCTCCACCATTTTTAAGTTTTAAGTCTTAAGTCTTCAGTTTTCACTAAAATCGCCATGAGCGATTTCTTATTCCGCGAAGCTTTCATCATAGAAAGCGAGCAATTTATCCAGCAGTTCCGTATTCACTCTGTTTTCCCAATACTTTTTCACGTCCACGTTCAGATGGTAATACTTGATCTTGTCCTCCTCCAGCCGTTCTTTGTTGGCCGGATTGTTATAATCGTAATCCAGCGTCTTCAGCCACTGCTGGTAAGCTTCTTCCGTTTCAGTCACATAGGGCGTAACCTCATGGAAATACCTGTGTCCCTTGTCTTCATAACAGACAAAGGTAAACCGCGGATCGTCCTTATGATTCCGGTAATAGATATCATATCCGATTTCAGCCGGAACCACCGTATCATCCATACTGTGGACAATCATGATCCGGGCGTCGGTATTGTTGAATCCGTCTTCAGATGTCACAGTGGAATACTTTCCGAATCTGATGTAATCATGCAGTCTCAGGAACGGCAGCGTCAGGTAAACCGCGGGCCCCGCGATGTTCTTTCCTTCAGAGATGAAGATCCCCAGAGAATCGTTGTAGCCGGAGCAGGCGACCACTGCTTTCACTTCAGGATGAAGTGTCAGTACCGCGCTCACGCAGTATCCGCCCCAGCTGTGGCCGAACAGTCCGATGGGCAATTTGGGGAAGTTCCCGCTTTCTTCCACAAACGATATCGCGTATGACAGGTCAATCATGCCCTGCGGGAGTCCCCTCGTTGATTCACCTTCGCTCTCTTCGCTTCCCGTGGCATCAAAAGCAAATACATAGTAGCCATGCTTCGTAAAGTAATCAGCGCAGTTCATATAGTAGCTTTGCCCGCCGCCGTACCCGTGGGCAAAGATGATAATACCTTTGGGATCCAGACTGGTTTTGTACAGATAGCCTGTCAGTTTCTGCCCTTTATCAGAAGGGAAGATGTATTGCGTCCGCTCAAGCCCGTCATAGTATTCGACGCGCTGTCTCGTTGCTTTATCTGTTTCATAGCGTCTGCCAAAAAAGCGGCTGCATTCCACTTCAGACAGAATCCAGACGCCCGCAATCACCAGGACCAGCACACAGGTCAGGACAATCAGGATCTTTTTCCTGACAGGCTTTTTTACCTTCAACCTTATACAGCTCCTTCCCTGTTTTCAGTCTTCAGTCTTGTTGCTTGTGTTTTCTTTTTTCGCGTTTTTCTGGTCTGTATTATACCATATGCTTTGCTTTTCTTATGTGACATGATCTCACTATTTGCGTAACAACACGCAAAAGTACTGCATTTCATTGTTTCTTTATGGTATTTCTTTGACGGAACACGCAGAACTTGGTATGATGTGTCAAATAAATCGGATCGTATAGCGACAGCGGGGTGAAGGAATGGAGATCAGGATTAATCATTTGATTGAAGGTGCCAGACAGGCAGAAGGCCTGGTTGTCATCATTGATGTATTCCGTGCCTTCTCCCTGGAGTGCTGGCTTTATGCCATGGGTGCGGAGGAAATTCGTCCGGTCGGTGCCATTGAGGACGCCCTTGCCTGGCGCGAAAAAGATCCGGAGGCCATTCTCATCGGAGAACGCCACGGTCTAAAGCTGGATGGTTTTGATTTCGGCAACTCCCCTTCCACGGTTGATCCGGAGATCATCCGGGGAAAGCGGATCATTCATACCACCAGTGCCGGAACCCAGGGTGTGGCCAATGCCATCCACGCGGAAGAAATCCTGACCGGCAGTTTCGTGAATGCCCAGGCCATCGCCGGTTATATCCGTCAGCGAAACCCGGAAATCGTCACCCTCGTCTGCATGGGAAAGGAAGGGCTTGCCCCTGCGGAGGAAGATGAACTCTGTGCGCTTTACCTGCAAAGCCTGCTGACCGGTGAAGCAATGCCGGATATAGAGGAACGACTGCAGGCACTTCGCACAGGCGGCGGCCGGCACTTCTTTGATCCGGAGCTTCGGGATGTCTTTCCGGAAAAAGATTTCTGGATGTGTATCGACCGGAACAGATTCAGTTTCGTCATCCGGATTGAGAGCACTGATGACGGACTGGTTTCGGTCAAAACCGATTTTTGATTTACTGAAATATACAGAGATGGAGAATATTATATATGGCTAATCTGATCATTGTTTGCGGACCCCAGGCTGTCGGAAAAATGACGGTGGCGGAAAGCCTGAGGGATAAACTGAAATATAACATGATGATGAATCACGACAGCATTGAGCTGTCAGACAGGATCTTTGGCTTTGCCACACCCGCGCAGAAAGAACTCAACGAAGACATCCGTGAAAAAGTCTTTGAGCTTGCCGTAAAGCACAATGTGGACCTGATCTTCACCTATGTCTGCGCATTTAATGAGCCGGAAGAACGGGAATACATTACCAGTCTGCAGCGTCAGTTTGAGCAGAGCGGCGGCCGCTTCATTTTTGTTGAGCTCAGCGCGGATCTTGATACCCGGCTGGCCCGGAATGAGACGTCGCATCGGATGGAGCGCAAAGCATCCAAGCGTGATGTTGCCTGGAGCAGGGCAGATATCCTGAGGAGCGATCAACAGTATAAACTGAACTCAGACGAAGGCGAAACCTGGTTTGAAAACCATCTGAAGATTGATAACACGAATCTGGAACCGGACGAAGTTGCGGATCGGGTCATCAGCACATTTGATCTCAAAGCAAACGATAAGGAAGAAAAAGAATATCGCTTCGGCGTCTGAAAAGCAGGAAGAGTCCGATATGGCAATCATTATAATCACGGGTGCGTCCCACACAGGGAAAACCGTTCTGGCACAGCGAATGCTGGAAAAATATAAGTATCCCTATCTGTCCATTGACCATCTGAAAATGGGCCTCATCCGCAGCGGAAACTCTGCCCTGACGCCGGAGGATGATGACGAGCTCACCGACTATCTCTGGCCGATTGTCCGGGAGATGATCAAAACTGCCGTTGAAAACGTGCAGAATCTCATTGTGGAAGGCTGCTATATCCCCTTTAACTGGCGACAGGACTTTGACGAAGAGTATCTGCCGTATATCCGTTATATCTGCCTGGTTATGACGGATTCGTACATTGATACTCATTTTGAAGCCATCAAAGGCTATGCGTCAGAAGTTGAATGCCGGGGAGATGACTCCGCCTGTACAATTGACCGGGTACGTGCGGAAAACCGGGCATACAGGGAAGGCTGCGCGCGTGCAGGCGAGCAGCCGGTTCTCATTGATTCGGATTATGAACAGACCATCCGTTCCCTTCTGGATTAATCAGTTCGTATTATGGAGTCTATTATGGAAATCATCAAATGCGGCATGGAAGATATTCCCCGCCTGGCAGTCATGAACAAAATGCTCATCCAGGATGAGCAGAGTGATAACCCCATGAGCGTTGAAGAACTGCAGAACCGGATGGCCGGTTTCCTGGCCGGCGATTATTCTGCTTATTTCTTTTCAGAGCAGGGCGAAATCATCGGATATGCGCTGATCCGGCACACCTCCGATCCGGTTTACCTCCGCCAGTTCTATATCGACAGGCCGTACCGCCGGCAGCATAAAGGAAAACAGGCATTCCAGGAACTGATGGCGTATCTGAATCTGGACACAATCGATATTGATGTGCTCCCCTGGAATGAGAGGGGCCTGTCCTTCTGGAAAAGCTGCGGATTCAAAGAAGCCTGCGTCTCCATGCGGTATAAGCCGGACTGATCATCCGCGGATTTGACGCATACGAAAGGTCCTGATGTTCACAGTGGCTTCCTGACAAACGCCGTCACGTCCCTGACGGCGTTTTCATCTGTCATCAGATCGCCGCGGATACTGACTTTCCCGTATTTCTTAGCGGAAAGAAACAAAATATCCGGTTCTTTGTTTGACTGGTAAGCCAGTACGTTCCTGAAGTTTTCTTCGTTTGTGTTGCTTACAACGATGGCGCGTTTGGGAACCTTCTCATAAGCTTCCAGCAGTTCAGGATGGCCCTGGAAATAGCACTGGCTTCTTTCGTTAAAAACGAAATAGTTTGCGCAGGGATAATCGCAGTAATTCGGCAGGATAAAGCAAGTCAGGTCGCTATTTGTAACTGCGTCCAGCAACCGGTATTCCATATCGCTGTAATACGGGCACTTGCTGCGGTCTGCGAAACATTCATATCCGCATTTCCCGCAGGCATGAATCACAAAATTAGAAAACTGAAACAGCACTGCTTCCTCAGACACTGACCGGATCAGTTTGCCGATCTGTGCGCAGTTGCCGTTTTCCTTTGAACTGAAAGAGATAATACAGGTTTTCATTTGCCGGCTCCTTATTGTCTCAGGCTGGAATGATAACCAGTATTATGCAGTATTACGCCCTTTTTCGCAATATGAGCCGTCACATCCCTGTTTTCTTTGACTCTGCGGTTGTTTTCTGATATGCTGACTGACAAGATTTCAGCAATAGTATAAACGTTGGGAGGAAGCACCATGGCTATGACACAGGAAGAGATCAACAACACCAACTGGAGCCAGTCGGTTGCGGGTGTCTGTATAAAGGATGACAAAGTACTCCTTGCCCGTCATACTTACGGAAACGGAAACGGTAAGCTGATTATCCCCGGCGGCTATGTGAAATTCGGGGAAATTCCGGAGGAAGCCCTCATCCGGGAATACCTGGAGGAAACCGGCGTCCGTGTCAAAGCCGGTCGTCTTATCGGTATCCGGTTCAGCGCAAAAGACTGGTACGCTGTCTTTGCTGTGGAATATGTCGAGGGAGAAGCCCGGTCCGACGGAGATGAAAACAGCGAAGTTATCTGGATGGATACTGCTGAAGCCCTGAAGGACGATACCGTCCCCGGCCTGACCAAAACAATGATTGAATGTGCCTTAACCGGAACCGGTTTTGAACTCACTCCCTACCAGACGAACAGGACAGGCAATTTTCTCTATACACGAAAGAACTGATTATTCGCGCTCAATACAGCGTATGTGACATCTCATTGTATAATCCAAACAGTTCCAGGCAGGCATCCCGGTCCACACAGACCAGGTAGTCTGTCAGCTGATCCCTGCCGCCCATCAGGTTGTCAAAAGCCTCATCCCGGAAGCCGATCAGGGCGTTATCCTCAATGGTACAGCCATAGTATACCCGGTCAACATTCGCCCACATGCAGGCGAAAAGGCACATGGGACAGGGTTCACCGGTGGTGTACAGTTCACAGCCTGTCAGGTCATAGGTCTCCAGGTTTGTGCAGGCGTCCCTGATCGCTGACACTTCACCGTGGCATGTAGGATCATTGTTGGCCAGCACCTGGTTATGTCCCTGACCGACGATCTTCCCGTCCTTCACCACAACCGCTCCGAACGGTCCGCCATGCTGATGGGTTATTCCTTCATAGGCTTCATCAATTGCGGACTGCATATAAGGATTTTCCGCAGTGATTCCGGTTTCTTCCCTGTCCGCAAACTCCTCCAGCCAGTGGAAGGTACCGGTCTTCTTCACCTCATCCCCGTAGATTGTCCGGAAATCGTCTTTCATGGAGATCACATAATATCCGGCCTCTTCCCACTTTTCCCGCAGTCCCTGGGCCTTCTCCGTATTGCCGTAATCCCGTTCCTCGTCATCCGCAATCAGCATGAAAGCCGCGCTCTTATACTGGTTGTTGCACACTGTATAGTTATGCATGCTGGTATCACCGCCGGAGTTGCCGAAGGAAAGCACCGGCTGGCGGCCGATCTCCTGGGCAATCTGAAGCACCTTGTTTGTTTTCAGGTTCTTGATCAGCAGTTTATCCGTCCGGATCAGCATGTCATCCCCGGTGAATGCGTAATCCAGGCCGTCCGTATCGCCCTGGTTTGTCGCTTCCAGCTCCACATCCATGCCGATGATCTGCTCATACGGAATATCCAGCATCCCTTCAATAAAGGTCCGGCAGATGAACCGGTCGCTGCCGCTGCAGACATAAACCTTGAAGCCGTTTTCCTGCAGGTACTCCACCACTTCGATCATGGGCAGGTAGAAGGACGTTGCGTAAGTCATGCCTTCAAAGCCGTCAACGTCCCGCACCAGCTGGTTCGTGACAAAATCGGCAAATTCCGACAGCGTCATGCCGGCATAGGCTTTTGCCGCGTGTTCCGCGTGCAGCAGGTCCATATGATCCGGGAAAGATTTATCCAGCGCGTGATCCCGCAGGATCCGCCCGAATTCCAGCATCTCCTCATCCGGTTCATAGGACGGATCGGCAAAGATCCGCCGGGCCAGCAGATAGTATTCCAGGTAGGTCGGATACAGTTCTCCGCAGAGCGTTCCATCCATATCAAAAGTGGCGATCCGATCCACCGGCGGAATATAGTCCGGGGACTCTTCATCCGTCACTGCTTCCACATATTCAATCAGCGCCTTCAGTGCCGGTGCGTCCGGGTTCCATTCAGCAAAGGCTTCCTCTTCGGCTTCCGCAATGGAAGTGCCAGTAAATAAAACAGCCGCCATTACCAGCGTCATTAACAGAGCAATGATTCGTTTCATTTCTCTTACCTCCTTACATATCCTGTATACGTTTTTCATATCGCTCATGGCATCGTCACCAAATTATTTACAGGTTCATACACTTCAGGTGTCAGCAAAAAGACTGTGATGATTATCAGTTTTTCATATTGTTTGAGTCGCTTTCTCTTGTTTTTATTATATCATGCCGGTTTCTGCTGTTCAACACACTGCCCTTCCGAAAAAAAAACGCGCCTGGTCAGGCGCGTCAGGATATTTCTGAATATTGTTTAATTATCCATGATCCTGAGCATCCGGTAGCCAATACCGACGTGGGTCTGGATCAGCATGGAAGCATCCGGTGATGCTTCCAGTTTTTTGCGCAAAGTTGCCATAAACACCCTCAGGGATGCCACATTGTTCTCCCAGGAAGCACCCCAGATTCCCTGTCCCCATCCGAATTCCGGAATAAAAACCGGCATCAGCAGCAGAGCGCCGATCAGTTCTATACTCAGAGATGTCAGCACGATAAAGCGTGTCAGTTTGACAATGCCGCCGACCTGCGGCGCGGAAATTGCTTCCTGCATCACGCTCCGCTGCATCAGGCCGATCCTGCGGCCGGAAATAAAAGCCAGTGTAAGTGCCGCGGTCACCACGCCCATTCCGCCGATCTGGATCAGCAGAAGGATCACCGCCTGTCCGAACTCCGACCAGTGACTGACTGTATCCCGCACCACCAGGCCGGTGACGCACACCGCGGAAGTCGCCGTAAACAGGCAGTCCGAAAAGCAAGCTCCGCCAGGCTGCTTACTTGAGATCGGGAGCATAAGCAGCAGCGTCCCGACCAGAATAATCAGAATAAACCCCAGAGCGATAATCTGGAAAGTTGTGATCCGATGATTTCCCCAGATTCTCACGAAAAGCCTCCCTCCATTACCATATTTATGGTAATGGAGAGGTTATAAGCATCGCATTAGAATCTTCAGCGCTTTATAAAGATAGTATTAAGAAATGAACGGGAACAGGTATGAAGCACACCTGTTCCTGCATATTATTGCTTTTTACGTTTTACCAGTGTTGTCAAACCGGCTCCGGCGATTCCCAGCGCAGCCAGCACCAGGAACAGCAGCGGATCTGCCTCTTCACCGGTCTTCGGGACCGGCTTTGGAGTCGGTGAAGGAGCAGGCGCCTGTGTCGGAGCGGCTGTCGGAGTCGAAGGCGGTGCAGCCGAAGCTGCTTCCGTCGGTTCAGCCATCGGAGATGGTAACGGCGTTGTAGAAGGTGCCGCTGACGCCACTGCCATCGCTTTATACATCGCCGTATAGGTGACCTTCCCTGTCACAGCGGTAATCTCCCGGTTCCAGCCGTCAAAGGTATAAGTATATTCCTTTGTCGGGGCTTTCTCCGGCGTTTTCCCGTCATACCGGGGTGTCTCCCCGTAAGGAACATATTCATCTGTCTCCAGGATGGTATGGTCATCATTCTCCCAGGTTACCGTATATTTCTGCAGTGTTTGGCTGAACTGGGCTGTATAAACCGCGTTCCCGTTCACGGCGGTGATCTCCGGCGACCAGGTGTTGCTAAAGGTATATAGGTACTGCGCTGTTGCGGACTTCGTCGGTGTTGTTCCGGTATAAACCGGCATCACGCCTTCGGTCAGATGATCCGTTTTCAGCTCGTTTCCGTCCCCGTCCACCCAGGTCACAGTATATGTTTTGACAGCATAATACATGGACAGTGTCAGGCTGCCGTCCAGGGAAAGAATCCCGCTTTGTGTGGAGATATCCGTCTCCAGGGCATATCCGGGATACTGGACTTCATCCGCGGTCACTGTGGACCGGATGCGTCCGATCAACTGCTTTGTCTGTGCCGGATCTTCCTGGTAACTGTCTCCCGTTTCCTGCTTATAATACCTGACCGTATACACCGTGTTGCCGTCCGCGGCAAACGCGGCTGTCAGGATGAGATCCTCTTCACCGATGGGAATCTCATCACCCGGATAATAGAGCTTCCCTTCCTGCATCCAGCCGATGAAATGCTCTCCGGCCGGAGCATTCAGTCCTTCTCCGGAAGGTGCAATCACTGCGGAATGCGTCCGGTAATATTCATCCTCCGGCACCCTTCCGGATCCTTCTCCGGCACTGTAGCTCACCTTCGGCAGGGGCAGTCGGCTCCATTGGGCAGCAAGCGTAATATTATCCTCCGGGACCGCGGAATCAAAATCATAGGGTTTGCCGTTCAGTGCCCAGCCCAGGAATGTCCATTTCCAGTCGCCGCGCTGATTGCGCGTCGGATTCACAGGCTGGCTGACTTTGTCCCCGGCCATTACCCTGGCCTCTGTCGGGCCGGCATAGCTGCCGCCCTCCTCGCCCAGGGCCGGGTCGAACCTGATGTTATACGCCAACGGTTCCCATTTGGCAAACAGACCCAATGCGTGAGCCGGCATGGTTCTGTCGGTCTCAGCCGTTACGGGATCACCTACATATTCAGCTGTGTCATACCAGCCCTTAAACACATAGATCACGCCATCCTGCTCCACGGTTGTCTGATCCGGAATATAGGAACCCGGGATATATCCGGCAAGCGGTTTCTCATACAGAACCTGTTCAGAGGGAATTGAGATTACTCCGACGCCTGTATTAAAGTCCAGCTGATAACTCAGCCGATCCATATAAAACTTCAGAATATTCGGCAAAGGGCTGTAAGAGTACAGGTAACGGTATGGACCCGAATTGACCGGTCCGGATACCTTTCCCGTGGTTTTTCCGTGATCCACGCGGAATCCCGGATCATCAGCCTGTGTTGCCCCGTCTGTACCGCTCGGATAACGATATTCATAAAAATACGCCAGATTGTAACGATCGGGATCATTGAGATCCTGCTGGAGGATTTCTCTTCGGTATGTATTATTTCCCAATTGCTTGTACAATCTGTATACAATTGTTGTGCCATCCGGAAGATCCGCATTGCAGCCGTCTGCAGTCTGCGGAAAAGTCAGCCGGATCCTCAGCATGCCTGTATCAAACTGGGTTGAACCATAATAAACATCCCATCGGTTCAGATCGTGTTCTGCCAGCAAATCTTTAACACCCGGTAAGTAGTCGATCTGTTGAATTGCGTTTTCGATTGTCATCAGAAGTTCACCCGTGTCTCTTTTTCGCAATTCAAGCTTATAGCGTTTCAGTCTGGCATATACATTCAGAACCGTTGTGCCATCTCCCTGAATACCGCCATTTTGATTAACGTCTGAAATACTCGCCTCGTTTTTTTCATCCAGAAAGACATGCGTTACATATTTTCTGTTGCTGTATTTATCACTGTTAACCCGTATGGCGCTAAAAAGCGCTCCTGAAGCCGCATCTGTCGCCGGATCAAAGGACACATCTCCGCCTGTGTTGCCGGTCTTTGTAATGCTGGCTCCGTAATCGTATCCGCCATCTGTGTTTTCCACCCACAGCACAACCTTGTAAGGCGTATCCGTATTGGCCGTCCAGTGGGCATAGATATCCACTGCCCGTGTCGGGACAGCATCGAAATCGAACAACGATCCGCCTGCGGCTTCTGTATACCAGTTGTCAAAAGTATAACCTGCCCTGGTTGGATCCTGATCCGGTCTTGCCGCCTTCTGCCCCGGCAGGATCAGCTGTGAATGCACAAAAGATCCGCCCTGTGTAAAGAACCGGGCATAAAATCCGGTCTCCGCAACAGGATTCAGGATCAGGTCTTCTGTAACAGGAATGGTATCTGTCGTATGCACCGTGCCATGCTGGTCTTTCCATCCGCTGTTGACCTTGTCAATGGCGGTGACCGCATAGGCCGGATTGTCTTTGTTGAATGTATAGGACGTCCCGGATACAAGCTCCTCGTTCAGCAGCACGTTACCTAGTTCGTCATAATATGTAAAGCAAAAAGTCTGGATGAACTTTGCGTATACAGTCGTTGTGTTATTCCGCGTGGTCTGGACACCGAAGGTAAAAGGCTGCGTGCACGCCTCATCCGCATACCAGCCGTCAAAGCGCTGGCCTTCCGGTGCGGACGGCGCAGCCGGTTCCGTCAGGTTCTCCCCGTCTTTGACTGCCAGCAGCTGATAAAGATCTTCACCTGTATAAAACCGGAAGATCCGGTTATCAGTCCCATCTGCTTGTGCGAAAATGCCCGTGAAGAACACACACAATAAAATAAAAAACACAGACAACAGTTTTTTCATACCAATACCCCTGCTTGTCTGTGCGCGGCCTTCGCGGTCATGTCGGTCAAGTCCTTCCTGTTATTCCGTTGCTGACTGCCAGATATTGTACATGACCGCCCTTTCAATATCAATATGTATTCCCTTGAAATTCATAAAAAAACGTTGATTTTACGAAAAAACCGTCGATTTTCATCGACGGTTACTTGATTTTGATTGGAAAATTATGGATTAGTTACAGCTTGCACTCCAGTTTCGCCAGGGCGTCCTCAACAAAACGGACCACAAAGTCCTCTGCTTCATTCACCGGCACAAGCTCCTTCATGGACTTGTCGCGGGTCGCGATTTCGATGGTGCCGTTCTGGAGGCCCTTGGGGCTGACAATCACGCGCAGCGGTACGCCAAACAGGTCAGCGTCGGAGAACATGACGCCGGCGGAAACGCTGCGGTCATCCCACAGCACTTCAACTCCGCGGGCGGTCAGGGCGTCATACAGCTTCTGGCTCATCTCGATCACTTCTGGCTGGTCGACTCTCAGGGAGCAGATCTGCACGTGCCAGGGAGCGATACTCATGGGCCAGACGGGACCGTAATCATCGTGATGTGCTTCGCAGACGGAAGCGGCCAGGCGGCCTACGCCGATACCGTAGCAGCCCATGATGGGATGCTTCAGGCTGCCATCCTGGTCCACATAGGTCATATCCATGGACTCGGTGTACTTGGTGCCCAGCTGGAAGATGTTGCCCACCTCAATACCGCGGCTGGTGTAGATGGAGGGCTTGCCGCATACCGGGCAGATACCGCCATCAAAGGCCTTGGCTACATCCACATATTCAACCTCGCCGATATCACGGGCAATGTTGAAGCCGATGTAGTGCTTGTCATCCTCGCAGGCGCCGGTGGCCAGCCACTCGATGCCCTTCAGGGAGCTGTCATATACAATGGTCGTGCCTTCCGGCAGGCCCATCGGTCCGGTGAAGCCGGCATGGATGCCGCTGTCTTCGGTCACAACGGCAGGATGTACTTCAGCCTTCAGGTAGTTGCGCAGCTTGGTCTCGTTCACGTCCAGGTCGCCGCGGACAAACACGATCACGAAGGAATCGTCCACGTTGCGCTGGTACATCACGGCCTTGCAGGTCTGCTGGGGCTTGATCTTCAGGAAGGCACACAGGTCTTCAATGGTCTTGACGTTGGGGGTGTCCACCTTTTCCAGCGGAGCAATCTCACCGGGCTCATTGTTCAACAGGCAGGGAGCCGCTTCCATGTTGGCACGGTAGTCGCAGTCATGGCACAGCACGATGGTGTCTTCGCCCACGTCGGTCAACAGCATGTATTCATGGCTCACCTTGCCGCCCATCATGCCGCTGTCGCTGGCCACCGCCACAACTTCCGGCACGCCGCAGCGGGCGTAGATGCGGTTGTAGGCTTCATAGCAGCGCATATAGTACTGTTCCAGGTCTTCCTGGGAGGTGTGGAAGGAGTAGGCGTCCTTCATGGTGAACTCGCGCACACGGATCAGGCCGCCGCGGCAGCGGGGTTCATCCCGGAATTTCGTCTGGATCTGGTAGATCATGAACGGATACTGGGTATAGGAGTCAGCCACGTCTGTCATCAGCTGGACGGATGCTTCCTCATGGGTCATACCAAGCACCATATCTCCGCCGGAACGGTCCTTGAACCGCAGCAGCTCAGAGCCGATGGAATCATACCGGCCGGACTTGCGCCACATATCTGCGGGCATGGTCACCGGGAACAGTACTTCCTGTCCGTCGATGCGGTTCATCTCCTGGCGGATGATGTTTTCGATCTTCGCGGTGATACGCTTGGTGATGGGAAACAGCGTAAAGATGCCGTTGCCCACGGGCTTGATGTAGCCGCCGCGCATCATCAGTGCCTGGCTGGCAATCTGACAGTCCGCAGGAGTTTCCTTGAAACGCTTGGATACGAGATTTCTGACCTTCATAAAATGACCTCCCAGTACTTCACATAAAAACAGCCTGTCCCTTTGCAGGGACGAGGCTGATGCTTCGCGGTACCACCTTGCTTGACGGCAAATGCCGTCATCTCTCTGCCCTGTATCGGGAGCCCCCGGCGGAATTTCACCTCATCGGTGCTTACTTCCACGCACTCTGGAGACGGGCGGCCTGTTCGCCGGTGAATACGCATCTTTCAGCCTTGGATGCGCTCTCTGGAAATCCCCTGCGGAGCCTTCTCCTTCATCGTACGGCATCCATTATATAAAGGATTGGGCAAATATGCAAGATGTTTTATAAATAAGGCCTTCCGGCTGTTGTCTGGGCTTCCTTTAACCTTCAGCAACTTATCTGCCTTCAGTGGTTTCTGACATGAATATCCGAATTTAGAACAACAAAAGTTACATCTTCCAGGTTGCTGTATGCTATAATTTCAGATAATTGTTCAGAATAAAAGAAAAGGAATGAAGAACATGAAGCCGGAACTGGAAAAACTCTGCGCGGACTACATTGCAAACCGGGATACCGTTGGGAAAGTTTTCAAATGGGACAGCAATGACCTTTATACCGTATGTGCCAATGTGTTCTGTGCCTGCGGAAAGATAGCGGATGCTGACCGTCTGAAGGAATGCCGTGAAGTCATCAAAAAGCACACGGGTCACTTTTCCAAATTCCGAAGTAAAAAGGTTCGTTCCATCCTGGCCAGTATGTTATCCCTGGTGGAAAAACCGGAAGAGCGGATGGTTCTCGCCAATGATTATTTCAATCTGCTGAAACGGCATTTCAAGGGCACGGAGTATCTGGTGCTGACCGCGTTCCTGCTTGCCGACCTGGCAGATCAGGCCCTGACGGAAGAAGCAGCCCTCCGCGGCAAACAGATTTACCGCCGGATGAATCAGAAGCACCGTATCCTCACAAATAAAACAGACAGCTTCTTTGCGATGCTCATGGCGTTCTCCGGCAAATCAGAAGATGAACTGATTGCGGAAGTGGAAGCCGGCTACCTAGCCCTGAAAACGCACTTCTCCAACAGCAGCGCCTCCCAGACCGCCGCCCAGGTCTTTTCCATGACTGACGGCCTGCCGGAGGAAAAAGCACAGCGGCTGAATGATCTGTATGATGCCCTGACGGAAGCTGAAATCAAGTACGGCCATGCTGACGAACTGGCTCCGCTGGCCGCCCTGTCCCTCTCGGATACTCCCATTCCGACCCTGGTGGAAGAAATCAAGGAAGCGGATGCGTTCCTGAAAGACCAGAAGGGCTACGGCACTAAAGAGGATGAACTGAAAAAGCGCGCCCTGCATGCTGTGATGATCGTATCCGATCAGTATAAGGGCACAGCCCAGGTGAACGTCACCCTGATGACCAATACCCTGGACATGCTGTTTGCTAAACAACAGGCTTCCCGTTTCTCCTTTGCCGTCCATGTTGTGGAAGCACTGTTTAAGATGGTTGCCGCGTCTCATGAAGGAAAAGACGAGACCAAGGTCGAAACAGACAACAAATCCGATGCGCAAAAGCAGCCGGAAGAATAACAAAGGGAACAAAGGGTATTATTATGAAAAAGATCACTCTGAAGAAGTACACAGATTTCCTGGTTAAGGAAACCGAAACCCTCCTGAACATCGATTCCCCTACAGGCTATACGGAAAATGCGGCCGCGTGGGTATTGGATGAATTTACGAAACTTGGTTTTGACGCAAAGCTTACCAACAAAGGCGGAGTACTTGTTTCTTTCGGCGGCAGCGACAAGGATAACGGTCTGCTTCTGGAAGCGCATGTCGATACCCTTGGCGGCATGGTTGCGGAAATCAAAGGAAACGGACGTCTCCGCCTCACCAATCTTGGCGGTATGAACCCCAACAACGCCGAAACGGAGAATGTGCGTGTTGTGACTAAATTCAACGGGGTCTATGAAGGAACCTTCCAGCTCTGCAACGCTTCGATACATGTGAACGGCGAGTACAACAACGTCAAACGCGGATGGGACACCTGTGAGGTTGTCCTGGATGAGGATGTAAAGAAAAAGGAAGACACGGAAAAGCTCGGTATCGCGGTTGGCGATATCGTATGCTTTGAGCCGAATGTCCGGATCACCAAAACCGGCTACATCAAATCCCGCTTCCTGGATGACAAACTGAGCGTCGGCATTCTCCTCGGACTTGCAAAATACATCCGGGATGAAAAGATTGTTCCGAAGCGCGCGCTTTATGCCCACATCACCGTTTTTGAAGAGGTCGGCCACGGCGGATCCGGCAATGTCCCGGAAGGATGCACAGAAGCCGTTTCCGTGGATATGGGCTGCGTGGGTGAAGGCCTGCAGTGCACGGAAAAGCAGGTTTCCATCTGCGCCAAGGACAGCGGCGGTCCCTACAGCTATCCTGTTGTGAAAGGCCTCATTGAAGCAGCCAAGGCAAGCGGAGCAGACTATGCGGTGGATATCTATCCGCATTACGGAAGCGATGTGGAAGCCACGCTTGGAGCCGGCAACGATCTCCGTCATGGATTGATCGGCGCCGGAGTATATGCTTCCCATGGTTATGAGAGAAGCCACCGGGACGGTGCGGAAAACGTGTTGCGCCTGTTGGTTGCCTACGCGCTGGCATAATATTCATTGCCATAAACGGACGCCGAAACAGTTCTCGGCGTCCGTTTTAATAACCCGCAATTCTACTGTTGGTTGATTTTTCTTTTCAATTCTCCAAACAGATTATTGTTTTCGTGGAATTCTCCCCTATAATGGACTCATCAGAAGATGAATTCCGGGGAGGTGTACCATGAGTATCGGTGAAACGATTACCAGGAAACGCAAAGCTCTGGGAATGACGCAGAAGGAACTGGCGGAGAAATTATCCGTCTCCTTCCAGGCTGTTTCAAAGTGGGAAACAGACGCATCCCATCCGGATGTGGAACTGCTGACAGCCCTTGCGGAAGTGCTGGGAACAACCGTGGACGCCCTTGTGGGATACCGATCTCCGATCCTGGCCGATTATGAGGAAAGATACCAGACTTCAGAATACTACTGGGGCATCGAGCCCAATCGTCTTTGCTATGATATCCTGCGGCTGCGGCCGCCGATAAAGCCCTACAAGGTACTGGATATCGGCTGCGGCGAAGGAAAGGATGCCGTTTTCCTGGCCCGGAACGGCTACCGCGTGTCCGCCATTGATATTGCTGAAAACGGTCTGGAAAAGGGTCGTATCCTGGCGGAAAGATGCAACACCCGCGTGGATTTCTTCAAGGCTGATATCTCGGATTATCGGTTGACAGAAAAATATGACATCATCCTGAGCAGCGGCGTTTTCCACTTCCTGCGCCCGGACATCCGGGAAGAAGTCACGGATAACCTGAAAAAGTATACCAATGACGGCGGGCTACACGCGCTCAACGTGTTCGTATCCAAGCCCTATCTGAAGCGCTCAGGAGAGAAAAAGGGCAACCGTTATGAGTGGAAGAGTGGAGAACTGTTCACATACTATCATGACTGGCATATGCACAGGATTGATGAGGAACTCTTTGACTGCAACAGCGGCGGCATCCCCCACCAGCACTGTATGGACATCATGGTTGCGGAAAAGAAGGTGAAATAAACATGAAAAAATATGATTTCATCTTTTTTGATCTGGATGGAACTCTGACTGATTCCGGTCCCGGCATCATGAACGGATTTGCCTATGCCATCCGGAAAATAGAAGGCCGGGCGTCAGATCCCGCCGATCTGCGCAGATTCGTCGGACCTCCGCTGAAGGATTCTTTTGAAAAAGGTCTGGGATACTCCCCTGAAGAAACTGAACGTGCCATTTCCTTTTTCAGGGAATACTACAACGGTATGGGCGGGCGGCTTGAAAACAGCGTTTATCCCGGCATAGAGGACATGCTCTCCGGTTTGAAAGCTGCCGGAAAAAAACTGATTATTGCTACTTCTAAGGGACTCCGTGGAACTGAAATGGTACTGGAACACTTTGGGCTGCGCAAATACTTCGATGTGCTGGCCACTGCCAATGATACGGACAGGCAGGATAAGCCTGACGTTCTTCGGTATGCTGTCAGCTTATGCGGACTCAATGATATACGGAAAGCTGTCATGGTCGGAGACCGTGAAAATGACATCACTGCCGCGCGTAATCTTGAAATGGACAGCATCGGAGTCTTGTATGGATACGGTGACCGGAACGAACTGACTAACGCCTGTGCAACCTTCCTGGCCGCCTCAGCATCAGAAGTTGAAAACCTGATTTTGAATCCACGTGGATAAGCAGAAAGAAAACCCCTTGAAAAATCAAGGTTTTTTTCATTGGGTTTCACCGGTCTGATTACGGTTTCCTAGCCACACAATGCAGGCGGAAGAAGCCTCTTGCTTCAAACAGTTCCATTTTCAGGCCTGCTTTGTCGCAGAGTGCTTCTACTTCCTTTTTACTGTACACATGAACGTCTCCGTGTCCGGTCAGGTTGATCAGCGGCACTTCCACATGATTCATCAGCCACAGCATGACGGGGCTTTTCGCCGTCATATCCCTCAACACCAGTCTTCCACCCGGACGAAGCACACGGTATACGCTGTTAAAGAAATCCTGGACGTTGGGATAATGATGAAAACTCTGGCAGCAGATAACCGCGTCAAATGAATTATCCTCAAACGGCAGGTTCTCACAGTCCCCTACCACAAGCTCGACGCCCTGCATATGCTTTGCCCTGGCAACCTCAATCATTTTCGGCGTCAGGTCTATGCCTGTATACCGCTTATCCGGATATTTCTCTTTAAGCAGAGTCAGCATCGGAGCTGTTCCGCATCCGCAGTCCAGCAGATCGTTGAATTCTTCTTTTTCCAGTTCTGCCAGCACGTCCGGATAATCCTTCTTGCACATCTTATATACACCGGCCTGGTCTGTTTCATATACTTCAGCCGCTTTGGAGAACTCAGCAATGGATACTTTTTTATACTCTATACTGGACATATGAAGCCTCCTCTTTGAAAGACAATCTATTGTTTAGTAATGTCTAATTGCAGATGTTAGCACCTGCCGTCATTGATGTCAAGGAAGCCATGCATATGCCAGTAGACGAGTATAATAATCATCCTGTTTTTTGACTGAATCGGGTTATGTTTGGTATGATAATACCGTTCACTCTGAAGTGATATGTCCCTGGGTAATCCAGGCATTGGAAGATAAGCCTGTCTTGTCTGGAATAATATAATCGGAAGGGTTTACTCGCGCGATATGAAAGTACTTTTGTTTTGCTGTAAAGGTTTTGAAACGATGGAATTCGCGCCCTTCTATGACGTTGTCGGATGGGCAAAAAGCGAATACGGTTATGATATTGAACTGGATACCTGTGGATTTAATTCATCCGTTCCCAGTGCTTTCTGGAACACTGAAATTAAGACAGATAAGTTGATCCGGGATATTCATGCTGAAGAATATGACGCCCTGGCTATCCCCGGCGGAGATCACCTCTACGGATATTTTGAAGAAGCCTATGACGAACGCTTTCTGGATCTGATCCGGGAATTCAATAATCAGGAAAAGGTCATCGCCAGCGTATGCGTTGCGGCGCTTCCCATAGGCAAAAGCGGCGTCCTGGCAGGAAGGAATGCCACTACCTATCATCTGGCGGATGGCTATCGCCAGAAAGAACTGGCCGGCTTTGGTGTCAATGTGATCAACGAGCCCGTCGTCATCGACCGGAATATTATTACGTCTTACTGTCCCCAGACTGCCCCGGCAGTCGCTTTCGAAATGCTTGAAAGACTTCTGGGCAAAGAGAAAGCAGCTACCGTCCGGTTCGGCATGGGGTTCAGATAAGTCTCCGGTAAAAGGGGAAAACTTATGAATCGTTTTTCATTAAAGGAGGTAGAAACAATGAATCACTGCAAAAAAATAATGGCACTGCTTTGTGCCATGGTCTTCAGTCTGTCCTGCACATACTGTCTGGCGGAAGAGGAAGGAGCCGCCGCCCCGGACCTCTATGAAACCGGCCTTAAGGTTGTCGGTGTGATGAATGAAATGGTGCAGAGCCGGGATTATCTGGATATATTTATGTCTGCCAGTGCCAATCCGGATACGCTTGAGACAACGTTCAACACAGGCGACTATGACAAGCCGATTGCCGTATACAGCCTGAAACAGGCAGACCCAATGGGCTGGCTGAAAATGATGATGTCCGAAAACGAGCAGGAAAAGTTTAACGCCCTTTCCCCTTCCCTGCAGGAGCAGCTCCTGGCCCGGGCCAGCGGCATCACCGCCCTTTCCAATATCATCAACGGTCAGAAGGGAGTAGATATCCTTTCCCTCACCTCTGCGTTGCAGGCCATCATGAACATGCCTGAACTGGAAATTGAAGAACCCGAATACTATCTGTTCCTTTTTGAAAAGGGAGTGCCTGTATTGGTCACTTTGAGCTGGCATCATGCCACTGGCATGTTCCTCGTCCTGAGTGAAGCGGAAGCAGAATCCCAGGAAACAATCCAGGCATTGCTCCAGCCTTTGGGCATCGAAATGTCCCCTGTCGATATCCCTGCTCAATAAGCGTTGCAGCCCGATATAAAGACTCTGGCGGTCATCAGGCCGCCAGAGTTTTTTTACTTTTTGATAACCCCTCAGGGATGCAGTCCCTTGTGCATCTGTGTGATCATCGGCCAGTCGTTGTCGATGCTGTCGCCGTGCACTTCCCAGATGATCAGGCCGCCCAGTCCGTTGGCCTTGATATAGTCCAGCTTCGCCGCCAGGGACTCGGTGCTTTCATAGGTGATGAAGTCGAGATATTCGGGAGCTTCCGGATTGTCGTTCCACAGCCAGGCAGCACCCTTTTCCGCATCATAGCCCTTATGCCATCCGGGCGTTCCTTCCGGCACAGCAGCCTGCTCGATCACCATAATGTCATGCCAGGTCATATCGTCAATCGCGTCAGCGGGAGCGCCAACGATTTCTTCCGCCGCTTCACGCATCTTCCAGCCATGGCTGTACAGCGGGGAGCCGATCGTGATCTTTTCCGCCGGCACGCCCTGCTCCAGCAGGTACTTCACGGCCGTATCCGCGGAAACTTCGCCAAGCAGCGCCGTATGATGGCCCGTGTTCTCCTCCCAGGAGCCGGCCATGTCATAGGTCATCAGGTTGATCTTGTCCACATAGGGATGCAGGGAAGCGTAATCCTGCTTGCTCAGGGACCAGCCGACAGAGGCGCCGGCACACACGGTCAGGATCTTCTTTCCTTCGCCGAAATGCTCATCCAGCGCTTCACGAAGCTCTTTCAGCATCAGGGTATAGTTGGTCCAGTCGTCACCCACCACCGGGCAGCCTTCGTCGCTTTCATCCTCGGGTTCACGTTCCACGCCGGGATACTCCCAGTCGATGTCCAGGCCGGACAAGAAAGGATAAGCGTCCAGGGTATCCAGGCAGCTCTGGATAAAGGACCCGCGGCTCTCCTTGGTCAGTGCCATTTCGGAGAAGTGGCCGGAGTCTGTCCATCCGCCGATGGAGATCAGGATCTGCTTGTCAGGATATTTCTCCGCGCATTCCGCATACTGGGCGAAATGGGCTACGGGGTTGTCCGGATCCGTATCCGCCCAGGGATCGGTGGACACGATAGCGAAACCGCCGTCCTGAGGAATGACTTCCCAGAAAGCGTGGTTCACGCAGTCGATCCGATCCCACGGCAGGCCGTTCACATCCTGCCGGCTGTCGGAATAGATGTTCCAGTTCGGAAAGTAAACAGTCACGCCGGGTTCCTCTTTCTTCGTTTCGGCACAGGCTCCGCCCAGGAAAAGGGCTGATAACAGGACAGCAGTCAGTAACACGCAAATGAGCTTCTTCATTTAAATCCCTCCAAATGTAATTGTTGTCCCCTTGTTGGGCTCATTCTATCACACCTGGAATTAATCGTAATTGTCTCCATTTGTGCAGTTGTTGTCAAGGATTGTGCTGTTATATCCAAATACCTTTTAATCCATATTTGTGTAACCATTTCTGGTCAGAACGGCTCCTTTTAATGATCAAATGAAGTTGTAACGAAACCGGAACTTATCCGTCTAATCAGCGTACCTAACAGAAAGGAAGGAGAAATTCCATGGTAAACGAAAAAACACAAAACTCATTTCATTCAGGCAGGCTGCTGTGGTACTTGCTGTTGGTGATCGCGCTTTCAGCCTTTTGTTATGTCACACTGCATGTCTGGCTGTTGCCGTACTCTGTAGCTTACAGCGAAACAGGCGCCGTATCTGTCGGCTATGTGCTGTATATTATCATCGGTCTGCTGTTTTCCACGCCGACACCCTTTATTGCCGTACTGATGATCTCTCTGTTCAGGGACAGAATCAGCATAAAGCAGTTGCTCCGTAATATCATGCACACAGAGAACAAAGGCAGAGCCATCCTGATCACCGGCTTCTTTTGCCTGCTTGCTCTCCTGTATGCGTTATTCTTCGGTAAGCCCAACGGAACGGCATGGTATATGCTTCCGCTGCTCTTTATCGTCATGATTCCTTTTGTCGGCATCGCCGAGGAAACCGGCTGGCGGGGTCTGCTCCAGCCCGAAATGGAGAAAAGGATGCCCTTCCCCTTTTCCGTTCTGACGACTTCTGTCTTCTGGTATGCCTGGCATTACCCGGTATGGCTCGATCCGACGTCCCGCCATTACGGAGACAGCATGATCGGTTTCGGAATTACAATCCTGATCTGGGCCTTTGCCCTGGCGGCCATCTACAAAGCGACAAAGAGCATCATTGCCTGTGCGGTGTACCATGCTTTCATGGATTCGATCGGTGTAATCTATGACTGGAACGCCCTGTTCGATCCTTTCCCAGGTGATCTTTCTGTGAATGTATACCGGATTGTCTGGCTGGCGGCCGCACTGATCCTGTGGTTTGCAGCCGACAGGATACATCATGTTCAAAAGCCGGAAAACGTGCTATAATCGTTGTATTCAAACAACAGCATATTGTCCTTTCAGTTTTCCCGTTCAGCACCCCCGAATGCATCCGGGGAACGAAACGTCAATGCGCATCGTTTAATAAATGAACACACGAAAAGGAGGTTGACGAGCATGAAGAAACATGTTTGGTTAACAATTCTGGCCCTGGTAATGATGATTATTCTTGGAAGTGTTATAACTGCTCAGGCAGAGATTATTCCTCCCTATGGAGAAGGACAGATCGGCCTTTCTGCCGTGGTCCTGTGTGAAGACCTGACCCTCCGTGAGGCGCCCGGCACCAACGCGGGCATCCTGGACACCCTGCATGACGGAGCCCGGATCATTGTGTATGAGCAGAAAGACGGCTGGGCCCATATCTTTACCGGGGATTCTGAAGACAGCGCTGAAGGCTGGGTAAAGGCCGACTATCTTGCCATCGATCCTGCCTGGTACAAGGCTGATGCAGCAACCCCGGTTTATGCCTGGAATGACACCTCCGCCCTGAAGGTCGGCCTGCTGGACAAGGATACCGTCCTGCCCATCCTGAAGGATGACGGCGAATGGCTCGTTGTCGGCCTGCGCGGCGCCTCCGGATGGATTCATAAGTAAATATTTCCCGACATGATTCAAGGGCACCTGCGATCTCAGGTGCCCTTGTTCTTTCGCTTTTTTACTTTCCCGAAACAGAATCCAGCAATCTGCCTACATGGCGGGTTTCAAAAAACATGTCCCTCTTTGCAGCGACGATAATCACTGTAGCTGCTATAACGACAATAGTCTGCACGCATTTCGTCTCGGGCGTCATGGCGATCTTCTCCTGCATGAAATTGACAAACAGGTGGAAAATCATGCAGGCCAGGATCGACCGATCACTGGCAAGGTAGACCCAGGTAATGATGAATCCTAGCGGAATGCCGCTGACAAAGAAGTTAATCACATACAGCGGGTTAACCATCAGTCCCGCCTGGTATGTACCCTGGATGAAGATCAGCGGAAAATGCCAGAAAGACCAGAGTACACCGAAAATCATGGATTCCCAGAACCAGTTCATATAGTTTCCGATGGAATCCTCACAGTATCCCTTCCAGCCCACTTCTTCGATAATCGAAGCAACCAGGATTGTCAGCAGCGCGCTGCCGATTCCCACACCGGTAAAGGAAAAGTCCTCGGTAAAGGAAAACTGGCTCAGCGGCTGACCGAATGCCAGGGACAGCAGGATGGAGCAGGCTGTAATCCCGGCGAATACCAGGATTGCCAGCAGGACGTTCATCCACTTCACCTTATAAAAACCGACGATCTTCTGCCGCAAATCCTTTTTGAGCGCGTCTGATCCGGAGAAGACAACAAACAGTGTGGAAACCACCGCCGGAGCAATAAGCCCCAGCATCATCAGGAACGTGCCGGTATTTCCCTTGATAAAGATTGCCGGTATCCAGAAAATCCATGTGAACAGATAAGCCAGTGCAAAAAACAACACAGGCCTGTATCGATAGGCTGTATGCTGCATATTCATTTTTCTCCTTAATTCTTATTGTTTATGCTGTTTGTTCCGTTTTGTTTTCCAGTCCCCGGATGCTCCGGATGAAAAGCATGCTGACAGCGATGGCCGCCATCATTCCGCCCGCCGCCTGGATTACCATGGCGGATCCCCTTCCGACTCCCATGCCGGTCCACTGACCCAGTGCGTCAGCGGCAACGCCGGATACGGCATAGGCGATCACGTAGCCAAACTGGGACAGGAAGCCGATCAGTCCCCATACCCTGCCCTGGACATCGTCAGGAATATGGGTTCTCGTCAGGTAGTCCAGGCAGTTGTTGGCAAAAGGCAGGGCGGCAAAAAACAGGAACCCGGAAATGCAGATTGTGCAGATGTTTTCAAACAGGCCGAAACCGATCATCATAATCCCGGCAGCAGCAAGCGACATGCTCATGATGCCGGTAAAGTTCCTTTTGATTCCCCGCACGCCCAGGATCAAGCCGGATACCAGCATGCCGCTGGCACAGATGGTTTCAGTGATTCCCAGCGTCTTTTCGTCTGAAAAGAAGAGCACCATCGGCTCCGCCAGGATCTGGAACATCCCCATAAACAGGGTAATGGCAGAGGAAACCAGTACCAGGAGCAGCACGCCTCTTTCAGACCGCAGGATTCTCCATCCGTCTCGGATACTGTCCAGAAGGCCATCCTTCTTTTCTGCAGTTTTCTTCCCGATGCTTTTCCGAACCACCGCGGCACTGATCACCGTCAGGAAAAAGGTACATATATCAATCACCAGCAGCAGTTTCACGTCGCTGACCGTCAGCAGAAAACCAGCCAGGATCGGGGAAAACAGATATCGGGCACTGCCCGCCAGGGAAACCAGGCCGCTGGCCCGGGAAAACTCTTCCCTGGTCAGCATGTCGGTAATCGTGGCACGGAATGCAGGCTCCAGCAGTGCGGAAAACACAGAGCTGATCAGTACTCCGATGCAGATCTGAGCCAGGGATGCGCCGCCGTTCATCATGCAGACCAGGATGAAAACAATGCCCAGCGCGGAGCACCCGTCTCCGATCATCATCAGCAGCCGGCGGTCATACCGGTCCGCCAGGGCGCCCGCAGGCACGCTGAGCAAAAGTGTAGGAAGAAATCCAAGCAGTGTGATCAGCGCCATGTTGGCTGCGCTTCCTGTCTGCTGGAAAATGTAAACCCCCAGGCCAAAGCTGGTCAGTCCGCCTCCGATGGATGAAATCAGTTCGCCTGTCCAGAGCAGGATAAATTTCCGTAGATTTGATTTGGTTTTCACGATGATCCTTCTTTACTGAATATCTTCCGCGTGCTGAATCAGCCCGCGGATAAATCCCATTGTCCCCGGCTCTGCGCCGAGGATTTTCTCTGTAGTATCAATAAAAACGTCGATCGTTGCAGGTGTGGCAGGAACATGCCCGTCAAACATGTCACCGCTGAGGATCATGATCATCCTGACACGTTCCGGAATATTGTCACAGTGGAACAGGCCTTTTTCCACGCCCTCTTCTGCCGCCCGGGACAGGATCGGCACAATCAGATCATACAAACGCCCTTTGATCTTGTTATGCATCAGGATGTTTTCCGGCTGGTGCAGGGCGTTGTCAATCGTCCGCTCTTCCTGGGCAGGCTGGATGGACGCGATAATCCCGACGATCTTTTGAGGCACAGAAAGATCTGTATGGAGAACAGCTTCCGCTTTTTCCGCTTCCGCCTGCAGCATCATTTCAATCACTTCTTCCAGCATCTGTTCTTTGCTCTGGAAGTAATAGTAGTATGTGCCCTTGGCGATGCCGGCTTCCTCAATGATCTCATCCACGCTGGTATGCTCGTATCCCCTGGAAACAAACAGCCTGTAGGCAATCTGAATCAGATCCAGCTTACGCTTTTCCCCTTTTTTCATTCTGTGACTCCTCCCAAACATTGTTCTTTGTGCACATTCAGAACAAAACCGACTAACGGTCGATTGTGATTATAGTGTGTCTTTTTCTTCTTGTCAATCATTTTTCGACTGTTGGTCGGTTTTATATTGTTTTAACGTTCTTCCGCTTTGACTGTTTACGCAGGTTCTGGTATGATCGAGACGATCACAGGACGGTTTTAGTTGGAGGATAGCATATGTTTTGTTCCGCGGAAACACTTACTCTCCGGGACGGCAGGCAGTGTACGATTCGCTCTGTGGAGCCGGAAGATGCGCCGCTCATGCTGCAGTATATGAAAATCATGCTGGGCGAGACGCCCTTCCTGCTGCGCACTCCAGAAGAGTTTGACTATACGGCAGAGGAAGAAGCTGCCATCCTGACCCGGAAAAGGGATGATCCCCGCAGCCTGATGCTGGTGGCGGAGATGGATGGACGGATTATTGCCAGTGCGGATGTCAGTTCACGTGGTCCGAAGAGCCGTCTTCTGCACCGTAGCGACCTCGGCATCTCGATCCTGAAGGATTACTGGCATCTGGGCCTTGGTTCCGCCCTGATGGAACGGCTGATTGCCTTTGCCCAAAGGTCCGGTTACGAGCAGATCGAGCTGACCGTTGAGTCAAAAAACCGCAGGGCTGTCAACCTGTATATGAAGTACGGATTCACAGTTTTCGGAACCCGCCCCCACGGTATGAAGTATCCTGACGGCAGCTATGACAATGATTACCTGATGGTCAGAATGCTGTAAAAAACGTCCGGAGCATAGCATGATGTATCTGTATCACTATTTTGACAAACGGAGCGGCCCCTTCCGGAGTCTCACGGCGCTGCCTGCGGAGGAGGCTGAGAAAGTACTGAATCAGCTGAAAATGGAGCGTCCCGAATCCCTGTGTGCCCAGAGGGACGATACCTACATTGAGAAGCGGCGCAGCTGCGAGGCAGTTCTTCGCCGGGAGTTTGCGGCCAAGGGCGGAATCATGGAGATCCCTTCCCCTTATTACATGGTTGTGGAGCACAGTCCCTGGCTGAACACCTGGTTTGAGCAGGGAGACTTCCTGAAAATCCCGATCGAGGCGTTTGATACCCGAAAAATCTCCTTTACCTACGGGGACTCCATGCCCACCTTCAGTCCGCGTGTCAACGACGGAAAAGAATACAGGCGGAAGGTGTACACCTATGAAGAAATTCTGAAGGTCATTGAGAAATACGGACTGCCTCAGGACTGGAATGATGACGGTTCACACGGACCGGAACGGTACATAGAAGCACACGTCTGGTGTGACGATCCGGTCAGGCAGTACATAACACAAACGGAGCATAAATAAACAGATGAAATATACACAGAAGATCGTACTGAAAAACGGCACAGAGGCACTGATCCGGAACAGCGACGCACCGGACGGAGCCAATGTTTATGAAGCCTTTAACCTCACCCACGCGGAATCAGATTACCTGCTGTCATATCCTGATGAAAACAGTTATGATCCGGAACAGGAAGCTCAGTTCCTGGCTAAAAAAGCAGAAAGCCCGAATGAAATAGAGCTTGTTGCCATCATGGACGGCAAGATTGCCGGCATGGCCGGAATCGAAGCCGTCGGCAGCAAATACAAGGTAAAGCACCGCGCCGAATTCGGCATAAGTGTTCCTGAAGGAATACTGGGGGCTCGGCCTGGGAAAAGCCCTCATGCAAGCCTGCATTCAATGTGCCCGGGAAGCCGGATATGTCCAGCTGGAGCTGAACGTGGTTGCCGAAAACGAAAGAGCCATTGCATTATATAAAAGCCTGGGCTTTGAGGAATTCGGCCGGAATCCCCGGGGATTTAACTCCCGCACAAGCGGTTTTCAGGAACTGGTTTACATGCTGCTGAAGTTATAACAGAAGGATGTGTGACTGTGAATATCTATATCGATTTTGATGACTGCCTGTGCGAGTCCGGAAGGGCCTTTGGCAGGCTGGCTGCTGATCTGTTCGGAAAGAACGTTCCCTATGATGAGATACGATATTTCAATCTTCAGCAGGCCTTCGACCTGACAGATGAACAGTATGACGAACTGCTCATCAAAGGTCATGAGCCGGATTTCCTTCTCTCCTTCGAAGAAGCGCCCGGGGCGTCTACAGTCATTAATGAATGGCTCCGCCAGGGGCATAATGTGTCGATTATCACCGGCCGTCCTTACAGTTCCTATGAGCCTTCCCGCGCATGGCTGGGCAGCCACGGACTTCAGGATGTCAACGTGTATTTCCTGGATAAATACGGCAGGGAAAACTTCCTGAAAAACTGTAATTTCAGCCTGAAACTCGATGATTACTATAAAATGCAGTTTGATTACGCTATAGAAGATTCACCGCTGGCTTTCAGGTTCTTCGATCATTTGCCGGATCTTAAGGTCATGGTCTTTGACCGGCCATGGAACAGAGCCGCTGCCTTCCCGAACGGAAACTATCGCCGTTGTCCCGACTGGGAAACCATCCGGGCGATCGTGGCAAAGCAGCAGGAAATGAAATAACGCAGCACAAAAAGGCACCCGCAATCGCAGGTGCCTTTTTGAATGCTGATTGAACTCCGGCAGGAATTACGGTATAATATTGATGAACGGAATGGAAAAAAATAGAAAAATCAAATTGTACTGCCGTCCCGTTTTTTGCTGCGTACAAATATATGTGTGCCGGACAGGCCGGTCACGCGACAAAGGAGGTTATCACCATGAAAAAACTGCTTGCACTGCTTCTGGTTCTCTGTCTCTCCCTCACCGTCGTATCAGTCCTGGCCGAGGAAGAATACGAGGAAGATGAGATTGGATATTATCCGGATGAATATCCGGAATCCCGGCCTTATATCAACACCTGGGTTGCCGAGGATGGCGACTGGCGCATTGAAGTTTACGGCGAAGACGGCGGCATTAAGCCCATGGTCATTCACCGGCTTGACGGTAAGGAAGACATCTGGGAATATGCCATGGCCCTCAATCAGGAAAAGACCGCCCTCACCGCGGTTCCCTTCGGCCTGCATTACCGGCAGGATATCAGCACCGGTGACTGGGACGAAATCTATTATGAAGACGGAGACGCGGTGTTGACCATCACCGAAGAAGGAACCCTTCTCTGGGAGGATCTGAAGGAAGACGCCGGCAAGGATCTGGAGTTCGAGCCCATCGGCAATTTCTACGGCGGCCGCTGGATGAAGGATGACATTGAAGTCATCTTCTATGACTGGTATGAAGGCGAGTATGATATCCGCTGCTACCAGTACGGAGAAAATGATGAGATCCTGGCAGATGCCATCCTGAAGGGTGATTATGATCCCGAAACAGACACCATCACCGCGGAAGGTTTCTTCGATCCGGATCAGCCTTTCACCGTCACATTCTCCTATGACGACAATTACAATGTAGTCTGGACTGAGGATGGCGAAAGCACCGTCATGGATTACAGTTACCGCACAGACAACGGCTGATCATACCGGCAAACTCACAGGCACTGGTTTCAGGCAAACCGGTGCCTTTTGTTTTACCAGCTTTCCTTCATTGTGCGACAATTCAACATTTTTATTGGTCTTTTATGCCTTCAAAAGCACTTTACTTGCAATTCTTTTTTTGCTATTGTTTGATAACAAATAGCATAAGGAGCAGCGCCATGAAACACTTTATCATCGCCAAGTTCAGGGAAAACATAGACTGGAAAGCTCTCGTTCCGGAAATCACCAGTCACTTTGAGGCTGCCCGGTCCATTGACGGTATTTCGGATGTGATCATCCACACCTCATGTTCAGACCGTTCCAACCGGTTTCATATCATGATCGAGCTTCAGATGACGCCTGCCGGTCTGGAGAATTTTGATAAGTCCGCCGTGCACAACGAATGGAAAGCCAAGTACGGAGAGATGCTGGAAGGCAAGACAATCTTCGATTGCGAGTAAAAAAAACAGCTTGTAATCACTCTTCAGGTATTATGATGGTCATTACGAACATCTGAAAACAGAAGTCCCCGGATAATCATAAAGGCACCTGCAGCCGCAGGTGCCTTTGTTTATTGTTTATGCCTCTGCCCATTCTTTGCAACGGTTCATGATCTGCAGTTTAAACCCGCACGGAGCATGCACATAGGTGTCTGCAATCTCCAGCAGACCAAAGAGCAGACCGCCCATATTCATGTTTACCCCGTATGCCATTTCTGCCTTTCCTTCGTCATTGACCACAGAAACGGACTGGATCGGATGATTCCCGTGTCCTTCCTCCAGGCTCATCAGGTATTCCAGCGATTTATCAATCTGATCCCCGCTTATACCAAGCGCCTTGATCAGCGTCTCCCGTCTCACATATTCTCCCCATTTAAGCCGGTACAGGTATTCAAGCAGATCCATATTGGTTTTGTCGGAAAGGAACCTGAAAAAGTTCCGGATGTCGTCTGACTGACGCAGCAGTCCGCCAAAGCCTTCTTTATTTTCCGGCTGCTTCAGGAACAGGTAGAAATCCCTGTTCCTGTTCGGCGACATATAGGAATATCCGTAGTTATTGGCATATACGCTGGCCATCCTGGAATTCTCATCCATGCCTTCCGGCCGTGGATAGTAATCGCTGGTCTCTATCCATGCGCTGATCTGGAACGCCCACATGATATCGTAAATCTTTTCGATATAGGCTTTGTTGGCAGCGTCCATATCCGCACCGGACTGGCGATAGGATTCCCATAATGCATTCAGCGCACTGACAACCTGCTGCTCAATGCCGGTCTCTTTTCCGGCGCGTCCATAAAGATAATCAATCGAAACATGGAAATAATCCGCAATCCGGGGAATCAGGTCACCTTCCGGGAAACTGCCGTTTTCCCACTTTGACACTGCCTGGGCACTGACGCCCAGGTTCTGGGCCAGCTCTTCCTGTGTTACCTTCGCTTCTTTCCGTAAGCTCTGTAATGCACTTGAAAATGACATATGCTGTCCTCCCGCTTATTATTTCCGCCGCGCGCCGGTTGGTACAATGACAGCATAGCACTACTATCAGTTGATTGGAATAGTAAATATCAACTGTAATTTAATTATATGTGGAGTTTTACCTTGTTTTTCAACTTTTAGTTGTTATTTGATGATATTCAGTGAATCTTTTATTTCTCTTTTTTCTGAACCCTGAAGAAAACCGCGGCCAGCGGCGGCAGGACGATCTCGCAGGAGAAGGGATGCTCTTCCTGGGGAATCTCTTCCGCGTGAAGCACGGTACCGTTATACAGGTTGCTACCGCCAAACTCTTCCCTGTCAGAATTGAGGATTTCTGTCAGTTCACAGTCAAAGGGCAGTCCGATCCGGTAATTCAGATAGGGCTGGGGTGTAAAGTTCACCGCGCAGGCAATATAACCGTCTTCGCCGTCAGAACGCATCACAGCCGCCACGCTGCGCTCCTTGTCATTGACGTTCAGCCACTTGAAGCCGTCCCAGCTGTCGTCAACTTTGTGCATGGCGGGTTCGCTGCTGTACAGATGATTCAGCGCTTTCACATATTTCTGCAGGTCCGGGTGCTTTTCATAATCCAGCAGGAACCAGTCAAGCTGCTGGCTGTCTCTCCATTCCACAAACTGGCCGAACTCTCCGCCCATAAACAGCAGTTTCTTGCCGGGATGCACCATGTAATATCCGTACAGCGCCCGCAGGCCCGCAAACTTCTTCCACAGGTCGCCGGGCTGCTTGTCCAGCATGGATCCCTTACAGTGAACCACTTCGTCGTGGGAGAAGGGCAGCACGTAGTTTTCGCTGAAGGCATACATCATCGAGAAGGTGATTTTGTCGTGATGATACTGCCGGTAAATCGGATCAAGGGCAATGTAGGAAAGGATGTCGTTCATCCAGCCCATGTTCCATTTGAAGTTGAAGCCCAGGCCGCCGTCTTCCACAGGATGGGTAACCTTGGGATAGGCCGTGGATTCTTCTGCCACGGTGATTGCGCCGGGGCATTCCTTTTCCACGGCTTTGTTCAGGTTCTGCAGGAAGCGCACCGCGTCCAGGTTTTCATGCCCGCCGTACTGGTTGGGTACCCACTGGCCGGATTCCTTGCCGAAGTCCAGGTACAGCATGCAGCTGACCGCGTCAAAGCGCAGGCCGTCAACATGGTATTCCTTGAGCCAGAAAAGCGCGTTGGATGTCAGGAAGCTGACCGCCTCACCCCGCGCATAGTCAAACAACAGCGTTCCCCACTGCGGCATTTCCGCCCGGCGGGAATCGGCGTGCTCGTAACAGGGTGTTCCGTCAAACAGGCGCAGTCCCGCTTCGTCCTTGGGGAAGTGAGCCGGAACCCAGTCCAGGATAACCGCGATGCCCGCCTGATGCAGTTTATCGATCAGGTACCGTAGCTGATCCGGCGTACCGTAACGGGAAGTCGCGGCATAATAGCCGATGACCTGATAACCCCAGGAACCGTCAAAGGGATGCTCCATCACCGGCATAAACTCCACATGCGTATAACCCATGTCCTGCAGATAAGGAACAAGCTGATCCGCAATCTCGGCATAATTCAGGATGCGTCCGCCTTCGCCCCGGCGCCAGGTGCCCAGGTGCATTTCATAGATGTTCATGGGCTGGCGGCAGGGTTCTTTTTCCTTCCGTGCTTCCATCCATGCACTGTCATTCCACTGATATTCCGCCAGGTTCCGCAGCTTGCTGCCGTTGCTGGGCCGCAGCTCCATCTCAAAGCCGTAAGGATCGGCCCGCATATGCCATTCTCCGTTGGCGCAGAGGATAGCATATTTGTAGGTGCGAAGCAGCTCTGCCGCCTCAGGAGAACTGTATTTCTCCGGATCCCGGTTCGGATTAAACAGCCCGTCCGGCATCCGCAGTTCCCATATGCCGTCATACTGCTTTTCCATGGGATAGGCTTCCCTGTCCCAGCCGCAGAACTCACCCACAAGGGAGACGCGCTGGGCATTCGGCGCCCAGACGGAGAAATGCCATTTCAATTCCCCGTTTTCTTCCACGGGATGAGCACCTAAAAAATCATATGCGTCCACACAGTTACCCATGTGAAAGCTTTCACGTCGCTGTCCGTCCGGCGGATTGTACCACATACAGCCAAGTCCCCCTCTTTTCATTTTTCCTGTAGGATGATTATATCACATTCGTATTTATCTGCGGTATACCTGGCCGCATTTTTCCAAGATCGGTTCAGTTTTTCTGTGTGTTTATCATACCATCGGTATCATAAATACATATACCAATAATACCATTGGTGTCTTCAAATAAAGGCTGTACTGTCTTATAATAATATGGATTATTGTTTGCCGGAACTCTTTGAACAAATGGAGCAAAACCAACATGAGCAAATCAATGAAAGGCAGAAAGAAAAGAATTATGTTTATTGTGATAGGCATTGTGCTGTTCGCGGCGCTGGTGCTTGGCGGACTGATGATTTATGGGAAGATCCAGATGGGAAAGGTTCCCGGTCTGACCTTTGAGGATGCGCTGAACTACACCACCCAAGGCAAACCGGATGCCAGGATCACCGTCGGTATCATCCGGGACGGGCAGGCCTCTTTTACCGTTTATGGGGAGAATGCCCAGGTTCTTCCTCCTGAAAAGCATACATATGAGATTGGTTCCCTGACCAAGACCATGACGGCTGCCCTGGTCAGCAAGGCAGTCGGCGAAGGTCTGATCAGTCCGGATGCCGCCATCGATACATATCTGTCCCTGCCCGCCGGAAAGAACTATCCCACCGTTGCGGAGCTCCTGACCCACACCTCCGGTTATAACGGTTTTTATTTCGAAACCCCGATGATCGGCAACTTCTTTTCAGGAAAGAACAGTTTCTTTGGGATCAGCCGGGAAATGGTACTGGCAAAATGCAAAAGCCTGGATATGAATAAGGACAGCTACAGCTTTACCTATTCCAACTATGGCTATGCCGTGCTGGGCCTGGTGCTTGAAGCAGTCTATGAAAAAGACTATACCGCTCTGCTGAATGGTTTTGTTCAGGAAGAACTCGGTATGACCGCGACTAAGATTTCTGAACATGACGGTGACCTGGACAATTACTGGGACTGGCAGGAGAACGACGGCTATCTCTCCGCCGGTGCTGTCACGTCCAATATTGAGGATATGCTGCATTATGCACAGTTGCAGCTGGAGGATAATCCTGTCTTCACTAGATGCCATCAGAGCCTGAAAACCATCAACGCCGCTTCGGAAAGCCATAAGATGATGGGAATCCGTTTGGATGAAATCGGGATGGCCTGGATCAAGGATCAGGAGAACGGATTCATCTGGCACAACGGCGGCACAGGGCAATACAACAGCTATCTCGGTTTTAATCCCGATAACAGGACAGCCGTTGTGATCCTGTCGAACCTGGGACCGAATGACCGGATCCCTGCCACGGTGCTTGGCATCAAAAAGCTGCTGGAGCTGAAGCAGTGACTGCATACTGAGGGAGATTTGGATTGTTATGGATAAAGAGGAAATCACCTTCCGTGAAGAACGCATCTCGGCAGAGGAATACATTGAATTCCTGAAAAGGACAGACCTTGGTTCCCAGTATCCTAAGGAACGGTTTGCCGAACGGATTCCGAAGCTGGTCAAAAATGTTTCGATCAGTCTGGTCGCCCGGAATGCTGACGGGCTTGTTGTGGGTATCCTTTTCGGGCTTACGGACTTCTGCTACTGGCTGTATATTACGGATCTTGGAGTAGACAGGGCCTATGAGCGCCGGGGCATCGCGACAAAGCTGATGAAAAAAGCTCATGAACTTGCCGGCGGTGAAAAGGATATCGCGGTATACCTGATCGCCAATGAAGATGCGGTCCCGTTTTATGAAAAGATCGGCATGAAGCGTGCCGATGATGTAATGCAATACAATCATATTGAGTGGACTGAATGGACCGTCGAGTAACCGCATATAGTGTTTACAAGCAAAAAAGACAACAAAGGATAAGAATATGGAAAAGTATATTGAAGGTAACAAAGCAGCCTGGGAAGAGGCTTTTGATAACAGGGACGCTTCCTGGGGCGCGGATATCACAGAACGCATACAGAATGAAGACTATCCCTTTTTCAATGAGGAAACAAAGAGCGTACTGAAACAGATCAACACGGAAGATGCGGTGATCGGCCAGTTCTGCTGCAACAACGGACGCGAGCTGCTGTCCCTGGTCAAATGCGGAAAAGCAAAAGAAGGCATCGGTTTTGACATTGCCGAAAACCAGGTGGCCTTTGCCAATGAAAAAGCGGAAGAGCTGAACCTCCCCTGCAAGTTTGTGGCGGCCAATATTTACGATATCGACGACCGGTATAAGAACACTTTTGACGTGGTGATTATCACCATCGGCGCCCTCTGCTGGTTTGACGATCTGAACCGTTTTTTTGCGGTGATCGCGAAATGCATGAAGCCGGGAGCTATCATCCTGATCAACGAGGAGCACCCCTTCCGGAATATGCTTGCTGCGGAAGGCGACGAACCGTATGATCCTGAGCACAGGGTGGAATGCCACTTTTCCTATTTCGAGCATGAATGGACCGGCAACGGCGGAATGTACTATATGACCCAGAAACACTACCAGTCAAAAACCTTTACCGACTACACCCATTCATTGTCGGAAATCATCTCCGGCATGTGCGGCAACGGGATCGTTGTGACCGGGCTGCAGGAGTTTGATCATGATATCGGCGGCGGATTTGTTGAGCTCGACCATCAGGGATTCCCGCTTTCCATGATCATTCAGGGCCGCAAAATCTGAACTGACAGCATGTCCGCTTCCCTGCTTTGTTTGACCGGGAGCATTTGCTCTGGTATGATCGTTTCAATTACTGAATGTACACAGCGGCAAACAGGAGCATGAATCATGAAAGTCATTATTCTGAACGGCCCCATGGGTGTTGGAAAAACCACAGTCGGCAAGTATATCGCGGATCATCATCCGGGAACCGCCTTTATTGACGGAGACTGGTGCCTGGATATCCATCCTTTTGTCGGCAATCAGGAAACCAAGGCTATGGCTGTCGATAATATACTCCATATGATCGGCAACTATCAGAAGTGCTCTGTTTGCAATATGGTTGTGCTGGTATGGTTAATGGATGAACCTTGGGTGATTCAAAAAATCACCCAAGGTCTTTCTGCTATGCAGGCGGAAGTAAAGAACATGACACTCGTCTGCAGCCGGGAAAGCCTGATCAGGCGGTGGAAAGATGATCATAACTGTGAATGGCGGACGGATGAATGGCTGAATGTGAGCCTGAAGTCCCTGCCCGGTTTTGCATCCATGGACAACACCATCGACACCAGCGGCCTGCCTGTTGAACAGGTCGCGGAACTTGTCATGCAATAACATTTCAGGAACCAAATCTCAGCCAAAAAGAAATAAAGGGGATAGAAAAATGTGCGGTGTATGTGAACGGATTCAGATGACCAGGGACGGTACCAATCCTTATTTTGTAAAAGAACTGGAAACCGGTTACGTGGTAATTGGAGATTTTCAGCATTTTAAAGGATATACGTTGTTCATCTATAAAGAACATGTTGTTGAACTGTTCGATCTCGAACCGGCAGTCAGGGCAAAGCATTTGGAGGAAATGACTCTCGTCGCCCAGGCTGTCAGCAACGCCTTCGGCGCCGACAAAATGAATTATGAATGCCTTGGCAACGGTAAAGGAGGGGCTCATATCCACTGGCACCTGTTCCCCCGCAAAGCCGGAGACCTCGGCGAATACGGCAACAAGGGAAAAGGCCCGACCTGGTGGTATCCGAGGGAAAAAATGTATGCGGATGACGAAAGGCCCAGCAGTGAAGAGCTGGAAGAAATGAAGCAGCTGCTGCTCAAAGAACTGGATAAGCTGCTGTGATGATGCCACCCGTATTATAAAAACTGTTTCAGAGAGGATAGCCGAATGAAAACAATCGTGATAAAACCACTGACATCTGAACTGACTGCTGACTATCTGGATTTTTTCGACAACCGTGCATTTACAGATGATAATCCAAACGGTCCGTGCTATTGCACCTCTCCCAATCAGGACGAGGAAAGCATCAGCCGGATGGTCAGTGAGTTTAAAACATATGGCGTCAAAGAAACGCTGCGCAAATATGCCGTGGAGATGCTGAACCGGAATCAGATTCAGGGATACCTGGCTTATGACGGAGATCTGTCTGTCGGCTGGTGTAATGCGGCGGATATCGAAAGCTACGCCGGCTTTGTTCCGGACTTTGCGAGAAAAAACACCTGCGGGAAAACAATCTCCATTGTCTGTTTCGAAATCTCGCCCGAATATCGGGGAAAGGGCATAGCGTCTGCATTTATTGACAGGGTTTGCAGCGATGCAAAAACAAAGGGATACGCGGCTGTTGAAGGTTACGCAAAGCTTTCTGACGAACAGAATGACTTTGATTATCAGGGACCCGTCCGGCTATATCAGAAGGCAGGATTCGTTGAAGCCGCGAGGGAAAACGGCCAGGTTGTCATGCGGAAAACGCTGTGATTTGTTCCGACTACAAGCCAGGAAATTAAGGGAGATGCGAAAATGGACATTGGTATTATTGGTACTGGGCACCTGGGAAAAGCGCTCATCGCTGGTCTTGTAAGAAGCGGAGTAAAACAAAACAGAATCATATTGAATGCCAGAACCGCAGAAACAATGGATGCGCTCAAGCGCATTTATCCATGCATCAATGTGACTTCGAGTAAGCAGGATCTGGTTACTGAATCAGATGTTATTGTTATTGTTGTCAGATCGCAAAACGCCCTGGAAGTATTTGCCGAGATCAGGGAAATGGATCTTTCCGGCAAAACGATTGTCAGCTTTATGGCTGGCGTCAGCATAAACGATATGAGGGAAATGCTCCAGGATACAAGTAAGGAATATCGTCTGATAAGAATGATGCCTAACTTGGGAATATCACTCTGTAAAGGCGTTATCGGCGTTTGCTGCGAAAACGATTCAGCAAAAACAGAAGAAGCATTGAATCTTTTCCGGCCATTGGGATACCTGATCAATCTACCGGAGGAAAAGCTGGAGAGTATTACAATTTGTGCGGCCAGCGGGCTTGCTTTTGCGGCTTATCTGATGAAAGAATATAAGAATTCCTGTGACAGACTAATCAATGATGCTGCTGTCAGTGAAGAAATCACGACCCGTATTTTTGAAAATGTGATTGAGATTATCAGAAACGAAGACAAAACGTTCGAAAGCCTAATTGAACAGATAAGCACCAAAGGCGGAACAACGGAAGCGGGCATCAGCAAGCTTCACAACAGTAATCTGAGTGAAATCATCAATCAATGTATTGATGCAGCTTATGATCGTGTTAACGGATTAAAGGCAAAGTAATCAAAAAATAAATCACGATTACAGCAGCTGATATCAGCTCGCCTGTTTGTGGGAAAGGTACAGTTCAATGACAGGAATTTATGACTGTTTCGGTTATGGAGCCGGGTATGATGTACCCTTTAGTGAAAGATATAAACTGATCAAAGCTGCCGGGTTCGACTGTGTAATGCTGTGGTGGAGCGATAAATTCGGTCGCGGCGAAGGCTATGAGAAAGACGCAGATCTGGCACAGGATGCCGGTCTGTTCATTGAAAACATGCACGCTCCCGTTCATGAGCAGAACGATCTGTCATCGGATAATCTGCAGGGAGAGCATCTGTTCAGCGATTATCTGAAATGTGTCGATGACTGCCACAAGCATCATATTCCGACAGTTGTGATCCACCTGCCTGATGACACATACCCGATCGACAAGCTCGGCAACGACAGGCTGGACAGGATCATCGACCATGCCGGAGAACTGGACATTCAGATTGCGTTTGAAAATCTTCGCAATGTCCATAACCTGGTCGCCGTGCTTAACCGCGTAAAGTTTCCGCATATTGGTTATTGCTATGACAGTTGTCATCATATCAACTATGCAGCCGGTATAGACTTGCTGGCATTATATGGAGACCGGCTCAAGGCACTGCATCTTCAGGATAACGGAGGCCCCCGTAACCAGCATCGGCTGCCTTTTGACGGTAATATAGACTGGCTTTCAGTTACGGAAAAGCTGAGGAAAACAGATTACGCCGGCCCCATAACCCTGGAGCCGATGAACTGGGACTATACGCATCTGGGAATATGGGACTTTCTGCAGCTGGCCTGTGAAAGGGCCAAATGGCTGGAACAGCTTCTGCTGTGAATTTCGTGATTCAAGGGTGTCGGGAACCCAGGCAATCATAAGGAGGAATAAATATGGAAATAAGAGAAGTTCGTATTGAAGATATCAACGGGCTGGCAGATGCCATGTCAAAAGCATACTCTGAAGAACCCTGGAATGAAAACTGGACAATGGAAAGAGCGGAAAGAAGAGTCCGTGCGATCCTTGGCAACTATCAGGCTTTCGGGCTCGCGGCCATTGAGAATGAAACAATCATTGGCGGGCTGCTGGGATATGTCGATCCGTACGCTGAGGAGGACTTTTTCTTTGTCTCTGAGATCTTCGTGATTCCGGAAAGGAAGAAGCAGGGCATCGGAAAGCAACTGCTGACCGAACTGGAAAAGATCCTGAAAGAAAAGAAAATCAATGTGGTGCAGTTGATCTCCATTGATTACAACGAAACCTTCTACAGCAAGTGCGGTCTGGACAGGGACAGTTGTTCTGTCCAGTACAAGAGAATTTAATGTTACTCCATTTGCGTTGGATAGTCAGAAAAAAAATGGGGAAATTAAAAAGAAGTAACAAAAGACCAACTTCTGTATGAACAATCTAGAGACTATATATAATTGAATTAAGGAGCGATTTCTAAAAGCAGGAAAAGAGACATCCGCGACAGCGCACTTTTTGCGATAGAGAAAATTATTGAGAGAGAAGATTCAATCGATAGGTAAATCGGCGTTTGCGGAGGATATTATGCTAAAGGATTATGAAATAGATAAACCAATTCTTGAAACGGACAGATTGATTATTCGTGTGCTTAACGAAAATGATGTTCCGGATTTAAGAGAGTGGCTTGGGCGAGATGAAATCTATACATATTGGGGAAGAAAAGCAAGTAAGAATGAAAAAAATCCTGAGCTTATGTTTATTGATGCTCGCCCTTGGGTAAAAAGAAAATCTTCGCCTGATTTTAATTGGGGAATTGTATTGAAAGAATCCAATAAAGTGGTAGGCATGATTGAGGTATTTAATATCCAAAATGCCAGAATGGGTGATATAGGATACAGAATTAGTCCTGAGTATTGGAATATGGGAATTACGACAGAAGCCTTAAAGGAAGTGGTACGGTTTATATTTGAAAACACGGAATTAGATCGTTTGAACGGGAATGCAGATGTAAGAAACATTGCATCAAATAAGGTTATGGAAAAATGTGGCTTTATAAAAGAGGGGACCGTTCGCCAAGGAAAAATGGTTTCTGTTTATTGCGATTATAATATTTATGGCTTGCTCAGAGAGGATTATGCGGGCTTGCAAGGTATAAACGGTTAAATAATTCAATTTTGACGTGAGGAAAGAAACGGATATGGAATGGGAAAATCTGGAAAGCCAATATTTAGTTGATAATGAATTCTTAAAAGTCAGACAAGATAAAGTAAAGCTTCCTACCGGAGATATTATCGATGATTTTTTTGTAATAGAAAGAAAAAATGTATCGTTGATAGTGGCAATAGATGAGGAAAAAAGAATAATTATCAAAGATGAGTATAGATATCCAATAGACAAGCACCTTATTGAATTACCTGGTGGTACGTTTGATTTAGGAGAGAAAGATCCATTAGCAGTAGCTAAGAGAGAATTACTGGAAGAAACAGGATATTCTGCAGATGAATGGGAATTGTTGTTTACCAACTATGATTACCCTACTAAAGATGTTAATCAGGTAAATATCTATTTGGCAAAAAATATAAAGCGAGTATCTGAGCAGCAGTTAGATCTGGGTGAGGATATAAAATTCAGCTTTGTTCCTCTAGAGAAGGCAGTTTCTATGTGTATGGATAATACCATCTGTGTAAATGGAACAGTTGCAGCAATCTTAAAAACTGCGAGGATTTATGGTGTATAACATGACAATATTTTGTGATACAAGTTGCCACCAGTTGTGTACAGTAGTCCTGAGCTTTCTACCGTACACAACAGGTAAACAGCAAAATGATATAGTACTGAAAGCAATCAGATAAATCTGAAAAGGATGAGAACAAATGGATAATACATACATAATTAGAGAAGCCGATTCGGATGATGCAGAGAAAATGATTCTATATCTGAATCAAGTAGGTGGAGAATCTGATAATTTGCTCCATGGAGAAAATGAATTCACTGTTCCGATTGAAGGCGTAAGGCGAAAACTGGCCATGAGTAAAGGCTCGGAGAACAGTGTTGTTTTGATAGCTCTTGAAAACGAGCAGATTATTGCGAGAGCAGAATTAGAGGGATATTATGCAGCAAGAATTCGTCATCGGGCTAAATTCTCGATTTCAGTAAAAAAGGAGTACTGGAATCAGGGAATAGGGACAGAAATGTTAAAAAGAATAATCGAGCAAGCAAAGACGATGAAGATTAAGGTTATAGAACTTGAAGTAATCTCCGATAATGCAAGAGGCATTAATTTGTACCACAAAATGGGCTTCACTGATATAGGAATATATAAAGACTATTTTTTCGTAAACGGTGTGTTTAAAGATGCTGTAGTAATGCAGAAATGTTTAGAGTAATAGGAGTTTCTGTATGTTGGAAAAAATAGCATTCCCGGAACATGAATATGAGTCAGTTCAAAACTGGCTGAACAAACAGGGATATTGCTATACCACAAGGGTATTCAAAGAAGTTGGAAAATATAAAGTTGGAGAATCGTACCTGGCCCCCTGGGGTGATGTGCTCAGGATTGATGACGTTCAGATCTTCCGCAAAGTATCGGACCGTCCTTTCTACGATGAAATGAGTGACGCCGAAAAAGCTGAAATCCGCAAGTATTCTGAAGATATGGGTTTGCCCTATGAATTTATCAGGTTTTCCAGAAGCAAGATGAATTTACAGGACTGCTTTATGCTGGAGGACCTTTTCCCCAGGAGCTTTACCAATTACGAGGAACGGCCGTATGGAATCCTGTTTTACAGCACACAAAATAAAGATTCCTATGATTCGAATCACGCGGTTATCTTCCGGGATAAAATCAGGAATCTGTCAGACACTTTAAAAGATATCCTTGCCTTCTATCAGGAAAAAGGACTGACTCCGATGATCTATCAGTCAGCACGCGATAACGGATATTTTACGGAAATAAAGGATGATCTGGCCAAGGAAGGGTTCGATTCTTGGATTGAGGAACAGAAGTTTATGGTTCTGATGGCGGAGAATCGCATAGCGCCGAATGAAAGCCTTGTTGTCCGGAATGTCCAAAGCTGGGATCCATCTTTTGAACAGGTTTTTATTGAGGCTGAAGAACCGTGGGAAACAGAAGTGTTGAGAAAATCCCTGGATGATCCAAATACAGTCTTGTGGGTGGCTTACCTTGAAGATAAACCGATAGGCGTTCTGTACTGTCTTACTGACGGCAAAGTATGCCGCGGAAACTATGTATTGGTTTCAAAGCAGCATCGCAATGTAGGTGCCGGAAAAACTTTAACTTATCACTATGTGGAGTGGTGTAAAGTAAGCGGTATCCGGAAAGCCTTTCATTGGCCGGACGGAGAGCGTCCGGAAAAAATATATCTGGAAGCCGGTTTCCGTCACGTGGAAACGGTATATGCAGGCAGGGCTGTATACAACCCCAAAGGATGACTCATATTCAGGAACGGATTGTTATCAGGGAGGAATACCATGTCCGATAATCATGAACAGTATATGAAAAGGTGCTATGAACTGGCCGTCAATTCAGGAAAAAAGGGACACGATACCTTTGGTGCCGTGCTTGTTTATGATGGAAAAATCCTGGAGGAGGCGGAAAATACTGCCGACTTTGCCAAACGGATCTTCGGACATGCGGAATTCAATCTGGTACACAAATGCGCCAATAAGTATTCCGATGATATTCTGGAAAAGTCTGTTTTATATACCAGCTGTGCACCGTGCGAGAGATGTCTGGGTGCTATAGCCTCCCTGGGCATTCATACTGTTGTGTGCGGTGTATCATATAAGGAGTTTTGCAAACTGCTGCCGTTTGATTATCAGGCAGTTGATCGTGAAGGACTTCTTAAGCAGCTTGGAATCTTGATGACGCTGAAGGAATCAGTACTTGAAGATGAAGGCATGCATGTGTTTGAATGGTGGGGCGGCGAATACCATCCCTTGGAAGAATTAATCGCTGAAATGGATGAAGTCAAAAAGAACAACCGGTAGATCTGTAGTTTGAGAGGTATATTGATGGACATTGAATTCAGGAAAGCTGAAATAGCAGATGCAGAATTGCTGATAGATATCTATAACGCTGCGTTTTACAGCGATTATCTGAAATACGGCGAATGCCCTGCATATGGAAAAACCAAAGAGATGATGGAGCAGTCCATCATTGATTATCCAAAGCATCTGATCATTTTTGACGGCAAGCCGGTCGGCTCTGTTTCATGCAAAAAGATGGATGACGGAACCTATAAAGTCGGATGTTTGTGTGTCATTCCGGAATTCCAGGGCAAAGGCATCGGGACAGCTGCCATGGAATTCGCAAAAGCATATTATAAGGACTGGAAGAGATTCACGCTGGTGACGCCGGTAGACAAAAGCGAAAATGTCCGGTTCTATACGGAAAAATGCGGCTTTGCTATCCAGTCTGTTGAAATGGACGGAAATGTGAAAGTTTACCGATTTGTTTTTGAAAGATAAAAACTGGTATTAATAATTTATGGAGGTCATTTCGTATGCCTTATGCAGAGATCAACGGGTTAAACCTGTATTATGAAGAGTTTGGCAGGGGCGAAACTGTATTGTTTCTGCACAGCCATTTCAGCAGAGGATTGCTGGCTTTCTCCGGTCAGATTATCCCCTTTTCCGGCAAGTATCGATGCTTATTCCCGGATTTCCGCGGTCATGGACGAACCCTGTGCGACGATCTTACCTGGAACAGCCGGATGGTTGCGGATGACATGGCCATGTTCCTGGACAAGCTGGGAGTCAACCAGGCGCATATCATTGGATATAGCTGCGGTGCCTATGTAGGCTGCTACATGGCAGCGAAATATCCGCATAAAGTAAAAAGCCTGGTTACCATCGGCGGGGCGGCTCATCCCCGGCCGGAAGGCGCAACAGACTTTTTGCCGGAGAACCTGTTGAAGAACGGTCACACAGATTTCATTGAAGACATAAAAGTCCGGCATTATGAAGCGCACAGAGGCGACTGGCAGACATACCTGAGAAATACCGTAGCCGACTGGCAGCAACATCCCAGTCTGACGGATGATGAATGGAAAAACATCACCTGCCCGGCATTTTTCATCAACGGGGAGAATGATCCCTTTGGCACCTGTGAGGAAATGCAGGAAAAAGTTCCTTCAGCAAAGATTTACAAGGTCATCGGCGGCGGTCACCGGCCTCATTTTGTCGGGGAACAGATAGAGGATATTAACAGCAGGATTCTGGGCTTTTTATCTTCAGTGAATTGAAGCGGTTAAAGCAACAAGGAGACAGAGAATTTTTTCTCTGTCTCCTTGTTTATCTGTAAGTAAAGCATCCTTCCCTATCCTGTTTTACTTTTAGCAGCCATACTGTTGGTATATTAAATATATATACTATCAATACCATAGGTGTCTTTCAATCGTAACTGTGCTGTTTTATAATACGGTCAATACCTTTGGCACCCTCAAATGATGAACATCCTGCTTCATTATATGATTGGCACAGACGGCAGCAATTATGAAACGGAAGTGATATGAATGAAATACATTTCAGGCGGACTCTTTATACTCTTTTTCGTGATTCTGCTTTATCTCCTTATCCACATCTGGCTGGAAGGGCGGCGGGAACGAACCAACCCTCATGAAATCACCGGTGAAACGCTCCCCGAAGAACTGCGTGAAGCAGCCCTCCGTCCCCTGAAGCTTCTGAAAGCTTATTACGAAAAACGGGATCCCGAACAGGCAGACGCCTGCATGGATGAGACTATGCTGACAGACAATATGCTCATTCTGGGAACCAACCCGAATGAGATCTTCCATGGCCGGGAAGAAGCCCGGCACCTGCTCCAGGGTGACTGGCGCTATTGGGGGCAACTGACGCTTGATACAGAACAAACCGCACTTTTCCGGGCAGGCAGCGCTCTGTACTTTGTCTTGCGAGGAATAATCAGACTTGATCGTTTCATTTTTCGTCTTCCGATCAGGATTACAGGCACACTGGAAGAACAGGCCGGTATGTGGTATATCAGCAAACTTCAGTTCATCAACAACGTAAATTCAAACTATGTGGTTGGCTGCTGGATCGCTGTCCTGGTGATGATAATCAGTCTGCTGCTGTTCGGTCTTTCATGGTTGTTTTGATATGTCATCATCCCCTCTTTCTGTTATATGGAGCGATAAGGTAATATAGAAATACATATGATCTTCCTCTCGGGCAAAAAATAGGACAAATTATTACTACTGAGGAGTTGTACGAAGTGAACAGGAATGTGTTCTTCATACTGGGCTGCCCTTGTGCGGGAAAGACAACAGTTGCGAAACTATTGGCTGAAAGAAATAATATGTATTATTTTTGTGGAGATGACAAAAGATTTGATTATTATAAGCATGCTGATAAAGCAAAGCACAAATATATGACAATGGATGTCTCTTCCTTTTGGGACTGGTCATTGAGTGAAATGGTAGATTGGGAAAAAGGTGTAGTATCAGAGCAGACGCCGATGATCATTGAAGACCTGAACAGGCTTTCGGAAGATCATGATTTTGTGCTGTTTGAGGGAATGATAGATATAAACTACCTGTTATCGGTGGCTGATCGTGATCGTATAGTTTATCTTACCGTAGATCGTGATAAGTGTGAGAAGGATTTCTTCGGACGAGGCGATCATAATGGAATGCTGACCGCCATTATGAATACCAAAGGGATATCTGATGAAGAAAAAATGCGAAGGGTCGAAATAAGAAGAGCCGCAGCTATAACCGCATTTTATGAAGATGCCCGGAGTCTTGGCCTTCAGACTTTTTTCAGAAAAGATATAAGCTCCCCTGTAGAGATGGCGAACGTAATTGAGCAGTATTTCAATATTTGAGGAAGTGATAAGATGATCATCAGCAAGACAAAGTATGAAGCCTCCGAAGCAGAGATTAAAGAACTGTTTTCTTCTCACAAACTGGGAAATGTGCTTGATATAGCCGTCCTGGGAAATGGAGAATTCAATGCAGCATACAAGGTGACCTGCGATAACGGTCTTACTTGCGTGTTAAAGATCGCTCCCCCTGCGGACGCAAAAGTCCTCAGTTATGAAAAAAACATGATGGAATCAGAGGTTTTCTGGTATTCTCAGATGCATGAAAAGACAGACATACTCTGTCCTGAAATCTATGCGTCTGATTTTTCCAAGCAAATCATCAAAAGCAACTGTTTCATCATGGAGATGATGCCAGGGAAATCGTCGTGGGAAATGGGTTTCTCCGACAAGGAATATGAAGCGTTTCAAAAGCAGAAAATCTGCATGCTCACTAAAATACACAGGATTGCAAATGACGGATACGGCTATATCCAGACAGGACTTATGCCTTCATGGTATGAAGCCCTGAAAAACATGGCGCTCATGCTGGTCGCTGACTGCAAAAGTCTTGGTCATGACACACCCACCGGAGAGCAGTTTGTAAGATTCATCGATAAACATGAAAAGCTGCTCCGCGCAGTCTCTTGCCGGATGGTAAATTTTGACCTGTGGGACAGCAATATTCTCTGCAATGAGGAGACAGGCAAAATCTGCTGGATCGATCCGGAGCGTGGATTCTGGGGGGATCCGGTTGCCGATTTTGTAGCACTTGGTCCCGGGCCTAAAGCACCGCTCTCAGCCAAGCAGAAAGAACTGGATATTTATAACCAAATGGCTCAGGAGAAAATCTTCCTGACGGAGGAAACAGAGATCAGATACGCCCTTGCGGTTTGCTATCTTGCACTGATTGAAGAAGTGGAAAAATACGTCCGTTACGAACCGGATAACCCCACTTACATCAGAAACGCAATTGACTCAAAAGAAATGTTTGAAATGGCATTTAAGCTTCTTTGACGGATCTTGTATCAGGAAATAACGAATAAAAGACAGTCTGTGGAAGGAGACTCAGATGAGAATTGATCATGCAGCAATATTTGTTGCCGACCTGGAAAAGGCCCGGGATTTCTTTCTGAAGTATTTCAGCGGAACTTCCAATAACGGATACCATAATGAAAAAACCGGATTCCGCTCATATTTTATCTCTTTCGATGATGGTTCCAGGCTTGAAATCATGAATAAGCCCGGCATGGCGGATCCCAAAAAGGAACCGGACCGGTCGGGATATTCCCATATTGCTTTTTCTGTGGGAAGTAAAGAAAAGGTTAATGAACTGACTGCTCAGATGAAAGCCGATGGCTATGAGGTTGTCAGTGGGCCCAGGACAACAGGCGATGGCTATTATGAGTCCTGTATTGTGGCTGTCGAGGACAATCTGATTGAACTGACTGTTTAAGTTTGGGAATTGATTAGCTGTAAGCAAATCAGGACTGGTTCCCCAATTGTGGAAGTCAGAATGATAAAACAATAACACTTATGCAGAACTTGTTGTGACAGGACAAACCTTTAAAGTGAATCGATTGTTGATAAATCGAGTATTTATGAAAGGAATCGAAGCAATGAGTATGGTTTTCAGCGTGCAGGACAGGCAGAACGCCTTTGATTATATCCTTTCAGTTGCCAGTCAGTGCGACAAAATAGTCTCGCTGGTCCAGGTAGGATCCGGTGCAAACGGGTTTCATGACGAACGTTCGGACCTGGATTTTGTGATTGCGCTGGACTCTGGCGAATCCATGTCTGAAGTCATGGAATATATGCGCCGTGAGATCTCCACGAAATATGAACTGGCATTTTTCAAGCAGGATGAATCCAGGCATCTCCAGAATTACATCTTATCCGATCTTCTGGAAATTGACATCGGATACGGCACGTATGAACACGCAGCGGCATGGAAACCGGCCTTCAAGGTCCTGTTTGACCATTCCGGCACTGTGGAGGAAAAAATGGTGCAGTCGCTGGAGTGGATGGATGACAGGATTTACGGTGATAAGCAGAAGAAGGATATGGAACAAGCACGTAATGTCGTCTGGTTTTTCCTGATGCATGCCGCTGTTGCGATTCGCCGCGGGAACTGTTTACGGGCTATTGGGGAAATGGATGCAGCCAGGGCGCTGTATATTGATCTGCTGGGCGACCGTTACAGGTTGGAGAGCGGACGGAACCGCGAAATCGACAGATTGCCGGAAACTGAAAAAGCAGCGATTCGGAGTACTTATGTCACCAGGGAAAGCCCGTCGGAATTATGGAAAAGGCTTATCAACCTGACGGCATTGGTATATAAAGAACTCGAAGGATATGAAGTCCCTGTCACGCAGGAAATGCTGTATGAATATTATAAAGATCTTAAATAAATGCTGCGAAATGATGGTTGTGGCAGCACATCGACTTTGATTTTTCTGACAAAGGAGGCAACTGCAGATGAATCTGAACAAAACAGTACCGAAGATCGGGGCGGCCATTGTTGCCGTTACCGTTTTCCTTTTTGCTGTGTGCCTGATCATAAACTTTACCTTTGGCTCATACCTTGTCTGCATGTTTTTGCCGATAGGCTATATCATGATGGCTGCAGGTTTTCATCACGAAAGTGCCGATGACCGGAAAGCCGTCTCCATGATCGGTATGGTGTTTTCTGCCGTCTATGCTGTGCTGATCTTCCTGGTATATTTTGCCCAGACGACCAGCGTGCATCTTGGCGGGTTAAGCGAGGGCGCGCTGCGCATCCTGGACTTCAGGCGTGGCGGTCTGCTTTTCAATTATGATCTTCTGGGGTATGGCATGATGGCCCTCTCCACTTTCTTTATCGGATTATCATTCAAGGCAGACAGCAAGGAAGAAAAATGGCTCAAATACCTGATGATGATCCATGGGGTCTTCTTTATCGGTTGCTTTATCATGCCGATGACAGGAATAATCACCGGCATGGCGAACGGAGAAACCAGCAATGGCGGAGTGATTGCCCTGGTATGCTGGTGCGCTTATTTTCTCCCCATCGGGGTTCTGGCATACAGGCACTTCGGCAAATAATTCCGGAAATTCTGACTGGAGACAGGGAGTACTTCCCTGTCTCTTTCTATATCTGCATCTTTCCGGCTGTTATGATGTCATAATCAAAAAACACATAACAATCATCAGCGTCGGAAGCATTGTGTGATTTACGATCGTTTCTTTAGTGATCCGTAAAGGTATCTGGTGGACATAATTGGATTTCTTTCACACATACGATATTTTTCTTCTCTCATTTGTCTGAATGTATGTACAGAACCTTCCGATAATGGATAAGTTTTCTGTCCCAAGTCTACTGACTCAATGAGTCAGCAGACTTCTTCATTTCATGGCATTGTTAACCGCACGACATTAATAAAGCTTTCTTTAATCAGTCTGCACCGGCCCGAGACTGGCCGGTGCTTTTATGATACATGGCAGATGAAACCACGCCGGATTCCGTTGTGCTGAATTAAAACAGGACCGGGTAAAATCCCGGTCCTGTTAATGAATGATGGCTAACGCCGTCAGGCATCCTGCTTGTTGCTGCGGGTACGGAAGAAGGCGCCGACAGCCAGAATCAGTCCCAATACGCAGATAGTGGCGATATGGCCGGGTCTGTTGAAGATCTGCGTAAAAGCAGCAAAGCTGAAACGGGCAGCAAGCAGATCGATCAGGCCAATCAGCGCAGCGATACCGAAGAAATTTATAACAGCAATTTCAAGATTCTTTTTCATATTTATTTCCTCCTCATCTATGTGAATCTCTACCGAAAAGCAGCGGTTTTTCAGCGTTGACCGCAAGGCTGACGTGTCACGCCAACCTGTCGTGCTCTTCGTATAGCATTATAACGAAGAAGGATGTATCTGTAAAATATTGTTTTTAATGCTTATCTATAGTATATTTATATGGATAAATCCAGGAGGTACAAAAAATGGAGATTCGGCAGCTGCGCATGTTCCGGGAAGTGGTTGATGCAGGAAGTATCAGTGAAGCGGCAAGGCGAATGAATCTGTCCCAGCCGCCATTGAGCTACCATATGAAAATGCTGGAGCAGGAGCTTGGTGTGACGCTCTTTCTTCGGGGAAAGAAGAATATCGAACTGACATCCGCCGGAAAACTGTTATATGAGCGGGCCCAAACCATGCTGTCACTGGAAAGAGCTGTCTCCAGAGAGGTTTCAAAAGAAGGAAAGAAAAAAACGCTGCGTATCGGCGTAACGCCTTCGACATCCATTCTTTTGAATCCTGTTCTGACGAGGCTTCATGAGGCAGATGAGAATCTGGTTTTTGAAATATCCGATGCCACTTCATTCAGACTGCGGGAAAGATTGGAGAAGGGAATGCTGGACTGCGCGATACTGCGAAGTCCGCTTCGGCTGGACGGATTGGAAGTTCACGCTCTCCGGAAGGAATCCTTTATTGCTGTCGGCAACATCGATGATTTCTGTGTTAAAGGAGATATCACGCTCGGTGAATTGGCAGATTACCCGCTGATCATCTATCGAAGGTATGAACCCTTTCTGCACAACACTTTTAACAGCCAGGGTATATCGCCTTCCGTTCAGGCTGTTTGCGATGATGCAAGGACAGCGTTATCTATGGCACAATCCGGAATTGGTCTTGCGCTTCTTCCGCATTCCATGGTTCCGGTTATCCGGGATATATGGTACCGGACAGTTGCTGAAAACAGTCTGGAAACCGAAATCCTCTTTGTCTGCCGGAAGCAGTCACAATCCAATCCTTTGATAGGTCAGCTGCTTAATCTGCTGGTGGAAACCATACAGGATTCATAACTTTGCCCGCATAGTCTTCCCTCTCCTGCTTATTAAACTTGAAACAGATGCTTTAGTATGATCGCTGCAACAGCTCATTACTTTATTCTCTTTTGATTATGTCTGCTGAAGCAAATAGGAATATGCCCGGGGAAAAATACAGAAGGATGGAAGGATTCACTGGAAAAACATACCTCTCATTATCTGGTCCAAATTGAATTGAAAAAGAGCAGACACTATTCAGCGCCTGCCCAGATCATATTTCTATCAGTGTTTCACATTCCAACTGTTCTGATTACGGCCAATAATGCTCAATTCTGGCGGAGGGCACAACCCTTACGCGAAACACAACGCCGGCTCTTTTGTTGGTAAGAGTCAGATACGTTTCATTGCCTTTGGTCAAAATCTGATCAACAACCAGGTTGTTTGCCAGCTTAACCTTGGTCGGAAGATTCCGTTTCAGGAAATCCTTAACCGCCTTTTTCCCCTTTTCAAAAAGTTTCTTGTCTACCGTGTCAGGATCAGGATCGTTAATAATGCTCGCTCCCGCACCGGGATTATTGGTCTCCAGTATGAGAAGGGTACCCTTTGGACTGAAAATGAGACGATATTGCGCCTTAGTGCCTTCATAGGTTTTATAGAACGCAATTACGTATTCGTCTTTTCCTTCGGGTCTGATAACACTACATTCAACCCGAACAATACCGTTGAGACTGTGACCTTCATTTCTCAGGAGCTTCTCCGCCTTCTTCTCCCAGGCTTCCCAGTCTATTTCTTTCTTTGCGAAAGCCGTTGATGTCAGGGAGAAAACCATCACTGCACAAAGCAGCATGGCCGTAAGGGTAACAATTAGCTTTGAGTGTTTCATTGGAACACCTCCTTGTTTATTTTGTTGTCTTCATCTTAGTAGTCCGTCGAATCTGTGTACACATTCTTTTACAGTTCTTTTGCATATTTTTTACAATTTTATTACAAGTAGTTCGTTCATCCGTTTAGAGTACATCTTTTCACATCCAAACCGGATGTGTACAGCGACGGAGAGCAATCTCTGCCGCTGTCTTTTTGCATATATTCCTGTAAGAAATAAGATTATCACAAAAGACCGGCTTGACAGCCTAACGATCGTTAGGTAAAATATGTCTAACACTTGTTAGGTGGAGGAGATGTAGGATGAACACGAAGGATAGAATTCTGGATGTCTCACTCTCTATGTTTTCGATTTCCGGATATGAAGCCGTTTCTATCAGAGATATATGCGGAGCAGTCGGGATCAAAGAGAGTTCCCTCTATTATCATTTCAGGAACAAACAGGATATCCTTGATTCACTGATGCATAAATATGAGAATCATATCAGTTCTCTTCTGCACATACTCCAATCTGCATCCGATCCCAAAGAGGGAGAACCCTCTCTTGATTGGCTCAACATCTACTTCTTTGACCAATATCTGTTCGATCCGTTCTGCAATAGAATGATGCGGCTTATGTTGATTGAACAGTTCCACAATGAACGAATACGGGAAGCATACGAAAGGTGGTTATTCGTTGAACCGTATCAGATTCAGGCATCCGTCTTTGCAATGCTCGCAAAAATCGGTCTCGTGCCTGAAGCAGATGCCACCCGGATGGGACATGATTTTTTCGCGACCTCAACGATGCTCACATTCAAATACCTGCTTAACGGAGATTTGACGCAGGAAAGAAAGGATGCGTTTCGGAAAGAAGCACACGCTTATATGGAGTTGCTTTTTGCTCAGTTAGGAGGAAACCGTAATGTCTAACATCGTAATTGTCGGTGCCGACCAGGGTATCGGCTACTATCTTGTACAAAGCCTTCTGGAGGCAGGAAACAGGGTCGCGGTCATGGATATCCGGACAGAACATATTGAACAGCTGCATGGAAAATACCCGGATACGCTGATGATTCTTTATGCAGATGCCACTGATGAAGCTTCCATTGTTGAAGGGGTTCGAAAAGCACACGAGTCTTTCGGTTCGATCGATATTGCGATCCACAACGCCTGCCTGTGCACCTTTGAAAGCGAGCCAGATTCCGGAATAGAGATTTATCAAATGGTAATGGACGTGAATTATTACGGCGCCTTAAGGCTTGCGAAGGCTGTACTGCCTATTATGCGTGAAGCCAAAGGCGGAAGGTTGATCTTTACAAGTTCCGGGGTAGGCGTGACGGGATTCGAGAATATATCGCCCTATGCTTCATCAAAAGGCGCAATTGAGGCACTTGCAAAATGTCTGGAAATTGAGAATTGCAAATACGGAATCTCAGTACATGTGTTTCATCCGCCGCTTACCAATACGGCATCCGCTTCCGGTTTGCCGATACCGAAAGAGTTTAAGGCAGATCCTCAAAAGGTCGGGCAAGGCTTGGCAAAGCATATCAACTCGAAGAAGTTCATCATCTGTCCAAGTGTCTCCCAGGCACTGTCGATGTTTATGTGCTACCGGCATCCTTTGAGGTTTGGCAAGCTGCTGGCAAAGGCAACGGAAAAAGCAAAAGAGTCAATGAAACAGCCATGTAAAGAAAACAAATAAAGCTGGAGTGATCCCGGAGGAGACAGAGGACGGTTCTCTGTCTCCTCTGTTTCTTTCAGCAGCACGGTCTCCCCGCTTCTGTTTGACTGGAAGCATATGCTTTGTTATGATTGCTTCATACGTATAAAGTCAAACTCACTATTGTTTTATCAGTTGAAGCAAATCAGGATTTGTCGAAAGGAATAATATGCAGAGCCGAATCATATCGGATATTTCCAAATATATCTTTGTTGATGATGAATTACAAAAAGTTGATGCCATTTTTCTCCCCGGAGGCTCACATCCTGAGCAGCCGGAGTATGCTGCGCAGCTTTATCGGGAAGGCTATGCCAAATGGATAATCCCTTCCGGCGGAGTCAGCGTTAAACGGGACAAATGGCCCGGTGTTCATTCGAAAGCTGAGATATACAACGGCGATTATCATTCTGATTGTGAGTTCTTCACAGATGTTTTACTGAAAAATGGAGTGCCGTTCTCCGCCATCATCGGTGAGAACAAATCCGGACACACACGCGATAATGCCTTCCTTTCCCGGGCAGTTGTTGAAGAGAAAGGTCTGGAAATCAAAACTGCCATGATTATTTGCAAGGCATTCCATGCACGACGCTGCCTAATGCTCTATCAAATGGCATTCCCGGATGTATCCTTTATCGTGCGGCCGGTTCATTGCTATAACATTACTAAGGACAATTGGGATACTTCTGAAGAAGGAATAGATCGGGTTCTGGGTGAACTGACCCGTTGCGGCAATCAGTTTGTTGCGGATATAAAGAATTATTTGAAATGACACATCCCCGTTTGCCGTGAAAGCGTTCATGTATACACAACGGCAGTCGGAGAAATCAGGATTGATGGAGAGACTTATGGACGACGTCAAATGGCTGTTTTTTGATATGGGTTCCACTTTGATAGACGAGACCAAAGTGTATGATGATATCTTTCAAAAAATAGCCATCGCTGCCGGCGTGTCTGTAGAATTTGTCATAACCCGGGCGATCGGGTTCTACAGGCAGAACAAAAGAGGCCACAAGGAGGTAATGCGTCTTCTCGGCGTTGAATACCCCGAATGGTCTCCCCTATATGAGGAATTGTATCCCGATACCGCGGAATGCCTTCAGGTCCTGAGGGAAAAGTATCATCTTGGAATCATCGCGAATCAGATTCCCGGAGCGGAAAAAAGGCTGGAAAGAATGGGGATTCGCCAGTATTTTGATCTGATTATCTCATCGGCTGAGGAAGGCGTCGCGAAACCGGATCCCCGGATCTTCAACATCGCCTTGACCAGAGCCGGCTGCGCGCCGGAACAGGCCGTCATGATCGGAGACCGTATTGACAATGACATTGTCCCGGCAAAACAAATGGGAATGAAAACAGTGTGGATCAAGCAAGGAGTCGGAAAGTACTGGAATATTCAGGGAGAAAGCGAAGCTCCCGAATACGAAGTGAATAGCTTGTCAGAGATACTGTCCATTTTCTGAAGTGTTGTTGGTAAATGCCGGCTTGCAAATTCAACAAATCGGCATTTGATAAAAATGAAGGAGTACACAGATGAAAACAGTCATATTGCTATATGAGACATGTTGTATTTATGAAATTGTGATTACTAATTATTTTCTCCAGTACAGTGGACATGAATTGGTCTTTGCCACAACAGATGGAAAGCCGGTTACTGCCATGGAGAAATTTTCTCTGAATGCGACCTGTGCTTTAAAGGATATTGAGCCAAAGGAGGTAGAGCTCCTCCTGGTTCCCGGCGGAGACATTTCATCCATCGCCAATGAAGAAGTATATTCATTTATACGTGCAGTAGTGGATCATAAACATCTGGTTGCCGGTATATGTAATGGCGTGGATGAATTGGAGAATGCTGGTATTCTTAAAGATATAGAATCCACCCATTCCGTCAAGGAAGCGCTCGTTGTAGGAGAATACGCAATCACCGCAAGAGCCAACATGTACGTGGACATGGCTATTGCGATCGGAAAGAAAATGAATCTTTTCGTGGATGAAGCAGATTTACAGGAGACCATTGATTTCTGGAAATTCCATAAGGCATTTTGTTAAAAACAAAACGCTCAACACCGGTTTGTCTGGATATATGTTGGAGAAACTACACAAAAGATTATGATGATTGAAACTTAAGCATCTGATATTACGAAACTGGCAGGAAAGTGATGCCTCGAGGTTATATCAAATATGCCAGGATGAGACACTTCGTAGAAGCGGTGTGGCATTCTTCGAATCCATTCAGGATGCCGAGGTGACTATACGATTCTGGGCAAAGAGCAACCAGTTCAAAGCGATTATTCATCGTGAAAGCGCTGAATTGATCGGTTTCATCAGTCTGGGAGACATGAACCGGTACGAAGGCTATATGGAATTGGAATACGCAATCGCGGCATCCTGTCGTAACAGAGGATTTGCAACAGAAGCAGTCAAGCGCATGGTCGATTATGGATTTTCTAAACTGAATCTGGCGGTGATTGCGGCGTGGGTTCGTTCCCATAACGCTGAAAGCGTCCGGGTTTTAGAGAAATGTGCCTTCACATTGGAGGGCAGACTCCGGAAGCACGCAAGAGATCAGAGCGATACACTGTGTTATTCTGTATTGAAGGAAGATTGGGAGAATATGATCATCTCTGACTTATAATGGTGCATTAACTTTTAGACATATGACGATAGACAAATCGGGATTTACAGGTATGGCATTCAATCCGGATTCAGCTTTTCAAAACCTCTTGACTGCACCCTTAGGGGGCAGTGTATGGTTTAAACGGAGGTGAAGCTTATGTATATCCATGAAGCCGCCAAATTATCAGGAACAACGAAAAAGGCGATTGAATACTATTGTCAGAAAGGTTTATTAAATCCACAGTTCACAGAGAATGGATATAGGGATTTCACTGAGGAAGATGTTATCTGTCTGAAAAAAATTTCTCTTTTGCGAAGCCTGGGTGTTTCTGTCGAAGGAACTCGGAAGCTTCTCAAAGAAAATGACAGCACCGTTTTTCAGAGAATCATTCAAGAGCAGGAAGCTGTGCTTCAGAGAAGAAAAGAACAGAATGAACTTCTGAAAGAGCTCGCCGCATCTCTGGACTGGAACGCAGTGCAGGTCAAAGCAACTGCTGCCGAGAGCAGACAGTCTGTCACAGAGAGACTGTCAAAAGCTTTTCCGGGGTTCTGGGGGAAGTATCTGTCACTTCATTTCGGCAAGTATCTGCAGGATCCCGTCCAGACAAAAGATCAGGAGAATGCTCTACATGAGATCTGTGAATATCTCGATAGCGTCCAATTTGAATTTCCGGAAGAACTTGAAAACGAACTCGATCAAATGAATAGCAATGGTAACCATACGGCACAGTGCAAAGCTGACGAAGCACTGTCCGAGGCCGTGCATGATCCTGAAGGTTGGCTGAATAACAACAAGGAAATCATTGATCAGTATCTCGCATTTCAGAAAACAGATGCGTACCATAACTCACCAGGTTTCAAGCTGATGGAACTGCTAAGAGAATTCAATCAGGACAAAGGATACAATTCCGTTTTCATTCCGGCCATGAGAAGACTCAGTCCCACATATGATGAGTACATGATTAAGCTTCAGAAGGCCGATCAGATCTTTTTGCGTCAATATCAGCAGTAAACAGATTCCAGTTTGCCAGGATAAATGTTGGAAGAATAACTCAAAAGACAACTTTTCGAAAAGGAGACAGGGGTCGTTCTCTGTCTCCTTTTGATATGGAGTAAAAAAGCCGTCCGGAAAGACAGGCTGATGTTTGGCGGAGTGGGCAAATGAGAGAAGCGCTTCGCAATCTGCAATTAGGGATTACAATTCTTACACGGTGAATATCCCATATCAATAATACTCTGACGTGTTCCGGTATATGGCTTTTTATTCTTTTCTTTCATCTGCTTAACACTTTTGCAGCCCGGTAGATGGAATTTGTGTGTATTTGTATTAAGAATATAGTCTTTTTTAGCCTCTGTAGTACTGTTCTCCTCTGTATCAATTTCTGCTGTCTGCCCCGTGCCCAAAAATAACTGTGGATTTTCTTGTTGAGCAATAAGCTGACTAATAATGATCGCATTTTCATGAACAGTAATATACAAAGCCAGCTCAGAAGCTGTCAGTTGCTTATAGTTGCTCTCTTTTACATAACCCGCACATGCATCACCGTAATCATCCAAATAGACAATTCGATACCAGTAATACTTACCCTGTAGGCTCATGTAATCTAAAGCACACAACTGATCCGGTTTCAACAAATCAATCCGCTTTCCAGAATCAAGCGAATCAAAAACCGGAATATACTGATCATCTTTGCTCGTTGTTACACCGAAAGAAACCAATGGATCCTGCTCTGCAAATCCGCTGGCAGAAATACCAATGCCCTGCAAGCATAGCAATACTATAAATGTATATAGTCCTATTCGCTTCAGTATATGCTGATGCATTTTAGCACCTCTTAAGCTTTAATTGAAAATACAACATACAAATCATATGTTTTTATACTATGTTAATTAACAAACAAGGAACTACGTTTGGAATAATATATGCTGTTAATGATCAAAAACAATATTGAACTTCCAATCGATCCAAGGCTGCTTGAATTAAGCATGTTAATACCTGTTGCAGATGAAGTCCATAGAAGATAGATCAACCCACCCACAATAGAAAGAATATACAAGACTTTCAATGAGTTCGGACCATTTGTCTGAAACTTATTCAAGCGGCTCCGTACAATAAACTCATAAACACCTAACGCAATCAAAACAATACCATAAAATGTATCGCAACTTTTCATTCCAGGATAGTAACTATATATCCGGTCAGCGGTAATGCCTTGACCCATATATACAGAGCCCATCAATTGATTTAGTCCATTTGCAATTGCAAGGACTCCCCCTAGAATCATGACAACCATTTGAAAATCATGCCATCTCATCGAATATTGATTATTCAGGTCTTCACTATCCTCAAAAACTGGTTTGCCACAATTCGAGCAATATTTGCTATCTGCTTCTGTTTTTTGACCACATGCCTTACATACTTTCACTAAAGTGTATTTCTCAAATGCCTCCTTTTTATCATATAGATACTCATCACCATTGTTGGATAGTTTATTTCTTTCGCTCATCGCTATACTCCTTCCATAATCAATTTGATATGATAGGTGTATTATCATCAATCCTTACATAAACAGACGGTCTCACGCCAATAATCGTATTTGCAGAAGTTTCCTGTTTTTCACCAGATGGACTCACCTTTATCTCTGGATCTCTCGTACCCCAACTGCAAGTATTCTGACCTGTAACAGTGAGTTGTTTTTTACCCTTAACATAATTAGTTGGCTTACCAAGCCTGTATAGATTGCCTGTCGGTAGATAACTCTCCACACTGTCATATGTCAGCAGAAACACTTTATCTGTTGTACTAGTAGCACCATTGTTGTCCTTTACATCAGCGGGAATTAAGTATTTTCGTTCAGATGCAGAAAATGCTGTGTTCAAAAAATCTTCATTCAACCATTCCCGAACAGAACTATTACTCCATTTCGCATTTTGCTTCCCAGCATAAGGTACTGAATCAATCACATTCCTAGTGATTAACTGAATATAACCGCTCTCTTTATCTGATTTGATAACTATCCATTCAAGCGGTTCCTTTCCCTTTGTATTATTATCTTGTTCATAAACACCAAAAACTATTATTTTCCCAACCTGATAACCAGGTATTGGTTCATTTGTCTTTTTTTCTGGCACTACAGTGTTTTTTTCTTTCGTTTGTGGTGTCGCCGTGTTTATACTAGGTGTTGCCGTTGGTGCAACTGTTGTCTTAGTAGCAATAGGTGAAACATAATTACTTCCTTTATCCTTCGCTTGTTTGGGCAAAACAGAAGTTACATACCAATAAATCGCTCCACAAAAAACAATCATGAATATAATAACTATTGCCAGATTTCTACTAGAATAATCTTTCTTTTTAGTATCATTATATATCCCATTATTGTTTTGTAGCATGTTTAGGTTAGGTGTCCCACACAATCTACAATAACGTGCATCTTTTCTAATCTGAGCACGGCATTTAGAACAATTGATCAATTCTATTCTGCATTTTTGATCAATTTGTTTATCTTCTTTGTTCTGTTCGACTTTCTGTAGTTCTTTATTCGTTGTGCTCCGTTCTTTGATAAAAGTGCTTCCTGATGTAACACGATTCTCATCTACTTTGTCATTATTGTCTATCGTTTTGTCAGATTTAATGTTTTGCTCTCCTGTTGTGACAGGCACTGATGTCTCGTTTATAGCAGAATCTTTAGCTATAGCAACTGTTTCTTTGACCTGTGGTTTATCCACATTCTTCGAAGCAAGATACATTCCGCGTGGTACAACATCAGCATCTCTACCATATGGACAAATATAAATCTTTCTGTAGTTATCGCCATCCAATATCAACTGATAACAATCCACCATGACACCCTGTATCCCATATAAGGATTCAAGATTATAGGATCCTATGCGATCCCATGACAGTTCCAAACCGTCGGCTGTTCGTAAACGGGATAAATACTCATCACTAGCTCTAACCGATGATGTCATAATCGGATTTTGCAAAGAAAAGCCATAATCAGTTTTATCTTTTGCCTGATTTTCAAACAGTGTGTCTCTTCTTCTTTGTGCTTCTTCTATTTTTTTCTGGAATTCAGGGCTGCCTATTTCATCCGTTATTCCATTTCCAAGAATATCCTGAATCAATTCATCTATTTTGTCGCTCATATTCCTATATTCCTCATCACTTAATTAATCAAAATATGCACTATTCAATATCGTCTCAAAGGTGTTTGTATACATTCCTTTCAAATCATACATTTGGAACTGTATAAAGCAACCATCATGTATTGATAAAGCACATGTAAACCTTAAATCTAATCCAAGATCATTATCCTGTTTTATATCACATATACCGTATATCGTCCCACCATAAGATACCATTTTTATATCTTTAGTATCCACGCCTGCTAGTGCAGCCAACATTTCCTCATCGATAAGTGAATCCATATCACTGCGACTATATATTCCCCAGCTTTTTCTTGTTGCCTCTGGAAGCATATTCCATAAGTCTTTGCATCCAAACATAATACTCGTAGCATAATCATCATCCACTGGAGACATTTTGAATTTTAAGAATTCCCTTTCCTGTGAAAGATTTCTTTCTTCCCAACCTTGAGGAATAATAAAATGAATGCGTGCCTCTTTGTTATAGTAATAATTTAAATTGGGCACTTCATCCTCTACTTGTGTTATCTCGCCTGTTTTTCCAGTTCCTTTACTGAAAGATGAATTCTCAGCAATCATTTCGATTAGACGTTCGTTTTCTTTTGATATTATTCCGTTGTATATTGTTAACGTAATTACAATTGTCTGATTATCTTCTACTGCCATAACCTGAAGCATTTTTTGGTTCGGATTTGTTGTGAGTTCTCCCTGTACCCTAAATAGTTTTATTCCTTTTGATGTCTTATATATCGATTGTTTTATTACCTTAAGTCCCGTACTTTCATACATTTCCTTATATCCATCCAATATGGAAAGAAGAAAGGAATCATCAAAGAGGTCAAGAGAACTCACCACATCGGATTCGGTTACTACGACATTAATGTCATATGTTAAGTCTGGATCAAAAGCATACAAATACACACTATTTTGCTTCATAGCCTCCTGAAGGCCTGATTTTGTAAATCCATATCCTATAAGTCTTGTATCCAAGACTGTATCGTTTCTTTCAAAAGTGATAAAACGCTCGGGAACTGCAATGCTTATCTGTTTGTCTGGAATGTCAACATAAGTCATTGCAATTGTTTCTGATACTGCGTTATTCAAAACGCAGAAGGCACACAACAACATAGCGATTATCAAGCATGCAGATCGATTTTTCATATTGGTTTTCCCCTTCCCATCGATTTGTATCTTTCCTTTTTTGTGTTTTTTCTCTTGAAAAGAATAGGCAATCAACTATATTATTGCATTTCTTTTTTCTGATTCTACACTATATTATCTATTATGTCTACAAGAACACAAAGCTATAATTTTTATATTGTCATAGCTGAGATTACAGGGTTTTGATTCTCTATCACCTTTGGTTATGTGAAACAATAATTAGCCTGTTCTTCTGACAATCTTTTTTCAGATCCGTGGGCTTCGATACCGTTCGCTCAATCGTCGTTGCTCATGCTTGGGGAGCGAAGAAAGCGGTAGCCCTGTGGGCTATTCTGCAAAGCAGAAAGCAACCTGAACAAGTCAATCGAAAAGAAGATCAAAGACCGCTCTAAGGGCTTTGAACGACTATTGAGCTTACAAATAAAAAGTCAAGCAAATAAAGAAACAAATTACAGGAGAAATAACAAGAGGAAAGATGAGTAAAGCAAACAGGCCACCACCGAAGAAGTGACCAGAAAGCCGGAAAATAGCACAGTCATCCCGTCGTATCAAGGACACAGCGGCTGCGCCGTGCCTTCAGCATCCTTGACACAACGGGGAGACAGGGAGACAGGGGACGGTTCTCTGTCTCCTTTGAGGCAAATAGAAAATCCGAACCCATAAAAGGGTTCGGATTCTTTTTAACGAAAGGCAGCGATTGAAAAAGAGATGATCAGACCCGTCACAGCTCCTCCGTTCTGGCCAAATAATACTCCTGAAGCGTCCCACTGCCGGTATCAAGCACGACGTGCAGCAGGTCGCCATCCTGTTCAGCCTGGAATATGTATTCCTCGTTGAACTTCAGTTCCAGCACGCCGTCCGATTCCGTCCAGGTCCCGTCAGTTTCACTTTCACCGTTATTGCTGTGGAATGTACCGTCCTCCTTAATTTCCAGCAGCCAGGTTACCTGATTCTCTCTGAGCATCTCCTTATCCATGTCCACAAGATCGCCGTATACAAACCGTACTGCGGTCCAGGTACCCATGAAGCCCGCCACAGTGCTTTCTTCTTCTGCGAAAGCGGCAGGCGCCGCGCAGCATATACACAAAGCCAACAACAGCAACAGAATCTTTTTCATCGTAACTTCCTCCTTATATTCCTGTTCACTCTTTTACACACATTATAACATTCCCATATCAGCCAGTCCACCTACCTGACAAAATAAGATACTCCCCATAGAATCGATACAAAGGAGACAGGCGACGGTACTCTGTCTCCTTTGAGGTAAATAGAAAATCCGAACCCATAAAAGGGTTCGGATTCTTTTTTGGCGGAGCGGGCAAACAGGCGGATTCGATATCCGCAATCTCAGTCGTCTCAGTCGGCTTTGCTATCGCTTCAGCCACCTGCTTGCTTCGATTGACTCACTCACCTCGTTTTCGCCTTTGGCGAATGACCCACTGGGTCACCACTCGGATCATTCCCCGTTCGCTCAATGGTCGCCTGAAACCCTTGGAGCGGGTCTCATTCTCCCTTTCACGCTAACAAACTCGCCTCATTTCCGGCTTCGCCGGACAGCACACTGTGCTGACATTCGGCTCGTTTGCCACGTGGGCACGTGGGTCCGAATCCCACCCGCTCCGCCAAAAACGAAAACACCCCGTTTGGGGTGTTTCATTTTTGGCGGAGCATTTCATTTCGTATCCGAACCCGGATTCATTTTTGTCAGCGGTATATTCGGCTGTATCTTTCATCGGAATATGTTATAATGCTGGCTGATTAGCCAAATGGTAAGGAGCACTATATGAATTATAGAAAAATGTTTAATAATATGCATCCCGGATTCTTTGGTGACTCAGGAATAAAAGGAATGCCAAAGGATTGGACGTTTTCGGAACTGATAATGGATTTGCGCAATGATTCACCGCGTGAAGTAGTGCCTCATTGCCCTGAGAATATTACCTTTGGCGAATATAAAGGCGATATCCGCCAGCTTAAGAAAGCTGTATATGAAGTGGACGAGGACTGGGTACAGTATTTCGGAGAATGGAGCAGGGTTTTTTGTGCCTTTGATCGGGATAAGGTAGTTGCATTCTGCATATTAAGTGATTTGGGGATGCAGGATAATCTTAAGGTCGGCGGACCGGGTTGTGTCGGAACCATTCCAGAGTATCGAGAGAAGGGCATTGGACTTGAGTTGGTCAGGAGAGCGACTGATTTACTGAAAAAGGATAAATACGACATTTCATGGATACATTATACCCATCTCGAAAACTGGTACAAAAAACTGGGATACAAAACAGTTCTGAAATGGAACTCTGACGGAATTGTTATGGAGAAACAATATGAAGAATAACATTATTATCGCAGGTGTTCCAAGAGCCGGAAAAAGTACTGTCTCACATCTGCTTTCAAAAAAATACGGGTACCAGCATATCAGTATGGATTCCATCATCGCAGGCTTTGAGAAATGTTTCCCTGAAACCGGGGTAAATACATATCAGGGCCTGTCTTCGCTGGAAACATTGCGTGTAATCAGTGGCAAAATGGCGCCTTTTGTCCGCGCCATGCTGGACAGCAGTGAATACGATGAGTTTGAACCCGGTATGGTTCTGGATATGTATCAGCTTCTGCCGGAAGATTATGACAGACACATTCGCGGAGCGAACTGTGAGATCGCTTATTTTATTACATCAGATGTTTCGCCGGAAGAGCGCTTCCTGATTCAGAAAAAATATGACACAGAAAAAGATTACTCTTTCTATAAATCCGACGAGGAACTTCGCGAGGGTGCTGAATGCATTGTGGAGCAGAGCATTATTATGAGAAAACAGTGTGAGCAGTTAGGGCTGAAGTATTATGAAACAGCAACCGAACGTGAAAAAAACATACAGCGATTTCTTGATGAATATGGTTTCACGAAATGAATGAAATATGTTGACTGTAATATATGATAAGCCGAACCCTTTGAGGTTCGGCCTTTAAATTACAAAGCGGAGCGTATCGATTCAAATCCGAACCTGGATACATCTTCGTCAGTGGTGTATTCGGGTGCGTCTTTAATAAACAGTAATACATTTCTAAATATCCAGATTACAATTGTATTGACACATTGTGTAATGAGACTTATAATATTCATATCATTTATAGGAGGAGTATTATGGGACAACAATTTCAGCAACAACTATCGTTTGATTATAATACTTGTTTTAAAGAAATATACTATTCACTTTACTCTAATAGCAATGCTAGTAGAGCTGAAAGCATTGTTTCTGATGTGTCAAAAATTCTTCTCTTTAAATTTTTATCTGAACAGGATACTTGTATGCATCCTGAAGAATGCTCTGGAAATGATATTATTGAGCAATTATCAAAATCTCTTCCAGAAAGATATTCCAAATCCGAGAAATTCCATCTTAGCGATAGAAACATTAACGATGTATTAAATGCGCTTTCTCATGTCAATCTTTCATCGGCTCCTTCTCACATTATTGGGGATGCTTTTCAAAGTATGATTGGTCCTAGAATCCGTGGTGATAAAGGACAGTTCTTTACTCCAAAGGAATTAGTAGAATGTATGGTATCTATCATTCGGCCAAAACCAAATGAGTTTATTATAGATCCCGCATGTGGAACAGGTGGCTTTTTGTCCGAAGCAATATCGCAGATGAAAGAAGGAAAGAAAACATACAAGCTAGTTGGTATTGATAAGGATCGTGATATGTCAGACATGGCTCTTGCAACAACAAAGATACTTGCAGGGGATCATACGAATATATACAATGCGAACTCCTTAGAAATACTCAAAGAAGAAAACAAGTTATTTCATTTAGTTGGCAAAGCTGACATTGTATTAACCAATCCTCCGTTTGGCGCAAAAATTGGTATTACAGATGAATCTATTCTAAAACAATACGAATTAGGTTACAACTGGGCATACTCAACTGAAGATGATAAATGGTATCGACTAAATACTATACTAAAAAACCAGGCTCCTCAAATTCTATTTCTTGAATTATGCATTCGCTTGCTTAAAAACGGCGGACGTATGGCCACAGTTTTGCCTGAAGGAATTTTTGGAAACAAATCATTGGGATACATATGGGAATATCTTAGAAATCACGGCAAAATCCTAGCAATGATAGATTGTCCAAGAAACACATTTCAGCCTTCAACAGACACAAAAACGAATGTCCTATTTTTTGAGAAAGGAAAACCGTTTTGTTCAGAAGTTAAAGTAGCAATTGCAAAATACTGTGGACATGATAAACGCGGAAGAACTACTACCCAATCAAATGAACCATGGCCGAATGATTTCAAAGTCATTGCAGATAATTATCATTCTGACAATGATTCTATTTGGAAAACAGTTGAAATGGAAGGCTCATATTGTGTTCCTAGATATATGGTTGGAAAACTAACATACAAAGGAAAAGATAACTTTATTACAATTGGAGAATTAATGCAAAAAGGCTATTTGGTAAAAAAGAGCAGCAAGGAAATTGGTAGTGAAGCGTATGGGACTGGAGATATACCATTTATTCGGACTTCAGATATAAATAACTATGAAATTTCTGCAGATCCAACAAATTCAGTTAGTGAGGAAATCTATGCCCAATATGCTTCTCAACAAAATCTTGAAGTTGGAGATATCTTATTCATCGCCGATGGACGGTATCGTATAGGTAAAACAGCTATTATTACACCTTATAATATTAAATGTTTAATACAAAGCCATATAGAAATATTATCACTAAAACCTTCTGCTCCTTTTTCTCCATATGAATTCTTATATTGTTTGAATAGTAATGAAGTACAAGAGCAAATAAGAAATATGGTTTTTATTCAGTCGACTTTAGGCACATTAGGTTCCCGAATTAATGAAGTTGCCGTACCGATTCCAATCCGCTCGCAAGAATGGAATGAGAAAATTTATGCGTTCCAGGCCAATATAGAAACACGTGCAAAATGCTTGTTCAATCTTCGAGAAACTGAACATTCTTTTGATTTATAGTTCGTTTTCATCTACTCTACTTAAAATATCATCAATCCAATCATAAAATTCAGATAATGATTTAGCCCCTTGAGCAATATTGCATTCTCTATGTCCAAAGCCAACATTATCTGGGTTATGCATACGAGGATTTTTGTGACAAGTTTCAATAGCCGCTTTTCCCCTTGCAGCTGCGGAAAAAAGATTATAATCAAGAGGCAACCTACATATCACGCAAACTGTTGAACCTTCAATCATTGGTCCAAATAACTCTTCAAGATAATCTTGTATGTCTATTGGTGGCTTAGGAGCATTTTCCATCTGGTATGCAAGCCATGTAAGTTTTGCAGCAACTAGGATACAAGAATCATAATCAGCTGCTTTTTCACGCAATTTCGCCACAACGCCCGGCTTAAGCTGCGACATAACAATACCATAATCAAGCAATTGTTCATCAGATAGCTCCATAACCCATCGAAGAATACGATTAGGACCTGCATCTGTGCTTTTCCAAGCTGCCCCAGTTGTCATTGTCGCATCTCGTTTTATTTTTTCAGCTAGTTGTCTATTTACAACACGAAGATGTGCTAGGAAAGGAAATTCTTCGCATTCACCAAGATGTCCCTTTCTGCAATGGCATCTTGATTGTGCTACTTCAGAAAATCGAGAACGAGAAGCAATCGGTCTATTACAAAACTCCATACTATTCCTCCTTATTAGATGGAAGTATCAACAACTTATATGTTTCAACATTAAGAGCTGTAGCAAGCTTTTCTATGTTTTTTAAACTTACATTGCGATCTCCTCGTTCTATAGCGCCAACATAAGTTCTATGCAAGTTTGCTTTCTCAGCAAGCTCTTCTTGTGAAAGGCCAGCACATAAACGATAAGCTCTTATATTCGCTCCAAGAACATGAATACTATCCATATTATTACCTCGTTGTCCTGCCACTTATAATCATCAAAATTGTATCAAACTTTGTTCCCCTTGTGTGCAGAATATAAGTAGCATTTTATAGAAATTTTGTTGCCTACACTGATATTAAAGCAACTAAATGCTTTTTCTTTATATTCAAAGCAATCAAGTGTAAACATACATGACAGATATACAAAAACAAAAAGTCCGAACCCCTATCGGGTTCGGATTTGAATCGAAAAAGCGGAGCGGGTGGGATTCGAACCCACGTGCCGGTAAACCGACAAACTGATTTCGAGTCAGCCCCGTTATGACCACTTCGATACCGCTCCACAGCAACGGGCGAATTATAGCACACCGCCCGTTATTTGACAAGCCGGAGAGCTATTAGAAAAGCCGAACCTGTACCAGGTTCGGCTTTGAAACATCATGTGTTCGGGTGGGATTCGATACCGTTCGCTCAATCGTCGCCTCTCGCGCTTGGAGCGCGCTCGATTCTCGTTTCGCGCTAACAAACTCGCCTCATTTCCGGCTTCGCCGGACAGCACACTGTGCTGACATTCAGCTCCTTTGCCACGTGCCGGTAAACCGACAAACTGATTTCGAGTCAGCCCCGTTATGACCACTTCGATACCGCTCCACGGCAACGGGCGAATTATAGCACACCGCCCGTTATTTGACAAGCTTGGCCGGTCAGTCGTCGAACGTGAACCGGTCCATCTCCGCCTTGCCTTCCGGCATATTAAACACGAAGTAAATCGCGTGTTTTCCGATCACGCCGCTTTTGAGCGGAACCGTCACTTCCCCGCCTTCAGCTTCCAGCCAGGCGATCTCCCGGCCTCCGGGAGCGTCCAGGCGGACGCTTACAGTAGCTCTTGTTTCTGTGTTCATCACAACGGTGATGTTCTTCGGTGCATTCAGGCCAAACTGCAGATAGCGGAAGCCCAGCGTCAGCCCATCCGTGATGTTCATTACCCTGGCGGAAACGTCTTCGCGCTGCTCATATACAGGCTCAATCCAGGCTGTTTCCTGGCCGCCGTGCATGTGGCAGGTGTACCCCGCGGAAATCCATTCCCGGGCATTGATACCGTTGACCTGCGGACCCTGGGAGGTCATCTCCACAGGCCTGGAAGCAACCGGTTCACCGTCCAGGTAATCCACCTTGCCGATCCAGACCTTCCCGTTTTTGCCCAGTACCGCGTCCACAGGCTCCAGCATTGCCTGGCGGGAATACTCATTCAGGCCGGTCTGCCGATGATAGAACACATACCACTGTCCGTTCACTTCCATGACGGAACCGTGGTTGTTACCCCAGCGGAAGGTCATGATTCCCTTCCCTTCCGCATCCGTCAGGATCTCACCGCCGTTGAAGCTGATATCTCCGCCCCACTGCCAGCCGCCCAGCGGCCAGTCACTCCACATATAAGACAGGAAGCCGTTGCAGTCATCGTATACGCCCAGTTCCGGCACAGGCTCATTCACCCGGCGGGAGAAGATATATACATACTTGCCAAACATCTTCCGCGGACTGGAAGCTTCAAAGAAGGATTCCCAGCCGAAAGCGTCATCTTCCGGAGACCAGGCCGCCCGACAGTGCGGAATAGGATTCTCCCGCAGGCTGCCCGGAATAATGGTTGCCATATCCTCGTTCAGTTCCGCACAGTAAGACTTGCAGAAACCCCAGTAGGCATAAACCCTTCCGTCGTCGTCCACCAGGACGCCGGGATCAAAGCCCAGCTCTGTGAGCACCGGATCCTTAAAAGGTCCCCAGGGCTTGTCAGACCTGGCTACCATGATCCGTGAGCCCTTCTGCTCAGCGGCATACATGTAATAGGTATCGCCCTTCTTCACTACGTCCGGAGCGTAGAGGATGCTGTCATCCTCCGCCTTGTAACAGGTACCGTGGCAGGTCCAGTTCGTCAGGTCCGTTACCGGCGCGGACCAGACCACGTAGTCCCGGCCGCAGTATTCTCCCCGTTCCGTATCATGGGAACCGTATACATATACCCGTTCTTCCCCGTTATGGTTGAACACCCGGGGTTCTCCATCCGGCACATGCTCCCACAGGGGCATATAGGGATTGGCACCTTTTACAAACGACTTCCGGTTCATAGCTGTCGTCTCCTTTTTTCTGTCTGTTTTAAAGGATATCGGATACACCGGGTGAAGTCAATTCAAAAGAATTTGATTTTTCCGTCGTTTTCTTCTTATTGTATTTATGGTATAATACTTCTAATGAAAGAAAACTGTTTATGCCCTCGTTTTATTTTATGAGAAGGTTCTTTTCCGTGATACATCTGAAGGGAGGATTTCATTCATGAAGAAACGTTTACTGGCCATGGTTACCATTGTTGTGATGCTCATGCTGCTTCTCCCCGCTGCGAATGCAGACGGCTATTCCACCTGGGATCCCGTAAACCAGGCGTATATGTATAACGACGTCCACTACGGCGTGGTCATCTGTACCAAGATGAATGTCCGGAATAAGCCTTCAACCAGTGGCACCACCTATGGTTCCATCCGCAACGGACAGCCCGTGAAAATCCTGGGTATCACCCAGGACGGCAATTTCTACCTGCTGGATCTTGACTCCTGCGGCATTCCCAGCGATCAGTACTATGGATACGCAAAGTCCAGCCTCATCAAGATGGATCCGGAATACCTTGTTGCTTCAAGGCTGCTGAATCTGTATGCCACGCCCTGGGGTGATGGCCTGAAGAACGGTGAGCAGACCAACCGTGTATTCCTGGTCATTTCTGAAGCAAACGGCTGGTACGCTGTGCAGGCCACTGAATCCACACCTGGTACTGCTTTTATCCGGATGAAGGATGCTCCGGAAAACTACACCGGCAGATATGTGGTCATCTGGGACACTGATCTGTACGATGACAGCACAATGACGAAATACTCAACCGTCAAGCGTTTCACCGTCGGCAGCCTGATCGGCGTCAGCGGAGATTATTCCCGGATGGTGTTCAACGAAGGAACAACCAATGAATTCTATGCCTGGGTAAACAGCCAGTATGTTGCTCCTGTAATCAACTGATCTTTCCCTTTCATTTACGCGGCCGCATGAAGCGGCCGCGTTTTTTTACAGTATTGTTACTTTCATCCGTACCTATTTCACCCCGCTTTGCTTGTTTTCAACCATTCTCTTTGCTATAATAGGCGTGTTGTGAGCCCGGTGAATGCCGGACAGGACATTGAGACACGGAAACGGTATTGGGATGAAAATGAACAGATTTACGAAAATATATCTCTGCCTTGCGGTGCTGCTGTTGCTGCTGCTCGGCGCGTCTGCCTCGGCGGAGACCACAGTAACCTTCTCTCCGGAAAACCCGAAGATGGGTGAATATGTGGACGTGACGGTCACTCCAGGACGGCAGGGCGCCGTCGGCGTGCGGTATGAGCTGAGCACCTCAAAGGGTGTGGTTTTCAAGGATAAGGACAAGGAACTTTCCAAGCATTACACCGCTTCCTTCCGTCCCCGTGAACAGGGCACCTACACGCTGACCGCCATCGTATCCTACGGTAAAAAGGATGAGGAATCCGTCAGCATTACCATCCCGGTTTCCGGTACTGCCGAGATTCAGGAAGGTTCAGATGTGCTGTACAGCCAGAAGGACGGCTGGTGGCATGATAAAACCTACTCAAAGAAGCACCACCGTTCCCTGGAGAAAGCCGGATGTGCTATCTTCACCCTCAGCCATGTCCTGCAGCGGATGGGCGTCACCGGTGAAGACGTGCTGCCGGACAAGCTGGCAACCAAGTATTCCGGTATGTATATCGAAGGCCGCGGAACAGACAACGAGCGCCTGCTAATGACCGCGGGAGAGAATTTCGGTTTCCAGACGCATCACGACCTGATCGAATCGGAAGCCGAACTGAAGATCTGGCTTAACCAGGGCTGTCGTTTCAGCTTTATGATCGTTATCGGCCATATTGCCCTGGCGGATGGCCTGAGCGAAGACGGAACCAAGGTGCATGTGGTGGACTCCGCCCCCGGCGCTACCGCGGAGCGGATCAAGAAAGCTTCCATGTACATTCAGAAAGACAACGGCACTTTTGCCGCTGTTGCTTCTCCCGAGGAAATCCCCGGCTGCCGCTGGTTCTTTGAGACCGGCGAATACGGCGGCCTGGAATACTGGCTGGATCTCTCCTACTGCGCAAAGCAGGGCATGCGGCCGGTTCGCTCCTCCTGGCTGAAGCTGAACGGTGAATCCGTTGCGGATATGGAGTATGCCGGTTCCCTGATCTCCAAGGTGACCCTCGCGGGTTCGGAAGAAGCCCAGCGGGTGAATACCCGGGACCTGCAGTGGACCACCACCGGTTCGGAAACCCCGCAGCTGATCCAGGTTACCGGCAAGAAGGGCGCTTCCTTCACTGATGGCAACGGCAAGAAGAAGGATGGTATTTCCAAACCGATTCCCTATGGCTCCATGGCGTTTGTCATTGGGATTACTGATAAGCAGTACTACATCGCATGGAAGGACAGCTTCGGGTTTATCAGTAAAGAATCAGCGGAGCTTCTCCCGGTTTCTGAAGACAGCTTCCGCACCGGGCTGATCACCCTGAACGGCAAGACAGCGGGAACCTCACCCATTACCGTCAGGAAAGAGCCTTCCGCCAAAGCAAAAAGTATCGGCGAATGGAAGCCGGGGACTCCCGTCGCCGTTATATCCGAAAAAGGTGACTTCTATTTCGTGGAGGGTAAGGGGCTCCGCGGATGGGTCAATCAGAAATTCTTAAAACTGGAAGGGGAAAAGAACGATGGGCAGAAAGTCGACGAAGGAGAATAAATCCATCTGGCAGACAACGCGTGAGGACCTGGGCCTGACCCGTGAAAAAGCCGGTGAACTGGTTCCCGGTTTCTCTCCGGAACGCATTGAGAAGATTGAGAACGGACGCACACAGATTCAGCCTGAGGACGTGATCCTGCTGGCTGAGCATTATCGTGCTCCTTCCCTGCTCAATTACTACTGCTGCAATGAATGTCCCATCGGTGAAACCCAGGTGGTTCGCGCGGAATCCAAGGAACTGACCCAGATTGCCGTGGAAACCCTGAACGCCGTCAACCAGATGGACCGTATCAAGAACCGCCTGCTGGAGATCGCTGAAGACGGCCAGGTCCGTTCAGATGAATACGAGGACTTCATGAAGATCAAGGGCGTCCTGGACCGGATTGCCCAGAGTGTTTCCAACCTCCGGCTGTGGATGGACGAACAAATTGCGGAAAACAAATTCGGCACTGCCCAGCCTCCGGTAAACTGATCTTCTTATTGAAACAAAAAAAGGAGCTCTGCCATCTGGCAGAGCTCCTTTGCTGTATCAGGATTATTCCTCAACCGCTTCTTCAACAGCCTTCTTGGCTTTCTTGGCGGTCTTCTTGACTTCTTCCACGACTTCCTCAGCCGCTTCCTTGACTTCTTCGACCTTCTCTTCGACGGCTTCCTTTACTTCCTCGGCAGCCTCTTCGACCTGGGCGAACTTCTCGGAAACAGAGCTTTCGGTGGCAACCACTTCATACTCGGTATCAGCAGCGGGAGTCTCGGCAGCTTCTTCAGCCACGGGTTCGGGCTCGATGGCCTGACGGATGCTCAGGCTGATCCGCTTCTTCTCGGGATCCACACCCAGCACCTTAACCTTCACTTCGTCGCCGACCTTCACAGCGTCTTCCACCTTGGCCACGCGGGCAGTAGAGCACTGGCTGATGTGAACCAGACCGTCGAGGCCGGGCTCCAGTTCAACGAAGGCACCGAAGTCGGTGATGCGAACCACTTTGCCGTCCACCACTTCGCCAACGGGGAACTTCTCAACCGCGCCATCCCACGGATGGGGCTGCAGCTGCTTGTAACCCAGCTGGATGCGTTCGCGTTCGGGATCCAGGGACAGGATTTTCACGTCCACTTCCTGGTTGGGCTTCACAACTTCACTGGGATGCTTGATGCGGCCCCAGCTCAGGTCTGTGATGTGGATCAGACCATCCACACCGCCGACGTCCACGAAAGCACCGAAGTCGGTCAGGCGGCGGACGATGCCATGGATGACCATGCCCTCTTCCAGCCGCTCCCAGGCTTCCTTCTTCTTCGTGGCGGCTTCTTCAGCCACAACAGCCTTGCGGCTGGCAACAACGCGTTTCTTCTGAGGATCCACTTCCAGGATCTTCAGCTTCATTTCCTTGCCGACGAAGTCAGCGATCTTCTCAACATAGCGCTGGCTCAGCTGGCTGGCAGGCACGAAAGCGCGTACGCCGGAAATGTCAGCGATCAGGCCGCCCTTGACGGCTTCCTTACCGACAGCGTCCACATACTCGCCCGCGTCGTACTTCTCCATCATGGCGTCCCACGCCTTCCGGTTGACGATGTTGCGCTGGCTCAGCAGCACATTGCCTTCTCCGTCGTTGACCTTGACGACTTCGACTTCAATTTCGTCATCCAGTTTGACATCCTGATCAACCAGATCAGTGCGTTTGATCAGTCCGTCGGCCTTGTAGCCAATGCTGACGCATACTTCGTCCTCGGTGATCTGCACGACCTTGCCGGTCAGAGTCTGTCCGGGCCGGATCCTCACCAGAGTAGATTCGACTTCCGCCATGAAGTCATTGTTAGCTTCCACCTCCGTGGTAGGGGTCAGGTCCTTGTTCTCCATGTCGCTCATGCGTGTGACAACCTCCTTAAGTGAATCCGTCGGCGTAGATGCACCGGCGGTGATTCCAATCATTTCGGAATCCTTATTTGCAAAGGCGGGCGGAATCTCCGCCGCGCTCTCTACCAGAATGGTCCTGGGACAGGCGCTCCTGCAGATGTCGTACAGTTTCCGGGTGTTGGCGCTGTTCCGGCCGCCCACAACGATCATTGCATCCATGCGGGCTGCCAGTTCACCGGCTTCCTTCTGCCGGATCTCTGTGGCATTGCAGATGGTGCAGCGGCAGTCCGGGTTTTTGACCTTTGTCTCCAGCACGGTCAGGATATCCTGCCATTTGCTGTGAGGAAAAGTCGTCTGACAGACTACCACAGCCTGTTCCATCTCAGGCAGCTGTTCTGCTTCATCGGGACTGGCGACGATCATCACTTCGCCATGTGCCCATCCGGCAGTCCCCCTAACTTCCGGATGGTCCCGCTCTCCCACCAGTATGACGGGAGTTCCGTCACGGGAGCCTTCCTCCACAATCCGGTGAAGCTTGTCCACAAAGGGACAGGTCAGATCCAGCACTTCATTGCCGGCTGCCTTCAGCTCCTCCAGCACCTGCGGGGAAACTCCGTGGCTGCGAATCAGGACTCTGCGGCCGTGAGCTTCTGAGGGATCGCTGATCGGTTCCAGTCCGCGTTCCGCCAGTCGGCGAATCACCTCAGGATTATGAATCAGTTCACCCAGCGTACAGGAGGGAATCCCGTCTGTGGCCATCGCTTCTGCCTTTTCAACTGCACGGCTGACGCCCATACAGAAACCGGCGTGCGCTGCTACCTCAACAGGCATATTCCCTTTCCCTTTCAAAAAATTACGTTCAACTGAAATATTTCTTCTTTATTATACGTATTTCCTGCCAATATTACAAATATTTTTGAGAAATTTTCAGTTTTTTTCTTTCTCCGCGTCCTTGATCATGGTCCGGAACGTCTCCCGGAGCCGTTCATTCATACGTTCACATGTGTCCGTATTGATTCCTTCAGCCAGCAGATCGTCATAGGGTATCGGTTCCCCGACGTACAGGTTGGTCACCTTGAAGAGACCCAGCTTCCGGTCAAAGTAGATCGGGATGACCGGCGCCTTGGATCTCATAGCGATCAGGGACGTACCGGATTCAATCTGCTCCATCTGGCCTTCATGATGGCGGGTACCTTCCGGGAAGATCAGCAGGATCTTCTTCATCTTCACAGCCTTCATGCAGGCGCGCATGGCTTCCATGTCGGATTCATGACGTCCGACCAGGATGCAGTGGAGTCTCACCAGCAGATTCCGGAGGAACTTGCTGTTTCCAGCCAGTTCCTTCTTCGCCAGGAATACGATCTGATGATGCGGAATGCCCATGGCCATCACAACAGGATCCAGGGCGTGGCGGTGATTGCCGATGACCACATAGGGCGGATCCTGCAGCAGCCGTTCTTTGTGATGGAAGCGGACCGGCATCAGGGTGTGGAACAGGATCTTGGCCAGTACGCGGGCAATTTCATAAAGGATGCCGCGTTTCTCCGTCACCGCTTCCAGTTTCTTCTCAGCCATGGCGCTTTTCCTCCACAATTCTGAGGATCGTATCCACCACCTCGTCAAAAGTCAGGTTCGTGGAGTCCACCAGCACAGCGTCCTCAGCCTGGCGAAGCGGTTCCACCGGACGGTTCATATCCTGTTCGTCCCGCTTGATCACTTCTTCAAGCACCTGTTCAAAGGTTTCAGTGCTGTTCTTCTTCTGCAGCTCCAGGTAACGTCTGCGGGCACGTTCCTCCGCCGACGCGGTCAGGTATATTTTCGCCGTTGCGTCAGGAAGTACGGTAGTACAAATATCTCTGCCGTCCAGCAGCATATCTGTTTCCGAAGCCAGCTTCTGCTGCAGGCGCACCATCGCCTTGCGTACCTCGGCATACCGGCTCACTGTGGAGGCCGCCATGCCTACTTCCTGGGTGCGGATCAGGCCGGTCACGTCCTCTCCTTCCACAAACGTATGCTGCCCGTCCGCCTCATGGGTAACGGCAAAATTCAGGCTGTTGCACAGGTCGACAATTGCCTGTTCATCCTGAACGTCCATATTCCTTCTAAGGGCAGTCAGGCCCAGTGCGCGGTACATGGCTCCTGTATCCAGATGCAGAATGCCAAGCTTCGCTGCAACCGCATCCGCAACCGTGCTTTTGCCTGCGCCGACCGGACCGTCAATGCCAACGTTAAGCCTCATGCTTATATCCTCCTGTAAGCGGGAATCCATCCCGTTTCCGGGCGTTTTTCCCGTATCTCTGTAACCTTTTATATTATACTCTTCAGCTGTTTTTTATTCAATCCATATGCTGTTTTCTCAAGGTTCTTCCACGATCTGGAAAAAGATAGATATTTACCATTACCTATCTGTTTGATTTGTGTTTTGGTAGTTGACACATTCAGACCGTACTTTTATAATGAGCTTGATATCAGACGTCTCCGGACGAGGAGGTTTTTACCATGAAATCAACAGGAGTAACCCGCCAGTTGGATTCCCTGGGACGCATTGTCCTGCCCGTGGAACTTCGCCGCACTCTGGAGATCGGCCCCAAAGATACGCTTGAAATTATGGTGGAGGGCAACTCCATCGTCCTGCGCAAATATGAAGCCGACTGCCATTTCTGCGGAGGCAAAACCGGCCTGACCGCCTACAAGGATAAGCTGATCTGCCGTCGCTGCCTTAAAGAACTCAAATCCATCTGACCTTTCCAACTCGTGATTTTTCAATCCCGGATCTTTCCGGGATTTTTTGTTTTCTTGAAGTTTCCCTTCCCTCAGCGTATAATAATTTTATTATCCGGATCGCTGGTCCGTCTTGCTGAGCAGTGTGAAGGATCATTATTCATGATCTCTGGAGGGTTTCCATGTCCTTTCCGTTTTTCGCGTATCTTTCCCGGCTCAGACTGATCCATCGCTGGAGCCTCATGCGCAACACCGTACCCGAGAATGACGCCGAACATTCCCTGCAGGTGGCCATGATTGCCCATGCCATTGCGATCATCGCCCGGGACCGTTACGGAAAGGATGTAGACCCGGAGCATGTACTTTCCCTGGCGGTTTATCATGACGCGACAGAGGTGATGACCGGCGATCTGCCGACGCCTGTCAAATATCACAGTGATGAACTGCGGGGCGCCTATCACCGGCTGGAGGAGCTCTCCGCCGACAGGCTTCTGGCGCTTCTGCCCGAAGATCTGCAGCCTGCCTTTACTCCGTATATGAAGCAGGCCTCCGGATATGAGCACACCCTGGTCAAAGCCGCCGACCGTATCTCCGCCTGCATCAAGTGCATGGAAGAACAGCGCGCCGGCAACCGCGAGTTCGATTATGCCGCGGAGAACATCCGCGACAGCATCTCCGCCATCGACCTGCCGGAGGTCAAGGATTTCCTTACTGATTTCCTGCCCGCCTTCGACATGACCCTGGATGAGCTGAACCATCCCTCTGACGAAAACCGTTAAGCGTCATCCCGGTCAGACTTGTAATATGAATTTGGAGGTTAACTCATGAAACGACTTTTAGCCCTTCTTCTCATCTTTGCCCTGCTCATTCCCGCCTGTTCTTTCGCAGAGCTGGAGGAAGAAGAAGACTTTGACCTGGAAGAAGAAGTCGAGGATATGGATCTGGACGAAGATGGGATCTCAGATGAGATCATCAACGCCGAGCCGGTTTCCGAAGAACTGCAGGAAGAAATCCGCAATGCCCTGGAAAACGCGGACTTCATTCCCACAAGCGAACTGGATGAAAACAACCTGTTCATTAATCGCAACCTGCCGGACAACGTGATCAACATCCTGCTGCTGGGCGTGGATACCCGCAATGCGGAACTGATTGAGGAAGACGTGAAGCTGGCGGATGTCCAGATCATCCTTTCCCTGAACACGGAAACAGGCGAAGTAAAGCTTTCTTCCATTCTCCGTGATACGGTCGTCATGAATCCTTTCACCGGTGTTCGTTCCCCCATCAACTACTCCCTTCGTTCCTTTGATGACAAAGGCAAGTTCCATGACGATCCCCAGCGCGCCATCGCGACGGTGAACTATAACTTCGAAATGAACATCCAGTATTACGTCATGATCAACTTCCGTGGCGTAGCCGCCATTGTGGACAAACTCGGCGGTATCGATATGGAACTGACTGAGGGCGAAGCAGCAAACATCAACTACTACCTGAAGAAGAACGCCAAATCCATCTCCAAGCACTACGACACCAAGGAAGCCAAAGCCGCCCGTGTTGAACTGAAAGTCGAAGACGGCGTACAGCACCTGGATGGCCTGCAGGCCCTGATGTATGCCCGGCTGCGTCAGAACAAAACCAAGAAAAAGTATAATCTGGGCGACGACTGGCAGAGAACAGCCCGTACCCGTAACCTGCTGGACAAGCTCCTGCAGAAAGTGCTGAAGGGGAACGCCGATATCATCGACCTGGTCAGCTACTCTGTGGAATACATCAATTCCAACATGAATCCCGCCACCATGTTCGATCTGATCCGCACCGTTCTGGGCGGTAACATCATCAACAAGCTGGGATCCGGCGATTCCATCATGGAACAGTTCCGTATCCCCATGGGCAACGCGGATGATGGCACCAAAACCTGGTCCTACGTCCAGGAAAAGGGCGATCTGTACGGCAAAATCTGGCTGAGCAAGACCAACGGCAATCTGCAGAAGAATATTGAGGGACTGCACGAATTCATCTATGGTCAATACTATTCCGCCGGAGAATAATCATTCATATAGGCACCAAACGGGCAGCTTTCGGGCTGCCCGTTTGATATATATGTAGATTGACCGGAAAAGTTTTTCTGCAATGTTTCACCGGTCTGTGCCGTTATATGATATGATTATGAATCATGTTCAACGGAGGTTTGTATGAAACGACTTTTCGCTCTGATCCTTACACTTGCACTGCTTCTTCCCCTTTTTGTATATGCGGAGCAGGAGGATGCGGAGCTTACGGAAGATATTGACCTTGATGAGGATTACTCCTTTGACGAGGAGGGCAACCTGCTCCTGCGGGATGACGAAACCGGTGAAACATACAGCCTCTCCGCCATCAGCGAAGAGGATATTGAAAAACTCGCCGCGCAGTATGAGCTGGATGAGTCCATTGATCCGAATGAGCTGGAGATCAATGAGAACCTGCCGGATGACGTCATCAACATCCTGCTGATCGGTCTGGATGTCCGGGGAACGAAAAAGGAAAAGCTGCTGACGGAACAGGGCAAGTATTCCAAGCGTTCTGACGTGCTGATCGTTCTTTCCATAAACATGAATGATGGTTCCATCAAGCTCTCTTCCATTGCCCGCAACACCTATGTGGAAGTACCCGGCCGGAAGAACAAGACCATCATCGCCAACAGCTATGGTCATGCGAACTATAAAAATGGTGAATTTGTATCCTGGACTGACACGCCGGAAACCTGCATCCGTACGGTCAATCACAATTTTGAACTGAACATCCAGTATTATGTTGCCATCAACTTCTACGGTGTCGCACAGATCATTGAAGGCCTGGGCGGCGTTGATCTCGACCTGACCAAAACAGAAGCCACCGCCATCAATACATACCTGTCCACAGGCACCATCAAAAACTCCAAAGGTGAAAAGATTTCCCACGGCAAGGCCATCGCTAATTCCTATGACGATAAGAACGGCAAACGGGACAAGCTGAAAAAGACAAGCGGCGTGCAGCATCTGGACGGCATCCAGGCACTGATGTATGCCCGTCTCCGGAGCATTGACAGCGACTTCGTTCGCACCGCCCGTACCCGTCACCTGCTGGACTGCCTGCTGAAGCAAACCCTGGAGAAGATCAAAGCAAACAAGCTGAATGTGATAGACCTGATTTCAGACTTTATCTCCTACCCGATTACCAACGTCAATCCAAGCACAATCATGCAGCTGGCCGGCAAGGTTATGTCCTCCGGTGTCATGGACAACCTTGATTCCACAGAGTCGCTGATCTCCGAGTTCCGGATTCCGATCGACGGTCACTGGAAGTATGACACCGTAGACGGAGCCAGCGTCACGATTATGAAGGACAAACAGTTTACTGTTGAATCCCTTCACGAATTCATCTACGGCAAATACTATCCCGCCCAATAATCCATGTAAATCAATAAAGCGGATGATCGCATCTGATCATCCGCTTTGTTTTTCTCAAATTCAACCATCCAATCGGAACACCTATGTCTCCACCCTGTCATCTTGAGCAAGACCGTAGGCCGCGTCGAAAGATCTCCTCCGGGGATCTAAACCTTCAACACATATGGAACACCATTGCGTCCACTCTGTCATTCAGTCCAAGGCCAAAGGCCGCAATCTTTTCGTTTTACCCTCTTCTCAACGGTATTCCTTTTCCGCTTGCTTTCCACCACACCAGGCACATCACGCCGTACGCAATCACGCCTGTGACCGTCATAATTCCCAGGTTCAGCCAGCTTTCAGCCGGGAAAGCGCGGCCGATCAGCCGGACGCATACCAGCATGATGCCGCCCATCACAGCATATATTCCCACGTATCCGATAAACCGCTTATAGGGCAGCTCTTTCCCCAGGATAATAAACTGTACCACCGGCACGGTCAGTTCGGCCATCAGGGTACCGATCACCGCGCCCATGCTTCCCATGGAAGGAATCAGGCAGCCGTTCACAATCAGGTTCACCACAGCGCCGCCGCACACGCTCTTCACAAAGATATGATCCCGTTTCTGGGGCAGCACCACCTGTGTCCGGACTACATTTGCAAAACCGATCATGATCAGCGTAAAGCCCAGGGGCGCCATCAGTACACCGGAATAGCGGAATTCCTCCCCGAAGAACAGCGGGGCGAAACGGTCTGCCACAGCCGCAACCCCAAAGGCCATCGCGCTCACCATGCAGACTACCAGATCCATGCTCCGGTCGATGTTGCGGGCAATCTTCTCTGTTTCGCCCTTTTCCTGCATATGGGAAACTTTGGCCATCATCACCGTTCCAATGGCAGAAATGAATCCGCTCAGGCAGTAGATGATCTTTTCCGCGTTCTCATATAGTCCGTTCTGGTCTTCGCCGGCGATGTTGTAGACCATCACCTTGTCCATTTTGCGGAAGATGCTTACCGCGGCAACAGAGATGAACAGCACCGCGCAAGGACGCAGATGCTTCAGCGTTTCCTTCATGGAAACACGACGGTAGCTGACCTTTCCTTTCAGGGTCAGCGCGCAGCTCAGGTTACCCAGCAGCGTTGCCAGGCTCCATGCAAAGCCGTAGATCCAGAGATCGTCTATGTTTTTGATAAAGATAAACACGCTTGCCGCCGCCACAAGCTTGACCACCGTGTTCCGAAGGGCAACGGGTTTGAACTGGTCCAGGCCCATCAGGCACCAGTCAAAGCTGCACAGGCAGCTGACGCTCATCATGGTCAGATGCAGAGCTATATATTTTTCTCTTCCCGCCACCAGGAATACATAACCAAACCAGAACAGAAGCGTCACACCGGCTACCAGCAGCTGCATCTGCCAGATGCCGGAGAAAGTTCGGTCCAGCTTTTCCCGGTCGTCCCTCGCCTGGGCAATCGTCCGGACTCCGTAATCCGCCAGTCCCAGCATGCCGACCAGACAGAAAAGTTCGCTCACCGTCCAGGCCTCGGAATATATACCGATGCCGGCTTTCCCGACGACGCGGGAAAGATAGGGCGCCGTGATAACAGGCAGCAGGAGCGAGAAGATCCTGTAGGCCACGTTATAAGCTACGTTCTTCTTTGTACTCATAATATCAGGTTATTTTCAGGAACGACGTCGCGATTCCGAAGTAAACCAGCAGGCTCAGGGCGTCCACGATCGTGGTAATAAACGGACTGGCCATCACCGCCGGATCGAAGCCCAGTTTCTTTGCCAGCATCGGCAGCGTACAGCCGACCAGTTTCGCGCACAGCACCGTCACCGCAAGCGTCAGACCCACAACCACAGCAACCATGACGCTCACTTCGTCATTGTTCATAATCAGCCGGTCTACCAGCATAACTTTTGCAAAACACAGCACGCTAAGGCAGGCGCCGCAGATCAGTGCCGTCCGGATTTCCTTCCAGATCACCTTGCCCAGGTCGCTGAATTCCAGTTCGCCCAGGGACAGGGCACGGATGACCGTTACAGAGCTCTGGGAGCCGCTGTTACCGCCGGTATCCATCAGCATCGGAATAAAGGCAGCCAGACAGGGCAGGAAGGTCAGTGCCTTTTCAAAGTTGGAGATAATCATTCCCGTAAAGGTGGCGGAAATCATCAGCAGGGACAGCCAGGGAATCCGGTGCAGGAACAGGTCGATCGGCGAAGACCGCAAATAGGTCTTGTCGCTCGGCGTCATACCGGCCATGATTTCCATGTCCTCGGTAGTCTCTTCCTCAACGACGTCCATGGCGTCGTCAAACGTGACGATACCGACCATTCGGTTGTCTCCGTCCACAACCGGGATCGCCAGCAGGTTGTACTTGCTCATCATCCGGGCCACTTCTTCCTGGTCGGTATGGGTGGTCACGGTGATGAGGTTGCTTTCCATGATGCTGTCAATCGTCTGCAGGTCGCTGGGGGCCAGCAGCAGGCTCTTGACGCTCACTGTACCAACCAGCAGCCGGTTCTGCAGTACATAACAGGTATAGATTGTTTCCTTGTCCACGCCGGTACGGCGGATCCGCAGGATTGCGTCGCCCACCGTCATGTCCGGAGTCAGTTTCACGTACTCCGTCGTCATCACGGATCCGGCGGAGTCTTCCGGATACTGCAGGATCTCGTTGATCTCTTTGCGCATCTCCGGATCGGCCTGGGCCAGAATGCGCTGTACCACGTTTGCGGGCATCTCTTCAACGATATCAACCGCGTCATCGACGTACAGTTCGTCCATAACCTGACGCAGTTCCTTATCGCTGATGCCCTTGATCAGAGACTCCTGCTCCTCGCTCTCCATTTCAACGAAGCTTTCCGCGGCCAGCTCCTTTGGCAGAAGCCGGAACAAAAGCGGCAGTTTGTCCGACTCAACGCCGGCAAAAACCGCAGCAATATCCGCGGGATTCATCGTTACGAGGATATCCCGGATTGTGGAGTATTTTTTGTCTGTAAGCAGAGTCTGTAAAGTGTTTTCAACTGTGACAGAATGTTCCGCCATGCTTGCTCCCTCCCATTTGGTTAGAATGGTCAGTTGCCAGAAGCATATAATACCGGGCACACACCTTTTTCCGAACCATAGGCATCCTGGTTCGGTTCAAAAGGTTATCCCGGTATCAGACATAGCGGCAGATTGAATTTATGACACGCGGAACCGGAACGTCACGCCGCCCGGAACCCGCTGTCTTCGCCCAACCGCTATGCCGCTGCTACTCCCAGCGTCCATGACATTCCCTCCTTGTTTTTTTCATTTTTTCAGCCGGAAACAGATCTCTCTGCCCGGCCTTTCACGCTATTATAGTATCAACTTTTTTTGCTTGTCAATCCTTGAAATGTTTCGTTTTTCTTAATTGTTTTCTGTCCTTTTTTCCCTTACATAAAAACAAGGGATTTCCTCTTTTTTACTTTGCTGCAGTCTGGTGGAAATCCCTCGTTTTTATACAGTTTTTAGTTTTCAGTCTTAATTGATTGTAAATACTTCTTCAATTCAGTAATATACATTTCCGCCATCTGGCTCAGGATCATGTTCTGCTTCACAATGTATCCGATTTCCATCCGGCCGGCAGCCACCTCTTCTTCCTTGTCTTCAAAGGCCACTGCCACATAGTCCGATCCGTTCAGTTCCTCGCAGATGATGCCGCTGCACAGCGTATATCCGTTCAGGCCGACCATCAGGTTCAGCATCGTTGCCCGATCTGTGGCTTTGATGGTCCGGATATAGTCGTATGTGCTCAGGATCTCTTCCGCAAAATAGAAAGCTCCGCTCGGTCCCTGCTCAAAGCTCAGGCAGGGATAGTCACGCAGTTCTTCCAGCCGGATCGACTTCTGTTTTGCCAGCGGATGTCCCTTCCACAGGTACACATAGGGTTCGCACTTGATCAGCGGATGGAACTCCAGCTGACTGCTCTTCAGGAACTTGCCGATTGCCTTCCGGTTGAAGTCACTCAGGTAAAGGATACCCACCTCGCTCTTGCCGGTGGTCACGTCCTCAATCACATCCCGGGTTTTGCTTTCCCGGATCGCGAATTCATATTCGTCTGTATCGAAATGCTTGACCATTTCAACAAAGCTTTTGACCGCGAAGGAATAATGCTGGCAGGAAATGCCGAACTTCTTTCTCAGGTTGCCGCCTTTCCCATATTTTTCCAGCAGTCTGTCGTACTGGTTTACCACCTGCCGGGCATACTGGATAAACTCCGCCCCGTCATTGGTCAGGGTAACGCCTTTTCCGCCGCGGTTGAACAGCGTGATTCCCAGCTCTTTCTCCAGTTCACGGACTGCGCTGGTCAGGGAAGGCTGTGTCACATACAGCACCTCAGCCGCCTTGTTCAGCGATCCTTTTTCAGAGATGGTGATCACATAGTTCAGCTGTTGAATCGTCATAGCCTGCACGCTTCTCTCATTACGTTTTCCCAGGATAAGTCATACCCTACCACACATGCCCTGGATTGTCAAAAAGGACCGGCCGTTTCCGGCCGGTCCCCTGTCTCAAACCAGAATCTTCTCATCAATCGAAGCAGTCACCCACGTGGTTGATGATCACATCCACTCCCAGGGGCGTCTCATACTCTTCAATGATGATTTCCTCACCCGGCAGACGCGGTGTCTTACCCTCTGTCGGCTTGTCCGGGCGGCTCCAGGGCTTATTGGTGAATGTTGTCACCGTTCCCTCTGTTTCCATGCTTTCCAGCTCATAGCCGATCACTTCCTGCTCTGTCCAGGTGTACTCGGCCGGCTGTCCGTTCACCATGGTGGGCAGTCCTGTAATCGAAGCCATCCATCCGTTTTCTTCATTCAGGATTACGCTCATGCCATTGTTCAGGGTCATATGGACGCTTGTAGGTCTGAACATATGCTTGTTGTTTTCGTCGTCCCAGACCTTCCTGACAGATACGCTGGTCAGTTCCGGCTGATACTTGTTCCGGATGGTGAATCCATGGATTTCCGACACGTACCAGCGAACCGGATCTTCTTTCACGGTGTAAGTGATCGGATGACCGTTCGTAAACTTGGGCAGTTCACCGAATGTATGCTTCCATCCGTTCGCCGCGGTCAGTTTTGCGCTCCTGACTTTCTCACCGCCCGCGTACAGGTGAACCGTAATGCTCTTCGGCCGGTTGCCGTCCGCGTTGTTATTGTCATCCCAGATCTTCACGACCTCGATGTCGGTGGTCATTACTTCCTCTTCCGGTACTTCTTCAGGAATCTGGATATCAAATTCCTTCTCAATCACCAGCTTACCCGTATCCTTGGTATTGGTGATTACGAATCCGGTAGAAGCATTGCCCGTGATCTTTGCCACATAGCCGTCCGGGATCTTTGTTTCAGCCACCGTGTACTTGATCTCACGGACCACGCCGTTTTCACGCACATTCCGGTACAGGTTGTTCCAGCTGTACTTCCAGCCGTTTCCGGCGTTCAGTTTCACAACGTCCCCCAGGACCTTGCCATCCGCATAGAGCTGGACTTCAACATCCGCAGGATGTTCGCCGCTGTCCACCCAGACCTTCTTCACTTCAACCGTGGTCTTTTCGGCTTCATGTGTATTGGTCAGTGTAGTCAGCGATCCGCTGGTAGATGTACCCGTCAGGGTGTATCCAACCACATTCGGTTCCTTCCAGGTGTATACGATTTCCTTGCCGTCCTTGCGCTTCGGCAGCTGATTGATCTGTCCGACCCAGTTGTTCTCAGCATTCAGGCTAACAGACTTACCTGTCGGCTGACCATCCGCCAGAAGCTCAATTGTCAGTCCGGTCGGCCGCAGTCCGTCACTGTTGTTCTCGTCCTTCCAGATCTTCTTCACCGCGACGGAGACCTTGGCGGAGTCATAGTAGTTAGTCAGTGCGGTAATGCCGTCCTGATATTCTGCTTCGGTGATCAGCGCATCTTCACCTTCGGTTACCGTAACAGTCACAACAACCTTTTCCTTGGAATACTTCATGTCAAGCGTTTCGCCCGGCACTTCCGTAATCTCATAGGTGTATTCGCCGCACTCGTCATAAGTGATCTCACCGAACTTGCCGGAGCCTGTGATCTCACCCTTCTTCAGACTTACGATGACCTCATCGGATTCAGGCATCGGAGCACCATCCACAGGCGTCAGTTTGAAGATATAATCTTCATCCGGAGCCAGGTTTGCTTCCGGTCCTTCCATCTTCTTGGTGATCTCGATTTCGTATGTACCGGTCTTGCGGGTATTAGTGAATTCAACCAGGGTTTCGCCTTCTTCGATTTCTCCGTTTTCACCATCTGCTTCAGAGATAAAGGCACTGTTCAGAGTCTCTGTAACTTCGTAACCAATATCTGTCGGCAATCCTTCGGCAGTTGCGCTTTCACCGCTCTTCAGTTCAATGTTAGCTACACCGCCGACAAAGGACATATCACCATATACGCCTTCAATTGTTTCATCATCAAGCGTAACAGTGAACTCGAAAGTCAAGTCTGCATCAGCTTCCACGTTACTGACCAGTTCTTTGCTGACTGTCAGGTCACCAAGTTTTCTGGTGTTTGTGAATTCTGCCTTGCAGCCATCCACCGTGATTGTGCCATCAGCATCCTCCGACTCTGTTTCAAAGTCATCATTCGGAGTTTCTTCGACAGTATAGGTAATACCAGTCGGCAAGCCTTCCGCCTTCGCACTTTCGCCGCCCTTCAATTCGATGGTAGCAACACCATTTTTGAAGGTCAGATCGCCGTAAGTCTTACCAGCATCTCCGCCAATCGTTGTATCACTCAGCTTAATGGTGAATTCAAACTCCTGATCCTTATCGGCAGTAGCATCACTTACAACCTTCTTGCTTACGACCAGGTCGCCAACCTTACGGGTATTCGTAATTACGAAACCATCATCATTGTTTCCACTAACAACACTGTCAAATTCTTCAGGTATTCCGCTCTCAACAACACTATATTTGCTGTAATCAATTGGTTGTCCCTGAGCATCATATTTTTCGAGTTCTTTAAATACACCCGTCCAATTGTTATCAACATTAAGCTTTATTGAATCAATGACTTCCTCACCGTTCATCAGTGTTGCAGTTATCTCAATGTACTCAGTGCTTGTTCCACCATTCCACTGTTTTTTCACAGGGAACTGAACCTTGCCGGTCTTCGTGTTTGTGATCTCGAAGCCTTCGTCAACGTCGCCGCTGACCACACAGCTATACCCTTCGGGTACATCTTTTTCTGCCACCGTATATCCGCTGTAGTCAATCTCCTGGCCGTCAGCATCATACTGATCCAGTTCCTTAAATTTTCCTGTCCAATTGCCCGCAGCAGTCAGGTCGACTTCATCAACAACAGTATCACCATTCTT
>JAFRQX010000009.1 GCA_017428385.1 Clostridia bacterium | reverse complement strand
CGAGGCCCTCCGCCAGCGCGTCGCTTTCCTTATCCAGCCGCCTGCGCAGGTCGTTCACTGAGGCGTCTCCCTGCGAGGCGTTCTTCTTCATTTTCTTCAGTTCGGCAATAACGCTTTCACTTTCCCGTCTTGCCTGGTCCACAATGTGTTTCGCATCCTCCCGAGCCTTACGCAGCGCCTGTTCCCGCTTCTGTTCCATCTCCTTGCGAAGCTGTTCCGCTTCATTACGCAGTTTGATGGTTTCACGGTTCGCTTCCTCTGCCAGCTGGCGTTCCTTTTCCGCCACCTGCCGGTGGTATTCCGCGTTGGCGATCACGTCCTCAAAACGGATTGCGTTTCCACTCAGCAGTTTCCGGGCCGCGTCTATCAGGTTTTCCGGCAGGCCCAGCCGCCGGCTGATTTCAAAGGCGTTACTCTTTCCGGGTACGCCGATGGACAGACGGTACGTCGGCCGCAGCGTCTCCACGTCAAATTCCACCGAAGCGTTTTCCACGCCCTGTGTGGTCAGCGCAAAAGCCTTCAGCTCGCTGTAGTGGGTTGTAGCCAGGGTCCGTACTTTGATGTGCAGCAGCCGTGTCAGGATGCTCTGGGCCAGGGCCGCGCCTTCCGTGGGATCTGTTCCGGCACCCAGTTCGTCAAACAGCACCAGATCCCGGGGCGTCACCTCGTGCATAATCTCCACGATATTGGTCATATGACCGGAGAAGGTGGAAAGGCTCTGTTCAATGCTCTGCTCGTCGCCGATATCCGCGAATACCTGCTCAAACACCGCCAGCTCCGTTCCCGGATCCGCCGGTACCTGCAGGCCGGCCTGCGCCATCAGGGTAAACAAACCCACGGTCTTCAGCGTTACCGTCTTACCGCCGGTATTCGGACCGGTGATGATCAGGGACGTAAACTCTTCTCCCAGCCAGATCGTGGAAGGAACCACCTTCTCCGGATCAATCAGCGGATGCCGTCCGCGGATGATCTTCAGGTGGCCCTCATTATTCATCTTCGGACTCACGCAGAAAAACCGGCGGCTCAGCAGTCCTTTGGCAAAGATGAAGTCCAGCTCTGCCAGCTGCTCCTGGGTTTCCGCCATGGCGGCAGCATAGGGCGCCACTTCAGCGGACAGCGCCGCCAGGATCCGGGCAATTTCCTGCTGTTCCTTCAGTTCCCACTGTTTCAGTTCATTGCCCATTTCCACCGCAACCATGGGTTCAATGAACAGCGTAGCGCCGGAAGAGCTCTGGTCATGAACCAGGCCGGGGACGCTTGAGCGGAATTCCGCCCGCACCGGCAGCACATACCGGTTGTTTCTCACGGTGATGATCGGATCCTGCAGCGCCTTCTGCAGCGTGGCGGAATGGATCATCTGATTCAGCTTGTCCCGGATCCGATCCTGGGCTCCTCGCAGATGCCGCCGGATGTTCATCAGCTCGCTGCTGGCCCGGTCGGCGATCTCATCTTCGGAAATGATCGCGTCTGTAATGTCTCTTTCAATATTCCGGGCAACAAAAAGGCCTTCCGCCTTTGCCCGCAGAATGGGCGTGTTTTCCCGTTCCGTCACCAGTGCGTCCTGGGCCGCACGGCTCGCCCGCAGCAGCTCCGCCACATTCAGCAGCATCCCGGCGCTCAGGCTTCCGCCCTTCTCACATACCACCAGCGCCGGCTTCACATCCGGAAACGCAATCATCGGATGTCCGCCGGTGTATTGCAGGATCACGGTCGCTTCTTCTGTTTCTGCCTGCAGTGCTTGTACGGCAATCAGTTCGTCCGCCGGTTCCAGCGCCCGGCATTTTTCCGCTCCTGCAGGCGTCAGCGCACCCTCAGCCAGGAGCTCGCGGATCCTGGTAAACTCCAGCACCCGCAGTGTTCTTTCTTTCATCATAGCTATTAATTCCTTCGGAATTATGAATTCATCATTCACAATTCATAATTATTCTACTGGTCTTTTCCAATGTCCCGAAGTAGTTTTTCCGTCCGTCTTCCGTCCATCTTCGAAAGCCTCCAGGATCATTCTTGTTTCTTCCGTATCCTCTGTAGTCAGGACAACCGCTCTGTTTAATTCTGAATTCTGAATCCTGAATTCTGAATTGATTATGTCTGTCGGGAAGGCATTCATCAGCTGTACCAGGCACCCTTCCGGCAGCCGCTGACGCAGCAGCGGGAAGCGGTATCCCTTGCGGTCTTCCAGCACCTGGTCCTTCAGCGCGTCAGGATGTCCCTCATCACACATCCGGCAGCCGGCATGTCCTTTCTTCAGTCCAAGGGCAGTCCGCGCCGGGCAGTGATGCAGCAGCATCAGCCGCGTCCGTCCGTAAACCGTTGTCACAATGGGCGCGCCCCCGGCCAGGAGTATCTTCAGTTCCTGCCCTGTCAGTTCAGGAGAAGCCGTTATAAACGCGCACCCTTCCTCCAGCAGCAGTGAAGCCGCCTGCCGGTTCATCACCGGTACCCCGGCTCCTGCCGCAAAAGCAACCGGCCAGTCCGTTCCCAGCTGTCCGACAGAGCCCAGCACAACACCGCCGAGCCGTTCCCTGTTCTCTTCCGTATAACGCCGCAGTGCCTGCAGGGTTTCTTCCTCGCAAACGTCCGGCAGGGCCAGCCAGTCTCCCGGCTGGATTTCAGCCTTCAGCGCCTGCAGGGCTTCCGCCCGGTAATCCTCAGGGCACCAGACCACCCGCAGCCCTGCTTCACGCGCAGTCTGTGCCTGTTCTTTTGTCCTGATATAGGCTATCTCCGGCACTTTCCCTTCAGGCAGGTATTCTTCAGGAACATTTAATTGTGCATTATGCATTGTGCATTGTGCATTGCACGCTTCAAAAGCGGAAATTCTTTCCTCCGCCAATGCGCTTAATGCTTCCCGCCTGAGGGCGTTCACCCGGCTTACCGGTACAAAGGCGCCGGCCGTCTTCGCTTTGACCTCACGCGGAACAAAAACCGTGTCTCCGGTTTTTTCCAGGCTGCGTCCCAGTTCTTCTTCTGTCACTGCCCGGGTTTTCGCAGCTTCCACGATGTCACCTGTGACCGTTACGGTATTTTCCCCGTCCGTGGCGGTCAGGCGCAGTGTTTCCCCAGGCATTGCTTTCAGGAAAAGATCAACCGGCACTGTCCGGCCTTTCATCGCTTCCGCTTTTTCCAGCTGATCCACAGCCGTCAGGCGGAATACTATATCCCCACCTTTGGCCTTCACATCCGGTCTCAGCCGCAGGATGGCCGTCTCCCCTGTTTTCAGGTCGGGTCCGGCATAAACCAGGCTGATTTCCTCATGTGCTCCCCGCAGGGAAAGTCCGTCACCGTTCCGCAGGTCTTTTTCCAGCTGTACCTTTGCCAGTTTTCCGTCCGCGGCTGTCACCCGGCCGATCCGGACGCCCTGATGGTTCACCGTATCCGGGAAGATCACGCCCGCGTCCTCGCAGCCCAGGGCATATCCCTTCATGAAACCGCCCCGGTTAAAGATCTGGAGCAGTCCTTCTTTCTCTGCCTCGTCAGCCTTTTCAAAATTTCCCCGTTCCAGGCTGTCCATGCCCTTACGGTAGCTGGATGCCACGGTTGCCACATATTCCGGCCGCTTCAGCCTGCCCTCTATCTTGCAGGAAGCCACGCCCGCCTCCGCCAGCTTCGGCAGTTCGTCCCGCAGGCATACGTCCCGGGGGCTCAGCCACGCGCCCCGGCGGCCGCGGTAGTCATATTCCATCCGGCAGGGCTGGGCACACCGGCCGCGGTTTCCGCTCCGTTCTCCCACCATGCTGGAGAACAGGCACAGTCCGCTCACTGCCACACACTGTGCACCGTGAACAAACACTTCAATCTCAACACCGGTATCCGCGCACTTGCGAATCTCTTCCAGGGAGCATTCCCGTGCCAGCACAGCCCTGCGGATTCCTTGCTTGCCGCACCAGACCACTCCCGTCCGGTTATGAATCGCCATCTGGGTACTCGCGTGCACCGTCAATCCCGGGAAAAGGTTCCGGGCAATCCGCAGCACACCCAGATCCTGCACCAGTACCGCGTCCGCATGCAGGTCGTTCAGCAGCCGCAGCACCTCTGTCACCTGTTCCAGTTCACCGTCCTTCACCAGCGTGTTCACCGTCACATGAACCCGCATATGGCGCAGGTGGGCGTAGCGGATGGCATCTTCCAGCTCCTGCCGGTTAAAGTTTCCCGCACCGGCGCGCGCACTGAAAGCGGCATACCCAAGGTATACCGCGTCCGCACCTGCCGCGTCCGCCCGTTCCAGAGCCGCGCGGTTCCCTGCCGGAGCCAGATTCTCCATGTCGCTACACTCCTTGAATTAATTCATAATTCATAATGATTATATACCGGCATACTCCTGAATTTCATGCTGAATGCTTTTATATCCATACGTCGGAAATCATCTTCCGGATCAACTCAGCACTTAATTCTGAATTATGAATTATGAATTCTGAATTGCTTTGGCGCTCCGCGCCAGCTGCTCATTCTGCCTGCGCAGCATCGTGTTCTCATCCTGCGCCTTCAGCAGTTCTTCCGCCAGGTTAAAACAGGTCAGCACCGCCGCCTGGCCGGAAGGCAGGTTGGTTACCGCCGCCGTTTCATTCAGCTTCCGGTCCACAAAAGACGCCACCCGCTTCACAAACTCCGGCGGGTCTCCGGATACCAGCGTATAGTTTTTGCCCGCAACCGTTACGGTGATTTTCTGCTTTTCCATTTTCCTGCCTCCTGTCTCTGTCAGCAGCCTTATTGAGTACTTATGATCCCGTACATAAGTGAAAAGCGCAGAAAGGGGTTCAACCCTTTCCGCGCTTCAATGCTTTTCTCAGATCTGATCAAAGGGATAGCACTGTCCGAATGTATCCACCCGGATCGATGCCATGACCTGCGGCTCAAGCGGTTTGTCGGAGTGATCCCGCTTCGCCTTCACGATGTCCTCTGCCACATCCATTCCTTCCAGCACCTTGCCGAAGGCAGCATACTGTCCGTCCAGGTGGGGACTGTCGCTGGTCATGATAAAGAACTGGCTTCCGGCGGAATCAGGCATCATGCTGCGGGCCATACTCAGCACACCGTAGGTATGCTTCAGGGGATTGTTGATTCCGTTCGCGGCAAATTCGCCTTTGATGCAGTAGCCGGGGCCGCCGATGCCGATACCCTTGGGATCGCCGCCCTGGATCATGAAGCCCGGAATGACCCGGTGAAAGATCAGTCCGTCATAGAAACCGCTGTTGGCAAGCGCGGTAAAGTTGCCAACGGACTGCGGCGCGACTTCAGGATACAGTTCGCCTTTCATCACACGTCCGTCGCTCATAGTGATTGTAAACACAGGATTCTGTGCCATATTTCTGCTTTTCCTCCCTTTGGAGCTCCGCTCCAACTCTAGACTGTTTTCTTAAGATGATTACCTTCATTCAGAATGAAAGCTTCCCTATTATAACGATTTTTCCCCTCCATGGCAAGCAGTACCGCTGTACCAGGGTACTGAAGCTATGCTTCATGTATACCATAGAGCATAAAAGTAAATAAAACATCCGCCTTCAGGCGGATATTTCACACAGAGCCGTAGTGCGGCTCTGTATTTCACATCGCAACAGCGATATTTCATATTTGCCCAACGGGCAAATATTTCATTCAAAATGTCCCGACAGAAGTCCGGGCATTTTTGACATCCGCTCCTATACTTTGTATAATAAGGGGATTCCCGAAAGGAGTACACGCTATGACGATCGTACATCCCCAGCAGCCTGTAAACGGGCTGAACCCGGAAGACGTGTTCTACGCGGTTGATGACCTTGGAACACAAACCGGATATGGCTTTATCCTTTATCAGCTCCAGCCCGGTCTTTATCCGGACTGTCCTGTCAATCTGTATTTTTCGCTGGCCGGAGATCCCGCTTCACGGTATCTCCTTTTCGGCGCGCTGGTTGCCCGCGCGCGCATCCTGCAGAACGTGAATCCACAGATGCGCTGCCGTCTGTACACAAGCATTGCCCCCAACGATATCCAGATGAAGGATTTCTATACTCATAACGGTTTTGACTGCAATGAAACCGATGAAGTCCTCCAGCTGGCCATCCCCTTCGGTGACGGGCGCATTCCGATGAGCTGCACCGTTGCTCCTACTCCCCTCAATACCTGGGACGAGCAGAACAGCCTCATCTACCGGCTCCAGATGAATGAGATCTCCTTCGTGGATATGAATTATCTCAAGAGCCTCCAGCGTATGCCCCACTTCATGACCCTCGGCCTCTACCGTAACGCGGTGCTCATCGGCGAAGCGATCATGGCCGGCCAGGGCACGGACTGTGAACTGGTTGCCATCTATATCGAGCCCGGCAGCCGGAACCAGGGCATGGGCAAGGCACTCCTGCACCGGCTGATGGCCATCATGGCCGCGGAAGGCGTTACCCGCATCACCACCCGGATCATGAGCCGCAGCGTCCCCCAGCAGCGTCTGGCAGCGGACTTCGGAGCCACCGTTCTGGGCGTCAATATGATCTTCCCTGGCATGTATCTGAACTGAGTTCTTTTCCGGTTCTTCCCCTTGATTTACCTTGAATAGCGCTTGACGGGAAATCGTCAGGCGTTTATAATATCTTCAACTGTGTTTTCGAAGGAGGAAACGATCAATATGAAATCCGGCAATAAGCGCGTTGGCGGCAAAACCGGAGCCATCATCGCGCTGTGCGTGCTGCTCGTCGTCACCATCGCACTTGGCGTGATCGGTGTCACCGGAGCAAGCCTGCCTCCCCGTGGACTGTACAAGGTTCTGTCCTGGCTGCCCACCACCAATTCCGAGAACTGGCCTGAATCCCTGCCTCTGGGTCTTGACCTGCGGGGCGGTATGTATGTTGAATATTCCGGCAAAGCTCCGGAAGGTTCCAGCGCGGACTTTGAAAGCCTGCGTGAAGGCACTATGTCCATTATCCGCTCCCGTCTGTCTGACAAGGGCTACAATGAAGCCAATGTCCAGCAGCTGGGTGCTGACGGCATCCGTGTTGAAATCCCGGATGTTCAGGACGATACCGTACTGGACCTGATCGGCGCAGCCGCTAAGATGGAGTTCAAAACCACCGACGGCCAGGTCTTCATGACCGGCGACATGGTTAAGAAGGCCATGTACAGCTACGGCGAAAAGGGACATGAAATCGCCTTTGAGCTGAATGAAAAAGGCGCCAAGATCTTCGGTGAAGTCACCGCCGCCAATGTCGGTAAGAACCTGATCATTGAGCTGGACGGTGAAGAGCTGATCAACGCCACTGTTCAGACCGCAATTCTGGACGGCCACGGCGTCATCACCGGCAACTACACCCAGGAACAGGCGACCAGCGTTGCCGCCAAGATCCAGTCCGGCGCCCTGCCGCTGGAACTGACCCAGCAGAAGGTTGATAAAGTGTCCGCCACCCTCGGCCAGGACGCTGTGTCCTCCTCCGTACGCGCCGCTCTGATCGGCATCCTGCTGATCATGCTCCTGATGATCCTCCGTTATCGTCTGAATGGTCTCATCGCTTCCTGGGCCCTGACCATTTACACGATCCTGCTGTTCCTGCTCATCGCTCTCTTCCATATCCAGCTGACCCTGCCCGGTCTGGCCGGTGTGGTTCTGGGCATTGGTATGGCAGTTGACGCGAACGTCATCATCTTCGAACGCTTCAACGAAGAAGTCCGCAAGGGCCGCAGCGTGAAGGCTGCCGTCCGCGCCGGTTTCAAAAACGCTATGTCCGCTATCCTGGACGCCAACGTCACCACCCTGATCGCCGCCATCGTGCTGCTGTTCTACGGCACCGGTTCCATCCAGGGCTTCGCCAAGACCCTGCTGCTGGGCGTGGTTGTTTCCATGTTCACCGCGATCATCGTTACACGTTTCCTCATGAACCGCTTCGTGAACGCTGGTGCTACCAACACCTCCCTCTATACCAAAGTAAACGTTGTTGATGAAAAGGAGGTTGAGGCGTAATGACTATCAAGAATCGTTCCAGGATTTGCCTTATCATCTCCGCCGTGATCATCCTCGTCGCCCTGGGCCTGCACCTTGCCGGCCAGGGAATTAACCTGGGTATCGATTTCGCAGGCGGCCTCTCCATGCAGTATGATATGAAGACCGCCGTCACCGCTTCTGACGTGAACACTGTGCTGGAAAACATGGGTGTCACAAGCAGCACCGTCACCGTTCAGGGCCGCGATAACAATGAAGTCAACATCCGCATCAAGGATATTTCCAAGGATGACATCCAGAAGGTTCAGGCTGATTTCGAAGCCGGCATCAAGGAAACCTATCCCGAAGCCGTTTCCATCGGTGATGTGAACTACGTCGGTCCCGTAGCCGGTGCCACCCTGGTCCGGAACGCGATCATCTCCGTGCTCCTCGCCGCCGGCCTGATGCTGATTTACATCGCCATCCGGTTCGACCTGAACTCCGGTATCGCCGCTGTATTCGGTCTGCTGCATGACGTGCTGATCATGCTCTCTTTCATGGTGATCTTCCGCTCCGTGATCCAGATGAACTCTTCGTTCATCGCCGCGGCGCTGACCATTGTTGGTTACTCCATCAACAACACCATCGTTATCTTCGACCGTATTCGTGAGAATGCCAAGAAGATGCCCACCGCTCCCCGTGAAGAAATCACCAACATCTCCATCCGTGAGAGCCTGGGCCGCACCATCTGCACCACAGTGACCACCCTGATCACCATCGTGGCTCTGTGCATCCTGGGTGTTGCTTCCATCCGTGAGTTCGCTCTGCCGATCATCGTCGGTATCCTCTCCGGTGTCTACAGCGCCAACATGATCAACGGTTATGTCTGGGCTTTCCTCGAAGAAAAGCGCCGCAGCCGCAAAGCTAAAGCCTGATTATTAAAACAGAGAGGGACTGCGGTCACGCAGTCCCTCTCTGTTTTTTCTTCTTAAGATGTCATCCTGGGGTTCGAAACGCCCGGAGAAAGAGCCGGTGGCTCTTTCTCAGTGAAGAACGGACGGCAGTCCCGGGCCACGAAGTGGGCGGTACGTAGTGACCGCAGTCGAAGGACCACGGTCACGCAGTCCTTTCTTGTTTTCATTTCAGGGCTCTTTATGTTGAGTTCCGGGAAAACAGCACCTCGTGCTGTTTTATCCGCCATTCTTCATTTTTCATTCTTCATTTTCAGAAGGGAGGCACTGCCATGACTCATACCCGGTTGATCCAGCGCAGGAGCGGCGGTGAATCCTTTTCCGGTCTGCCGGACTGGATGTCCTCACTGCTTTCAGCCCGCGGTATCCATACGGAAGAAGACTCCCATCGTTATCTGAATCCGTCCTTGGACGATCTTCACGATCCCTTCCTGCTTCCCGGCATGACCGAAACAGTCACCCTGCTCAGGAAGGCCATTGCTGAAAGGAAAACCATTCTCGTATACGGCGACTATGACGCGGATGGCGTCTGTGCCGCCTCCATCCTGATGGAAACCCTGCACGAGGAAGGCGCCTCCCTGGCATACCGCATTCCTTCCCGTCATACCGAAGGCTATGGCCTCAATGCCGATGCCATCCGTGAAATTGCGGAAAAGGCCCAGGTACTCATCACGGTGGACTGCGGTGTCTCCAATGTGGAAGAAGTTGCCCTGGCAAAGTCCCTTGGGCTGACAGTTATCGTCACCGATCATCACCAGCCTCCGGAAATACTTCCGCAGGCGGATGTGGTGATGGATCCCCTGCTGGGAGATTATCCCTGCCCGTATCTGTGCGGCGCGGGTGTGGCGCTTAAAATCTGCCAGGCCCTTCAGGGAATGCCGGGCGTGGAAAAGCGGCTGGATCTGGCCGCCCTGGCCACCGTGGCGGATATCGTGCCCCTGCAGGGAGAAAACCGGGTGATTGTCCGGGAAGGGCTTCACCGCATCATGAACACCTCCCGCCCCGGCCTGAAAGCCCTGCTGGAAAACGCCGGACTGCAGGCAGCGGTCACTGCCGATGATCTTGCGTTCCGTCTCGGTCCCCGGCTGAACGCTGCCGGACGGCTGGGAGACGCCAAGCTGGGCGTTCATCTGCTCCTGACCCCTGACCCCGCCAAGGCGGCGCATATTGCGGGCCTGCTGGAGGAAGCCAACCGCACCCGGCAGAACCTGGAGCGGGAAATGACAGCCTCCGCCCTGACCCAGCTGGATGCGGCGGAACTGGCAAAATCCCATGTCATCATCGTATCCGGAGAAGACTGGAATCCTGGTCTCATCGGCCTTACTGCCGGGCGGCTGTGTGAACGCTTTCACCTGCCCGCCATTGCCCTCAGCATTCATGAGGACACCGCCGTCGGTTCCTGCCGATCCATTCCCGGAGTGAATATCTACCGCATGCTTTCCACCTGTTCCGACCTGCTGGAGCGCTTCGGCGGACACGAACAGGCTGCCGGCCTGACCGTAAAAACAGAGAACATTCCCCTGCTTCAGAAACGGCTGGAAGAAGTGATCTCCGCCGCCGCACCGGAGGAATGCTTCCTGCCCGCCATGGAATATGACATGATTGTCCCCTTCCGGACCTGGACGCCCGAAACCCTTGCAATGCTGGAGCGTATGGAACCCTTCGGCTGCGGCAATCCCGCGCCGCTCTTCCTGCTGCAGGGAGCAGAGGTGCAGTCCCTCCGCCGGGTGGGTAAAGACGGTTCCCATCTGAAGCTGACCGTCCTGGATGCAGATCTTTCTGTTGTGGACGGTATTGCCTTCTCAAAGGGTGATGTCGCTGACGAAAGCCCCGCAGTCCTGGACCTGCTCTATCGCCCCATCCGGAACGACTTCCGGGGTCGTGTCAATATTGAGGCCCAGGTGGCATGTATCAATAATTCAGGAAACATGGTATAATAATGTGTTGTGAAACTGCCCCTTCGTTATTTATGAACTGACAGTATTCACCAGCGTCACATGATCCTGGATTCATTTTCCGGGATATTGTGACACTATATAATTGTTCATTGTTCATTGTTAATTCTTAATTTAGACTCCCGAAGGGAGGCGTAATTGTGGCTTTCACATCTTATGAGGCAATGCCTCTGGATCAGATGCTGAACCGGATACAGAAATATCATCCCGGTGACGGCTATAAGCTGGTGGAAAAAGCCTGGAAGTTTGCTGAAAAGGCCCATGAAGGCCAGTTCCGCAAATCCGGTGAGCCTTATTTCACCCATCCTTCCCTTGTCGCTTCGATCCTTACGGATCTGATGATCGATCCCCCCACCATTGCCGCCGGTCTCCTGCATGATACCGTCGAAGACTGCGAAGGCATCACCCTTGAAACCATCCGTGAGGAGTTCGGCAATGAGGTGGCGGATCTCGTAGACGGCGTCACCAAACTGAATAAGCTGGATTTTGCGGACCGTGAAGAAGCCCAGGCTGAATCCCTCCGCAAGATGATTCTGGCCATGTCCAGGGATATCCGGGTCGTTCTGATCAAGCTGGCCGACCGTCTGCATAACATGCGCACCCTGCGTTTCCAGCCGGAAGCACGCCGCCAGGCCATTGCCCGGGAAACGCTGGATATCTATGCTCCCCTGGCGCACCGTCTGGGCGTTTACGCCATCAAACAGGAGCTGGAGGATCTGTCCCTCAAATACCTGGATCCGGAAGGTTACAACCGCATTGTCCATCTCGTCGGCATGAAGCGCCAGGAGCGGGAGGAAAGCATAAAGCTGGTCATCAATGAGCTTTCAGAACGGCTGGATCAGCAGCATATCCGCTACAACATCGACGGCCGCAGCAAGCACTTCTATTCCATCTACCGCAAAATGGTCCTCCAGCAGAAGGCTTTTGACCAGATCTATGACCTGATCGCCATCCGCGTCATTGTGGATACCATTCCGGACTGCTATACCGTGCTGGGCATTGTCCATACCCTGTGGAATCAGGTTCCCGGCCGGTTCAAGGATTATATCTCTGTTCCCAAGGCCAACATGTACCAGTCCCTTCACACCACCGTTGTCGGCGGCCGGAAGATTCCCTTCCCCTTTGAAGTGCAGATCCGTACCTGGGACATGCACCGCGTGGCGGAATTCGGCATTGCCGCCCACTGGCGGTATAAGGAAGGCGCCAACCGGGAGGACAACCTGGACCACAAGCTGTTCTGGGTTCGTCAGATGCTGGACTGGCAGACAGAGACCCGGGACTCCCGCGAGTTCCTGGACACCCTGAAAACAGACCTTTTCTCTGAGGAAGTATTCCTCTTTACCCCCAAGGGAGACGTCATTTCCATGCCCAAGGGAGCCACTCCCCTGGACTTTGCCTACCGGATTCACTCCGCCATCGGCAACCAGTGTGTCGGTGCGAAAATCAACGGTAAAATCGTTCCGCTGGATACGCCCCTGGGCACCGGCGACCGGGTGGAAATCCTGACCTCCGCTTCCTCCAAGGGACCGGGCACCGACTGGCTCCGGATCTGTAAAACACCCCAGGCCAAGGCCAAGATCCGCCAGTTCCTGAAGAAGTCCCTGAAGGAAGAAAACGTTGAAATCGGCCGTGCCATGATTGAAAAGGAATGCGTCCGCCGCGGCGTCCGCATGTCCGATATTGTCAAGCCGGAGTATTATGAGCCGATCCTGAAGCGCACCGGTTTCACGGACTTTGATGACATCTGCAGTGCTGTCGGCTACGGCGGCATGGCTGTCGTCTATGTTGTCACCCGCCTGATCGAAGAGCAGAAGGCGAAGGAACAGCCGGTTCAGACCGTCCAGACCGTGGACGACATGGTTTCTGAGGAAAAGCGTCTCAGCCAGCACCGTGCCCATCACGGCATCGTGCTCACCGGCAGTGAGGACCTGGATATCCCCGTCCGCTTTGCCAAGTGCTGCAGCCCTGTTCCCGGAGACGAGATTGTGGGCTATATCACCCGCGGCCGCGGCGTGACCATCCATAAAGCGGAATGCGTCAACGTCGCCACCGGTGAAGAAGAGCGCCGCATTCCCGTGGAATGGGCCAGCGACGGCCAGAATACCTTCTACGCCACCATTACCATCATTGCCTATGACCGGCTGAACATGCTCAGTGAAATCGCCACCATCATCGGTGAGAACGGCGTTTCCATCCGCGCGGCCTCTATCCAGAGCGATGAAAAGACCAAGATTTCCACACTTCATCTGACCCTGGATGTTCATTCCCGTGAAGAAATGAACAAGGTCATCCAGGCCCTACGCAACAAGTCTGATATTCTTGATGTTTACAGAGCAACGAAATAATCGTTGCTCTGTAAACAACTCTACACTCTACACTCTTCACTGATCACTCATCACTTTTACCTCCTAACTCCTACCTTTCCCGAAAGGATTCTACTATGCGAGCAGTTGTCCAGCGCGTTACCAGCGCTTCCGTGACCGTCGAAAACGAAACCGTCGGCGCCATCGACGCAGGCATGATGGTCCTGATCGGCGTATCCAAGGAAGACACCGATAAGGACCTGAAATACATCGTGGAGAAAGTCCAGAACCTCCGCATTTATGATGATGAGAACGGCGTTATGAACCGCTCCATCCTGGATGTGGGCGGCAGCATCCTTGCCGTTTCCCAGTTCACCCTTTACGGGGATGCCCGCGGAGGCCGCAGGCCCTCCTATTTCCAGGCTGCCGGTCCGGAAATGGCCAATGAACTGTACGAGCAGGCGGTGGCTGCCTGGCGGAACCAGGGAATCCACGTGGAAACCGGACGTTTTCGGACCGAGATGAAGGTTTCCCTTGTCAATGACGGCCCGGTAACCATCCTTCTGGACAGCGAAAAAGCTTTTTGACGCACGGAGGAATAACAGCCATGATCATCGATGAACTGACCGTCGGCATGGTACAGACTCGCTGCTATATCCTGGGTCCGGAGGGCGGACAGGAGTGCATTGTCATTGATCCCGGCGATGAGGCGGCACGGATCCTGAAGGCTGCCGGCAACCGGAAAATCGCGGCTATCCTGCTGACCCACGGACACTTTGATCACATCGGCGCGGTAGATGCGCTGTATAAGCATTCAGCCCCGGCTGACCGGCCGAAAATTGTCATTCATGAACTGGACGCGCCGATGCTTTCCGATCCCGTCCTGAATGCCGGCGCAGGCCTGGTAGGGTACGAAATCACCGCACCCGAAGCAACCGACCTGGTCCGGGAAGGTGACGAGCTGACCCTGGCCGGCCTGAAAATACAGGTACTGCATACTCCCGGCCATACCCCCGGAAGCGTATGCTATCTGATCGAAGGGGAACTGTTCACCGGCGATACGCTGTTTGATTACGGCTGGGGTCGCACAGACCTGCCCGGCGGAAATGAAGAGCAGATGGAAGATTCCCTGAGGCGGCTGATGCCCATGGTCAGGTCCATTCCCATGCATGCCGGCCACTGAACCAATCCGAATGATATGTTGTGAATTATGAGTTGTGAATTAGCTTCTTATCTTGAAACCATTGAGCCCGAGTTGAGAGTCTTGACTCGGCTTTTTGGATTTCCGGAAAGCGTCTGGGAGGAACCGAAGAAGTTTGTGCCGGTCACCGCGGAACGGGACGGTCAGTTCTTTGTCCGCTTTGAGGCGGACGGCCGCTGTGCTGAGCGCTCCGTGCCCGCACCGGAAGACGCGGATGAACGGATCCGTACCCTCCACCGCCGGCGCGCTGCCCGGCGCCTGTGCAAACAGACCCTGTATGACCTCCTGCGGGAGATCACCGGCTTTCAGCCGCCCTGGGGCAGCCTGACCGGCGTCCGGCCGACGCACCTGATGCTGGAGGCGTTAGCGGAAGGATTAACGCCGGAGGACGCCATCCGGCGCCTGGTTACGGATTTCGATGTTTCTCCTTCCCGGGCTGCGCTGCTGGCTGAGATCGCGGCTGAACAGCAAAAGCTGCCCGCTCCCGGCGACAGCTGGATGGATGTATATATCGGCATTCCCTTCTGCACCACGCGCTGCGCCTATTGTTCCTTCTCCTCCGGAGAAATCGGGGACGGCAGCCTGGTCGGTCCCTATATGGCCGCCCTGGTCCGGGAAATGCATGCCTGTGCGAAAATCCTGAAGGAAAGCGGACGGAAGCTGCGCGCGCTGTATGTGGGCGGCGGCACTCCCACCGCCCTGCCGCAGGATGCTTTTGAACAACTGCTCGGCGAAACGGTATCCTGTTTCCCCGGTGCCATGGAATACACGGTGGAAGCCGGTCGGCCGGATACCCTCACCCGGGCCAAGCTCCGGGCCATCCGCCAGGCCGGTATCAGCCGGATCTCCATCAATCCCCAGACCATGAACGACCGGACGCTGGAAGTCATCGGCCGGGCGCATACCGCACAGCAGGTACGGGAAGCCTATGCCCTGGCCCGGGAGGAAGCGATTCCCCATATCAACATGGATGTCATCGCCGGCCTGCCGGGAGAAAACGAGGCGGACTTTGCCCACACCCTGGAGGAAGCCCGGAAACTCCGCCCGGAAAGCTTCACCGTGCATACGCTGGCCATCAAGCGTTCCTCCCGCATGAGCCTGGAAAAGCATCCCCTGCCGGATGGGGAAATGACCGCCCGTATGGTGGACGCAGGCCGGGAAACCGCCCGGTCCATGGGAATGGTTCCCTACTACCTCTACAAGCAGAAGCAGATGGCCGGTAACCTGGAGAACACCGGCTATGCCCTTCCCGGACATGCCTGCCTGTATAACGTGGATATTATGGAGGAAACCAGCCATATTCTTGCTATGGGCGCCGGCGGCATCTCCAAACGGATCTGGCCGGAAGAAGGCCATATTACCAGGGCGCCCAATGTCAGCAATATCCTGGAATATATCAACCGGACGGACGAGATGATCGGCCGCAAACGGGAACTCTTCCCGCCGGTAAAATGACAAATCAAAAAGAGAAAGCAGATATCTGCTTTCTCTTTTTTCGTTAGCTTTCCTATTTGCCGAACTGCTCTTCCAGTTCCCTGCGGATACGCTGCCTCTCCTCACCGGAGAGTTCTTCCATATCGCTCATACAGCTGTAAACAATCGCTTCCGCCCAGGATGCGCCCCGGGTAACGTCATACTGATGCAGTTCCCTCGTGTGGAAATCGAAATACAGGTTGGAGTAGACCGGCAGCAGCGCCAGGGTTTCCGTAATCTTTTCCTGCATTGCCGTCCACTTCCGGACAAATCCTTCTGTATCCTCCGGCTCGGTCCGCACCATGTCCAGCGCCAGGCCGTACACTTCCTCCCTGCCCCGGGTCAGTTCCGAATCCCCGTCGTTTTCTTTCCGGGGTTTCAGGATCTCGGGATCAAAGATCCGGGAAAAGTTTTCACCCAGGTACAGCATATCATAACCGCTGTCTTTCCCGCCGTCATAGGCTTCCCGGAGCACTTCCATGCTTACGGGCACAACCGTCAGGCGGATTCCGGCCTCCTTCAGCGGTGTGATCAGCGTCAGCTCCAGTTCCTTCAGGATCTCTTCGCTGTCCGGTACTGCCAGGGTCAGTTCCAGGCCGGTGAGTTTTTCTCCGGTCCGCTTGTACCGGACGCTGTCCCGGTAAGGATTATAGGTTTCTCCCTTTTCATTCAGGGTCCAGCCTGCCGCGTCCAGCAGGCGGACTGCCTTTTCCCTGTCCGTTGTATAGCAGGTCAGTCCGGGAAGGGTCAGGCCCTTTTCCGGCAGGGTTTTGGCGTCTCCCGCATCCTCGCCGGCCTCCATGCGGTACATCCATTGTCCCGCGCCGAAGAAGCCGTCCGACCGCGTCCCGAATCCGCCGGTATACAGGCGGGTAAAAGTATCCCGGTCAAAGCAGCAGGCGACGGCCTCCCGCACTGCCTTTTCCTGTACCTTCGGGCTGGATTCCATAAACCAGATCATGGTCAGGCCCGCGCGCGGCCGAACCTGCATGGCCAGCGTATCCTGTGAAGCCATGACGCAGCGGATGCCGTCGCGGATTGCTTCCGCACCGGTCACCTTGTTCAGCAGGCCTGCTTCCCCTTTTGTCAGCCGGGAAACCATGTCGCTGTTATGCTCCGCGGTAAATGTGATCCGGCCGATGCGGGGCGTATATCCGTCCTCTGTGCCCCGGAAATAAGGGTTGGCCGCAAACCGGGCAGTGATTCCGTCAAAGGATTTCAGCAGATAGGGACCGGACACTTTCTGCGGATGGGACAGATAGCCTGTCGTTTCGTTCAGTACCATCTGCTCCAGCGTCCCGGCTGTCAGCGGACGGGACAGGTATACACCTTCTCCTTCATCCCTGACCGCGGTGCCCGGTGCAATTGCCCCGATGGGATACGGCTGGATTGCCAGCCGGTTCAGTTCGTAATAATACGGCAGCGCCTCTGCTTTAACCGTCACCTGCAGGATGTTGTCTCCGATCACCCGGACCCCGGACAAAGCCTTCGCCTGCCCGTTCAGGTACGCTTCGCTGCCTTCCAGCCAGGAAAAATCTTTCGGCCTGCCGCCGGTTTCCGCCACCGCAGGATCCATCTGCAGCAGGATGGAGAATGCATAGTCCGCCGCGGTGATCCGTGTGCCGTCCGACCAGCGCAGATCCTCTGCCAGTACCATCAGGTAAGTACGGCTGCCGTCGCTGTTTGTCAGCACGGCGGCGTCCTCCAGCACGCTCCGGTCAAACACAAACCGATTCAGTTTCCCGTCCCACCGTACGGGGGCCGCAGCGTGCAGCAGCATCTGCACGTCCAGGTCACTGGCGGTTCCGCCCCACAGATCCGTGAAAAACCTGCCCTCCATCGGCGTCACGGTTCCCACGGTCAGCCGGGCCCGTTCATCCTGGTACCAGCGGTTCCAAACCGCCTCGTCCGGCAGCTTGTTTTCCGCCCGCACTGTATGCGGAACCATCAGGAGGAAGGCAAGCAGGAAAACCATCAGCTTTTTCATCTTTTCCCCTCCTCCGTCATTCCGCGCATATACCGGCCTGGATATAAACGTCACCCAGGTCCGCCGGTGTCCGCAGATCGTCCATATCCACAACCCCTGCGGTATCCTCCGGTACATACAGTACTGTATAGTTCTCATTCCGGCCGCTGTTCACGCCGGAAACCTTCAGCCGCACCGGGCGCCATCCCGCAATTGCGGGGCTTTCTGCCTCAAAGTTTTCCCCGGTAAGGATCTCCCTTTCGTAGGCTTCCGCCGCTTCCGTTCCGTCCGGATACAGATAGCAGATCCTCATGGTCCATTTCATCGGCCTGTAGCGGACCCTGACCACCGTATCCTCCGTCAGCGTACCCCTTACGATCTCAATATCCGCCTCATATCCCGGATACTGCGGGGAAACCACATAGTATCCGCTGCCCTTCTGCTTTGTAAACGTCTGGTCCGGGAACAGTTCCTCGCCGTTCGCACCGTAATACTTCACGGTCAACTTCAGCGTATCCTTTTCCGTCCTGCGTTCGGTCATCCGGCCGAACACCACCAGCCGTCCGTTGGTGTTTGTATCCGCACAGGTGGACAAGGCCAGCACTTTATCCGCATCCTTCGCGGCTTCCGCGTCCCAGGCCACCACGTTTGTCCCGATGCCCGCGTCGCGGCTCCGGTCTCCGGTCAGGAAATCGATCACCTGCTGTGCCCGGTTGCCCATGGTGTAGATTCCTTTTTCATAGGCGTCTGTAACCGCGGCGGCAAAGAATGTCACGTCATAAACTATTCCGTTCTTCGCGGTCACAACCGCTGTCTGATGGCTTTTCAGCCAGTCCTGTTCCCGGTATTTGTCCAGCGATCCGAACATGGCGCCGTTGTCCATATGATGACCGTACAGCAGGTTATAGCTGTCGGAGAAGTCCGGCCTGCACGCTGCAGCCTGGTATATGGCTCCCGTCAGGGAAACCTTGCCGTAAACGTCATGGGCGGCATAGTACAGGTCATCCTTTCCCTGGACAATGGGATAATCAATCGGTGTGTCTTCCACCGTAATCCAGGCGCGGTAATCCTTGTTAACCGTTTCCATGGACGGCGCTTCCGCCAGGGGTGCGTCCAATACGCCAGGCTTGTATTTCAGCAGGTCACTGTTGGAACTGAAGGCGCTGATTCCGACCGCCATACTGTCAAACAGGACATATCCGGAATAGACGATCAGGACAAGGGCAAGCACCGCCGCGCAGGCGGAAACAAGCCCGCTGCCCATCTTCAGCGCTGTAAGGATGCCGTCACGCTGTTCTCTGCGTTTCATCCTGCGTCCCTCCTTTCCGGATATTTCCCCGAACTGTTTTGTATACTACAGGTTATTTCTCCTGAGAATCGTAATCACGATTCCCCGGATTTCCTCTGTCTTTACAACGCCGAAATAGCGGCTGTCCATTCCTCCGTTCCGCTGATCCGCCAGGACAAAGTATTCTCCTTCTCCCAGCTTCAGCGGATATACTGTCATACCTTCCTCGTAAGACCGGGTGGGATAAAAGATATTGTTCTCAATCACCGCGTTTCCGTTTACGGAAAGCCCCCGCTCATCCGATATTTCCACTGTATCGCCCGGTCCGGCAATCACCCGGCAGACAAAGCGCTGCGTCGCGGGAGCCTCCGGATCCCGGAAGCCCAGCCAGTCCAGTGCCTTGCGTACAAAACCTTTTTCACCGGTACGCGTATCCGCTTCCGTCTGCTTATCGATCACCACGATATCCTGCGCCTTGAAGTTCCGTTCAATCCGGTAGAACAAAAGCAGGTCTCCCGCGTCCAGCCTCGGATACATATCCCGCCCGGGTATAACGGTCAGTCCTACCAGATGAAAAAACAGGATATAAATCACCAGAAGCAGGCAGCCCAGCCGGAGCAGGAGGAATCGCAGCTCACGCATCCTGCGCCTGTGGCGCCTGTCCTTCGCATCCGGCTGGATTTCTCCTTCATCCGTCAGGACGGCCGGGACCGTCATTTCTTCCGTCATGCCCGGTCCGCCGGCCGGTTCATTATTCTTCTGTTCCTTTCCTCTCCGGAACTCAGTGGTCATTCATCTTCCTCCGTATGCTTCCGGTGCTTTTTCGCCACAACCAGCAGGGCAATACCGGCAATCAGCATCACCGCGTACGGCGCAAAGCGTACCACATAGCCGGTGGGAGAAATTACGGACAGCGTGTTGGTAAACTGGATCGTCGTATCGGTATCCGCGGCGGGAGCCGATGCCTGTGCATAGACGGCCGTCGCCCCGTCAGCCATGGTAGCAACCTTGTCTTCATTGGCAAGGGTTGCCGAACCGCCCGTAAAGGCCGCTGCTGTACCGTCCACTTCCAGTGTGGTGGTATAGGTGGTACCCGTCACATTGTTTGTTTCGGTTACCGCAGCCTTGGTTCCGGTCGGGATACCGATATACTTCACAGTGCCTCCGTTTGCAATGGAAGGATTACCGTCCTTGTCTGCAGTGCCCACCGCGTCTGCGCCGCCAACCTTGTACAGGCTGTCAGCCGCTACGGTCGTTCCGCCCACAGAAGTGGCGCCTGCCTGGGCTGTCCTGGTCACAGTCGCGTTGGTTGCCTCCACCGCGAACTGGAAGGTACCCGTTGCGTCGCCGGCTGTCCAGGCCGCGTCGAAGGGGAACTGATGGCTGTTCATGGTGCTGTCTCCCACCAGGGTCTTGCCAACCGTCAGGTTGAAGGTGTGGTATTCATCGGCCTTCACCGCGGTGCTGTCATTGGTTGCCGCCACAAAGCCGTTGGTCTTCACCGCACCCGCTGTGGTTGTATCCCCGTCGGGCGTGATGTCTTCGCTTTCGATGACGCATACATATCCGTAGATCCGCCAGTCTTCCTTGGTGATTTCCGCGGCGTCATAAGCGTCGCTCCGCATCACATACACATCCAGATAACGGGTATGCGTTCCGGTGGTTTCCGTAACGCCGCTGGTCGTGTAGGCGTTGGCAGACTCGGTAATCAGGTAGCGGTACACACCGGGCTGGGTGAAAACCACATCGGTGAAATCCAGGGTAAATGCCTTGCAGTTGGCAGTACCCGTCTGGGACGCATCCAGGATATCCGCGTTTGTCCAGGCCAGCGTACCCGTTGCGGAAGCGCTGTTTCCGGCAGTTCCTCCGTTCACCTTCACCCCCGTGGTGATACCGGGCAGTGTGGTGGTGCTGGCCGCTGTGCCGGAGGAATGGTCGGAGGCTGCGTCCGTAACGCTCACCGCCGTTCCGGGCGTCACCGTATAGGTATAGGTGATTGCCGGTCCGTAAATCAGGGCCTCATCCGGGTTGAAAACGGTAATCTCCTTCTGGATGCTGACTACCTTATCATTCACGTTCGGGGTATCCGGCTGGGTGAACCCGCCCACCTCACCGCCGTCCAGTTCGACGGCAAAGGAAGCGCTCACCGTCAGCACCAGCGCCAGTACCAGCAGCAGGAATCCGGTCTTTTGCAGTTTCTTCATTCTGATTCTCCTCATTTCTGTTTGATTTATCTGCCTTATTCCATATACCTCAGTGTTGTGTTCCTGTCTCATCCTCCGGGATCACCCCGGCTTTCCGCTTTTCTCATCCCACAGGATCACCCTGCTTTCCGGCTGTTTCCTCCTCCTGCGCAGTCTTTCCCCGCCTGCGTTTTCTTACGCGTCCCGGCAGGAATGTTCCGGCGCCCAGCAGCAGTCCAGCCAGCATCATCACCACAAACGGTATGATCCCTGTCCTGACACCCGTCGGCGCGATGATCGGTTCACCTGTGTTGGTAAAGACAATCCGGAGGCTGTTGTCCTCCCCGGCCGTATAGGTGTTCTGTGTCGGTTGGAATTCGGATCGGGTTCCCTGTCTTACTGTGAAACTGAACGCACGCTCTTCCTGGTTCGTTTCACAGACGATTCCTTCATCCATATCCTCCACGGTCACTTCTGTGTCATAACCTGCCGCGGCTTCTTCGGAGATTTTCAGGGTGTATTTGTAATCCGAAACAAAGTTTTTATAGGTGTTCTTTTCGCAGTAGATCACCTGTCCGCTCTTGATAATGGCGCCGCTTGCGTCGGTTACTTCTATCCCGACGCCGTAAGCTCCGCCCCAGTCTGTTACATAAGATACCGTAACATTCACCGTATACTGCTGGTTCTTTTTCAGCTTTACGGCAGTGGAACCCCATCTCCTGGCCGGAAGCCCTGTTGTGTTCGTGTTGTTCGTAATTTTACCGTAAACCAGTTCATCCAGCACTTCCACATTGAAGGTAAACTCATCATTGGGATTGCCGTCTGTCACCCGCTTTTCCACCGTGAAGGTGTAGTGCTGCGGTATGGTCGATGTCCAGGAAGTAACCAGCGTCACCGTTTCCATAATCCGCTGTGAAAAGTCAAAGGCATACTCCACAATTTCATTCGCGCCGGGCTTTCTGTCACTGTTACGGAAGCCATCTGTCTTCGCATTATGTTCCAGCCAGGTGATAAAATTCCAGTTCGGCTTTTCGGAATGGGGAGACGGGTTTTCCGGTTTAACCGCCCGGTCGCCTTTTGCCAGGGACCAGATTACATACCGGGGATCCTCCTCGTTCCTGTAGAACACATAAGGCACGTCGGTATTCACTGTTTCCGGCCCGTTCCATATATGGAACCTGGTGTTGCTGGTATACATCATGTTATAGACAACGCTGACCTTGTCGCTCCACACGGCGTACAGCGTCTGCTCGTAGGGCGGCGGCTGGCTGAAATCCCACAGATACTCTTCCCTTACCTTGTCCAGCACAATCTCTCCCTCGTCCGGGATAATCGTTGTGCTGCCCCAGGTTACCGCCTCTTCCGTACTGAAATCCCTCTGCGCTGCAATATCCGCGTTGGTGGTCCAGCCGATGAACACCATACCCGGATGGGCCGGATCCACCGGCCGGTAGTCGTTGTCCGTAATCTTTGCCTCGTAGATCGTGTACAGGTCATCCTCCAGCTGGATATAATCCGCGGAGGTTTCCTTCCAGTGGCCAGTATTCACATCAAAGAGCACCTGGTTGTCCGGTTCCTCTGTATAGGTGACCACAATGCCTTCTTCGTCAAACTGCACCGTTCCGGACCAGGTCGCCGTATCCTCGTAGCGGACGCCCTCTTCTCCCGTTCCGCAGGGTTCATCCCGGAATGTGCCGCTGACGCTGATCTTCTTCCGCGCGTGATCGTTCAGTGCCTCAGCTGTCAGCACGTCCGTCCCGGCCTCCGCACAGGGAAGGACCACCTTAATCATGCCGTCAGTCTCTCCGGACTTTGCCGGAATGGTAATCGTGCCCCGGGTTTCCTCCCGGTCATATTCCCCGGTGACCATATTCACAACCCGGACTGTTTCCGTGCCGGCAGTTCCGCTGAACCGGACCGTGATGGGTTCAGCGGTGGTATTCACAAAGATCGCGTAGATCATGGGCTCCCACATGGCGTAGAGGGTTTTCTGTCCTTCCCTTGTCACCGCGGCCACTCCATCGGCGGCAAACGCGGGGATGTAGGGAGAGCCGGTTGTGGGATTCAGGGGATCCTCATGCTCATCAAAGCCGAGCAGCAGGTAGAAATCATCGTTCGAGAAATAGCTGGTTCCCTGCACGCCGTCATGCGTCTGTTCCGTTGCGTACCGGTACAGGTGCAGCGCCAGGTTGGACTGCAGCAGCTCTTCCGTATCGCCGAACAGGATCTGCGTCGGCCGTCCGCCGCCGTCCAGATGATCCTCCGTGTTGATCCAGGTATGGCCCGGATGGTCCAGTGCGGGAAGGCCTGTGGAATCCGTGGTGTTCACATATCCGCCCCTGGGATCATTCGCATCCAGGATGAGGCTCGTCACATCCGGCCTGCGGTAGGAAGTATCGTCCGGTTCATAATAGGCCTGCATATGGATCACAGCGCCGTTGCCCGCAATCTCAGAAACCAGGCTGGAGTCAATGATGAAGTCGCTGCCTGGCTGATAATATATGGCTTCACCGTTCTGATCCAGCTGGATCGGTTCCCAGGTTTCCCCGTTCAGGCGAACCACCCGCCATCCCCGGAAAACCCAGCCCGGGGTGATGTTCGAAGGTGCCCGCAGGATGTGTGTGGGAGACTGGTCCGCGTACAGCAGTTTTGAGGGATCCTCCGGATCGCTCCACTGCTCCACGTTGCCCATTACCGTTGTTACATTTCCATGACCGTCATCTTCGGTATAATTCGGGTTGTACCGGATATAATATCCGCCGTCCAGCCGCCACAGCGCCCGGATCTCGGTATCCTCCGTGATCATGGTGTTGAAATTGAAGGGAGCGGAAGCCAGCGATCCGTCTTCCATCACCTGGTACCAGCCCATAAAGGAGTAATGCTCTGCGCCCTGTTTCCGGCGGTATTTTGTCAGGCTGTCCAGGTTGTGCCCGCCGAGGTAAGCGTCCATCCATTCATTCTTGTCGGTAAACTTCACCGCGCCGCGCTCAGTAAACCGCTCCTCCGGGAATGAACTGTAATACGCCCAGTACTGGTCAATCTCCGCTGCGGTCAGGTACAGTGCGCTCCGGAGGGCACCGGGAATAAAGTCCCCGTCATGCTCCTGGCTGATGTACCGGGTATTCAGGTAGTAATAGAGTTCCGTTTCCGGATTCAGTCCAAGTTCCTGGATCTCCTGCTCGTAGGTGGGCAGGTAATTGCGCTCCAGGAAGTTGTAGGCGCTGATGGTTTCCTTATAGTTCACCCGGAAACCTGTGGAGGCGCCGGCGGATGTGGATCCGGCCCGCCAGCGGTCGATCTCTGCCCCGTTCGGGTCAATCCGGATCACGTAATCCAGCTTTTTGAACACCGGATAGAGCACAACGCTCTGGCTCGGCATGGTTGAATGGGCAAAATCAAAGGGTTCGCCCGCGCCTGCCTCGTTGGTATACCATCCCAGGAAGCTGTATCCTTCCTTCCAGGGATCCTCGTATTTCTTCGCGTCCGCCAGGGACTGTTTGTAGAAGTAGGTGTCCATCTTCCGGTCCGCCTCGTTCTCATACATGAACGTCAGCGTATACTGCTTCGGCGTATAGAAAAAATAGACATGGTTTTCATATCTTTGCGGTACGTTATAACAGCTGTAGAAGTAGTCATACCCGGAAAAATCCCAGGCCATCTGGAATTCCGGATTCACGTTGGAAATAACCGGCACCGGCGAACCCGCGGATTCATAGAACATCTTATCCGTGATGACCTCGGGACTTACATGGGCAATGTCACTGCTCCAGGTCGTCCGGTTATACCCGGTATAGTCTTCACCCGGCACCAGGGTAACTTCATCCGGGTCATAGGTCCCTTCCACCGCCTCGAACAGCGTATGGTACTGCTTGATCCTGTCCCGGTTCGATTTAAGGCCAAAGTATGCCACAATATGGTGAACCTGGTTCTGGTTGATAATGCCGGTACCGGCCCGGTTGGAGCACAGCTCCGCAGACATATAGCTGTAGATGCCGTTCAGGTCCGGGTTGTTGCCCTGCTGTCCGGCCCAGGTCGGCCGGTCGTTGGCGATCTGACAGTACAGGCTGCCGTAATATCCGGCCCAGGTGTACATGGTATGCGTGGTATTGGAAGGCTCATCAAATCTGAACCTGGGATTGGACGGACTCGGCCAGCGGTCACCGATATAAGCGCCGTATTTCGCCGCCAGTACATAGACATTCTCATCCGCACCCGGCACATAGTCGCCCATGACGTTTGCATTGGTCGTCACATATTCTGATGTATACGTCCGTCCTTCGAAGGTCATGCTGTACAGGCCGGATTTGGATGATCCGTTATGGGCAGTATAACCCAGCTGTGTGAGCTTGTCGTCATTGAACATGAACTCAATCCAGTTGCCGTCCCATCCTTCGGCTGTCTTCTGGGCTCCGCCCGTCTTCACATATCCGTCCCGGCCGATGTGGAAAACCAGTTTGAATACCTTCCGGCTGTAGTAAACGTTGAAGATCGCGTTTCCTTCCCCATCTATAATCCTGGACCGGTCGGATTTTTCCGTATTCAGGTCATAGAAGATTTCCTCTCCCGCCGGCACGGCGCTCACATCGTCCAGGAATCCGGTGCTCAGCACGCTGACAGAATCTTCGGTATAGGCCTGCAGGCCTTCCAGTGTAATCTCAGATCCGGAAGCATAAGCTGTGTTCAGCTGCTCATTCAGTTGTGTTGTGGAAATGGTCTTCACCGCGCTGGAGGCATACCCGTCGTCGTCCGCGTTTTCTGTCCAGTAGACCACGGTGATGCCGGAATGATCGGGAATCCAGTTGGCATACAGCGTCAGGCGGTCCAGCGCGTCATAGAATTTCAGGGACGTGCCCGATCCTTCAAACAGGTCATATCCGCTGTCCACGTCCAGCGTATATTTACCGTTATAGTCAATCTGTCCATTCCCGTTTGTAATCCTGATTGCCGTTGTGTTGATCGTAGCCAGCCGTTCCTGCAGGTTGTCGTCAATATAGCTGACGGGCACATCCTTCGGTTCAGTCAGGTTGGTAATTTCCCCTGTATTCGGGTCAGTGCTGGCGAAGGCATACCATCCTTCGAATATATAGCCCTGCCGCTGTGAAACCGGAATGGACGGGTCAAACACGTTAACGTCGGGATCCGGCGTCATTCCCTCGGGTACCACACCGTTCCTGCCCCAGGATTCCAGGAAGCGTGAGCCGACAAAGGTCGCGCCGCTGCCGCTGACGCCGCTCACAAAGTCCACCCAGCGTGCTTCCACAAAAATGGGATAGAGGTCAATGCTTTCCCCTTCCGCCATTGTGGACGAGGTGAAATAGACCCCGTCCCTGCCGGGATCCTTCATTTCAGCGCCGGTATAGTCCACCGTCGGAATCTGTACCCATTCCGGGTTTTCTTCCGTTCCGGCGTTGTATTCCCATCCGATAAAGACGAGGTGCACCGCGTCCGTACTGCTGGACCGGATGTCGCTGATCCGTATGTCGATATCCTCGGAGCTGCCCTTGGCAATCAGCTTCCGGGTCATCAGGTTGCTGGCGCCGGTAACGCCCGCATCCCGGGCATAAAGCATAAAGTTGATAAAGTTGTATTTGTCATAAACCGGAGCCAGGAACACATGCAGGCTTCCGTCCTTGTCCACCGTACCCTCGCCGGAAACGCCGTTCAGGCTCCAGTGAACCGTATCGCCGATGCTGACGTTGCTTTCCTGGATGCTGATGGGTTTTTCAAAGGCAATGGCGTCCGGATTGGCCGGCCAGCTGTAATACAGCTTTGAATCCGCTGTGCCGATTCCGTATTCGTTCGTTGTTCCGCTGATGATATATGGCTCCACCACATACCAGCCGTAGAAATGCTTGTCCTCCAGGTTCCCCGGATCCGTGATCAGCTCCAGCGCCTCCCCGTCTTTCAGGATCTGCGTGGTCTGGTTCTGCCCGTCCTTGTTCCTGAAGGGATAGGGAGCGCTCGCATAGTAAACGCGGTTCCCGCTGGTCAGCGCGTTATCGTCCCGGGAGATAAAGTGGAATTCCACCCGGGGATTTGCCACCGTGCCGTCCTCATGGACAACCACCACATAAACGGAGAAACCGGCTGCCTCAAAGACAATCCTGCCTTCCTCCACAGTGATGTTTTCGATTTTTTCTTCTGTTCCGTCGTCCCGGATGTGCCACAGCTCGGTTTCCCGTTCCGGGGTAATCCGGCTGTCGATTATCTCTACACGGATCGGTTTATCCTCATCCGGCTGATATTTCCCGTTCTCGTCCGTAATGCTGATGTCAAACGCGGCCAGCGTGATCCATTCTTCCGGCTTTTCCGCCTGCGGCGCTGCTTTCCGTGCCTTCAGCAGGGTTCTCTGCGGGAATCGCGGGAATACGTATCCGGCAAAGCGTTCTGTCACATCTTCCGCCGCAACCTCCGCGTCCCGGGGTACCAAGCCGTCCAGGGTGATCGTCTGCTCTTCGGTTTTTCCCTCCGGGTTCACGCTCAGCGTCCGGCGGCGCAGGCCCGTATCCCTGACCAGGGCAATCCGTTCCGCATCCAGCTTTGCGATCCGTGCTTCTTCGGTCAGGTCTTCCATCATCACATCCGCCCGGCCGTCCTTCACCCGGTACAGGACGATACCTTCCAGAGGATTCAGTGCCGCCTCTTCCTTCAGCTTCGCCCGGATCCAGAGATGTTCATCCCTCTCTGCCTGGCCGCCGATAGCAAAGGTTCCGAGTACCTCCAGCCCTTCCGCAATCTCCGGATTCTCCGCCTGCGTCAGGCTCACCGGCACATCGGAGGCAAAGCCCAGCACTTCCACTCTGGCCAGTTCGGTCTCCCCGGCAGCCAGGGGCGTCAGCGCGTTGCCGACACCGAACACGCCCAGGCGCTCCGTCCGGAAGAAGAGGATTCCATTCTGCCAGCCGCAGCTCAGCAAAACAGGTTCCGTACCGTCAAAACGCACAACCTGCAGTGCTCCCGTGCCTTCCTGTACATCCGGCAGCCGCATACAGACCGTCACCGGCGCGTTCAGCTCCAGCGCCTCTCCTTCCCGGGTCAGCGTAAACTCTATATATTTGGTATATCTCAGACAGGATTCATCTTCACACTTCAGGGCCTTCGCCAACCCGTCCCGCCAGGCTTCCCCGGCGTCGGCAGGAATTCCCCTCGCATGCAGTTCTGCTTCTGCGGGAATACCCGCTTCAGGCAGGAAACTGATCCAGGCTTCCGCTCCGGGTTCCGCCGCATCCAGCCGTACTTCAGCTGGTTCTTCCGTTTCCGGTTCTGTCATCAGGGGATCCGTTTCCGGCTCCTCCGGTATTTCACCGGGATCCGCCTCGTCTTCCTGCGGAAGCACTTCCCCGGTCTCCGCCTCACGCTCTTCTTCAGCGGCTTTGGTTTCTTCTGCGGCTTCGGTATCTACGTTCCCATCCGGCTGAAGTTCTTCCCCGGTTGCCTCCCCCGCCTGTCCTTCAGCGGCCTCTTCCGCCTTTTCCCCGGACACTTCGTCAGGTAGTTCTCCCGCCGGCGTCTCTTTGTTTTCTTCTTCTGTTTTCTCTTCCGGAACCTCTTCCCCGTTCCTGGCTTCCGATCCGTCCCCGGTATTCTCCTCCGGTTCGTCCTGTCCGGATTCAGGCTCATTCTCCGGCTCTTCTGCCGGGGTTCCGGTTTCCTCAGCGGGTTCCTCTTCCGGTTCTTCTCCCTCTTCCGGAAGCTCTTCTCCGGATGTTTCCTCCGGCTGGTTTTCCGGTGTTTCTACTGTTTCCTCCTGCACCGGTTCCCCGGCTTTATCTCCGGGCAGCTCCTCTGGATCTTCCGCGTTTCCCGCTTCCTGCTCTTGTTTCAGGATGCTCTTTTTGACAATTCTCAGGGTGAATTCCGTTGATATTGCGCCGGTAATCCGGACCAGATACGCCCGGCCCTTTTCGGTTTTATAATCCGCCGCGGTCCACACGTTCCTTCCGTTTTCATCCGTACCGTCCCGGACAAACGGAACCGCAGCGCCCGTCTCCTCCTCCGCCACAGTCGCTTCAAGCTGTTTGTCGGAAGACAGGATCAGATACACCGTCTGCGTTTCCGCCGGCGTAAAGCGAATCTGGTATTCTTTTTTTTCAAGTCTGCCGTTCACCGTCAGGTCGTTTCCGGCCATCTGGTCCCGGTTCACCCTCTGTGTTCCCTCTCTCTCGGTGTTTTCCCCGTCCGCCGGCTTTTCCGATTCGGACTCCGGATTTTCATTCCCCTGCCCTGCCGGTTCAGCCGCAGGCTCACCGGTATTGTCTGTTCCGGGCTCCTGCGTTATTTCCGTCACGGCCGGCTGCAGGTCTGTCGGTGTCGCCGGGGAGGAATCAGACAACGCGGAATAAGGCATGCTCGTCAGCAGCATACAGAAAACGCACAGCCACGCAATACACCTGCGCGTTCCCTTTTTCATTTCTCCCGTCGCCTCCGTCAACGATAATCTGGAAAATATTGTCTGTTTATGTGATTATATCACAAAATGGTTACACTTTTCTATATATTATATTCTGTGTAACTTTATTGTACGATTCGATATGTTCATTTTTTCTCCTTTGTTTCCCCGCAAGCAAGGATTCATAAGGCTTCCGGCTTTTCCCCAAAGAATGTTGTACATTTGCCTGATTTTGACAAAAAAAGTTTTCATACAAAAACCCCGGACCGTATGGTCCGGGGTTGCTGATTCATTCCGGGGAATATCAGAATCTCATTCTGTCTTCAATGTACTTGCGGATCTCGCTGATCGGAACGCGTTCCTGGGTCATGGTATCCCGGTCGCGGATGGTCACGGTCTGCGTTTCTTCGGTTTCGAAGTCCACGCAGATGCTGAAGGGCGTGCCGATTTCATCCTGACGGCGATAGCGCTTGCCGATGGAGCCGGTTTCATCATATTCCACAGGGAAGTATTTGCACAGTTCTGCATGGATCTCGCTGGCCAGTCCGCCCAGCTTGTTCTTCTGCAGGGGCAGCACGGCGGCCTTGTAGGGGGCCAGGGCGGGATGCAGGTGCAGCACCGTACGCACGTCGCCGCCTTCCAGCTCTTCCTCTTCATAGGCGTTGCACAGGAAGGCCAGCACCATACGGTCCACGCCCAGGGAGGGCTCAATGCAGTACGGAACGTACTTTTCGTTGGTCACCGGATCCAGGTACTCCATGCTCTTGCCGGAGTGTTCCTGATGCCGGGTCAGGTCGTAATCGGTACGGTCCGCTACGCCCCACAGTTCGCCCCAGCCGAAGGGGAACAGGAACTCGAAGTCCGTGGTAGCCTTGGAGTAGAAGGCCAGCTTCTCGGGCTCATGATCCCGCAGCCGCAGGCTTTCTTCCTTGATGCCCAGGCTCAGCAGCCAGTCACGGCAGAAGCCGCGCCAGTAGTTGAACCACTCCAGGTCCTCACCGGGCTTGCAGAAGAACTCCAGTTCCATCTGCTCAAATTCACGTACGCGGAAGATGAAGTTACCGGGGGTAATTTCATTCCGGAAAGATTTACCGATCTGAGCGATACCGGCCGGCAGCTTTTTCCGGGTGGTACGCATGGCGTTCTGGAAGTTGACGAAAATACCCTGGGCCGTTTCCGGACGCAGGTAGATTTCGTTCGCGCTGTCTTCGTTCACGCCCGCGAAAGTCTTGAACATCAGGTTGAACTGGCGGATGCCGGTAAAATCCTTTTTGCCGCACACCGGGCACACGATATCGTGCTCAGCAATGAACTGCTCCAGTTCGGCGTTGGTCCAGCCGTCGCCGGTTTCCTCACCCTTGGTGAAGTCCTCGATCAGCTTGTCCGCCCGGAAGCGGGCCTTACAGGCTTTGCAGTCCATCAGCGGGTCGTTGAAACCGCCCACATGGCCGCTGGCCACCCAGACTTCCCGGTTCATCAGGATTGCGCAGTCCAGGCCGGTGTTATACTTGCTTTCCTGCACAAACTTCTGCCACCAGGCTTTTTTCACATTATTCTTGAATTCAACACCCAGAGGACCGTAATCCCAGGTGTTTGCCAGGCCGCCGTAAATTTCGGAGCCCGCGAAAATGAAGCCGCGGTTCTTACACAGTGCCACCAGCTTGTCCATTGTCAGTTCGCCCATTGTCTTCCTACCTCCTACTTCCTACCTCATACCTCAAAACAGCGCTTCCACAAATTCCTTCGCGTTGAAAGGCTGCAGGTCGTCGATTCCCTCGCCGACACCGATGTACCACACCGGCACTTCCAGTTCCTGCCGGATCGCCAGCGCGATACCGCCCTTGGCAGTACCGTCCAGTTTGGACAGGATGATGCCGCCGATCTCGGCGACTTCCTTAAAGGCCCGGGCCTGCATCAGGCCGTTCTGGCCTGTGGTGGCGTCCAGGACCAGGATGCAGCGGGTATCCGCTTCCGGATACTCCCGGTCAATGACCCGGCGCATCTTGTTCAGCTCATCCATCAGGTTCTTCTTGTTATGCAGCCGTCCGGCGGTATCCACAATCAGCAGATCCACACCCTGGGCCTTGGCCGACTGGATGGCGTCAAACACCACAGCAGCCGGATCCGCACCTTCCGCATGCTTGACGATCGGAACTCTTGCCCTTTCCGCCCATACGCTCAGCTGCTCCGCTGCCGCGGCGCGGAAAGTATCTCCGGCGCACAGCATGACCTTCCGGCCGATGGCCTGGAAACGTAGTGCCAGCTTGCCGATCGTCGTGGTCTTACCCACGCCGTTCACACCCACCAGCAGCATCACCATGGGCCACTTCAGCGGAGGCCGCGGGATATCCATCTGCTCCACCATGATCTGCTTGAGCATCTCACGAGCTTCAGCGGCGTCCTTGACCTTGCCTGCCTTCACCCGGTCCTTCAGCTCATCCACGATCGTCTCGGTGGCTTTTAGGCCGCAGTCGGCCATGAGCAGGATATCTTCCAGCTCTTCATAGAAGTCATCGTCGATCTTCCGGTTCTCCCTGACCATGTCGTCGACTTTTTCGGTCATGTTTCCCCGGGTTTTGCTCAGTCCTTCCCGCAGTCTCGCGAAAAGGCCCTTTTTCTTTTCTTCAGACATAGCTGTCTCCTTCGGATAATGAAGACTCTATAATTGTTCATTATTCATTCTTCATTATTCATTGATCACATTGGATGATGGAATCATCCAATGTGATCTTTGCCGCCCATGTACATCCGCAGGGCTTCCGGAATCGCTACGGTACCGTCTGCCCGCAGGTTGTTCTCCAGGAAGGCAATCAGCATACGGGGCGGAGCCACGCAGGTATTGTTCAGGGTATGGGCCAGGTACTTGCTGCCGTCAGCGCCCTTCACGCGGATCTGCAGGCGGCGGGCCTGAGCGTCGCCCAGGTTGGAGCAGGAACCCACTTCAAAGTACTTCTTCTGGCGGGGAGACCAGGCTTCCACATCCAGGCTCTTCACCTTCAGGTCAGCCAGGTCGCCGCTGCAGCATTCCAGCGTACGCACCGGAATGTCCAGCGTGCGGAAGAAGTCCACCGTGTTCTGCCACAGCCGGTCAAACCACATGGGGCTCTCTTCGGGCTTGCAGATAACGATCATTTCCTGCTTCTCGAACTGGTGAATGCGGTACACACCCCGCTCCTCGATGCCGTGGGCACCCACTTCCTTGCGGAAGCAGGGGCTGTAGCTGGTCAGGGTCTGGGGCAGCTGGCTTTCATCCAGGATGGTGTCAATGAACTTACCGATCATCGAATGCTCGGAGGTACCGATCAGGTACAGATCCTCGCCTTCGATCTTGTACATCATGTTTTCCATCTCGGCAAAGCTCATCACGCCGGTCACCACGTTGCCGTGGATCATGAAGGGCGGCACAACATAGGTAAAGCCCCGGTCAATCATGAAGTCGCGGGCGTAGCTCAGGATCGCGCTGTGCAGCCGGGCGATGTCGCCCATCAGGTAATAGAATCCGTTGCCGCTGGTCTTGCGCGCGGCATCCAGATCGATACCGGACAGCCGTTCCATGATATCCACGTGGTAGGGAACTTCCCATTCCGGCACAACGGGCTCGCCGTAGCGCTGGATTTCCACGTTCTCACTGTCGTCCTTGCCGATCGGCACGCTGTCGTCGATGATGTTGGGAATCACGAGCATGCGCTTGCGGATCTCCGCCTTCAGCTCTTCTTCCTTCACTTCCAGCGCAGCCAGTTCTTCGGCCATCTCGGCCACCTGGGCCTTGACCTTCTCGGCTTCTTCCTTCTGGCCTTTGCCCAGCAGTCCGCCGATCTCCTTGGACAGCACCTTGCGCTTGTTGCGCAGGTTGTCGCCCTGCTGGATCGCTTCGCGGTATTCCTTGTCCATGCTGATCACTTCGTCCACCATGGGCAGCTTTTCATCCTGGAACTTTTTCCGGATGTTCTCCCGTACCTTCTCGGGATCATTTCTGAGCAGATTAATGTCTAACATATCTGTCTCCTCCGCAGCTTATTACTTCTTGTTGGTAATGACCACGTGACGATTCGGTTCTTCACCCTCTGAGTGGGTGGTAACGCCTTCAGTCTGCTGCAGCGCATAGTGGATGATCCGGCGCTCATAGGGATTCATGGGCTCCAGGCTCACCTTCCGGCCCGTGCGCAGCGCACGGTTCGCCATCCGGTTGGCCAGGCGGATCAGGGTATCTTCCCGCTTCGCGCGGTAGTTTTCGGTGTCCAGGGTCACACGGGTATAGCCTTCACGGCCCCGGTTCACCTTCAGGCTGGTCAGGTACTGCACGGCATCCAGGGTTTCGCCCCGGCGGCCGATCAGGATACCCAGCGTATCACCGTTGATATAACCGTAAACATTGCCTTCGGCGTCTGTGCCCATATCGATGGTCACGTCCACGCCCATCAGCTTGGTCAGCTCAGCCAGGAAAGCATGGGCGGTACCGGCAGGAGAATCATCAGTCAGCTCTTCAGCGGCGATCATCGTCACTTCGGGCTTTTCCATCGGACGGATTTCAGCCTTCACAGCAGGCTTTTCCTGTTCCTTCTTCTCAGCGGGTTCAGCCTTTTTCTCAGCCTTCTTCTTTTCGGGAGCGGGCTTCTTCTCTTCAGCCTTCTTCTCAACAGGCTTCTTTTCGGCTTTCTTCTCAGGCTTCTTTTCCTGTTTCTTTTCGGGCTCGATCTGCAGCTTGGCCGGCTTCTTGTCTTCCAGCAGGTCAGCCAGCGGATCTTCTTCAGCATCCTTCAGCGTCAGGCGAACCTTCACGGGACGGGAGCCGAACAGGCCGAACAGGCCCTTGCTGCCTTCTTCAACAACCTGGATATCTACGTCTGCAATGGAAACACCCAGTTCCTGAAGGCCCATTTCTACGGCTTCATCCTGGGTTCTGGCGGAAAATTCATACTGCTTCATTTCACAGATCCTTCCCCGGCCACTGCTTTGGCCGCTTGTTCCTTATTGTCAAGCCACTTGTTGATGATAATGGTCTGCGCCATGCTGGCCACACCGCTGAACACCCAGTACAGGGAGAATGCGGCGGAATAACCAAGACAGATCACCAGGGAGAAAAGCGGGAAGAAATACTGCATAAACTTTCCGCTTCCCGCAGCGGATCCCTGGGCTGCAGGCTGCTGCTGGGCAGTGCCCATCGCCTTGGACATTGCAAACTGGCTCACTGCAGACAGGATCGGCAGAAGCAGCCAGCCGTTGTACTGGTTAATCAGTGAAACCTGGGTAATCAGCAGGTTAAAGGTCCAGCCGGGTCTGACCGCAACCGCTTCCACATAAGCCGCATTCTGCTGCACTGCTTCCAGGATCTGCTGCAGGGTTCCCTGCAGGGCGTTCCCGTCAAAGCTTGCGGCAGTCAGGCCCAGGTCTTTGATCAGGATAGGCAGATTGCTCTGATCCAGGCTGCTGAACCAGGCCTGCCACTGGTCGGCAGGAATCACGCGCAGTGTGTTCAGGTCCGGCAGGCAGGCGGAGAACAGGTTATCGGGCATCCACAGGTTCTTAACCCACAGCCAGGGTTCCAGCGCGGGCATTTCGTTGTTCAGAATCTGGGTCAGCTGAATCAGCAGCTCCTTGTTGGCCACCATACGCATGGCGCCCCACACAGCAATGAGGACAGGCCAGGACAGCAGCAGCGGCAGGCAGCTGGACAGGGGATTGATATGCTCTTTTTTGTAGAGTTCAGCCGTCTTGGCGTTCAGCTTTTCCTTGTCATTGGCGTACTTTTTCTGCAGCGCCTGCAGCTGGGGCTGCAGCTTCTGGGTCTTGCGCATGCTGACGCGGCTCTTGAAATCAAGTGGGGTCAGAACCAGCCGGATCAGGACTGCGAATACCACGATCGACCAACCCCAGCTTCCGACCCAGCTTTGGATCCAGGCCAGAATACTGTAAACAAAATCATTCATTCCGGGTTATTCCCTCCTTAATGTTATGCAGGGATCCTCCGGTACGGGATCATAGCCACCCTTGCTAAAGGGGTTGCATCGCAACAAACGCCACACCGCCATTCGTCCGCCCTTCCAGGCGCCGTAACGTTCAATGGCTGTCACGGCATATTCGGAGCAGGTGGGAATATAGCGGCAGCTTGGTTTCCGCTTGCGATGGCTCAGTTCCCGTCTGTAGAAACGAATCAGGAACAGTAGAAAGCGTTTCATTCGGCGCGGTTCCCTTCATCTTCTGAAGAGCGCTTGATCAGCGCATTCTGCTTTTTCAGCAGATAGTGTACATCCTTCTTCAGATCCCCGAAGGCGGCCTCTGCAGCTGAAGGTCTGGCGACAACAACGTACAGACCGGTTTTTACGTCCCCCAAATAGGGCCGGAAGCATTCCCGCAGGCGCCGTTTGATCTTGTTACGGGTCACGGCATTGCCTGTTTTCTTGCTGACGGAAAAACCGATCTTCAGCTCCCTGCCCGGGGCAAGAAGCATGACCAGATTACGGCATCCCACAGAATGTCCCCTGTGATAGACATACTGGAACGCCTTATTTTTCTTCAGCCGATAACGTCTTTCCATTCTCTTCCTTCCGCTCTGCGCGGAAAATCCCATTGCGCTGTTAAACAGCGTCTTTTATGAGGAAAAGCCCGCCCATCTTTAACGGGCGGGCCTCATCCACAGTCATACTGAAGCAGGCTTTGCGACGGTAATTACACCGTCAGCTCCTTGCGGCCGCGGCGACGGCGGGCAGCCAGAACACGACGGCCGTTCTTGGTCGCCATCCGGGCACGGAAGCCATGCACCTTGCTGCGCTGGCGCTTCTTGGGCTGATAAGTACGGAACATGGTCAACACTCCTCACAGATTCAAACTCGTTTGCGGATCCCGGGAGATGACCCGGTCCGAGAACATCTTACAATGCATGTCCACAGTACGGACAGCCTAATAAATATATCAGAATGTGCAAAGGCTTGTCAAGCCTTTTTTGGAACACCAAAAAGCATCCAGCCTTTATTTTTCACCGTCTGCACCCTGTACACAACATCCTGTAGTTTAGCAAAAACCTGCATACTACAGATTAATTCAACTAGTCCCCTGTCCCTCTTTTTAATCAAAAAGAAAGCTTCCTTCCGGAAGCTTTCTTCTCCACCATTATACATTTTTAAGTCTTAAGTTTTCAGTTTTCATTAGCGTCTGCTTGCAGACACAACAATTCTTCATTCTTCATTTCAGAAAAGCCTTCAGCTTTTCGACATAGTCTTCCTTCTCCCAAGGCAGGTCCACGTCTGTCCGTCCGAAGTGACCGTAGGCCGCGGTCTGACGATAGATGGGCCGGCGCAGGTTCAGCCGTTCGATGATGGCGGAAGGCCGGAAGTCGAACACCTTGGTCACGATCTCCGCCAGCTTGTCATCCGGCAGCACACCGGTGCCGAAAGTATCCACCAGCACGCTGACGGGTTCCGCCACGCCGATAGCATAGGCCAGCTGGATCTGGCAGCGCTCAGCCAGGCCGGCAGCCACCACGTTCTTCGCGGCATGACGGGCAGCATAGGCAGCGCTCCGGTCCACCTTGGTCGGGTCCTTACCGGAGAAGCATCCGCCGCCGTGGGGTGCGGATCCGCCGTAGGTATCCACGATGATTTTCCGTCCGGTCAGGCCGGTATCTCCGGTCGGTCCGCCAATCACGAAACGGCCGGTGGGATTGATCAGGATCCGGGTCTTGTCCGTCAGCAGCTCCCTGGGAATAATGGGCAGAATCACCTGCTCCTTGATACCCTTTCTCAGCTCTTCCATATCCACGTCAGCGGAATGCTGGGCGGAAACCACCACGGTGTCCACCGCGACGGGCTTGTCGTTTTCGTATTCCACAGTCACCTGGGTCTTTCCGTCCGGATAGAGGAAAGGCAGCGTGCCGTCCTTACGCACCTGCGTCAGGCGGAGCGCCATCCGGTGGCTCAGGGCAATAGCCAGGGGCATCCTTTCGGGTGTCTCGGTGCAGGCATAACCGAACATCATACCCTGGTCGCCGGCGCCGATATCCGCTTCCTTGCTGCTGTCCCGGGTTTCAAGGGCGTCATTCACGCCCATGGCAATATCCGGGCTCTGCTCGTGAATAGCGGTCATCACGGCACAGGTGTTGCCGTTGAAGGATTTTTCGGGAGCGTCATAACCGATCTCGGTCACAACCTTCCGGACAATGGCGTTGATGTCCACATAGGAAGTGGTGGTAATTTCACCCATAACGGTGATAATCCCCGTGGTCGCGAAGGTTTCGCAGGCCACGCGGGCTTTGGGATCATTTTCCAGGATGGCGTCCAGTACCGCGTCGGAAACCTGATCGCACAGTTTGTCGGGATGTCCCTCCGTAACAGATTCAGAAGTAAACAGTCTGCGCATCTTTCTTCTCCTTTTCTTTTTGTCGTTCGGTGCGGGGCTTTTTGTTACAGCCGTTATTCCGCAGCCTCGCCCTGGTGGCATTCACCGGGGCCCTCTTTTTTGCGACGGTCCAGTCGGATAAAAAAACCGCCTGGCTTGCACACAAACCAGGCGGGATTCGATCTTATTGACCGTCCTTATCTGTCAGCGCCTCCCTGTGGGGTGTGCACGCTGCGGGATTTGGCACCTTGCTTTCGCCGGTTGCCGTGACATCATCAGGCCCGTCCTTCAGTCACTCGTGATAAGGTATTCAGTTGCGGAGATATTATATCTATCCGCCGCATCCTTGTCAATGCTCAAAAATAGCAGAAAAAGAAAAGTCCGGAAATCTGATATGTACCCAGTTTCCTGGACACATTGAATTATGATCGAGGCTCAATCCATGGATGCCAACCTGTATTTTACGGGTGGCATCCATTTTGTTTTTGCCTGGATGCGCTCATTGTTGTAGTAGTCAATGTACCTCGCCAT
>JAFRQX010000008.1 GCA_017428385.1 Clostridia bacterium | reverse complement strand
TTTGATCTTAAACTCTTTGCTGTATGTTCTATGCATTTGTGTCCACCTCTTTCCTTTACTTTATCATTCAGTCTTCGAGGTGTCCACTTTTACTATACAACTCTCAAGTTTTAAGTTTTAAGTATTCATTATTCATTACAAAAGATGAATTACTTCATCTTTTGTGTCGCTGCCCATCCCGCATCGATGGTTTCCTGATGCTTCGTAGCGTACGGTCCGATGGAGTTCACCTGCTCCTGGGTTCTCGGGAAGTGCAGGCAGGAATGTCCGGCGAAGTTGTTGTCCCTCACATGCTGCACTTCGTGCGGCATGGAGTGGGTGGATCCGATATAGATGCTGCCGTCGGAGAAGATGACCCAAACGGCCCGCGGGTTCCAGGTGTTGCCGCCGAATACTTTCTCCATGCGTGCGGTATCGTTCGCCGTTACGGGCTCATAGTCCGCATGCGCGCCCAGGGAGAAGATATGAACCTGCCAGCTGATGCCCGTGGCGAAATCATACACCGTTGCATACGGATAATTCCGTGCCACGGACTTCACCTTTTCGTACCAGTTGGCATACTGCACCTTGGCGGCGCTGGGCGTTACCGTCGTTTTCTGGGTTGTAGCGGTTGTCTTATTGCTTGCGGCCGCGTTGTTGGAGGCGGCCACACTGCTCAGGCTGCTCAGGGTCTGTGAACCTGCCACGCCGTCCGCGGTCAGGTTGCTGGCCTTCTGGTAAGCCTTGACTGCGGAAGCGGTCTGCTTTCCGAACACGCCGTCCGCGGAGCCCTTCAGGTAACCCAGCTCAATCAGCTTCTGCTGCAGGGTCTTAACGTCCGATCCGGTGGAGCCGATCTTCAGCGTTCCGCTGGTGTTGGTTGCCGGAGCCGCTGTGGCTCCCGGCTTCGGGGTGGCAGTGGTCTTCACATTGGCCGCTTTCGCGTTGCCGCCGTACAGGGCGCGCTGCGTCTGTTCGCCGGCAGTACCGTCTGCGGTCAGGCCGTTGGCTTTCTGGAAGGCTTTCACCGCACTGACAGTCTTATCGCCGTAGTTGCCGTCTGCCTTTCCGGACAGATATCCCAGCTGGATCAGGGCTTCCTGGAGCTGGGCCACGTTGGTTCCACTGTCATTCTTGCGCATGGTCGGCCAGCTGGCAGAGGTGTCCGGCGTTGCGGTTGCCGCTTCCGGCACAGGCGTCGGGATAGTCGTTGGCTGCGGAGTCGGGGTAGTGCCCTTCTTTAGGGCGTTGTCAGTAAACAGGATCGCATAGGTAGCCTCACCGGCCACACCGTCATCCTTCAGGCCGTGTGCCTTCTGGAATTCCTTCAGGGCATTCACGGTTCCCTTGCCCATCTTGCCGTCCACAGAGCCTTTATAATATTTCAGATCCTTCAGCCGCTTCTGCAGCAGCTTCACATCATCTCCCTTGGAACCGTTCCGCAGGGATTCAGCGGGGACCTGCATGGTGGGGGTGGGACTCGGGGTTATCGCCACGGTCGGGGTAGGAGTGTCCTTCGCGCCAAGAGCCGTGCCGGACATAATCAGTTCCCGGGTAACAGCGTCTGCCGTACCGTTGGAGGTCAGACCGTTCTTTTTCTGGAAGGAGCGTACCGCTCCGATGGTATTCGTATCATATGTGCCGGTAGGAGTTCCCTTCAGGTAGCCCAGATCGATCAGCTTCTGCTGCAGCTCTGTCACCGCTTCGCCCTTGTTGCCCTTCTTCATGGAAACTTCCTTCACAGGGCTCAGGGTTCTGATGCTGGTTTTTGTACCCGCGGAATTCTTTGGCTGGCCGGAATACAGGAAAGCCTGGATATTCGCGTCCATGATGCCGGTGGCCGGGTAGTCATTCTTCTGCTGGAAAGCGATAACGGCTTTTTCCGTGCTCGCTCCGAATTTGCCGTCCGCGCTGCCCGTCAGGAAGCCCAGCTCAATCAGCGCTTCCTGCAGGGATCTTACTTCCGCGCCTTCCGCGCCTTTCTGCAGGATGATATATCCGCCGGCGTCCTCTTCCGGGCTCAGGGTCACAATCGGCGTGGGAGTGGGGGTCGGCTTCACCTTTTTGACTTCCTTCAGCACAATGTAGTCCGTCTTCACATAGCCGGAATACTTTTTGTACTGTACCTCAGCCCAGGAACCCTTCACAGCATTCACCGTGATCTCCGCGTCCGCGGGGATCTTCTTCAGCAGTGTGCTCCGGGTGGAGCGGCTGGCCCGCAGATTCACCTTCACCTTCGTCTTCGTGGTATAAGGATAGCTGCTGACGGTTTCCAGCGCTTCTTCCGTTGTCTGTTCCGATCCGGACGCGGTAAAACCGCTCACGGGAACAGCGCAGACAAGCAGTGTCAGCGCAGCAACAATCGCCATCAGCGTACGAAGGCGGATCTTCAGCTGAGACATACGATAACCTCCCACAGGCGGGAAAAGGGCATAGTCCTCCCGCCCACATTCGTATACACCATAATTCTATCTCACACGTTACATAATGTCAACGAGTTATTCATTTTTCTGTAATATTTCTTCACATTTAAGACAATAGAGAGAAAACAGCTCCAAAAGGGGCTGTTTTCCTCCGCCATTATTCATTTTTCAGTCTTAAGTTTTAAGTATTCATTTAATGTCCTGCCACCTGGCAGGGACTTCAGGACACCTCTGCCATTTCCTTGCTGCCCGGATCTCCACATAACATCCGCACTTTCCACAGGTGCCCCGCTGCAGGCTTTCGCACTCCCTGCACCGGGAAAGACGAAAAGCGTACTCCTTTTCAGGGGTACGCTCTTCCTCCGGGATCGTCTCAATCCGCTCCCGGATAATCTCAGCCAGTTCGGCCTCATCGGGCATTTCGCCGATCAGGCATCTGCAGGGTCTTATCACAGTCTGATCTCTGCCACGGCGCATGCCGGCATCCGGATCACCAGTGCTCCGTCCTTCACTTCGAAGTCCGAGAACGCCTTGACCGCCAGCGTGTTTTTGCCGAAGTCGTTGTATTCGTCCATCTTGCCGGTAAGGATCCGTCCCTCCGCGCCGCGGATGGCTTCGCCATTCAGGCTCACAGTAATCTCCTGTGCCTTTTCCGGCTCCAGGTTGGACACTGTCAGCGTGATCCGGCCGTCCTTTTCGGAGGCGGATGCCGTCACAGAAGGCATCGGGAATTTCTCGGTTCCGGTCTGCTCCGCATCCACATAACAATCCAGTTCCTTCGCGTCCATGTGCTCCTTGTACAGGTCAAACACATGATATGTGGGCGTCAGTACCATCTGGTCGCCTTCGGTCAGGATGATCGCCTGCAGCACGTTCACGGTCTGGGCGATATTGGCCATATGCACCCGGTCGCAGCGCTTGTTGAAGATGTCCAGAGATACCGCCGCCACCATTGCGTCCCGCATCGTGTTCTGCTGATACAGGAAGCCCGGGTTTGTATCCGGTTCCACCTGGAACCAGGTTCCCCACTCGTCAATGATCAGGCCGACCCGCTTTTCCGGGTCATACCGATCCATGATCGCCGCGTGCAGGCCGATCTTCCGGTCAATGTCCGCCGCGCAGAACAGGGTTTCCCAGTAATCGTCCTGGGTGAACACGGTCGCCCGGTTTTTGGTGTTCCATCCGCCGGGGATCGTATAGCTGTGCATGCTCAGGCCGTCCATCATGTTGGCGGCGTTCTTCATCAGCACTTCGGTCCAGCTCACGTCCGCATCTGAAGGCCCGCAGGCGATTTTGTACAGCTTGTTGTCGCCGTACTGCCTGCAGTAGGTCTGGAAACGACGGTATTCATCGGTATAGTATTCCGCCCGCATGTTGCCGCCGCAGCCCCAGCTTTCATTGCCGACGCCCCAGTAGCGCACACCCCAGGCTTCCTTCTGTCCGTTCTTCCACCGTTCCTGCACCACAGTGCTGTCGCCGTCGGAGTTCAGGTATTCCACCCACTCGCTCATTTCCTTCACCGTGCCGCTGCCCACGTTGCCCGTGATATACGGGGCGCAGCCAACCTGACGGCAAAGTTCCATGAACTCGTGCGTGCCGAAGCTGTTATCTTCCACCACGCCGCCCCAGTGGGTGTTCACCATGCGCTTCCGGTCCTGCTGTTCACCGATACCGTCGCGCCAGTGATATTCATCGGCGAAGCAGCCGCCCGGCCAGCGCAGCACCGGCATTTTCAGGTTCTTCATGGCCTCGACCACGTCTTTCCGCATGCCGTTAACATTCGGGATAGGGCTGTCTTTGCCCACATAGATACCGCCATAAATACAGCGGCCCAGATGCTCGGCAAAAGAACCGTAGATATACCTGGAAATGGTACCCTTGGACCGGTTCCGGTCCAGACTGATCTTAGCCATCAACCAATTACCTCCGGTAATTTGTAATTCAGAATTCAGAATTCAGAATGATCAGAATGCGGACTTTTTCTGCCTGAAGAAGTTTTGTCCGGCTGATCAATTCATTCATCCAATGGTTCATTCGCACACAATATAATTGTGAATTGTGAATTATGAATTCTGAATTTGCTGCAGCGCAGCCAGCGCTGCGGCTTGTTCCGCCTGCTTTTTGGTTTTGCCCTCGCCTTCAGCCAGGGCTTTTCCATACCGGTATACCGTGGCGCGGAATACCGGTGCATGGGGCGGGCCGCTCTGTCCTGTAATCTCGTAGGTGGGAGCGTCTCCTCCGTCCTTCTGGAGAACTTCCTGCAGGGCGCCCTTGGCATCCTGCAGCGGACGGGAAACCTCTCCCTCTTCCGGCCAGCAGCGTTCCACCACTCCGCGGGCAGCCTCCATGCCGCCGTCCAGGTAGACCGCGGCCAGCACTGCTTCCATGGTGTCACACAGCACGCTCGGCTTTTCCCTGCCGCCGGTCAGCTCCTCGCCCCGGTCCATGATCAGCGCCTCACCCAGTCCCAGCTTCTTCGCGATGGGGCTCAGTGCGGCTTCACAGACCAGCAGCGCCCGCCGGTGGGTCAGCGCGCCTTCCCGCTCATCAGGGTGAGCCTGATACAGCGCGTCGCTCATCAGGTACTGGAGCACAGCGTCTCCCAGGAATTCAAGCCGCTGGTTATCATTTTTTCCCATGGACGGGTGCGTCAAAGCGCGGCGAAGCAATGCTTCGTCGCGGAATGTGTACCCCAGGGCTTTCATTACCTGATCAAGCATGATTTTGCTGTTCTCAGCCCTTCACCTTAGCGATATATTCGGCCACGTCACCGACGGTCTTCAGCTTCATGATCTGATCGTCTTCCACCGTGATGCCAAACCGGTCTTCCATGTCCATGATCATAACCATGATGTTTGCGCTGTCGGCCTTCAGGTCTTCCATCAGGCGGCTTTCGGGCTTGATCTCCGCGGCATCCACCTTCAGCTGTTCAGCGATCATGTCTCTTACGGTTTCAAAATCCATTGTCAGATCCTCCTTCATTTCTTCTCCATTATATTCAGCCGGGTTTCCCCGGATGGACATACTTATTCTTCACTGGAAGCTGCTTCGCTTTCAGCAGCCAGCATCTTTGCTACGCCTTCTTCGATGATCTTCACAACGTTTCCGTCAATCATCTTCACGCACTGGCTGATGGCGCTGCAGAACGCGTAGTCATTGCTGGATCCGTGCGCCTTGATCACCGCGCCCTGTACACCCAGCAGCGGAGCGCCGCCGATTTCGTCGGAGCTCATGATCTTTTTCACCCGCTTAAAGGCAGGCTTTGCGATCAGTCCGGCAATCTTGCCGCGGGTATCCGCCATCAGTTCATGTTTGATGGTACCCAGCAGGGCGCTGGCCAGGCCTTCGGTATACTTCAGGATCAGGTTGCCGCCGAAGCCGTCCGTTACGCACACGTCCGCCTGATCCAGCGGAACGTCCCGGGCTTCCACGTTGCCGATGAAGTTGTAGGGAGCCTTTTCCATCAGCGGATAGGTTTCCTTCACCAGCTTATTGCCTTTTTCAGCCTCCGCGCCAATGTTCACCAGGCCGATCCGGGGATTCTTCATTCCCATCACGCCCCGCATATAGGCGTCGCCCATGATACCGAACTGCACCAGGTATTCCGGCTTGCAGTCCACATTGGCGCCGCAGTCAATCAGCAGGAAATGACCCCGTCCGTTAGGCATCAGCGGTGCCAGGGCAGGCCGTTCAATACCGGGAATCCGGCCCAGGCGGAACATACCGCCGGCCAGCGTCGCTCCGGTGGAGCCGGCGGAAACAAAGCCGTCCGCTTCGCCGCTGCGCACCTTCAGCATGCCCTGCACGGTGGCGCTGTTGACCTTCTTGCGCACACCCATCACCGGGCTCTCGTGGTTCGTGATCACTTCCGGCTCTTCCTCCAGGATCAGCCGGTCCTTCACGTCCTCATAGTCGCCCAGGAAAGGCTTGACTTCATCCAGCTTGCCCGCCAGGATGATTGTCAGATGCGGATACTGCCGCAGTGCTCTCAGCGCGCCTTTTACCGGTGCTTCCGGCGCCAGGTCTCCGCCCATTGCGTCAACATAGATCGTCATGATTGAACGCCTCCAAATGTTGGATTCCCAACTGTATTATACTGCTATTCCCAACCCGGCATTAGTAATAATTCAGAATTCGTTTTTTACCTTTCAGGTAAGGTCAGTGAGTACATGGTTTCACCCGAGGCCAGCAGCATCCGGCCGTCATCCGTGATGCCATAGAAGGCGGTGATTTTAACCCCTTCCGGCGCGGGAATCTGATATCCGAAGAACCGCTGGCTGGACATGTCCGCCCGGTAGATATAGTCTTCGGAGATCGCGTAGATGTTGCCCTTATGGATGCTTGCGCCCACGCAGGTGGTCGGCAGCGTGTACCGCTTGTCGTTCATGCCTTCCAGCACCCGCAGTTCAGAGATCAGCTGTGCGCTGGAGGTCTGGCTGGTCGGGGCCAGCAGCAGCTTGGCACGTCCGCGTTCCGGAATGTCCGCGTCAATCAGCTTCCATCCGTATACCAGCATCGTGCTGTTCGTGTCCTGCGTGCCCTTGTAGTCGTAGGTATACACCTGCTGGGTGGTAAACACCCGCAGCCGGGCGTTCTCATAGATTACCTTATAGGTCAGGGATTCACCCAGGGAAACCTCGCGGTAGTTCATCTTACCGACCTGGAAGGTGTTCATCACCGTGTTCGGTGCGGTGCCGAACACGTCCAGGGCCAGCGTCCACAGGTATTCACCCTGTTCGCCGTAAAACCCGGCATCCAGGATCATCAGGCCGCTGTAGGCGTCCTGTTCCTGGTCCACCTGGGCGCCCTTCAGGTCCTTCACGATCAGCTTCGGCTCAGTATCGTTCTCGCCCACAACCACCGCGGCAAACCGTTCGCCCACCCGGGCAAGCTGAACCTTGGCTTCCATGCTCTCGTTGTAGGTCGCGTTTCCGTTTTTATCCACCAGGAACAGCTGCGTACCGGACCAGATCGCCATATGCGTCGGTCCGACGGTAAACTTCACGTCGCTTCCCGCCGGAAAACTCCAGCGGATCGTTCCGGAGGAAGACAGGTGATGGATGGACACGCCGTCATAGTAGACGAGTCCGTCCCGGAAGGGCGTCACGTTCTGGTTCGCGTAGCAGGGCAGCTTGGCCATACTGATCTCCTTGCCCTTACCGTACCGGCCCAGAAAATGAATTCCCAGCACCACAGCCAGCGCAACGCTCACCAGAATAATCCAGCTGCGAATCTGCCGCCGCCGGATCTCCTCCTGGCTTTCCCGGCTTTCCGCCGCATTTCTGCCGCGTGTCCGGAACAGCTGGTCGTTAATGTTCTGGTTCCCTCTTGCCATGACTTCTCCTTCGGAGAATGTCAATTCATAATTCACAATTCATAATTCATAATGATTTATCTGAATCCTGAACAATGAATTAAACATCCTCAAATTGCCTGTATCCTAACCAATCATCCATAATTCCTGGCACATCATCTGTGTCCGGCAACTCATAATTGTGAATTATGAATTATGAATTATGAATTTATTTGTCTCTTGGGGCAGTTTTCCACTGCGCTGATGACCGGATCCATCCAGTCTTCATTGAACAGCTCGATCACACCGGTATCGCATTCCTTGGCCACTGCCGGATCAATGGGCAGCTGTGCCAGCAGCGGAATACCCTCTTCCAGTGCCACCTTCGCGGTCTGGCTTTCACCGAAGGGGAAGATCTTCTTGCCACAATCCGGGCAGCCGATCCAGCTCATGTTCTCCACCAGGCCCAGCACCGGAATGTTCATCATCTTCGCCATCTTGGCGGCCTTTTCCACGATCATGCCAACCAGTTCCTGCGGGCTGGTCACGATAATGATACCGTCCACCGGCAGGCTCTGGAACACGGTCAGCGGCACGTCACCGGTTCCCGGAGGCATATCGACAAACATGTAGTCCACGTCGCCCCAGAGTACGTCGGTCCAGAATTGTTTTACTGTTCCCGCGATCAGCGCTCCGCGCCAGATCACCGGGTCCGTATCGTTTTCCAGCAGCAGGTTCACGCTCATCAGCTTGACGCCCGTACGGCTTTCCACCGGCAGGATACCGTCTTCCGTACCCATCGCCTTTTCACGGATGCCGAAAATCTTCGGGATGGACGGACCCGTGATATCAGCGTCCAGCACCGCGGTGCTGTGGCCGTTGCGCTTGGTCAGCACAGCCAGCAGGCTGGTGACCAGGCTCTTTCCCACGCCGCCCTTGCCGCTTACTACGGCAATCACTTTTTTGACATTGCTGAACGCGTTTTGCGCTTCCAGCAGGCTTTCCGGCTTATTGCGGGATGCGCAGTCCGCGCCGCAGCTGGAGCAGTCGTGCGTGCATTCAGACATGACATTTCACCTCAGTCTTCGTTCTTCATAAAGGGATTCAACCGATATATTATGCATGATAAACCATCAATTGTCCATGACCCATCCGGTAAAAAACAGATCAGAACCATCCGGCTTATGACTCTTCCTGTTCAGTCTGTCCGCCTGTTTCTTCCTGGATCAGCTCGCCGTCCTGATAAAGGCTGTCCAGTTCTTCCAGGCTCATCACAGTTCCGGCTTCCACGATGGGGGCCGATCCGTCCACTTTCGTGGAAATCACCTGCAACAGGATCCGGCCGTCCTGACCGAAGCTCGATCGGGAATTACGGATCATTTTCTGTTTCTCGCCGGCTTTCATCATACGGATCAATCCGTCTTTTTCGGTATCTTTTCTACTCACAGGATGTTCAAAATCCCATACCCCGTTATAGCTGTAAATTTCATGAAACTCCAGCCGCATGTTTTCCTCTATCCGGAAATGCATTGTCTGCACAACTTTTTGATCCTGTGGTTCAAGCGGATCAAAACAAATGGCCCTGAACCGGTTTGTCGGCTTCCGGTCATCTATCATCCGGAACAGGGGGACGTCGCTGTTCTCCGGCCAGCAGTAAACCGTACTGGCTCCATGGATCGCCCGCAGCCGTGCTGTCAGTTCCCCGAGGCTGACCTTTCCGTCACCGTCCGGGTCAATCTGGTCAAAATCGCTGGACCGTAGTGCACAGTCCATAGCCGCGGTAAAGTATCCTGTTCCTCTGTAAATATCCTCTGTGGTGCTCCAGAACCAGCTGTCCTCCAGCGCGCCGCTGGAAGTCAGCACCCTGCATGATCCGTCCTCAAACCAGTTCGTGCTGTTTCCGCCGCAGCCGATCACCGCACCGGAATGGCAGGTGTCCAGGATCAGTGTCTTATCCCCGGGAATCTTGTCCAGGATCTGCTTCAGCTTTTCCGGCCCAAGGTATTCCTCGCTTTCGCCGTCCGAAAGCAGGAACTCCACCCGTTCTTCTCCTGACTCCTCCCGCAGCAGACCATGGGTGCTCAGGTAAATCAGCGCCGTGTCCGCGTCGTTCGCGTCCCGGAAGGTGTCCCTCACCAGCCGTTCAAAGCCCTCGACAGTCCCCGGCCCGTTTACGTACCGTTGTATCCTGACTTCTCCCGGAAGGAAGTCCGTCAGCAGTGCCCCCATCGTTTCCACGTTGTTGGCACTTGCAGGCTCCGTATCCGGCATCGATACAAACCGGTCGCACCCGATCAGCAGGCATCTGGTCACGCCGTCTCCTCCCGCGCTCTTCAGCACTCCCATCGGGAGCAGAAGCACGCAGAGGAAAAAGCAGAGTAATTTCTTCTTCATTCCTTCCACTCATGTACCGGATTGCCCGTCTGGACAATCCGGTACGTCAACAAAGCATTATTGATTCATGATGGATTCAGATTTCCGTCCGGTTTCTCAGTATCCGAACAGAACCTGCAGCGTGTTTTTCCCGCACTTGCCGTCCTGTGTCAGTCCGTTTGCGCCCTGGAACGCCTTCACGGCCGCCACCGTCGCGTCGTCATACACGCCTGTCATTTCACTCAGATAACCGTAATCAATCAGGCAGCCCTGCACTTCCTGCACTAGCAGTCCCGTGTCTCCGTACTGCACCGTTCCGTAGTTCGGATTGGCAGCCGTCGCAGGGATCGCGTCTGCCGAATACAGTGCGCTCAGGGTCTTGCTGCCTGCCACACCGTCCACCGGTGTGATATTATTCTGGATCTGGAACGCCCGCACCGCATCCGCGGTCGTCTGGCCGTATTTGCCGTCGATCGCTCCGTCATAGTAGTCCAGCTCATACAGCGTATACTGCAGGTTCTTCACCGCGGAGCTTTCCTCGCCCTGACGCATGGATCCGTAGGTAATATTGGACTTGCTGCCGTACAGCACCCGCTGCGTTGCGGGGCCGGCCTTGCCGTCCGCTTTCAGGTTGTTCCGCTGCTGGAAGGCGATCACTGCCGACTTGGTGCCGTCGCCGTAATTGCCGTCCACATTGCCGGTATAGTATCCCAGGTCCTTCAGCCGTTTCTGCAGTGTTTTGACCTGCTCTCCGGAGCTGCCGTCTTCCAGGGTGATATAACCCGTGGAAGAAATACCGGAAGTATCCCGTCCGGAGGAATTCCCGCCGACGCTGTCCAGGTTAATCTGAGTTCCGGAGGAAGCCTTCGCCGTGCCGCTGTACAGTTTGTTCAGCGTGGCGGTGCCCGCCTTGCCGTCCGCGGTCAGGTTGTTATTTTTCTGGAATGCCTTTACGGCGGCCTCTGTCGCCACGCCGAATTTGCCATCCGCGCTGCCGCTGAGGTAATTCAGTTCCTTCAGTTTCTGCTGCAGCTGTTTCACTTCGGTGCCTTCGCTGCCCATCTCCAGCGTTTCCCGTTTGCTGGAAATCGGTGTGGAAGTCCGCGGAGCGTCGGAAGAATACAGCTTTTTCAGCGTATCCGGGCCGGCTTTGCCGTCCACCCACAGCTTGGCCTTCTTCTGGAAGGCGCTTACCGCTGCTTCTGTCGTTTCGTCATAGTTTCCCGTCACAGAGCCGCTCAGCCAGCCCAGCTCAATCAGCCGGCGCTGCAGTGTCTCCACCTTTTTGCCTTTGGAGCCCCGCTCCAGGTAGATATCCTTCGTCAGGTCCGGGGTTGCTGTGGGCCTGGGCGTATTGGTCACTTTTGTAGTGGGCTTGGCGGTTGCCTTCCCTGTGCCCGTGCCGGAACTGGCGTCTTTTGCGCTCACCGCGCTTGTTCCGTTCATCTTGGCCAGGGTCTTTTCGCCGACCTTGCCGTCCGCGGTCAGGCCGTTCGCCTTCTGGAAAGCCTTCACCGCCTCTTCCGTTGCGGGTCCGAAGTCACCGTCAGCCGATCCCTTATAGTAACCCAGTTCCTTCAGCCGCTTCTGCACCGCGCGTACCGCGTCGCTGCCGGTAAAGCCGCGCTGCAGGCTCTTCGGTGTAGGCGTGGGAGTCACCGGTGCCGGCGTGGGAGTCGGCGTAATCGGGATCGTGGTGATCGTTCCTTCCGTTGTGAGGATGTTCCCCTGCGTTGTGGAAGGATTCAGCACAACCACGTCCGGAATTGGTGTTACGCTTGCTGTCGGTTCCGATCCCCAGTTGCCCCATCCGTTATCGCTGCCCGGGGTCTGTGTCGGCTGGGCCGTACCCTGACCGATATTGATTCCGGCAATGGTATTCTGCACATCCACCGGGATCGTATCAGGGGTCACCTGGATCGTCGGCGACGGCTCAACCGTCTTGAAAAAAGGTGTGGGCGTCGTCCCCGACTGTCCGCCGTTATTTACTTCGTCCGGCGGCTGATAGCAGCCTGTCAGCAGCAGGCATAGTGCCAGCACAGCCGCCAGTCCGATAATCTTCAGATTTCTTTTCATTCTCCCTCTCGCCTCCTTTAGCTGATAGGGATAAGGTTCCTTAATCAGTCCTTTGTGGGAAATAATTCAATAAACGTGTTATAGTGGTCTTCCGTGTACCAGACGTGTCCATCCGTCGAGTAGATGATACGGTACGCGTTTCGTTTTCCGCCTTTGTAAAAGCAGTCCGCTTCATAATACTTCCGGCCTTTCACAACCGGCAGTTTCTGTTCATAGTTTCCGAAATAGTCTCCGCCGATGCTCTTACCCGGCGCTATGTCGCTTACATAGTTGTACATGCTGTCCCAGCCGAGAGCCTGGGCCTGTTTTTTCGTGATAAAGTTGTCCGGCAGCTCTCCGTGCTCAAAGATGTAGTCCGCAATCCGCTGCGCCTCATCCATCGGGCCGGGAGTCGCGGTGGGTTCCGGCACGGCCGTGGGTGTTTCCACGGCAGCCGTCACCTGCGGCGCCGCAGTATTCTTTTTCTTCTTCGCCGTTTCCAGCGCATTCGCCGTGCAGCTGCTCAGCAGCAGCATTGCTGTTAATAACAGAACGAATAGCCGGACAATTCTGTTTCGTCTGCTCATAACTGAACCTCTCCGATCCGCTTCATAAATTTATTTATGATAGCGTTCGTTTGCGTTGATCTTCTCCGCACGATAGAGTTGCTCCAGAAGCATGACTCTGGCGAGCCGGTGCGGAAAAGTCATCGGACTCATGGACATTTCCTCGTCCGCCCGGGCCAGCACATTTTTACCCAGTCCCAGGCTGCCGCCGATCACAAACACCAGGCTGCTCACACCGCCGGTTTTCAGTTCCGCCAGGTGTTTCGCCAGTTCCTCAGATGAACGCAGTTTTCCCCCGATTGTCAGCGCAATCACCCGGTCTCCCGGCCGGATTTTTGCCAGAAGGGCTTCCCCTTCCTTTGTCTTCAGCTGCTCCTCCAGCGCCGCGGAAGAACCGGAGGCGGGTTCCGGCAGGTCCGGAACCTCGCATTCCTCGTACTTCCCGTACCGGCTCAGACGCTTCAGGTATTCATCCGCCATCAGCCGGTACGGCTTGTCCTTCATCTTCCCGACGCAGAGAATCTGCGTGCTCACAGCCGCTCCACCCGGGGCAGGCTGTCCCGCTCAACCAGGGTCCAGGCCATGTTCACGCTGCGTTCCCGCTCACCGTCGATCATCCGCAGCAGCTTCTCCGCCGCCAGGGAACCGAAGGCTTCCTTCGGATGGCCGAGCGTGGTCAGCTTCGGTGTGGCCATTTCAGCATAAGCCGTGTTGTCGAATCCGATGAAGCCCATCTCATCCGGCAGCTTCATGCCTTCCTGGGTCAGGCGGTTCATCAGGCTGACGGCAAACACGTCGTTGTAGCAGGTCATGCAGTCCATTTCGTGGTTCTTCAGCCGCTCAATGAACCTGGTGCCTTCCGGATTGATCTGCCAGGACATGCGTTCGTTGGTGCCGAACAGCAGCAGGTGCTCATCGGGAATGATGACGCCTTCGCTCTGCATTTCATCCAGGAAGCCTCTCAGCCGTTCCTTGCCCTGGATATCGTCCACCTTGAACATTCCGCCCGGCTTCCGGTATCCGCGGCTCAGCACTTCACGCGCCGCGGTTCGTCCTCCGCCGTAGTCATCCATCACCACGTGGGGCACATTCGTCATTCCGGGATAGTAGGCATTCATGAACAGCACCGGGATATTCCGTTCCGCCAGGCGGCGGTACAGATCCTCATTCTCCGTCTCCCGGGCAGTTTGTACGCCTTCCACGATCAGGCCGTCCACCTGGCCGTCCAGCATGCGCTCCAGGATGCTCCGCTCCGTCTTGCTGTCGTTGTAGGTGGCGCTCAGGTTCATCACCACGCCGTTCTCGCTCAGCACGGATTCAATACCCGACACGATGGACGGGAAAATATAGTCAGTAATATAGGACGTGATTACGCCTACATGAACAGTACCCTGCATCCTTCTGCGGGGTCCGTGGCGCACGTAAGTACCGCTGCCACGGCGCCGGTCCACCAGACCGTCCTCCTCCAGCAGTGCAATTGCCTGACGAATGGTCTGGCGAGACACATTAAAACGGAAACGCAGCTCCTCCTCTGTCATCAGAGTCTGTCCGTCACGAAAAACGCCTTCCGCGATCTCTCTGCGCAGAACGTCCGCAACCTGCAGATATTTGGGCTGATCCGCCACTATGAACACATCCTTTCCCCATTATGTTGTTCCTATAATACCAGACAAATCTGTAAAATTCAATACATCTTCGTAAAAAGGTACGGACATTTTTGGAGTCGTCCCCTGAAGGCATGTAACTGTCTCACACACAAACACAATCCTCTGACAAAAAAACCCGTTCCGGATTATCCCGGAACGGTCATTTTTTAGTTTACAGTATCTGTCACATTCGCCGTTCTACGGCGAATATTTCACCTCCTGCGAAGCAGGATATTTCATATCAATTCATCATGCGTCATGCATCATGAATTGATAGATTCCAATCCCCGCCGCAATCCCCAGATTCAACGAGTCCACTTTCTCGTTGCTTTCAATCCGTACCGCCTGCCCATATGTCGCAAACTCCTTCGGCAGGCCTTTTCCTTCGTTTCCGAAGATCAGGGTCCATTTCTCCGGCCGGGTCTTCACCGCCTCCTGCAGCGGCACAGACGCGTCCAGCATAAACGGGAACAGTGCCCTGTCCGGGAACGCTTCCCGGTAATCCTCAAACCGGTCGTATACCTTCACCCGGAGCTGGAACAGGCTGCCCATGCTCGCCCGGACTGTTTTGGGATCGAACAGATCCACGCAGGGACGGATCAGCGCCACGTCTTCAATACCGAGTCCCAGTGCCGTCCGCAGGATCGTACCGACGTTTCCGCTGTCCCCGGGATTGTGCAGCACCACATGGGGTTTTTCCGGATCCGGCGCGTCCTCAAACTTTTCGAACACGGCTGCCGCATAGCAGTTTTCTTTTCCGCTGATCCGGGCCAGTACACGATCGGCTTCCTCCACCCGTACTCCGGCTTTATCCGCCAGGGCACGCAGCCTGTCCGTTCCTTCCCGTCCCGCGGCGGAAGAATGGATCAGTACCCGCCGTGTTTTCTCCGGCCGGTGCATCAGGCATTCCATGCTGGGAAAGATTCCCGGTGCGTAGCTGTAATCCAGTGCGCTCTTATACGCAGATAATGATGGCATTATGTCTGCTCCTCTCCGGTCTTATGCAGATGCTTTACGTCTTCCACCGAGATCCAGGTGCTGCAGCTGTTCTGATCAAACATAAACTCCACCTTTGCCCGCTCTTTCCGGTAATCAATCTCGGTCACCTGACCCTGGCAGCCGCTGAACAGCGGGTCTTCCAGGGTCACCTCATCCCCGAGGCGGCAAATTTTCATCGAGCTGACCACCCCGTCTTTTTCCAGCAGCCGCATCGCAAAGTCAAGGTCCGGGCCTTGCAGCTCGTATCCGTCATCCTGTTTGCCGACCCGGCGCACGATACCGTTGATCCCGGAGAATTTTTTGTAGTCTGTCAGACGCTCCTCGCTGTAGATAAACACATATCCCGGCAGCAGGTCAAAACAGCGTTCAATGTTTTCACCCTGCTTCCGCTGTTTCCGGATAATCTGGGGAGAGAATGCCCGGCTTGCTCCCTGTACTTCCATCAGCTGCGCAATCACTTTGCATCGCTGCGTCACGCAGAACAGACAGTACGCAAACAACAGACCCGCTCCCCTCGTCGTATTCATTCAGAATGATGTATTAGTTTATGATTTCATCCAGCCGCTTTTCGATTCTCTCCGCGCACTTCTTCGTGCTCAGCGCTTCCCGGATATAGGCCTGTCCGGCCCGGGTGATCTCCTCCCGGTATGCCGGTTCATCCTTCAATCGCCGCAGGTAATCTGCCGCTTCGTGCACATCCGCGTCCGCCCAGGTCAATCCTTCCGGCGCATCCTGGTAAGCATCTCCCACCGGAATCTGCCGGCAGCTGACGTTACAGGCCATGCCTTCCGGCATAAACTCCGCGTTTGCGGACCAGTGTGTCGCCACCGCGGCTGTACCCAGGTTCATGGCTTCCGCCATTACCAGCCCGAAGCCCTCACTCCGATGCAGGCTGAGGAACACGTCACACAGGCGGATCAGGCTGTTCAGCTGTTTTCTTTCCAGCCGTTCCGTCATCAGGATGTAGCTTCCCGGCACCAGCTTCTTCTCAACAAAATCAATATCTTCCGGTTTCGGATTGCTGATCTTGATCACCAGCTTCACGTTCCCCGGATTGTCTCCGTAAGCTTCCCGGAAGGCATCAATCGCAGCTCCCGGATTCTTCCGGCTGGCATAGCTGTTGCTGTCATACATTGTCAGCACCAGGAAATCCTCTTCACTCAGGCCGAAATCCGCCCTCGTCAATGTTTCGTCATAGGGCGTTTCCATGCCGTAGGGAATGACGGTTACCGGCTTATCCGTTGCTTTCCGCATCGCTCCCGCAATGAATTCCGACGGAGTCCAGACTTCATCCACATAGTCAATCATCGGAATCCACCGGTCCGGAATCTGCTCCAGTTCCCACAGCCATACGCCAATATTATAGTGTCCGTTGAAATGATCCCGCGGGAACATGCCGCAGGCTTCCTGCCACTGATCCGGATTGATATGGATCACGTTCACCGCGTATTTGTTTTCTGTTGTCAGCCGATCATCAAACGTCGTATCGTTCTGCGGCAGCCAGTCCAGGAAATCAGTGTTCAGCAAGGTATGCGGAACATTGCTTTCCTCCAGCGCCCGGGCATACATCTTCACGCCCTGCGCCAGTCCGTTTTCCGCTTTGAAGAATCCATACAGGTTGATTCCCTTCGGATACTTTCCTGCAATATACGGCATCGGAACGTCCGTATGCGTCTCCAGCGCGTCAATCACTTTATTGGAAAACAGATGACGGATCCTGGCCGGAACCAGCTTCTTGATCCACAGATCCGAAATCAGCCAGTACCGGATCCGTGTTTTCGCCCGGTTCATCAGCGTCTTAATATCCATTCAGCAGTCCTCAATTCACAATGAATGATTAATTGTTCATTGGCTCTTACCGGTTGCCGTACATTTTCTCATAGTAGTTCTGGTATTCCCCGTTCACGATCTCTTCCCACCATTCACGGTTGTCCAGATACCACTTGATTGTCTTCTTGATACCGTCGGCAAACTTCGTTTCCGGCAGCCAGCCCAGCTCGTTATGGATCTTTGTCGGGTCGATGGCATAGCGCATATCGTGTCCCTTCCGGTCCTTGACGTAGGTGATCAGGCTTTCCGGCTTGCCCAGTTCCTTGCAGATCAGCTTCACAATGTCGATGTTCGCCATCTCATTGTGTCCGCCGATGTTGTATACTTCGCCCACCCGGCCTTTATGGATGATCAGGTCGATCGCCTTGCAGTGATCCTCCACATACAGCCAGTCACGTACGTTCTTTCCTTCACCGTAAACCGGCAGGGGCTTATCGTTCAGCGCGTTGGCAATCATCAGGGGAATCAGCTTTTCCGGGAAGTGATAGGGGCCATAGTTATTGCTGCACCGGCTGATCGTGCAGGGCAGCCCGTAGGTCCGGTAGTAAGCCATCACCAGCAGGTCCGCCCCGGCCTTGGAGCTGGAATAGGGGCTGCTGGTATGGATCGGCGTCTCTTCTGTGAACAGCAGGTCCGGCCGATCCAGCGGCAGGTCGCCGTAGACTTCGTCCGTACTCACCTGGTGATACCGGGTAATGCCGTATTTCCGGCAGGCGTTCATCAGCGTTGCCGTACCCATAATGTTCGTCCGCAGGAAGACGTCCGGATCTTCAATGCTGCGGTCCACATGGCTTTCCGCCGCGAAGTTCACCACGATGTCCGGATGTTCTTCCTCAAACAGCTGATTCACCGCATCCCGGTCACAGATATCCGCCTTCACAAATCGGAAATTGGGGTTATCCATCACGCTTTTCAGCGTGGACAGGTTGCCCGCGTAGGTCAGTTTGTCCAGGCAGATGATCCGGTAATCCGGATACTTTTTCAGCATGTGGAAAACGAAATTGGAGCCGATAAATCCCGCTCCGCCGGTCACGATAATTGTCATAGTTTCAAATCTCCCCATATACAAAATTGCAGTCACTGTCATCCAGCAGCGGAGAAGTCGTATCCTTCGGGCTCAGCAGATCGGTCCTCACTTCGCCCCAGTCCACCCCGATAGTCGGGTCATTATACCGGATGCCCCGGTCGCATTCCGCACTGTACAGATTGTCTACCTTGTAGCAGAACTCCACATTGTCCGTCAGCGCCTTGAAGCCGTGGCCAAAGCCCCGGGGAATCATCAGCATCCGGCGGTTTTCCTCACTCAGCTCCACCGCGATCCACTGCTTGTAGGTCGGGCTTCCTTTCCGGAGATCCACCGCCACATCCATCACCGCGCCACGGTTGACCCGTACCAGCTTGGCCTGTGCCATCGGGGCGTTCTGGAAGTGAAGGCCCCGCAGGATTCCTTTCTGGGAGGAAAAGCTCTGGTTGTCCTGCACAAAGTCGTAGTGCAGTCCCAGCTCCTCAAAGTTCCGGGTGCTCCACACCTCCATAAAGTATCCCCGTGCGTCTCCTCGCACCTCCGGTTCAATAATGTATACCCCGTCCAGTTTCGTCTCAATCTTCTTCATCTGTAAACTCCAGTCCTGAAAACTTCCGGATCCCGATTATGGCTGTACCATATATCATTATTCGTTATTAAGTTTTAAGTTTTCAGTATTCATTAATACATGACCTTTCCTTCCGCCACCGCCCGCAGGTGTGCGCCGTAAGGGCTCTTGCCGTATTTCTCCGCGCTCTCCAGCAGCTTTGTCTTATCAATCCATCCATTGATATACGCAATCTCTTCCGGAGCGGAAATAACAATACTCTGCCGCTGCTGGATCATCCTCACGAAGTCCGCCGCTTCCAGCAGGCTGTCCATGGTTCCGGTATCCAGCCAGGCGAAGCCCCGGCCCAGCCGCTGGGCATCCAGCCTGCCTTCCTGCAGGTACATATCATTCAGCGTGGTGATTTCCAGCTCGCCCCGGGCGCTGGGTTTCACCTCATGCGCCTTGGCGGAGACTCCCTTAGGATAGAAATACAAGCCTGTGATGCTGTAGTTGCTCTTCGGATTCTTCGGCTTTTCCTCCACAGAAAGCACCTTGCCGTTTTCATCAAACTCCACAATGCCGAACCGTTCCGGATCGTGAACATAATAACCGAAAATAGTCGCCCGTCCGGCCTCCGCATCCTCAACGGCTGCCTTCAGTACCTTCCTGAATCCGTTGCCGTAGAAAATGTTGTCTCCCAACACCATCGCGCAGGCATCGTCGCCAATAAATTCCTCACCCAGCAGGAACGCCTGGGCCAGGCCGTCCGGAGAGGGCTGCACCGTATACTGCAGCCGGATCCCGAAGGGATTACCGTCTCCCAGCAGGTGCTCAAAGCGCGGCGTATCCTCCGGGGTGGAAATAATCAGGATATCCCGGATACCCGCCAGCATCAGCGTGCTCAACGGATAATAAATCATCGGTTTATCATAGACCGGAAGCAGCTGCTTGGATGTGACCATCGTCAGCGGATACAGCCTGGTTCCCGCTCCGCCTGCCAGGATAATTCCTTTCATGCCATTCCCCTCCATTTGCTTTCGGTATTATAGGCTGTAGGCAATTTTGCCCATTGGTATCTTTCTGCTATAGATACCTATAATCATATCTTTATTCCAGCCGTATTGATATCTACCTAAATTCTGAATTCTGAATTATGAATTCTGAATTATATATAATTTTACCGCTTTCCGCCTTCTTTTTCAACGATAAAAGGCCGGCAGCCTGTTGGCTGCCGGCCTCGTATTCCG